>NZ_JACBYV010000001.1:4463907-5951877 GCF_013408425.1 Pseudomonas flavescens | reverse complement strand
CGCACAGATGCACCATTTTCTTCTTGTTGTTTTTCATCGTTACTTCCTTGCAGTGAGGGAAAACCAGACTCAGGGGAGGAACCAGCGCATGGGCGTCATTACCAGTTCGGGGAAAATGACCAGCAGCGCCAGAACCCCCAGGTGAGCGAACAGGAAGGGCGTCACGCCACGCATCACACCGTCGAGCGGCACCTTGCCGACGCCGCTCATCACGCTGAGCACGTTGCCGATTGGCGGCGTGATCAGGCCGATGGAAGTGTTGAGGATGAACAGGATGCCGAAGTACACCGGGTCGATACCGGCCATCTTGATCACCGGCATGAACACCGGCGTGAGGATCAGCACGATCGGCATCAGGTCCATGGTGGTACCGACCAGCAGGACGATCACCATGATCACCACGAGCAGCAGTTGCGGACGATCGATCAGTGGCTCGAGCAGCCCACTGACCAGCATCGGCAGCTCGGCGATGGTCATCAGCCAGGACGAGACCAGCGCTGCGGCCACCAGGAACATCACCACCGCACTGGTACGCCCGGCGTCGAGGAACACCTTGAACAGGTCGCGAACCTTCAGCTCGCGGTACACGAACAGCGAGATGAACAGTGCATACACCGCCGCCACGGCAGCGGCCTCGGTCGGTGTGAAGATGCCCATCTTCAGACCACCGATGATCAGTACCGGCAGCAGCAAGGCCCAGATACCATCGAGGAAGGCCTTCCAGACTTCACTGAACGGCGCCTTCTCGCCACAAGGCAGATCGCTTTTGCGCGCCAGCCACCACCAGGTCATCCACAGCGCCAGGCCCATCATCAGCCCCGGTACGATGCCAGCCATGAACAGTTTGGTGATCGATACGCCACCGGCGACACCGAATACCACCAGGGGAATCGACGGCGGGATCACCGGCGCGATGATGCCACCTGCGGCGATCAGCCCGGCCGAACGGTTCGGGTCGTAGCCGGCCTTGCGCATCATCGGCATCAGCATCGCCGCCACGGCGGCGGTGTCCGCCACGGCCGAGCCGGACAGCGAGGCCATCACCATGGCAGCGATGATCGCCACGAATCCCAGGCCGCCACGCTTGTGGCCAACCAGCGCCATGGGCAGGGCGACGATGCGTCGCGACAGGCCGCCAGCGTTCATCAGTTCCCCCGCCAGCATGAAGAACGGGATGGCCAGCAGCGGGAAGCTGTCGGCGCCGCTGATCAGGTTCTGGGCGAGAATCTGCGCGTCGAAGGTGTCCAGCTGGATCATCAGTGCGACGCCGGCCACCAGCAGCGCGAACGCCACGGGAATGCGCATGGCCATGGCACCCAGCAGGGAGCCGAGGAATACCACGATGGTCATTTCGACACCTCGGAGATCAGTGCGTCTTCAGGGCTCAGCGGCATGACCTTGTCCGGGTCGATATGGCGGAACAGCAGCAGGTACAGGCGTTTGATCATGATTGCCGCCATGCCCAGGCTGCACACCACACCGGCGGCGTACATCAGCCCCAGCGGCAGGTTGGCCACGGGCGACAGGTTGTCCATGTTGATCACGGTCTGCTTGTAGCTACCGATCAGGAACAGGCTGACGCAGAACAGCATCATCAGCTCGGCGAGCACCGCGCAGACACGCTGGCCGAACGCGGGCAGGCGGCGATACAGCAAGTCGATGCCCAGGTGCGCGTTGTCACGCAGGGCGACCACCGCACCGATGAAGGTCAGCCACACGAACAGGTAGCGGGCGCCCTCGTCCGACAGGGCGATACCGGAGTTGAAGCCGTAGCGCAGCACCACGTTGAAGAACACCAGAATCACCATGGTGCCCATGCAGAACACCACGATGGTTTCGAACAGACGGGACATCAGCAGCGTCAGCAGGCGCATGGCAGATCCTCCCCCTGACCCTTTGCGCCGCGCACAGAGCGGCCCGCCGACGGCCACAGGGGCCGCCGATCATTGCGAAGTGAGCTAGCCATGAATGGCTCCTTGTTATTGTTGTTCTCGGAAACAGCGTTGGTACGATCAGCCCCGCTGGCGACTGCCCATGCGACAGGCGATCTCGAAGGCCTGACGGGTCGCCCCGACATTGGCCCTGCCCTGCCCGGCGATGTCGAAGGCAGTACCGTGAGCCGGCGTGGTGATCGGGATCGGCAGACCGCCCTGCACCGTCACGCCCCGGGAGAAGCCCATCAGCTTGATCGCGATCTGGCCCTGGTCGTGGTACATGGTCACCACCGCATCGAAGGCCTGGCTGTCGCCCTGCACCTTGAGAAAGATGGTGTCGCCCGGGTAAGGACCGATGGCCTCGATGCCTTGCTCGCGAGCGCGCTCCACCGCAGGGCCGATGATGTCCAGTTCTTCACGGCCGAAGCTGCCGTTGTCGCCGTTGTGCGGGTTCAGGCCGCAAACGCCGATGCGCGGTTTTGCCAGGCCATTGCGCTTGAGCGCGGTGTCGATCAGGCGGATCGCCTCGATCACCCGATCCTGACTGAGCAGCCCCGGCACCTCGGCCAGCGCCACGTGGGAAGTCACTCGTGAAGTCCACAGGTTGTCGAGCACGTTGAACTCGCAGAACGGCCCCTCGAAACCCAGGTATTCGGCGAACCAGTGCAGCTCGTCGCTGTGGCCCATGCCGGCCATGTGCAGCGAGGTCTTGTTCAGCGGACCGAACACAATGGCATCGGTGACTCCATCTGCGGTCAGGCGCAACGCCTGCTCCAGGGTATCGAGGCTATAGCGACCGCCGATCACGCTGGCCTCGCTGCGCGGGAAGTCGCCTTCGGCACCACCACGAAACGGCAGCAGCAGCGGCGTGTCGTCAGTGAACTGCAGCGCCTCGGTCGATTCGATGAGGCGATAAGGGAACGACAGCCCGGCGATATCCATGCCGCGGCGCACTTCGGCCTCGTCGGCGATCAACAGCACCTGGGCCTTGCGGCGTACCTCCGGCTCGGCCAGCAGGCGGGCGATCAGCTCCGGACCGATACCGGCGGGATCACCCAGAACCATGGCCAGACGGGGAAGGGTCGAGTTGCTCATGCGCTTGTCCTCAGGTCAGAAGATGCGTCCGGCATGCGGATGACATCGGGCACGGTGCGCCGTGCGTTACGGTAGAAAAGGGGTACCTGCTGTGCAGGCAATGGCCCGGCGGATATGGGTTGGCAGCCACCGTTGCTGAAAGAAGGAGAGAACTGCCACGACGCGGCAGCCAGAGGCAGGCTGCAGAGCATCAGCGCCTGCACGCTCGGCATGGCGCCAGCCCCTGTGCCAAGAGCGATCAGGACGATCGACGCGAAAACGATGAAGGCGAAGACGATACGCCAGTGTGCGCGGCACGGCCTGCCTGTCAGCGACTGATTCAGGGAAGCGTGCACCGGCAGGGCGACAGGTTGGACCTGAGCCATGGGGAACTACCTCTGCATTGTTGTTCTTGTAGTACCGAGCGACGAACGGTCAGCCGGGTTGAGCGAACTATCGGCCCGCTCAACGATAACCGTCTAATCAAAGCTTCTCATACGGACATAGCCTGGAGTTATCGCTCTACTGGGCCGGCGGCATAACCTGAGGCTATCGGAGTATCAGTTCTTTTGAGTAGACGCTTATCGACTCGCTTTGCAGACTCGGCGTAACCCATAACAACGACAACAATGAGGTAACCCCCATGCACATTGCCCGTACGCGTTATGTTCCCGCCCTGCTCGCGGCCTGCAGTCTGCTCTGCGCCGCCCCACTCACCGCCCTGGCAGACTGGAAGCCGCAGAAGAACGTGGAGATCATCGTCGCGGGTGGCCCCGGTGGCGGCACCGACCAGCTCGGCCGCGTGATCCAGTCGGCGATCAGCCAGCACAAGCTGCTCGACGTCAACACCGTGGTGTTCAACAAGGGTGGCGGCAACGGCGCCGAAGCCTTTCTCGAGATGAAGCTGGCCGATGGCGACGCCCACAAACTGGTGATCGGCACCAATAACGTCTACCTGCTGCCGCTGGTGGCCAAGCTGGGCTATCAGTGGACCGATCTGACCCCGGTCGCCGCCGTGGCCGAAGACGACTTCATTCTCTGGACGTATCAGGGCGCACCCTGGAAGGACGCCGCGGCATTCAAGGCGGACCTGGCCAAGAACGCGGCGAAGATGCGCATCGGCGGCAGCCAGTCCAAGGATGTCGACCAGACCCTGACCCTGCTGCTCGGCCAGCAGGCAGCCACCAAGATCACCTACATCCCCTTCAAGAGCGGCAGCGAAGCGTCCACCCAGCTGGCCGGCAAGCATATCGCTGCCAACTTCAACAACCCGGCCGAAAGCCTCAGCCAGTGGCGTGGCGGTCAGGTGGTACCACTGTGCGTGTTCAGCCAGCAGCGCATGATCTACACCCAGAAGGTCACAGAAACCCAGTCCTGGGCCGACGTTCCGACCTGCAAGGAGCAGGGCCTGGGCATCGGCCAGTACCGCTTTCCGAGAACGGTGTTCCTGCCCGGTGGCGTCAGCGACGAGCAGCGCGCCTTCTACGTCGAGCTGATGCGCAAGGTCAGCCAGACGCCGGAGTTCAAGACCTACGTCGAACGCTCCGCCCTGGCCCCGACCTTCCTTTCCGGGCAGGAACTGGTGAGCTACATCGAGAAGGATCGCGAGCGTGTCATTCCCGTGTTCAAGCAGGCCGGCTGGCTGCGCGATTAGTCCTGCCAGCAGGTCGCACGGCGGCGCTGGCCGCCGTAACGGGTATGCCCACAGCGAGGAAACACTCATGTCCAACACCACGGATACGCCGCTGGTAGCCACCCGCTGGGTGGAAATCGGCCTGGCGCTGTTCACCGCCGCCCTCGGCAGCATCGTCATGGTCGGCAGCATCGATATCGGCATCGGCTGGGGCGATAGCGGCCCCGAAGCCGGTTATTTTCCCTTCTACATCGGCCTGCTGATGACCGCAGCCAGTGTCGGCAACCTGATTCTGGCGCTGCTGCGCACGCCCGCGATGAGCGCCGCCTTCGTCAGCCGCAAGGCATTTCGCCAGGTGCTGGCGGTGTTCCTGCCGATCGTCCTGTATGTCGTCGTCATGCCCTTCAGCGGTATCTACCTGGCCTCGGCGGTTTTCATCGCCTGGTTCATGTGGAGCGATCGCCAGCGCAGCACCCCTTATGGAATACCCACCGTGGCAGCGATTTCCTGCGGCGCGGCGCTGGCCAGCTACCTGATCTTCGCCCTGTGGTTCAAGGTGCCTCTGGACAGCGGCGTGCTGGGTGACCTGGTGGCCATTGCCGGAGGGACGCCGCGATGAGCGAAATCGACTCTCTGATGCAGGGCATGGCGCTGATCCTCACCCCGCATCACATCGGCCTGATGGTGATCGGCGTGTTGCTCGGCATCCTCGTCGGCGTGCTGCCCGGTCTTGGTGCCCCCAATGGCGTGGCGCTGCTGCTGCCGCTGACCTTCACCATGGAACCGGTGTCGGCGATCATCCTGCTCTCGTGCATGTACTGGGGCGCGCTGTTCGGCGGCTCGATCACGTCGATCCTGTTCAACATCCCCGGCGAGCCCTCGTCGGTAGCGACCACGTTCGACGGTTACCCCATGGCCCGCAACGGCCAGGCCGGTGAAGCCCTGACCGCCGCCTTCACCTCGGCGCTGCTCGGTGCGCTGGTCGGCGTTCTGCTGCTGACCTTCCTGTCGACGCGCATCGCCGAATTCGCCATGGCGTTCAGCTCACCGGAGTTCTTCGCGGTGTACCTGCTGGCGTTCTGCACCTTCATCGGCATGAGCAAGAACCCGCCTCTGAAAACCGTGGTGGCGATGATGATCGGCTTCGCCATGGCCGCCGTTGGCATGGACACCGTATCCGGCGAACTGCGCCTGACCTACGACCAGCCCTGGCTACTCTCCGGCCTGAGCTTCGAGGTGGCGGTGATCGGCCTGTTCGGTATCGGCGAGATTCTCTGCACGGTCGAGGAAGGCCTGGTGTTTCGTGGCGAGCGTGCGCGCATCACGCCGATGACCATCCTGCGCACCTGGGCCAAGCTGCCACGCTACTGGCTGACCTGGCTACGCAGCGCTCTGGTCGGCTGCTGGATGGGCGTCACCCCCGGCGGGCCGACCGCCGCTTCGTTCATGAGTTACAGCCTGGCACGACGCTTCTCGAAGAACCGCGACAACTTCGGCAAGGGTGAGATGGAGGGCGTGATCGCCCCGGAAACCGCCGACCACAGCGCTGGCACCAGCGCCCTGCTGCCCATGCTGACCCTCGGCATTCCTGGCTCGGCCACCGCTGCGGTGATGCTCGGTGGGCTGATGATCTGGGGCCTGCACCCGGGGCCGACACTGTTCGTCGAACAGCACGACTTCGTCTGGGGCCTGATCGCCAGCATGTACCTGGGCAACGTGGTCAGTCTGATCGTGGTGCTGGCGACGGTGCCGCTGTTCGCGTCGATCCTGCGCATACCGTTCTCGATCATCGCGCCGATCATCATCATGATCTGCTCGATCGGTGCCTACTCGGTGCACAACTCGATGTTCGATGTCGGCCTGATGCTGATTTTCGGCGCCCTGGGTTATGTGTTCAAGAAGCTCGGCTACCCCATCGCGCCATTGATCCTCGCCGCGGTACTGGGCGACAAGGCCGAGGATGCCTTCCGCCAATCGATGCTGTTCTCCGACGGGCAATTGTCGATCTTCTGGTCCAACCCGCTGGTCGGCAGCCTGACCAGCGCCGCTCTGGTGATGCTGTTCTGGCCGCTGCTGGCCCGTGGCCTCAAGGCGATGTTCGGCTTGCGCCGGTCCGGGCAGGCTCGCCATGTCTCGTGATCGCCAGCAGGCCGGCTCGTTCCTGGCAACCGCAACGGGGCGCTCCTTGATGACTGGCGAGCGCCGCGATTTCTTGTCACCCTTGCCCATCGCCCCTGTCACGAGCCGCGCCATGTCCCGCATTCCAGACGCCAGCATCATCCACAGCCGCCTGCGCCTGCGGCAGTTGCGCCTGATGCTGGCCCTGCAGGAGTTCGGCTCGTTGCGCCGGGCCGCCGAAGAAATCGGCATGACCCAACCCGCGGCGACCAAGATGCTTCACGAGGCCGAGAGCCTGCTCGGCGTCGAGCTGTTCGAGCGACTGCCGCGGGGCATGCGCGCCACCGCCTTTGGCGAAACGGCGATTTACTACGCCAAGATGATCTTCGCCGAGCTCTCGGGCATGCGTGAGGAGTTCGTCGCGCTGGAGTCGGGCAACCTCGGCCGGGTCACCATCGGCGCCATTCCTGCACTGGCCTCGGGGCTGCTGACGCGCACCATCGCCACCCTCAAGCAAAGCCATCCAAGGTTGTCCATGAGCATCCAGGTCGACACCAGCGACGTGCTGGTGCAGGCCCTGCAACAGGATCAGCTCGACGTGGTGCTCGGCAGGATTCCCGATGGCGCGCGTACCGATGATCTGCTGTTCGACAGCCTTGGCGAGGAAACCCTGTGCGTGGTCGCAGGGGCCCAGCACCCCATGGCCGGCGCCACGCAACTGACCTGGGAAGAGTTGCAGGACCTGACCTGGGTGCTGCAACAGCACCCGAGCCCGATGCGCACCATCATCAACCAGGCGTTCCACAATGCACGGGTCGACATCCCCAGCAGCATCGTCGAAACCACCTCGATCATGACCCTGCTGTCGCTGCTGCAGCAAACCGACATGATCGGTGTGACCCCGGTCTCGGTGGTCAACGACTATCCAGGCAAGCACCTGCTCAAGGTGCTACCGATCACCTTCGTGCCCCGCCTGCCACCCTACGGCCTGATCACCCGCCGCCACCGCATCCAGTCTTCGGCGATGCAGGCGTTCATCGATGCGGTGAAGGAAGAACACGCCGCGGACTAGAACGTCCCCTTAGGGGAGCGGCCCACCGAGGCTACGCGGACCGAACCCTCCAAGCTACAACGCAGGCCGTACTTCCAGGCGATACAGCGAGGTGCTGGCGACGATGAACAGGTAGCGACCATTCACACCACCGAACGTCAGGTTGCCGACCTTCTCGGGAACGGGAATGTGCGCCAGCCGGGTTCCATCCGGATGGTAGACCTGCACCCCGTCGGCACTGCTGATGAACAGCCAACCGCGGGCATCGACACGAAAGCCGTCCGGCAGCCCAGGCTCGATCACCGCGAAGACTCTGGGGTTTGCCAGCACCCGCCCGCCCAGCACATCGAAGGCGATGACCTGATGATTGCCATCCGCACGCAGTGCCGCCGAGGTATCGGAAACGTAGAGCACCCGCTCATCCGGTGAGAATGCCAGGCCGTTGGGCTCTTCCAGCAGATCGCTGGCGATCTCCAGCGCACCGATGACCGGGTCGAAACGAAATACATGGTTGTGCCGCTGCTCGGGCTCGGCCCTGTACCCTTCTCGATCGGAGAGAATGCCGTACGGTGGATCGGTGAACCACAACGAACCGTCCCCCTTGACCACGATATCGTTGGGCGAATTCAGACGTCGCCCCTGATAGTGGCTGACCACCAGTTCGTCGTCGGCCAGTGGCTGCGAACGCCCCTCGCTGAGGCGAGTACGCAGAATCGCCCTGAGTCCGTGGGAACAGTGCAACAGCGAGCCATCCAGATCCAGCGTATGGCCATTGCAGAACTCGGCACCCGTTCGCCACACGCTGAGCCCCTGCTCCTCGTTCCAGCGCAGCATGCGGTCATTGGGTATGTCGCTCCACAGCAGAGCGGCCTGGTCCTCGATCCATACCGGCCCCTCGCCCCAGGTTGCACCACTGGCCAGTCGCTGCACGACAGCGCCCTGGGGAAACAGCTCGGCCGCTCGTGCGTCGAAAATTTCAGGTGTTGCCTGCAACTGTTGGTCACTCATGTTTCGAATCTCCTGAAAAAGATCGATCCCGCCAGGCTCAGACCCACGGCCACAGCAGCAGGATGAGTATCAGCGCAACGAAACCACCCACGGTGGTAAGCGGTGTCCAGGTGCGCAAGCCATCGGCCACGCTCAGCCCGAGCATGCGCGTGACGATCCAGAACCCCGGATCGTTGACGTGGGAGAGCGCCATGCCGCCGGCCCCCATGGCCAGGCCGAGAAGTGCCAGCTGGCTGGCGCTCAGGGATGCCTCCGCGACCAGCGGCGCGATGATGCCAGCGGTGGTCATCAGGGCTACCGTCGTGGGCCCCTGGGCGGCACGCAGCAACAGGGTGACGGAAAAGGCCATCAGCAGCAGCGGCAGGCCGGTGGATTGCAGCGCCTCGGCCAAAGCCCCGCCGATGCCCGTGGACACCAGAACCCTGGCGAAGGCGCCACCGGCACCGGTTACCAGAATCACCATGGCGACGCCGGGAATCGCCGAACCGAGCACTTCGCTTACCGTCGCCAGTGGCATGCCTCTGCGAATGCCCAGCAGATAGGCGCAGGCCAGCACACCCACCATCAGCGCGACGTAAGGAATACCCAGGAACATCAACAGGGAGCGCCCCATCGCGCTTTCCGGCATGAGCATCGAGGCCAGGGTACCGAGCATGATCAGTGCGATGGGCAGCGCGATCAGGCTGGCGACCAGCCCCGCCCGTGGCAGTGCCGGGCTTTCGTTGCTGACGGTACTCGTGGCATTCGTCAGGCTGGCGGCAACATCGTCGCTGATGGCCAGATGACGACGGGTCAGCACCTTGCTGGCGAGGAAGATCGCGACGCTGGTCAGCCCCGCAATCGGCAGGCCAAGCATCAGCATCCTGCCGATATCGATGCCCAGCTCCCCCGCCACCGCGACCATGCCAGGGTGTGGTGGCAGCAACGCATGCACCACCAGCAGCACCGCGCACATGGGCAGGGCCAGCGACACCAGGCGCAAGCCGCGCGAGCGTGCCAGGCCGTAGGCCAGCGGCATCAACATGATCACACCGACCTCGAAGAACACCGGAATCCCCACCCCGAAGGCCGTGAACATCATGGCTATCGGTACGCGTCGCTGGCCGAAGCGCCGCACCATGTAACCGGCGAGCGCTTCAGCACCACCGGACAGTTCGACCATGCGCCCGATCATCGCCCCCAGAGCAATGATCACCGCAATGTGCCCCAGGGTTTTCCCCAGCCCTCCTTCGATGGCTTCGGTCAGTTGCTCGACAGGCACGCCTGCAGCCAGGGCCAGGCCGGTAGCCACCAATAGCAGGGCCACGAACGGCGGCATGCGGACCACCAGAATCAATAGAAGAAGAATGCTCAGGGCACCCGCGCCCAGCATCAGCAGCGTCAACATTTCCATATAGGTAATCTCCTTGTTATAGGTCTGGCAGCGCCAGTCAGTCTCCAGGCAAGCGACGTACCCCCCAGCCGATAGGCCGGCGGCGATTGCCCGGGTGGGTAGGGGCAGGCCCCCAGATGGCCTGGTAGGTATCGATGCAGCGGCCTGCCCGCTGCAGCAACAGGCCGACCATGAACAACGCGGCCCACCAGGCGGCGATGGACAGTGCCATCCAGCGCGGCGCATCGACCATGGTGATGCCTATCAGGGTGGCGATCAGCGCCAGCAGCAACGCCAACCAGCCAATGCTCTTGTGCAGCCGTTCGAAACGCACCCGGTGCGAAGTCATCTGGTAGTGATCGCCCTGCCATTGCTCACAGGTCGGCCCGCCCTTGGAGCCGCGCAAGAACCCGCTGACCAGTTGGACGCACGCGCACAGCATCACCAGCCAGCCACACAGCGCATGCCACTGCGCCAACGCCGTCTGCCGGGTTGCCATACCCAGTACCAGCAGCACACCCAGCAACCCGGCCAGGCTGCCACCCACCTGCAGCCACAGATGCATCCGCCACCAGCGCTTGTTATCCAGCACCGCAGGCCAGCCCTGACCCGGCATGACCTTGAAATAGCGTGCCGCGAGCACGCCGAGGGGGAGCATCACGCTCCAGCTCACCACCATCACACGTCCATGCCAGGCGGCCCGCACATCGATTCGGTGCTCATCGCTGCCAGACAGCGGCAGGCGCAGCCAGTCCCAATGCTCGGCCACTGCCCATCCGGCCAGAGAGCAGAGAAACAGCGCCAAGCCCAGCCCGGCGATCCACCGCACGCCGCTCACGAGACGCCGCCACAAAGCGGTGTCAGACCGCGTACGGGAAACACGACGGGGCCTTTGATCGACGGGCGATCGACGCGTGCGCAGATGGGGTGGTAGAGCGTAGGTGCGGACAGTGGCTGGCACTGCGGGGCTGGGGCGTACGGCGAATCTACTGCAGGGGATGCACACAGGGTCCATGGCGGACCGGCGCTGCGCGGACAATCCGCGGCTTCAATTCGGACAAGGCGAGCGGCTGCCATGATCCTTCCTCTTTCTTGTTTTTATCAACGTTCAAGCGCGCTGATTCCATTCGCGTACCCCGATAGTCGGACAGAGGCGTGCTCATCGTCTAATAGAGGTTTCTTATCCGGATATTCATCACGGCTATAGCAGGGATCAAAAACACCACGCACCAGAACGCGTACACGGCAGCATGATTGTTAGCGCAACCAGGTTGCATGGGGTTGATGCGCGCAGATAATGAGCTGGAGCGGATCGCCGTCCGCGACGGGGACGCAGTTTCCATTGATGGATTGCAAGCTCCTGCGTCGGATCCTCGGCCTGGGCGCTCAGCGCCAGCCTGGGCTGGACATCGGGCGCAGAGCCCCCCTACAGGCATTCCCGCGCAACAGATATGATCAGAACTTACTCAGTATTTTGAGCAGAGAGTCTCCCTCTCGCCAAAGATTGGCGCTCCATCCTGAAGCCTGTGCAGCCGTGACGTTCGCAGGGGTGTCGTCGATCAGCAGCAACTTCTCAACCGAAAATCCAGACAGCAAGGCTGCCTGCTCGAAGAAAGCTCGATCGGGTTTGCGGTGACCTAATGCAGCGGAGTAGTAAATACCGTCAACGTCATGACCCAGGCCGAGCGTGTCGGATAGGTATGCCGCGCGAACATGCTCCTGATTGGTCGCCAGATAGACCTTTACCCCGCCAGCGCGCAGTTGGCGAAGCTCGGCCAGCAGGTCACCGTTCAGACGCGCATCGTTTTCGAACCAGTAGGCAATAAAGTCATCGCAGGACAGAGCTGGCGCTACCTTTGCCAAAGCAGTTTTCAAATGATCGACCAAGGCGCAACGACCTAGGACGATATCGTTCCAGTAAGGAGTGAAGAACTCTCGCTGAAGATCCACAGGTGAAACACCCAGGTCCTCTTCAAGGGAGAATGCCCAAGGTTTACCGTCAGCGGGACGACCGCAAATCAGAACGCCATCCACATCGACCATCAGAGCACTGAACACGCTGGCAACTCTCCTGATAACCCAAAACTGGTTTGCTGGTTCCTACGCCCCAGCGTGGGAAGCCTAGGCCGGGCCGCTCTGCGCCAGTCAGGGCTATACATCGGACGCAGAGCGTCCCGCAGCCATTCCCACACAGCGCCTGAGCAACGACCTGAAGGGTGGAATGCAGGATGGGCGTAGGGTGGGCTTCAGCCCACCAAAACCAACGGCGAACGCGTCAAGCCCGCTTGTTCAGGCCCCGCGCCAGCCGATCGCCCGCGAACTGGATCAGGCTGACCAGCACCACCAGAGCGACGATCACGGTCAACATCACCTGGCTGTCGAAGCGCTGATAACCGTAGCGGTAAGCCAGGTCGCCGAGGCCACCAGCACCGATGGCGCCCGCCATGGCCGAGGAGTTGATCATGGTCACCAGGGTGATGGTGAAGCCGCCGACGATGCCCGGTAGCGCCTCGGGCAACAGCACGTGCCAGACGATGTGCCAGCGGCGGCAGCCCATGGCCTGGGCCGCTTCGATCAGGCCATGATCGACCTCACGCAGACTGACCTCGGCGATCCGCGCGAAGAACGGGGTAGCCGCGATGGTCAGCGGTACCACGGCGGCCCATACGCCGTAACTGGTACCTACCACCCAGCGGGTGAACGGGATCAGTGCGACCATCAGGATCAGGAAGGGAATCGAGCGGAACAGGTTGACGAAACTGCCCAGCAACTGATTCAGCCGCGGTGCCTCGAAGATCCCGCCCTTGCTGCTGGTGACCAGAAATACCGCCAGCGGAATACCCGCGAGCAAGGCCAGCAGCGACGACACGCCGACCATCAGCAGGGTGTCGAGAAACGCCTGCCAGAGACGATCAAGCAGCAGCGACATACCCCAGTACCTCCACGTGATCCGCCAACTGGCGGGCATTGTTCAAGAGCGCTTCATGGCTGTGCGGTGAAGCACTCACTGCCAGTAGCAGGTAGCCCAGGGCATGGCCCTGGATGCGTTCGATTCCACCATCGAGCAATGCCAGACGCCCACCGAGCGCCCCGGCCACTGCGCCCAGATCCGGCTCGGGGTTGCTGCCGGAAAACTGCAGGCGCAGCACCAGGGCATCCTCCGGGTTTTGCTGGTGGGCGCGCAGGCGCGCCTGGACATCCGCCGGCAGGCCATGGCGCAACGGCGCCAGCAAGGTGCGGGTGACCGCATGCCGTGGCGAGCCGAACACGCGCCAGACCTCGCCCTGCTCGACCACTTCGCCCTGTTCGAGCACCACCACGCGGTCGCAGATATCGCGGATCACCGCCATCTCGTGAGTGATCAGCACGATGGTCAGCCCCAGGCGCTCGTTGATCTCGCGCAACAGGCCGAGGATCGCCTGGGTGGTTTCCGGATCGAGGGCCGACGTCGCCTCGTCGCAGAGCAGGATCTGCGGATCGTGCACCAGCGCGCGAGCGATCCCCACGCGCTGCTTCTGGCCGCCGGACAACTGCGCCGGGTAGACGCCATGCTTGTCCTGCAGGCCGACCAGCTCCAGCAACTCGCGCACCTTGCGTTGGCGCTGCTCGCGCGGCACGCCGGCGACCCGCAACGGCAGTTCGACGTTCTGCCACACGGTCTTGGCCGACATCAGGTTGAAATGCTGGAAGATCATGCCGATGCGTCGGCGCAGCTGCACCAGGTGATCTTCATCGAGCAGGCCGATGTCTTCGCCATCGATCAGCACCTGGCCGCTGCTCGGCGTTTCCAGGCGATTGATGGTGCGGATCAACGAAGACTTGCCGGCGCCGCTGCGGCCGATGATGCCGAACACCTCGGCGCGGTTGATGGCCAGGTCGATATCACGCAGCGCCTGGACCGTGCCCTCGCTGCTCGCGTAAACCTTGTTGAGGCCGACGAAGCGCAGTTGCGCTTCGCTGTCCTGGCGGGCCTGAGCGACCTGCTGCAGGTGGGGATCGAAACCACTCATGCTCAGCTTTTCCAGCCTGGCTGGTAGAGCTTGCCGTGGGCCTTGTCGAGGGCCGCACGGACCTCCGGCGAGTGCTGGTAGATATCGACGAACTTGCGCAGACGCTCATCGTTCTTGCTGGCTGGCTGGATGACGAACTGGATGATGTACTCGGGGTTGTCCACGCCATCGAACAACAGTGCCGATTCGGGATCGTGGGTGCCGGCCAGGCGGATGTATTGCGGATAGCCCTGGGCCAGATCGACCTCATCGAGCGCACGCACCAGTTGCACGGCTTCCAGCTCGATGATGCGGATGTCCTTCGGGTTGCTGGTCACGTCTTCGAGGGTGGCCCGGTAGCCAACGCCGGGTTTGAGGGTAATCAGCCCGGCCTTCTGCAGCAGTTGCAGACCACGCCCGCCATTTACCGGGTCGTTGGCGATCGCCACCTTGGCGCCCTTGGGCAGGCTGGCGAAGTCGCTGTACCGCTTCGAGTACAGGCCGACGTTGTTGATCACGCCCGGCGCGTAGGGCACCAGATCGTAGCCGCCATCCTTGTTGGCATTCTCGAGGAACGGCACGTGCTGAAAGTAGTTCACGTCGATATCGCCAGCGGCAAGGCTGACGTTGGGCGCGATCCAGTCGCTGAACTCGATCAGCTCCACTTCGAGCCCCTGCTTCTTGGCTTCGGCGACCGCCACCTCCAGAGCCGGGGCGAAGGCAGCGGTGGTGCCGAGCTTCAGTGGCTGCGCTGCTGCGGCCAGACCGGAAACG
Source organism: Pseudomonas flavescens (assembly GCF_013408425.1). NCBI lineage: Bacteria > Pseudomonadati > Pseudomonadota > Gammaproteobacteria > Pseudomonadales > Pseudomonadaceae > Phytopseudomonas > Phytopseudomonas flavescens. The sequence continues at coordinate 5,936,924 of NZ_JACBYV010000001.1, read as the reverse complement.
CTCAGCAGGGTACCCAGCGCGAGGGTTTTCAATAATGTAGACATGGCTTTCATCCTTGGTCGATCAGTGAGAGTGGTTGGCCGCATTGGCGATTGGCGGTGCAGCGTCAGCCCGTCGCCAGGCGGCGCCGCTGTGGTTTTCCGGCAGGCGTGGGCCCTGGCCGAACAGCTTGTGGCGCAGGCTGCCATCGGCGTAGGCGGTCTTGTACAGGCCGCGGTTCTGCAGTTCGGGCACCACCAGTTCGATGAAGTCGGCGTAGCTTTCCGGCGAAACGATGCGGGTCAGGTTGAAGCCGTCCAGGCCGGTCTCCTCGAACCAGGCCTGCAGTTGATCGGCCACCTGCGAGGGCGAGCCGACCAGCACCGGGTAGCGGCCACCGAGGGCGTGCTGCTCCAGCAGCCGGCGCTTGGTCCAGCCACTGTCCGGTGCGGTAAAGGCCTTGACCACCGACTCGATGGCATTGGTCTTCTGGTAACGAATCGGTTCGTCCAGGCCGTACTCGGCGAAGTCGATGCCGGTGGAACTGGAAAAATGCGCCAGCCCCGCCTCAGCACTGGCGTAGCGCAGGTATTCGGCATGCTTGTCGCGAGCATCGGCCTCGGTAGCGGCGACGATCACGCTGATGCCCATGAACACCTTGATCGCCTCGGCCGGGCGACCGGCGCTCAATGCGCTGGCGCGCACCTTGTCGACCTGCTCGCGCACCGCGGTCTTGTTGTGCCCACCGATGAATACGCACTCGGCATGCTGACCGGCGAAGCGCAGCCCGCGCGCCGATGAACCGGCCTGGAACAGCACCGGGGTGCGTTGCGGCGACGGCTGGCTGAGGTGGTAACCCTCGACCTGATAGAACTCGCCCTGGTGCACCACCTTGTGCACCTTCCCGGGCTGGGCATAGACACGCCGAGCGCGGTCGACCACCAGTGCATCGTCCTGCCAACTGCCCTCGAGCAGTTTGTAGAGCACCTCGAGGTACTCGTCGGCCTGATCATAGCGGCGGTCATGCTCGACCTGCTGGCCCAGGCCCATGGCCTTGGCGGCGCTTTCCAGATAGCCGGTGACGATGTTCCAACCCACCCTGCCGCCACTCAGGTGATCGAGGGTGGAAAGACGCCGGGCGAACGGGTACGGCGCTTCATAGGTCAGGTTGGCGGTCACCCCGAAGCCCAGGTGCCGGGTAACCCCGGCCATGGCCGAGACCAGCAGCAGCGGATCATTGACCGGTAGCTGGATGGCCTCTTGCAAGGTCAGATCGACGCCCTGCCCGTACACGTCGTAGACACCGAGGATATCGGCGATGAACAGACCGTCGAACAGCCCGCGCTCGAGCAGCCTGGCCAGATCGGTCCAGTACTGCAGCGTATTGAAGGCCGTGGAATTGTCCCGCGGGTGCGTCCACAAACCGTGATGGATATGCCCCACGCTGTTCATGTTGAAGGCGTTGAGGAGAATCTGCCGGGCCATCAGATGGTTCCCCGGCGCGGCGGCAGCGCGTCGTTGAGGTAGTAGTTGCCCACCGCGTGGTACTTCCAGCGCACCGGATCGTGCAGGGTGTGGGTCCGCGCATTGCGCCAGTGGCGATCCAGATTGTGCTCGGCCAGGGTGCCGCGGCTGCCGGCCAGTTCGAGCAGTTTGCTGGACAGCGCCAGCGAAGCCTCGGTACCGATGGCCCGCGCCTCGGCCACGGCGATGGAGGCTGCCGCCACACTGGCCGCATCGGGCGCAGCCTGGGCGCGGTCGAGGTGTTCGCCGGCGCGTTCGAGCAGCGCTTCGGCGGCATGCAGATGAATGGCCAGCCGGCCTATCGCCTTGAGGGTCAGCGGATCATCGCTGGCCTTGTCCACGCCCGAGTCGATCCACGGCCGGGAACTGTTGCGCACGAAGCTCAGGGTGTCCTCGTAGGCTGCACGGGCGATACCGATATCGATGGCGGCATGCAGCAACTGGGCGAAGGGGCCGACCGTGGTCGGGCGCTCGAACGAAGCCTGGAACGGCACCACATCGGCGGCAGCTACCGGCACCTGCTGCAACAGCACCGAGCCACTGCCCGTGGTGCGCTGACCGAAGCCGCTCCAGTCATCGATGATTTCCAGCCCTGGGGCATGGCGAGGCACGAACGCCAGGTGGCCGATGCCCTGCTCGTCTACCGCCAGGGTGGGGATGCGCTGGGCATACAGGGCACCGGTGGCGTAGAACTTGCGCCCGTCGATGCGGAAGTTCTCGCCATCGGCGATCAGCCGCGTGGTGCGATCCTGCGAGGTTTTGGTGCCCAGCTCCGCGAGCGCGTTGCCGAAGCGCACGCCCTGCAGTACTTCGCCATACAGGCGGCGCTGCTGCTCGACGTTGCCGTTGATGCGCAGCACTTCCAGGGCATAGAAATGGTTCTGGGGGATCTGCCCGAGCGAGCCATCGGCCTGGGCTATTCGCGCGATCACCCTGGCCAGGGTGACACTGGAAACTCCGGCGCCACCAAATGCCTTCGGCACGCTGATCGCCCATAAACCGGAGCGGCTGAACAGTTCCAGTTCGGCGTGCGGCAGCAGGCGTTCACGGTCTCGCTGGGCGGAGCCGGCGCGAAATACCTCGGCCAGGGCATTGGCGATCTCCAGCGCTTCGGCGTCACTGCCGATCAGTGCCGGCGCGGGATTCAAGGATGCGTTCATGGCTCAGATCCAGGAGTGACGGGCGGGGTGACGCCCGTTGAGGTGGTAGGCACCAACGGCGTGGTACTTCCAGCGCACCGGGTCGTGCAGGGTGTGGGTACGGGCGTTGCGCCAGTGCCGGTCGAGGCCGAACTCGGCCAGGGTGGCGCGGCTGCCGGCCAGCTCCAGCAGCTTTTCGCTGGCCAGCAGACTGATCTCGGTGGTCAGCACCTTGGCTTCGGCGACCGCAATCGACGCGCGCGCGGCCGCATCGGCATCGATGACGTCGGCACTGACATCGTCGAGCACCCCGGCCGCCTTGCGCAGCAGCGCCTCGGCAGCATGCAGATCCACATGCAAACGGCCGATGTCGGCGATCACGTAGGGGTCGTCGCTGGCCCGCTCGACATTGGCATCGACCCAGGGCCGGGATTTCTCGCGGACGAAGGCAATCGCGTCGCGCAGCGCGCCAGCAGCGATACCGGCATCGATGGCGGCCTGGATGAGCTGGGAGGCGGCGCCCTGAATGCTGGGGCGTTCGCCGAACTGCCAAAGCGGGATCAGGTTCTCGGCATCCACCTCGACCCGGTCCAGCAGCACCGTGCCACTGGCCGTGGTGCGCTGACCGAAGCCGGACCAGTCATCGACGATGCGCAACCCCTGACGCCCACGCTGGATAAGCGCGAGCACCGGCCGCCCCTGCTCATCCAGTGCCTTGACGGCGACCCAGTGGGCGAAAATGGCGCCGGTGGAGTAGAACTTCTCGCCAGTGAGCAGGTAACGCTGACCGTCGTGTTCTACCCGGGCACGCAGATCCAGCGTGTGCTTGCTGCTGCGCTCAGGCCCGGCGTTGCCGATGCGCCAGCCCTGCAGCACGCTGCCGAACAGCCGCTGGCGCTGCGCCGGGGTGCCCAGCAACTGCAGCAGGGCGAGCATGCCGAACTGATTCTGGGGAATCTGCCCGAGGGCCGGGTCCACCGCGGAAATCACCCGAAAGACCTCGGCGATGGTGCGATAGGACACCTGCGGGCCGCCGAACTCCCGGGGCACGGCGATGCTGCCCAGGCCACTGGCGGTGAACTGCTCGATCAGGGTCCAGGGCAACTGACGCTCGCGGTCACGCTCGATGGCCTGATCGCGCGCCGCCTCGGCCAGTTCGTGCGCCGCCTGCAGCGCCTCTTCGTCGTTGCGCAGAATGCGCGCTGGGGCAAGGCGCGGCGCCAGGTCCAGGGCGTCGCCTGATGTATTCTGCAGCGCGGGCGAACCGCTTTCGGCAGCCGTCGGATGAACCATACACACCTCGATTTGCAAGACGTCGCGCCTTACCAAACGAGGGCCACGACGCGGAGTCGATATACCCTAATTGAATGGATGCAAAATAATTAAATAGCTTATTCGAATAAGCTTAGGCAGACGCGTCGTACTCCGCCCCTCCCGTGACCGGAGCATGCAGATTCGCCGCCGAGGCGATCTCGCCACCTGCGCGGGACTGCCTCGTGCACCAGCAGGTAGCTGTCAAATGAACTTTTCGCGACGAAACGCCAACTTTTACAAGATTTTGCCGACAGGGCGGTGATCCGGCACACTAGCGCCCCCGAGCACAGGCTCGTCGCCACAGCCAGATCTCGTATGACCCGCTCCCCGCTTCGCCGTCTCGCATTCGGTACCCTGCGCCGCCTCCTGTACCTGTGGGTGCGCTCGGAAACCATCAACCAGTCGGCGTTCACCCTCAAGCTCGACCGCAGCAAGCCGGTGTTCTACGTGCTGCAGCAGCCTTCGGTGAGCGATCTGGCGGTACTCGATCGAGAATGCACCAAGGCTGGTTTGCCGCGGCCGGTGCTGCCGGTGGCAGTCGGCGAGCTGATGGAACCGGCGGCGTTCTTCTACCTGACCCCGGAACCCGACTGGCTCGGCCGTCAGGACAAGCGCGGCATTTCGCCGACCTTGCAGCGAATGGTCACGGCCCTTGGCGAAAACAGCGCGGAAGAAGCGCAGATCATTCCGGTCAGCGTGTTCTGGGGCCAGTCGCCGGATCACGAAACCAGCGCCTGGAAGCTGCTGTTCGCCGACAGTTGGGCGGTCACCGGCCGCCTGCGCCGTCTGGTCAGCATTCTGATCCTCGGCCGCACCACCCGCGTGCAGTTTTCCACCCCCATCCAGTTGCGCGAGCTGATCGCGCAGAACAAGGGCCAGGAGCGCACCCTGCGCATGGTTCACCGCATCCTGCGGGTGCACTTTCGCAACCAGAAGGCCGCGGTCATCGGCCCGGACGTGTCGCACCGGCGCAATCTGGTCAAGGGCCTGGTACATGGCCCGCAAGTTCGCCAGGCGATCGCCGAAGAGGCCGAGCGCGAGAACATTCCGGTGCACAAGGCCGAGGCCCTCGCCCTGCGTTACGGCAACGAGATCGCGTCGGATTACACCTACACGGCGATCCGTTTTCTCGAGCTGATCCTGTCCTGGTTCTGGAACAAGATCTACGACGGCATCAAGGTCAACCATATCGAAGGCGTGCAGGACATCGCCCAGGGTCACGAGGTGATCTACGTGCCCTGCCACCGCAGCCATATCGACTACCTGCTGCTGTCCTACCTGCTGTTCCGCAACGGCCTGACGCCGCCGCACATCGCTGCCGGCATCAACCTCAACATGCCGGTCATCGGTGGCCTGCTGCGCCGCGGCGGTGCGTTCTTCATGCGCCGTACCTTCAAGGGCAACCCGCTCTATACGGCCGTGTTCAACGAGTACCTGCACACCCTGATCAGCAAGGGTTATCCGGTGGAGTACTTCGTCGAGGGTGGTCGTTCGCGCACCGGCCGCATGCTGCGGCCGAAAACCGGCATGCTCGCCATCACCCTGCGCAGTTATCTGCAGAGCCATCGCCTGCCGGTGGTGTTCGTGCCCGTGTACATCGGCTACGAGCGGGTGCTGGAAGGCCGCACCTATCTGGGCGAGCTGCGTGGTGCGAGCAAGAAGAAGGAATCGATCTTCGATATCTTCAAGGTCATCGGCGCGCTCAAGCAGCGCTTCGGCCATGTCTGGGTCAACTTCGGCGAGCCGATCAAGCTCGACAGCTTTCTCGACGGGCAACAGCCGGACTGGCGCGACCAGAACCTGGGGCCGGACTATCGCCCGGCCTGGCTCAACGAGACCACCAACCGCCTCGGCGAGCGGGTGGCTCAGCGCCTCAACGAAGCGGCAGCGATCAACCCCGTCAACCTGGTGGCCCTGGCGCTGCTCTCCACCAGCAAGCTGGCCCTCGATGAGCGCGCCCTGACCCGCATCCTCGACCTGTATCAGAGCCTGCTGCGCCGCGTGCCCTACTCGCCGCATACCACCGTGCCGGAAGGCGACGGCCTGGCCCTGATCGAATACGTGCGCGGCATGGAATTGCTTTCCGAGCAGAAGGATGCCCTGGGGCGCATTCTCTATCTGGATGAGCAGAACGCCATCCTGATGACCTACTACCGCAACAACGTGCTGCACATCTTCGCCCTGCCCGGCCTGTTGGCGAGCTTCTTCCAGAGCAGCGGGCGGATGAGCCGCGAACAGATCCTGCGCTTCGTTCACGCGCTGTATCCCTACCTGCAGGCCGAGCTGTACATCCGCTGGTCCGCGGATGAACTCGAAGGCGTGGTCGATCAGTGGCTGGTGGCCTTCGTCGAACAGGGTCTGCTCAAGGTCGAGAACGACCTGTACGTGCGCCCGGCGCCGAGCTCGCGGCACTTCGTGCTGCTGACCCTGCTGTCCCGCGCCATCGCCCAGACGCTGCAGCGCTTCTACATGGCCAGCGCCCTGCTGCTCAATGCCGGGCAGAACAGCATCAGCGCCGAGGAGCTGGAGGACCTGTGCACGGTCATGGCCCAGCGCCTGTCGATCCTGCACGGCCTGAACGCCCCGGAATTCTTCGACAAGAGCCTGTTCCGCCACTTCATCCAGACCCTGCTCGACCAGGGCGTGCTGCGCAAGGACGAAGCCGGCAAACTCAGCCACCACCCGGAGTTCGCCGAGTTGGCAGAAGGCGCCGCCAAGCGCGTGCTGCCCGCGGAAATTCGCCTGTCGATCCGTCAGGTAACCATGGATCGCAGCGAGGAGTTGCTCGACGGACTCTAGGGGCGGACCGTCATGTCGATCTGACACGACGATAGGCCTCGTCCGTTATTGAGCTTTACTGCAACAGTCCCTAAGATGCGTCGTTGGGGCCATTTAGGGCAGGGATTTTCGTGCGTTATTACACAATTCTGGGATCACTGGCGATCATGGTTTCGGGTTGCGCCATGCAGCCTTCGGCCACATCGACCAATAACGAAGAAAAGCCGGCACAACCGGCACCAGTCGCTCAGCAGGCCACTACCGCGCCCGCCGCAGCGCAGCCAGCAGCACAGGCTGCAACCGTCGCCGCACCAGGCAGCCAGCCCGTGCCGGCCAAACCGACGGCTGCCGCTGCGAGCGCCCAGGAGCCTCAGGAATACGAAATCCAGCCCGGTCAGTGCTGGGTTCATGCCCAGGTCAGACCGCGCCCGGTGCAGAGCACCCAGGAGATCGTGGTCAAGGACTCGGTCAACAAGATCACCGTCACCCCTGCCGAGCTCGACAAGGGCTTCAAGCAGGTGGTCACCCGTGAAGGCACCAAGACCTACCGCATCGAGCCGCCGACCTACCGCGTGGTATCCGAGCAGGTGAAGATCCGCCCTGAGGTCAAGCGCTACATCGTCGTCCCGGCGGTCTACGAAAATGCCCAGGAAACCATCACTCTCGAAGAAGCCAAGACCGTGCTCGACCAGTGTCGCGCAGCCGGCACTCGCTACTCGAGCGGCACCGGCGCCATGTCGTTCTGCGCACGCCAGGTACCGGCCAAGCAGGAAGTGGTCAAGGTCAAGAAACTGGTGTCCCCGGAAACCGTACGCGTCGAGACCGACCCGGCTCAATACAAGAGCGTGACCCGCTGGATCGTCGACAAGCCCGCCCAGGCCATCGAAGTGACGCTGGACCCGGAGTACACCAAGGTCGCCTCCACCGAAGTGGTGCGCCCGGTGGAAGCCAACCAGATCATCGTGCCGGAAGAGAAGCGCCAGTTGCAGGTCACCCGCTTCGAAGGCAATGCCCGCATCGTGTCGCGCCAGACCGTCTGCGATGGCGATATCAATGAAAACCTGGTGACCCGCCTGCAGCAGAGCCTGGTCAAGCGCGGTTTCAACCCGGGCACCGTCGATGGCAAGCTCGGCAAGCGCACCCTCGATGCGCTGACCGAATACCAGACCGCCAATGGCCAGGCCGTCGGCGCGCTGACCCTGGAAAGCCTGACCGCCCTCGAAGTCCAGTAACGATGCACCCGGCACGCCCTCAGGGCGTGCCGCCTCCCCTTCGCGCCCTCCTCAACCTTCGCCGAGAACATCGACAGCCTGCTAAGCTCGCTGCATATCTCACCGCTCGAAGGTTACCGCCATGCTCCGCATCCCTGTTCTCGTCGCCGGCCTGCTGCTGTCCGCCAACGTGTTCGCCCTGTCGCTTTCCGACCTCAGCCAGCAGGACGCCAGCGGCGGCCTGAAAGACGCCCTCACCCAGGGCGCCAAGGTGGCCGTGCAGCAGCTCGGCAAACCGGGTGGTTTCAGTGGCAACCCCGAGGTGCGTATCGAGCTGCCGGGCAAGCTCGGCAAGGCCGCCAAGACCATGAAGATGATGGGCATGGGCGCTCAGGTCGAGCAGCTTGAAACCAGCATGAACAAGGCCGCCGAAGCCGCCGTGCCACAGGCCCAGGCGCTGCTGGTCGACGCGGTCAAGAAGATGACCGTGCAGGACGCCAAGAGCATTCTCTCCGGCCCGCAGGACTCGGCGACTCAATACCTGAACAAGAGCAGCCGCGAGCAGATCCGCGCCAAGTTTCTGCCCATCGTCAAGCAGGCCACCGACCAGGTCGGCCTGGCCAAACAGTACAACAGCTTCGCCAGCCAGGCCGCTACCTTCGGCGTGCTCGACGCCAAGAGCGCGAATATCGAAAGCTATGTGACCGAACAGGCACTCGACGGCCTGTTCGACATGATCGCCAAGCAGGAAGCCGGTATCCGCGAGAACCCCGCAGCCGCCGCCACCAGCCTGGCGAAGAAGGTCTTCGGCGCGCTCTGAAACCTCGGTAACAGGCCTGACCGCGCACCCGGCGCAGTCAGGCACTTGCCGTCAGGTGTCGCTTGCGATTTGCAGCTTTTCACCGGGCTTGACCCTGAACCATCCGGCGTAGAGCGCAGGCAGGAACAACAGGGTCAGCGCCGTGGCCACGATCAAACCGCCCATGATCGCCACCGCCATCGGCCCGAAGAACACGCTGCGCGACAGGGGAATCATCGCCAGTACCGCCGCCAGGGCGGTCAGCACGATGGGCCGGAAGCGCCGTACCGTGGCTTCGACGATGGCATCCCAGGTATCCAGCCCCGCCGCTCTGTCCTGCTCGATCTGGTCGACCAGAATCACCGAGTTGCGCATGATCATGCCTGACAGCGCAATGGTGCCGAGCATGGCCACGAAGCCGAACGGTTGGCCGAACAGCAGCAGGAACAGGGTCACGCCGATCAGCCCGAGAGGCGCGGTGAGAAACACCATGATCGACCGCGAGAAACTCTTGAGCTGCAGCATCAGCAGTGTCAGTACCACCACCACGAACAGCGGCACGCCGGCATTCACCGAAGCCTGGCCTCTGGAGGAGTCCTCCACCGTGCCTCCCACTTCCAGCAGGTAGCCATCCGGGAGGTGCGCACGCACGTCGTCCAGCGTCGGCAGAATCTGCTGGGTCAGCGTCGCGGGCTGCTGCGGACCGTATATATCGGCACGCACGGTCACGGTCGGCAGGCGATTGCGGTGCCAGATCACCCCCTCCTCGAAGCCGTATTCGAGGGTGGCGATCTGCGACAGCGCGACACTCTTGCCACTCTGGGTCGGCACCGCCAGGCTCGGAAGCAACTCCAGCGCCTGACGCTCCACTGGCGTGCCGCGCAGAAGAATCTCGATCAGTTCGTTGTCCTCGCGGTAATCGCTGACCGATGAGCCATTCAACGCGCTGCGCAGGAACTTCGACACGTCGGCAGTGCTGACGCCCAGCGCCCGGGCGCGGTCCTGATCGATATTCAGGTACACCACCTTGCTCGGCTCTTCCCAGTCCAGATGCACGTTGACCACATAAGGGTTGTCACGCACCTTGTCGGCGACTTGCCGGGCCAGCCCGCGGACTTCGTCGATATGCTCGCCGGAAACCCGGAACTGCACGGGGTAGCCCACCGGCGGCCCGTTCTCCAGACGCGAGATGCGCGTGCGCAGGCTTGGGAACTCATCGTTCAACACGCCGATCAGCCAGCTGCGCACGGCCTCGCGATCCTCGATGGTTTTCGCCAGCACGACGATCTGCGCGAAGCTGGTCGCCGGCAGTTGCTGATCCAGCGGCAGGTAGAAACGCGGTGAGCCGGTCCCCACGTAAGCCACGTAGTTATCCACACCGGGATGCCCGGCCAGGCGCTCCTCGAGACGCCGCACCTCGGCCTCGGTGGCGATCAACGAAGCGCCTTCGGCCAGTTTGAAGTCGACCATCAGCTCCAGTCGCCCCGATGCCGGGAAGAACTGCTGCGGCACGAAGCGGAACAGCAGGATCGAGCCGACGAACAGCGCCAGGGTCAGCACGATCACCGTCTTGCGCCGTCGCACGCACCAGTCGACCACGCGCCGGACGCGCTTGTAGAACGCCGTGTCATAGGGATCGTGCCCTGCACCGCTGCCACCGCGTTTCTGAGCCGCCTGCTTGGCCAGATCCGGCAGGAAACGAGCGCCCAGATAAGGCACGAACATCACCGCAGCGACCCAGGACATCAACAACGCGATGGTCACCACCTGAAAGATCGAGCGGGTGTACTCGCCAGTGCCCGACTGCGCCGTGGCGATCGGCAGAAAGCCTGCGGCGGTGATCAGGGTGCCGGTGAGCATCGGAAACGCCGTACTCGTCCAGGCGAAGCTGGCCGCCTTGAGACGGTCGTAGCCCTGCTCCATCTTGATCGCCATGATTTCCACGGCAATGATCGCGTCGTCCACCAGCAGACCCAGCGCCAGCACCAGTGCTCCCAGGGAAATCTTGTGCAGGCCGATGTTCAGGTAGTACATGGCGGCGAAGGTCATCGCCAGCACCAGGGGAATCGACAGTGCCACCACCAGCCCGGTACGCATGCCCAGGGAGAAGAAGCTAACCAGCAGCACGATGATCAGCGCCTCGGTGAGCACCTTGACGAACTCACCGACGCCGGTCTTCACCGCTGCCGGCTGGTCCGACACCTTGCGCAGCTGCATGCCCGCCGGCAGGTTGTTCTGCAACCGCGTGAACTCAACCTCCAGCGCCTTGCCGAGGACCAGAATGTCGCCACCGGGCTTCATCGACACCGCCAGGCCGATGGCATCTTCACCCATGAAACGCATGCGTGGCGCGGGTGGATCGTTGAAGCCACGGTTGATCTCGGCGACGTCGCCAATGCGGAAGGTGCGATCGGCCACGCGAATGGGGAAATCGCGGATCTGCTCGACCGTCTCGAAACTGCCGCTGACCCGCAACTGCACGCGGTCGGAGCCGGTCTCGAAGAAGCCCGCCACGGCCATCGCGTTCTGCTGTTCGAGGGCCTGCTGCACGGCAGCGAGCGGCAGGCCAAGAGTGGCCAGCTTGGTGTTGGACAGTTCGATCCAGATCTTTTCGTCCTGCAGGCCGACCAGCTCGACCTTGCCGACGTCCTTGACCCGCTGCAGTTGCAGTTGCACGCGGTCGGCATAATCCTTGAGCACCGCGTAATCGAAACCGCTGCCGGTCAGCGCGTAGATGTTGCCGAAGGTGGTGCCGAACTCGTCGTTGAAGAACGGCCCCTGGATACCGCCTGGCAGGGTGTGGCGAATATCGGCGATCTTCTTGCGTAGCTGGTACCAGAGCTCGGGAATCTCGTTGGAATGCATGGAATCGCGAGCCAGGAAGGTGACCTGAGATTCGCCAGGCCGTGAGAAGGACACGATGCGATCGTACTCGCCGGTCTCCATCAGCTTCTTCTCGATGCGTTCGGTAACCTGCCGCGCCACCTGCTCGGCGGTGGCGCCGGGCCAGTTGGTTTTCACCACCATGGCCTTGAAGGTGAATGGCGGGTCCTCGCTCTGCCCGAGCTTGGAATACGACAGGGCGCCAACGATGCCCAGCAGCAACATCAGGTACAGGACGATCTGCCGGTGATGCAGCGCCCAGGCGGAAAGGTTGAAGGACATCGACGCTTACTCCTTCGCTGCCAGATCAACCGCTCGGTTGTCTCGGTCCACCGGACGTATCCGCTGCCCGTCCAGCAGCACCTGCACGCCGGCTACCACCACCCAGTCGCTGGCCTTCAGACCGTCCAGCACCGGCACCAGTTTTTCACCATAGGGACCAACTCGCACCGCAGTACGCCTGAGCGTCGAGGTTTGCGGATCGACCACCCAGACGTAGGGCTGATCCTTCTCGGCGGTCAATGCCGACAACGGCACCGCCAGCGGTACATCGCCGTTGCGGGCGATGAACACCCGGGCGCTCTGGCCAAGTTCAACCTGCGCGTCGCGCTGCTGCAGGGCGATGCGCGCAGCATAGGTACGCGAGCGCGGATCGGCCGCCGGCGAGAGTTCACGGATGCGCCCGGCCAGGCGTTCGCCAGGCTGCGACCAGAGTTCCACGGCGACCTCCTGACCGATGCTCAGGCTGCCGATCACCTGCTCAGGCAGATCGATCAGCACCTCGCGCTCACCATCGGCAGCCAGCACGAACACCGTCTGGCCGGCCGACACCACCTGACCGACCTCGGCGCTGCGTTGCAGGATCACGCCACTCTGCGGCGTCTTGAGCACTGCATAACCGGCCTGGTTATCGGCGACGTTGAGTTCGGCACGTACCTGGCGCAGGCGAGCCTCGGCGGCGCGGAAGGTGTTTTCGGCATTGTCGGACTGCGACTTGCTGATCATCCCGCGCTGCTGGAGGGTGCGGTAGCGATCACGCTCGGCACGGGCCAGTTGCAGATTGGACTCCGCCGACTGCAGTTGGGCACGGGAGGCGTCCAGTTGCAGGCGCACGTCCTGGGGGTCGAGCTCGGCCAGCGCGGCATCCTTGTCGACCCGCTGCCCTACCTCGACCAGGCGCCTGGTCACCTTGCCGCCGATGCGGAACGCCAGTTCCGGCTCCAGCCGCGCTCTTATCTCGCCGGGATAGGAATCCACCAGCTCCGTCGCCAGTTGCGGCTGCGCCACCATGGCGGGACGAATGCCCGGCTGCGGAGCCTCCGCATTGCTGCAGGCGACCAGGGACAGAACAAGACAGACAGGCACAACGCGAGACAGAGCATGGCGGAACATGATGAGCGTCCTTCCGGGGAACTTTTTAATATTTGTACTGCCGAGTATATTAAAAATAGCGTACTCACCAGTCCAGAATTAAAATCGCCCTATGTCGAATACTTCGTTGCCTACCAGCGGCCCCGGCCGCCCCAAAGATCCCGCCAAGCGCGAAGCCATCCTCGAAGCCGCGAAATGCCTGTTCCTGCGTTACGGCTATGCCGGCAGCAGCATGGACGCCATTGCCGCCCACGCCGGTGTTTCCAAGCTCACCGTGTACAGCCACTTCACCGACAAGGAGACGCTGTTCTGCGCGGCGGTGAAGGCCAAGTGCGAGGAGCAGCTGCCCGAGCTGCTGTTCGAGCTGCCCGAACATGCCGATCTCGAGACGGTCCTGCTCAATATCGCCAGCGGCTTCAACCGCCTGATCAACAGTGCCGAGTCGGTCGAACTGCATCGACTGATGACCAGCCTCGGCAGCAAGGACCCGCTGCTGGCGAAAGTCTTTTATGAGGCGGGCCCACAACCGCTGCTGGCGGAAATGGAGCGCTTGCTGAGCAAGGCGAACCAGAATGGCCAGCTATCCATCGAGTCACCCAAGGTAGCCGCGGACCAGTTCTTTTCTCTGTTCAAGGGCTGCGCCAACTTTCGCCTGCTGATCGGTTGTGGTGCCCCTCCAAGTGCGGCCGAGCTGGAACAGCATGCTCAGGAAGCAGTACGGATGTTCCTGCGCGCGTACCGGGCCTGATCGCACCTCGATCTGCGCCTGGCTGCTACCGTCTAGATAACGTTGAGCGTTTGCGAGCGGCAGCCGGTGTTTATATCGAAGGAGGTGCGTATGGATCGATTCACCGGTGGCTGCCTGTGCGGCCAGGTACGCTTGGAGGCTCGTGGCCGTCCGTACCGGGTCGGCCTCTGCCATTGCCTCGACTGCCGCAAGCATCACGGCGCACTGTTCTACGCGGCCGCAATATTTCCTGAAGAGGCCGTGACCATCAGCGGCGAAACCGCGGATTATGCCGGGCGCTTCTTCTGCCCCCGCTGTGGCTCATCGGTATTCGCCCGGAGCGCCGACGAAATCGACGTGCACCTGGGCGCACTCGATGCCCCGGACCAATTGCTGCCGAGCTACGAAAGCTGGACGACCCGGCGCGAATCCTGGCTCCCTCCCTTCCCTTTCAAGAGCCACTACCAGCACGACCGCGAGGCCTCGGGCCGCATGGAGGACCAGCTGACTGGGGAAAACTAGCCGTTCAGCACATCGGAGCCTGGCCACTCAAGCGCCGAGGTACCTCTTCTCGGTCTCTTCGAGCAGGTAGGCGACCGCCTCGTCGGCGAACACGCTGACAGCGTGCGGGATTTGTCGCTTGCTGGGGTAAACGATGAACATGTCGTTGCCCTGCTGCCTGCGGTCAGGCAGTACCTCGACGAGTTCTCCCAGCTTCAGGCTCGTGTAGAGGATGGGCCGAGGCAGGAAACATATGCCCAGCCCGGCAACGGCGGCCTTCAACTGAGCCTGTGCCGTGTTCGCGCAAAAGCGCCCGCTCACCTGGATCGGGATGTCCCCCTGTGGCCCGGGAAAGTGCCATGCCGTTTGCCCCGAACGGTTGGATGGATGGATGCAGGAATGTTGCGCCAACGCATGAATATCATCGGGTATGCCGTGTTTCTGCAGGTACCCGGGGCTGGCAGCAAGCATGCGGCTGTCCGTGAGGATTTTTCGTGCGACGAAACTGGAGTCCGGCAATGCTCCAGCCCTGAATGCCAGATCGATACCCTCAGCGATCAGGTCGACCCGATTGTCGCTGAGCAGAAAATCCAGCTGGACCCGCGGGTATCGCTCGAGAAAACGGGCGATGAACGCCATCTGGAACAGGTCGAAAAAATCTGCCGTGACGGCAACCCGTATCTGCCCTGCCGGTTCCTGACTGCCATCGGTGAAGCGTCGACTGACCTCCAGCAAATCAGCAACCTGCGCGACGCTTTGCTCGAAGAGCGAACGACCTGCATCGGTGAGCGCCAGCTTGCGTGTGGAGCGGTGCAACAGACGCACTCCCAGGGTTTCTTCCAGCTGTTTGACACGCCGGCTCAGGGTGTTGGATGGAACCCCCATACGCCGCGCTGCCCCCGCGAAGCTTCCCGCCTCGACGACCTGAATGAATAGGGCGACATCGTTCAGATCGAACACGGGATTACTCCATAAATGGCTTGGTTAAAATCAATTGTAGGCTCTAATCATACCAATCAAGAACCCATATGATCCTTCCACGCCATCAGTCGTCGCCCCCCATACAGGCAGCGGGGCCATGCATTCAGAGGATCACCATGAACAGTTCAGCGCTTTCCCACAGCACAGCGACACGCCAGATAAGCCATCGCACTCGAGGCCATGGACCGATCGTGCGCCTGATGAGCCCCTCCGACCTTGGCCATGTCATCAAGCCCTTCGTTTTTCTCGACTTGTTCGAGGCGGACAGCTCGTTCGTCGGCCAGATGCCGATGCACCCCCACTCGGGAATCGCCACCGTCACCGTAATCACCGAAGGAAATCTGCACTTCGACGACCCTGATGCCGGCAAGGGGGAAATTGCCTACGGTGGCGTCGAATGGATGCGTGCGGGTGGCGGCGTCTGGCATGGCAAAGAAATGAGTGCCGGCACATCCAAACGCGTTCAGGGCTTCCAGCTGTGGGTGGCACTGCCCCCTCACCTGGAAAACGCAGCCGTCGACAGCCAATACCTGGAAGCTGCCGCCATGCCCCAGGCAGGGCCGGCACGGGTAATTCTTGGCAGCTACGAAGGCGTGCGCAGCCCTGTTCGCGCACCTGAAAACATCACTTACCTGCTGGTGACCATCGCCAAGGGCGAAACCTGGGAATACAGGCCACAGGCGCAGCACGAGTCCCTGTGGCTGAGCGTCAGCCGTGGCAGGCTGACCTCGCCCGAGCGGGTCGACGCAGGCGAGATGGTGGTATTCGAGGCGGGTAACGAGGCCATACGGCTGACGGCCGGCGAGGAAGATGCCGTGTTCGTGATCGGCTCCGCCGCACCGCATCCCTACCCACTGCAACTCGGCCATTACTCGGTGCATACCAATGCAGACGCGCTAGTTGCCGGAGAAACCAGGATCGCCGAACTTGGCCGCCAATTGCGTGAACAGAAAAAGGCTCAGGGGCCGTCAGGCCCGATGCCCATTTTCAGATAACGACAAGCTAACCGGGCGGTCGACCATCAGGTCAACCACCCGGTACCGCAGCATGATTGCCATGGCGACATCGGTCGCCAACCGGGCTCCGCAGCCGACGGTCATTTTTGCAGGAAAGCCGCCAGGCTGTTATGGCCGCCGATGATCAACTCGTTGATCACACCTTCGAAATGGGCGGTGGTACCCGCTTCGCGCACATCGAAGGTCGCCTTCCACTCGACCACGCATCGGGAACCGTCATCTGCGCCGAGCACCCTTACCTGTGCGCGATAATTATCGAGAGGCAGAGGCGACTCTTCGAACTGGTAGGAAAGACTCATGTCGGTTTCATCCATCGACAGCAGTCGCTCACGCAATATCGCCCCGTCCGTGAGAACGAGCCGGCGGATCGCACCGACGGCGCGCTCCGACCTGCCATCCTCCATTTCGCTTCGGGCGATCGCCGGATGCCAGGTGGCGATACCACCGAACTGCCTCAGCACCTGCCAGGTTTGCTGCGCACTGCCGTTCAGAACGGCGCTGTATTCAACGGATGCCATGCATCGCTCTCCCAAACCGCTCCGCGGTCCATGCCATCACGACGCCCGTACCGGAATTAGCTGACTGACAGCCACGGGAATGGCGGTGGGCCCCTGCGTGAGTTCGATGATCTGCCGCGTCAGCTCGGGCTTGTCGATCAGTGCCGCGAGAAACTCGGCCACATCGTCGCGCGCAATCTCGCCATAGGGGATGGCCAGACCGGCATGAACGTTACCGCTACCCGGCTCGTCGAGCAGCGTGCCTGGCCTGACGACGACCCAATCCAGTTCGGAAGACGCCAGGTGCACGTCGGCGCTTTTCTTTACCTTCATGTAGTTCTCGAAACCTTCGGAGGTTTCTTCGCCGCGCATCGCTTCCGGGAACGCAGACACCAACAGAAAGCGCCGCACGCCTGCCAACCGGGCTGCAGCCACGCTGGTTTCCAGCCCCTTGCCATCGATCGCGTTGGTTAACGCCATACCGGCGCCACCAGCGCCAGCGGTGAACACCACGACGTCGCTGCCCGTCATCATCGCGGCCAGAGACGAGGCTTGCAGTTCGGTGAGGTTTGCATGAACCGCCGTTGCGCCAAGCGCCTCGAGTTCCTGCGCCTGCTCGGCCTTGCGATGCAGCGCGACGACATCATGACCGACAGTACCGAGGATCTTTACCAGACGCTTGCCCACCTTACCGGCCGCACCGACGATAAATACTCTGGACATGGGATTCTCCTGAAATGAGAGGGAGCGCCGCTGCTTCAGCGGCGCGGATACCAGTAGCGGATCAACCTTCGAACTGGTGGTAGACCTTGGCGATGACCTTCCAGTTGCCGTCGACCTTGAGCAGCGTCAGGTAGTCGTTGTAGTCGGCACCGATAGCGTCCTTCTCCATGTCGACCCGCACGACAGCCGTCGTTGGAGTGATTGCCAGCACGTCCAGGCGGGTGGTGATGTCCGGTGCATCGCCATTGGTTTCGACGAACCGATACAGATTGCTGATCGGGCCGCCGAGCAGTTGACCGTTGGTGAAGCCGTACATCACCGCATCCGGGTGGAACGCCTGCTCGATGGTCGCCACGCTCCCGGCGCGCAGGCCTTCGACGTATTTGCTGGCCGTCTCGATGACGGCGTTGTAATCGCGAGTGGCGACTGCCTTGATGTTGTTGCTCATGAATGAGTGCTCCTGTGGTTGAGTGTGCTGTTCGATGGGTGAATCGCGGGGTTGCCGGGGCGATCACCAATCCTGGCGGGTTGGCGAGATGATCAAATCGTTCACGGTGACGTTGGCCGGCTGATCGAGTGCGTAAAGCACCGCACGGCTGATGTCTTCGGGCGCGATGGCGATTTCATTGAGCGCCCTGGCAGCCTTGCGGCCTTCAGGGTCGTTGACCTTGTCTGCCCAGCCGGTGTTGATAACGCCCGGGCTGATGGTGCTGGCACGGATGCCGTGGTGGACGCCCAGCTCCTTGCGCATCGATTCCGTCATGGCCTGCACGAAAAACTTCGTGGCGCTGTAAACACCGGCAGCGGCGCCCACCTGGTGCCCGGCAACCGAATCCATGTTGAGAATCTGGCCGGACTTGCGCTCGATCATCAGAGGCAGCACCGCGGCAATGGTGTTGAGATAGCCCTTGATGTTCACGTCGATCATGGCGTTCCAATCCTCGACAGCGACGTCGAGCCAATTGGAGAACAGCATCAAGCCGGCGTTGTTGACCAAGATATCCACCGAGCCGTAGGTCTCTACGGCAAATTGCGCGAGGCGCTTGGTGTCTTCGAGACTCGTCACATCGGTCACGCAACTCACCGCGGCATGGCCCGAGGCACGAAGCTCGCTGACCAGGGCTGTCAGCCCCTCGTCGTCCAGGGCAGCGGCGACGACATTGGCGCCCCGCGCCGCGAGTGCCCTGGCCGTCGCTGCGCCGATGCCGGATGAGGCGCCGGTGACGATCGCTGTTTTATTGCTGAGATGATTCATATCCACCTTTACCGTTCAACGGTGATGCTGGCTGAGAGAGAAAGCGATGACGGGCCAAGCGAGGGCTCGGCTCAGTAGTTGCCGAGGGGCCAATCGGTGTAGCCCTTGGCGCCGCCGCCGTAATAGGACTCACGCGGCGCGATGGTCAGCTCGGCGCCGACGCGCAAGCGCTGCACCAGGTCGGGGTTCGAGATGAACAGACGACCAAAGGCCACTGCATCGATCTTCCCCTGGCCGCGGCGCTCGATGGCCATGTCCAGGTCGTAGTTGTTGTTGCCGATGAAGGGGCCATCGAACAGGCCGCTCAAGGCATCCATGTCCACGCCCGGCGGAACCTCGCGGGAGGTGGCCGTCGCGCCTTCGACGACGTGCAGATAGGCCAGACTCAGGTGGTTGAGTTGCTCGATGAGATAGCCATGCAGCGCCATGACGTTGCTGTCGGGCGGCGTATTGCCGGCATCAGGAGTCACCGGCGACAAGCGGATGCCGACCCGATCACTGCCCCAGATCTCGATGACGGCACGAGTGACTTCCAGGGTGAGGCGCGCGCGGTTCTCGATCGAGCCACCGTATCGGTCGGTACGCTGGTTGGTGGAATCCCGCAGAAACTGGTCGAGCAGGTAGCTGTTGGCGGAGTGGACCTCGACGCCATCGAAGCCTGCCCGCTTGGCGTTTGCAGCGGCGAGCCTGTACTGATCGATGATTCCGGAAATTTCATCGGTCTCCAGCGCCCGCGGCATCGATACGGGGACAAAGCCTGCCGTCGTATAGGTGTTGCCTTCGGCCCCGATCGCCGACGGTGCTACCGGCGCCTGCCCACCGGGCTGCAGCTCGACACTGGAAAAGCGCCCGACGTGCCAGAGCTGGCTGACGATCTTGCCTCCTGCCGCATGCACCGCATCCGTGACCTTGCGCCAGCCCGCCACCTGCTCATCGCTCCAGATGCCGGGTGTGGCGGCATAACCTCGGCCCTGGGCAGAGATGTTGGTGGCCTCGGCCACGATCAATCCAGCGGTGGCACGCTGCGCGTAGTAGGTGGCATGCAGTTCGCCGGGTACACCGTCCTCGTCGTAGCGGCTGCGCGTTACCGGCGCCATGACGATACGGTTCGCCAGTTCGATGGAGCCCATTCGGGTGGGCGAGAAAAGATCGGTAAGTGCGCTGTTGTCAGTCATCTGAATCATCCAAAAGTAGACCGGTCGTCTAGTTACCGGGTAAAAAAAAGCGCATGCTAACGAAGCAGGCGCTTGGTCATGCTCATGGCGGTGTCGAAAGACTCGGTGGACTTGTTCACCTTCACCAGGAGACTGGCCCCCAGCCAGAGTTGATAGAGCGATTCAGCGAAGTCTCTGCTATTTCCATCCGCATCGACGCTGCCATCGGCGACGCCCATATCGACACAGGCGGTGATGCGCTGAATGATCTTCGCCGTCCCTCTTTCGAGAACGCCACGCATGTCTTCGGACAGGTCACAGACCTCTGCGCCCAGTTTCACGACCAGGCACTTGCCCTCGGGAAGCTCGGTGCCCTGAGTCTCCGTCCAGTAGTTGAAGTAGGCCAGTAGACGCTCGGCGCCGCTACCCGGCCGCGCCATGAGCGCATCGACACGCCCCAGGTATTCGGAGAAGTACTCCTCCAGCAACGCCTGGCCGAACTCTTCCTTCGACTTGAAGTAGTAGTAGAACGACCCCTTGGGCACGCCAGCGGTACTCAATACCTCTGCCAGGCCCACGGCGGTATAGCCTTTATGGGTCATCAGCGACTTGGCCACATCGATGATGTGCTGTCGCATGTCTTGAGCTGGTTTTTTCATATGCCGCGCATGATAGAAAAAAATAGACCGGTCGTCTACAAGTCGCTACACGCGAAACCCTGGGTGAAGGCATTCGCTGCAGGCACCCTGCTCACAGCCGGAAATGCTGATGAATGGCCTGGGCAAGCAGCTCGATCGCCTCGTTGTCGCGCGCCCTGGATGAGCGCAGGAACACCACCTGGTGCTCAGTGGCCTGGGGCAGTTCCTCGACGATGCGCATGGCGCTGCTCATTTTCGCGCGATCCATCAGGGTAATTGCCAGCCCCGACTCGACGCAGGCCCTGATGGCCTGGCTGGACGGGCTTTCCAGCACCACCCGCCAGGTGTGACCGGCCACTTTCAGCGACTCCAGCATCAGGCTGCGGTACGGGCAGTCGGCGGCGTGAATGGCCAGTGGGATGATGCCTTTTCCGGGCTGCGGATGGGACGCCGCCGCGACCCATACCGGCGTGGTGGCGACCAGCGCCTGGGCCCTGGGCTCGCGCTGCTGCAGCGGCAGGTTAAGCACCGCAGCATGCAGCTTGCCGGCCTGCACCTGGTCACGCAGCGTGTAGCTGGAGGCGGTCTTCACCTCCAGCACCACGTTGGGCCAGGCCGCCGCGAAGACCGGCAGGATGTCGCGGATCACATGGGCGGCGTACTCGTCGGGTATTCCCAGTCGAATGCGCCCGACCAGCCGCGGGCCGTGCAGCTCGGCGAGCACCCGGTCGTGGGTGCTGAGCAGTTCGCTGGTCGAGCGCAACAGCCGTTTGCCCAGCACGGTCAACGCCACCGACTGATTGTCGCGGTCGAACAACCGCCCCCCGGCGACCGCTTCCAGGCGCTGGATATGCACGCTGATCGCCGCCGGACTCTTGTGCAGTTGCTCGGCGGCGGCCTTGAAGCGGCCGCTGCGCGCCACCGTGTGGAAGGTGCGGATCAGTTCGATGTCGAGTATGGCGCTCATAATTCAAAAAATCCGAACGATTGATTCAATACATTTTGATTTATTAGATTATCCCGCTTTCGTAGCCTGGACCTACACCCTTCGTCCGGTCATCTGCCATGTCCTCTGCACCCACCGCTCGCCTCTGGCCCGTCGCCATTCCGCTGCTGGTACTCGAAGCGGCGCTGGTGGTGATCTGGAGCTCGGGCTTTATCGGCGCCCGCTTCTCCCTCGATCATGCACCCGCCATGCTGGTAGTGTTCTGGCGCAGCCTGCTGTTCGCGCTGCTGCTGGCGCCCTGGGCGTTACCGCGTCTGCGCCACGCCTCGCCTGCCACCCTGCTGCGCCACGCCGGCATCGGTTTGCTGGCGATGGGCGGTTACCTGGCCGGTGTGGTTCAGGGCATCGCCCTGGGCGTGCCTGCCGGGCTCGCCGCTCTATTGGCCGACCTGCTGCCCATGGGGGTCGCCCTGCTCAGCGTGCTGGTGTTCCGACAACATCTGGGTTGGCGCACCCGGCTCGGCCTGATCATCGGTCTGACGGGCGTGGTGCTGGTCACCTCGGATGCGCTGGCTTGGGGCGATGCGCAGTTGTGGGTCTATGGTTTGCCACTGCTGGGCATGCTCTCGCTGGCGATCGCCACTCTGTGGCAGAAACGCACCAAGGCCACATCGTCGCTCGACCTGCTCGGCAACCTGTGGCTGCAGTGCTGCATCTGTTGCGTGCCGTTTGCGCTGCTGGCCGCAATGGACGGCAGCCTGATGCCGCTGCCCTCCACTGGTTTCGCCCTGAGCGTGCTGTGGACGAGCATTTCCACCACCGGCGGCTACGGCTTGTACTGGCTGTGCCTGAAGCGCTCGACGCCAACCCGGGTGGCCAGCGTGCTGTACCTGAGCCCGGCAGTGACCCTGGTGTGGGCCTGGGCGATGTTCGGTGAGCCGCTGTCCTGGCTGATGGGCCTGGGCACGGTGATTTCTGGAGTGGGTATCTGGCTGGTGGTGCGTAGCGAACCGGGACAACGCGATGACGGGCCTGCCGCGGCGGACCCGTCATCTGCGTCGCTCAAAGCAGCTTGTCGAGGGTGATCGGCAACTGGCGGATACGCTTGCCGGTGGCGTGATAGACCGCATTGGCCACTGCCGCAGCGACGCCGACGATACCGATTTCACCAACGCCCTTGGAGCCCAGCGGGTTGACGATCGGGTCGTCCTCGTCGACGAAGATCACCTCGATATCACCAATGTCCGCATGCACCGGCAGGTGATAATCGGCCAGGTTGTGGTTCATGCAGCGACCCAGCTCGTGATCGATCATCGCCTCCTCGTGCAGGGCCATGCCGATACCCCAGACCACACCACCGAGAATCTGGCTGCGCGCGGTCTTGGCATTGATCACCCGGCCAGCGGCAATCGCGCTGACCACCCGGGTAACCCGCACGGTGCCCAAGGCCTCATCCACCTGCACCTCGACGAACACCGCCGAGTGGGTGGCGCTGGCATAGCGCTCGCGCAGTTTGCCGGGCTGTGCCTGCACCTCAGCTTCGAGGCTGCCGTGGCGAGCCAGCAGCGTGTCGAGATCTACCGACCGCTCGGTATCCTCGCCCTGCTGCACGCGACCGCCGGCGAAACGCAATGCGCTGGCATCGCTGAAGGGCGCCCCGGGCAGTTGCCGGGCAGCATCGCAGAGCTGTTCAGCCAGCGCCAGACAGGCTTCGCGCACCGCACTGCCGACCGAAGATACGGTGAAGGAGCCGCCCTGCAACGGCGCCTTGGGCAGGCTCGAGTCGCCAAGTCGGAACTCGACACGGGCGGGATCCATACCGAGGGTGTCGGCGGCGATCTGAGTCATGACCGTGGCAGTGCCAGGGCCGATGTCGCAGGTCGCGCTGGCGACGATCAGACGACCATCGGCGGTCAGCGTGGCGCGGGCACTGGCCGGCATCTGCATAGCCTCCCACACCCCGGTGGCCATGCCGTAGCCGATCAGTTGATCACCCACGCGCATGCTGCGCGGTTGCGGGCTGCGCTTGCTCCAGCCGAAAGCGTCGGCGCCCTGTTGGTAGCAGGCTCGCAGCTCCTTGCTGGAGTATGGCTTGCCTTCGTTCTGGTTGGTTTCCGCGTAGTTGGTCAGGCGCAGTTGCACGGGGTCGACGCCAGCCGCCCAGGCCAGTTCGTCCATGGCCGATTCCAGGGCGAACAGCCCTGTCGCGGCGCCAGGCGCGCGCATGTCCAGCGGGGTGTAAACGTCCAGTGGCGCCAAACGATAGGCCAGGCGCAGATGGTCGCAGTGGTAGAGCATGCCCGACCACTCGGCGACGTGTTCGGTGAAGTCTTCGAAGCGCGAGGTCTGGCCGATCACTTCGTGCACCAGCCCCTGCAGCCTGCCGTCGGCGGCTGCGCCCAGTTGCAGCCGCTGCACGGTACGGGGGCGATAGCCGAAGGTGAACATCTGCTGGCGGGTGAGCGTGACACGTACCGATTGCTGCAAGGTCAAGGCCGCCATGGCCGCCAGTGGCAACTGATACTGCGGGCGCAGCCCCGAACCGAACGCGCCGCCAACGAAGGACGACAGAATACGCACCCGCGCAGGGTCGAGCTTGAGCACGCTGGCCAGGTACTGCTGACTGTTCTGCGGCCCCTGGGTCTTGTCGTGCACCAGCAAGCTACCGTCGGCCTGGAAGATCACCGTCGAGGCATGGGGCTCCATGGGGTGGTGATACTCGTTGGGTAGCTCGTATTCGAGCTCCAGGCGCAGCGGTGCACCCGCGATGATCGCATCGGCGTCGCCACGACGCTCCGGCAGTTCGGCCGGCGCTGCATGGGCACTGTCGAGCACCTGCAGAAGGTCCGTGGCATGAGGCTGCTGCTGGTACTCGATGCGCACCAGCGAAGCGGCATGGCGAGCGAGCTCCAGACTGTCGGCGACCACCAGTGCCACGGGCTGGCCGCTGTAGCGCACGCGCGCGTTGAACAGCGGACGAAAGGGCGAGCCGTCGGCCGCGTCGTCGTCTTCATAGCTCTCATCGTCCTGCGCCATTGGCGGACGACTTTCATGGCTGAGCACCCGTTTGACCCCAGGCAGAGCCTCGGCTGCCGAGGCATCGATGCGGGTGATGCGGCCGCGTGCGATCACGCTGCAGATCACGCTGCCGTGCAGCAGATCATCGGCGGGATATTCAGCCGCATAACGGGCCTGGCCACTGACCTTCAGCGGGCCGTCGACACGGTCGAGGGGTTTGCCGAGCGTAGGCGCGTTCATGGGCGGTCTCCTTCTGCGGCGGTGGTCAGGGCGCGAACGATGGCGCGGCGCGCCAGCTCCACCTTGAAGCCGTTGTGGATCAGCGGCTGAGCATCGCGGAGAAGCAACTCCGCGGCCGCCTCGAAGTGCTCGTTGCTGGCGGTCAGGCCGACCAGGCTGTCCTCCACCTCGATGCGCCGCCAGGGTTTGTGCGCAACCCCGCCCAGGGCCAGGCGCGCCTGGCGGATCTGCCCATCGGCATCGAACTTCAGCGCCGCCGCCACCGATACCAGGGCGAAGGCGAACGAGGCCCGATCACGCAACTTGAGGTAGGCGTGATGGGAGGCGAAACCCTCGGCCGGCAACTCGATGGCCAGGATCAGCTCACCCGCCTCCAGCACGGTATCCTGCTGTGGGGTATCGCCCGGCAGGCGATGGAACTCGGCGAAGGGCACGCGGCGCTCGCCGCCGGGGCCGATGATTACCACCTGAGCGTCGAGCGCGGCGAGCGCCACGCAGAAGTCCGAGGGGTGTACCGCCACGCAGTGCTCACTGGCACCGAATAGCGCGTGGTAGCGGTTGAGGCCCACGCGCGCCGGGCAACCACTGCCGGGCTCGCGCTTGTTGCACGGCACCTGGCTGTCGTAGAAGTAATGGCAGCGGGTACGCTGCAGCAGGTTGCCGCCGGCACTGGCCATGTTGCGCAACTGCGGCGAGGCACCGGACAACAGCGCCTGGCTGAGCAGCGGATAGCGACCCTCCACCTCCGGGTGCCAGGCCAGATCGGCATTGCTGACCAGCGCTCCGATGCGCAGGCCACCATCGGCAGTGGGCTCCACGTCGCGCAGGGGCAAGGCATTGATGTCGATCAGCCGCTTGGGCCGCACCAGGTTTTCCTTCATCAGGTCGACGATGTTGGTGCCACCGGCGATGAACAGGCTGTCCGGCCCGGCCAGGCGCACGGCTTCGTCGATGCCCTGGGGTTTGCTGTAGGCGAAAGGCGTCATGGGCGCACCGCCTTTTCACAGGCCGGCAAGGCTTCTTCGATGGCCGCGACGATGTTGCTGTAGGCACCGCAGCGGCACAGGTTGCCGCTCATCCGCTCGCGAATGTCAGCGGCATCGTCGATGCGCCCTTCAGCCGCCAGACCGACCGCCGAACAGATCTGTCCGGGCGTGCAGTAGCCGCACTGGAAGGCATCGTGTTTGACGAAAGCGCGCTGCATCGGATGCAGCTCGCCGTTCTGCGCCAGCCCTTCGATGGTCGTCAGCTCGTGGCCGTCGAGCATCACCGCCAGGGTCAGACAGGCGTTGACCCTGCGGCCGTCGAGCAGCACCGTGCAGGCACCGCACTGACCGTGATCACAGCCCTTCTTGGTGCCGATCAGGTCGAGTTCTTCACGCAGCAGATCGAGGGCGGTGATCCACGGATACACCTCGATGTTGAGGGGGCTGCCGTTCAACGACAGGGAAATCGCACGGCGTTGTGAGCCGTCAGTGATGGTCTCGCTCATGGGGCTACCTCGGTTCGCTCGGATGTCTGGTGCATCCGTTCAGAATCTGAGGTAGGTGCCAGTAAAAACGTTCAGGTTGGATCGAGACCGCAGAGCGGTTCGCTCAAGAACCTGTTCACGATCTTTCTAGGCGACAGTAGAGAGACTGCTACAAGGCGTTAGCGGTCATCGGCGCAGTATCTGTGGGAGCGGGCGGGGACGCCCAGTCCATGCCCGCGATTTTTCGCGCGCGTGGCGCGCTCCCACAATGGATCGGCGAACGGCTGCTTTCGCCCCACTTTGCAGCTAAAGCGCTGAAGTCGAGCCGAAAGATCGTGAACAGGTTCTAAGGCGTGAGTTTCTTCAGCGGGTAAATGTCGTAACGGCTGGACTTACCCTCCAGTGCATAACCTGGTTTCGCCCCCTCGATGATCGGCGCCTTGCGTGGGCGTTTGACCACCACGCGGTGGCTGGCGAGTTCGAGGGCCGCTTCCAGCAACGCCGGAGCATCCGGATCGTCTCCAACGAAAGGCCTGAACAGGCGCATCTCCTTCTTCACCAGTGCGCTCTTGTCGCGATGGGGAAACATCGGGTCTAGGTAGATCACCTGAGGCGCTTGCTCTTGCCAGTCGGCCATGATGGAAATGGCGTTGCCCTGCAGCAGACGCATGCGCGCGACGATGGCCGCCACCTCGGCATCGGCGGCAGCCCGCAGCAGGCCGTCCTCGAGCAGCGCGCCGATCAGCGGCTGGCGCTCGATCAGGCTGACGGTGCAACCGAGGCTGGCGAGCACGAAGGCATCGCGTCCGAGACCAGCGGTGGCATCCAGCATCCGGGGCCGGATGCCCGGCTGGATGCCCACGGCCTTGGCGATCATCTGCCCGGCACCACCCCCGAACTGACGCCGGTGCGCGACCGCGCCCTCGACGAAATCCACCCGCACCGGCCCCGGCGCCTGAGGGCCAAGTTCGACCAGTTGCAAGCCGGCTTCGCCCAGCTGCAGCGCGAACTCGGCCTCCCCCTCCACCGGCAACCCGAGGCGCTGCGCCCACTGTTGCGCTGCTTCATGCAGGTGCGGGGCGAGGGCCTCCATGCGGATACGCGCGGCGGGCTGTCTTTCACTCATTGCGGATCGTCCATCGATAACGGTAAAGGGCTCAATGTGGGCCTTGATCGGCCGATAGCCTGTCTATGCGATAGTTTGCCAGAGCCAGCCGCCCGATGTTCGATGTCATCTCCCGTATTCCCGGTGATCCCCGGGTCGCGTCTCAGAAAGCCGGTACACCCTCGAGTGCCAGCTCGGCGCTGTACGACCAGATTCTGCGCAGCGTGCTGTGGTCGATGGAAAGCCCTGCCAATAGCACGCTCCCGCTCCCCGCTCCGGCAGCGGCGGATGAGGCCCCGGTACAAGGCATTCGCACCCTCGAAGATGTGATGATGCAGCGCCAGTTCGTCTGTTCGGTGCACGACACCGAAAGTGCCCTCACCCTCGATCAGCTGGCCCTGCAACCGCAGTCCCTGACAACGCTTGATGAAAGCGAACGGAGCAAGACCAACGCGTTGCTCGCGGAATCACTGAATCCCTGGGAACTGCTGCTCGGCCGTCTGACGCTGCAACAACGCCTGGCCGTCTGAGCGCTCAGCGGCACATCCGAAACATGCCCATATCCAGATGGAAGTGGTCGCGGTGAGCCGCGTTGTAGTCGGGGCCCAGGGTGGTGTTGAAGCTCGCGCAGGCAGCCTTCTGTACCTGGCGCAGAAACAGCGATTTGTCATCGCTGCCGGGCCAATCACGCAGCACGCTGATGCGGCTGCCATTGGCCAGGCGGAAGCCGACGATATCCAGGGCATTGGCCGAAGCGTGCTGGCTGCGCCGCTGACTGCCGGCGATGGTGCGGCAGGCGAAGCTGCCGACATGGTCGATCTGGGTGACGCGCTGGCCGAACACCTCCTGCGCCGCCGGCTGCAAACCGTGCCGCTCGAACAGGGCGAATGCCGCCGCCACCGGGCAGGTGGCGATGAAACTGCTGCTCAAGCGTACATCGCTGCCCTGCACGCGCACCGTGTTGGTCAGCGGGCAGTCGGCCGCAGGTGTGCTGTCGGCCAACGCCACATAGCGCAGCGACGAGGTATCCAGCACCGTGCGGCACAGCGCCGGATCGCCCTGCAGGCGTCCAAGCTTGTAGCCGGTCAGCCAGTTCGGCGCATCGCGCAGGTCCAGCGGTGCCCAGGGGTTCCAGCGTGGCGGCACGTCGATCCACTGCCGGTACAGCGCCAGCGGCCCGCCCACCATGACGAGCAACAGCAACGCGATCAGAAAATTGCGCATGCTCAGCCGCGAAACAGATCATTGATTCGGTCGAACGACACCGCTTGCTGGGCACCACGCAGATCGCCGCCGTCGGCAAGCCCCGTGGCGGCTTGCAGAAAGGCGCCATAAGCCACCCGCGCCAGGTTGGAGCCGAGGCTCACGCGCTTGACGCCGAGCTCGGCCAATTCGTCCAGCGACAGGTTCAGGCTTGGCGAGCCGACCAGCACGTTGACCGGTCTTGGCGCGACCGCCTGCACCACCGCGCTGATCTCCTCGCGACTTGTCAGACCCGGCGCATAGAGCACGTCGGCTCCCGCCTCGGCGTAGGCCACCAGACGGCGGATGGTGTCGTCCAGATCCGCGCGGCCGTGCAGGTAGTTCTCTGCACGCGCGGTCAGGGTGAAGGCAAAGCCCAGGCTACGAGCAGCGGCGACCGCGGCATGGATGCGCTCCACTGCCAGCTCGAACGCATAGATGGGGGCATCGGCGCGCCCGGTGGCGTCCTCGATGGAGCCACCGACCAGGCCGACCGCTGCCGCCAGACGCAGGGTCTCGGCACAGTCCTGGGGGCTGTCGCCGTAACCGTTTTCCAGATCCGCGGCCACCGGCAGGGCCGTGGCGGCGACGATATCCCGGGCATTGGCCAGGGCTTCGTCACGGGATATCGCGCCTTCCGCGTCACGCCGGCCCAAAGAAAACGCCAACCCGGCGCTGGTGGTGGCCAGCGCCTGGAAGCCGAGGCTGGCGAGCATCTTCGCCGAGCCGGCATCCCAGGGGTTGGGCAGCACCAGCAGACCATCCTGTCGATGCAACTGACTGAAGCGTTCGCCGAGGCGCTGTTGTGCGGACATGCTGGAACTCCCTGAAATCTGGCCGATGTGCTCGGGTCAGCTCGCAGGGTATCGGAGTTTTCCAGCCGTGGAGAAATTCACTATTTTGCCAACGGAACGAGAGTGGGTTTTTTCAACCTTGCGGTCGCATGCCCTGAGACAGGCCCAACACCAACCAGAGCAGATTCTGACTGGCCTGCGCCTGGGCCGCCGAGGTGCGTTTGAGATCGGGGTTGGCACAATAGCTGCGCCCATGGCTGCTCACCACGCCATGGCCAGGTTCGTACCAGGAAGCAGCCGCTGCCACCGATACACTGAGCGCCGCCACAAGGAACAAACCTCGCGCTATTTCTAATCTCATGAGTGCAACCTCTTGATGGCGCTGCAAACGCCGTCTGCTAACACTAGATCACGATAAGCAGTTGCAACTTTTCTCAAGACGAACGGTATACCGCCATGGCGGTCGCCAGAAACTACAGATAAAAAAACCCCGCGGCAAGCGCGGGGTTTCTCGTTACTGCAGGTGCCGGGTGGCTTACATCATGCCGCCCATGCCACCCATGCCGCCCATGTCAGGCATGGCCGGAGCGCCTTTGTCGTCAGGCACTTCAGCGATCATCGCCTCGGTGGTGATCATCAGGCTGCCGATGGACGCAGCAGCTTGCAGCGCGGAACGGGTGACCTTGGCCGGATCGAGAATGCCCATCTCGATCATGTCGCCGTAGACGCCAGTTGCAGCGTTGTAGCCGTAGTTGCCCGAACCCTGCTTGACCTTGTCGACCACGACGCTCGGCTCGTCACCAGCGTTGGCAACGATCTGACGCAGCGGCGCTTCGACAGCGCGACGCAGCAGAGCGATACCGACGTTCTGGTCTTCGTTGTCGCCCTTGAGCTCGGAGATCGACTGCAGCGCGCGCACCAGGGCAACGCCACCGCCAGGCACCACACCTTCTTCGACGGCTGCGCGGGTAGCGTGCAGGGCGTCTTCAACGCGGGCTTTCTTCTCTTTCATCTCGACTTCGGTACCGGCACCGACCTTGATCACGGCAACACCGCCAGCCAGTTTGGCCAGACGCTCTTGCAGTTTCTCTTTGTCGTAGTCGGACGAAGTGTCTTCGACCTGCTTGCGAATCTGCGCAACGCGCGATTCGATGTCGGCTTGCTGGCCAGCGCCGTCGATGACGGTGGTGTTTTCCTTGTTCAGGACAACGCGCTTGGCTTGACCCAGGTGCTCCAGGGTGGCGCTTTCCAGGCTCAGACCGACTTCTTCGGAGATCACGGTACCGCCAGTCAGGATGGCGATGTCTTGCAGCATGGCCTTGCGGCGATCACCGAAGCCCGGCGCCTTGACGGCAGCGACCTTGACGATGCCGCGCATGTTGTTGACGACCAGGGTAGCCAGCGCTTCGCCTTCGACGTCTTCAGCAACGATCAGCAGCGGACGACCAGCTTTGGCGACAGCTTCCAGCACCGGCAGCATTTCGCGGATGTTGGAGATCTTCTTGTCGACCAGCAGGATCAGCGGGCTGTCCAGCTCGGCAACCATGGTGTCCGGCTTGTTGATGAAGTACGGGGACAGGTAGCCACGGTCGAACTGCATGCCTTCGACGACGGACAGTTCGTTTTCCAGGCCAGAGCCTTCTTCAACGGTGATCACGCCTTCTTTACCGACTTTTTCCATGGCTTCGGCAATGATGTCGCCGATGGAGTTGTCGGAGTTGGCCGAAATGGTACCGACCTGAGCGATTGCCTTGGTGTCAGCGCAAGGCTTGGACAGGTTCTTCAGCTCTTTGACGATGGCGATGGTGGCTTTGTCGATACCACGCTTGAGGTCCATCGGGTTCATGCCGGCAGCGACGGCTTTCAGGCCTTCGTTGACGATAGCCTGAGCCAGAACGGTAGCGGTGGTGGTGCCGTCACCGGCAGCGTCGTTGGCCTTGGACGCAACGTCCTTGACCAGCTGAGCGCCCATGTTCTCGAAGCGATCTTTCAGCTCGATTTCTTTGGCGACGGAAACGCCGTCCTTGGTGATGGTCGGAGCGCCGAAGCTCTTTTCCAGAACCACGTTGCGGCCTTTCGGGCCCAGAGTCGCTTTGACGGCATCAGCCAGGACGTTCACACCGGCGAGCATTTTCTTGCGGGCGGAGTCGCCGAACTTAACTTCTTTAGCAGCCATGGAAATTGATCCTCAATTCTTGACGGTTAAACGGAGATTCGCGGGAAATCAGGCTTCGACAACAGCGAGGATTTCGTTCTCGCTCATCACCAGCAGGTCTTCGCCGTCGACTTTGACAGTGTTGCTACCCGAGTAAGGGCCGAAAACCACTTTGTCACCGACCTTGACGGCCAGTGCACGGACTTCACCGCTATCCAGAACGCGGCCAGTGCCAACAGCAACGATTTCGCCCTGATTCGGCTTCTCAGCGGCCGAGCCCGGCAGCACGATACCGCCAGCGGTTTTGGTTTCTTCTTCGCTGCGACGGATCACGACGCGGTCATGCAAAGGACGAAGCTTCATTGTCGATCTCTCCCAATAGTTGTTGACTTCAACCGGTGTTCTCACCGGCAGGATCATGGCGCTGCGCACTACACGTAACGCCGAAATATGTTTCAGCGCAGATACGCTGAAAAACCTTGCGGTGACCGCTACATAAGGTCGAACAAGAGCAATTCAAGGGTGCGGGGTGAATTTTTTTCCCGCCAGGGGAACGAAAATCGTCCGTGCGAAAACGGCGAGCCCCGAACTGGCGTGGCCAGATCGGGGCTCGCTTGCAGCGAAACCGGGCTCGGTCAGTCGCGGCGTTCGTACTCGCCTTCGAGCACGTTCGGACGATGGCCACCGGAGCCCGGCTGGCCATTGCGCGCAGCCAGGTCGTCGGCGAAGGCGCGCTGACGCTCGGCCTGCTCGGCGGCCCGGCGACGCACGCGTTCGACCAGCTTGCGACGGGTGAACGGCAGCAGACACAGCAGGCCGATGACATCGGTGATGAAGCCCGGCAGCAGCAGCAGACCGCCACCAACCGCCATCATCAAGCCCTGCAGAACCTCCTGGTCGGGCATTTCACCACGGGCCAGCCTTTCGCGGGCACGCCAGGCAGTCGTGATGCCGGCAATACGCAGCATCAGGCCACCGAAGATCGACGTCGCGATCACCAGGGCAATGGTCGGCAGCACGCCAATGGCACTGCCCACCGAAATAAGCACTGCCAGTTCCAGAATCGGGAACAGCAGGAACAACAACATGAAAATGCGCATCGCGGTTTCCTTGACGGAAGAACGACTTCCAGTAGGAGGTAAGTATGGGGTGTTGCGCTTAATTCAAGCTGAAGTCTCGAATTGCTCTGGCCACGTGTCGGCCCGCGCCAGGCGCACCAAGGCTTCGCGCACCTCCCCGGCAGTGTTACAGGATATTGGAAAGGCCAGCCAGTAGAGGCTGTGGCCTATACGCAGGTGAAATCCCTCACTGTCGATACCCACCATCCGCGCAGGTTCCGTAGCGGGCAGCCCGCTCAGGGCGACGTAATGCGCGATGGCGTCGGCATGGTCGCTGTTCATGTGTTCGAGCATGCGCAGCTCGGTGTCACCGGCGAAGTGGTTATCCAGCGCCACCTGATCGAGCCAGTGAATCGCGCCGAAACCGCCGATGTAACGCCAGCGTACGGGCTGCAAGCGCCAGAAATCGAAGTCGTGGGCACTGTGATAACCGCGTGATTCGGGAAAGTACCGGTAATAGCGCTCGGCGGCCGCTTCGATATCGGCAGCCTCATGGAGCGTCTTCGCTTCGGCCAGCAGGGTCAGACGCCCCACCGCCTGAACGTCTTCGGCACCGCGCTCCCCGACCAACAGCGAGCACTTCGCGTCCGCCTTGAGGTTATGGGTGTGCTGGGCAATGCGGCTGATCAGGATCAGCGGCCAACCCTGAGCATCCAGGCAGTAGGGCACCACCGAGCCGAAAGGAAAGCCGGGCATCGCTCTGGAGTGAGTGGACAACGCGCCACGGTACTCCCCGAGCAGCAACTCCCGGGCCTGGCGATTGGCTTGCACACTCATATCAAGACTCCCGACGGACGCAGACAAGCGCTTAGGATAATCGCTACAGTGCGGTAACGGCATCCCGCCAAACTGATTCGAAGGGGATTGGCATGCAACTCGAAGACAAGGTCATCATCATCACCGGCGGCGGTCAGGGCCTTGGCCGGGCCATGGCCGAGTACCTCGCCGAGAAACGGGTGCGTCTGGCCCTGGTCGATCTCAACCAGGAGAAACTCGATGACACCGCAGCGGCCTGCCGGGCGCTGGGCGTTCAGGCCCGCACCTATCTGTGCAACGTGGCCAGTGAAGAGCAGGTCACCCAGACCATCGCCCAGATCGCCGAAGACTTCGGCTCGATCAATGGCCTGGTCAACAACGCCGGGATTCTGCGCGACGGCCTGACCATCAAGGTCAAGGACGGCGAAATGAGCAAGATGAGCCTGGCACAGTGGCAGTCGGTGATCGACGTGAACCTGACCGGCGTGTTCCTGTGCACGCGGGAAGTGGCGGCGAAGATGATCGAACTGCAGAACGAAGGCGCGATCATCAATATTTCTTCGGTTTCCCGGGCCGGCAACGTCGGTCAGGCCAACTACTCGGCCGCCAAGGCCGGCGTCGCCGCCGACACCGTGGTCTGGGCCCGCGAGCTGGCCCGTTATGGCATCCGCGTGGCGGGGGTGGCGCCGGGTTTCATCGAAACCGACATGGTCGCCAGCATGAAACCCGAAGCACTGGAGCGCATGACGGCGGTCATTCCGCTCAAGCGCCTGGGCAAGCCACGGGAAATTGCCCATTCGGTGGCCTACCTGCTGGAAAACGACTACTTCACCGGGCGCATTCTCGAGCTCGATGGTGGCGTTCGCCTGTAATAGCCATGGCCCACGAAAAAGCCCTGCATAATGCAGGGCTTTTTTTGCATGCGGCACTTGGGGCGGATTACCAACCTACCCCGAAACCAACGGTGTAGCGGGTCTCGTCCTTGTCGCCTTCCGAACCGCTGACCTGATCCTTCGAGGCCTTCATGTTCAGGGATGCCCAGTCGGTGACCTTGTAACGCAGGCCCACTTCGGCATCCAGGGAGTAGTCGGCGGCGCTGGCCAGCGGCTTGCCCAGCTCACCGGTGCTGAACAGCTCGAAGGTCTTGCCGATCAGGTAACGGTTGTAATCCCAGCGCATGCTGATGGCGTAGAAATTGTCTTTCTCGCCATTGGAGTATTCGTAGTCGGAACGGTTGAGCAGCCCGGCAACGGAGAGCGCGCCCAGCTCGTTGTCCCAGAACTGGTAACCCGGACCGGTACCGATGGTGCGCTGACGCTCCAGATCTTCGATCTTGTCGCGCTTGTACTCCAGACGCCCCTGCCAGAACCATTGCTCGTCGAGGAAGCGGTCCAGGGCGTACTCGGTGCCCCAGTTGTCGGTGCTGACCACGTCGTTGCGAAGCTCGCGGTTGTAGTCCAGCGTGGCGTTGTGGCGCCATTTGCCATGCCGCGCCTGGGTCTTCACATCGATGTCGTAGTCATCGGTGTCGCTCTCGGCGCGCTTGTAATCCATGGCCACGTCGACGTTGCCCTTCCACATGAAGTCTTCGACGAAGGGCTTGGGCTTCATGATCTGCTTGATGCTCGCCAGCTCGACGGTCTTCGGCGCATCGCCGTTGGCGAGGGTGACCTTGCCAGCGTCGGAGGCCTGCAGCGACTTGGCCCGCTCGCCAGTGATGTCGTTCTCCTTGACCAGCAACTCCTGTTCGCTGTCGAGTGTCGCGATCTTTTTCCAGTCCAGAGGAATGGAACCACCGTAATCGGTTTCCAGAAGCAGCTTGCCGCCATCGAGAACCTTGATGGTTCCGGTCAGACGGTCACCGTTCTTCATCCAGACGGTATCGGCCATCAGCGGCATCGCCGCCGTACTGAGGCTCAGGCACAACAGAGTTCGAGTAAACATAAGCGGATGCTGGTGCTCCGGTTCGCGATAAATCGGGCATTATCCGCATACCCGTTATATGAGCAAGAAATGACCGACGGAATTCACGCGAGTTCACGATGGGGCGCAGAAAATGCCGCGCCAGGCGGTCACGCCCCCAGGAGCCAGCCATGGCCAAACGACAAGCGGATTACAGCATGCCACTGGCCGATGCGGATCAGCAGGCTCGCCGCGATGCCCTGTACCTGGCACTCGCTCAGGTACCCACCGGCAAGGTGGTCACTTATGGTCAATTGGCGGACCTCGCCGGGCTGGGTCGCGCCGCCCGTTGGGTGGGCCGTACGCTGAGCCAGCTGCCTGACGGCACCGTCCTGCCCTGGCACCGGGTAGTCGCCGCAGGGGGCCGTCTGAGCCTGACGGACGACACGCCAAGCGGTGTTGAACAACGCGCCCGATTGCGCGTCGAAGGGGTGCTATCCCACAATGGTCGGGTGGATATCCGACGTCATGGCTGGCGCCCTCTGGAGCACGAGGCCTGACACCTCGATGCGACCACGGCATGGCTGGCTTGCACTGACCCGACCCTAGCCCCTAGAGTGCGCCATTTGTTCATGTCTTCTCCCTCCAGGCCGACCCCGTTCAATGCATCGTAAAAGCTGGCGCGACGCGATCGCCGCCTATTCCAGTCCTTCGACACTGGTTCTCCTGCTGCTCGGGTTCGCCGCTGGCCTGCCTTACATGCTGGTGTTCTCGACACTTTCCGTGTGGTTGCGCGAAGCAGGCGTGGCGCGGGAAACCATCGGTTTCGCCAGCCTGATCGGCCTGGCCTATGCATTCAAATGGGTGTGGTCGCCATTGCTCGACCAATGGCGCCTGCCACTGCTCGGCAAGTTGGGCAGGCGCCGCTCCTGGCTGGTGCTGTCGCAAATTCTGATCGCCATCGGCCTCGCGGGTATGGCGCTGTGCGATCCGCATACCCACCTGACCTGGCTGATCGCCCTGGCGGTGCTGGTGGCCTTCGCTTCGGCGACCCAGGACATCGCCGTCGATGCCTACCGCCTGGAGATCGTCGACGACACCCGCCAGGCCGCTCTGGCTGCCAGCTACATGGCCGGTTACCGGGTCGCGGCGCTGCTGGCCACCGCCGGCGCGCTTTACGTGGCCGAAGGGCTGGGCTCCACCACCCTGCTTTACCAGCACGCTGCCTGGGCCGGGACCTATCTGCTGTTCGCCCTGCTGATGCTGCCGGGCCTGCTCACCAGCCTGTGGATGAAGGAGCCCGACGTCTCCCTGAAGACCCAGCTGGCAGCCGCCAAGTACGGATTCAGCCACCAGATCGCATCGGTGCTGGTGCTGATCGTTCTGCTGGTCTCGGTACCGGCCATGTTCACCCAGTTGTACAACACCGACTTCCCCAGCCTGATCACCGGTGAAGCCACCCTGCTGGATCTGCTGCTCGAGGACCGTGCCTTCCTGCGCGCCATCCTCTACACCATCCTCACCTGCCTGTGCCTGTCGACCTTCGGCCGCCGCGGCCTGGCTCCCGTGCTGACTCCGGTCAACGACTTCATCCTGCGCTACCGCTGGCAGGCCTTGCTGCTGCTCGGGTTGATCGCCACCTATCGCATGTCCGACACGGTGATGGGCGTAATGGCCAACGTGTTCTACATCGACCAGGGTTTCACCAAGGATCAGATCGCCAGCGTCAGCAAGCTGTTCGGCTTGATCATGACCCTGGTCGGTGCCGGTGCCGGCGGCCTGCTGATCGTGCGCTTCGGCATCATGCCGATCCTCTTCATCGGCGGCGTGGCTTCGGCGGCGACCAACCTGCTGTTCCTGATGCTGGCCGGCATGGGCGCGGATCTGCAGATGCTGATCTTCACCATCTCCGCCGACAACTTCAGCTCGGGGCTGGCCACTGCCGCCTTCGTCGCCTACCTGTCGAGCCTCACCAACCTGAAGTTCTCGGCCACCCAGTACGCCCTGCTCAGCTCGATCATGCTGCTGCTGCCACGCCTGATCGGTGGCTACTCGGGCGTGCTGGTGGAAAAGTACGGCTATGCCGACTTCTTCCTGATCACCGCGCTGATGGGCGTTCCGACCCTGATCCTGATCCTGGTCCAGTGGCACCGCCATGGCGGCCGGCCGATGGCGCCGAGCAGCGAACCCGAGAAGCCCGAAGCCTGACTTCGGCCCATGAAAAAGCCGACGACCGTCGGCTTTTTCATGTCTGGCAGAGGGGCTGCTATCAACCCGCCCTGCCCTGCTGCTGCACCTGCACCATGCGTGGTGGCTGCGCCAGTTCGACACCCTCGGCACGCAGGCGATCACGCACGCTTTCATTGAGCATGAAGATCACCGGCCAGTAGTCGCCGGCCGAGGTCCACATGCGCAGCGACAGGTTGATCGAGGTCTCGCCCAGGCTGGACACCACCACGACCGGTGCCGGATCCTGATGCACCCGCGCGTCCTTGGACAGCGCCAGCAACACGTCTCGGGCCTTCGACAGGTCAGCGTCATAATCGAGCTTCACGTCGTACAGCACCTGGCGGGTCGTCTGCCGTGAGTGGTTGGTGATGATGCCGTTGGACAGCGTGCCGTTGGGCACTATCACCACCTTGTTGTCGCCGGTACGCAACACGGTGTGGAAGATCTGGATGTAATCGACGGAACCGGAAACACCCTGAGCCTCGATGAAGTCACCGGCCTTGAACGGTCGGAACAGCATGATCAACACACCGCCGGCGAAGTTCGCCAGGCTGCCCTGCAGCGCCAGGCCGATGGCCAGACCGGCAGCACCGATCACGGCGATGAACGAGGTGGTTTCCACACCGATCATCGAAGCGACGCTGATGATCAACAGCACTTTCAGGATGATGCTGGCCAGGCTGCCGATGAAGCTGCTCAGGGCACGGTCGACCTTGCGGCCGTCCATCAATGCGCTGAACTTGTTGGTGAGTTTGCTGATCAGCCACCAGCCAATCAGCAAGGTGAAGATGGCCAGGGTCAGCTTGCCACTGTACTGCAGCAACACCGGGATCCAGGCCTGCGACATGACGACCAACTGGTCGACGCTCATATCCATCTGGCACTCCTTCTAGGGCGTGAAACGAAAACGCCATGGCAGATCCTCACCAGCCTGAGCTGACGTCTCGGCGCAAGCTGCGTTGCTGCATGAAACGTCAACGGACCCCAACCATGGCGTTCGCGAGAGCGTTACAGAATGTGCGACGTCGTTGCCACGGTCAGGTTCAATAATCCTGACCGAGCAAGACACCCGTATTCCGTCAGTCGCGGAAGTTGTTGTACTGCAGAGGCATCTCGAAATTCTTGCCGCGCAGGGAGGCGATGCAGTCCTGCAGGTCATCGCGCTTCTTGCCGGTTACCCGCACCTGCTCGCCCTGAATGGCGGCCTGCACCTTGAGCTTGGCGTCCTTGATGTGCGCGACGATCTTCTTCGCCAGCTCCTTGTCGATGCCTTCGCGGAACTCGACCTCCTGCTTGACCACCTTGCCGGATGCATAGGCATCCTTGGTTTCCATGCACTGACCATCGATCTTGCGCTTGATCAGGCAGGAACGAATGATTTCGAGCATCTGCTCGAGCATGAAATCGGCTTCGGCAGTCAACGTGACCGCCTTGTCCTTGACCTCGAAACTGCATTTGCCGCGCAGATCGAAGCGCCGCTCCAGCTCCTTGGCCGCGTTATCCAGGGCGTTGGTGAGTTCGTGTTTATCCAGCTCCGACACCACGTCGAACGAGGGCATGGAATTACTCCTGATAAAAGGCGCGATTGTGGTCGGAATGTCATTCTCGATCTATCGTGAGTGGGGCAAGCCGGTGTCGACTCCTTGCGATTGTTTCGCCTGGAGTCTTGATCCGGCTGGGCGCCAGTTCGCGAGATCGTGAATAAGTTCTCCGCAAATCGCGCGGATGGCTTGACGATAAAATTGGCGCGATCATTATATCCGCTCTGATACAGACCGTTCGGCGTTGTATTGGTTACTCCCCCCCTCGACCCGTTTTCTTGCCTGTGAGTGCCATCCATGCCCAACCCCCATCTCAGCATTCTGGTGGTGGACGATGCCAAGTTTTCCAGTGCCATCATCGGCCGGGCGCTGAGCCAGGCTGGCTATCAGGACGTACGCTTCGCGAGTAGCGCTGCGGAAGCCATCAGCAACCTCGAACAACGCCCAGCCAGCGTGCTGCTGGCCGACTGGCTGATGCCAGAAATGGACGGCCTCGAACTGACCGGACGAGTGCGCCAGCTCGACGAAGCGGCCGAGCACTACACTTACATCATCCTGCTGACCGGCAAGGAGGGCGAGAACGTGCTGAACGAAGCCTTCGACCGCGGCGTCGATGATTTCATCAGCAAGTCGGCGATGAACGAACAACTGCTGCCACGGGTGTTCGCCGCCGAACGCCTGTGCAACACCCTGCAACGCCTGCTGCAGGAAAACGCCCTGCTGCTGCAGAACATCGCCAGCCTGGAAGAACGCAACCTGGTCGATCCCCTCACCGGCCTGGGCAACACCCGTTACCTGAAGCAGAAGATGGCCGACAGCCTGCGCCAGGTGGAATCGCGTGGTGGTGCCCTGTGCTACCTGCTGATTGGCTTGCAGGGCGTCGATGAACTCAGTGCCCGACATGGCACGACCTTCCACAACGAGCTGCTGCGCAGCGTGGCCCGCCGCCTGCAACAGCTGGTGCGCCCACTGGATGTGCTGGTGAGCCTGGATGACCGTCACTTCGCCCTCATCACCCTGCTCGAAGACCTTCAGGAATGCTCGCCAAGTAGCTTCAAGCGGCTGCATGAAGGCCTCAACCTCAAGGCCTTCAAGACCAGCGAAGGCTTCATCTCGCTCAAGGCCGGCATTGCCGTGGTCGGGCTGGATGGCAAGGCCATGCCCATGGAACAGCAACAACTGCTCGACCTCGCCGCGCGCCTGCTTCCCGAGGCCCACGCCAGCGGCCGCGTCACCGCGGTCCGTCTGCCACGCACATGAGTTGGCACGTGCTCGGCGCAGGCAGCCTGGGCAGCCTGTGGGCCGCGCGCCTGTCTCGTGCCGGCGTGCCGGTGCAACTGATCCTGCGCGATGAACGGCGCCTGGCGTCCTATCGCCAGACGGGTGCACTGACCCTGGTGGAGGGAGACCACGCCAGCCAGCACGTCATCCCGGCGCGCAGCCTCGCTGACGACACGCCCATCGAGCGCCTGCTCCTGGCATGCAAGGCCTACGATGCAGCGGACGCGATCGAGCGTGTCGCCCATCGCCTCGCCCCGGGCGCCGAAGTGATCCTGCTGCAGAACGGCCTGGGCAGCCAGGACGAAGTGCTCGAAAGGCTCCCCGGCCGGCGTTGTCTGTTCGCCTCCAGTACCGAAGGGGCTTTTCGCGACGGTGACTGGCGCGTGGTGTTCGCCGGCCAGGGGCATACCTGGATCGGAGACCCCGCCGACATCACCGCGCCGAGCTGGTTGATCGACCTGCAGCGCAGTCGCATTGCTCATACCTGGAGCCCGGACATTCTCGCGCGCCTGTGGCGCAAGCTGGCGCTCAACTGCGCGATCAACCCGCTGACCGTCCTGCATGGCTGCCGCAATGGCGAGCTTGCCGGCTACCGTGAGGACGTCGACGGGCTATGTGCCGAGCTGGAGGTTCTGCTGCGCGGTTGCGGTCAGGCCGAAGCGGCTGAACACCTTCAGGCCGACGTCTGGCGGGTGATCGAGGCCACCGCGGCCAATTACTCGTCCATGTACCAGGACGTCGCCGGGGGCCGGCGCACCGAAGTCAGCTATCTGCTCGGCTACGCCTGCACGG
Source organism: Pseudomonas flavescens (assembly GCF_013408425.1). Taxonomy (NCBI): domain Bacteria; kingdom Pseudomonadati; phylum Pseudomonadota; class Gammaproteobacteria; order Pseudomonadales; family Pseudomonadaceae; genus Phytopseudomonas; species Phytopseudomonas flavescens. The sequence continues at coordinate 5,895,844 of NZ_JACBYV010000001.1, read as the reverse complement.
CGGGTGACCGCCATGGCCTGTCATTGCCACGGTTGCATGCCCTGCAGCAACGCCTGCTCGCCTATCTGCACAGCCGCGGATTACCGCGCCACTGAGCCCGAACCGGGGCCGTCGACGCTTGCGCGCAACGGTTAACAGGCCCTAACCTGCCCCCTTACCTGCCAATACGACAAAACCCAATGCGCCTGCGCCACCGCCTGAAGAATCTACCCGTTGGCCGTAAACTGCTCGCTGCCCTGCTGGTGCTACTGGCGGCAGTGCTGGTGGTGGCCAACATGACCTTCATCAGCGCCGCCTACTGGATTTCTCAGGAGAGCGTTGCCCCCCAGGCATTGCAAACCCTCAGCCGACTGATCGCCAGCCCCGCCCTGAGTCACGAAGCCCTGAGCTCACGGCAGGCCGCAGGCGATCTGCTGAAACGCCTGGACGGCTACGCGCCGCTGCGTGCCGCGGTGATCTACGACGCCAACGGCGACAGCCTGGCGCAGTTGCAGCGCGGCGAAAAACTGCAGCTGCCATCGCGGGTCGACGACCTCGACCACTGGCGCCTGGGCGAATTTCGCGCCAACCAGCTGGTCCAGCTGCCGCAGGCCGATGCGCCACCCGGCTACCTGCTGCTGGTCGCCTCCAGCGAATTGCCTGGTGCGTTCTACACCGGCACCGTCACCGCCAGCCTGGTGATCCTCGGCTTCAGTCTGGTGCTGTGGCTGCTGGTGGCGCGGCAGATCCGCCGCCTGGTCACCAGCCCGATCAAGCGACTGGAAGAGCTGACCCGCCAGGTCACCCGCGAAGAGAATTATTCGCTGCGGGCGCGGCGCGGCAATCAGGATGAAATCGGCAGCCTGGCCGAAGCCTTCAATACCATGCTGACGCGCATCGAGGCCCGTGAACAGCAGCTCAAGCGCGCCCGTGACGATTCCGAGGAGGCCTACAATCAGGCCCAGGGTCTGGCCGAGGAAACCCGCCTGTCGAACCGCAAGCTGGAACTCGAGGTGCAGGTCCGCAGCAAGATCGAGAAGAAGCTCACCGGCTTCCAGAACTACCTCAACAGCATCATCGACTCCATGCCCTCGGCCTTGATCGCTCTGGACGAACAGCTCTACGTCGCGCAATGGAATCAGGAGGCCAGCGCCCTGTCCGGCACCTCTCTGGACGAGGCGGTGAACCAGCCGGTGTTTCTCGCCTTTCCGCTGCTCAAACCCTATCTGTCCAAGCTCAAGCGCACGGCCGAACAGCACCGGGTGGAGAAGATCGAGCGGGTTACCTGGATCCGCGATGACGAGCCTCACCATTACGCCCTGACCTTCTACCCGCTGATCGGCAGCATCGGCCGCGGCGTGGTGATCCGCATCGACGACATCACCCAGCGCCTCAACCTCGAAGAGGTCATGGTGCAGTCGGAGAAGATGCTCTCCGTCGGCGGCCTGGCCGCCGGCATGGCGCACGAGATCAACAACCCGCTGGGCGCCATCCTGCACAACGTGCAGAACATCCGTCGACGTCTGTCGCCCGAACTGCCGCGCAATCAGGAACAGGCCGAAGTGGCTGGCGTCAGCCTGCCAGCCATCGATCAGTACCTGACGGCGCGGGAGATTCCCATGCTGCTCGACGGCATCCAGCAGGCCGGCACGCGAGCCTCGAAGATCGTCACCCACATGCTCAGCTTCAGCCGCCTCAGCAACCGCCAGTTGGCACCCTGCCAGTTGCCGGCGCTGATCGACCAGGCCGTGGAAATCGCCAGCAACGACTTCGACCTGACCGAAAGCTTCGACTTCAAGAGCCTGATGATTCAGCGCGAGTTCGATCCGGCACTGGGGCCGATCCCCGGCATCGCCAACGAACTGGAACAAGTGCTGCTCAACCTGCTGAAGAACGCCGCCCAGGCCATCCACCTGCGCGACGACGACAGCGTCCCTGGCAAGCTCATCCTGCGCACACGCCTGGCGCCGCCATGGGCCGAAGTGCAGGTGGAGGATAACGGCGTGGGCATCCCGGAGGCGGTGCGCAAGCGCATCTTCGAACCCTTCTTCACCACCAAGGAGGTCGGCCAGGGCACCGGTCTGGGGCTTTCCGTCTCCTACTTCATCGTCACCAACAATCACAAGGGCCAGATGGAAGTGCACTCACGCACCGGCCAGGGCACCTGCTTCACCCTGCGCCTGCCCATCGGTATCAGTAGCTGAACCCTCGCCACGGAGACCCCATGGGCTATCGACTGTCGAAAATCTACACACGCACCGGCGATGCCGGAGAAACCGGGCTGGCCGACGGGCGCCGGGTCGCCAAGGATCACCCACGCATCGAAGCCATCGGCGAAGTGGACACCCTGAACAGCCAACTTGGGCTGCTGCTGGCCGAGCTGATCGAGCAGCAGCCCCGCTACCCGGGTTTCGCCGAGCTGATCGAGGTATTGGCGCCCTGTCAGCATCGCCTGTTCGATCTGGGTGGCGAACTGGCCATGCCGGACTACCAGGCGCTGCAGGCCGTCGAGATCGAACGCCTGGAGACGGCCATCGATCGCTGGAACGAGGAAGTGGGACCACTGACGAACTTCATCCTGCCGGGTGGCTCGCGACTGATCGCCCAGGCTCACCTGTGCCGCAGTGGCGCGCGCGGCGCCGAGCGCCGTTGCGGGCAGCTCAATGCCATCGAACCGCTGCGTGGCGAGCTGCTGGCCTACATCAACCGATTGTCGGACCTGCTGTTCGTGGCGGCACGGCTGATCGCCAGGCGCCAGGGCGTCGACGAAGTGCTCTGGCAGGCGGCCGCTAAAGCCTGAGGACGCTCTCGAAACGCCTCGGCTCACCGCTCAACGGATCGGCAAACGACAAGCCGCGGGCCAATAGCTTGAGCGGCCGGCTGTAATCGTCGGGGTCACCTTCGCTGCTGCTCACCTCGGGATAGAAGGGGTCATTGAGGATCGGCGCCCCCAATGCAGCCATGTGCACCCGCAATTGGTGCTTCTTGCCGGTGACCGGCTCGAGGCCGTACAGCCAGCAGTCAGCGCGTCGTTCGAGTACGTCGATGCGCGTGCGGGTGTTGGCCACGCCCGGCGCTTCGCGCATGCGGAAGAACGGCTCGCCCGCCTCGAAACGGGTCTCGCGCAGTAACGGAAACCGCACCTGCGGCAAAGGCGCCGCCAGCGCCTCGTAACGCTTGCCGATGTGGCGCTCGCGAAACAGCGCCTGGTAGCGCCCCCGCGTCTGCGCATTGGTGGAAAACAGCACCAGCCCGGCGGTATGCCGGTCGATCCGGTGCAGCGGCACCAGATCGGCATTGCCGGTGCGTTTGACCAGCCGTGCCAGCAAGGTCTGCTCGACATAGGCGCCTGCCGGCATCACTGACAGGAAATGAGGCTTGTCGGCAACCAGCAGATGATCGTCGGCATGCAGGATCGCCTCCTCGAACGGGATGAGCGGCTCGGCTGGCACCTCACGAAAATAGTGCACACGCAAGCCGACCCGGTAGGGGTGATCGGCAGTGATGGGCGCGCCCTGCGCATCCAGCACCCGGCCCCTCGCCATGCGCTCCAGCCAGATTTCTCGTGAAATCGCCGGGAAGTGCGCGCACAGACAATCGAGCACGGTCGCCCAGGGCCCCGCCGGCAGATGCAGGGTGCTGGGGCGCAAGGAGCCGGACGGGTGATCGGATGCGGACATGCAAAGGCTCCGGGAGCGGTTATCGGGGGGCGATCAGATACAGGCAGATCGACAGCGTCACCAGCGACCCCAGGGTCGACAGCAGGATGGTACTCGACACCTGGGTGCCTTCACGCCGATAGAACTCGGCAAGCATGAATGGCCCGGTGCCGGTGGGCAGTGCACTGAGCAGCAAGGCGGCATGAGTCCACATGGGTGGCAGGCGGAAAACATGGACGGCGAGCACCCAAGTGATCAGCGGATGAGCGATCAGCTTGATCAGCACCAGGCCGATACCGCGCTGCTGCGCGCCCTCCTGCCGCTGCGCCAGGAACAGTCCCAGCGCGATCAGCGCACAGGGGCCGGTAGCGGCGGCGAGCAACTTGAGAAACTGGTGCAGCGGCCCGGGCAGCGGCTGCGCCGTCGTCGCCCATAGCGCACCGAGCAGCGGCGCCATGACGATGGGGTTCTTCAGCAACGCGATAGAGACCTTGCGTACCGCCAGCAGGACGCTCTTTTCGTTCTGCAAGCCAACTTCGATGCACACCACCGCCAGGGCGAACAGCACGCAGATGACGATCAGGCAGGCAATCAGTGCTGGCTCCATGCCTGCATCGCCGAACACCAGCAGACACAGCGGGATGCCCATGTAACCGGTATTCGCATAGGAGGCGCTCAGCCCCTGCACGCTGGCATCGGCCAGGCTGCCGGTACGGCGCAGGCGCCACAGCAACACCACGGCGAAGATACCCAGAGTGGCGATGCCATAGGCGAGGATGAACCCCGGCTGCCAGATCGCCTCCCAGACGACCGTCGCCATGGCCTCGAAGAGCAGCGCCGGCAGGCACAGCCAGACCACCATGCGGTTTATCTCGGACGCCGCCGTGGCGCCAAGCAGACCCAGCCGCCGACAGGCGAAGCCGGCGAGGATCAGCGCGAAGACCGGCAGGATGACATTGAAGACCGAGGCCATGGGCCGGAGAACTCTCAGCGAAAACGGACAGACGTACTGCCGCCCGAAACAGGCAGCAGATCGTGGTTATTGCTCGGGCCAGAAGGCGCGAATTCCGGCAACGCCCTGCGCGCCAGCCTGCCAGGCTTGCTCGCTGTGCTGCGGGCCGACTCCACCGAGCAAGTAACACGGCTGGTTGAAGCCCTGCAGCAGCTCGGTTGCCTGCTCCCAGCCCAAGGGCTGTGCATCGGGGTGGCTCTGGGTCGCCTGCAACGGCGACAGCGTGACGAAATCGGCGCCGATCTGTGCCGCCAACTGCAACTCCTCGGCGCTGTGGCAGGACGCCGCCAGCCAGCGGTCCGCCGCCAGCGGACGCCCCTTGGCGGCATACTTGCGCAATTGCTCGGCCGTCAGGTGCCAGCCGGCAGCGGGAAAATCGCCAAGCCACTCCAGGGGCCCCTTGAGCATCAATTGCGCCTTGCCGGCGCACAGCCCCTGGATGTCCACGGCAAGATCCCGGTACTGAGCATCGAACATCGCCGGGGCACGCAACTGGATCAGCCGCGCGCCACGGCCGATGGCTGCGCGAATGCCCGCCAGCAACTGCGGCCCATCCAGGCCATCCGGGGTGATCAGGTACTGCTCGGGCAAACGGGCGGCCGCCACGATTGGCCGGTTGGCAGCCGGGAAATCGTAATCGCCCAACTGCCGGGCACTCACCCAGGCCAGTGGCTGACCTTCGGCGCCGTGAGGCTCGCCACTGAAACGGCTGACCTCCCAGACGTCCAGCAGGACGTGCTTGTCGACATAGTCGTGGCGCACCTGGATCAGTGGCCGTGCACTTTCCGGGCGAATGCCCAACTCCTCGTGCAGCTCGCGGGACAAAGCAGCCAGCACGGCCTCGCCCTCCTCGACCTTGCCCCCCGGAAACTCCCAGAGCCCGCCCTGATGCTTGTCGTCGGGACGCCTGGCGATGAGGATGCGACCATCCTCACCACGAATCACCGCTGCCGCTACATGCACGCGCTTCACGTTCACTCCTTCAAGGCTGCCTGCAACCAGCGCTGGAACGCCGGCCACTGAAAAATGGTTTCCACATAGGCCGCGGCATCTTTGGGCAGTTGCACGGCATAACTACGCAGGCGGCTGGCCACCGGCGCGAAATAGGCGTCGGCGATGCTCAGTTCACCGAACAGATAAGGGCCACTCTGGCCAAAACGCTGACGACAGGTTGCCCACAAGGCGATGACCCGCTGGATATCGCCCTGCACGTCATCGGCAATGCTGGCCAGCGGCGTATTGCGCTGCATGTCCATGGGCATATGACTGCGCAACGCGCCGAAACCGCTGTGCATTTCCGCGCAGACGGAACGCGCCATGGCCCGAGCCGCTACATCACGCGGCCACATGGCAGCCTCGGGAAAGCGCTCTGCCAGGTACTCGGCGATGGCCAGAGAGTCCCAGATCACCCCGGCGTCATCGGTCTTGAGCACTGGCACCTTGGCGGTCGGCGAATGGGCCTGCAGGCGCGCGTGGGTATCGGCACGAAACAGCGGCACCAGGGTTTCCTGATAGTCCGCGCCACTGAGTTCGGCCAGCAACCAGCCGCGTAGCGACCAGGACGAGTAGTTCTTGTTGCCTATCAGCAATTGCAGCGGCATGTGCGCTCTCCGGCGGTCAGAAGAAACAGAGCGACAGCTTCGCCGCTACCTGCCGTGAAGGCAAATTCCGCTCGCTCATGGGGCCATGCGCGAGCGGAATGGGGGCCAGCTACCGACTGCAAACCTCGAGAGGCAAGCAGGTGCGGACCATCGATCCGCGCGAAGCCTGGGAATGGCCTACCTCAGGTGCGGTATTCGGCGTTGATCTTCACGTACTCGTGGGACAGATCGGTGGTCCAGATGGTCTCGCTGCAGGTGCCGCGACCCAGCTCGATGCGGATGGTGATTTCCGCTTCGGCCATCACCGCCGAGCCCTGCTCCTCGGTGTAGCTGCTGGCCCGGCAACCCTTGCTGGCGATGCACACATTACCGAGGAACACGTCGATCTTGCTGACGTCGAGCTGCGCCACACCGGCGCGGCCGACGGCCGCGAGGATGCGCCCCCAGTTGGGGTCGGAGGCGAACAACGCGGTCTTGATCAACGGCGAATGGGCCACGGCATAGCCGACATCCAGACACTCCTGATGCGTCGCCCCCCCGTTGACCTGCACGGTGACGAACTTGGTCGCGCCTTCACCGTCACGCACGATGGCCTGGGCCACGTCCATGCACACCTCGAACACCGCCTGCTTGAGGGCCGCGAACAGCGCCCCGCTGGCCTGGGTGATTTCCGGCAGCGCTGCCTGACCGGTGGCGATCAGCATGCAGCAATCGTTGGTGGAGGTATCGCCGTCGATGGTGATGCGGTTGAACGACTTGTTCGCCGCATCGCGCAGCAGATCCTGCAGCACGCCCTGGGCGACCTTGGCGTCCGTGGCGATGTAGCCGAGCATGGTGGCCATGTTCGGCTTGATCATGCCGGCGCCCTTGCTGATGCCGGTGACGGTGACCGTCACGCCTTCATGGCTGAACTGGCGGCTGGCGCCCTTGGGCAGAGTATCGGTGGTCATGATGCCGGTAGCGGCATCGGCCCAGTTGTTCACCGAGAGGTTATCCAGAGCGGCCTGCAGCGCACCCTCGATTTTTTCCACCGGCAGCGGCTCACCGATCACCCCGGTGGAGAACGGCAGCACTTCGCTCTCGTCCACACCGGCCAGGGCGGCCAGACTGGCGCAGGTACGCATGGCGTTCTGCAGGCCCGGCTCGCCGGTGCCGGCATTGGCATTGCCCGTATTGGTCAGCAGGTAGCGAACGCTGCCGGACGTGCGTTTCTTGGCCAGGATCACCGGCGCCGCGCAGAACGCGTTGAGGGTGAACACACCTGCCACGCTGCTGCCTTCGGCACAGCGCATCACCACCACATCCTTGCGCCCAGGGCGCTTGATGCCGGCGGAGGCGATGCCCAGTTCGAAACCTGGAACCGGGTGCAGGGTAGACAGCGGGCCAAGACCAACAGCCATGGGGAAGCTCCTCGAATTAGGTGACATTGCACAGCATGTTCGATGCGAAAACGCCGCGAAGAGGCTAGCCCTCGCGGCGTTGGGATTTTACAGCTCAGGTAAAGAACCTGATCACGACCTTGCGAGCTAGAGACCTGCAAGGCGAAAACAGGCGAGGAAGCGGAGTGTACTTTTGTACATGAGCATTCCGAGCCTGTTTTCAACGCCGCAGGGCCGACGCGCAGCTAGTCGTGTTCAGGTTCTCAGTTGACCTGACCGTGGCAGTGCTTGTACTTCTTGCCGGAGCCACACGGGCAGAGCTCGTTGCGACCGATCTTCTGCTCGGCACGCACGGGGGCGCTGGCAACCGCGACATCGCCGCCATCCTGCGCTTCGGCTTCAGGCTCTTCGAGCGCGGAAACTTCATCGTGCTGGAACTGCATGCGCTGGGCCAGGGCTTCGGCATCGCGACGCAGACGGGCTTCTTCCTCGGCCGGATCCTCGCGGCGAACCTGCACGTGCGAGAGCACGCGGATGGCATCGCGCTTGATGGAGTCGAGCAGCTCCTGGAACAGGGTGAAGGACTCGCGCTTGTATTCCTGCTTCGGGTTCTTCTGCGCGTAACCGCGCAGGTGAATACCGTGACGCAGGTGATCCATGGTCGACAGGTGGTCTTTCCACAGGTCGTCGAGTACACGCAGCAGAATCTGCTTCTCGAAGGTACGCAGAGCCTCGGCACTGGCCTGGGTCTCTTTCTCGTTGTAAGCCTCGATCAGCTCCTTGAGGATGCGCTCGCGCAGCGTGTCCTCGTACAGCTTGTCGTCTTCGTCGAGCCACTGCTGGATCGGCAGGCGCAGGTTGAAGCCAGCGTACAGCGCCTCTTCCAGACCGGCGATATCCCACTGCTCAGGCAGCGACTGCGGCGGCATGTGGGCGTTGATGGTGTTGTCCAACACTTCCTTGCGGAAGTCCTCGATGGTCTCGCCAACGTTGTCGGCGGTCAGCAAGGTGTTGCGCATGTGGTAGATCACCTTGCGCTGTTCGTTGGCCACGTCATCGAACTCGAGCAATTGCTTGCGCATGTCGAAGTTGCGGCCTTCGACCTTGCGCTGCGCCTTCTCGATGGCGTTGGTCACCATGCGGTGCTCGATGGCTTCGCCGGCCTGCATGCCCAGCGCCTTCATGAAGTTCTTCACCCGATCGGAGGCGAAGATGCGCATCAGGCTGTCCTCCAGCGACAGGTAGAAACGGCTGGAGCCGGCATCGCCCTGACGGCCGGCACGGCCACGCAGCTGGTTGTCGATACGGCGCGATTCGTGACGCTCGGACGCGATCACGTGCAGGCCACCCGACTCGAGTACCTGCTGGTGACGTTTCTGCCAGTCGGCCTTGATCTGGGCGATCTGCTCGGGAGTGGCGTTCTCCAGCGCCGCCACTTCGACTTCCCAGTTGCCGCCCAACAGAATGTCGGTACCACGACCGGCCATGTTGGTCGCGATGGTCAGTGCGCCTGGGCGACCGGCTTGGGCGATGATCTCGGCTTCCTTCTCGTGGAACTTGGCGTTGAGCACCTTGTGCTCGATGCCTTCCTGCTCCAGCAAGCGCGACACGTACTCGGACGTCTCGATGGTCGCGGTACCGACCAGGATCGGCCGGCCCTGGGCCTGGCATTCCTTGATGTCGTTGATGATCGCCGCGTACTTCTCTTCCTGGGTCAGGTAGACCAGGTCGTTGAAGTCCTTACGGGAAATCGGCTTGTTGGTCGGAATGACCATCACGTCCAGACCATAGATCTGGTGGAATTCGAAGGCTTCGGTATCAGCGGTACCGGTCATTCCCGCCAGCTTGTTGTACAGGCGGAAATAGTTCTGGAAGGTGGTCGAGGCGAGCGTCTGGCTCTCGGCCTGGATGTTCACGCCTTCCTTCGCTTCGATGGCCTGGTGCAGGCCTTCGGACAGGCGACGGCCCTGCATGGTACGACCGGTGTGTTCGTCGATCAGGATCACCTGACCGTTCTGCACGATGTACTCGACGTTGCGCTGGAACAGGGTGTGAGCGCGCAGGCCGGCATACACGTGGGTCAGCAGGCCGAGGTTGTGCGCCGAATAGAGGCTCTCGCCTTCGGCCAGCAGACCTGCCTGGGTCAGCATGTCTTCGATGACCTGATGACCTTCCTCGTTGAGTTCGACCTGGCGGCTCTTCTCGTCGACCTTGTAATGGCCTTCCTGAGTGACCACGCCCTCTTCTTCCTCGATGTGCAGCTTGAGACGAGGAATCAGCTTGTTGATCTCGGTGTACATCTTGGAGCTGTCTTCGGCCTGGCCGGAGATGATCAGCGGTGTACGCGCCTCGTCGATGAGGATCGAGTCGACTTCGTCGATCACGGCGAAATTCAGCTCGCGCTGGAATTTCTCTTCCACGCTGAACGCCATGTTGTCGCGCAGGTAATCGAAACCGAATTCGTTGTTGGTGCCGTAGGTGATATCGGACGCATAAGCGGCGCGCTTCTCGTCCGGCGGCATGAACGGGGTGACGATGCCGACCGACAGGCCGAGGAATTCATACAGCGGACGCATCCAGTTGGCGTCACGGCGAGCCAGGTAGTCGTTGACCGTGACCACGTGCACGCCCTTGCCTTCCAGGGCGTTGAGGTAGACGGCCAGGGTGCCGACCAGGGTCTTGCCCTCACCGGTACGCATCTCGGCGATCTTGCCTTCATGCAGGGTCATGCCACCGATCAACTGGACGTCGAAGTGGCGCATGCCCATCACGCGCTTGCCGGCCTCGCGGGCGACGGCAAAGGCTTCGGGCAACAGTTGATCCAGGGTTTCGCCTTTGGCCAGGCGGGCCTTGAATTCTTCGGTCTTGGCGCGCAGTTGCTCATCGGAGAGTGCGAGCATCTGCTCCTCGAATGCATTGACGGCCTGAACCGCCTTGAGCAGGCGCTTGACCTCACGCTCGTTCTTGCTTCCAAAGAGTTTTTTCAACAAAGGCGCAAACATATCGACAGGATCTTCCACGCTATGGATGGAGGGCGGCCCCGTGAGTCGCCCATGCAGCCCTCATGGCTGCGTGCGAAGGGGGCATTCTACCCGGAAACGGAATGGATGAAAGCGGCGTTATTGGCACAGGGCCATCGGCTGCTGCACGAAGTTGGCAGCGACCACCCTCATCACTCTTCGTCGCTGACTCGCGCAATGTAACTGTGCGGATTGACCAGTTGCCCGTTACGGCTGACTTCGAAGTGAACGTGATTGCCCGTCGAGCGCCCGGTACTGCCCACCGTTGCGATGGCCTGACCGCGCTGAACCAGGTCACCGACCTGCACACGATTGCTGCGGTTGTGCGCATACAGCGTGACATAGCCATCGGCATGGCTGATTTCCACGGTGTTGCCATAGCCGTTGCGACGCCCGGCGAAAGTCACCACGCCAGCGCCGACCGCGACCACATCGCTGCCCGCCTTGGCAGCGAAATCCACGCCCTTGTGCACACTGGCACGTCCGGTCAGCGGATCGACCCGATGACCGAATGGCGACGACACGTACCCCTGCAGCACCGGATGGCCCGAGAGCATCACCGCCTCATCGATACGCCGATCGGCCAGCAACTGCTCCAGCACCTCGAGCTGCTGCTCGCGGCTGTCCATGCGCATTGCCAGCTCATCCAGAGAACTCATGAACGGTGGCGGCGCGTAGGCAGCGCTCCCAATGGGCTCTTCAGGCCCACCCTGACCGACGCCGAGGGAGAAATCGAACTCGCTGGCGTCCAGCTCCGCCAGCTCGGTAAGCCGCTCGCCAAGAGCATCGAGCCGAGTCAGCCGGGCCTGCAGCTCGGCGACGTGGGCGGCGAATGCATCCAGTTGGCGCTGTGCATCGATACGCACCGCACCCACTTCGTCACGCTGGGCATCGAGAGCCTGAGTGATCTCGACGCTTTCCGGCAGCCCTGTAGGCTTCGGTGCCAGCCAGGCGCCCACTGCGGCACCTCCGCCAACCGCCAACGCGACCAACAACGCCAGGCCGATCGCCAGCCAGCGCAGATCGAGACTGAGCGAACGTGCGGCGCCGTGACGTCGACTGAGCAAAATGATGTGCATGACATCCCCATGTAAAAAAGGTGGAACCAGAGTGGTCAGCAAGGTTCTGCTACCATGACGGCCCCAAGAATTTGCAGGCTTCCCGCCATGAGTTTTCGTCCCTTGCCGGCCAAGGCTCCTGCCGCACTGCTGCGCGAGGCGAAGCCGCTCAAAGCCCTGTTCAATCAGGCCCAGCGGATCGATCACCTGCAGCAGTTGCTGGAAAGCCAGCTACAACCTGCCGCCCGGGAACACTGTCACGTGGCATCCTGGCGAGAAGGCTGTCTGCTTTTAATCGTCACCGATGGCCACTGGGCCACCCGGCTGCGTTATCAACAGCGGCGCCTGCAAAGGCAGTTGCAGGCGCTCGAAACGTTCGCGACCTTAACGAAAATACTCTTCAAGGTGCAACCTCCTACCGCCGAAAGGCGCGAGCCTCCCCGCCCCTTCGAACTCTCCGACAGCGCCGCTGACAGCATCCAGGAAACCGCCGCCGGGGTCACCGACCCTCGCCTGCGTGAGGCCCTGGAACGTCTGGCGAGCCATCGCCGACGCAGCGATTCGTAAACCTCATCAAGCGGTTATCAGAGCACCTGAGCGCCGCCGGAAAACTGTCACGCCATGCACCGAGCCGGTAGCCGTGGCTACTGCATATGTCGGCAGGCATCTGCAAAAACGATAAAAATACCGGAATAAAAAAAGGCCACCCGAAGGTGGCCTTGAAGATAAAACAAGGAGAGTGCCTTACATCGCCGCAGCTGGGCGCATGTAAGAAATCGGTGCGGTATCGGCGTCTTCGAATGTGACCACTTCCCAAGCCTCCGGCTGTGCGATCAAAGCGCGCAGCAGGCGGTTGTTCAGGCCATGGCCGGATTTGTAGCCGCGGAACTCACCGATAAGGCTGTTGCCGAGCAGGTAGAGATCACCAATGGCATCGAGAATCTTGTGCCTGACGAATTCGTCCTCGTAACGCAGGCCGTCTTCGTTGAGCACACCGAATTCGTCCACCACGATGGCGTTGTCCACGCTACCGCCACGGGCCAGATTGTGCGAACGCAGGAATTCGATATCACGCATGAAACCGAACGTGCGGGCACGGCTGACCTCTTTGACGAACGACGTGCTGGAGAAATCCACACTCGCCGTCTTGGTACGGTCATGGAACACCGGGTGATCGAAATCGATCTCGAAGCTCACCTTGAAGCCATCGAACGGAACGAAGGTGGCGCGCTTGTCGCCGTCCGTTACGGTCACTTCACTGATGATGCGGATGAACTTCTTGGGCGCGTCCTGCTCTTGCAGACCAGCCGACTGAATCAGGAAAACAAAGGGCCCAGCGCTGCCATCCATGATCGGCACTTCACAGGCAGAGAGCTCGACGTAGGCGTTATCGATACCCAGGCCAGCCATAGCTGACAGCAGGTGCTCTACCGTATCCACCTTGACATCACCATTGACCAGCGTGGTCGACATGGTGGTCTCACCGACGTTCAGGGCGTGACCGGTGACCTCTACTACAGGATCGAGGTCGGTGCGACGGAACACGATGCCGGTGTCAACCGGAGCCGGCTTCAGGGTCAGGTAAACCTTCTCCCCGGAGTGCAGGCCGATACCCGTGGCGCGGATGATGTTCTTCAGGGTGCGTTGTTTGATCATGGGTCTGGCCGCTATAGCGCTAGGTGCGAATTGTTTTCAACAAAGGCTGGCGATGATAGCAGAACCGACCTTTGCTGAACACCAATCACCCTTATACTCCTGATAGATTTCATCAATCTGCCTGACGGCGCAGGAACGCGGGGATGTCCAGATAATCCAGGTCATCCTGCGGGTTCATCTTCGCCGCAGTGGCAGCGCCACCATGGCTCTGACGCTGTACGGTCGGGCGCTCGTAATCTTTGTAATTGACGCTTTGCTCACTGCGAATCGGCGCAGCGACCGGAGCGCTGGACTGAGCGGCAGCCACCTGAACGGTGTTGTCGACGACCTTGACCGGCTTCTCGATGCGCGCGCCCAGACCGGTGGCAACCACGGTCACGTGCAGCTCGTCGCGCATGTCCGGATCGATCACGGTACCAACCTTGACGGTGGCGTGCTCGGAGGCGAATTGTTCAATGATGTTACCCACGTCGGAGTACTCACCCAGGGACAAGTCAGGACCGGCGGTGATGTTCACCAGGATGCCGCGAGCGCCCTGCAGGTTGACGTCTTCGAGCAGCGGGTTGCGAATGGCCGCTTCGGTCGCTTCACGTGCACGGTTCGGACCGCTGGCGCAGCCAGTGCCCATCATCGCCATGCCCATTTCGCTCATCACGGTCTTCACGTCGGCGAAGTCGACGTTGATCATGCCCGGACGCTTGATGATGTCGGAGATACCACGTACGGCACCGGACAGCACGTCATCGGCCTTGGAGAAGGCGGACAGCAGGCTGGCGTCCTTGCCGAGGATGGTCAGCAGTTTTTCGTTGGGGATGGTGATCAGCGAGTCGACGCTTTCCTGCAGCGCGCGGATGCCTTCATCGGCGATCTGCATGCGCTTGCGGCCTTCGAACGGGAACGGACGCGTCACTACCGCGACGGTCAGGATGCCCATTTCCTTGGCCACTTCGGCGATCACTGGCGCAGCACCGGTACCGGTACCACCGCCCATGCCCGTGGTGATGAATACCATGTCGCAGCCCTGCAGCACTTCGGCGATACGCTCACGGTCTTCCAGAGCGGCCTGACGACCCACTTCCGGATTGGCACCAGCGCCCAGGCCCTTGGTCACGCCAGTGCCCAGTTGCAGGATGGTGCGTGCACCGATGTTCTTCAGTGCCTGAGCATCGGTGTTGGCGCAGATGAATTCGACGCCTTCGATGTTGCTCTTGGCCATGTGATTGACGGCGTTGCCGCCACCACCACCGACACCGATAACCTTGATGACCGCGCTTTGCGGAAGGTTGTCTACGAGTTCAAACATGGTCTCTCTCCTGTATTTTCTAGTTTTTACGCCTACTGCCTGATGACGCCGCACACGCCCGTGCACGCGCCGCCCAACATTAGAAGTTGCCCTGAATCCAGCGTTTGAGCCGTTCCAGTACCGGGGTTTTAGTTTCATCGCCGTAGCTACCGTTGCCGGGCATCGGGATGTCGTCGGACTGCTTGCGCAGGCCGTACATCAACAGGCCAACGCCCGTCGAATAAATAGGATTGCGCACCACGTCGCTGAGCCCCTTGACGCTGTGGGGCACACCGAGGCGTACCGGCATGTGGAAGATTTCCTCGGCCAGCTCGACCGCCCCTTCCATCTTCGCGGTACCACCGGTGAGCACGATGCCTGCCGGGATCAGATCTTCGTAACCGCTGCGACGCAGTTCGGCCTGAATCAGGGTGAACAGCTCGTCGTAACGCGGCTCGACCACTTCAGCCAGCGACTGGCGCGACAGGTCGCGCGGCGGGCGATCGCCTACGCTCGGCACCTTGATGGTCTCGCCAGCGCCAGCCAACTTGGCCAGGGCGCAGGCATAACGGATCTTGATCTCTTCGGCGTACTGAGTCGGGGTACGCAGGGCCATGGCGATATCGTTGGTGACCTGATCGCCAGCGATCGGGATCACCGCGGTATGCCGAATCGCGCCTTCGGTGAAGATGCAGATATCAGTGGTGCCACCGCCGATGTCGACCAGGCAAACGCCCAGTTCCTTCTCGTCGTCGGTCAGCACCGCATAAGCGGATGCGAGCTGTTCGAGGATGATGTCATCGACTTCCAGGCCGCACCGGCGCACGCACTTCTCGATGTTCTGCGCCGCGTTCACCGCACAGGTCACCACGTGTACCTTGGCTTCCAGGCGCACACCGGACATGCCCAGCGGCTCACGAACGCCTTCCTGGTTATCGATCACGTAATCCTGCGGCAGGGTGTGCAGAACACGCTGGTCAGCGGGAATGGCAACGGCCTGAGCGGCGTCGAGCACGCGCTCCAGGTCGGCATTGCTGACCTCCCGGTCGCGGATGGCGACGATGCCGTGGCTGTTGAGGCTGCGAATGTGATTGCCGGCGACGCCGACGAAGGCCGAATGGATGCGGCAACCCGCCATTAGCTGGGCTTCTTCGACCGCGCGCTGGATCGAGGCCACCGTGGACTCGATATTGACCACCACGCCCTTCTTCAGGCCGCGCGATGGGTGAGTACCGATGCCGACGATTTCCAGCTGACCATCAGCGGTCACCTCACCCACCAGCGCCACCACTTTGGAGGTGCCGATGTCGAGGCCGACGATCATCTTGCCGCTCTGCACGTTTGCCATGACTCTTGCCTTCTCTCCTGATTCACTGCACCGCAGCGGTTTCGGCCGCTACGGGTGCCGGCGGCTCGTGCCACGCAACGGCGAGGCCGTTGGCGTAGCGCAGATCGATCCGCGCGATGTTGTCTTTCTGATCCTTCAGCGCCTTGCTATAGATGGCGCCGAAACGACGTATTTTTTCCACCAGATGGTCGCGTCCCAGCAGCACTTCGATCCCCTGCCCGGTGGACAGGAACCAGCTGCCGCGCTCACGCAACTCCAGGCGTGCCACGGTGAATCCCATTGGTCGCAGCATCTGGCTCAACACCTGATACTGCTGCATGACTTGTTGCTGGGCCCGTTTCGGGCCGTACAGCTGTGGCAGATTCTCGTAATGCGCCAGTTCTTTCGGCGCGAATGCCTGCCCCTGGTTGTTGAGCAGCGCTTCGTCACCCCAACGGGCGATCGGCAGTTGCTCTTCCAGACGCACCATCACCTGATCGGGCCATACGCGACGTACTTCGGCGTGGGCGATCCACGGCATCTGCTCCAGTTCGTGACGCATACCGACAAGGTCGACACTGAAGAAGCTCGCGCTGACAAAAGGTTCAATGCGTTGTTGCACCGATTGCTGGCTGATGTAGCTCAGATCGCCTTCCACGCTGATCTTGGCGATCGGCCGATCCGCGTAAGGCAGCAGGCGAAGTGACAACTCATAAGCGCCGAAACCCAGCACCAGCAATAGCACCGGCCAGGTGATGCGCTTGAACAGACTGAAATTGGGTCGCGGCAAACGCAGGCTGATCGGCTCCTTCGCCACCAGACGGCTGGCGCCGCGCGGCACGGCCTTGCCGCGCATGGGCGCTCGGGCGGTACCTGGCTGATGACGCAAGACGGCGCTCATGATTACCCCCGGGCCTCGACACTGTCGGCAAGGATCGCCAACACCAGTTGCTGGAAGTCCAGACCGGCAGCCTGCGCGGCCATCGGCACCAGACTGTGGTCGGTCATGCCTGGTACGGTATTGACCTCGAGCAGCCAGAAGCGCCCTTCGGCGTCCTGCATCACGTCGGCGCGAGCCCACCCCTGAGTGCCCACGGCCTCACAGGCCCTGGCGGTCAGCGCCTTGAGTTCGGCCTCCTTGTCGGCATCCAGACCGCAGGGAACCCGGTACTGGGTGTCATTGGCCAGGTACTTGGCATCGTAGTCGTAGAAGCTGTGCGACGTGCCCAGCGCGATGGGCGGCAACACTTCGCCGCGCAACATGGCGATGGTGAATTCGGGGCCGTGGATCCACTGCTCGACCAGCACCTGGCTGTCGTAGACGGCAGCGTCCTGCCAGGCAGCGATCAGCGCCTCGACATCGGCGACCTTGGCCATGCCGATGCTGGAACCCTCGTGGGCCGGTTTGACGATCAGCGGGAAACCCAGCTCGGCAGCCGCGCGGCGGCAATCCTCGGCACTGGCCAGTACCGCATGACGCGGCGTGGAAAGACCGAGGCTCTGCCATACCTGCTTGGTGCGCAGCTTGTCCATGGCCAGGGCAGAGGCCAGGATGCCACTGCCGGTGTAGGGAATACCGGCGCATTCGAGCAGGCCCTGCATGCTGCCGTCTTCACCACCACGGCCGTGCAGCACGATGAAGGCACGGTCGATCTTCTCGTTGAGCAGGCGCTCGAGGACGTCATCCCCCACGTCGATGCCGAAGGCATCCACGCCCGCACTCTGCAGCGCGGACAACACGGCATTGCCGGACTTCAGCGAGACTTCGCGCTCAGCGCTCTTGCCGCCGAACAGCACGGCCACTCGGCCGAACGCCGCGACCGGCAGTTGAGATTTCAGAGTATCGGCACTCATTTCCCTTGACCTTGCACGCTGAACAGCGGGCTTTGCAGCAGTTGTGGGGCAACCCCGCCAATGTCGCCGGCACCCTGGCAAAGCAGGATGTCGCCGGCACGCAGCAGCGGCTTGATCAGCGGCGCCAGCTCGGCGCCACGTTCGACATAAATGGGATCCAGCTGACCGCGTTGGCGGATGCTGTGACACAGCTGACGGCTGTCGGCACCCGGAATCGGCTCTTCGCCAGCCGGATAGACTTCCATCAACAGCAACACGTTGGCATCGGCCAGCACTTGAACGAAATCGTCGTACAGGTCACGGGTACGGCTGAAACGGTGCGGCTGGTAGACCATCACCAGACGGCGCTCTGGCCAACCGCCGCGTACTGCCTTGATCACTGCCGCGACTTCGCGCGGGTGATGGCCATAATCGTCGACCAGCATCACCTGACCGCCTTCGACCGGCAGCTCGCCATAGACCTGGAAGCGGCGACCGACACCCTGGAACTGCGACAGCCCCTGCACGATGGCTTCGTCACTGATGCCTTCATCAGTGGCGATACAGATGGTCGCCAAAGCGTTGAGCACGTTGTGATTGCCGGGCATGTTCACCGACACGTCGAGCGGCTCGCAGTCCGGACGCAGCACCGTGAAGAAGGTCTGCATGCCCTGCTGACGCACGTTGATGGCACGCACGTCGGCGTCTTCGCTGAAACCGTAGGTCACGGTCGGGCGGCCCACCTGGGAGAGAATCTCGCGAACCACCGGATCATCCACGCAGACCACGGCCAGGCCGTAGAACGGCAGGTTGTGGAGGAACTCGATGAAGGTCTTCTTCAGTTTGTTGAAGTCGCCCTCATAGGTGCTCATGTGGTCCATGTCGATATTGGTGACCACCGAGACCATGGGCTGCAGATGCAGGAAGCTGGCATCGCTCTCGTCGGCTTCGGCGATCAGGTAGCGGCTGGTGCCGAGCTGCGCATTGGTGCCGGCGGCGTTCAGACGACCACCGATCACGAAGGTTGGGTCCAGGCCACCGGCAGCGAACACCGAAGCCAGCAGGCTGGTGGTGGTGGTCTTGCCATGGGTACCGGCCACGGCGATACCGTGACGGTAGCGCATCAGCTCGGCAAGCATTTCGGCACGCGGCACCACCGGAATGCGCCGCTCGAGAGCGGTAGCGACTTCCGGGTTGGAGGTGTTGATGGCACTGGAAACCACCAGCACGTCGGCATTCTCGGCATTCTCGGCACGGTGACCGATGAAGATGTGGGCACCGAAGTTTTCCAGGCGCTCGGTGACCGACGAGGTTTTCAGGTCGGAGCCGGAAACTTCGTAACCGAGGTTGAGCAGTACTTCAGCGATGCCGCACATACCAGCGCCGCCGATGCCGACGAAATGAATACGGCGGATGCGGCGCATGCGCCGCACTTCTGCCTTGACCGCTGCGGGAGACTTAGCCACGGGCCACCTCCAGGCAAACATCGACAACGCTACGGGTGGCATCGGGCTTGGCCAGGCGACGTGCCGTGCTGGCCATTTCTTTGAGTCGTTCGGGGTGCATCAAGACCTCGGTCAGCTGCGCTGCCAGATCGGCAGCGTCAGTGGAGCGTTGGGGCAGAAGGACGGCGGCACCATCCTTCGCGAGATAGCTGGCATTGCGCGTCTGGTGGTCGTCGATCGCGTGGGGCAACGGCACCAGGAAAGCCGGCAGACCGGCAGCAGCCAGTTCACTGACGGTCAGCGCGCCGGAGCGGCAAACCACCAGATCGGCCCATGCATAGGCGCGGGCCATGTCGCTGATGAACGGCGCGACTTGCGCTTCGACGCCCACAGCGGTGTAACGTTCGCCAGTCACCGTGGCGTGCTGCTTGCCCGCCTGATGGAACACTTCCGGCCGCAGTTCGGCAGATACCCGCGCCAGCGCCTCCGGCAGCAATTTGTTGAGTGGCTCGGCGCCCAGGCTGCCGCCCAGAATCAGCAGACGCGGGCGACGACCGGTCAGGGAATCGCGGGGCGTTTCAAGGAACAGCTCCTCGCGCACCGGGTTGCCGGTGGTACGACGCTTGTCCGATGCCGCGAAGGTGTCGGGGAAAGCCTCGCAGACCCGGCTGGCGAATGCCACCAGGCTGCGATTGGCGGTACCAGCCACTGCATTCTGCTCGTGAATGATCAGTGGCACGCCAGCCAGCCGCGCGGCCAGGCCGCCAGGGCCGGTCACGTAACCACCCATGCCGAGCACACAGACCGGCTGCAGCTCACGCACCACCTTGCGAGCCTGGAACAATGCCTTGAGCAGTTGCAGCGGTGCCTTGAGCAGCGACAGCTTGCCCTTGCCGCGCAGCCCGCTGACGTTGATCAGGTGCAGCGGCAGACCGGCAGCCGGCACCAGCTCGTTCTCGATACCACGCGGCGTGCCCAGCCAGTGCACGCGGTAACCGCGCGCCTGGAACTCGCGGGCGCAGGCCAGGGCCGGGAACACATGCCCCCCGGTGCCGCCCGCCATGATCAGCACGTTACCGGACATGCTGCGCCTCCTTGCCGATGGCGGGCTCGGGGAAATCCGATTCGTCGAATTCGACGTCTTCGTTACCCAGCTGATTGCGCGTCTCCCACTCGATGCGCAGCAGCAGTGCCAGGCTGACGCAGCAGATCACCAGAGAGCTGCCGCCGTAGCTGAGGAATGGCAGGGTCAGGCCCTTGGTTGGCAACAGGCCGATGTTCACACCGATGTTGATCAGGAACTGACCAATCCACAGGAAAGCCAGACCGAAGGCCACATAGGCGGAGAAGAACTGCTTGGCGCGCTCCGCCCACAGACCGATGTACAAGGCCCGTACGCTGACGAACACGAACAGGCCGACGGTCGCCAGCGCACCGACCAGGCCAAGCTCCTCGGCCAGTACGGAGAACACGAAGTCGGTGTGCGCTTCCGGCAGGTAGAACTGTTTCTGGATGCTGTTGCCCAGCCCCACGCCCAGCCATTCGCCTCGACCGAAGGCGATCAGTGCCTGGGTCAGCTGGTAGCCGGAACCATATTGGTCGGCCCAGGGGTCGGTGAAGGTGATCAGACGCTGCAGGCGATATTCCTGGGTCTGCACCAGCACGAACACCGCGCCCACTGCCAGAGCCACCATCAGGCCGAAGCGCAACAGGCCGACGCCACCGAGGAACAGCATGGCCATTGCCGAGCCCATCATGACCACGGTGGCACCGAAGTCCGGCTCCAGCAGCAGCAGGAAGGCCATCGGCAGCAATACCACGAACGGTTTGAAGAAACCGGCCCAACTCTCGCGCACCTCTTCCTGGCGACGTACCAGATAACCGGCGAGATAGAGCACCACGAAGACCTTGGCGATCTCCGAGGGCTGAATGTTGAAGGCACCGAAGCCGATCCAGCGTCGTGCGCCGTTGACTTCGCGGCCGATGCCGGGAACCAGCACCATCACCAGCAGGGCGATGGCGATCAGCAGCAACAACCAGCTGTGCCGCTGCCAGGTGGCCAGCGGCACCATCAGCACCACCCCAGCAGCACCGAGGCCGATCACCAGATACACCAGGTGGCGGATCATGTAGTACAGCGGGCTACCCGTGTTGACCGCCGCCACTTCGGTAGAAGCCGAGGAGATCATCACCAGCCCCAGGCCGAGCAACGCCAGGCAGCCGGCGAGCATGGGGAAGTCCATGTCCAGGCCACGGCGGCTGAACAGCGGGGACGGATAAGGGCGCAGGAAGGACAGCATCAGACGAGCGCCTCCACGGCCTGGGCGAACAGGCGCCCGCGTTCTTCGAAGTTCTTGAACATGTCGAGGCTCGCGCAGGCTGGCGACAGCAGTACCGCATCACCACTCTGGGCGATGGCCGCAGCCTGCTCGACCGCCGCCTGCAAGGTATCGACACGAACGATGTCCACCGCGCCCTCGAGCACCGCCGCCAAACGCTCGGCATCACGGCCGAGCAGCACCACGGCGCGGCAATGGGCCGCTACCGGCTTGCGCAGGCTGGAGAAGTCGGCGCCCTTGCCGTCGCCACCCGCGATCAGCACCAGCTTGCCGGCGATGTCATCGCCCAGACCTTCGATGGCCGCCAGAGCGGCGCCCACGTTGGTGGCCTTGGAATCGTCGTAATAGCTCACGCCCGCGCGCTCACCGACCCACTGGCAGCGGTGCGGCAGGCCGGTGAAGCCCTTGAGGGTATCGAGCATGACCGCCATCGGAAGGCCCACGGCGTGCCCGAGCGCCAGCGCCGCCAGGGCATTGGACTGGTTGTGGGCACCACGCACTTTCAGCTCGCGCACTGGCAGCAAGGCTTCGAACTGATAGGCCAGCGCCTTCTCGCCGTTTTCCTCGAGCAGGCCGAAACGCTTGAAGTCCGGCTTGCCGAGACCGAAGCTCCAGCACGGCACCTGATCGGCGATCATCGGCCGTGACAGCGGGTCGTCACGGTTCACCACCACCTGGCGCGCGCCGCGGAACACGCGGTGCTTGGCCAGGTGATAGGCAGGCAGATCGGCGTAGCGATCCATGTGATCTTCGCTGACGTTCAGGCAGGTAGCCACTTCAGCGTTGAGCAATTCTGTGGTTTCCAGCTGGAAGCTGGACAGCTCGATGACATACAGCTCGACGTCGTCGTCGAGCAGGTCCAGCGCTGGCGTGCCGAGGTTGCCGCCCACGGCGACCTTGCGGCCGGCCGCTGCCGCCATCTCGCCGACCAGGGTGGTCACGGTACTCTTCGCGTTGGAGCCGGTGATGGCGATGATCGGCGCCTTGGCGGCGCGGGCGAACAGGTCGATGTCTCCGGACAACTTGGCGCCACGCTTGGCCGCCTCCTGCAACGCCGGTGTGGCCACGGCCAGACCGGGGCTGATCAGCAGTTCGCTGGCACGACCGAGGAACTCCGCGTCCAGCTCGCCACAACGCACCTCGACCTGCGGGAACTGCTCACGCAAGGTGCTCAGCTCCGGCGGATTGGCACGGGTATCGACCACGGCAAAGCGCACGCCCTGGCGCGCAAGGTAGCGCACCAGGGACATGCCGCTCTTGCCGAGGCCGACAACGATGCGGAATTGGTCGGAAGCGATCAGGCTCATGCTGTCCTCAACGCAGTTTCAAAGTAGCGAGGCCGATCAACACCAGAATGACGGTGATGATCCAGAAACGAACGATGACCCGTGGTTCGGGCCAACCCTTCAACTCGAAATGGTGGTGAATCGGTGCCATGCGGAACACGCGCTTGCCGGTCAGCTTGAAGCTGGCGACCTGGATGATCACCGACAGGGTTTCCATGACGAATACGCCGCCCATGATGAACAGCACGATTTCCTGACGCACGATCACGGCGATTGTGCCCAGTGCAGCGCCCAGCGCCAGCGCACCCACGTCGCCCATGAACACCTGCGCTGGGTAGGTGTTGAACCACAGGAAGCCCAGGCCGGCGCCAATCAGCGCACCGCAGAACACGATCAGCTCACCCGCCCCCGGCACATAGGGAATCAGCAGGTACTCGGAGAAATTCACGTTGCCCGACAGGTAGCAGAAGATGCCCAGGGCGCCACCGACCATGACGGTTGGCAGAATGGCCAGGCCATCGAGGCCATCGGTCAGGTTAACCGCGTTGCTGGAGCCGACGATGACGAAGTAGGTCAGGATCACGAAACCGATGCCCAGCGGGATGCTGACATCCTTGAGCAACGGCACGATCAGGGTGGTCTCGATCGGCGTCTGCGCAGTCATATAAAGGAAGGTCGCCGCGCCCAGGCCGAACACCGACTGCCAGAAGTACTTCCAGCGGCTAGGCAGACCCCGGGAATTCTTTTCGATCACCTTGCGGTAGTCGTCGACCCAACCGATGGCACCGAACAGCAGGGTAACGATCAGCACCACCCACACGTAACGGTTGCTCAGGTCAGCCCACAACAGGGTGCTGACGGCGATCGCCGAGAGGATCAGCGCACCGCCCATGGTCGGCGTGCCTTTCTTCGACAGGTGCGACTGCGGGCCGTCGTTGCGCACGGCCTGACCGATCTGCCGAATCTGCAGGGTACGGATCATCCAGGGGCCCAGGAACAGCGACAGTGTCAGCGCCGTGAGCACGCCGAGAATCCCGCGCAGCGTCAGGTACTGAAAGACCGCGAAGCCCTTGTGGAACTGTTGCAGATACTCTGCCAGCAGCAGCAGCATTTAGTGACTCTCCCCGCTATCGCCACACAGCGCGACCACGACGTTTTCCATCGCGGCGCTGCGTGAACCTTTAATTAGAATGGTGCTGTCGCCGGGCTCGGCGCGGACCGCAGCGATCAAGGCGGCCTGGTCGGCGAAATGCCGAGCTTGGCTACCGAAAGCCTGAACGGCGTGTTTCATCTGCGGCCCGACCGCGTACAGAACGTCCGCCTTGCCGATCGCGTATTCGCCGACTTCGCGGTGGCCCTGCTCCGACCAGGCACCCAACTCGCCGATATCCCCCAGCACCAGCGCCTTGCGGCCGGAAAAGCCGGCGAGGATGTCGATGGCGGCGCAGATCGAGGCGGGGTTGGCGTTGTAGGTATCGTCGATCACCCGGGCACCGTTCTGCGCCAGTTGCGCCACGGCCCGGCCCTTGACCGGCAACAGGCTCTCGAGACCGTTCTTGATGGCCATCAGCGGCACCGACAGGGCATGGGCGGCCGCTGCAGCGGCCAGCGCATTGGCGACGTTGTGCTCACCCAGCAGGTTCAGTTGCACGCGGGCCTGGCCGTCGTGGCAATACAGGCTGAAGGACGGGCAACCGCGCGGATCGCGACTCAGCTCGCTGGCATGGAAATCGGCGCTGGCGTCGCGCAGGGCGAAGCTCAGCACGCGACGACCGGCAGCGCGCTTGACCCAGCGCTCGAAGGCCACGTCATCGCGATTGAGCACGGCCACGCCACCTTCGGCCAACCCTTCGAGGATCTCGCCCTTGGCCAGCACGATGTTCTCCGGCCCGCCGAACTCGCCCACGTGAGCGCTGCCGGCATTGGTGATGATCGCTACCTGGGGCTGAGTCAGGCCGACGGTGTAGGCGATCTCGCCGATACCGGAAGCGCCGAGTTCGATCACGGCACCCTTGTGCTCGGGCGCCAGCTCCAGCAGCGTCAATGGCACGCCGAGTTGGTTGTTCAGGTTGCCACGGGTGGCCAGCACGGTGCCGCCCAGATCCATGAAGGCAGCGCGCAGGATGCTGGCGAGCATTTCCTTGACCGTGGTCTTGCCACTGGAGCCGGTCACGGCCGCCAACGGGCCACCGTATGCCTGGCGATTCAAGGCAGCCAGCTGACCGAGGGCCAGGGCCGTATCGCCGACTACCAACTGTGGCAAACCGGCATCCGGCACTTCCCGCTCGACCAGCGCCGCCACAGCGCCCTTGGCAGCGACCTGCGCCAGGTAGTCATGACCGTCGAAACGCGGGCCGCTCAGGGCGATGAACAATTGGCCGGGCACGATACTGCGGCTATCGGTGCTGACGGCATCGAAAGCGCGATCTTCGCCAACCAGGCGACCGTTCAATGGCCCGGCCACTTCACTCAAACGCAGCGCCTTAAGCATGTGCCGCCTCCCATGCCGCGAGTGTGCGAGCAGCTTCCTGCAAATCGGAGAACGGCTGACGCACGCCGTCGATTTCCTGGTAATCCTCGTGGCCCTTGCCAGCCAGCACCACCACGTCGCCCACCGCGGCTTCGCCGATCAGCTCAGCGATGGCACGGCCACGGCCATGGACGAAACGCACCTGATCCGCGCTGCGCAGACCGGCACGGATATCCTCGAAAATCTGCTCGGGTGCCTCGCTGCGCGGATTGTCGTCGGTGACCAGCGTGGCATCGGCCAAGCGCTCGACGACTTCGGCCATCAGCGGACGCTTGCCACGATCACGATCTCCGCCACAGCCGAACAGGCACAGCAGGCGACCGGTGACATGCGGGCGCAGCGCACTCAGTACTTTTTCCAGAGCGTCCGGGGTGTGGGCGTAATCGACCACCACCAGCGGTGCCTGCTGGCCACCCAGGCGCTGCATGCGCCCGACCGGCCCTTGCAGACGTGGCAGGGCCTTGAGAATCTCGTCCAGCGGGTAGTCCATGGCCACCAGCGCACCGACCACCGCCAGCAGGTTGCTGAGGTTGAAGCGCCCCAACAGCGAGCTGCGCAGGCTGCCTTCGCCCCGTGGCGTGACCAATGTGGCGCGCACGCCCTGATCATCGAAATGAATGTCACGGCAGAACAGGTAGGCGCTTTCGTTTTCCAGGCTGTAACCGATCAGTCGCGACTCGCGCTCGTCCTCGGCCAGTTTGCGGCCTGTGGCGTCGTCCAGATTGATCACCCGGGCGCGCAGGCTCGGCCATGCGAACAGGGCCGACTTGGCCGCCTGATAGGCTTCCATCGAGCCGTGATAGTCCAGGTGATCGCGCGACAGGTTGGTGAACACTGCCACGTCGAAGTCCAGCGCGGCGACACGGCCCTGATGCAGACCGTGGGACGATACTTCCATGGCGATCGCCCGGGCACCGTTCTTCTTCAGCCCGGCCAGGGTCGCCTGCACGCCGATAGGATCGGGCGTGGTGTGCAGCCCCTGAGCCAGAGCGCCATAAAACCCGTTGCCGAGGGTGCCGACGATGCCGCAGGGCTCGCCGAGCAGATCCAGCGCCTGGGCCAGCAACTGGCTGACACTGGTCTTGCCGTTGGTGCCGGTGATACCGACCATGTGCAGGCCACGGCTCGGCTCGCCATAGAAGCGCCCGGCAATCGCCGACAACTGCCCTGCCAGCCCCTTGATAGCGACCAGTTCGGCGCTCTCCGCGGTCATTGGCAGCGAACCATCGATTTCGTAGGCAACCGCAGCGGCACCACGGGAAATCGCGTCGGCAATGTGCACGCGACCATCCTGACGAGTGCCGGGAACGGCCAGGAACAAATCGCCCGGGCGCACCTGACGGCTGTCCAGCGTCAGTTCACGAATCAGTACGCCGCTGCTTGCCTGAGGCAACAACTGGTTCAATGGCATGGGCATCAGCCGCGCCCTCCATTGTTGGTCGCCGTCGGCGCTTCGGCTTTCGCCGCTGCAGTCTCGGGCAGATTGTCCGGGGTGATGTTCATCAGGCGCAGGCCACCGGCCATGACGCGGCTGAATACCGGCGCCGATACCAGGCCGCCGTAGTAGCCGCTCTTGCTCGGCTCGTCGATGACCACGGCGATGGCGATACGCGGGTTGCTGGCCGGAGCGAAGCCGGCGAACAGCGAACGGTAGGCATTGGCCTGATAGCCCTTGGTACCGGAAGCGGTCTTGCGCGCGGTACCACTCTTGCCAGCCACGTGGTAACCCGGCACCTGGGCACGGAATACACCACCTGGTGCCTCGATCACTTGTTGCAGCATGCCCTGCATGGTGTGGGCGACGTCTTCCGGGATCACTTGCACGCTGTCGCGCACACGATCGGTACGGGTCAGCGACATCGGCACACTGCGCCCGCTGTTGCCCAGTACGGCGTAGGCATGGGCCAGTTGCACAGCGGTAACCGAGAGGCCATAGCCATAGGACAGCGTCGCGGTCTCGGCCTTGCGCCACTCGCGGTGGTTGGGCAGGTTACCGACGCGCTCCCCCGGGAAGCTCAGGCCGGTGTCCTGGCCGAGGCCGACCTGCTGCATGACGTCATAAATGGCAGCGCCGCCGATGTCGAAGGCGACCTTGCTCATGCCGACGTTACTGGACTTGATGAGAATGCCCGTCAGGTCGAGCACGCCTTCCGGCGCACGGGAGACGTCCTTGATGGTGTAACGACCGATCTGCAGCGTACCGCCCTGCACATCGACCTTGTCGGTAGGCTTCCAGCGCCCGGTCTCCAGAGCAGCACTCATGGAGAACGGCTTCATGGTGGAGCCTGGCTCGAACACATCGATCATCGCCCGGTTGCGCATGGCAGCCGGCTGCAGATTGCGGCGGTTGTTCGGGTTGTAGGTCGGCTGGTTGACCATGGCGAGGATTTCGCCGGTCTTCACGTCGACCATCACCAGGCTGCCGGCCTTGGCACCGAATTCGACCAGCGCGTTGCGCAGTTCGCGGTGAGCCAGATATTGCAGACGCAGATCGATGGAAAGCGCCAGGGCCTTGCCGGCCTTGGCGTTCTGAGTCACCTGCACGTCGCGAATCAGGCGACCACGCCTGTCCTTGAGCACCTGCCGCTTGCCGGGCACGCCAGCCAGCCAGTCCTCGAACGCCAGCTCGACGCCTTCGCGACCGCGGTCATCGATGTCGGTGAAGCCGACCATGTGGGCGGTCACTTCCCCGGCCGGGTAGAAGCGCCGGAACTCTTCGATCGGGTAAACGCCCGGCACCTTGAGGTCGAGGACACGCTGCCCCTGCTCCGGGGTCAGGCCACGGACCAGGTACATGAACTCGCGTTCGGCGTTGGCCTGCAGACGCGTGGCGAAAGCATTCGGCTCCTGGCCGAGCGCAGCCGCGAGCACCGGCCACTGAGCCTTGCCGGCCTGCAGTTCCTTGCCATTGGCCCACAGCGTGGTGACCGGTGTACTGACAGCCAGTGGCTCGCCATTGCGGTCGGTGATCAGCCCGCGGTGCGCGGGAATCGGAATGTGCCGAACACTGCGCGCATCGCCATGGGCCTTGAGGAAGTCGTGGTCGAATACGTGCAGTTCGAAGATACGCGCAGCGATCGCTGCGACCATCACTGCCATCAGCAGCATGACCAGGCGGAAGCGCCACGGGTAGAGAGCCCCCTCGAGCTTCATCATGGCGCCACCATGCGTACTTCGGCAGCGTCGGGGATGCGCATCTTCAGCTGTTCGCTGGCCAGGGTCTCGATACGGTTGTGAGCGGTCCAGGTGCTTTGCTCGAGAATCAGCCGCCCCCACTCGGCCTGCGCCTTGTCGCGCACACTGAGTTCGGCGTACAGGCCATTGAGCAACTGACGGTTCCAGTGCGCGCTGTAGGACACCGCCAGCGCGGAACCGAGCACGGCAACGAAGAGCACCAGCATCAGCAGGCTGCCCTTGGGGAAACGCTTGGCGAGCACGCCGCTCATCGCAGCTTCTCCGCAACGCGCATCACGGCGCTGCGCGAGCGAGGGTTGGCCTTGAGCTCGGCCTCGGAAGCGAACTGCGGCTTGCCGATCAGCTTCAGGCGCGGCTCGAAGGCCTTGGGGATGATCGGCAGGTCGCGAGGCAACTTGTCCATCTCGCCCTTGGCGTGTTTGCGCATGAACAGTTTGACGATGCGGTCTTCCAGAGAGTGGAAGCTGATCACCACCAGACGACCACCGACCTCCAGGCTTTCCAGCGCAGCGTCGAGGCCACGCTCCAGGTCACCCAGCTCGTTATTGACGTGAATGCGCAGGCCCTGAAAAGCCCGGGTAGCCGGATTCTTGCCCTTCTCCCAGGCGGGGTTGGCGACAGTCAGTACCTGAGCCAGATCGGCGGTGCGCTCGAAGGGCTGCTCGGCACGACGTTCCACCACGGCACGAGCCATGCGCTTGGCGAAACGCTCTTCGCCATACTCTTTGAAGACCCGAGCGATTTCGTCGGCATCTGCAGTGGCAATGAACTGCGCAGCACTGACGCCGCGCGTCGGGTCCATGCGCATGTCCAGCGGGCCGTCATTGAGAAAACTGAAGCCGCGCTCGGCGTCGTCCAACTGCGGGGACGACACCCCCAGATCCAGCAGCACGCCACTGACGCGTCCACCGAGGTCGCGGACAGCGAGCTCGTCGGCAAGTTCCGCAAAGCTGCGCTGCACAACGACAAAGCGGCCGTCTTCGGCCGCCAGCGTATTTCCAGTCGCGATTGCGAGGGGATCCTTGTCGAATCCCAGCAAGCGACCGCCTGGTCCGATCCGATCAAGAATCAGCCGGCTGTGCCCCCCCCGCCCGAAGGTACCGTCCACATAGCAGCCATCCGCGCGCAACGAGAGGCCGTCTACGGCCTCCTCGAGCAACACGGTAATATGGCGGAAGGTACTGGTCATGGTCACAGAATCAGGTCACGTAAGTCATCGGAAAGAGCACCCGGTTGCTTGATGGCGGCCAGATCGGCGTCTGCCACGGCATTCCAGGAATCCTCATCCCACAGTTGAAATTTATTTAGCTGCCCCACCAACATCGCGCGCTTATCCAGCTTGGCGTACTCGCGCAAACGCGGCGGAACCAGAAAACGACCACTACCGTCCAGCTCGAGGTCGACGGCATTACCAATCAGCAAACGCTGCAGGCGGCGGTTTTCCTCACGGAAGGACGCCAGCTCACGCAGCTTGTTTTCGATGATTTCCCACTCCGGCAGCGGGTAGACACACAGGCAGGGATCGATGGCATCAATGGTAACGATGAGCTGGCCAGCCGAACGCGACACGAGCTCGTCCCGATACCGGCTAGGCATCGCGAGTCGCCCTTTGGCGTCGAGACTTATGGCGTTAGCTCCGCGAAACACTGCTGCGTTTCCCCTTAATTAGCCATCTGCATCCAAAAAAACCCACTTCATGCCACTTTTCACCACCGGGGCACACTATAGGAACGCGCATACCCCACCGTCAAGGCGCGCCAGAACGGAAAAGTCCTTATAGAACGGAGATTTAGCGGTTAAAGGAGGGAGCGGGACTGAGCTCTCGGAGCGAGAGTCGGGGTAAAAACAAAGACATACAGACGCCTACCCCACAAACTTAAAGTAGTTTGTTAAGAGTAAGATCTTTTCGGTATTAGAAACGAGAGGATGGAGCGTAAAGCGAAAGGAGGTGGAGAGTCGATCTATAAGCCGGGTTCTGTCGAGGACAGTCATTCCTCTACGACGGACATCACTGTACGTCTTTAGCAACCTACCCGGTTCCAGCGCGGGCCACGCCAATGGAACCCTATTTGGTCTTGCTCCGAGTGGGGTTTGCCTAGCCACGGACTGTTACCAGCCGTGCGGTGCGCTCTTACCGCACCTTTTCACCCTTACCGGCGCCGAAGCGCTTAGGCGGTTATTTTCTGTGGCACTTTCCGTAGGCTCACGCCCCCCAGGCATTACCTGGCACTCCGCCCTATGGAGCCCGGACTTTCCTCCCCCACACTTCGCGAACGAAGCACGGCAGCGACTGTCCGATCGACTCTCCGCCGACTAGGGTAACCGCAGGGATACGCTGAGAACAAGTTCAAACGTCCTGCTGACGCTCTAACGCGGCCTGATAAAGCAGGTTCTTGCGCACCCCGGTGATCTGCGCGGCCAGTGCCGCCGCACGCTTGAGCGGCAACTCGGCGAGCAGCAGATCGAGCACGCGCAGCGCTTCGACACTGACCGCGGCCTCCTCTTCGGGCGCCTGCCAGCCCGCCACCAGCACCACACACTCGCCACGCTGCTGATTGGCATCTGCCGCCACCCATTCGCACAACTGATCGAGTGGCAACCCCTGCAGGGTTTCGAAGGTCTTGGTCAGCTCACGCGCCAACAGCGCCTGGCGCTCGCCACCGAACACGTCGCGCATGTCCTGCAGGCATTCGAGAATGCGGTGCGGCGCTTCATAGAAGATCAGCGTGCGCGGCTCTTCGCGCACCAGCTCCAGACGGGTACGCCGCCCCACGCTCTTGGCGGGCAGAAAACCTTCGAAGACGAAACGATCGGAAGGCAACCCGGCAGCGGACAAGGCGGCGATCAACGCGCAAGCGCCCGGCACCGGCACCACGCGAATACCCGCAGCGCGCGCCTGTCGCACCAGGTGATAACCGGGATCGGAGATCAGTGGCGTGCCGGCATCGGAAATCAATGCGACATCCTCGCCCGCCCGCAGACGCTCGAGAAAGCGGCTG
This sequence comes from Pseudomonas flavescens, assembly GCF_013408425.1. Lineage (NCBI taxonomy): Bacteria > Pseudomonadati > Pseudomonadota > Gammaproteobacteria > Pseudomonadales > Pseudomonadaceae > Phytopseudomonas > Phytopseudomonas flavescens. Next base: position 5,864,244 of record NZ_JACBYV010000001.1, on the reverse strand, counting down.
CCCTCGTCACGCTCGTTGTGCTCGTGGCAGGCAGCCAGCTGCGTGCCGATACCGAAGTGCTGCATCAGGCGCGCAGAATGCCGGGTATCCTCGGCGGCGATCAGCGCAACACCGCTCAGCACCTTGAGCGCCCGCGTGCTGAGGTCATCGAGATTGCCGATAGGCGTCGCCACCACGAACAAGGTGCCCGTGGTGGAACGGGGAGCTTCACTAGCAGTCACGGCGGCGCCTCATCTAATCGGAAAGCGCCCATTGTAACGCGTGCGACAAACGAGGGGTTCGCGACAGGCGATACCGCTGTCTGCGCACCCGTTAACACCTTCGAGATCGCGCCGGCGGCGTGCCTTGGGTACAATTGCGCGTTCATTTGCTCAAGAACCGGAATCGCTTACATGATCGCCTGCCTGCGTCCGCTCTCTGCACTCTGCCTTGCCGGCTTGCTCGTTGCCTGCAGCAGCTCGCCCACCTCCAACCTCGGCGAACTGCCTCGCACACCTCAAGCCAGCCTCGAGCAGATGCTCCAGCAGGCCGGTACCAGCCAGAGCGAAGACGCGCAATTGCTGCGCCTCACCGCCGCCGACCTGGCCTACAAGCAAGGCAACGCCGAGCGCGCCAGCGGTATTCTCGCCCAGGTCGACCTGCAGACCCTGAAGCCGGCCCAGCAGATTTTCGCCAGCACGCTCGCTGCCGAACTGGCCCTGACCCGCAACGATGCCAAGGCGGCGCTCAGTGCCCTCGCCCATCCCAGCCTCGAGCGCCTCGGTGAACTGCCGGTCGAGCAGCAGACACGCACGCAGTTGACCCGCGCCAACGCACTCGAGAAGGACGGCCAGATTCTTGCTGCAGCTCGCGAGCGCGTATTCATCGCGCCGCTGCTCAGCGGCGACGAGGCACAGCGCAACCAGGATCGAATCTGGAGCCTGGTCTCCAGCCTGCCGGCCGAGCCGGCGCCCAGCGCTGACGATGCCGATCTGGCGGGCTGGCTGTCGTTGGCGCAGGTGGCCAAGACAGTCGGCACCCTGCAACAACAGCAAGGCGCCATCGATAACTGGCTGGCTCAACACCCCAACCACCCCGCCGCCCAGCAACTGCCGAAGGCCCTGGCCGACCTACAGGCGCTGTCCAGCCAGCCGCTGGAGAAGATCGCCCTGCTGCTGCCTCAGGAAGGCCAACTGGCATCCGTGGCCCGCGCCCTGCGTGACGGCTTCCTCGCCGCCCATTACCAGGCCCAGCAGAGCGGCGAGAAGCAGCCGCAAATCCAGCTGTACGATAGCGCCCGCCTGACCTCCCTGGATGATTTCTACCGCCAGGCGCAGGCCGATGGCGTGCAACTGGTGGTCGGCCCGCTCGAGAAGAACCTGGTGACCCAACTGGGCAATCGCGAGCAACTGCCGATCACCACCCTGGCCCTCAACTACAGCGAAGCCAGCGCGGAAAGCCCGGATCAACTGTTCCAGTTCGGCCTGGCAGCCGAAGACGAAGCCCGTGAAGTCGCCCGCCGCGCCTGGGCCGATGGCAAGCGCAGCGCCGTGGCACTGGTCCCCAAAGGTGACTGGGGCGACCGCGTCCTGGCCGCGTTCCAGCAGAGCTGGCAGGCCGCTGGCGGCACCTTTCTCGGCGCCGAACACATCGACCAGCCGGTGGACATGGCCCGGCAGATCGCCAACCTGTTCCAGCTCAGCGGCAGCGGCTCGACTTCCGGCGCCGCGCCCAGCCGCCGCCAGGATGTCGACTTCATCTTCCTTGCCGCCACCCCGCAACAGGCTCAGCAGATCAAACCGACCCTGGCCTACCAGTACGCTGGCGAAGTACCGGTCTATGCCACTTCGCACCTGTTCAACGGCAGCATGAACGCCGCCCAGTACCGCGACCTCGACGGCATTCGCTTCTGCGAAACACCCTGGCTGCTGGACGCCAACGACCCACTGCGCCAGCAGGTCAATAATCAGTGGCCGCAGGCTGGCGGCAGCATGGGCCGCTTGTACGCCATGGGCGTCGACGCCTTCCGCCTGGCGCCGCGCCTGGGCCAGCTCAAGGCTCTGCCGGACAGCCGTGTCGATGGCCTCTCCGGTAGCCTGAGCCTCAACCCGGCGCAGCGGGTCGAGCGCCAACTGCCCTGGGCGGAAATCCGTGGCGGGCAAATCCAGCGCCTGCCCGACACACCGCTTTGAGCGACGACCCACGACATGCCAGCGGGCGGGCGGCTGAAGCCCTCGCCCGCGAGCATCTCGAAACTCACGGCTTGCAGCCCATTGCCCAGAACTGGCGGGGGCAGCGCGGCGAACTCGATCTGGTCATGCTCGACGGCGATACAGTAGTATTTGCCGAAGTGCGCTACCGCAAGCACAGCGCCTGGGGCGGTGCGATCGAGAGTGTCGACAGGCGCAAGCGCGACAAGCTGATCGCCACGGCGACACAGTTTCTGCAGCAAGAGAAGCGCTGGGCCAAACATCCTTGTCGTTTCGATGTCATAGCCATAGGCCATGGCAAACCCGCACCACTGGAGTGGATCAGGAACGCCTTCGACAGCTGAGCTCCGCCTTGCTGCGACAGCTCCGGTTCACCGCCAATTTTCAACGACAGCGCTGCGCGCCACACGGCTCGGCGTACCGTTACAGTCAAGGTCAAACATCCACATGGATATGCAAGCCCGTATTCGCCAGCTGTTCCAAGCAAGCATCGAAGCCAAGCACCACGCGATGGAGGTGCTCCCGCCCTTCATCGAACACGCCAGCCAGGTGATGGTTCAGGCACTGCTCAGCGAAGGCAAGATTCTCTCCTGCGGCAACGGCGGTTCCGCTGGCGATGCTCAGCACTTCTCTTCGGAACTGCTCAACCGTTTCGAACGCGAGCGCCCGAGCCTGCCTGCCATCGCACTGACCACCGACAGCTCGACGATCACCTCGATCGCCAACGACTACAGCTACAACGAAATCTTCTCCAAGCAGATTCGTGCACTGGGCCAACCTGGCGACGTGCTGCTGGCGATCTCCACCAGCGGCAATTCGGCCAACGTGATCCAGGCCATTCAGGCCGCCCACGATCGGGAAATGACCGTGGTCGCCCTGACTGGCCGCGACGGCGGCGGCATGGCCTCGCTGCTGCTCCCCGAAGATGTGGAAATTCGCGTGCCGTCCAAGGTCACGGCACGCATTCAGGAAGTCCATTTGCTGGCCATCCACTGCTTGTGCGACCTTATCGACAGTCAACTGTTTGGGAGTGAAGAATGACCCGTTCACCACTGATCTTCGCCGCCTTGGCAATAAGCCTGATCCTTGGCGGTTGCGGCAGCCGCAGCATCGGCAACAAGATCGACGACCAGTTCGTCGGCCCCGATGTCGCCAACGCCATCACCCGCGCCCACGCCGACCTGGCCAGCCCCACCTCGCACATCGTGGTGACCAGCTACAACGGCGTGATCCTGATCGCCGGGCAAACTCCGCGCGCTGAACTGAAGAGCACTGCCGAGCAGGCCGCGCGCACCGTGCAAGGCGTGCGCAAGGTACACAACGAACTGCAGGTTCAGCAGCCAAGCTCGCTGCTGGCACGCAGCAACGACTCGCTGCTGACCACCAAGATCAAGACCCAGATGCTCGCCGACAGCGGCGTTCCTGGCAGCCGTATCAAGGTCATCACCGAAAACGGCGTCGTCTACCTGCTGGGCGTGGTCAGCCGCCAGGAGGCCAACGCAGCGAGCAACGTGGTGCAGAGCACGTCGGGCGTGCAGAAGATCATCAAGTTGTTCCAGTACACCGACTGATCGAACAGCGAGCCGCTGTAATGAAAACGCCAGTCAGGCCTGCCTGACTGGCGTTTTTTTATGACCCGCTCACCCTGATGACTGCGCTTCAGGAACTGAAAGGTAATGACCTTTCGAACCCCTGCCGGCCACCGGGCTGCCTGGAAACGACCAGCAGGCGATTGCCGGTGCCCGTGATATCGCCAGCACGGACCGCGCACTGGGCAGCAGCCAGAACAGGTACTGACATGAGTGCCTCCTCAAAAGAGCCCGACTGCCTATCTGAGCCAAAGCATCCGCCACCAGCTACGCCTGAACAGAGCCACGCGCATCGCAACTCAGCGAGCCGGAGCCTCTACCGAGCGGCAATAAAAAAGCCAGTCAGGTCACCCTGACTGGCTTTCTCGTAGCAGCGGCGTTAGCCCGGATCAGACACCCGAAGCCTTGGCAGCAGCGACGTCCTTGATGGACAGTTTGATGCGGCCGCGGTTGTCGACGTCCAGTACCAGCACTTCGACTTCCTGACCTTCCTTGAGGATGTCGGTGACTTTCTCGACACGCGCATCGCTGAGCATGGAGATGTGCACCAGACCGTCCTTGCCCGGCAGGATGTTGACGAAGGCACCGAAGTCGACGATGCGCTCAACCTTGCCGACGTAGATCTTGCCGATCTCGGCTTCCGCGGTGATGCCCAGAACGCGCTGACGCGCGGCCTCTGCAGCGTCCTTGGTTTCGCCGAAGATCTTGATCGAGCCATCGTCTTCGATGTCGATCGAGGCTTTGGTTTCTTCGCAGATCGCGCGGATGGTGGCGCCGCCTTTACCGATGACGTCGCGAATCTTGTCCTGGTCGATCTTCATGGCGATCATGGTTGGCGCGTTGGCCGACAGTTCGCTACGGGATTGAGCAATGACCTGATTCATCTGGCCGAGGATATTCAGGCGCGCTTCCAGGGCCTGGCCCAGAGCGATTTCCATGATCTCTTCGGTGATGCCCTGGATCTTGATGTCCATCTGCAGCGCGGTGACGCCATTGGCGGTACCGGCCACTTTGAAGTCCATGTCGCCGAGGTGATCTTCGTCGCCGAGGATGTCGGTCAGAACGGCGAATTTCTCGCCTTCCTTGACCAGACCCATGGCGATACCGGCGACCGGCGCCTTCATCGGTACACCAGCGTCCATCAACGCCAGGGAAGCACCGCAAACCGAAGCCATGGAGCTGGAACCGTTGGACTCGGTGATTTCCGAGACCACGCGAATGGTGTACGGGAACACGTCGGCAGCTGGCAGCATGGCCTGTACCGAACGACGAGCCAGACGGCCGTGGCCGATTTCACGACGACCAGTGGCGCCCATGCGGCCACACTCGCCCACCGAGTACGGCGGGAAGTTGTAGTGCAGCATGAAGGGGTCTTTACGCTCGCCTTCGAGGGTGTCCAGCAGCTGTGCGTCACGGGCGGTACCGAGGGTGGCAACGACCAGCGCCTGGGTTTCGCCGCGGGTGAACAGCGCCGAACCGTGGGTCTTGTCCAGCACACCGACTTCGATGTTCAGGCCACGCACGGTACGGGTGTCACGACCATCGATACGTGGCTTGCCGTTGACGATGTTCTCGCGCACGGTGCGGTATTCGATTTCGCCGAAGGCTTCTTTCACTTCACCGGCAGAAGGCTGGCCTTCTTCACCGGAGAACTTGGCGACCACCTGATCTTTCAGCTCGCCCAGACGCGCATAACGGTCTTGCTTGATGGTGATGGTGTAAGCCTGGGAAATCGCGTCACCGAAGTCGCTACGGATAGCCGACAGCAGGGAGGTGTTTTCCGCTTTCGGCTGCCAGTCCCAAGTCGGTTTGGCGGCTTCGGCAGCCAGCTCGGTAACGGCCTGGATAACCACCTGGAATTCGTCATGGGCGAACAGCACGGCACCCAGCATCTGGTCTTCGGTCAGCTCTTTGGCTTCCGATTCGACCATCAGTACCGCGTCTTTGGTGCCGGCCACGACCATGTCCAGGCTGGAGGCCTTGAGCTGCTCGTAGTTCGGGTTCAGCAGGTAGCCGGTTTCCGGGTGGAAAGCGACGCGCGCAGCGCCAATCGGACCATTGAACGGAATACCGGAGATTGCCAGGGCAGCCGACGTACCGATCATCGCAGCGATGTCCGGATCGGTTTTCTTGCTGGTGGAAATCACGGTGCAGATGACCTGCACTTCGTTCTGGAAGCCTTCCGGGAACAGCGGACGGATCGGGCGATCGATCAGACGCGAGGTCAGGGTTTCTTTCTCGCTCGGGCGCGCTTCACGCTTGAAGAAGCCACCCGGGATCTTGCCGGCAGCGTAGGTTTTTTCCTGGTAGTGCACGGACAGGGGGAAAAAGCCTTTGCTCGGGTCGGCAGATTTGGCGCCGGTTACGGCGACCAGTACGGCGACGTCGTCGTCAACGGTGACCAGCACTGCGCCGGAGGCTTGACGGGCGATACGGCCAGTCTCGAGGGTGACGGTCGACTGACCGAATTGGAATTTCTTGATTACCGGGTTCACGGTGTTTTCCTTCTCTCTGTTGCCTTTGGGGAAACGGTTTCTTGCGAATTCGTGGGCAGTCGCTTCGGGAATCGGCCCGGCGCTGTCCAAAATGGGTGAAGCCATAAAACGGGTGAAGCATAAACGCAAAAGCTGGAAGCGGGGCGAGCCCACTTCCAGCTTTTGCGGTCAACGGCGCATAAGCATTGCTTAGCGACGCAGACCCAGGCGACCGATCAGGGCGCTGTAACGGCTGGTGTCTTTACCCTTCAGGTAATCCAGCAGCTTACGACGCTGGTTGACCATACGGATCAGGCCACGACGCGAGTGGTGGTCTTTGCCGTTGGCCTTGAAGTGGCCTTGCAGCTTGTTGATGTTAGCGGACAGCAGAGCAACCTGAACTTCCGGGCTACCGGTGTCGCCTTCGGCTTGCTTGTAGTCGTTAACGATCTGAGCTTTTTCTTCAACGCTGAGTGCCATGTGGGCATCCTCTCATCTGGAGATTGTCGTGAACGACAGTCTCAATAGGCCGGGAATCGCTTCCCGTGTTTTTAAAGGAGCAATGACCGTGCCTATTGACAGCCACCCTCGATACGAGCCGTTTGAGCGACTCGCCACGGTCATGCAGACCGAATCAGACGACGCGGCGCAATGCGCCCGTCTTCGCTCACTTCACCGATACCGATGAAGCGACCGCTGTGATCTTGTACCCGCACCATGCCGAACTTCGGCGCGTCCGACGCACGGACGGGCTGCCCTTGCAGCCAATAGAACGAGCTGTGCTCCGAGAAGCTCAGCAGCGGCCAATGTTCGAGGCCACTGTCCACCGGTTGCAGGAAGCGATCAACCGCCTCGTTGCCACCTTCGGCATGCACACGCTCGAGCTCTTCGAGGCTGACCGTCTGCACCAGACCGAACGGACCGGCCTTGACGCGACGCAGCTCCGCGACGTGAGCACCACACCCCAGCAACTGACCGATGTCCTCGACCAGGGTACGGATATAGGTCCCTTTGCTGCAGTCGACCGCCAGGCTCGCCTTGTCGGCGGCACAGTCGAGCAACTCCAGGCGCGCAATAGTAACAGAACGCGCCTCGCGCTCCACTACTTCTCCTGCCCGCGCCAGCTTGTAAAGCGGCTGGCCGTCGCGCTTGAGTGCCGAGTACATCGGCGGGATCTGGCTGATGTCGCCACGAAAACGCGGTAACAGCGCTTCGATATCGGCCGCCGCGACATTCACGTCACGACGCTCGAGCACCTCACCCTCGGCATCGGCCGTGGTGGTGGTGACGCCAAGCTGCATGACCGTCTCGTAACCCTTGTCGGCATCGAGCAGGTACTGGGAGAACTTGGTCGCCTCGCCGAAGCACAGCGGCAGCACACCAGTCGCCAATGGATCAAGGCTGCCGGTATGTCCGGCCTTCTCGGCATTGAGCAGCCAGCGCACCTTCTGCAGTGCAGCGTTGGAGCTGAAGCCCTTGGGCTTGTCGAGCAGGATGATGCCGTCGACCTTGCGACGAATACGTTTTACCTGAGCCACGCAGTTACTCCTTGGCTTCGGTATCGGTGTCGCCGTGCTTGCTGTCCTCGGTCACCGCACGCTCGATGAGCGCCGACAGCTGAGCACCGCGAATCACGCTCTCATCGTAGTGAAAGCGCAGGTTCGGCACGCTACGCAGCTTCATCGCCTTGCCCAACTGCATGCGCAGGAAACCACTGGCGTCGTTGAGCACCTTGAGGCTCTGCACGATAGGGTCGACACCTTCTTGCGGCTCGGCGCCCATGATGGTGACGAACACCTTGGCATGGCTGGCGTCGCGGCTGACGTCGACCGCCGTGACGGTTACCAGGCCACCCAGGCGCGGGTCTTTGACTTCGGTGCGAATCAGCTGCGCCAACTCGCGTTGAATCTGGTCGCCGATGCGCTGGGCACGGCTATAGTCTTTTGCCATCTTTGCTACCTTCCACTCGCCTCGACGCCTGAAAAAGCATCGGACTCAAAAGCGGCAAACGCCCGGCCGCGCGAATGCGGGGCCGGGCGTTGCGTGTTGCGACTCGCGATTACAGGCTGCGAGCCACCTGGACTTTCTCGAACACTTCGATCTTGTCGCCGACCTTGACGTCGTTATAGCTCTTCACAGCGATACCGCACTCCATGCCGTTACGCACTTCGGCCATATCGTCCTTGAAGCGACGCAGGGATTCCAGCTCGCCTTCGAAGATCACCACGTCGTCGCGCAATACGCGGATCGGACGATTACGGTAAACGGTACCTTCGACCACCATACAACCGGCGACCGCACCGAACTTCGGCGAACGGAACACGTCACGGACTTCGGCGATACCGAGGATGTTCTCGCGAACGTCACTGCCGAGCATACCGGTGAGCGCCTTCTTGACGTCCTCGATGATGTCGTAGATGACGTTGTAGTAACGCATGTCCAGACCTTCCTGCTCGACGATTTTCCGAGCGCCCGCATCGGCACGCACGTTGAAACCGAACAGTACGGCGTTGGAAGCCAGTGCCAGGTTGGCGTCGGACTCGGTGATACCACCCACCCCGCCACCGACGACGCGCACTTGCACTTCGTCGTTACCCAGACCGCCGAGCGAACCCTGCAGCGCTTCCAGCGAGCCACGGACGTCGGATTTGAGGACGATATTGAGCGTCTTCTTCTCCTCCTGACCCATGTTCTCGAAGATGTTCTCCAGCTTGCCAGCATGGGCACGCGCCAGCTTCACTTCGCGGAACTTGCCCTGACGGAACAGCGCAACTTCACGCGCTTTCTTCTCGTCAGCGACGACAGTCATGTCGTCACCGGCTTCCGGTGTACCGTCGAGACCGAGGATCTCGACTGGAATCGCCGGACCAGCTTCCTTGATCGGCTTGCCGTTCTCGTCGAGCATGGCGCGGATGCGGCCATAGTTCGAACCGACCAGCACCATGTCGCCCTGACGCAGCGTACCGTCCTGGACGAGTACGGTAGCGACCGGACCACGGCCCTTGTCCAGACGGGACTCGACCACCACACCGCGGCCTGGGGCCGACGGGGTTGCCTTGAGTTCCAGAACTTCGGCCTGCAGCAGAACAGCCTCGAGCAGCTCGTCCACACCGGTACCGACCTTGGCCGAGACAGGTACGAACGGCGTGTCACCGCCCCATTCTTCCGAGGTCACGCCATGCACCGACAGTTCGCTACGGATGCGATCGAGATCGGCGCCCGGCTTGTCGATCTTGTTCACGGCGACAACCAGCGGTACACCGGCAGCCACAGCGTGCTGAACGGCTTCGATGGTCTGCGGCATCACGCCGTCGTCCGCCGCGACAACCAGAATCACGATATCGGTAGCCTTGGCACCACGGGCACGCATCGCGGTAAATGCGGCGTGACCCGGGGTATCGAGGAAGGTAACCATGCCGCGCTCGGTTTCCACGTGGTAGGCGCCGATGTGCTGGGTGATACCACCCGCTTCACCGGAAGCAACCTTGGCGCGACGGATGTAGTCGAGCAGCGAGGTCTTACCATGGTCGACGTGACCCATGACGGTCACCACTGGAGCGCGAGAGAACGTTTCACCCTCGAACTTCAGGGACTCGGCCAGGGAGTCTTCCAACGCGGTATCGCTGACCAGGGTCACTTTGTGGCCCAGTTCTTCAGCAACCAGCTGGGCAGTTTCCTGATCCAGCACCTGGTTGATGGTCGCCGGCGTACCCAGCTTGAACATGAACTTGATGATTTCAGCAGCCTTGACCGACATCTGCTGGGCGAGGTCGCCCACGGTGATGGTCTCGCCGATCTTCACTTCGCGCACGATAGGGCCGGTTGGGCTCTGGAAACCGTGAGCGTTGCGCTTCTTCAGCTTGGCCTTGCCACGGCCACCACGACGGAAGCCATCGCTTTCTTCGTCGGTGGTACGCGGAGCGACACGTGGAGCAGGCGCCTTTTCCTTGACGGTCGGGCGATGCTGGGTGGTCTTGCGATCACCGCCACGGCGATCAGCGTCGTCGTTACGGGCTTTGTCAGGGCGACGCGGCTCGTCCTTCTTGCGCTCATCGGCAGCAGGGGCTGCGACAGGGGCAATGGTCGGCGTCGGCGCAACGGCTTCAACCACAGGCGCCTGCTCGGCGGCTGGCGAAGACGTCTGGCGCTTGGCCTCTTCTTCGGCTTTGCGCTTGGCTTCTTCCTCGGCCTTCAGGCGAACGGCTTCCGCCGCGGCACGCTGCTCGTCGAGCGCAAGCTGCTTCTCGGCTTCGATCTCTTCGTTGCTGCGCTCGACGAAGGTCTTCTTCTTGCGCACTTCAACACTGATGGTCTTGCTGCCAGCGACCCGCAGGGTGCTGGTGGTTTTGCGCTGCAAGGTAATCTTGCGCGGCGCGTCGGCTTTCTTCTCGCCGTGGCTGCTCTTCAGATGAGCAAGCAGGGCCTGCTTCTCGTTATCGGTGACAACTTGCTCGGCACTGCTGTGCGGCAAACCCGCCTCTCGCATCTGCTGCAGCAGGCGCTCTACCGGTGTGTCGACCACTTGGGCCAGTTCTTTCACCGTGACTTGCGTCATGCACTTCTCTCCTCAGGCCGTAAAACTTACTCGAACCAGTGGGCTCGGGCGGCCATGATCAGCTTGCCGGCACGCTCTTCGTCGATGCCGTCGATGTCGAGCAGGTCGTCAATAGACTGCTCGGCCAGGTCTTCGCGGGTAACCACACCGCGCACTGCCAGTTCCTGCGCCAGGCCTTTGTCCATACCCTCGACTTCGAGGAGGTCTTCGGCCGGCTGGGCGTCTGCCAGCTTTTCTTCTGTGGCGATGGCTTTGGTCAGCAAACGATCCTTCGCTCGCGAGCGCAGTTCGTTGACGATTTCTTCGTCGAAACCATCGATGCTGAGCATCTCTTCCATCGGCACGTAAGCGATTTCTTCCAGGCTGGTGAAGCCTTCTTCGACCAGCACCTGGGCCAGCTCTTCGTCGACTTCCAACTCGTCGATGAAGCTCTGCAGGATGTCGCCGGTCTCGGCCTGCTGCTTGGCCTGAATGTCCGCTTCGGTCATCACGTTCAGCGTCCAGCCGGTCAGTTGGCTGGCCAGGCGTACGTTCTGACCACCACGGCCGATCGCTTGCGCCAGGTTGTCTTCGCCAACGGCGATGTCCATGGCGTGAGCGTCTTCGTCAACGATGATCGCCGCGACTTCGGCCGGCGACATGGCGTTGATGACGAACTGCGCAGGGTTGTCGTCCCACAGCACGATGTCCACGCGCTCACCGACCAACTCGCCGGAAACCGCTTGCACACGCGAACCGCGCATACCGATGCAGGCACCCTGCGGGTCGATACGCTTGTCCTTGGAACGCACCGCGATCTTGGCTCGCGAGCCCGGATCACGAGAAGCAGCCTTGACCTCGATGAGGCCTTCGGCGATTTCCGGCACTTCGATGCGGAACAGCTCGATCAGCATTTCCGGCGCGGTACGCGACAGAATCAGCTGAGGGCCGCGGTTCTCGGTGCGGATTTCCTTGAGCAGGGCACGCAAGCGCACGCCGACTCGGAAAGTTTCACGCGGGATGATGTCTTCGCGAGCCAGCAACGCTTCAGCGTTGGCACCCAGATCGACGATGACATTGTCACGGGTGACCTTTTTCACGGTGCCGGCGATGATCTCGCCAAGACGCTCGCGATAGGCTTCGACGACCTGGGCACGCTCGGCCTCGCGCACTTTCTGCACGATGACCTGCTTGGCGGTCTGCGCAGCGATGCGCCCGAACTCGATGGACTCGATCTTTTCTTCGAGTACATCACCGACCTTGGCATTCGCCTCGACAGCACGCGGCATGTCGGTGGTCACCTGATGCGCGGGATCGTCGAAGTGTTCTTCCTCGACAACGGTCCAGCAACGGAAGGTCTCATAGCTGCCACTCTGGCGATTGATCGCCACGCGCAGTTCGACTTCATCTTCAAAACGTTTCTTGGTCGCTGTGGCCAGCGCCAACTCGAGCGCCTCGAAAATCACAGCGGCCGGTACGCCCTTTTCATTGGATACCGACTCAACAACCAGCAGTACTTCTTTGCTCATCGTACGCCTCGCCTTTCGCAATCCATTGGGATCCACGCATTCCGCGAATCCCGCGGGATCCGTGTCTCAATCAAACCGGGGGATAATGTTGGCCTTGTCGATCAGATCGATCGGCAAAAGGAACTCGTGGTCATCCACCTGCACCACCACGTCTTCCTCCTCCACACCGCGGAGCAGACCCTGAAAGTTGCGGCGCCCTTCGAACGGCGAGCGCAACTTGATTTTTACCTGCTCGCCGGCGTGACTGGCGAACTGCGCCAACGTGAACAGCGGTCGATCCATGCCTGGCGACGAGACCTCGAGGGTGTACTCCGCCGCAATGGGATCCTCGACATCGAGAACACCGCTGATCTGCCGACTGACTTTCTCGCAATCGTCGATGAGAACGCCATTGGCATGATCGATGTAGATACGCAGCAGCGAATGCCGCCCCTGAGACAGGAACTCGATACCCCAGCACTCGTAGCCAAGCGCTTCGACTACCGGGGCCACCAAGGCCTGCAACTGTTCTAGCTTGCTCGACACCCGAACCCCTCGCGCATGCTGTGCAAATGAAAAATGGGCGAAACGCCCATCCATAAAACCGTCCGTGCGACGGCAAATCTGTCAACCAGCTAGCAAAAAGCCCCTTGAAAGGGGCTCCGCTACAACTGGATGCGGGTGCTGGAGTTAACCAGCGACTTTCGGGCGACGAGCCCGACGAGCTACCGGACTGCTCCATCCCGCTTCAAAACTGGGAGCGGATTATACGGCTGAACCGCCCCGCGGGTCAACCAACCCCCAGAAACAGAAAAGCCCGCATGCTGCGGGCTCTTCTGTTCAATTGGTACCGAGAAGGGGACTCGAACCCCTACAGCCTATGGCCACTACCACCTCAAGGTAGCGTGTCTACCAATTCCACCACCTCGGCAAATTAACGCTTACTGCTCTTCAGGGGTTTGAGGTACGTCTTGCTGCCCCGAAGCTGGCGCTTGTTGCTGCTCAAGCACCGGTACATCTTCTGCTGCAGGCTTGCTTTCCTGCGGCACTTCCATCACTGCCGGATCAGGCAGACCAGCCTGGCCAAGCGTATCAGACTTTTGATTAGCAAAGTAAGCTAAACCCAAGCTGGTAATGAAAAAAGCGGTGGCGAGTATAGCAGTAACTCGACTCAGAAAGGTAGTAGTTCCTTGACTACCGAAAACGGTATTCGAAGCACCAGCACCAAACGAAGCACCTGCATCGGCACCTTTACCCTGCTGCAGCAGAACCAGCACAACCACACCGATCGCGCCCAGCAGATGAAGAACCACAACGACTGTTTCCAGCATATTCTTAGTTTCCTGCAGCGCGACAGATCGCACCGAACTCATCCGCATTCAGAGAGGCTCCACCCACAAGCCCCCCATCGATATCTGGCATGCCGAAAAGCTCGGCTGCATTGGCGGCCTTGACACTGCCGCCATAAAGAATTCTCAAAGCACCCGCCACATCCGCATCTTTGCCAGTGACCCGAGCACGAATCGCCGCATGCACGTCCTGCGCCTGCTCGGGCGACGCCGTCAGCCCGGTACCAATGGCCCAGACCGGCTCGTACGCCACCACGGCACTCGAAAGCACCGCGACACCCAGCGCATCCATCACGCTGTCGAGCTGACGCCCTACGACCGCAAGCGTCTCACCCGCTTCGCGCTGCTCGAGGGTTTCCCCCACACACAGAACCGGAACGAGCCCGGCAACCTGGGCCGCCGCGAACTTGCGCACCACCTGCTCCTCGCTATCACCCAGAATCAGGCGACGCTCGGAATGGCCGATCAGCACGAGCTTGCAACCGGCATCGCGCAATTGCTCGCTCGACACCTCTCCGGTCAACGCACCCTGCCCCGCCTCGACTGCACAGTCTTGCGCGCCAATCGACACGGCAACACCAGCCAATCCCTCGACAACCTGACCGAGATGAACACTGACAGGGAACACGGCAACATCGACATCGGCAGGCAACACCTGCCGATTCAGACCATCGATCAGCTCTGCGACACTGGCGCGGGTACCGTGCATTTTCCAGTTACCAGCAACCATTGAGCGGCGCATGCTTTACCTCGTTGGTCAAAGAGGGCGCAGATGTTACCCAACCGATTGTGGACTGGCAAGCCGAATCAGACACAGACTCGAGAGACAACCTCAGCCAATTCATTGGCATAGGCTCGTACCTGAGTTTCGTCCTCACCCTCCACCATCACCCGCACCAGCGGCTCGGTACCGGATTTGCGCAGCAACACCCGGCCGCGCCCGGCCATGCGCTCCGTCACGCTGTCGCTGGCAGCCTGGACGTCGGGATGTTTGAGCGGGTCGACACCACCTCCGAAACGCACGTTGACCAGCACTTGCGGACACTTGCGCAGGCCCTGACGCGCCTCGGCAAGGCTCTGCCCACGTCGACGGATGGCGAGCAGTACCTGCAGCGCCGCGACGATCGCATCCCCCGTGGTGACGTGCTGGAAGCACACCAGATGCCCAGAGTTCTCGCCACCCAGCTGCCAGCCGCGCTCCAGAAGCTCGGCGATCACGTAACGGTCACCCACATTGGCGCGCACGAAGGGAATCTGCAGTTCGTCGAGGGCCAGTTCGAGGCCCAGGTTGCTCATCAGGGTGCCGACCACCCCACCCTGCAGCTTGCCACGCGCCTGCAGATCACGAGCGATGATGAACAGCAGTTCGTCACCGTCCACCACAGCCCCGGTGTGATCGACCATCAGCACCCGATCGGCGTCGCCATCGAAGGCGATACCCAGATCCGCCTGGCGCGACACGACCTCGGCCTGCAGGTTTTCGACATGGGTCGAGCCGCAATCGGCGTTGATGTTCAGGCCGTTGGGCTGAGCGGAAAGCACCGAAACTTCGGCACCGAGCTCCTGGAACACGGCGGGCGCGACCTTGTAGGCCGCACCATGGGCACAATCGAGAACGATCTTGAGGCCAGCGAAGTCGGTACTGGTCGGCACACTGCTCTTGCAGAATTCGATGTAGCGCCCCGCGGCGTCATTGATCCGCGATACCTTGCCGAGCTGTTCGGACTCGACCACCGTCATCGGCGCATCGAGCAGCTCTTCGATCATCAGCTCGACCTCGTCAGGCAGTTTGGTGCCCTGCCCGGAGAAGAACTTGATGCCGTTGTCGTGGTGCGGGTTGTGCGATGCACTGATGACGATGCCCGCCTCGGCATGGAAGGTACGCGTCAGGTAGGCGATCGCCGGCGTCGGCATCGGCCCGAGCAGCATGACGTCAGCACCTGCAGCAGACAGACCTGCCTCCAGGGCCGACTCGAACATGTAGCCGGAGATGCGCGTGTCCTTGCCGATCAGAATCCGGCACTTGCCCTGCTTGCGAAAGGCCATGCCCGCGGCCCAGCCGAGCTTGAGCATGAAGTCGGGGGTAATGGGATAGTGACCGACGCGCCCACGAATACCGTCGGTGCCAAAATACTTGCGACTCAAAACGACAACTCCCTTTTTCTGATTACTGCGCCGCTTCGACTGCGGCGACCATGCGCACCACATCGACGGTTTCCGCCACATCGTGAACGCGTAAAATGCTCGCACCCTTGGCAACGGCCAACGCCGCCAGCGCCAGACTGCCATACAGGCGCCCGTCGACCTCGCGGCCCAACACAGCGCCAATCATACTCTTGCGTGAAACGCCTACCAGTAGCGGCAGACCAAAAGCCTGCAACGCCGGCATACGGCGGAACAGGCTGAGGTTGTGCTCGAGGGTCTTGGCAAAACCGAAACCCGGATCCAGAACGATGCGCTGCGAAGGTATGCCCGCCGCTTCGCAGACGGCCAGCCGCTCGCGCAGAAAGTCCGCCACGGCATCCAGCACATCCTCGTACTGCGGGCTCTGCTGCATGGTCGTGGGTTCGCCACGCATGTGCATCAGGCAAACCGGCAGGCCACTGTCAGCAGCCGCCTTAAGCGCACCGTCACGCTGTAGCGAGCGCACGTCGTTGATCAGTCCGGCACCCAGCCTGGCCGACTCGCGAATGACTTCCGGCGTCGAGGTATCGACGGAGACGATCACGTCCAGCTCAGCGGCAATGGCTTCCACCATGGGTGCCACGCGCGCGAGCTCCTGCTCCACGGGCACGGGATCGGCGCCCGGCCGAGTGGACTCACCGCCAACATCGATCAGCGTCGCCCCGGCCAGCACCATGCTTTCGGCATGGCGCAACGCCGCGTCGCGCATGGCGAAGCGGCCACCGTCGGAGAACGAATCGGGGGTTACGTTGAGGATCCCCATCACTTGGGGACGGGTCAAATCAAGAAACCGGCTGCCACAAGGCAGCCGGTTCCGGGGTATTGCATGGGACATGAAAAGCCTTACAGCTCGGCAGCAGGACCGCCGATTGGTTTTTCGGGACGATCAGCCTCATCCGACTTGGCTATCGGCGTACCGGTATCGTTACCGCCACCCGTCCAGTCACGTGGCTCGCGCGGCGTGCGACCGCTCATGATGTCGTCGATCTGATCGGCATCGATGGTCTCGTACTTCATCAGTGCTTCGGCCATGGCGTCGAGCTTGTCGCGATTCTCTTCGAGCAGGCGCTTGGCCGTGTCGTAGCAATGGTCGATGATGCTGCGCACCTCGAGATCGATGAGCTTGGCAGTTTCGCCAGAGATGTTGCTGCTCTGACCGCTGCCACCACGGCCCAGGAACACTTCACCCTCTTCCTCGGCATACAGCAGCGGGCCGAGCTTCTCGGACAGGCCCCACTTGGTGACCATGTTCCGGGCGATCTGGCTGGCGCGCATGATGTCGTTGGACGCGCCAGTGGTTACACCGTCGAAGCCCAAGGTCATTTCTTCCGCGATACGGCCGCCGTACAGCGAGCAGATCTGGCTGATCAGCGCGCGCTTGGAAAGGCTGTAGCGATCCTCTTCCGGCAGGAACATGGTCACGCCCAGGGCGCGGCCACGGGGAATGATCGACACTTTGTAAACCGGGTCATGCTCGGGCACCAGACGACCGACGATGGCGTGACCCGCCTCGTGGAACGCCGTGTTGAGCTTCTCCTTGTCCGACATGACCATGGTCTTGCGCTCGGCGCCCATCATGATCTTGTCTTTGGCCAGTTCGAACTCTTTCATCTCGACGACGCGCTTGCCGGAGCGAGCGGCGAACAGCGATGCCTCGTTGACCAGGTTGGCCAGATCGGCACCGGAGAAGCCAGGCGTACCACGGGCAATGACCGCAGCCTTGACGTCTTCGCCCATCGGCACCTTGCGCATGTGCACGTTGAGGATCTGCTCACGACCACGGATGTCCGGCAGACCGACGACCACCTGACGGTCGAAGCGGCCCGGGCGCAGCAGCGCAGGATCGAGCACGTCCGGACGGTTGGTCGCGGCGATGACGATGATGCCATCGTTCATTTCGAAGCCGTCCATCTCTACCAGCAACTGGTTGAGGGTCTGCTCGCGCTCGTCGTGACCACCACCCATGCCGGCGCCACGATGGCGACCAACGGCGTCGATCTCGTCGATGAAGATGATGCAGGGCGCGTGTTTCTTGGCTTGCTCGAACATGTCACGCACACGGGAGGCGCCGACACCCACGAACATTTCCACGAAGTCGGAACCGGAAATGGTGAAGAACGGCACCTTGGCTTCGCCGGCAACGGCCTTGGCCAGCAGGGTCTTACCGGTACCCGGGGAGCCGACCATCAGCACGCCGCGAGGGATACGGCCGCCGAGGCGCTGGAACTTGCCCGGATCACGCAGGAACTCGACCAGCTCGCTGACTTCTTCCTTGGCCTCGTCGCAGCCCGCGACGTCGGCGAAGGTGGTCTTGACCTGGTCTTCGGAGAGCAGGCGCGCCTTGCTCTTGCCGAAACTCATCGGCCCGCCCTTGCCGCCTGCACCGCCCTGCATCTGGCGCATGAAGAACATGAACACCGCGATGATCACCAGAATCGGGAAGCTGGCGACCAGCAACTGGGTCCAGATGCTCTGCTGTTCAGGCTGCTTGCCAACGATCTCGACGTTGTTGTCCATCAGATCCTTGATCAGGCCATTGTCCTGGATCGCCGGGCGCACGGTTTCGAACGACGTGCCGTCGGAACGCATGCCGCTGATGATGTAGCCATCGACGGTTACGCGCTTGACCCCACCATCCTGAACCTGCTGGATGAACTCCGAGTAATTGAGCTTGTTCGTCTCGCTCGGGCTGGAGAAATTGTTCATCACCGTAACCAGGACGGCGGCGATGATCAGCCACAGGATCAGATTCTTTGCCATGTCGTTCAATTAGCTACCCTCTGAAGCAGGCCCCTTGCCGAAGCGTGCTTCGCATGACGACCAGTTATATACCGATCTAACTTACTACAAACGCTCGCTCGTGGCTGACACCGTCTGTAACCCTTTATGAGATATCTGCCCGTTACGATGCGCGTATCGGCTTGGACTGACAACCAGGCCTTTGGTTTTACTCTTCGCGCTGCCCTTTGAATCCACGCGCCAGCATGTACTGCTCGCGGGAGCGCCCGCGCGATGACAGCGGCTTGCGCATCTGCACCTTCTCGAACAGACCACGAACCTGCCTGTGGTACTCGTCGAAACCTTCGCCCTGGAAAATCTTGATCAGATAATCACCACCGGGGCGCAGCACTCGGGTAGCCAGATCCAGCGCCAGCTCGCACAGGTACATGGCGCGCGGCTGATCCGATTCCCTGACTCCACTCATATTGGGGGCCATATCGGAAATCACAAGGTCTACGGGATGATTGTCGATAGCCTCGAGGATGCGTGCGAACACCGCATCGTCGGTAAAGTCGCCCTGAATGAAGGTGACATCCGGGATGCTGTCCATTTCCAGGATGTCCGAGGCGATCAGCCGCCCCTTGTCGCCGATCACCCGACTGGTGACCTGAGACCAGCCGCCCGGGGCCGCACCGAGGTCGACCACGGTGATTCCCGGGCGCAGGATGCGATCCTTCTCCTGCACCTCCAGCAGCTTGTAGCTGGCACGTGAACGGTAGCCGTCCCTTTGCGCCATTTTGACGTAGGGATCGTCGAAATGCTCTTTCAGCCAACGCTGGCTGGTCTTGGAACGGGCCACACAACACCTCGGAAGAACAGAATGAATAACTGGGCGGTCTTCAAGCGGCTCGGTTAAAATAGCCCGCTTTCCCCAGATTAAGACGCAGGGTTCAGATTATGCCGCTCACTCAAGAGCAGAAGAAACAGTTCAAATCTATCGGCCACCACCTGAAACCGGTATTGATCGTTGCCGATAACGGTGTTACCGAAGGCGTATTGGCAGAGCTGGAGCGCGCCCTGAACGATCATGAACTGATCAAGATTCAGCTGCGCATCACCGAGCGCGAAAGCCGCCTGGCGGTGATCGATGAGCTGTGCAAGGCCAGCAAGGCCGACCTGGCGCAGGTAATCGGAAAAATGGCGCTGATCTACCGCAAGAACCCCAAGGCCAATCGCAACCTGTCCAACATCAGCCGCTTTCAGGGCTGAATCAGCAGATCAGCCGACCGCCGGGTCGGCTTTCGCGACCGTTCGCGGCACGGGCTGCAGCACCAGCAGCAGGCCGAAGAACGCCAGCAGCAAGTAGCTGAACAGCTGCCAGCGAATGGCATCTGGCCAGAGCACGAGCGAAGCCAGCAAGGCCGAAGCGATTGCCAGCACCGCGAGCAGAAATTGCCCGCGGCGCTCGCCCCAAAGCGACGAAAGGCGACGCAGCCTAACGAGCAGACCAGCCTGAACGAGCACGCAGACCAGGGTGATGAGCACCATCTGCGGCATCAGCACGCCAGCGATCTCTTCGATCAGCAGCGACGCCAGCCCCACGCTGTACAGCCCCGGCACCACCATGAAGTGCAGTATCCAGATGCCGCCCACCCAAAGGGTTTGCAGCAGCATCCAGATACCTGCAGCCATGTCGGACGGCGCCAGGTCAGATGTGACGAACTTCGACAATCTCGTACTCGATCAGACCGCTAGGGGTGCTCACCGCCACCACGTCACCCTCTTCCTTGCCGATCAGGGCACGGGCAATGGGCGAACCGACGGAAATCTTGCCCTGCTTGATGTCGGCTTCGTCTTCACCGACGATCCGGTAGGACACGCTTTCATCGGTCTCGACGTTGGCGATTTCCACGGTAGTACCGAAGATCACCTTGCCGGTATGGGCGATGGTGGTCACATCGATCACCACCGCGTTCTGCAGACGGCCTTCGATATCGCGAACGCGCGCTTCGACCATGCCCTGCTGCTCGCGTGCAGCGTGGTACTCGGCGTTTTCCTTCAGGTCACCCAGCTCGCGTGCTTCGCCGATGTCCTGACTGAGCTTGGGCCGGACTACCTTGGTCAGGTGGGCCAGCTCTTCCTCGAGGGCGCGAGCGCCCTCCACGGTCATGGGGTACTTGTTCATGCCTTGATTCCTGCGTGCAGGTCTTGCAAACGACGTACGGTCTTTTCAGGGCCGAACTTCAGCGCCTCGCAAATCGCCTGACCAGCCGCAATGGTGGTGGTGCAGGCGATCTTGTGCTGCAGAGCGTTACGACGGATGGAGTAGGAGTCCGCGATGGACTGACGACCTTCGGTGGTATTGATGATGAGGGTGACCTCGTCATTCTTGATCATGTCGACCACGTGCGGACGGCCTTCGGTCACTTTGTTCACGCGACGTACCGGCAAACCGGCAGCCTCGATCACCTTGGCGGTACCGGAGGTGGCGACGACTTCGAAGCCCAGGCTGATCAGATCGCGGGCGACCTGCTCGGCCAGCGGCTTGTCATCATCACGCACGCTGATGAACGCACAGCCGGAGTTCGGCAGAATCTCGCTAGCGCCCAGCTGCGCCTTGGCGAAGGCCTCACCGAACGTGTCGCCGACGCCCATCACTTCGCCAGTGGACTTCATCTCCGGGCCGAGAATCGGGTCAACGCCCGGGAACTTGTTGAACGGGAATACCGCTTCCTTGACGCTGAAGAACGGCGGGATGATTTCTTCGGTGAAGCCGATTTCCGCCAGCGTCTTGCCAGCCATCACGCGCGCCGCCACCTTGGCCAGCGACTCGCCGATGCACTTGGACACGAACGGCACGGTACGCGACGCGCGCGGGTTGACCTCGATCACGTAGATGTCTTCACCCTGCACGGCCATCTGCACGTTCATCAGGCCGACGACGCCGAGCTCCAGGGCCATTTTCTTGACCTGGTCGCGGATCTCGTCCTGGATGTGTGCTGGCAGCGAGTAAGGTGGCAGCGAACAGGCGGAGTCACCGGAGTGCACACCCGCTTGTTCGATGTGCTGCATGATGGCGCCGATGACGACCTGCTCACCATCGCACACCGCATCGATATCGACTTCGATAGCGCAGTTGAGGAAGCGGTCGAGCAGAACCGGGCTGTCGTTGGAGACCTTCACCGCCTCGCGCATATAGCGCTTGAGCTCTTCTTCCTGGTAGACGATTTCCATCGCCCGGCCACCAAGTACATAGGATGGGCGGACCACCATCGGGTAACCGATGTTCTTGGACAGCGTCAGCGCCTCTTCTTCGCTACGGGCGGTGGCGTTGGCAGGCTGACGCAGGCCGAGGCGCTGCACCATCTGCTGGAAACGCTCACGGTCTTCGGCGCGGTCGATAGCGTCCGGGCTGGTGCCGATAATCGGCACGCCAGCTTCTTCCAGGGCGCGGCACAGTTTCAACGGCGTCTGACCGCCGTACTGGACGATCACACCCTTGGGCTGCTCGACGCGGACAATTTCCAGTACGTCTTCCAGGGTCACTGGCTCGAAGTACAGCCGATCGGATGTGTCGTAGTCGGTGGAGACGGTTTCCGGGTTGCAGTTGACCATGATGGTCTCGTAACCGTCTTCACGCATGGCCAGCGCGGCGTGCACGCAGCAGTAGTCGAACTCGATACCCTGGCCGATGCGGTTCGGGCCGCCGCCGAGGATCATGATCTTGTCGCGGCTGCTCGGATTGGCTTCGCACTCTTCCTCGTAGGTCGAATACATGTAGGCGGTATCGGTCGCGAACTCGGCAGCGCAGGTGTCCACACGCTTGTAGACCGGCAGCACCTTGAGCTTGTGGCGATGGCTGCGCAGGTTCTTCTCGGTGACACCGAGCAACGCCGCCAGGCGCGCATCGGAGAAGCCCTTGCGCTTGAGGCTGAACATCAGGTCACGGTCGATGCTGGACAGGCCCAGGGTCTGGATGCGCTGCTCGTCCTTGATGAGATCTTCGATCTGCACCAGGAACCACTCGTCGATGCGCGTCAGCTCGAACACTTCTTCGACCGTCTTGCCGGCACGGAAAGCGTCGCCGACGTACCAGATGCGGTCCGCGCCCGGCACGATCAGCTCGCGCTTGAGGGTGCTTTCAGCTTCGGGATCGGCCGGGTCGAGCTTGGGATCGAAACCGGACACGCCAACTTCCAGGCCACGCAGCGCTTTCTGCAGGGATTCCTGGAAGGTACGGCCGATGGCCATGACTTCACCGACGGATTTCATCTGGGTGGTCAGGCGGGCGTCGGCCTTGGGGAATTTCTCGAAGGCGAAGCGCGGGATCTTGGTGACCACGTAATCGATGGCCGGCTCGAACGACGCCGGGGTACGACCACCGGTGATGTCGTTGGACAGCTCGTCGAGGGTGTAACCCACCGCCAGCTTGGCGGCGATCTTGGCGATGGGGAAACCGGTCGCCTTGGAGGCCAGTGCCGAGGAACGCGACACACGCGGGTTCATCTCGATGACCACCATACGACCGGTATCCGGGCAGATGCCGAACTGCACGTTGGAGCCGCCGGTTTCCACACCGATCTCGCGCAGCACCGCCAGAGAGGCGTTACGCAGGATCTGGTATTCCTTGTCGGTCAGGGTCTGGGCCGGTGCGACGGTGATCGAGTCACCGGTGTGCACGCCCATCGGATCGAAGTTTTCGATGGCGCAGACGATGATGCAGTTGTCCTTCTTGTCGCGGACCACCTCCATCTCGTATTCCTTCCAGCCGATCAGCGATTCGTCGATCAGCAGCTCACGGGTCGGCGACAGGTCCAGACCACGGGCGCAGATTTCCTCGAATTCTTCACGGTTGTAGGCGATGCCACCACCGGTACCGCCCATGGTGAAGGACGGACGGATGATGCACGGGAAGCCGACCTTCTCGAGCACGCCGTAGGCTTCTTCCATGCTGTGGGCGATGCCCGAAACCGGGCAGGCAAGGCCGATGTCTTTCATCGCCTTGTCGAACCGCGAACGGTCTTCGGCCTTGTCGATGGTGTCGGCATTGGCACCGATCATCTCGACGCCGAATTTTTCCAGCACGCCATGACGCTCGAGGTCCAGGGCGCAGTTCAGCGCGGTCTGGCCACCCATGGTCGGCAGCAGCGCGTCAGGACGCTCCTTCTCGATGATCTTGGCCACGGTGGCCCATTTGATCGGCTCGATGTAGGTGGCGTCGGCCATCGACGGGTCGGTCATGATGGTGGCCGGGTTGGAGTTCACCAGAATGACGCGGAAACCTTCCTCGCGCAGGGCCTTGCAGGCCTGGGCGCCGGAATAGTCGAATTCGCACGCCTGGCCGATGACGATGGGGCCGGCACCGAGGATCAGGATACTTTTGATGTCTGTACGTTTTGGCATGTTCTCTCTCGAATCCTTAGGTCAGTCGGCGAGTCATCTTGAAAGCTACTGCGCGCTATCTGGGCTGCGTTGCGCGGTACTCACTTGCTCGCCGTACTGACACATGTACTGTCTCGTCGTTGCGTGCCGGGGGCCTTGCCCAGACAGCGCTCGCTACGCTTTCCAGACGACTCGTCTATTTGCGCTTGGCCATGGCTTCGATGAAGCGGTCGAACAGTGGGGCGACATCGTTGGGACCCGGGCTGGCCTCGGGGTGACCCTGGAAGCTGAAGGCGTCCTTGTCGGTACGCTCGATGCCTTGCAGGGTGCCGTCGAACAGCGACTTGTGGATCGGGCGCAGATTGCTCGGCAGGCTGTTCTCATCCACGGCAAAACCGTGGTTCTGGCTGGTGATCATCACCACGCCAGTGTCCAGATCCTGCACCGGGTGGTTGGCACCATGGTGGCCGTGGCCCATTTTCAGGGTCTTGGCACCGGAGGCCAGCGCCAGCAATTGGTGGCCAAGGCAGATGCCGAATACCGGAATATCGGTCTCGAGCACGTCCTTGATCGCCTGGATGGCGTAATCGCAGGGCTCGGGATCGCCCGGGCCGTTGGACAGGAACACCCCATCGGGATTGAGCGCCAGTACATCCTTGGCAGGGGTTTGCGCCGGCACCACGGTAAGGCGGCAGCCACGAGCGACCAGCATGCGCAGGATGTTCAGCTTGACGCCGTAATCGTAGGCGACGACGTGATAAGGCAGCTCGCTGGCGGCAATCTCGGGATGGCTGTCATCCTTCAGGTTCCAGACGCTGGAGCGCCACTCGTAGCGCTCGCTGCAGCTGACCTCCTTGGCCAGGTCCATACCCTTGAGGCCCGGGAAGCCACGCGCCAGTTCCAGAGCCTTTTCCTCGGTGGCGTCAGCGCCTACCAGGATGCAGCCGTTCTGCGAACCTTTCTCGCGCAGGATGCGGGTCAGGCGGCGAGTGTCGATACCGGCGATGGCGACGGTGCCGTTTTCCTTGAGGTAATCGGACAGGGACTGCTTGTTGCGCCAGTTGCTGGCGGTCAGCGGCAGATCACGAATGATCAGGCCGGCAGCCCAGACGCGATCCGACTCGGCGTCTTCCGGCGTGGTGCCGGTATTGCCGATATGTGGATAGGTCAGCGTGACGATTTGTTGGGCGTATGACGGATCGGTGAGAATTTCCTGATAGCCGGTCATGGCGGTGTTGAACACCACCTCCCCGACAGTCTGGCCGTCGGCCCCGATGGCCTCGCCGCGAAAAATGCTGCCGTCAGCAAGGGCGAGTATGGCTGGCTTACTCAAGAAGACCTCCCGTAGATCGTGGAGCAAACGCAGATTGTAAAAAAGCGGGATGACGTGTGAAGGTCATCCCGCTTTTTTGATTGATTCATTCTGCGCAACTTTTAGTGGACACACTAAAGCGAAAAGCTTACAGGAAAACCCGGTTTTTCGAAAGGCATAGAGAGGCAAAAACCTGAAATCCGATTCACGGCGGGCTGAAGGAACCGGCAACAAGGCGCATCGCTGCGCCCCGAGCCACCCTGGCGCTTGCCGAAGGGGCTCGACGCGCACCCCGATCCGGGTCACTTCAGACCCAGCACGTCCTGCATATCGTACAGCCCGACAGAACGACCGCGCAGCCAAGAAGCAGCCCGCACGGCCCCCTTGGCGAAGGTCATGCGACTGGAAGCCTTGTGAGTGATTTCCACACGCTCGCCATCGGCAGCGAACAGCACGGTGTGATCGCCGACCACGTCGCCGGCGCGCACCGTGGCGAACCCGATGGTTTCGCGGGCACGAGCGCCAGTCTGACCTTCACGCCCGTAGACCGCGACCTTGTCGAGATCACGCCCCAATGCGTTGGCGATGACCTCCCCCATGCGCAGCGCAGTACCGGACGGCGCATCGACCTTGTGGCGGTGGTGAGCCTCGAGGACCTCGATGTCCACGTCGTCACCCAGCACCCGCGCAGCGGTATCGAGCAAGTTGAGGCACAGGTTGACGCCCACGCTGAAGTTGGCGGCGAAGACGATGGGAATATCCTTGCCCGCCTCGACCAGCAACTGCTTTTCAGCAGCACTGAAACCGGTGGTGCCGATGACCATGGCCTTGCCTGCCTGCCGGCAGAGCTCCAGGTTCTTCAGCGTCACTGAGGGGTGAGTGAAATCGATCAGCACGTCGAATTGATCGAGCACACCGCGCAGATCGCCGCCAACGGCCACACCCAGCTTGCCGACCGCGGCCAGCTCGCCGGCATCAGCGCCCAGCAGCGTGCTTTCGGGACGTGCCAGCGCCGCGCCGAGGCTAACACCTTCGGCTTGCTGCACGGCTTCGATCAGGTTCTTGCCCATGCGCCCGGCGGCGCCTGTGACTGCAATTCGCATAACAACAGCTCCACGCTGCGAGCCTCAAGCTACGAGCCGGACACGCCATTTCTGGTCGCCCGACTTGCAGCGTGCGGCTGGTTTCAGAGATCGCCGAAGAAGCGCTTGACGCCTTCGAACCAGCCATTGGCCTTGGGCGAGTGCGAGCTGTTGCCCGCCAGGGACTGACGGAACTCGTCGAGCAGCTCGCGCTGACGACGATCCAGGTTGACCGGTGTTTCCACCGCCACCTTGCACATCAGGTCGCCAGCACCGCCGCCGCGCACCGGAGCCACGCCCTTGCCACGCAGGCGGAACAGCTTGCCAGTCTGCGTGCCTTCCGGGATCTTCAGCTTGACCCGACCGTCGAGGGTCGGCACTTCCAGCTCGCCGCCCAGCGCAGCATCGGCGAAGCTGATCGGTACTTCGCAGTACAGATGCTTGCCGTCGCGCTGGAAGATCGCGTGCTCACGCACGTTGACGACCACATACAGATCGCCAGCCGGGCCACCCATGGTGCCCGCCTCGCCCTCGCCGGACAGACGAATGCGGTCGCCGGTATCGACACCAGCCGGTACCTTGACCGACAGCGTCTTGTGCTCTTCGACACGGCCATGACCGTGGCAGGAACCACAAGGGTCGGTGATCATCTTGCCGCTGCCGTGGCAGCGCGGGCAGGTCTGCTGCACAGAGAAGAAACCCTGCTGCATGCGCACCTGACCGATGCCTCCGCACGTGGTGCAGGTGACCGGAGTGGTGCCCTTCTTGGCGCCGGAGCCTTCGCACACCTTGCAGTTGACCAGAGTCGGCACGCGAATGGTCACCGTGGTGCCACGCACTGCCTCTTCGAGATCCAGCTCCAGGGTGTAACGCAGGTCGCTGCCGCGCTGCGCACCGCCGCGCTGACCGCCACGCTGGCCACCGAAGAAATCGCTGAACACGTCGCCGAAGATATCGGAGAAGTTGGCGCTGCCACCGCCAAAGCCGCCACCGCCACCCATTTGTGGGTCGACACCGGCATGACCGTACTGATCGTAAGCGCTGCGCTTGCCCGCATCGGACAGCACTTCATAGGCCTCGTTGGCCTCCTTGAAGGCGTCTTCGGCAGCCTTGTCGCCGGGGTTGCGATCGGGGTGATGCTTCATCGCCAGGCGGCGGTAGGCCTTCTTCAGCTCCGCCTCGCTGGCACCGCGCTCGACCCCGAGCACTTCGTAGTAGTCACGTTTAGACATGGGTTTCTAACACTCTCAAAATTCGTACCGTCCAGACACGCCAACGCGGGAGCAAGCCCCCGCGCGGCGGATCGCCCTGGCGCACAGTCGTGCGGCAGGGCGCAAACACAGGCAAGCCGGGGCTTACTTGTTGTCCTTGACTTCCTCGAACTCGGCGTCGACAACGTCGTCCGCAGAGCCCTTGGTTTCACCGGCATCCGCCGCCGCACCGGCAGCACCTGGCTGCGGCTGTTCGGCATACATTTTCTGCGCCAGTGGCGTGGTTGCCTCGGACAGCGCATTCATCTTCGCTTCGATGGCCGCCTTGTCGTCACCCTTGACGGCAACTTCCAGCTCGCCGAGGGCCGTTTCGATGGCCGCTTTCTCATCCGCAGTGGCCTTGTCGCCCGCTTCGGTGAGCATCTTGCGTGTGGCGTGAACCAGCTGGTCGCCCTGGTTACGGGCGGTGGCCAGTTCTTCGAACTTGCGGTCTTCCTCGGCATTGGCCTCGGCGTCACGCACCATGCGCTCGATTTCATCATCGGACAGACCCGAGTTGGCCTTGATCACGATGGACTGGGTCTTGCCGGTCGCCTTGTCTTTCGCACCGACGTGCAGGATGCCGTTGGCATCGATATCGAAGGTCACTTCGATCTGCGGTACGCCACGCGGAGCTGGCGGAATCTCGGCCAGGTCGAACTTGCCCAGGGACTTGTTCTGACCGGCCTGCTTGCGCTCACCCTGCAGCACGTGAATGGTCACCGCGCTCTGGTTGTCGTCGGCGGTGGAGAACACCTGCGACTTCTTGGTCGGGATGGTGGTGTTCTTCTCGATCAGCGCGGTCATCACACCGCCCATGGTTTCGATACCCAGGGTCAGCGGGGAAACGTCCAGCAGCAGCACGTCCTTGACGTCGCCAGCCAGTACCGCGCCCTGAATGGCAGCGCCCATGGCAACGGCTTCGTCCGGGTTGACGTCCTTGCGCGCTTCCTTGCCGAAGAACTCGGTAACCAGCTTCTGCACCAGCGGCATGCGGGTCTGACCGCCGACCAGGATCACGTCGTTGATCGAACCGACGTCGATGCCGGCGTCTTTCAAGGCGATGCGGCACGGCTCGATGGTGCGCTGTACCAGATCTTCGACCAGCGATTCCAGCTTGGCGCGGGAAATCTTCACGTTCAAGTGCTTGGGACCGGTGGCGTCTGCAGTGATGTACGGCAGGTTGACGTCGGTCTGCTGGCTCGAGGACAGCTCGATCTTGGCCTTCTCGGCGGCTTCCTTGAGGCGCTGCATGGCCAGCGGGTCGCCCTTGAGGTTCATGCCGGTTTCTTTCTTGAACTCGTCGACGAGGTAGTCGATCAGGCGGATGTCGAAGTCTTCACCACCGAGGAAGGTGTCACCGTTGGTGGCCAGTACTTCGAACTGGTGCTCGCCGTCGACTTCTGCGATCTCGATCACCGAGACGTCGAAGGTACCGCCGCCCAGGTCATAGACGATCACGGTGTGGTCGCCCTTGGCCTTGTCCATGCCATAGGCCAGCGCAGCCGCGGTAGGCTCGTTGATGATGCGTTTGACGTCCAGACCGGCGATGCGGCCGGCATCCTTGGTTGCCTGGCGCTGGCTGTCGTTGAAGTAGGCCGGAACGGTGATGACCGCTTCGGTGACCGCTTCGCCGAGATAGTCTTCGGCGGTCTTCTTCATCTTCTTGAGAATTTCAGCCGAGATCTGCGGCGGTGCCATCTTCTGGCCATTGACTTCGACCCAGGCGTCACCGTTGTCCGCCTTGGCGATCTTGTACGGGACCATCTGGATGTCTTTCTGTACGACTTCTTCGTCGAAACGACGGCCGATCAGGCGCTTCACCGCATACAGGGTGTTGTGCGGGTTGGTCACGGCCTGACGCTTGGCGGACTGGCCGACCAGGATCTCGCCATCGTTGGCATAAGCGATGATCGACGGCGTGGTACGCGCGCCTTCGGCGTTCTCGATGACCTTGACGTTGCCGTTTTCAAGAATGGAGACGCAGGAGTTGGTGGTCCCCAGGTCGATACCGATAATTTTGCCCATTTCACTCTCCCGAAACTTTGATATATCCGCAGCGCTGTCGTGACCGCTGCGGTAGCACTAATACGCTTGACTTAATAAATGGGGGCTCGCCCGCCGATTTCAAGCCTGCTCGTCGATGGACGGCGGTGTCTCGGCCGGTGCCTTGCTGACCACGACCATGGCCGGACGCAGCAGGCGACCGTTGAGCATGTAGCCCTTCTGGAACACCTTGAGCACGCTGTTGGGCTCGACGTTGGTGCTCTCTTGCAGGGCCATGGCCTGATGGTGCTCAGGATTGAACGGCGCACCATGCGGGTCAATGGCTTCCAACTGATGACGCTTGAGGGTATCGAGCAGCAACTTGAGCGTCAGCTCCATGCCCTCGCGCACCGCCTTGATCGATTCGTCATCGGCACTGGACAGCTCGAGACCACGCTCCAGGCTATCGACCACCGGCAACAGGTCGTTGGCGAATTTCTCGAGGGCGAACTTGTGCGCCTTCTCGACATCCTGCTCAGCGCGGCGGCGCACGTTCTGCAGATCGGCAGCCATGCGCAGCGACTGATCCTGCGCAGCCGCCAGTTGCTCTTCGAGCGTTTGCACGCGAGCAGCCAGGTCATCACTCGGCGCAGCGTCATTCGCTTCGGCCTCGGGAGTCTGCGGATCCAGGTTCTGTTCGTCAGCCATGCATTTCTCCTCTGAATAATCGACGAGCCTCAACTCGCGCGTCTGCCGCCTATATAAGGACGATTCGTAGGGTTTCAAGGGGCGCAACCACATCACTGCACGACAGAGGACACAGGATTGCCACTCACAGACAAAACACTGTATAAATAACCAGACAAAATTCTGGGAGGCCACGCCATGTTGGTGCACCTGTCCGTACACAATTACGCCATCGTCGAACACCTCGATCTGGAACTGGATCGCGGAATGAGCGTCATCAGCGGCGAAACCGGCGCTGGCAAATCGATCATGCTCGACGCCCTCGGCCTGACCCTGGGCGATCGCGCGGACAGCGGCGTAGTGAGGCCAGGTGCCGACAAGGCCGACATTCTCGCCAGCTTCGACCTGGGCGACATTCCCGAAGCCCACGACTGGCTCGCCGAGCGCGATCTGGACACCGACGGCCCCTGCATCTTGCGCCGCGTGATCACTGCCGAAGGCCGCTCGCGGGGCTACATCAACGGCACCCCCTGCCCGCTCGGTGACCTCAAGGCGCTGGGCGAGCTGCTGATCGACATCCACAGCCAGCATGAACACCAGTCGCTGCTCAAGGCCGACACCCATCGCCGCCTGCTCGACGAATACGCCAACGCCCAGGAGCTGGCCCGCCAGGTGCACCTGGCCGCACAGCGCTGGAAGCAGACACGCAGCGAACTCGAACGCCTCGCCTCACAGGGCGATGAACAGCGTGCGCGCCATCAACTGCTCAGTTATCAGCTGGAAGAGCTGGAGAACCTTGGGCTAGGCGACAACGAGCTGGAGCAGCTCGAACAGGACCACAAGGCCCTGACCAACGCCGAAGGCTTGCTCGCCGCCTGCCGCCAGGTCATCGAGCAATGCAGCGAGAGCGATGCCGGCAACGTGCTGTCCGCCCTGACCAATAGCCTGAGCCGACTCAGCGGCGTGCAAGGCCAACCGGGCGCGCTCAACGAAGCCGCCAACCTGCTCGCCAGCGCACAGATTCAGGTCGAAGAGGCGGTGGGTGAGTTGAATCGTTTTCTCGACCATTTCGAGGCCGACCCGCAGCGCCAGCAACAACTGGAAGAGCGCCTGGATACCATCTATACACTGGCGCGCAAGCATCGCATTCACCCCAGCGAACTGCCCGCCATGCAGCAGCAGTTGTTCGACGAGCTGGAAGGCCTGAATGCCGATGACCAGGCCACCGAGCGCCTGAGCGAGGAGCTGGCTTCCTATGGCCGACACTATCAGGAGAAGGCTGCCGAACTGAGCGCCCGCCGACACAAAGCGGCAGGCAAACTGAGCAAGGCGGTGGAAAAGGAAATGCAGACACTGGGCATGCCCGGCGGTCGCTTCAGCATTCAACTGCAGGAAAACATCAGCAGCGAACCGAACGCCAATGGTCTCGAGCAGGTGGAGTTTCTGGTCAGTGCCAACCCGGGCCAACCGATCAAGGCACTGGCCAAGGTGGCCTCGGGTGGCGAGCTTTCGCGTATCAGCCTGGCAATCCAGGTGATCACCGCGCAGACCTCACGGGTACCGACGCTGGTATTCGATGAAGTGGACGTCGGTATCGGCGGACCTACCGCCGAAGTCGTGGGTCAACTGCTGCGCCGTCTGGGCAACCGTGGCCAGGTACTTACCGTCACCCACCTGCCGCAGGTCGCCGCCCAGGGCCACCAACACCTGTTCGTACACAAGGTGCGCGGCAACAACGCGACCCGCACCGCGGTCAGCAAGCTGAGCGACGCCCAACGCGTTGAAGAGATCGCCCGCATGCTCGGCGGCATCGACCTTACCGAAGAGTCGCTGGCCCACGCCCGCAAGCTGGTCAGCAACGCGCAGAGCTAGTATTCGCAACACTTTATTACAGGCATGAAAAAGGCGACCCAGGGTCGCCTTTTTCACTACGGGTCGTGCTTACTTTTTAACGCCAGTGGTGCGCACGTACAGAACCAGATTGTGATCAACCAGCTCGAAACCGTGCTCACGAACGATTTCTTTCTGACGCTTTTCGATTTCGGCATCGAAGAACTCGATCACGTCGCCGGTATCCACGCACACCATGTGATCGTGGTGACCACCGTCGGCCAATTCGAATACGGCATGGCCGCCGTCGAAGTTGTGGCGTACCACCAGGCCGGCCGCTTCGAACTGGGTCAGAACCCGGTAAACAGTGGCCAGACCGACATCTTCACCGGCGTCCATCAGAGACTTGTAAACATCCTCTGCACTCATGTGACGCTGCTCGGCAGAGTCGAGCATCTGCAGGATTTTGACCCGTGGCAGGGTCACTTTCAGGCCAGCTTTGCGGAGTTCGCTATTTTCAACCATGGTCTGCTTTCTCGCGGAAGCGCTTCGCAGCTTCCCTTATTGCGGGTATGATCGGGGTTTACGTTGCCCAGCCAAGATAGTGGAAGACGCCCACCGATGCAAAAAACCAAACTCCTGCTGACCAGCCTCATGTTCATGGGGCTCATCGCACTCGCCGGTTGCTCATTCCCCGGGGTTTATAAAATCGACATCCAACAGGGCAATGTCGTCACGCAGGACATGATAGACCAGTTGAGGCCGGGAATGACCCGACGCCAAGTGCGGTTTATCATGGGCAATCCCCTGCTGACCGACACCTTCCACGCCAACCGCTGGGATTACCTGTACAGCATGCAGGCTGGCGGCAGCCAGCGTCAGCAAGAGCGCGTAAGCGTGGTGTTCAACGGCGACGACCAGTTGGTCGGCCTGTCCGGTGACTTCATGCCAGGCGTCAGCCGTGATGACGCGATCCTCGGCCGTGACGGCGCTCCGCAGACTGCGCCGACCGAGCAGCAGGATGAACCTGCAGCCCCTGGCTCGCTGCTCGAACAGATCCAGCGTGATGTGGATAACGTCGAAACCGTACCGGTACCGACGCCGGAGCCACTGGAAACCTCCCCACAGTAAGTGCTCCCGTATGAAAGAGCCCTGGCCAGTGCCGGGGCTTTTTATTGCCCGAACGAAACTGCGGCATCCACTGCCTGCTCGCCCAGCTCAACGCCCGTAACGATCGTGCGCCAGTTTTGCCCGCTCGACAGCCTGAGCTGCTCGACGCTTGCGTACGTCTTTGGGATCGGCGAGCAGCGGACGATAGATCTCGACGCGATCCCCCTCTTCCAGCAAGCGAGTCTCGGGCGACGTCACCGCCTTGCCAAATATCCCCAGGGGCGCACCCGCCAGATCCAGATCGGCAACATGCTCGTGCAAGCCCGACTGCAGGGCAGCCTGACGCACCGTACTGCCGGCTGGCAGTTGCAGAGTTAGAAGAAATTGCCTGTCAGGCGCGGCGAAGACAACTTCCACCGACACTCGATCACTGGCCATGGAGTTGCTTGGCACGCTGACAGAATGCGTCGACCATGGTGTTGGCCGCCTGATTGAACAGCGGGCCGAGGGCCGCGCGTACGATCGGGCCTGCGTAATCGAAGGTCAGATCGAGACTGATCTTGCAGGCCTTTTCGCCCAGCGCCTTGAATACCCACTGCCCATGGAAATGCTCGAAGGGCCCGCTTTCCAAATTCAGCTCGATGGACTGTCCTGGCACCAGCACATTGCGGGTGGTAAAACGCTGGCTCAGCCCGGCCTTGGCCACTTCCAGACTGGCACGCATGTGCGTATCACTGACCTCGAGTACTTCGCTCGATGCACACCAGGGCAGAAACTCCGGGTAGCGCGCGACATCGTTGACCAGGTCATACAGCGCCTGCGCCGGATAGGGCAGCAAGGCCGAGCGTTGAATGTGAGTGCTCATAACAATAGGTTTCCACGGTTGGTGGCATCGCATTACAGCGCTGCCACAGGGCGATACGGCATACCGACGAGCATCGACCGCAAGACGAGAAGTGCACATATTGTCGAGGATTCATCCTGAGGGCTCAAGCGCACTGCTGACGCAGCACTTTTAGCGTGAGAAGCATGAGGATCAATGGCGCACCGACGTCATACTCCATATAATGCGCCGCCTATGGCTAAACAAACGAAACATCCGCAAGGCAGCATCGCCCAGAACAAGAAGGCGATGCACGACTACTTCGTCGAGTCCCGCTTCGAGGCCGGCCTGGCTCTGGCCGGCTGGGAAGTGAAAAGTCTGCGCGCCGGCAAGGCCCAGTTGGTCGACAGCTACGTGCTGCTCAAGGACGACGAAGCCTGGCTGATGGGCTGCCACATCACGCCGCTGAAAACCGCCAGCACCCACGTTATCGCCGACCCGACGCGTACGCGAAAGCTGCTGCTGAACAAGCGCGAGCTGGAAAAGCTGTTCGGTTCGGTTCAGCAGAAAGGCTACACCTGCGTGGCCCTGTCGCTGTACTGGAAGCAGCACTTGGTGAAGTGCGAAATCGCCCTGGCCAAGGGCAAGAAGGATTTCGACAAGCGCCACACCGAGAAAGAACGCGACGCCGACCGCGAAGTGCAGCGCGCCATGCGCAGCAAGGGCAAAGACGAGTAAGCGCAGCGCCGAGCTGCGGTACCGCCTTGTCGACCCACCCGCACGGCTTGCCGGGTGGGTCATCCCCACCCATCCGCCGCTTTATACGCCCCATCACCTGCCGGCACATGGCCGATATCGCCTGGTGGGTTAGATGGCGCCCGGATAACAGTGACGACTTGCCTTAGACGCCTCGCGCCACCAACCCCACGAGCGCGAAACGCTACCGCCCCCCGGGGATGATGCGCCCTAGAGCCCCTGGCGCCGCTGCGCGCGCTGCTCGCGGACTTCCTGCTGCAGCACGTCGGCCAGGACCTCCTGAACGTAATCGATATGCTGGTTCGAAAGGGCTCGCGCCTCTTCGGCCCGCCCCTCGATGATCGCTTCGTAAAGCGCCCGGTGCTGGGCATTGAGCATGCCGCGGGTTTCCCCGCGCAGGGCATACATGCCGCCTATATTGGTCACCACGTTGCGCTTGAGCAGGTCGAACAGGCCCCGAATGGTGTGCAGCAGCACGGCATTGTGGCTGGCCTCTGCGATGGCCAGATGGAAGCTGGCGTCGGCCGCCCCCTCCTCGGCACGCGTCACTTCACCAGCACGCCCATAGCAATCCTGCAGACGTTCGAACGCGCCACTCAGCCGCTGGCGATCCACATCGGTAGCACGCAACGCCGCGTAATACGCGCAGGAGCCCTCCAGGGTATGCCGGAACTCGAGGAGGTCGCGCTGAGCGTCGGCATTGCTTTCCAGCAGGTGCATGAGCGGATCACTGAAGGTCGATCCAAGGTTCTCGCAAATGTAGGTGCCGCCACCTTGCCGACTACTCAGCAAGCCTTTGGTGGCGAGCTTCTGGATGGCTTCACGCAGTGAGGGGCGGGAGACACCGAACTGCTCGGCGAGCACGCGCTCTGCAGGCAGCCGCTCACCGGCCTTCAGGGTGCCCTCGAGGATCATCGCTTCGAGACGCTCGACGATGTCGTCTGACAAACGCCTCTGCCGCAACGGACCAAAATTCATGCGTTCAATGCTCCATTGCATCGCGAAGACGGCGGCAGATCGGCTGCCCGCCAGGAAACCTGTGCAGCCTAACCAGAGCCCTGCGTCATCACAAGCTCAACGCTTGGAGCGCGCCTTCTACCAAAGTAGCAGCGACACAAATTGACGCACCCGAAGGAAAGAAATTATCCTGGCTCGCCTCTTTTGTAAATTGGTCTTACCAATAATAACGATCCGGTTGCAGCGCCACACCTGCCGTCACCGATAACCAATGGCAGCTTGCGACCCGGCGATACCAACAACAATCAGCGAGCCTTCACCATGCAAACATGGCAACAGTTGTACACCCCGCTCGGCAGCCTCGGCCTGTCCGCGCTGGCGGCGGTCGTTCCGATCATTTTCTTTTTTCTCGCCCTGGCCGTCTTCCGCATGAAGGGCCACGTGGCGGGCAGCATCACCCTGGGACTCTCGGTGATCATCGCCATCGCCGCATTCGGCATGCCGGTAGACAAGGCCCTGGCCGCTGCCGCTTACGGCTTCGCCTACGGCCTCTGGCCCATCGCCTGGATCATCGTCGCTGCCGTGTTCCTGTACAAACTGACGGTCAAGAGCGGCCAGTTCGAAGTCATCCGCAGCTCGGTATTGTCGATCACCGACGACCAGCGTCTGCAGGTGCTGCTGATCGGGTTCTCCTTCGGTGCATTCCTCGAAGGTGCCGCCGGCTTCGGCGCACCGGTGGCCATCACCGCTGCCCTACTGGTCGGCCTGGGCTTCAACCCGCTCTACGCCGCTGGCTTGTGCCTGATCGCCAATACCGCACCGGTGGCCTTTGGCGCCCTGGGCATTCCGATCATCGTCGCTGGCCAGGTCACCGGCATCGACGCCTTCAAGATCGGCGCCATGACCGGTCGCCAACTGCCACTGCTGTCGATCATCGTGCCGTTCTGGCTGGTGGCGATGATGGATGGCTGGAAAGGCATCAGGGAAACCTGGCCGGCGGCGCTGGTCGCTGGCGTGAGCTTCGCCATCACCCAGTACTACACCTCCAACTACATCGGCCCTGAACTGCCGGACATCACCTCGGCACTGGTCAGCCTGGTGTGCCTGACCCTGTTCCTCAAGGTCTGGCAGCCCAAGCGGGCCGCCGCCAGCCAGATCGCTGGCGTTTCCGGTGGTGCAGCAGTGGCTGGCGGGTTCGGCGGCGTACGCAGCACCACGCCATCGCCCTACAGCCTGGGCGAGATCCTCAAGGCCTGGTCGCCCTTCCTGATCCTCACCGCCATGGTCACGGTGTGGACCCTGAAACCCTTCAAGGCACTGTTCGCCCCAGGTGGCGCGCTGGACA
The DNA here is from genome assembly GCF_013408425.1 of Pseudomonas flavescens. NCBI lineage: Bacteria > Pseudomonadati > Pseudomonadota > Gammaproteobacteria > Pseudomonadales > Pseudomonadaceae > Phytopseudomonas > Phytopseudomonas flavescens. The sequence goes on along the minus strand of NZ_JACBYV010000001.1, from coordinate 5,827,176 downwards.
ACCTGGTGTTCATGCTGCCAATCCCGTACCTGGATCAACTGGTGATCAAGGTCGCCCCGATCGTTGCCAATCCAACCCCCATCGCGGCGGTGTTCAAGCTCGATCCGGTGTCGGCTACCGGTACGGCCATCTTCCTGTCGGCGGTGCTATCGATGCTGGTGTTGAAGATCAATTTCAGAATTGGTCTTACCACACTGAAAGAAACTTTCTACGAGTTGCGCTGGCCTATCCTGTCCATCGGCATGGTGCTGGCGTTCGCGTTCGTCACCAACTATTCGGGCATGTCGACCACCATGGCGCTGGTACTTGCCGGCACCGGTGCGGCATTCCCGTTCTTCTCGCCCTTCCTCGGCTGGCTGGGGGTGTTCCTGACCGGCTCGGACACGTCCTCCAACGCCTTGTTCGGCTCGCTGCAAGCCACCACGGCGCACCAGATCGGCGTCAGCGACACCCTGCTGGTGGCTGCCAATACCAGCGGTGGCGTGACCGGCAAGATGATCTCGCCGCAGTCCATCGCCGTGGCTTGCGCTGCGACCGGCATGGTCGGCAAGGAGTCCGATCTGTTCCGCTTCACCCTCAAGCACAGCCTGATCTTCGCCACCTTCGTCGGCCTGATCACACTGGCTCAGGCCTACTGGCTGACCGGCATGATCGTCCACTGAGTCGCGCACAGGGCAGCACATGGCGTGCTGCCCTATCCTCTGGAACTCAGCAAAACGATAGATCCACCGAACACAGCGCAACAACTCCAAAGCCCTCGGCAGAGCCAGGGCCTTGGCGCTGACAACAGGTTGACGCGTCAGCCCAGATACGGAATCAAGCCCATGATCATTTCTGCCTCCACCGATTATCGCGCCGCTGCCCAGCGACGCCTGCCGCCATTCCTGTTCCACTACATCGACGGCGGCGCCTATGCCGAGTACACGCTGCGGCGCAACGTCGAGGACCTCGCCAGCATCGCCCTGCGCCAGCGCGTGCTGAAGAACATGTCCGAGCTGAGCCTGGAAACCCAGCTATTCGGTGAGACATTGTCGATGCCGGTAGTCCTGGCCCCCGTCGGGCTGACCGGCATGTACGCCCGCCGTGGTGAAGTGCAGGCAGCCAAAGCGGCAGCCGACAAGGGCATTCCCTTCACGCTCTCCACCGTGTCGGTGTGCCCGATCGAGGAAGTGGCACCAGCGATCAACCGCCCCATGTGGTTTCAGTTGTACGTATTGAAAGACCGCGGCTTCATGAAGAACGCCCTTGAGCGCGCCAAGGCCGCCGGCGTCACCACCCTGGTATTCACCGTCGACATGCCGACACCGGGTGCGCGCTACCGCGACGCCCACTCGGGCATGAGCGGCGCCAACGCGGCCGTGCGCCGGATGCTGCAAGCCTTCACTCATCCCGCCTGGGCGCTGGACGTCGGCCTGCTGGGCAAGCCCCACGACCTGGGCAACATTTCCGCCTACCGGGGCAGCCCCACCGGCCTGGCCGATTACATCGGCTGGCTGGGTGCCAACTTCGACCCGTCGATTTCCTGGAAGGACCTGGAGTGGATCCGTGAGTTCTGGGACGGCCCGATGGTGATCAAGGGCATTCTTGACCCGGAAGATGCGCGCGATGCAGTCAAGTTCGGCGCCGACGGCATCGTCGTCTCCAACCACGGCGGTCGCCAGCTCGATGGTGTGCTGTCCAGCGCCCGCGCCTTGCCGGCCATCGCCGACGCGGTGAAGGGCGATCTGAAGATCCTCGCCGACTCGGGCATTCGCAGCGGCCTGGACGTGGTGCGCATGATCGCCCTGGGCGCCGATACCGTGATGCTTGGCCGCGCCTTCGTCTATGCATTGGCTGCCGCTGGCGGCGCGGGTGTGAGCAACCTGCTGAACCTGATCGAGAAAGAAATGCGCGTGGCCATGGTGCTGACCGGTGCCAGATCGATTGCGCAGATCAGCGCCGAGTCACTGGTTCGGGAGCGCTGAGCAATGCCATCGATCAGCCGAGACACCCTGCTGGCGACTCTGCGTGAAACGGTGGGCAGCGAGCATGTACTCACCGACGAGCAAAGCACCCGGCGCTTTCGCAAGGGCCATCGCACTGGCGACGGCAGCGTGCTGGCCGTGGTCCGGCCGGGCACGCTGCTGGAGCAGTGGCGGGTCCTGCAGGCGGCGGTCGCCGCCAATCGCATCGTCATCATGCAGGCGGCCAACACGGGCCTGACCGGAGGCTCGACACCGGATGGCAACGACTACGATCGCGAGATCGTACTGATCAGCACCCTGCGCATAACCGGTGTGCAGCTGATCAATGACGGCGAGCAGGTGGTCTGCCTGCCCGGCGCCACATTGGATCGCCTGGAGCAGGCACTGGCACCGCTTGGCCGCGAGCCCCACTCGGTGATCGGCTCCTCGTGCATCGGCGCTTCGGTTCTGGGTGGCGTGTGCAACAACTCGGGAGGCTCGCTGGTCCGCCGCGGCCCGGCCTACACCGAACTGGCACTGTACGCACAGGTGATGGAAGACGGTACGCTGGCGCTGATCAATCACCTGGGCATCGACCTGGGCAACAGCCCCGAGGAAATCCTCACCCGCCTGCAACGTGGCGACTACAGCCCGTTTCAGGTCAGCAATGACGGTACCGGCAGGGCCTCCGACGGCAGCTATGGCGACTACGTACGCGACGTCGACGCCGATACACCGGCACGCTTCAATGCCGACCCCTCACGACTGTTCGAGGCCTCCGGCTCGGCCGGCAAGCTGTGCCTGTTCGCCGTGCGCCTGGATACCTTCGCCAAGGAGCCGAGCACCGTCTTCTATATCGGCAGCAACGACCCGCACGACCTCACAGAGATACGCCGCCACCTGCTCAGCCAGCTGCCAAGCCTGCCCATTGCCGGCGAGTACATCCACCGCACCGCCTTCGACATCGGCGAAAAGTATGGCAAGGACACCTTTCTGCTCATCGACAGGTTCGGCACTGCCAAGGTCCCTGCGGCCTTCGCGCTGAAGAGCCGTGTCGATGGCTTCTTCGAGCGCTTCGGCCTACGAGGCATCAGTGACCGGGCGATTCAGCTGCTGATGAATCTGCTGCCCAGCCACCTGCCACTGCGCATGCGCCAATACCGCGACCGCTATGAGCATCACCTGCTCGTCCGAGTTGCCAACGACAGCCTGGAGCAGACCCGCGCCTTTCTGAGCGAATACTTCGGGCAACGCCGCAGCGGTGCCTTTTTCGAATGCGACGCCGACGAGGGCCGCAAGGCATTCCTGCACCGCTTCGCCATCGCTGGCGCGGCGATCCGCTACCGCGAGGCGCACCGCAGCAGCGTCGAAGACATCCTCGCCCTGGATATCGCCCTGCGTCGCAATGACCGTGACTGGGTCGAGACGCTGCCGGCAGCGATGCAAGGGCAGATCATCCACAAGCTCTACTACGGGCACTTCTTCTGCCACGTGTTCCATCAGGATTACATCGTCAAGAAGGGCGTCGACCCGATCGCCATGGAGCACGCCATGTGGACGCTCCTCGATGAACGCCGTGCCGAGTACCCGGCCGAGCACAACGTCGGTCACCTGTATATCGCCAAGCCAGCGCTGGCGGATTTCTACCGCGAGCTGGATCCGACCAACGCCTTCAACCCGGGCATCGGCCAGACATCGAAAAAGAAACACTGGGAGAAGTGCTGCGGCGGTCATTGAGACACGCGAAGAAGAAAGGGGAGACCTCTCGGCCTCCCCTTTCGTAGATGTCCTGTGCTGGCAATTCTGTCGCCGCTTTCCTCGCCCGCCTGGTTGGGCAGTGCGGACCCGGGTGCCGTGACGACCCGGTGGGGTCGGCGGCGCCAGCTCTCCTGATTGGGCGAGCCGGGTGGACGTGTCGTCCGGGCCTTGAAACTGAGATAAAGCTTACGCCCGACAGCACGACCATAAATTGCAAATATTGCTCGCATAAGCATCACTTGCGCAATTTTGCGTTAATCGATCAATATCTAGCGCAATCAAACGACAAATAAGCCTGACCATGAACAAACTCGACCGCTACGACCTGAACATTCTTGCCGAACTGCAACGCGATGCGACCCTGTCCAATCAGGACCTGGCCGAACGTATCGGCCTCTCCCCCTCCCCCTGCTCGCGACGGGTCAAACAGTTGGAGGATGACGGCTACATCGTGCAGCAGGTCGCCCTGCTCGATCGCAAGAAACTTGGCCTGAGCCTGACCGCCTACGTGCTGATCGGCATGGACCGCCACACGCCCGAGCGTTTCGAGCACTTCCAGGAAGAAATCCGCAAGTGCCCTGAAGTGCTGGAATGCTGTCTGGTCACCGGAATGGACGCCGATTACCAGCTCAAGGTGGTGGTACCCGACATGGATCATTACCAGAAGCTGCTGCTCGGCACCCTGACGCGCATCGATGGCGTTTCCAGCGTGCGCTCGAGCTTCGTGCTGCAGCAGATCCTGTCCAGTACCCAACTGCCGCTCCAGCACTTGCGCAGCTAAAAACCCTACGACCAATAGGGAACTACGCATCGCGGCCTGCCAGCGTGTAATATCCACACGCTTTTTGTGCCTAGGACAGCCCGCGGTACGGCTCGCCTGCGCCCACGGCGACAAGGCCGCGATGGAATCGGAAGCTTTCGAAGAACGGATGATGCCCCTGCTGATCGGCGGCCTGGACGTTGACGAAGCCCCATCGGCGCACCAGCAAGAATGCACCACTACCCACACGCTCAGGAACTAGGCGCACGCCGCCACACCGCTTACTGCCTCGCCCCCATGGAGAAACACATGAACGCTACAGATCGCGTCATGCAGAGTTACGGACGCTGCTGTGCCAGCCCCGCCTTTTTCGACGATTTCTACCGATACTTCCTCGACAGTTCGCCGGCGATTCGCGAGAAATTCGTCAATACCGACATGGCAGCGCAGAAGCTGCTCCTGCGACAGGGCATTCTCAACCTGGTGATGCACGCCCGCGGCATGCCCGACAGCAAATTGCGCGCCCTGGGCTGCACCCATGCGCGGGCAGCCATGGACATCCGCCCGGAGCTTTACGATCTGTGGCTGGAGTCGCTGCTCAAGACCATCATGGAGCATGACAGACAGGCTGACACGGCAACCCTGCAGGGCTGGCGCGAGGTACTGATCAAGGGCATCAGCGTCATCAGGGCCGGATACGATGGCTGACAGAGGTCTAGTGCGTGAGCGTCGCCGGCACTTCCCGCCATTCGCCCGGCTGCAAACCCTCCAGCGACCAGGGGCCGATACGCACGCGCACCAGACGCAGGGTGGGTAACCCCACGGCAGCGGTCATGCGCCGTACCTGACGGTTGCGCCCTTCTCGGATCACCAGCTCCAGCCAGGCAGTCGGTACGCTTTTGCGAAAGCGCACCGGCGGGTTGCGCGGCCACAACTCAGGCTCATCGAGCAGACGGGCGTCGGCTGGCAGGGTCGGCCCATCGTTGAGCTGCACACCCGCTTGCAGTTGCTGTAACTGCTCGGCACTGGGCTCGCCTTCGACCTGCACCCAATAGGTCTTGGCCAGTTTGTGCCGGGGATCGGCGATCCGCGCTTGCAACTGACCATCGTTGGTGAGCAGCAGCAACCCTTCACTGTCGCGGTCCAAACGGCCAGCCGGATACACACCCGGCACCGCGACGAAGTCCTTGAGCGTGGCGCGCCCCTGATCGTCATTGAACTGGGTGAGCACGTCGAATGGCTTGTTCAGCACGATCAGGCGCGACTCGGCAGGCGGTGCCTTGGGCACACGATACGGACGGGACGCAGGGCGAGAAGGTCGGGACATGCAGCGAGGCCATCGAGAAAGCGAAGCGCGCAGTTTAACGCAAAGGATCAGCGCGCCCACTTCGGTCGATGACCGGGGCATGCAGCGCCATCAGTTCGACGACCCAATCCATGAACACCCGCAACTTGGCACTGACGTGACGGTTCGGCGGATAGGCGATGTACATCGGCATCGGCTCGAACTGCCAGCCCTCGAAAACGGCGACCAGCTCGCCGCGCTGCACATGCTCGCGCGACATGTAGTTCGGCAGCCAAAGTACGCCCAGCCCCGCCAACCCGGCAGCCAGGTAGGCGTTACCATCGTCGAGCGCCAGTACGTAACGGCCTTCCACGTCGACGCTTTCACCCTCGCGGTGCATCCGGTAGGAGAACAGCCTGCCGGCCCGCGCCCGCTTGAAACCGACGATACGGTGGTGGCTACCGGCGAGTTGCTGCGGGTGCTGGGGCGTGCCATATCGCTGCAGGTAACTGGGAGCGGCATACACTCCCGACTGCAGGTCGCCGATGCGGCGCGCCATCAGTGACTGGTCGGTGATCTCGCCGCCGCGGATCACGCAATCGACGTTCTCGCCCAGCAGATCGACGAGACGGTCGCTCGCCCCGAGATCGAGCTGGATATCTGGATAACGCGCATGGAAGGCCGGCAATGCCGGCACCAGAATCATCCGCGCGAACGGGCTGGGCACATCCACCCGCAGCCGCCCGCGCGGCATGCTGGTGGCATCCGAGAGACTGGTTTCGGCGTCGTCCATATCGGCCAGCAGGCGCACCACCCGCTCGTAATAGGCGGCGCCATCGGCAGTGACGTTGACCTTGCGCGTCGTACGGTTCAGCAGCCGCACCCGCAGCCGCGCCTCGAGCTGCTGCACCAACTGCGTGACACTGGTCTTGCTCATGTGCAGCGTATCGGCCGCCTTGGTGAAGCTACCGGCCTCCACTACCCGTGCGAAGGCCCTCATCGCGTCGAATCGATCCACTCTGCCACCGCTGATTGTTTGGGTTTGCCAAACAGTGTTGATCGAACTGGCGGGTTTATCCAGCGCAGCAGCATGCCTAGAGTGAACCCATCACTTCAACGGGGCGATTGCCCACAGGAGACGACATGACTACTCGCGACGTGGTTTTCCCCGCCGGCCGTCAGGCCCTTTATGAACGCAACCGCTATTCACCCGCCGTGCGCTCCAATGGTTTGCTGTTCGTATCCGGCCAGGTTGGCAGCCGCCCCGATGGCTCCCCCGAGCCGGATCTGAAAGCTCAGGTTCGCCTGGCCTTCGAGAACCTCAACGCGGTTCTCGAAGCGGCCGACTGCACTTTCGATGACGTCGTCGATGTGACGGTGTTCATCGTCAATCCCGAAGAACGCTTCGAGACCATCTGGGAGGTCGTTCCAGAATACTGGGGCGAGGCACCGCATCCGAACATCACCTGCGTGGGCGTGACTTGGCTGTATGGCTTCCAGTTCGAGATCAAGGTCATCGCCAAGCTGCCAACATCCTGATCGAGGGGGCCGGGGCCGGTAACGGAGCGGACGGTCAGGCGCTCGCCGCAGCGGTGTGTGATACACTTTGCGGCAGCCAAAAGCTGCCCATCCGCCACCGCAGCCCCTACCGGAGCCGAGATTTTCGATGTCCGATACTGCCCCGACCAAACCCGTTGCCAGCGGCGACAAATTCCGTACTGCACAGGGTATTACCGCGATCAAGGACGGCCAGAAGCGCCGCGCCTCGACTGAAGCCAAGGTCTATGAGCCCAAGCCGAGCTGGTTGCGGGTCAAGGCGCCGGGCGGCAGCCGTTTCGAAGCGGTCAAGCGCAACGTCGGCGAGCACCGCCTGAGCACCGTCTGCCAGGAATCCCACTGCCCGAACATGGGTGAGTGCTGGTCCAACGGTACGGCGACGATCATGCTGATGGGCTCGGTCTGCACCCGCGCCTGCCGCTTCTGTGCGGTGGACACCGGTAACCCGAATGGCTGGCTGGACAAGGAAGAGCCACAGAATACCGCCAAGTCGGTGGAGCTGATGGCATTGCGTTATATCGTGCTGACCTCGGTGGATCGCGATGACCTGCCAGATGGTGGTGCCGCGCACTACGCCGCCTGCGTACAGGCGATCAAGGCCAACACACCGCAAGTGGTGGTGGAAGCGCTGACCCCCGATTTCGACGGCGACCTGCCCTCCATCGAGCGCGTGGTGGACTCCGGCCTCGAAGTGTTCGCCCAGAACGTCGAGACGGTCAATCGACTGACCCGTGAAGTACGCGACCCCCGCGCCGGTTACCGCAAGACCCTCGACGTGCTGGCCCACGCCAAGCGCCATCGTCCGGACGTGCTCACCAAAACCAGCCTGATGCTCGGCCTGGGCGAGACCGACGACGAAGTGTTCGAGGCGATGCAGGACATGCGCGCCGTGGGTGTGGATATCCTCACCCTTGGCCAGTACCTGCAACCCACCCGCAATCACCTGCCCGTAAAACGCTGGGTCAGCCCGGACGAATTCAACCGCTTCCGCGAGATCGGCCTGCAGATGGGCTTCATGGAAGTGGCGGCAGGCCCTCTGGTGCGTTCCAGCTATCGGGCGGACAAGGTGTTCGAGAAGAACAACCTGGGCCTGGCAGCACCAGTACCGGTGCCTGGCCAACAGGTCGACACCAGCCTGATTCCGGCGCTGAACGTCAACTGATCACCCGGCTATCGCCACGCTCAATCGTCCATGGCCTGGCGTTGAGCGCAGCGATACCCAGGCAAATCGATCCACGACAGCTGCGCTAGAGCAAAAGCCGCCTGTTAACCCCCATACCCCAGGCGCTGACGAAGAGCCTGCTCGAGACGCTCGGCGACCTCGCCGAAAGTCGGCGGCGTGCCCAACTGATCCCTCAGTTGCGTCATCTTCAAGCCTGCATAGCCGCACGGGTTGATGCGCTGGAACGGGCGCATGTCCATATCGACGTTGAGCGCCAGGCCGTGAAATGAGCAGCCACGGCGCACACGCAGCCCCAGCGAAGCGATCTTGTCGCCATTGACGTAGACACCCGGCGCATCTGCCTTTGGCGCCGCCTCGACGCCGTAGCTCGCCAAAACGTCGACCAGCGCCTGCTCCATGGCACTGACCAACTCACGCACGCCCAGGTCCAGACGACGCAGATCCAGCATCAGGTAGGCCACCAGTTGGCCTGGCCCGTGATAGGTCACCTGCCCACCGCGCTCTACCTGGATCACCGGAATGTCACCAGGCGCCAGCAGATGCTCGGGCTTGCCCGCCTGCCCCTGGGTAAACACCTGCGGATGCTGCAGCAGCCAGATCTCGTCCGGCGTGGCATCGTCGCGCTCGGCAGTCAGGGTGCGCATCGCTTCCAGGGTAGGCAGGTAATCCACCACCCCGAGATGACGCACGATAAGGTCGGCTGCCGCCACTACAGCACCATTTGCACGCGGCCGGTGGCGCGCAGGTCTACATGGATAGACTGCAGCTGCTCGACGCCGGTAGCGGTGATCAGCACCTGCACGGACAGGAAGCGGCCGTTGCGGCTGTCCCGTGTGACCAGAGTGCCAGCATCGAAATCCGGCGCATGGCGCTGGATGACCTCGATCACCATGTCGGTGAAGCCGTCACCGGCCTCGCCGATCACCTTGATCGGGTAGTTCGGGCAGGGGAATTCGATTTTCGGAGCTTGTACGTCGGTATCGGTCATGATGTTCACTGATCCAAAATGAAACGCCCTCGGATCGAGGGCGTTCATCGCAACATGGGGGCGAGCCGTCAGTTAAACAACCCGTAGAAGAACAGTCGAATGCTATCCCACAGGCTGCGGAAGAAGCCACCTTCCTCGACGGCTTCCAACGCCACCAGATCGGCGCTGTGCACCACTTGGTCACCCATCTTCACCTCGACCTTGCCGATCACGTCGCCCTGAGCGATCGGAGCGGTGATCTGCGGGTTGAGGGTCATGCTGGCCTGCAGCTTCTCAAGCTGGCCCTTGGGCAGGGTCAGGGTCAGATCCTGAGCCAGACCAGCCTTGACCTGAGAGGTCTGGCCTTTCCAGACCTGGGCCTGGGCCAGCTCGGTGCCCTTCTGATAGAAGGTGCGGGTTTCGAAGAAGCGGAAACCATAGGTCAGCAGCTTCTGGGTTTCAGCGGCACGAGCACGTTCGCTGTCGGTACCGAATACCGATGTGATCATCCGCGCACCATCGCGCACGGCCGAAGCTACCAGGCAGAAGCCAGCTTCGTTGGTGTGGCCGGTCTTCAGGCCATCGACGGTACGGTCGCGCCACAGTAGCAGGTTGCGATTGGGCTGCTTGATGTTGTTCCAGAGAAACTCTTTCTGCGAGTAGATCGCATAGTGCTCGGCATCTTCATTGATGATGGCGCGCGCCAGGATGGCCATGTCATGGGCACTGGAGTAGTGCTCCGGGTGCGGCAGGCCGGTGGCGTTCATGAAGTGGCTGTTCTTCATGCCCAGGCGTTCGGCGGTGGCATTCATCATGTCCGCGAAGGCGTCTTCACTACCGGCGATGTGCTCGGCGATGGCGATGCTGGCGTCGTTGCCGGACTGAATGATGATGCCATGCAGCAGGTCGTCGACCGTGGCCTGACTGTTCACCGGCAGGAACATGGTGGAACCACCGGAAGCGGCACCACCGGTACGCCAGGCATGCTCACTGATGGTGACCATGTCCTGCTCGCCGATCTTGCCGTTGCGGATTTCCAGGGTGGCGATGTAGGCGGTCATCAGCTTGGTCAGGCTGGCTGGCGGCAGGCGCTCGTCACCGTTGTTCTCGACCAGGATGTTGCCACTGGCACCATCCATCAGCACGTAGGACTTGGCTGCCAGCTGCGGCGGAGCCGGCAGCGGCGCCTGGTTGGCCCAAGCGCTGGAGGCGCCGAGCAACGTAAGTGACAGGAAGATGTGTTGCGCGAAGCTGGTGATTTTCATCCGTCTCTCTAAATCGCTGATGGTCGAACAGGCCCTTGCGGGCAAATATGAACTGTCATCGCCGCACGGTGGCGGCGATTCACTGCTTAGTCAGGCGGCTGGCCAATTAGTTGCCAGTGTCGAAGGGCTACGCCCCTCAGTCCGCCTTGACCAGAGTCGCTTGCCCGAGGTTGGCGACGCGAATGCTGTCTCGCACTCGGTCAGCCTCGCCCTGGCTGTTGATCGGGCCCAGTCGCACGCGGTGCAGTATCTGCTGGTTGCGCACCACTGAGTTGATGAATACCGGGGCACTCACCGACTCGCTCAACTTGGCCTTCAGGAGCTCCGCAGCGTCGGGATTGGCGAAGGCTCCCACTTGGAGATACAGGCCAGACGCTGCGGCTGAAGCGTTTTTTTTTGAGTCGATCTGCACCGGCACGGTGACGGCGGCATGCTGCTGCGGTGGCGGCGAATACTGTTCGACCGGTGCGCTGGCGGCCTGCAACTGGGCAACCTGTGCGGGCTGGACCTTGGCCATCTGCGGCTGCGCCAGCACCATCGGCACCGGGCGGCCTTGCTGAGCCCACCATTCCGCCGGGTCGATGCCTTCGACATGCACCTGGGCGGTGCCCTTTTCCGCATAACCGAGCTTCTTGGCCGCAGCGAAAGACAGGTCGATGATGCGGTCGGAATAGAACGGGCCGCGGTCGTTGACCCGCAGGATCACGGACTTGCCGTTCTCCAGATTGGTCACTCGCACGTAGCTGGGCAGTGGCAGGGTCTTGTGCGCGGCGGTCATGCCGTACAGGTCGTAGGCCTCGCCGTTGGCGGTGGCCTGACCGTGGAACTTGGTGCCGTACCAGGAAGCCGGGCCCGTCGCCTTGTAGCGACGGGCATCGGAGATCGGGTAGTACTGCTTGCCGAACACCACGTAAGGGCTGGCTTTCACCGGGCCGTAATGCGGCATCGGGATGGCGTCCTGAATCTTCGAGACGTCAACGTCCCACCAGGGCGCGCCGTCTTTGTGCGGGCGGTTGAAATCACTTGGACCGGACATTCCCCCACTTGAAGCCTGCACTGGCGACGTGCCTGTCGGCGCGCGACTGGAAGAGCAACTGGCCAGCATCAGCGCAAGGATGCCGCACGCAGCCAGCTTGAACGGCAAACCCGTCATTGATTGGCACCTCGGGCCTGAACCAGCAACTCGGACAACTGATTGACCGCCATGGCGTACATCACACTGCGGTTGTAGCGGGTGATGACATAGAAGTTCGGCTGGCCGATCCAGTACTCGGCACCCTCGGCGCCTTCGAGGCGGAACGCGGTTACCGGCAGATCATCGGCCAATACGTCATTGCTCGACCAGCCCAGCGCGCGCAGCTCGCCTACGTTCTTTTCCGGATCGAGGCCGGCACTCAGGCCCTGCTCGGCCTGATCGCCCTTGACCGTGGCAAGACTAGCCACCGGTTGGCCCGGCTGCCAGTTGTGACGCTTGAAGTAGCTGGCAACGCTGCCGATGGCATCGGTCGGGTTGCTCCAGATATTGATATGCCCGTCACCGTCGAAATCCACCGCATAGGCGCGGAAGCTGCTCGGCATGAACTGCGGCAGGCCCATGGCGCCCGCGTAGGAGCCTTTCAGGCTGGCCGGGTCGACCTGCTCTTCACGGGTCAGCATGAGGAACTCGCGCAGTTCCTTGCGAAAGAACGGTGCGCGTGGCGGGTAGTCGAACGCCAGGGTCGACAGCGCGTCGATCACCCGGTAATTGCCCGTATTGCCACCGTAGGAGGTTTCCACGCCGATGATGGCGACGATGATCTCGGCAGGCACGCCGTATTCTTTCTCGGCACGCGACAGGGCTTCAGCGTGCTCGTTCCAGAACGCCACACCTTTGCTGATGCGTGCGTCGGTAATGAAGATCGGGCGGTATTCCTTCCACGGTTTGACCCGCTCGGCCGGACGCGAAATGGCGTCGAGAATCGCCTGCTTGCGTTCCACACCGGTGAACAGCGTGCTCAGTTGCTCGCTGGCGAAGCCGTAGTCACGGGTCATCTCGGTGATGAATTCGCCGACTTGCGGCGAATTCGCGTACTCGTTGGCAGCCATCGCCTGTGGAGCCCCGAACAGGCCGGCAACCGCCAGCCACTGTGCATGTCGTGCGGCCCAGCCACGCAAAATCTGCATTGAATTCATAACCCCAATCAAGCCTGAGCGATCCACTTACGGTGCGTGTGGATGGACATCAGAATTCCGAAACCCGACAACAACGTAATCAATGACGTGCCGCCATAACTGATGAACGGCAGCGGCACACCCACTACCGGCAACAAACCACTGACCATGCCGATATTGATGAAGACATAGACGAAGAAGGTCATGGTCAAACCACCGGCGAGCAGCTTACCGAACAGTGTCTGCGCTTGCACGGTAATCACCAGACCGCGTGCAATCAACAGAATGTACAAGAGCAGCAACAGACAGACACCAATCAGTCCGAATTCTTCGGCCAGAACGGCAATGATAAAGTCCGTATGGCTCTCCGGCAAAAAGTCCAGGTGCGACTGAGTGCCGAGCAGCCAGCCCTTGCCGAACACCCCACCAGAGCCGATCGCGGCCTTGGACTGGATGATGTTCCAGCCGGCACCGAGCGGATCGCTCTCCGGGTTGATGAAGGTCAGTACGCGGCGCTTCTGGTAGTCATGCATGACGAAGAACCACATGGCCACGGCAATTGGCGCGATGGCTGCGACGGCACCCGCGATCCAGCGCCACTGCAGCCCGGCGATGAACAGCACGAAGGCACCGGAGGCGAGAATCAGCAGCGAGGTGCCGAGGTCGGGCTGCAACAGAATCAGCACGAAGGGGGTGACGATCAGCCCGAGGCTCACGGCCACGTGCTTGAGGTTCGGCGGCAGCGTGCGTTTTGACAGGTACCAGGCCATGGTCGCCGGCATCAGGATCTTCATGAATTCCGACGGCTGGAAGCGGATGACCCCGGGGATGTTGATCCAGCGCGTGGCGCCCATGGCGTTGTGGCCCATGACGTCGACCACCACCAGCAGGCCAACGCCGCACAGGTAGCCCAGCGGTACCCAGCGGGCCATGAAGCGTGGCTCGAACTGGGCGATCACTACCATCGCCACCAGCCCGATACCGAAGGAACTGGCCTGCTTCATCAGCAGATCCAGGTTCTTGCCGCTGGCCGAATAGAGGATGAACAGACTGCCGGTGGCCAGCAGCAACAGCAGCAGCAACAGAATGCCGTCGATGTGCAGACGCTGCAGCAGGCTGGAACGGCGACGCAGAACGTCGTCGGTGGAAAGCGTGCGGTCGAAGCTACCGGTCAGGCTCATGGATGCTTCACCTCTACGTTGAGCGGTGCCGTGGCACCGGGCGGGGCGTATTCGGCCTTGAGCTTACCGGTTTCGTCCAGCAGCCAGGCATCCATCACCTGCTTGACCACGGGCGCGCCGACGCCGGAGCCGGACTCACCGTTCTCGACCATCACCGCGACGACGATCTGCGGATTGTCCGCCGGCGCGAAACCGACGAACAGGGCGTGGTCACGATGGCGTTCCTGCACCTTGCTGCGGTCGTACTTCTCGCCCTGCTTGATGGCCACGACCTGCGCCGTGCCACTCTTGCCGGCGATCCGGTAGGCCGCGGCATCGCCGACCTTGCGCGCCGTACCCCGTGCACCGTGCATCACCGCCTCCATGCCGAGACGCGCGTAATCCCAGTACTTGGGATCGCGCAGCACGATATCAGGAATCGGATCCGGATCATGGGGCAGACTGCCGTCGATGGTCCTCGCCAGGTGCGGGCGAATCCACTTGCCCTTGGTCGCCACCAGCGCGGTGGCCTGGGCCAACTGCAACGGGGTGGCCTGCATGTACCCCTGGCCGATGCCGAGGATCAGCGTCTCACCCGGATACCAGGGCTGACGATAACGCGCTCGCTTCCAGTCCCGCGAGGGCATCAGGCCGGCGGTCTCCTCGAACATGTCCAGAGACACCCGCTGACCAATCCCGAAGCGGGTCATGTAGTCGTGCAGGCGATCGATGCCCATCTTGTGGGCAAGGTCGTAGAAGTAGGTGTCGTTGGACCGCATGATCGCCAGGTTGAGATCCACCCAGCCATCGCCGGTACGGTTCCAGTTGCGGTACTTGTGGCTGTGGTTGGCCAACTGATAGAAGCCCGGGTCGAACACCCGTGAGGTCGGGGTAATGACCCCGGCATCCAGGCCGGCGACCGCCACCATCGGCTTGATGGTCGACCCCGGCGGGTACAGACCACGCAGCACACGGTTATAGAGCGGCCGATCGATGGAGTCGCGCAGCTCTGCATAAGCCTTGAAGCTGATCCCGGTGACGAAGGGGTTGGGGTCGAAACTCGGCTGACTGACCATCGCCAGCACCTCGCCGGTGGACGGCTGGATCGCCACCACCGCGCCGCGTCGACCGCCAAGCGCCTGCTCGGCGACTTCCTGCAAGTGCACGTCGAGGGTCAGCATCACATCCTTGCCAGGCAATGGGTCGGTGCGGTTGAGCACGCGCAGCACGCGGCCGCGGGCGTTGGTCTCGACTTCTTCGTAGCCGACCTTGCCGTGCAACTGGTCCTCGTAGAAACGCTCGATGCCGGTCTTGCCGATATGGTGAGTGCCGCTGTACTCGACCGGGTCGAGCTCCTTGAGCTCACGCTCGTTGATACGCCCCACGTAACCGACCGAATGGGCGAAATGCTCGCGCTGCGGATAGTGCCGCACCAGTTGCGCCACCACCTCGACACCGGGCAGGCGGAACTGATTGACCGCCAGCCGGGCGATCTGCTCCTCGCTGAGCTCGAACAGCACGGGCACCGGCTCGAACGGCCGACGGCCCTGACGCACGCGCCGTTCGAACAGCTCGCGATCGTCGGGGGTGAGCTGCAACACCTCGACGATCACGTCCAGCACCTGCTCCCAGTCACCCGCCCGTTCGCGGGTCAGGCTGAGGCTGAAGCTGGGCCGGTTATCGGCGATGATCACCCCGTTGCGGTCGTAGATCAGCCCCCGGTTGGGCGGAATCGGCTGCACGTGGATACGGTTGTTCTCGGCCAGCGTGGAGTGATACTCGTACTGGATCACCTGCAGGTAATACATGCGGGCGATCAGCACCAGCGTCAGCGCCAGAAACACCGCGCCACCGACCAGCGCGCGCTTGCGAATGAGGCGCGCGTCCTTCTCGTGGTCTTTTAGGCGAATCGGCTGGGGCATCGGGACTGCTGACTACTTGTGATAAGGGTGACCGGACAACACCGTCCAGGCACGATAGATCTGTTCGCCGACCAGTATCCGTACCAGCGGGTGGGGCAAGGTCAGGGGCGACAGCGACCAGCGCTGCTCGCTGCGCGCCTGGACTTCCGGCGCCAGCCCTTCCGGGCCACCGACCATGAGGTTGACGGTGCGTGAATCGAGACGCCACTTGTCCAGTTCGACCGCCAACTGTTCGGTACTCCAGGGTCGCCCTTCGACTTCCAGGGTGACGATGCGTTCCCCGGGCTGCACCTTGGCCAGCATGGCTTCACCTTCCTGGCGGATCATCCGCGCCACGTCGGCATTCTTGCCACGCGTGGTCAGGGGAATTTCCACCAGCTCCAGGGACAGCTCGGACGGCATGCGCTTGGCATACTCCTGCCAGCCATCTTCGACCCAGCGCGGCATGCGCGAGCCGACAGCGATCAGTTTGATACGCACGACCGGCTTACCTTACCCGCGCTCGACGCCTTGCTGCGCGCGGCTCTGCTCGGCACCCTGCCACAGACGCTCGAGGTCGTAGAACTGGCGAGCGGTCGGCAGCATCACGTGAACGACGATATCGCCCAGGTCGAGCAGTGCCCATTCGCCGCTGTCCAGGCCTTCGCTGCCGATCGGCCGCACGCCCTGTTCCTTGGTCTTTTCCAGCACGTTGTCGACCAGCGACTTGACGTGACGGCTCGAGGTACCGCTGGCGATCACCATGTAATCGGTGATGCTGGTCTTCTCGCGCACATCGATGGTGGTGATGTCCTGCGCCTTGATCTCTTCCAGTGCTGCGATGGCCACTTTGACCAGGTCTTCACTGTGCATGGTTTGCTTCGTCATAACTAACTCGTTTGCCTCGTGTTCGATTTACCCACGGTACAGTCCATGGGCATTGATATAAGCCAGCACCGCATCGGGCACCAGAAAGCGCACCGACCGGCCATTCGCCAGTAGCGAACGGATTTGCGTGGCAGACACCGCCAGCGGTGTCTGCCAGATGAAAGAAATCTGCCCCGCCGGCCCGTGCAGCGCCAGCGGGTCGGCGATATTACGCGCTGCCAGCAGGTCACGCAGCGGTTCGCTTGCCTCGCTGTCGGCATCCGGGCGCTGCAACACCAGAATATGGCAGTGGCGCAGCAACTCGTCCCAACGGTGCCAGGCTGGCAAGCCGCAAAAGGCATCCCAGCCCAGAATCAGAAACAACTGGTCGTCCGCTGCCAGCTCGGCACGCAGCGACTCCAGGGTGTCGATGCTGTAGGACGGCTTGTCACGCTGCAGCTCGCGATCGTCCACCCGCAACGATGGCAATCCCGCCACGGCCTGCTCGACCATCGCCAGGCGGTCCTGCGCCCCGACCTGCGGGGTTTCCCGGTGCGGCGGCCGCGCACTGGGGATCAACCGCAACTCATCCAGCCCCATGAACTCGACCACCTCCAGCGCGCCGCGCAGATGGCCGATATGCACCGGATCGAAGGTACCGCCCAACAGCCCGATGCGTTTGCGGTTGGCCATCAGGTGCGCACGTGACCGTCGCCGAATACCACGTACTTCTCGCTGGTCAGCCCTAAAAGACCAACCGGACCACGGGCGTGCAGTTTGTCGGTGGAAATGCCGATCTCCGCGCCCAGGCCGTACTCGAAACCATCGGCGAAACGCGTCGAGGCGTTGACCATCACCGAACTGGAGTCCACCTCGGTAAGGAAACGCCGGGCATCACTGAAGTTTTCGGTGATGATCGCGTCGGTGTGCTGCGAGCCGTAGGTATTGATGTGTTCGATGGCCGCTTCCAGCGAATCGACCACGCGGATCGCCAGGATCGGTGCGTTGTACTCGGCATACCAGTCGTCTTCGCTGGCTTCCAGTACGTCGTTGCCCAGCAGCGAGCGGGTCTGCGCGTCGCCACGCAGCTCGACGCCCTTGTCACGATAGATGGCCGCCAGCGGCGGCAGCACGCGTGCAGCGATATCGGCATGCACCAGCAGGGTTTCCATGGTGTTGCACGGCGAATAGCGCTGAGTCTTCGAGTTGTCGCAGACGCGGATGGCCTTGTCGAGGTCAGCGGCGATATCGACATAAACGTGGCAGACACCATCCAGATGCTTGATCACCGGCACCTTGGCTTCGCGGCTGACGCGCTCGATCAGCCCCTTGCCGCCACGCGGCACGATCACATCGACGAATTCCGGCAAGGTGATCAGCGCGCCCACGGCGGCGCGGTCGGTGGTTTCCACGACCTGTACCGCACTGGCCGGCAAGCTGGCTTCTGCCAGGCCAGCCTGGATACAGCGGGCGATGGCCTGATTGGAATGAATGGCCTCGGAGCCGCCCCGCAGAATGGTGGCGTTGCCGGACTTCAGACACAGGCTGGCCGCATCGATGGTCACATTGGGCCGCGACTCGTAGATGATGCCGATCACGCCCAGCGGCACGCGCATCTTGCCGACCTGAATGCCGGACGGCAGATAACGCATGCCCTGGATCTCGCCAATGGGATCGGGCAGCGTGGCAACCTGACGCAGGCCTTCGATCATGCTGTCGATGACCTTGGGGGTCAGCGCCAGACGATCGAGCATGGCCGGCTCCAGGCCGTTGGCACGGCCAGCGGCGAGATCCCGTTCATTGGCCGCAACCAGCTCGGCGCGCGAGGCGTCGAGTGCGGCGGCGGCGGCCTGCAGGGCCTGGTTCTTCTGTGCGGTGCTGGCCCGCGCGAGCACGCGCGAAGCCTGGCGGGCGGCACGGCCCAGGCGGGTCATGTAGTCAAGCACGGACTCGGTCATGGCAACTCAGGTCTGGCAGTTGGAAAAAGTTGCTGATTATAGCGGTCATGCCGCTCCGCGCACAGCGGCGCCTGGCAGATGGTTGTTTCCAGCTGCAAGCGGCGAGCCGAAGCCGATTGCGACATACGCGCATCTGCCTCTCTGCCGGGCCTTGTTGCTATGATCGCCCGCGCCAGCCCGGCCATCCATGACGTACATGGCGAAGGAACCGCTTTTCGGATGGATGGGTCGAAGGCTGCGATTTCTCATTTATAAGGTGTCCATACATGGGCGAGTGGCTCGATAGTCTGACTACCTGGCTTGCGGCCAACCCGCAATGGCTGGGCCTGGCGATCTTCCTGATCGCCTGCATCGAATGCCTGGCCATCGCCGGCATCATCGTTCCCGGCACCGTACTGCTGTTCGCCGTCGGCGTGATGGCCGGCAATGGCGCCCTGAGTCTGTGGGAAACCCTGGCGCTGGCGTACTTCGGCGGCCTGCTTGGCGACGCCATTTCCTATGCCCTGGGTCGTTACTTCCACCAGGACATCCGGCGCCTGCCGGGCCTGCGCAGCCATCCGCAGTGGCTCAGCGGCGCGGAAACCTACTTCGAACGCTATGGTGTCGCCAGCCTGTTGCTCGGCCGCTACATAGGCCCGCTGCGGCCGATGCTGCCGATGGTCGCTGGCATGCTGAGCATGCCGATCGGCCGCTTCATCGCCGTCAGCATGCTCGCCGCCGCAGGCTGGGCAGTCGCCTACCTGGTGCCGGGCTGGGCCGCCGGCGCCGCCTTGCGCCTGCCGCTGCCCGAGGGCTTCTGGCCCCAGGCCGCGGTGGTCGCCGCAGGCCTGGCACTGCTGCTGGTACTGACCATCCAGAGCAGCCTGCGCGAACAGCGACAGGCCAGCCTGATCGCGGCGGGCCTTGGCACCATTCTGCTGATCGCCCTGTTCATCGGCTGGCCGCATCTGATCCAGCTGGATCAGGGCCTGATGACGCTGATCCAGGAAGAGCGCAACCCGCGCTTCGACTACGTAGCGGTGGCGATCACTCACTTCGGCGACTTCGACGTGCAGCTGGCGGTCGCCGCCCTGCTCTGCGTGTTGCTGCTGCTTGCCCGCAAATGGCAGGCTCTGCTGTTCGCAGGCGGCGCCATGCTCAGCACCGCCCTGGCCAATGGCACCCTCAAGGGGCTGTTCGAGCGCGCGCGCCCTGAAATCCTGCTCGAGCCCCTGCACACCTACAGTTTCCCCAGCGGACACAGTTCGGCGGCCTTCGCATTCTTCCTGGCCACCGCCGTGCTCGCTGGCCGTGGGCAACCTGCGCGCCTGCGCCTGACCTGGATACTGCTCGCCTGCCTGCCGGCACTCAGCATCGCCCTGTCGCGGGTCTATCTGGGCGTTCACTGGCCGAGCGACATCATCGCTGGCGCCCTGCTGGCCAGCAGCCTGTGCGCAATGAGCCTGGCGCTGATGCAGCGTTTCGCCTCGCTGCCTCCGCTGCCAGCCAAGGTCTGGTGGATGATCGTGCCAAGCTGCGCCCTGCTGCTCACCAGCATGGCGCTGTGGCGAATGTCGGAAGGTGTGGAGATCTACCGTTATTGAGCCGGACCGTCGCCCTGCAGTTGCTCGACCAGTTCCTGCAGCATGTCCAGCCGCCGAGTGGCGTCTGGCTCGGCCAGCAAGGCGATTTTCTGCTCAGCACTGAACGGCAGTAGATAGCCGAGCTTGTCGGCCAGTTCGGCCTGGCTGTCGGCGCTGCCGCCCATGTCCAGGCTGGCGACCATCGGGTGCTCGGCCAGGGCGCCCAGCAGTGCCAGCAGGTCGGCGTGTTCCTCGTCCAGCGGGCGCTGGGGCTGCTCTTCGAGCCACTCGATCCGAGCCAGCGTCAGTTTGTCCGGCAGCACCTGAGCCTGATTGACGCGAAACCGTCGGCCGCCCTGCACGCGAATGCCCAGCAGGCCATTGGGGCGCTGCTGGAAATCACTGATGATCGCTTCGCAGCCCACCTGCGCGATGCGCTCGGCAGCGTCGCCCACCTCGGCCCCCTCGACGATGCACACCACGCCGAAGCCTTCGCCCTGCTTCATGCAGCGGCTGATCATGTCCAGATAGCGTGCTTCGAATATCTGCAGATCCAGCACGCAGCCGGGAAACAGAACGGTATGCAGTGGAAACAGGGGTAGGGTCATTGCGGTTCTCAATTCAGGAAGACGATAGCCAATGGCAGCAGGATGGCCGTGAACACGCCCATCAGGCTCATGGCCAGAGCCGCGAAGGCGCCACATTCCTCGCTTTCCTGCATGGCTCGCGAGGTGCCGACCGCATGGGCGGTCATGCCCAGGGCCATGCCCACGGCGGCGTGGTGATGGACGCCACACCAGCGCAGCAGCGACGGCCCGATGATCGCCCCCAGCACGCCGGTGATCATCACGAACACCGCGGCCAGCGCTGCCAAGCCGCCGATCTGGCTGGCCACCAGCATGGCGATTGGCGAGGTCACCGACTTGGGCGCCATGCTCATCAGCATGTTGTGCTCGGCACCCAGCATCCAGGCCAGCGCGACACCGAGGACGGTAGCGACCACCCCGGCGATCAGCAGGGTCAGCACGGTGGGCCAGAATACCTGACGGATACGTCGCAGGTTGAGGTACAGCGGCACGGCCAGCGCGACGGTGGCAGGGCCCAGGAAAATGGTCAGCGCCTCGGCACCGCTCTTGTACTCGCTGAAGGTCAGCCCACAGAGCAGCAGAATGGCGATGACCAGCAGGGTCGATACCAGTACCGGCTGCAGGAATACCCAGCGGGTCTTCTCGTAAGCAGCGATAGCCAGTTGATAGGCGCCGAGGGTGATGCCGGCGCCGAACAGCGGGTGGTGGGTGACGGCCATCCAGGCGCCGTGCCAGTCGAGCGTCATCCCTCCCCCCGGCGGCGCGTCTGGCGCTCGATCAGTTTCTGCATCATCCAGCCGGCGAACACCAGGGACAGGATCAAGGAAAGCACCAGCGCACCGATCACCGCCCAGAAGTCGGCGACGATCGCCTCCGCGTAGGCCATCACCCCGACGGCAGGCGGCACCAGCAACAGCGGCAGGTACTTGAGCAGGCTGCTGGCGGCCTGCTGGATCGGCTCGTCGACCTGACCACGACAAAGCAGAAACACCACCAGCAGCAGCATGCCGAGAATCGGCCCTGGCAGCATGGGCAGGAACAGCGCATTGATCGCCGTGCCGAGCAGTTGGCACAGCACCAGCCAGAACAGGCCACGAAGCAGCATGAAGACTCCCCTCAGACGCTGGGCAGGTGCCCCAAGCGGGACGCACCACCCTACAAGGCGGCCATTATAGGCAGGTAACGGCGGCGGCTTAACAGTGGCCGTGACTCATCGGCAGGGGCGCCCTGGCTGCCTGGGCGTGGGCGGACGCTTTGCGGCATACTGGCCGCATCGCTCATCTGACCTGGACGTCCCCGCATGTTTCGCCTCGCGCCCCTGGCTCTGGTTCTCTCCCTCGCCGCCTGCAGCCAGAGCACGCCCCTTCTACCCCCCGATGCGACGCTGCCGGACGGTTCGCGCTATCACGGCAATGTGGTCGACGGCCTGCTACAAGGCAAGGGCCGTCTGGATTACCCCGACGGCAGCTGGTTCACCGGATACTTCCTCGACGGCCTGCGCCACGGTAGCGGTGAATGGCACGGCGCCAGTGGCGAGCATTATGTCGGCGAATTCGCCGCAGGCACCTTCGAGGGCCAGGGCACGCTGAAGCGCGCAGACGGCAGCCGCTATAGCGGCGGCTTCGCCAAGGGTCGCTTCAGTGGCGAAGGCACGCTGGAGGAAGCCGGACAGACTTACCGTGGGCAGTTCCGCGATGGCCGCTTTCACGGTCTGGGTACGCTCGAACAAGCCGACGGCAGCCGATTTCAGGGCCAGTTCGTAAAAGGCCTGCCCGACGGCCAGGGCGTGCATCAGGACGAACTCGGCAATCAGCTCTCTGGCCACTTCGTGGGTGGAGAACTCAAGGGCGACGGCAACTACCAGGGCAGCGACGGCGACAGCTACGACGGCGAACTGCGCAACAGCCTGTTCCACGGCAATGGCCGCTACCAGAGCGCAGCGGGCAATGTCTGGAGTGGCACCTTCGCTGAGGGCGCGCTCAACGGCAAGGGCGAGTACAACGGCGCCGATGGCGAGCGCTACCAGGGGCAGTTCAAGGAGTGGCGTTATCAGGGCGAAGGTCACCTTCAGCAGCCTGATGGCAGCCGCTTCGACGGCGGCTTCGCCAACGGCCGCTTCCATGGCGAAGGCACCCTGACCCTGGCCGACGGCAGCCGCCAGCAAGGCACTTGGCGGCGCGGCCTGCGCGTGCGTGACGAAAACGGCCAGGCCCTGCCGGACCCGCTGGAAATCGGCCTGCTGAAACAGGGCGAATTGCTCGACCAGGCCATCGCCGCACTGCCAGCGTCCACTCCACGCAGCGAACTCTACGCCCTGACCCTGGCCGGCGACGGCAAGCAGAGCGTGTTCCTGCGCGAGGCCGACTACGTCGCCGACCTGCTCGCAGGGCGCTTTTCCGCCTATGGCCGCATCACCCTGGCCAACCACCGCGATCACCTGGCAGACCGCCCGCTGGCAACCCGGGAAAACCTGCGCCGCGCGGTACGCGCCATCGCCGAACGCAGCGGTCCGGAAGACCTGGTGTTCATCTACCTGACCAGCCACGGCTCGCGGGGCCATGAACTGAACCTGGATCAGCCACGCCTGCAACTGGCCGACCTGCCCGCCGACGAGCTGGCGACACTGCTGCAACCGCTGGCCGACCGCCACAAGGTGGTGGTGATTTCCGCCTGCTACTCCGGGGGCTTCATCCCCGCCCTGAAGGACGACAAGACCCTGCTGATGACCGCTGCACGGGCTGACCGGGTGTCGTTCGGCTGCTCGGAAGAAGCCGACTTCACCTATTTCGGCCGCGCGCTGTTCGCCGAAGCCCTGCAGGAGACAGACGACCTGCAACGCGCCTTCGAGCTGGCCAGCGCTGCCGTCGCCAAACGCGAGCAAGCCGACGGTTTCGAGCCGTCCGAGCCGCAGATATGGGCGCCGCCTGCCGTACTGGAGCACTGGAATGCCCTGCGTCGACAGCAAAGCGAAGCGGCCTTGAACGATAAATCCGCCGCCGCCCTCTAAACTACGTATCGAACAGCAGTCGAGGATCGACCATGTATCTGACCCCCCAGCACATTCTTCTGGCAGGCGCCTCCGGCATGACCGGCGAACACCTGCTCGACCGTTTGCTCAACGAACCGACCGTAGAGCGTGTGCTGGCCCCGAGTCGCAGGCCGCTGGCCGAACATCCCCACCTGGAAAACCCGGTCGGGGAACTGCTCGAGCTGCTGCCCACGCTGGATGGCACCGTGCACACGGCGTTCTGCTGCCTGGGCAGCACCATCAAACAGGCGGGTTCGCAGGATGCCTTCCGGGCGGTCGATCACGACCTGGTTGTGGCTTTCGGCAAGCGCGCCCTGGAACTGGGCGCGCGGCACTTAGTGGTGGTCAGCGCGATTGGCGCGGACCCGCGCTCGTCGGTGTTCTACAACCGCATCAAGGGCGAAACCGAAGAAGCGTTGAAGGCCCAGGGCTGGCCGCAACTGACCCTGGCCCGCCCCTCCCTGCTGCTTGGCCCACGCAACGAGTTCCGCCTCGGTGAACGCCTGGCGGCGCCCTTCATGCGCTGGCTGCCAGGCAAGCACCGCGCCATCGAAGTGACCGCCCTCGCCCGCGCGTTGTGGCGCCTGGCTCTCGAAGAAGGTGAAGGATTGCGAGTGGTCGAGTCGGACGAACTGCAGCGTCTCGGCCGCTGACCGGCTGGATGGGATGGCGCCGCACAGGCGGCGCCACATTCCCTCAGAACAATCCCAGCACCCATGCAACGCCAAGCAACAACAGCGAGAAGATCCACATCCACCAGAAGGAATAGCGGATGTGCTGGCCCATCTCCAGGCGAGCCAGGCCCAGTGCCAGCCACAAGGCCGGCGAGAACGGGCTGATGAAGGTGCCGATGATGTTGCCGATCATCAGCGCGTAGACCACGCTGGCGGCTTCCACGCCATGGCTGTCGACCACTTCCAGTACCACGGGCAGCAGGCCGAAGTAATAGGCGTCGGTGCTGAGCAGGAACTCCATGGGCAAGCCGAAGAACCCCAGAATCAGGTGCAGTTGCCCGACCATGGGCTCGGGCAGCACCTTGACCAGATCCTGGGCGATCGAAGACAGCATTCCGGTGCCAGCCAGAATGCCGAGCATCGAGCCTGCTGCCAGAATGATCATGCCCATGCTCAACGCCGCCGGGGAATGCGCGGCGATGCGCTGCATCTGCAGCTTGCCGTTCGGGTAGTTGATCAGCAGCGCCAGGCTCAGGCCGATCATGAACACGTAGCCTGCTGGCAGGATGCCGGTGAACAATGACACCAGCACGCACAGGAACAGACCGGCATTGATCCACATGCGCCCCGGTCGCTCGAGGGCAAGCTCTTCTGCGCTGATCTCGCCGGGGTTGCCGGTGTGATCATTTTCGCCATCCTCGATAAGGGTGCCGCCAGTGCTGGCGATACGGCGCTGCTCGCGCCAGCCCAGCAAGGCCGCCATCACCACCAGCAGCACCACCCCGACGCCCTGGACGGCGATCAGCGGCCGCCACAGTTCGGTGACCTCGATACCGGTGACCGCTGCCGCACGCCCCAGCGGGCCCGCCCAGGGCACCATATTGAGGATACCGGCGCCGATGGCCAGCAGCATCAGCATCAGATACGGACTCATGCGCAACTGCTTGTACAGCGGCAGCAGCGCAGGAATGGTCAGCAGGAAGGTGGTCGCCCCGGCACCATCGAGGTGCGCGAGCATGCCAATGATGGCGGTAGCGACGGCAACGGCGATCACATTGCCGCGAGTCAGTTTGACCATGAAACCGATGATGGGCCGGAACAGCCCCGTGTCCTGCATCACGCCGAAAAAAGTGATGGCGAAGATGAACATGGTGGCGATGGTGATCACTCGACCTACGCCGTCGGTGAAGAACACCGAGATTTCCGTCGGCCCGAAGCCGGCACAGAAAGCCCCCAGCAGCGGCACCACGATCAATGGCAGTACGGGCGACATACGCCCACTCAGCAGCAGTGCAACCAGACTGAAGATGGTCAACAGGCCAATCAGGGTCAACAAACCGATTTCTCCTCTTTTTCTTGTGTGAGTCGGTGCGGGCACGGACACGAGGCGCGGACTCTAGAAAGCCAACCTTTCGCGAACCTTTATGATCGGCTTATCTAAGCCCATGATTTGTCAGTGAATATGTAGCAACCAGAGGTAACACTTCACTGTACTTGCTAAGCTGGACGCCCTTGCCAACCCGTGGAGTTTCCTCATGCCCTCTAACAGGACTGCCTTGATCATCGGTGCCTCCCGCGGCATCGGCCTGGGCCTGGTGCGCCAGTTGCACGCCGACGGCTGGCAGGTCACCGCCACGGTGCGTGATCCCGCCCGGGCCATCGATCTGCAGGCACTGCAAGGCGTGCAGATCGAGTCACTGGATATCGACGACGCGGCCGCGCTGCGGCTGCTGACGCAGCGGCTGAGCGGGCAGGTGTTCGATCTGCTGTTCGTCAACGCCGGGATTCTCGGCCCGAGCCACCAGTGCGCTGCGGCCGCGACGGCTGAAGAACTGGGCCAGCTGTTCCTGACCAACGTGGTGGCGCCGATTCGCCTGGCCGAGAAGCTGGTGGGTCAGCTGCGACCACAGACCGGGGTGCTGGCGTTCATGAGCTCGGGGCTGGGCAGCGTGGCCAATCCGGAGGGCAATAACCTGGCGCTGTACAAGGCCAGCAAGGCGGCGCTGAACTCGCTGACCAACAGCTTCGTCTGCGAATTGCCGGAACCGCGCCCGACGGTGCTGTCACTGCACCCGGGCTGGGTGAAGACCGACATGGGCGGCGATGGCGCCATGGTTGAAGTGGTCGACAGCTGCCGCGGTCTGATCGAGCAGGTAGAACGCTTTGCCGGCCAGGGCGGCCACCACTTCGTCGACTATCAGGGTCAGAAGATCGATTGGTAATGACCATGACTTGATGGGGCTGGCGCCCATCCTTGTATTTCGACCGTAGGAGCGGGCCATGCCCGCGAATCTATCGCGCGCATGGCCCGCTCCCGCGGGATACGAGGCTGGCTTCAGGGGCGCGATCCATCAATACCGCGACAAAGACACCAACCTAAAGCCCCAACATCGCCAACATGATGAACGTGGCGAACAGCACGAAGTGGGTCATGCCCTCGATGGCGTTGGTTTCACCGTCGTTGAGGTTGATGGCGCAGACGATCAGGGTGATGAACACCATCACCGTCTGCACGGGGGTCATGGCCATCTGGAACGGCTGGCCACTGTACAGCGCCATCGCTTCCATCACGGGCACGGTGAGAATCACCGTCGACAGCGACGCACCGAGGGCGATGTTGACCACCGACTGCATGCGGTTGGCCAGCGCTGCCCGCAATGCGGTGAGAATTTCCGGCGCTGCGGAAATCCCCGCCACCACGATGGCGGTCAACACCGGTGGTGCGCCGGTACCTTCGAGGCCCACGTCCAGGGCCTGGGACATCACCTCGGCAAGCACGCCGATCACCACGACGCCAAACACCAGCACGCCCACCGACCAGGCGACGTTGACCTGCGACTCGCCGGCCCCGTGGCCGTCGCCGCCGCCGCCGCCGCGATTCTTCTTCTCCGGGTAGCTGTAGCTGAAGAAGTAACTGTGCGGGCCTACCTGCATGCGCAGGAACACGGCGTAGAGCACCAGCATGGCGCCGATGGTGAACACCGAGTACGCCTTCCAGTCCGACTCGGGAATGAACTCGGGCACGACCATGGAAATGCCCATGGCGGTGAGGATCATCACGCTGTAGCTACGTGCCGAGTCGTCGTTGTACGGCTGCTCGCCGTGCTTGATGCCTCCCATCAGCGCAGCCAGACCGAGGATGCCGTTGATGTCGAGCATCACTGCCGAATAGATGGTGTCGCGCACCAGCGTCGGCGACGCCTCATTGCTCATCATGATCGCCAGAATCACCACCTCGACCAGTACCGCCGAGAGGGTGAGGATCATGGTGCCGTACGGATCGCCGACCCGTTCCGCCAGTTGCTCGGCGTGGTGAGCGACGCGCAGAGACGCGCAGACGATGGCACCGATCAGCGCGATCGCAGCGATCAGGGCAACACCCTGGCCATGCCCCAACAGCGCGTGCTCCAACGGCAGCGCGATGAGCGCGGCGAGTACGGCCAGCAGCAGCCAGTATTCCTGCTTGATGGCATTGAACATGGGCGATTCCTTTCAGAGAGGGGCAGATCGATCCTGCTCCGACTGCAACATCCTGTAAATAATTCAACCCACGTACCGCTCGGGCGTCTCGATGCCGCAAGGCCGCGCCCGTGGGGTTAAACTTCGCGGCCATGTTTGATGAACGAGATTGTCCCATGTACGACTGGCTCAACGCCCTGCCAAAGGCCGAACTGCACCTGCACCTGGAAGGCTCTCTGGAGCCCGAGCTGCTGTTCGCCCTGGCCGAGCGCAACCGCATCGCCCTGCCCTGGAACGATGTCGAGGCGCTACGCGCGGCTTACGCCTTCAACAACCTGCAGGAATTTCTGGATCTGTACTACCGCGGTGCCGACGTGCTGCGCACCGAGCAGGATTTCTACGACCTGACCTGGGCCTACCTGCTCAAGTGCAAGGCACAGAACGTGGTGCACACCGAACCGTTCTTCGACCCGCAGACCCACACCGACCGCGGCATACCCTTCGAAGTGGTGCTGCGCGGCATCAAGCAGGCGCTGGTCGATGGCGAGAAGCAACTGGGCATCAGCCATGGTCTGATCCTCGCCTTCCTGCGCCACTTGCCTGAAGAGCAGGCCTTCCAGACTCTGGAGCAGGCCATGCCGTTTCGTGACGCCTTCATCGGCGTCGGCCTGGACAGTTCGGAGAAAGGCTTCCCGCCGCGGCTGTTCGAGCGGGTGTTCGCCAAGGCCCGCAGTGAAGGCTTGCACGCGGTGGCCCACGCCGGCGAGGAAGGCCCGCCCGAGTACATCTGGGAAGCGCTGGACCTGCTCAAGATCGAACGCATCGACCACGGCGTGCGCGCCAGCGAAGACGAGCGCCTGATGCAGCGCATCATCGACGAGCAGATCCCGCTGACCGTCTGCCCGTTGTCCAACACCAAACTCTGCGTGTTCGAGCACATGGGCCAGCACAACATCCTCGACATGCTCGAGCGTGGCGTGAAGGTCACGGTCAATTCCGACGACCCGGCCTACTTCGGCGGCTACGTCACCGAAAACTTCGCCGCCCTGCACGAGGGTCTGGGCATGAGCGAAGACCAGGCCAAGCGCCTGGCGCAGAACAGCCTGGATGCTCGACTGGTGTGAAACGTCGCTCAGCCGCCGTGTAGGGTGGACGACGCTTTTATCCGTCCACTGTGGATAGTCAGGATTACCGTGTTGCTTTTGCCTTCAGTTCCGCTCTGACGAGCGGGTTTCTTTTGGCATTGCCCCAAAAGAAACCAAAAGGTCTAGCCCCGACATCCGGCCCCGGCTTCGCCGGGGTTCCCTCGCTACATCGTTGCTCCGAGGGCACGCCGCGAAGGGCCATCCCTGGCCCATCGCGGCTCTCGCGGCATCCATGCCGCTCAACCCTCTACACAACGATTCCACTCGGCCTCCTGAAGGGGCAATTGATGTTGCCTGTGAGCCTTGTGGAAAAAAGCACCTCAGTACGGCGTAGCGAGAACCGTTAGGCAAGTTGCCACGCACGGCAGGTGTGATCAATGCCCCTTATGGTCATGCCCGCTTTCGGCGGCCGGCTCATCCTTCTGTACCGCCACCTCGACCTGCACCTGGCCTGCCTTCTCGAAGGTCAGGGTCAGCGGAAAACGCTCCCCGCTCTTCGCCTGCTGCTTCAGGTTGAACAGCATCACGTGATACCCAATGGGCGCGAATTTGACTTCGCCACCGGCGGGAATCACCACGCTCTGAACCTGCTGCATCTTCATCATGCCGCCCACGTGGGCATGCTCGTGAATCTCCGCCTTGCCGGCTACCGGCGTCTCGACCGACAGCAGACGATCATCCTGAGCGCCCTTGTTGTGCACCACGAAATAGGCGGCGGCGGTCGGCGCCACCGGCGGCATTTCCCGCGACCAGGGATGATCGATATGCAACTCGCCGGCATCGTACTGGTGAGCGTTGGCCAGCAGGCTGGTGCCCAGCAAAGCGGCGGCTAGAACGATTTTCTTCAGTGACATGGCAACTCTCCATGAAGCGATTTGAATGAATGAACGTACCCGCAGGCACGCTCTTGAAATCAGGCCAACCGACGTGCCGAAAGGCGTGACAGCAGCAGAAAGTCCAGCGCCCAGATCAGCAGCAGCGAGACACCGACCAGCGGAAACAGCGCACCGAGCACGATCATGATCGCCACGCCGACCTTCCAGCGCGGCAGGTCATGGCGCAACGGCGGCACGCCAAGGCTGCCGCTGGGGCGCCGACGCCACCACATGATCAACCCGCTGACCGAACTGAGCAGAATCAGCAGGCAGACGACGAACATGAACAACTGATGCGGCAGACCATAGAGCTTGCCCATGTGCAGCATCACCCCGCTCTCCACGGTGCGGGCCGCCAGGCCGTAATCGCGCCAGCGTACATCGGCCAGGACGACGGCACTGTACTGGTCGATATGCAGCGTGGCGTCGTGGCGTGGGTCGTCAGCGAATAGCGCGATGGTGTAAACGCCGGTGGGGGTGGCCGGAAAGGTGATGCTGTAACCCGGATGAACACCACGCTCGCTGGCGATATCGACCACCTGCTGCAAGCTGACGCTCGGGTTGGCCGTGGAGGCCGGCATGGCACCGCCATTGTGCGCCGCATGGGGATCGGACTCCGGCATCGGGGTATTTTCCAGCGCCCAGGGCACGGTCTGTTTATGACTCTGGTTGAGCTCACCGGCCTGCCGGTCCGAGGTCGGTACCTCGTCCCACATGGCCGCCGGGAAGTGGTTCCAGGCACCGGCGAACTGCTTGCCCCAGAAGCCTGTCCAGGTCATCCCGGTGAGCAGCATGAACAGCAGCAACAAGGCGCCCCAGAAACCGGTGACGGCATGCAGGTCGCGCCAGAACAGGCGACCACGGGCCGACAACCGTGGCCACAGCACACCGGCCTTGTTGCTCCCCCGCGGCCACCAGAGATACAGGCCGGAAACCACCAGCACCACGCCCCAGCCCGCCGCCAGTTCGATCAAACGATCTCCCGGCGTACCGATCAGCAGGTCGGCGTGCACCGCACGGGCCAGCGCCTGCAGATTGTCGTGGGCATCCTGAGTGCCGAGGATGGCGCCACTGTAAGGGTCGACGAAAACGTTGCGAGTGCGCTCGCCAACCCCGACGACGAACTGCGCGCTACGGTCGACATCCACCGGCGGCAGGTATTGGCTGACGCTGCCCTGGGGGTAGACCGCCTGCACCCGAGCAAACATTTCATCGGCTGTCAGCGACGGGCCGCTGGCCTGCACCTGCAGCAGATCGGCGTACATCAACTGATCGAGCTGCGGCTTGAACAGGTAGATGATGCCGGTCACCGACAACATGATCATGAAGGGAATGACGAACAGGCCGGCATAGAAATGCCAGCGCCAGGCCAGGTTGTAGAACGAGGGTGTCGCGTTTCTCATGGGAAGCCCGATCTTGTGCGTAAGCGAATTGCCCACGACGCAAAGCGCGCGGCAGGCAAAGACAACTAAACGAAGTCAGGCGGTGAGCGGAGAAGCGCGAGGATTGGCCGATGGCCAGAGATAACGCACGGCCCCGCCGGGTTCGGCAGTGGGGCGAGGGTTGGTCGGGCGCTGGCGTGGCAACAAGCCCAGCAGGCCGAAGAAGGCAGCCAGCGCCAGGGCGACGAAGGTGGAGCACAGCGGGCAACCGGAGCCCGTCGAGGGCATGGGCATGCCGGAATCGACGCCGCCCATGTCCATGCCAGCACTGCCACTGGCATCCAGGGCGCAGTAACCGCCGTCCATGCCGCTGAGCTGCAGACCGGTCATCTGCCCGTGGCCGATGGCACAGGCGAACGCGCTGAACAGGACGCTGAAATACAGCACCCAGGCAAGCAACGAGCGATCAGAGCGGGACAGGTTCATGGGCGACGATTTTAGGGCCTGTAGCGTGTCAGGTGCTGCGGTGGATTGCCGCAGTATAAGGTCTGTTGACGCTTCAGCACGACCGCGTCGGCCCGGCCCTACGGGTTGCGCGGGAAATCTCGCCATACGCCGTTGGAGAACTTGAAAAAGGAACACCATTCCCTGCGTCCTCCGCCTTGCGGATCGCTGCCCGGCCTTGCGAGATTTCTCGCAGCAACGCGGCTTGCGCTGAAGCGTCAACAGACCCTAGCTCCCCACGGAGCCTGCGCCAGCAGTTCGGCGCAGCGCGCCTGGACGAAATCGCGCAACAGGTGCACCGGCTTGCTCAGTTGCTCGCGGTGGGTGCAGATCAGATTGAGGGGCGTCGGCTCCCCCTGCAGATCCGGCAGCAAGACCGTGAGGCGCCCGGCGTGCACGTCGCCTGCCACGTCCAGCCAGGACTTGTACACCACGCCCGCCCCGGCCACGGCCCAGCGGCGCACCACATCGGCGTCATCGCTGAGCCGGTCGCCGGCGACCTGCAGGCTGTGCTCGGCGTCACCCTCATGAAAACGCCAACGCTCGTAGGCGCGACCGCCGAGCATGTAGATCAGGCAGTTATGCTCGCGCAGGTCACCGATCTGCCGCGGCTCGCCGTGGCGCTGCAGGTAGGCTGGCGCGGCGCACAACACCCGGCGATTGCCTGGCGCCACGGGCAAGGCCACCAGTCTCGAGTCTTCCGGTTCACCGTAACGCAGGGCGATATCCACGGGCTCGCGGAACAGATCGGTAACCCGGTCGCCGAGCAGCAGCCGCAACTGCACCTGCGGGTGCGTCTGCATGAAGGTCTCGAGCCAAGGCAGCAGGGTATTGCGGCCGAAATCGGACGGCACCGAGAGCTGCAGCGGCCCGCTGATGGCGGATTTGCTCCCGGCCAGCTGCTGGCGTCCGGCCTCCAGGCTCTGCAACGCCTGCCGGGCATGCTCGAGAAAACCTTCCCCCTCGGCCGTCAGCCGCAGGCTACGGGTCGAGCGCACGAACAGACGCGCCTGCAACTGCTGCTCCAGGCGCTTGAGGCCTGCGCTGGCCACCGCAGGCGAGATAGCGAGCTGGCGGGCTGCGGCAGACAGGCTACCTTCCCTGGCGATGCGCACGAACAGTTGCAGGTCGTCAAAACGCAGCATGGCGTCGATCTTCAAAAAAATATTGAAAGAGACTCTACCTTCATCTGGTTTTTCCTAGCAATGGAATGGCGCAAGCTGCGCTCATCTCACGCCCCTACAGGACTCCTCCATGAAAGCCGTCGCCTATCACCAGTCGTTGCCCATCGATAACCCGCAAGCCCTGCAGGACGTGCAACTGGATGCGCCGACCCCCGGCCCACGGGATTTGCTCGTCGAGGTCAAAGCCATCTCGGTGAACCCGGTGGACACCAAGATCCGTCGTAACGTGGCCCCCGAGCAAGGCCAGGCCAAGGTACTGGGCTGGGATGCCGCCGGCGTGGTCAAGGCGGTCGGTAGCGACGTCACGCTGTTCAGGGTCGGCGATGAGGTTTCCTACGCAGGCGCCATCAATCGCGCTGGTGCCAACAGCGAATTGCATCTGGTCGACGAACGTATCGTCGGGCGTAAACCACGCAGCCTGCCCTTCGCCGAAGCCGCCGCCATGCCGCTCACGGCGATCACCGCCTGGGAGCTGCTGTTCGACCGCTTGCAGGTCACCAGCGGTAGTGTCGACCAAGGCCAGAGCCTGCTGATCATCGGCGCTGCGGGTGGCGTCGGGTCGATACTGGTGCAACTGGCGCGGCAGCTCACCGGGCTGACCGTGATCGGCACCGCCTCGCGCCCGGAGACCCAGGCCTGGGTACAGGAGCTGGGCGCTCACCATGTGATCGACCACAGCAAACCACTGAACGAGGAACTGGCGCGTATCGGCATTCCTCAGGTCACACACGTAGCCAGCCTGACCCAGACCGACCAGCACTACGATGCACTGGTCGAAGCGTTGGCGCCCCAAGGCCGTCTGGCACTGATCGACGATCCGCTCCAGCCGCTGGACGTGATGAAACTCAAGCGCAAGAGCATTTCCCTGCACTGGGAACTGATGTTCACCCGCTCGCTGTTCGAAACCGCCGACATGATCGAACAGCACCGCCTGCTCGACCGCGTTGCCGATCTGGTCGACGCCGGCACCCTGAAAACCACGCTGGGCGAACACTACGGCACCATCAACGCCGACAACCTGCGCCGCGCCCATGCCCTGCTGGAAAGCGGCAAGGCGAAGGGCAAGATCGTGCTGGAAGGTTTCTGACGACGCCCTTAGGGTAGGTCGGGCCGCGCAGGTTAGCGACGCCAGGTATAGCCGTATCAAGTACCGCTATCTCGGCGCGTCGCGTAACCCACCAAGCGATATCCGCCGTAACGCCCATGGTGGGCTACGACGCAACGATCCCCACGCGCCGCTTGCGCCCTGCAACAAGCACCTAATCCACCCTACGAGGATTTTGCGCTACTGAAATCGTGCGCAATGATCCTCGGCGGGTAGCGCTGCGGTGTACCACACGTAGTCCGCTTGTTGCGCCGTTACCGACTTGCCCACCTCGGACAGGATCAGCACCTGGGCGCTAGCGGGTGCGCCCAGGTCACCGAGGTGCAGCGGCACACCCAAGTCACGCCGCACATGAAAAGCGCCTGCGAACAGCATCGCCGGCTGCGGCGCGGCCAGCAACCGTTCGGCCATGCGGCGGTCACGTTGTTGCTGCACCGCCAGCATCGCCGGCAATTGACTCACCGGCAGCTTGTCGCAGTGGGATTCGCGAATCTGCTCCAGCAGCGGCTCACGCACCGCTGCGGCAGTCGAGGCCTGGCCCTGCAGAACAGGCTGCTCACGGTAGATGGCCATGATCTCGGCGCGGTCTAGATTGGCAGCTCTCAAGCCGTAGCGCTGTGCCAACCCATGACGAACGATCGGCCCATACAACGCCCAGGGCCAGCCGTTACTCCACTCCAGCGCCTTGGGCAAATCATCGATCTGCCTGCCTTCTCTCAGTTGCTGCGCGACCTCATCGGCCAGGTGCTGCTGGCCCGAAGCGAGCATTTCCAGCAGCAAACTGCCTTGCTCGCGGCGCTGCTCCAGCGCATGCAGCAACCACAGCTGAAGGGCATGATGATCCGGGTTGTCGTGCTGCTCGCCGACCAGTACGCGGGGCGCCGTGGCCAGCCGCGCCACCAGTTGCTCGGGCGTCAGCCGCTCGCCACTGTGCAGATCGACGATCTGCCCCAGTTCGGCATGCCCGTGTCCCTGCGGGCTTTGCCACGCAGGCAGCGGTGCCAGAACAGGCTGGCTTTGACAGGCGGCGAGCACCAACAGGGCAAGCAACAGAAGACTACGCATGAAAATTTCCTTCAGCGGGCAACGATGAGCGGATGCCCCCGCTCGGGATGCTGCTGCACCAGCACCTCGAGACCGAACACCGCCTGCAACGGCTCGGCGCGCAGCACCTCGGCGGGCAGGCCGATGGCGTGGGTTCGCCCTTCGTTGAGCAGCAGCAGACGGTCGCAGTAGCGCGCCGCCAGATTCAGGTCATGGAGGATGACCAGCACCGCAGCGCCCTGTTCGGCAAAACGGCGCACGGCCTGCAGCGTGGTGTGCTGATGCAGAGGGTCGAGCATGGACGTGGGTTCGTCGAGCAACAGCGTCTGCTCGGCACCACCAGGCCACAGCTGGGCCAGAACCCTAGCCAGGTGCACGCGCTGACGCTCGCCACCTGACAATTGCAGATAGCTGCGCTCGGCAAGGTGCTCGGCATCGGCTGCCTGCAGCGCCTCGCGGACGATCTGCGCATCACGGTCACGACCAGTGTCATGGGGCATGCGTCCCATGATCACCACATCACGGACCGCAAAACCGAAGCTCAGTGACGAACTCTGCGGCAGCACCGCCAGGCGTCGTGCCCGTTCCCCACCCTGCCAGGCGCTCAATGGACGATCGCCGAGCGACACTTCGCCCGTTGCCGCCGCCAGCTCGCCACACAGGGCACCGAGCAAGGTGCTCTTGCCAGCACCGTTCGGACCGAGCACGCCCAGCACCTCTCCGGGCTGCAACTGCAGATCGATATCGGCCAGCACCTGTTTGTCGCCGCGCTTGATCGACAGCTTGCGTGCACTGAGCATCAGGTGCGCCCCCGGAGCAGCAGATAAAGAAAGAACGGGGCGCCGATCAATGCGGTAACGATGCCGATGGGCAGTTCGGCAGGCGACAGGATCAGCCGCGCGAACAGATCGGCCAGCAACAACAGACTGGCACCGGCCAGCGCCGAAGCGGGCAGCAGAACGCGATGGTCCGGGCCGACCAGCAGGCGCACCAGGTGTGGCACCACCAGGCCGATGAAACCGATCATTCCGGCCGCCGCCACTGCCGCGCCGACTCCCAACGCGGTGCAGAACACCAGCTCGCGCTTCAGCCGTTCGACCGCAACGCCCAGATGGCGGGCCTCCGACTCACCGAGTAGCAAGGCATTCAGCGCCTGGGCCCGACGCGGCAGCCACAGCGCCACGGCGAGGGTCACCAGCAACAGGGGCCAGAGGCGCGCGTAGCTGGCGCCATTGAGGCTGCCGAGGTTCCAGAAGGTCAGGGTGCGCAAGGTGGCATCGTCGGCCAGGTAGGTGAACAGGCCGATGCAGGCGAATGCCAGCGCATTGAGGGCGATCCCGGCGAGCAGCATGGTGGTCACGCTGGTCTGGCCGTTGCGCCGCCCCAGACGGTAGACCAGTGCGGTAACCACCAGCCCGCCCAGAAAGGCGCACAGCGACAACAGATAGGGCGCGAACAGCTCGGGAATGCCGCCCAGTGCCGCGCCACCGACGATAGCGACAGCCGCACCGAGCGCCGCACCGCTGGAGACGCCGATCAGACCGGGGTCGGCCAACGGGTTGCGAAACAACCCCTGCATCGCCACACCACACAGCGCCAGCACGGCGCCGACCGCAAGGCCCAGCAGCGTACGCGGCATACGGATCTGGCCAAGAATCAGCTCGGCCTGCTGCAGACCGTCACCTTCCAGTGGTAACCCGCTCAGGCGCAGCGCGGCACGCAGGGTGTCACCCAGCGGAAGACTGACGGGCCCGAGTGCCAAGGACAGCCACAGCGCGAGCGCGAGCAGCAGGCCCAGTGCGATAAACAGTGAGCGCGGGCTGATCACCGGTCTCATGGGGTCGCGGGGGTAAGCGGCGTACGGCCAGGGTAGAAGGCCGCCGAGAGCTCGGCGAGACCGGCGGGAATGCGTGGGCCGAGGCCGCCGACCAGCAAGGTAGGATCGATGGCCACCAGGCGCCCTTCTTTCCCCGCCTTGGTCGAAGCCAGCGCCGGGTTCTGCTTGAGCAGTGCCTGCTTGGCCTCGTCACCGCTCAGGCGGCGATCGGCGAAGATCACCACCTCGGGGTCCAGTGCCAGCAACGCCTCGGTGGACAGCGCCTTGTAGCCATCGTGGTTGGTCAGGTTCTTGCCGCCAGCGTGCTCGATCATCCAGGCCGCAGCCGTGTCCTGCCCGCCCGCCATGGGGCTGCTGCCTGCATGCCCGAGCAGCAGCAATACGCTGGGCGTCTTGCCGTCGGCCTGGGCCTTGGCGACCCAGTCGGCCTGTTCGCTCAAGCGCGCCTGGTAGGCGTTGAAAACGCTTTCGGCGTGCGCTTCGTCGCCGAGCAGTGAGCCGATACGTTGCAGGTTGCCATGCAGTGCCTGCAGGTCGGCTTCAGCCGACAGGGTTTCCACCTTCACTCCGGCTGCTGCCAACTGCGCCAGCACCGGCGGCGGGCCCATCTCCTCGGTGCCGAGCAGCACCTCGGGACGCAGCGCGAGGATGCCCTCGGCAGCCAGCTGGCGCTGATAGCCGACACTCGGCAATGCCTTCAGGGAGGCCGGGTGCAGGCTGGTGGTGTCGACCCCCACCAGCTTGCCTTCACCCCCCAACTCGACGACCCACTCGCTGAGCGAGCCCCCCGCGCTGACCCAGCGCTGAGGCAGGTTGTCGGCACTCGCCACCAGCGGCGACAGCAGGCTGGCGAACAGGGCGAATACGGCGATAGGGCGGGTCATGGATCAGGCTCCAGAAAAACACGATTCGTATCCCAGCCACTGCAAAACGTCGGTGGCCAGGGCTGGCAGTGTAGCCGCAGACAGGGCGGCTGCCTTTGCTTTCAGGGTTGCAGGGCCGGGGTTTCCTCCGCCAGGCGGCGCCAGTCCTCGCGTTCCGGCACACCCGGCTTGCGCGCACCGAACAGCTGCAGGATCAGCTCGCCATTGGCATCGAAGGCTTCCCAGCTGGTGATCACACCGTCGCTGCTCGGCTTGCGCACGCGCCACAGTTGGTGGACGTCGTTGGCCTTGAGGTGCAGGTTGAACTGCGGGTCCAGCACGTTGAACCAGGTATCCATCCAGCGCAGGTTGCTCACCGGGCCGGTATGGATCTGGATGCAATGCCGGTTGCCGACGAACACCATGATCGGCACCTCGGCAGCCGCAGCGCGCTCGAACACGCCCGCCAGGGCATCGGGCGCCAACCTCTCGGCCCACTCGCCGCCTGCCAGGCGCAGGGCCTGGGTGCGGGTCGCAGCGTGGGTCTTCAGCAAGGCGAAGAAATGGTGGGTGTCCTTGAGCGTCGCCCAGCCGACACGCAGGGCCTCGACATCGATCTGCTCGTCCGCCCGCGGCGCCGCGGGCTCCGGCAGAGCCCTCAGTTCGAGTTCAGGCAGTTGCTGCGCAGCACGGAATCGCTCGACCAGGGGCTCCCAGGCCGCCAGCTGGCTGTACTCGGTGAGGTACACCTTGTGCACCGCCATGCCCTGATGATCGAACACCTGAACGCTGCGCATCGCTCCGCGCGGGCTTTGCTCCTCGACGGCGAACACGCTGGCCCAGCCACCGAGAAACAGGCGCAGGTCGATATCCGCGGATACCACCAGGCCCATCTGGCCATTGCCGGTCACCGTCACGTCGCGATAGACGCCCTTGCGCTCGTGCACGCAGGACTCGTTGCGGGTCAGCGCCATGACCTGGCCGAGCTCGCCCAGCGCAGGCAGCAGCGTTGCCCACTCGGGGCGCAGGCGCACTGCATCCACGCCCAGTCGGCTGGCCGTCAGCTCGGCTTCGCTGACACCCAGCTGCGCTGCCGCATCACGGGCACGCAGGTGCGGCTGTTCAACACGCAGCGCCTGCCAGGAGGCGTACAGGCCTTTGCCGGCACCGGATAGATCGCTCATCACTTCAACTCCTTGCAAGCCCCGCTGACCAGGCGAGGGAAACCGCAGACTGGAAAAGGGTAAACGCCCCGTTCCGAGAGCGAAACGGCGCAAATATTAAATCATCTTAATTGTCATGAAGTCTCGTTTACAAACGATAATCACTAGCATTAAATATGTCATCCCTGCCTATCCGCTGTTCGACATGATCGAGGAGAACCGCATGTCGCCCACCCCGCCTTTCCCGCTTCGCTCATGCCTGGCCCTGTTGTTGCTCGGACCGTCACTGGTCAGCGCACAGACCCTGCAACTGGACCAGACCACGATCAGTGCGACCCGCACGGAACAGAGCACCAACAGCGTTCCCAACACCGTGTCGGTGATTACCGAACAGGATATCGACCGCAAGACGGTGAAGAACATCAAGGACCTGACCCGCTACGAACCGGGTGTTTCGGTCAGCGGCACGGGCAGTCGCTTCGGACTGTCAGGCTTCACTATCCGGGGCATCGGCGGCAACCGCATCCTCACTCAAGTGGACGGGGTGCCCATGCCGGACGCCTTCACCTTCGGGCCATTCCTCGACGCACGGCGCAATTATGTCGACCCGGATACCCTCAAGCGTGTGGAGATCATCCGCGGCCCGGCCAGTTCGCTGTACGGCAGCGATGCCATTGGCGGTGCGGTCAGCTTCCTGACCAAGGATGCCGCCGATTACCTCGAAGCCGGCGACGACACCTATGCCCGCCTCAAGACCGGCTACGACGGGGCAGACGACAGCTGGTCGCGCAGTGCGACGCTGGCCGCCCGCCAGGGCTCACTCGATGGTCTGCTGCACCTGGGCAGGCGTGACGGCCAGGCCCTCGACACCTACGGAGGCCGAAGCGGGATAGGTGCCAGCCGTGAAGAGGCCAACCATCAGGACTACACGGCCAACAACCTGCTCGCCAAGATCGGCTGGAATTACCTCAACGACGACCGCCTGCAACTGACTTACGAGCGTTACGAGGACGATGCCGACACCAGGGTGCTCAGCGAATACAGCACCGCGGCCACCGTGCGCACCTCCGATGCAACCGACAACACCGATCGCGACCGGATCAGCCTGCTGCACAGCTTCGCTCTGGATACTGCGCTCAGTGATCATGTCGAATGGCAACTGAGCTATCAGGAAAGCCAGATCCGTCAGCGCACTTACCAGCAGCGTTTCAGCGGCGGCAGCTTGCGTGAGCGCAGCCGAGACTCGACTTATCAGGAAGATCTCTGGGCCTTCAACACCAAGTTCGACAAGGCCTTCGAGACCGGCCCGGCCAACCATCGACTCATTTATGGCTTCGACTTCAAGCGCCTCGAGAGCAGTGACCTGCGCAAAGGCCGTGAAGTGTTCGCCAGCAGCGGCCTGCCGGTTCCGGCGATTCCTGGCGACGAGACTTTCCCGCTCAGCGACTTCCCGGATCCGACCTCGACCGAATATGCGTTCTTCGTTCAGGACAATATCGAGATAGGCCGCTGGACGTTGCTGCCTGGCCTGCGCTACGACCACTACGAGATGAAACCGAAGGTCACTCAGCACTATCTGAACAGCCAACCGGTGAACCGCAACCCATCGGACTATCGGGACGAGGCCATCTCGCCGAAACTCGGCATCACCTATCAGATCGACGATGCCCACAGCGTTTACGGTCAGTACGCGGCAGGATTCCGAGCGCCGAATCCCGTGGACATCTTTGGCGAGTTCATCAACTTCGCCCGCAACTACCAGACCATCGCCAACCCCGGCCTGAAACCGGAGACCAGCGACAGTTACGAGATCGGCCTGCGCGGTCAGTACGATAGCGGCGCCTTCGGTGTGGCACTGTTCTACAACCGTTACGATGATTTCATCGAGCAGATGACGTTGGCCAGCGACCCGACCGGCGCCGGACGCATGACTTTCCAGTATCAGAACCTTGATCGCGTCACGATCCGTGGTGCGGAGGCCCGCGGTGAGCTATTGCTCGAGAGCTTCGGCATGCCTGCCGGCAGCCATCTGCGTAGCGCCATCGCCTATGCACGCGGCAAGGACGAGGCAACCGGGCAACCGATCAATAGCGTCGACCCGCTCAAGGCGGTGCTCGGCCTTGGCTACGATGCGCCGAGCGGCCAGTTCGGCGGTGAGCTGACCTGGACGGTGGCGGCCGCCAAGAAGCGTGTCGACCAAACGCAGATCGCCAACCAGTTCGAGCCCTCGGGCTACGGCACCCTCGATCTCAGCGCTTACTGGAATATCGGTTCCGGCGTATCGGTCAACGCGGGCCTGTTCAACCTGACGGACAAGCAATACTGGCAATGGGGCGACGTACGCAGCCTTACCGAGAACAGCTCGAGCCTCGGGCGCTATTCCCAACCGGGACGCCACGCAGCCTTCAACCTGATCTGGGAAATATGAACAGCGCAACCTGAGCCCATTCGCGCAAGGACGCGCGCCCCCTTCCATCGCCAGGCCGATCCGGGATAATCCCCGCTCAGGCCTGGAGACTTCGATGATTCGTCTATGCGCCCCGCACGAGCTTCCGGAAGCTCAAAGCCGGGGCTTTTCCGTTACAGGTACGCAGCTGTTCGCCGTACGCAAGGGCGGCGAGGTGTTCGTGTACCGCAACCGTTGCCCGCATCGCGGCGTGCCGCTCGAGTGGCAGGCGGACCAGTTCCTCGACCCCAGCGCAAGCCTGATTCAATGCGCCCGGCATGGTGCGCTGTTCCTGATCGAGTCCGGCGAGTGCGTGGCCGGGCCCTGCGAGGGCGATGCTCTGCACGTGATCAACAGCAAAGAGGATACGGACGGGATCTGGGTCGATCTGTAGGTCAGAACCCGGGTATCGCTTCGCTCGAGGCCCGGCCACGGAGGCATGTTGACGCGAACGCAGCGTCGTCGCCTGGAGGGAGCACTCTCACGCCAGCACTACATCCAGGCGCCGTACCACCTCGATGCCCTGCGGCGAGATATCCACACCGTAGGCCAGCACCTCGACACCGGCTTGCACCGCCTCGGTCAGGGCCGCCGCGTAGGCCGGGTCGATTTCCCCGGCAGGTCGCACCGCCTCGATACCCGACAGGTTCACGCCATACAGTTGCACCGCGCGCACGCCACTGCGCGCCAGGGCGGCCAGCTCACGCAGGTGCTTGGTGCCGCGCTCGGTACGCGCATCCGGGAAGGCCGCCACGGCACTGTCGGCGAAGCCCAGGGTCACGCTCTTCACCTCGACGAAAGCCACACCGCTGGCGTATTCGAGGCAGAAGTCCACCCGACTGCGCTCCACGCCATAAGGCACCTCACGGCGCAGCGCGGTGAAGCCCGCCAGCTCGGAAATAACCCCGGCGCGCAGCGCCTCCTCGACCAGCCCATTGGCACGCCCGGTGTTGATACAGGCCAGCCGACCATGGGGCGTTTCACCGATCTCCCAGGTGCCCGGTAGCTTGCGCTTGGGGTCACTGGAGCGGCTGAACCAGACCCGGCAGCCCTCGCTCATGCAGTTGAGCATCGAGCCGGTGTTCGGACAGTGGATGGTCAGCAGTTCGCCGCTGGCGGTTTCGATGTCGGCGAGAAAACGCTTGTAGCGACGCAGCAGGCGACCTTCTTCGAGCGGCGGATCAAATCGCATTGGCGCTCCACGTCTTCAGGCCGCGGGCAATGCGTTCGACCGCTTGCTCCAGGCGCGGCAGGCTCTGCGTGTAGGCGAAGCGCACGTGATGCCCTGCCTGATGACGACCGAAGTCCAGGCCCGGGGTGAACGCGACATGCTCGGTTTCCAGAAAGTGTTGGCAGAACCCATAGGCATCGCCACCGAAGGCGCTGATATCGGCATACAGATAAAAGGCGCCCTGCGGCTCCACGGAGATGCCGAAGCCCAGGTCGCGCAGCGCTGGCAGCAGGAAGTCACGGCGCTCGGCAAAGGCGGCACGGCGCTCTTCGAGAATCGCCAGGGTCTGCGGCTCGAAACAGGCCAGCGCGGCATGCTGGGCCATGCTCGGCGCGCTGATGTAGAGGTTCTGCGCCAGTTTTTCCAGATCCCCCACTGCTTCTTCGGGCGCCACCAGCCAGCCCAG
This sequence comes from Pseudomonas flavescens, assembly GCF_013408425.1. NCBI lineage: Bacteria > Pseudomonadati > Pseudomonadota > Gammaproteobacteria > Pseudomonadales > Pseudomonadaceae > Phytopseudomonas > Phytopseudomonas flavescens. Next base: position 5,783,926 of record NZ_JACBYV010000001.1, on the reverse strand, counting down.
TCGCCAGCCGGTCATGCCGAAATACTTGGAGAAGCTGTTGAGCACGAAGGCGTCGTCATCCACCTCCAGTACGCTGCTGGCATCCACGCCATAGGTCAGGCCGTGATAGATCTCGTCCACCACCATGTGACCACCACGGGCCTTGAGCGCCTGGGAAAGCGACGCCAGCTCTGCAGCGCTCAGCAAGGTGCCGGTGGGGTTGGCAGGCGAGGCGAGCAAGGCGCCGACACTGTCGGCGTTCCAGCAATCGGCAACCGCCCGAGCGGTCAGCTGATAGCGCTCCTGGGGCCCGACCGGTACCAACTGCGCAGCGCCTTCCACCAGACGCAAAAAATGCCGATTGCAGGGATAGCCCGGGTCGGCCAACAGCCAATGCTTGCCGGGATCGACCAGCAGGCTGGCCGCCAGTAACAGCGCACCGGAGCCGCCCGGGGTGATGAGGATGCGCTGTGGGTCTATGCTCAGCCGGTAGCGTTGCGCATAGAAAGCGGCGATTGCCTCACGCAGGGCGGGCAAGCCGCGAGCGGCGGTATAGCGGGTATGGCCTGCCGCCAGTGCAGCCTGCCCGGCCGCGACGATGGGCGCGGCGGTGGTGAAGTCCGGCTCGCCGATTTCCAGATGAATGACATCATGGCCCTCGGCCTGCAATTGATTGGCCCGCGCCAGCAGTGCCATTACGTGGAACGGTTCGATCGCGCGACTGCGGGCGCTGTAGAGCTGGGCCATGGGGAAATGCCTTGGGAAACCTATTAAAGGTGGAATTCTATCAGGGCCGCCCGGTCATACCGTGCCAACGCACCACTGAAACACGTGTTTACATTGCGATTGCAGCCATCCGTTCGGCAGATAGACAAAGCCCGTAGCGCCCTGGCAAAGCCGCTGGCAACGCTCTATCGGACCAAGACGCATAACCACGACATCCGGGAGTGGCGCGGCTTGAGTCGATCTGGTAAGTTCGCCGGCTTGCAGTCGCAGGGCCGTTATTGTAAACGGCAACGGACACATTCCCTGCGCGGTGGATTAGAGAGAGTGAGAGGCGGTCATCCATGCCCATCAAAGCAAAAGCAACAAACGGCCAATTGATTCGTGGCTTCGAACCCTACAAGGAAACCAAGGGCGAGGAGTACATGAGCGAGGCGATGCGCGCCCACTTCACCGGCATCCTGAACAAATGGAAGCTGGAGCTGATGCAGGAAGTCGATCGTACCGTGCACCACATGCAGGACGAAGCAGCCAACTTCCCGGATCCGGCAGACCGTGCCAGCCAGGAAGAAGAGTTCAGCCTGGAACTGCGTGCCCGCGACCGTGAGCGCAAGCTGATCAAGAAGATCGACGAAACGCTGCAACTGATCGAGGACGAAGATTACGGCTGGTGCGATTCCTGTGGCGTCGAGATCGGCATCCGCCGTCTGGAAGCCCGCCCAACCGCCACCCTTTGCATCGATTGCAAGACCCTGGCGGAAATCAAGGAAAAACAGGTCGGCTCCTGAGTCGATCGAACAACGGGGCGCTCAGGCGCCCCGTTTCGTTTCGCCCTGCCAAACACCCCGCCATGCAAAACACCCCCTATATCGGTCGCTTCGCCCCTACGCCCAGTGGCTATCTGCACTTCGGCTCGCTGGTCGCTGCCCTCGCCTCCTACCTCGATGCCCGCTCCGTCGGCGGCCGCTGGCTGCTGCGCATGGAAGACCTCGACCCGCCCCGGGAAGTCCCCGGCGCACAGAGCGCGATTCTGCAGACCCTCGAACGCTACGGCTTGCACTGGGACGGCGAACTGGTTCGCCAGAGCGAGCGCCATGCCGAGTACGAAGCGCTGCTGCAGCGCCTGTTCGATCAGGGCCTGGCCTACGCTTGCACCTGCTCACGCAAGAAACTGGAAGGCAGCGGCGGCGTCTATCCGGGCTACTGCGGCAATGCCGGCCATGGCCGCCATGACGCCGCTATCCGCCTGCGCGTGCCACAGCTGGTCTATCGCTTCATCGACCGGGTACAGGGCGAATACAGCCAGCACCTGGGCCAGGAGGTTGGCGACTTCGTCATCTGTCGTCGTGATGGCTTGTACGCCTACCAGCTCGCCGTGGTGCTGGACGATGCCTGGCAAGGCGTCAACAACGTGGTACGCGGTGCCGACCTGCTCGACTCGACGCCAAGGCAACTCTATCTGCAGGAATTGCTCGGGCTCTCTCAGCCGCGCTACCTGCACGTACCGCTGATCATCCAGCCCGATGGCCACAAGCTCGGCAAATCCTATCGCTCACCGCCCCTGCCTGAAGATCAGGCCACCCCGTTGCTGATTCGCGCCCTGCGCGCGCTGGGCCAGCAGGCGCCGAGCGAGCTCGCGGACGCCAGCGCCGACGAGCTGTTGCTGTGGAGCGCACGCCACTGGGATGCAACCCGCATCCCGCGGACACGTAACCTGGCGGAAAGTCAGTTGCGCTGATCGCCGGTAAAGGGCAGCCTTGCGCCCACAACCCAGGATCAGGAATCTGCCATGCGCGCCCAGCTCGAAGAACTCATCGGCAAAATCAGCTCGGGCTGCCTGCCGCAGGACGAAATCACCCGTATCGCGGACGAGGCTGCCCAGGCCTACGCTGACCCACAGGCATTTCTGGCGGCCAACCCGGACATCAACTACGACGACAGCTTTCCCATCCCGCTGGGTGAATGGATGGTGGTGGGCAACCTGCCCGACACCGTGCTGTTCCAGGCCGACAGCTACGATGAGCTGTTTCGCCAGATCACCGAATCGTTCGGCCCGGAAGTGAGCTTCGTCCTCACCGCCAAGCAATTGCACAAGGTCGAGCCACTGAAGGCCCTGAACCGCATTCAGGTGCAACTGAGCAGTCTGTCCAAGGAAACCCAGGGCTACGTGCTGGTCGACTTCAGCGAACCGCTGGACGATGAGTTGCAAGCCGTACTGGTGTACACCAGCGATCTGCCACGGGTGCTGGAGCTGGCGGTGGAAGTGGGCATCTACGCGGCACCGGCCCATGAGACCCTGAAGGCGGCGCAGGCCGAGCAGTAAGCCTGGGGCCAGGCCAGGTTCTCGCGTCACGGCCCTGAGAGATGCCTGGGCATCGGCGCCGGCAGAGCTACAGCCCGGCGTCGTGCAGCCTGCGCAGGTGCTCGATGTACAGGCTGACCGGGTTGACGCCCTCGCCGGCACGGCCGAAGTGCTGATTGACGATATCCAGATGATCCAGCGGGTAGTCGTCGCGAATCACCTTGCCCAGATGGGAGCTGACACGACCGACCATGCCGTCGCACTGCCCGGCCTCACGTACGAAGGTTCGCGCGAAACGGCGGCAGAACCAGTTCGACAGGTCGCGGCGGTTGCCACCCTGATCGGTAATCCCCGGCTGCAAGGTGCCGGACCAGGAGTAATAGCGCACGCCATTGACCTCCTCCGGCCCCTCTTCGCCCCAGACCGATGGCAGGCCCTGCGGATACTGGTGGTTGAAGATGCCGACCCCCTCGGTGGTCAGCGAACGATGGGCGGCGGTGGCATTGATCGGCATGCTCGCGCCGCGAGCACCGCTATCGAACAGTGTCACCAGCCGTGCCAGCACATGCACGCCCAGCTGCAGCAGCGTGCCGCGCAGGCTGCCCGGTGCAGCTTTGCGCTCGATGTGGTCGGCCAGCTCGGACCCCTGATGCGGGCCAGCCAGAGAAGTCACCGACGCCACCCATTCCGGCCGGTGCGCAGCGGCGTAGCGACACACCAGAGCACCATGGCTGTGGCCGATCAAATGCACCTTTTCCGCACCACTGCGGCGCCGCGCCTCGGCGATCTGCAGCAGTAACTGTTCGCCACGAAGCTCGGTGGCATGTACCGCCGACAAACGCGCCGGATAGACGTCCACACCCTGGTTGCGCAGGGCTGTGACGATGCCATACCAGTATTCGAAACCAAACAGGCTGACGAAACCCAGAAAGCCTGGAACCAGCACCAGTGGATACCGGGGAACTGCACGATGACCCATTTCAGTCTCCATGGAGGGGCGCCACCCGGCGAAAGACAGCATCGGGGGAACGCCAGGGAAAGCACATCATGATTGTCGATGGCCACTATCGAGACAGTCGACTTCATCCCTGACTGCCTCGCCCTTAGCATGGTTCCGTGAAACACCGTATGCAGAGAGAAAGAGGTACACCATGAAAGCCCTGACCATCGTCCTGACCCTGAGCCTTTTGAGCGCCAATGCGCTTGCCCTGCCAAGCCGCGGCCCGGCGCCCATTCTGGGCGAAGCCGTGGACAGCAGCCTGCAACAGCCGGCAACCGAGCGCTGAGCGCCGCAGCCCTGAATGAACGCCCGCTGTGGCCCGTGAATGCCATGCGGGCATGACCAAAGCGAACCCCGGGTGATTTAGGACGAACTTATCCACACCCGCCAGGCTCGAAAAAATGGTCAGGTTCATCACAAGGGAAATACACCATGTTCAAGCAAAGTCTGGGTGCCGCATGCGTTCTGGCCGTCCTTACCGGTTGTGCCGGCAAGCCGGAAAATCCGGTCGACCACATCACCTACCGCAACGAGCCGCTGGTCAAGCAGGTCGAGAAGGACATGAGCAAGTCGACCGTTCTGGAACTGGGCGGCCCACCCTCCTCGGAAATGACCCGCACGCTTCTTCCGGGCACCTGCAACAACTACGTGCTCAACCGTGACGGCAAAGAGCAGCCCTACTACGTTGCCTTCAACTCCGCCGATCGCGTCGACAGCAAAGGCTTCCTGACCTGCGAGCAGATGGAAACCAACGAGCGCGAACGCGCCCGCGGTAACGGCATCTGATCCAGCCGCCCGCAATGAAAAATGCCCGCCTCCAAGGAGAGCGGGCATTTTTTTAGCTTCAAGCATTAAGCAAAGCAAGGACGGTTAAACCGTACTTCATTTACTTGCGGCTTGAAGCTTGGCACTTGCAGCTGCCTTTGTCAGATAGCGCCACGGCTACGCAGGATGGCCAGCACCTGCTTGACGCCCTCGTCTACCGACAGACTCTGGGTGTCGAGCACCAGATCCGCGTTCAGTGGCACATCGTAGGGGAAGGAATCACCCGGGATGTTATCGCCGCCCGCCGCATACAGACCTTGCGGATCGCGCTCGGCACACACCTGCGGTGAAGCCTGCACGTAGACGGTGATCAAGCGCTCGGCACCGATCAACGCCTTGGCCTGCTCGCGCCCCTCGGCATCAGGCGCCACGAAAGCGGCCAGGGTAAGCAGACCGGCTTCGTTGAACTGACGCGCCACGTGGGCGGCACGACGCCAATTCTCGGTACGCCCGGCACGATCCTGCGGCAAACCCTTGTTCAGGTCGTGGCGCAGGTTCTGGCCGTCGAGCACGTACACCGCGCGGCCCATGTCGAACAGCTTGCGCTCTACCGCGTAGGCCAGCGTGCTCTTGCCCGCGCCAGACAGGCCGCTGAACAATACGGTGGCCGGTTGCTGGCCGAACCGCGATGCACGCTCCTCGGTGGAGACATGGCCGGATTCGCTGTGGTGGCCGGAACCGGAAACGCGCGCATCGCTGATGATCATCCCGGCACCGACGGTGCCATTGGTCAGCCGATCGATGATGATGAAGGCACCGGTGGTGCGGTTGTGGGCATAACCATCCAGGGCGATCGGCGCATCGAGGGCGATCTTCACCTTGCCGATTTCGTTGAGCTGCAGGCTGCTCGCAGCGCCCTCCTCCAGGGTGTTCACATCGACCCGGTGGGCAATGCTGGCGATGGAGCCCGGCACGTAGCTGGTGGCACGTTTGATGTCGTACTTCTTGCCCGGCAGCATCGGCTCTTCGGCCATCCACACCAGCATGGCATCGAAGCTGTCGACCACCTGGGGACGGTTGTCGGCATGCACCAGCATGTCGCCGCGCGATACGTCGATCTCGTCTTCCAGAGTCAGGGTGATCGCCTGGCCTGGACCGGCCTGCTCCAGCTCGCCTTCGTAGGTGACGATGGACTTGACCTTGCTGCCCTTGCCCGATGGCAGGGCGATGACTTCGTCACCCTTGCGCACGATGCCACTGGCCAGGGTGCCGGCGAAGCCGCGGAAGTTCAGGTTCGGGCGGTTGACGTACTGCACCGGGAAACGCAGATCATCGAAATTGCGGTCACCCGCCACTTCCACGGTCTCGAGAATTTCCATCAGCGACTGGCCGCTGTACCACGGCGAGCGCTCGGACTTGTTGACCACGTTGTCGCCCTTGAGCGCCGACATGGGCACGAAGAACAGCGACGTGGGCTTGAGGTTGATCTTGTCGGCGAAGGACAGGTAATCGGCCTTGATCTGCTCGAACACGCCTTCATCGAAGCCCTTCAGGTCCATCTTGTTGATGGCGACGACGATGTGCTTGATGCCCAGCAGCGAGGCGATGAAGCTATGGCGCTTGGTCTGGGTCTGCACGCCGTAACGGGCGTCGATCAGGATGATCGCCAGGTCGCAGTTGGAGGCGCCGGTTGCCATGTTGCGCGTGTACTGCTCATGGCCGGGGGTATCAGCGATGATGAACTTGCGCTTGGTGGTGCTGAAATAGCGGTACGCGACATCGATGGTGATGCCCTGCTCGCGCTCGGCCTGCAGGCCGTCGACCAGCAGCGCCAGGTCGATGTCTTCACCGGTGGTGCCGACTTTTTTCGAGTCTTTGGTGATGGCGTCCAGATGGTCTTCGTAGATCATCTTGGAGTCGTGCAGCAGGCGGCCGATCAGCGTGCTCTTGCCGTCGTCGACATTGCCGCAGGTCAGGAAACGCAACAGTTCCTTGCGCTCGTGCTGCGCCAGGTAGGCGTGGATGTCTTCGCTGATCAGTTCGGATTGGTGCGACATATCAAAAGTACCCCTGACGTTTTTTCTCTTCCATGGAACCGGCACCGTCGTGATCGATCACGCGGCCCTGGCGCTCGGAAGTTCGGGTCAGGAGCATTTCCTGGATGATGTCGGTGAGGCTGGTCGCCTCGGACTCCACGGCGCCGGTCAGCGGGTAGCAGCCAAGGGTACGGAAACGCACTTTGCGCTTCTCGATGCGCGCTTTCTCGTCATCGCTGAGGTGCTCGAGGATGCGCTCGTCGTCGATCATGATCAGCGTACCGCTCTTCTCGATGACATCGCGCTCGGCGGCGAAGTACAACGGCACGATCGGGATCTGCTCGAGGTAGATATATTGCCAGATATCCAGCTCGGTCCAGTTGGAGAGCGGGAACACGCGGATCGACTCGCCCTTCTTGACCTTGCCGTTATAGACGTTCCACAGCTCCGGGCGCTGGTTCTTAGGGTCCCAGCGGTGCTTGCTGTCGCGGAACGAATAGACACGTTCCTTGGCCCGGGACTTTTCCTCGTCACGGCGGGCACCGCCGAAAGCCGCATCGAAACCATGCTTGTCCAGCGCCTGCTTGAGGCCCTCGGTCTTCATGATATCGGTGTGCTTGGCACTGCCGTGGGTGAACGGATTGATGTTCTGAGCGATGCCGTCAGGGTTGACGTGAGTGATCAGATCCAGGCCCATTTCCTCGACCATCTTGTCGCGGAAACGGTACATCTCCTGGAATTTCCAGCGCGTATCCACGTGCATCACCGGGAAAGGCAGCTTCCCGGGGAAGAAGGCCTTGCGCGCGAGATGCAGCATCACGGCGGAATCCTTGCCGATGGAATAGAGCATCACCGGGTTGTCGAATTCGGCGGCCACTTCACGAATGATGTGGATGCTTTCCGCCTCGAGCTGTTTCAAGTGCGTCAGTTTGTCGAGCATGGCTACTCACGGGATCACGGTATTTTATTCAGGCCGGCGGGCCTTGGACGAGCGCGCACTCTAGCACAGCGCCTCATTCTATTCAGGGAGGCACTTAGATCGAAACGATCTAGCTTTATTCCACTGAAACAGGCTGCCCATCGCTGCCGGCAATACGAACAATCGTTCGAAACGTCAGGCTCGGGTCACACCCCGCCTGCCTCAAAATGAGAAGTGGATTCTTCCGGTTTTGCGAAGCGCAAAGCACTCCGCACGTCAAAGCCTTGACACTCACGTGGCTGCAAACCAACCTACGCCACAACGCAACCTCGCCTACCGGGGAGCGAGCTCCCAGCTCGCCGCGCCATTGGATTCCAGCTGCCGCGCTCAAGGAGAGCCACATGCAATCTAGCCCTTTGTCCTATTCCCTTCTCGCTATTGCCATCACCACCGCCAGCCTTTCGGTCCAGGCAGAAACCTACCAGATCGACGACGGCCCCAAGAGCTGGGGTAACGAGGTCATTGCAGACGGCCTGACCATCAGCGGTGAACTGACCACTCCAGCCAGTGCAATCACGCTGCAGCCAGGTACCCATGTGCAGGGCGACCTGACGCTCGATGCCACGATCATTGCCACTGGCGCCGAGAATGACCAGGCCCAATATGCGCGGCCGGTCACCCTGGGCCGAGGCCCGAATGATGACGTGACAATCGACGGTGCCCTGGTCAATAGAGGCAGCCTGATTACCGACGGTTTCGCTGCCGTCGGTATCAACGCCAGTCATGTACGAATCAGCGGCGGGATCAGCAACGAAGGGGTTATCAACATCCGCAATAGCCAGTTCCTCCACCCCTTGAGCCAAGGGCTGGACAACGCGATGCCCGCTGGGCTGGCCCTGTATGAAACGAGCCTGGGCAACAGCTTGAGCAACAGCGGTCGGATCGAGGTATCCAGCACGGACCTTGCCAGAGGCATCGCACTGAGCAATAGCGACTTGTCCGGCGCCAAGCTGGAAAACACTGCCAGCGGCGTGATCGAGACAACCGGTGATGAAGCCAACGCTATTTTGGTCAATTTTCAAAGCGAATTGGCTGAACTGACCAACGCTGGAACCCTCCGAGCGATAGGTATTACCGGCATCGGCGATACTTCCAATCTCAGTGAAGCGGGCGGCATCACCATTGGCAGCAGCATCGTCCACGGCACCTTGAACAACAGCGGCAGCGTTACCGTTAGCGGCTATGAAGCGACCGGTATCGACCTTCGCGCCTATGACGGTGATGACAACAAGGCGCGCATCGGTGGAGACCTGCTCAACAGCGGCACCATCGACGTGACCGCAGTGGCCGAGGATGGCGCAACTGCACGTGGCATCGAGATCTCTCACGGGCAGATTGGTGGCGCTCTCGATAACAGCGGTACGATTTCAGCGAAGGGCGCCGACTCTGTAGGTATCTATGTCGATGGTGGTCGCATCGGTGGCGATATCGTCAACAGCGGCACTGTCAGTGGCGAGCGTGTTGGCATCTATCTCAACTATCCCAGCAGTGCACAATTCAACATTCCTGTGATCCAGCAGAACGGTGGCCTGATCGAGGGCGGCCAGTATGCGATCTATTCGGAGGGTACAGCACCATCTCGTCTACGACTGGCGGGTGGAACGATCAAAGGAAACATCTCGGGCGTGTCGTACATAGATGTGACGGGTACAGCGGTCTTCGAGGGTACCCATATAGATGCACTCAGATTCGGCGGCGTGGATGTATATAACGCCGAGGATAGTCCTCTCGGCACGGCCGGCCACCTGACGCTGACTCAACCTCACGTCACCCTGGATGGCTATATGGAGATGAACAGGGGCACCGTGCTGCAGCTGAACCTCAGCGAAGCGACTGATCCCAACCGTGCCATTGTCACGGTGCGCGACGACGCCTACTTTGCTCCTACGAGCAGCATCGCTCTGCGCCCGACATCTGAAGCGTTTCGGGCTTCTGGCAAGGAGTACAAACTAATCGAAGCCGGAATACTCGAGTATGACGGCGCAGGTCCGCAGGTTGTCAGCAGCTCCCCCCTACTGACGATCAACGCATCCAGAGTCACGGACACCGAAGTTCTGGCAACAGTCAGCACCGTATCAGGCCAGCAAGCCGGTGAGCTCATCGAGCATGCTGGCAGCAGCCCGAATGCCAGCCGCGCTTTCCAGCCCTTCTATGCAAGTGTCATGGGGCAGCTGGATAACGACGATCCTGTATTCCAGGCATTCGCCAACGCCGACGACGCTCAGCTCGCGACACTGAGCGAGCAGCTCGCACCGCAAGCCGATGGTGCCCTCCAGGCCGCCACCCGCGCCACGCACAATCTGGTCTCGGGCGCCGTGGGCTCCCGTACCTCGGCACTGCGCGGCGAATCCTCGGGCTCCCCGCTCAGCCAGGGCGGATTCTGGGCCCAGGGTCATGACACGGACCTGCGTCAGGGTCGCCGTGACGGCATCGCCGGTTACGATGCCGATAGCCGCGGGCTCAGCCTCGGTGTGGATGGCAAGCTGAACGAGCAATGGACGCTGGGCGTCGCCTACAGCAACCTGGACACCAGCGTGACAGGCCGCAACGGCAACAAGTCCGACATCGACAGCCAGGTGCTGAGCCTCTACTCGGGCTTCGAGCATGGCCAGTTCTTCGTCGACTCCAGCATCAGCTACGGCTTCCACGACAACACCAGCAAGCGCAACATTGCCGGTACCCGTGCCAAAGGTGACTTCGACAGCAAGTCGCTCGGCCTCAACCTGGAAGCCGGGTACGGCCTGAGTGCCGGTCCGCTGACCCTGGAGCCTCGCGTGGCAGCACGCTACAGCCGACTGGACATCGACAGCTACCGTGAAAAAGGCTCGGCCGCGGCACTGGACGTCTCCAGCCAGCGCAACGAGGTGATCGAACTGGGCGCGGGTGCGCGTCTGGCCAGCCAGTTCTCCGTTGGCCAGGGCACGCTGGAACCGGAACTGAAGCTGATGGCCTATCACGACTTCGCAGCCGATCAGGTCAGCAGTACCTCGTCCTACCTGCTTGGCGGCTCGTCGTTCGTGAGCAACGGCGCCAAGCCGGCGCGTGACAGCTACGAAGCGACCCTGGGGCTCAACTACCGCGTCGGGGCGCTGAGCCTCGGTGCGGGCTATGAGCACGTCGGCCGTTCGGGCTTCGATGCCGACACCTTGCGTGCCAAGGTTCGTTACGACTTCTGAGTCTCACCCCCACTACGGTAACCGGGCGCCTAGTGCCCGGTTACCGTTCAGGGCTCAGATCGGATTCGGACAATCGATGAACAGGTGCTCGATGGCGAAGCGCCGGCTCAGGTAGTCACCCAACGCCTGAACGCCGTAACGCTCGGTCGCGTGATGCCCGGCAGCGATGAAGCTGACAGCGTTTTCCCGGGCGCTGTGATAGGTCTGCTCGGAGGCTTCTCCGGTCAGATAGAGGTCGACGCCCGCGGCGATGGCCTGATCGATGTAACCCTGCCCGCCCCCCGTACACCAGCCAATGCGGCTGACCATTCCCTCGCCCTCCACCAGCAATGGCTCTCGCCCCAGCACGTCATGCACGCGGCGGGCAAAGTCCCGGGCACTCATGGGCTGTGCCAGCGAACCGACCAGGCCGACGGTACGTGGGTTGTCCGGTTCCAGCGGGCCCTCGACGGTAATCTCCAACTGCCGGGCGAGCTGCACGTTGTTGCCCACCTCGGCATGTACATCCAGCGGCAGGTGATAGGCCAGCAGGCTGATGTCATTGGCCAGCAGTGTTTTCAGACGGCGCTGCTTCATCCCGGTGATGCAGGGGTTCTCGCCCTTCCAGAAGTAGCCGTGGTGCACCAGCAGCACGTCCGCACGGGCCTCGACGGCAGCTTCGATCAGCGCCAGGCTGGCGGTCACGCCGCTGACGATGCGCTGCACCTGTGGCCGCCCTTCGACCTGCAGGCCGTTGGGGCAATAATCGCTGATGCGTGAAGCGCCGAGATAGCGTTCGGCGTCTTCCACCAGGGTCGTCAGAGCAATGGCCATACAGTTTCCTCACGAGCTGTTGCGAACCGCTGCTTTCTTGGCGCGGTTCTCTATAATGGCGCACCTTAAGGGCCCGATCAGGGCCTCGCAACCCTCAGGATTGGATAGATGTTCAAGGCCCTGCGTTTCTTCGGCTGGCCACTACTGGTCGGCATTCTGGTGTCGTTGCTGATCATGCAGCAGTACCCGCAACTGGTGGGCCTGCCGATGCATGATGTGCAGTTCCGCCAGGCGCCCGCCTATGCACGCACCCAGGAGGGCCCAGCCTCCTACGCCAGTGCAGTGAACACCGCATCGCCAGCGGTGGCCAACCTGTACACCACCAAGTACGTGAGCAAACCGACCCACCCGCTGATCGAAGACCCGCAGTTTCGCAAGTTCTTCGGTGACAGCCTGCCTGGCCAGCGGCGCATGGAGTCCAGCCTTGGCTCCGCGGTGATCATGAGCCCCGAGGGTTATCTGCTGACCAACAACCACGTGACCGCCAACGCGGATCAGATCGTGGTAGCGCTCAAGGATGGCCGTGAAACCCTGGCCCGCGTGATTGGCAGCGACCCGGAAACCGACCTGGCGGTGTTGAAGATAGACCTCAAGGACCTGCCGGCGATGACTCTGGGGCGCTCCGATAATATCCGCATCGGTGATGTCACCCTGGCCATTGGCAACCCGTTCGGCGTTGGTCAGACCGTGACCATGGGCATCATCAGCGCCACGGGGCGCAATCAGCTGGGCCTCAATACCTACGAAGACTTCATTCAGACCGACGCGGCGATCAACCCCGGCAATTCGGGCGGTGCGCTGGTCGACGCCTATGGCAATCTGGTCGGCATCAATACGGCGATCTTCTCCAAGTCCGGCGGATCCCAGGGCATCGGCTTCGCCATCCCGGTGAAGCTGGCGATGGAAGTGATGCAGGCGATCATCGAGCATGGCCAGGTGATTCGCGGCTGGCTGGGCCTGGAGGTGCAGCCGCTGACCCCGGAGCTGGCCGAATCCTTCGGCCTCGAAGGCCGTCAGGGCATCATCGTCGCGGGCATCTACCGCAACGGCCCGGCGCAGAAGGCCGGTTTGCAGCCCAATGACCTGATTCTCAAGATCGATGGCGAACCCGCCGGCGATGCCCGCCGCTCGATGAACCAGGTCGCGCGCGCCAAACCGGGCGAGACGATTCGCATCGAAGTCATGCGTAACGGCAAGATGATGGAACTGAGCGCTGAAATCGGCGTGCGCCCTCCCGTCGCGACCAACAGCAACTAAACGTTGCAGCGATAGGTATCGCGTGACCGAGCGGCGGTCGGCCAGGAACGCTGAACGTGAAAGGCCGCTCGCCCAGCCCTCCCTGACCTGCCACATCTACCGCTTGGCTTCGGCCTGAAGACCGGTACAGCGCAACTCCCCGAATAAGACACAGCTAGCGATATCGCAACCTGTAGTTGCAACCTGACAGCATTAAAATGTAATGTTATTACGTTTTTAACCTGCCAAGGACCTGCATCTTGCGTCGCTCCCTCGCCCTGCTAACCAGCCTACCGTTCAGCCTGCTGAGCATCCCCACGTACGCCGAAAACGCCGACACGCTGCTATTGGATGAGAGCGTGATCAACGCCGAACATCGCCAGGAGTCCGCCGACGGCCCGGTACAGGGCTACCGCGCCACACGATCGGCAACGGCTACCCGCACCGACACCGACATCCGCGATACCCCACAGAGCATTCAGGTGGTACCGGCTCAGGTGCTCAAGGATCTCAATACCACGCGTATCGACCGCGCGCTGGACTTCGCCGGGGGCGTTTCGCGGCAGAACAACTTCGGCGGGCTGACCTTCCTCAACTACAGCGTACGGGGCTTCACCACAGGCGAGCTATACAAGAACGGCTTTGCGATCAACCGCGGCAGCTACAGCTCGCCGGACACCTCCAACATCGAACGAATCGAGGTTCTCAAGGGCCCCGCTGCCAGTCTCTATGGCCGCGGCGACCCTGGCGGCCTGGTCAACATCGTCACCAAACGTCCGCAAGAAGAAGCATTCACCACCCTCTCGCTGAGTGCCGGCAGCTGGGACCGCTACCGCAGCAGCCTGGACGTCAACACTCCGCTTACCGAAGACGGCAGCCTGCTTTCCCGGGTCAACATGGCCATCGAGGACAACGGCAGCTTCCGCGATCACGTCACCAGCGAGCGACGCATCATCAGCCCGTCACTGAGCTGGCAGATCTCCCCGGACACCCGGCTGATGCTGGATGCCGAGTTTTCGCGCACCGAATCCGTGTTCGACCGCGGCATCCCGGCCGTGAACGGTCAGTTGGGCTCGGTCAAACGCTCGACCTACGTCGGTGAGCCCAACGATGGCGAAATTCGCAATGACAACCAGACCCTGGATCTGGCCCTCGAGCACTACCTCAACGACACCTGGAAGCTGCGCCTGGCCAACCACTACACCCAGGGCACACTGCAGGGAAACAGCTCGGAACCTCAGGCACTGGTGGGCACCACTATCAGCCGCTTCTATCGCCAGCGTGACTTCGAGTGGAACGACAACATCACCCAGGCCGAACTGCATGGTGATTTCGAGTTCGCCGGCTGGCAGCACCAGACGCTGATTGGCCTGGAGTACGAGAACTACCGCAACAGTCAGAAGTATCCACAGAGCGCGACCCTGCTGAGCTACGGCCTGGATATCTACAACCCGGTGTACGGCCAGGCCAAGCCAGCGCTGACCCGTGCCAACGACTTCCACGAGCGCACCGAAAGCTACGCCCTGAACCTTCAGGATCAGATCGCCTTTACCGAGCGCCTGCGTGGTCTGGTCGGAGTACGCCTGGAGCATGTTGAACAGACCTCACTGAACCGTGCGACGCGCGTCAGCAACAGCCAGGAAAAGGACGTCGCTACACCGCGCCTCGGCCTGCTTTATCAACTGACTCCGCAGGTCGGCGTATTCGCCAATGCCTCGACCTCGTTCAAACCCAACAGCATTGGCACACAGGGCCAGGTCTACAAACCGGAAAAGGGCCTGGGCTACGAGACCGGGGTGAAACTCGACCTGCTCGACGGACGCCTCGGCGCGACCATCGCGCTGTTCCAGATCGACAAGGAAAACGTCATCACCACCGATGCTCTGGGCGAAAGCGTTGCCGCCGGCGAAGCACGCAGCCAGGGTCTCGACATGCAGTTCAGCGGCCAGTTGAGCGATGCCGTACGGGTCATCGGTGCCTACGCCTACATCGATGCGGAGGTAACCAAAGGCGACGCGGCCTTGCCGAAAGGTAGCGACCTGCTCGGCATCGCTCGCAACAGCGCCAGCCTGATGAGTGTGTACGAGTTCCAGAATGGAGCCCTGCGCGGCTCCGACATCGGCGCAGCCCTCAACTACGTCGGCGAGCGCTCCGGCCAGGCGGGTAGCAACTTCACCCTGCCCTCTTACAGCACGGTCGATCTGCTGGCCCACTACAAGGCCAGCGAAGAAGTCACCGTGGGCCTGAACCTCAACAACCTGCTGGACCGCAAATACTACGAGCGCTCGTTCAACAGCGCCTGGGTAGTTCCGGGCGAACCTCGCAATGTCAGCGTCAGCCTGACTCTCAACCTCTGATCGAAAGGACGCATCATGCGCATCTCAAGCAAAACCGCCGCTCTACTGGCACTTCTGGTCGTCGCCGGCCAAGCCGGCGCCCACGGCCTGTGGACGGAGCAACGTCGCGGCAATATCGAAGTGGTCTACGGCCACGGTGCCGAAGACGACGCGTTCAAGGCCGACAAGGTCAGCCGCGCCTGGGCCTTCAATGGCGCCGGCAAGAGCATTCCGGTGACCATCGAGCGCCTCGCCGACCACGCCCGCCTGAAGCCGCTGAGCGCACCAGCGTCGCTGGCCGTGGCGCTGGATAATGGTGCCTGGTCGAAGACCGCGGATGGCAAATGGATCAACCAGGGCCGCAGCCACGTCCCGAACGCCGTGGAAGCACTGCATACCTACAAATACAGCTTGGCCATCTATCAGGAAGGTGCCCGCCTGCCTGACCTCAAAGACCTGCGCATGGTGATCGTGCCGTTGGCCGACCCCATCGAAGTCGGTGTCGGCAAGCCACTGCCGGTCCGTGTGCTGGTCGACGGCAAGCCAGCTGCCGACATCAAGCTGATCGGCGACTATCGCAGTGCACCGGATCAGGTCAGCGCCACCACCAATGCCAAGGGCGAAGCGCATGTGGTGATTCGCAACGAAGGCCTGAACATCATCGCCGCCGAGGCCAGCCAGCCGGTGAAAGGTGACGCCGATATCGACAGCCGTGGCTACTTCACCTCGCTGACGTTCATCGGCCAGGGGCATCATCACTGATGGTCGACGCTCGAGCCGGTCAGCGGCATCGAGCCTGAGGTTCCATCGCCCGATTCGCGCCGTGGGCGACGCTCCTACGCAGCTGCAGGAGCCGCGACCTCGCGGCGAATGGCGATGGCAACACCGGTGGTGCGTACTGCCGTTCGAGACCAAGCCGGCGCCGACACTAAAACGAAAAAGCCAGGGCATCTGCCCTGGCTTTTTCATGCTGCCCGCAAACCTCAGAGCGCCGCCAGGGCCTCCAGCAGCGCCTGGTTCTGCTCCGGCGAACCGATGCTGATACGCAGGAACTGGGCGATGCGCGCCTGCTTGAAGTGGCGCACGATCACGCCCTGCTCACGCAGTGCAGCCGCGATACCGGCAGCATCACGTTGCGGATGACGGGCGAAGATGAAGTTGGCAGCCGAAGGCAGCACCTCGAACCCCAGTGCCTGCAAACCAGCGGTGACCTTTTCGCGGCTGTCGATCACCGCGGCACAAGTCTGCTCGAAGTAGGCGCGGTCCTCGAACGCAGCCGCAGCACCGGCGATGGCAATACGGTCCAGCGGGTAGGAGTTGAAGCTGTTCTTGATCCGTTCCAGCGCCTCGATCAGGTCCACGTGCCCGACCGCCAGGCCAACCCGCAGGCCCGCCAGGGAACGTGACTTGGACAGGGTCTGGGTGACCAGCAGGTTCGGGTACTTGTCGACCAGGCCGATGGCCGAGACGCCGCCGAAGTCGATATAGGCTTCATCCACCAGCACCACGGTATCCGGGTTGGCCTGCAGCAACCGCTCGATGGCTTCCAGGGCCAGCAGGCAGCCAGTGGGGGCGTTGGGGTTGGGGAAAATGATGCCGCCGTTGGGCCGCGCATAATCCTCGACGCGGATCTGGAACTGCTCGTCCAGCGCCAACGGTTCGGCCTGAATGCCATACAGGCCGCAGTAGACCGGGTAGAAGCTGTAGCTGATATCGGGGAACAGCAACGGTTTGCCGTGCTGGAACAGGCCGTGGAAGGCATGGGCCAGCACTTCGTCAGAACCGTTGCCGACGAATACCTGAGCGGCCTTTACGCCGTAGAACTGGGCGACTGCCTGCTTCAGGCGATCACCATTGGGGTCGGGGTACAGACGCAGGTCGTCGTTGAGCGCCTCGCCCATGGCGGCGATGGCCCTGGGCGACGGGCCGTAGGGGTTTTCATTGGTGTTGAGCTTGACCAGCTTGCTCAGCTTGGGCTGCTCACCCGGTACGTATGGCACCAGGTCTTTGACGAAGGGGCTCCAGAATTTGCTCATCTGCCCGCTCTCCTCGAATTCGGTTGGGTCGTTGGGTCAGTTCTTGATGCGGTACTCGGCACTGCGGGCATGGGCGGTCAGCGACTCGCCACGGGCCAGCACCGAGGCCACCTTGCCGAGCTCGGACGCACCTTCGGCCGAACAGTGGATGATCGACGAACGCTTCTGGAAGTCGTAGACCCCCAGCGGCGACGAGAAACGCGCAGTGCCCGATGTAGGCAATACGTGGTTCGGCCCCGCACAGTAATCGCCCAGTGCTTCGGCGGTGTAACGGCCCATGAAGATGGCGCCAGCATGGCGAATCTCTGGCAGATACTGCTCCGGGTTCTCGACCGAGAGTTCCAGGTGTTCTGGCGCGATGCGGTTGGCCACCTCGATGGCCTGGCCCATGTCCGCGACCAGGATCAGCGCGCCGCGACCTTCGATTGAAGTTCGCGCAATCGCCTCCCGCTCCAGGCTCGGCAGCAGGCGGGCGATGCTCTCGGCAACCTTGTCGAGGAACGCCGCATCCGGGCTGACCAGAATCGACTGCGCGTCTTCGTCGTGCTCGGCCTGGGAGAACAGGTCCATGGCGATCCAGTCCGGGTCGGTCTGGCCGTCGCACACGACGAGGATTTCCGACGGCCCGGCGATCATGTCGATACCGACCTTGCCGAATACATGACGTTTGGCAGTGGCCACATAGATGTTGCCCGGGCCGACGATCTTGTCCACCGGCGGTACGCTCTCGGTGCCATAGGCCAGCGCTGCGACAGCCTGTGCCCCCCCGATGGTGAAGACCCGGTCGACCCCGGCAATCGCCGCGGCAGCCAGAACGATTTCGTTGATCTCGCCACGGGGCGTTGGCACCACCATCACGACCTCGGGTACTCCGGCGACCTTGGCCGGAATGGCATTCATCAGTACCGACGACGGGTAGGATGCCTTGCCGCCCGGCACGTACAGCCCTGCACGATCCAGCGGCGTGACCTTCTGGCCCAGCACCGTGCCGTCGGCTTCGGTGTAGGTCCAGGAATCCTGCTTCTGCTTTTCGTGGTAGCTGCGTACCCGCTCGGCGGCGATTTCCAACGCCTGGCGCTGCTCCGCGGTAATGCGCGTCAGCGCCAGTTCCAGACGCTCGCGCGGCAGAATCAGGTCAGCCATGGAGGCGACTTCAAGGGCATCGAAACGCTGGGTGAACTCGACCAGCGCAGCATCGCCACGCTCACGCACGGCCTTGATGATATCCAGCACGCGCTGATTGACGCCGTCGTCCGAGACGCTTTCCCAGCTCAGCAGATGATCCAGATGATGAGCGAAATCCGGGTCGGCAGCGTTGAGTCGGCGAATGGCAACTGGAGCGGTCATAGCGAAAGCCTCATCTGGATGGCGTGTTCTCAGGCGCCGCTAGAGTAGCAAGCCCACCGTGCGGGCACCTGAGAATTTGGCTATGACACGGATAGGCACTGCGCAGCCCGAAGGCCGCGCGGGAGAGGATCAATGCGGATGATGCGTCTCGACCGCTTCACGCAGCGTGTCGATCAGGGCCTGGATGCGGCCATGCTGCATTTTCATGGAGGCCTTGTTGACGATCAGACGCGAGCTGATGTGGGCGATCAGTTCCTGAGCTTCCAGACCGTTGGCACGCAGGGTGTTACCGGTGTCGACCACATCGATGATCTTGTCGGCCAGGCCAACCAGCGGCGCCAGTTCCATGGAACCGTACAGTTTGATGATGTCGACCTGCCGGCCTTGCTCGGCATAGTAGCGCTTGGCGACGTTGACGAACTTGGTGGCAACGCGCAGGCGGCCCTTGGGTTCGGCCGCACCCACGGCACCGGCGGTCATCAGCTTGCAACGAGCGATACGCAGGTCCAGTGGCTCGTAGAGCCCCTGGCCACCGTACTCGAGCAACACGTCCTTGCCAGCGACACCGAGGTCGGCAGCACCATGCTCGACGTAGGTCGGCACGTCAGTGGCACGGACGATCAGCAGACGTACGTCGTCCTGGGTGGTCGGGATGATCAGCTTGCGGCTCTTGTCCGGATTCTCGGTCGGCACGATGCCTGCCGCCGCGAGCAGCGGCAGGGTGTCATCGAGAATACGGCCTTTCGACAGGGCAATGGTCAGCATGTGGTCAGCCCGGCACGCGGCGAATCTTCGCCCCCAGCAATTGCAGTTTCTCTTCGATGCATTCGTAGCCACGGTCGATGTGGTAGATGCGATCGATCACCGTGTCGCCCTGGGCGACCAGCGCGGCGATGACCAGGCTCGCCGAAGCGCGCAGGTCGGTGGCCATTACGGGAGCACCCTTGAGCTGCGCGGTACCGGTGACGATGGCCGTGTTGCCTTCGACCTGGATCTGCGCGCCCATGCGGCTCATTTCGTACACGTGCATGAAGCGGTTTTCGAAAATCGTCTCGATCACCGTGCCAGAGCCCTCGGCAATGGCATTGAGGGCAATGAACTGCGCCTGCATGTCGGTCGGGAACGCCGGATAGGGAGCGGTACGCAGGCTCACGGCCTTCGGTCGCTTGCCCTTCATGTCCAGCTCGATCCAGTCGGGCCCGGTAGTGATTTCGGCGCCGGCTTCCTGCAGCTTGGCCAGCACGGCCTCCAGGGTGCTCGGGTCGGCATCCTTGACCTTGACGCGGCCACCGGTGGCGGCAGCGGCCACCAGGTAGGTACCGGTTTCGATACGGTCGGGCATCACGTTGAAGCGCGCGCCATGCAGGCTTTCAACGCCGTCGATGGTGATGGTGTCGGTACCGGCACCTTGAATCTTCGCGCCCATGGCGATCAGGCAGTTGGCCAGATCGACCACTTCCGGTTCGCGAGCGGCGTTTTCCAGCACCGTGCGCCCTTTGGCCAGGGTGGCGGCCATCAGAATGTTCTCGGTGCCGGTCACACTGACCATATCGAAGAAGAAGTGCGCGCCACGCAGGCCGCCTTCAGGCGCCTTGGCCTTGATGTAACCGCCTTCGACATCGATGATCGCGCCCATCGCTTCCAGACCACGGATGTGCAGGTCGACCGGACGCGAGCCAATGGCGCAACCGCCAGGCAGCGCCACTTCGGCCTCACCGAAACGGGCGACCATGGGGCCGAGTACCAGAATCGAAGCGCGCATGGTCTTCACCAGCTCGTAGGGCGCGACCAGGGTCTTCATGGTGCGCGCATCGACTTCGACGCTGAGTTTCTCGTCGATGATCGGCTCGATACCCATGCGTCCGAACAGCTCGATCATCGTGGTGATGTCATGCAGGTGCGGCAGGTTGCAGATGGTCACCGGCGCGCTGCCGAGCAGGGTCGCAGCCAGGATCGGCAGTGCGGAGTTCTTTGCACCGGAAATGCGGATCTCACCGTCGAGACGCACGCCGCCAGTAATGCTTAATTTATCCATAGCTAACTCGTCGTCTCAGGAACGCGCGGCCCAATCGGCACGGCTGAAGAATTTCATGCTCACGGCGTGGATGCTGCCATCGGCGATCCAGGGATTGAGGTGAGCGTAGATTTGCTGCTGACGCTTGACCGGGCTGAGGCCGGCCAGCTCGTCGCTGATCAGGTTGAGTTGGAAGTTGCAGCCTTCGCCGTCGACCTCTACCTGAACGTCCGGCAGTTTGGTCTCCAAGAAACTTTTTACCTCAAGGGCCTGCATGCTCAACCTCGATCAACGTATTCAATAAGCGTGAACGTCGCATGGCGACATCTGTGTACAAGCGTCTGTGCTGCAAGTGCGGGAAAGGTCGGGAAGCAACGATGCTGGCTTCACGATCCACCAGCCGCATTCGGCACGAGCCTGTAGACATGGGGCGAGCATCATACCAAAAAATCTGACGAGAAATTCCCGGTATCGAACGCCACCGCGAGAAGCTCATCGCCGCCGCTCGCAGAGTGCCTTCAGGCCTCCAGGGGCAGTACGTGCTGAAGCTCGCACACCTTGGCGATCCCGGCCATGTCCCTGGGCAGACCGCGAATGCTCAGTGTCTTGCCGGCAGCTCGGGCATCGCGGGTGTAGCAGAGCAGCAGGGAAAGCCCGACGCTGCTGGACTTCTCAACCGCCGCGCAGTCGATCACGCAGGCGGGCGCCTGGGTGGCCTGGATCAGCCGGCCACCCTGCTCGCGCAGGGCCGGACCACTCTGATAATCGAGGATGCCGGAAAGCGCCAGAACGCCTGGCGCCTGCTCGAAGATAGCCGCTGAACTCACGATGCCCCCCGGGCCTGGCGTGCGCGGGCGACGGTATCGGCCCAGCTGTCGATGACCTTGTCCAGATCGTTGCGGTTGTTCTGCATCGACTGGGCGAACTGGTCACGGAACAGCTTGCCGACGTTGATGCCGTTGATCACCACATTACGCAGCTTCCAGGTCCCGTCCATGGCGACCATGGTGTACGACAGCGGATAGACCGTGCCCTTGCCATCGCGAATCTCCATGTTGACCGAGGTGCGCTGCGGGTCCTGCTTGCCGGAAGCAGGCAGCACACGGATGTCCTGGTTGTTGTACTCGAGCAGCGCGTTGCCATAGAACTGCATCAGGCTGCGCTTGAAGCTCTCCTGGAAACGGGTCATCTGCTCGGGTGTGGCCTCACGCGAGTAGCGCACCGTCATCACGCTGCGGGCGACGCCATCGACATCGACCACCGGCCCCAGGATCTCGTTGAGCGAGTTGTAGAACGCGTCGGGATTGCTGCGGTACTGCTCCTTGTTGGCCTTGAGATCGGCCAGCAGGGTCTCGGTGGTCTGCTGCACCACTTCATGGGCGGCAGGCGCGGCCACTGCCAGCAACGGCAGTGCGGCCAGCAGAGCGACAAGGCTGTTGCGCACGGTCTTGATCATCATCGGGTACCTCATTGGCTGTCCTGATCCCTATTGACCGAATTGAGCAGGAATTTGCCAATCAGGTCTTCGAGCACCAGAGAAGACTGGGTGTCATGGATGGTTCCGCCGTCGGCCAGCAGCTCTTCATCGCCACCGACGCTGATCCCCACGTACTTTTCACCGAGCAGCCCTGCAGTCAGGATCGACGCGGTGGAGTCCACCGGAAGATTGTCGACACTGCCGTCTAGTTCCATCGTTACGCGCCCGGTGTAGCTGTCACGATCCAGATCGATCGCCGTCACCCGACCGATGCTCACCCCCGCCATGGTCACCTTGGCGCGCATGGTGAGGCCGGCAATGTTGTCGAAGTGCGCGTAGACCTTGTAGGTGTCGACGGCGTTGCCAGGCGCCAGGCCGCTGACACGCAGAGCCAGCAGCAGCAGGGCCAGCAGGCCGGCCAGGAGAAACAGGCCGACACCGATTTCCATCGTGCGGTTTTGCATCAGAAATCTCCAAACATCAAAGCGGTCAGAATGAAATCCAGCCCCAATACGGCCAGCGAGGCATACACCACCGTACGGGTGGTGGCGCGGCTGATACCTTCGGAGGTGGGCTCGCAGTCGTAGCCCTGGAACACCGCGATCCAGGTAACGACGAAGGCGAAGACCAGGCTTTTGATTATCCCGTTGAGCACGTCTTCGCGGAACGAAACACTGTTTTGCATATTGGCCCAGAACGAGCCTTCGTAGACGCCCAGCCAGTCGACGGCGACCATCGCCCCGCCCCAGATACCGACCACGCTGAAAATCATGGTCAGCAGCGGCATGGAGATGAAGCCCGCCCACAGTCGCGGTGCGACGATGTGCTTGAGCGGGTCGACACCAATCATCGCCAGGCTCGATAGCTGCTCGGTGGATTTCATGTTGCCGATCTCGGCGGTCAGCGCGGAACCGGCTCGACCGGCGAACAGCAACGCAGTGACCACCGGCCCCAGCTCACGCAGCAGAGTCAGGGCGACCATCTGCCCGACCGCCTGCTCGGACCCGTACTTGGCGAGAATGCTGAACCCCTGCAGAGAAAGCACCATGCCGATGAACAGGCCGGAAACCACGATGATCGCGAGCGACAGCACGCCCACCGAATACAGCTGCTTGATCAGCAGTTGCAGCGAGTTGCCCGACGTACCGCGACCGAACAGCGCGCGCAGCAGAAAGATCGTCGAACGCCCCAGCGAGGCGACCACGTCGATACCCGCACGCCCGAACAGGCGTACGCGTTCGAGTGTAGATGTCCTGCGCATCAGCGCCCCCCCAGTAAA
Source organism: Pseudomonas flavescens (assembly GCF_013408425.1). Lineage (NCBI taxonomy): Bacteria > Pseudomonadati > Pseudomonadota > Gammaproteobacteria > Pseudomonadales > Pseudomonadaceae > Phytopseudomonas > Phytopseudomonas flavescens. Next base: position 5,760,428 of record NZ_JACBYV010000001.1, on the reverse strand, counting down.
TCGTCGTGGTAGCTCGGCGCTTGAAAATGAAACGGGACCGGCCCGTCTGGCGTGCCCTGCATGAATTGGCGCACCCGTGGATTCTCGGAGTCGCGCAACTCGGCAGGCGTTCCCTGCCCCAGCACCTGACTGTCACCGACCACATAGATGTAGTCGGCGATGCTCGCGGTTTCCGCCAGATCGTGGGAGACCACGATGCTGGTGATACCCAGGGCATCGTTGAGCAGACGGATCAGGCGCACCAGCACGCCCATGGCGATCGGGTCCTGGCCGACGAACGGCTCGTCGTACATCAGAATCTGCGGATCCAGGGCAATCGCCCGGGCCAGCGCGACGCGCCGCTTCATACCGCCGGACAGCTCATCGGGCATCAATTCGATGGCACCACGCAAGCCGACTGCCTGCAGTTTCATCAGGACAATGTCACGAATCATTTCTTCGGGGAGCTGGGTATGCACCCGCAACGGGAACGCCACGTTCTCGAACACGTCGAGGTCGGTGAACAACGCGCCACTCTGAAACAGCACGCCCATCTGCTTGCGCATGTCGAACAGCTCGCTGCGCGACAGGTCGGGCAGATTCAGGCCGTTGACGTGTATCTGACCCGCGCTCGGGCGCAGCTCGGCGGCTATCAGCCGCAACAAGGTGGTCTTGCCGCACCCGGAGGGGCCCATGATCCCGGTGACCTTGCCCCGCGGTATGCATATGTCGACGTTCTTGAAGATGTGCCGCTCGCCGCGTTGAAAACTGACGTTTTTCAACTCGACCGCGTACTGATTTTCGGCGCTCATCGGAACTCCATTGCGTACTGCCTTCCTAATCAGACGCCCAGCATCGGAATAAGGGCACGGCGATCGGCCATGCGGGCCAAAAATGGCAGCGGACTATAGCATTCGCGCCAATGGCCGCCAAAGCCGAGCAAGACCGACGTTCAGGCTTGTGACAGCTTTGCCACTTTTGCGCAGCGCCATGAATGATGAGTCCTGTAGTCTTTCCCGCTATAATCCCTGTCTTTTTCGTACAGCAGCCCAAGCAGAGCATGAACCAGACCCGCGACCTGATTGATTCCGCACAGCGCACCATCCGCCTCGAGATCGAGGCGGTGCAAGAGCTGCTGCCTCGTATCGACGCCGATTTCGTCAAGGCATGCGAGCTGATTCTCGCCAGCAAGGGCCGCGTGGTCGTGGTCGGCATGGGCAAATCAGGGCATATCGGCAACAAGATCGCCGCCACCCTGGCCAGCACCGGTACCACCGCATTTTTCGTGCACCCTGCCGAAGCCAGCCACGGCGACATGGGCATGATCACCCGTGACGACGTCGTGCTCGCGCTGTCCAACTCGGGCTCCACGGCCGAAATCGTCACACTGCTGCCGCTGATCAAGCGCCTCGGCATTACCCTGATCAGCATGACCGGCAACCCGGAGTCGCCGCTGTCCAAGGCTGCCGAAGTCAACCTCGACACCCGCGTAGCCAAGGAAGCCTGCCCACTCAACCTGGCGCCGACCTCTTCCACCACCGCCTCGCTGGTACTTGGCGACGCCCTGGCCATCGCGCTGCTAGAGGCCCGCGGCTTCACCGCCGAAGACTTCGCCTTCTCCCATCCGGGCGGTGCCCTGGGTCGCCGCCTGCTGCTCAAGGTCGAGAACGTCATGCACGCGGGCGAGAGCCTGCCGCAGGTCAAACGCGGCACCAGCCTGCGTGATGCATTGCTGGAAATGACCCAGAAAGGCCTGGGCATGACCGCGGTCCTTGAAAACGACGGTCGTCTGGCCGGAATCTTCACCGACGGTGACCTGCGCCGCGCCCTGGACAAAGGCATCGATGTACGTGATGCGCGCATCGACGATGTCATGACCCCGCACGGCAAGACCGCTCGGGCCGATATGCTCGCTGCCGAGGCCCTGAAGATAATGGAAGACAACAAGATCAGCGCGCTGGTGGTGATCGACACCAGTGGTTACCCGGTAGGCGCCTTCAACCTTGGTGACCTGTTGCGCGCGGGGGTCATGTGATGAACGACCTTCTGCAGCGCGCTCGCGCCATCAAACTGGCGATCTTCGACGTCGACGGCGTGCTTACCGACGGCAAGCTGTACTTTCTGGTCGACGGCAGCGAGTTCAAGACCTTCAATACCCTGGACGGCCAGGGCATCAAGATGCTGATCAATTCCGGCGTGCGCACCGCAATCATCAGCGGTCGCAAGACCCCGGTGGTCGAGCGCCGCGCTCAGAACCTGGGCATCCAGCACTTGTATCAGGGCCGTGAAGACAAACTCGACGTGCTCGACGAGCTGCTCGCCGAACTGGGCCTGAGCTACGAACAGGTGGCCTACCTGGGCGATGACCTGCCGGACCTGCCGGTGATTCGCCGTGTCGGCCTGGGCATGGCGGTAGCCAGCGCCAACGGCTTCGTGCGCGAGCACGCCCACGGCGTCACCGAAGCGCGTGGCGGCGAAGGTGCGGCCCGCGAATTCTGCGAACTGATCATGCGCGGCCAGGGCACTCTCGAAGCCGCCCAGTCCGCCTACCTTTAGGGCCTGCCGATGCTGCGCAAATTCATCACTCCCGTCCTGCTGACCTTCGGTGCACTGCTGCTGGTGGCCGCCGGGTACTGGAACATCAATCCAGACAGTTTCTCCAGCGCGCCACAGCAGAGCGGGCCGGACAATCCGATCGACTTCTACGCCGTGAATGCCCGCAGCGTGCAATACCTGCCCGACGGCAAGGTGCAGAGCGACATGACCAGCGACCGCCTGGAGCACGTGCAGAGCACCGACGTCACCCTGCTGACCGAGCCGCGCATGAATCTGTTCCGCGGCACCGAACTTCCCTGGAAGGTGCGCAGCGCCCGTGGCGAGGTAGGCCCGGATGGCGAAGAGGTCGAATTGATCGATCAGGTGCGCGTGGAGCGCACGGACGAAAAAGGCCGCCCCACTATACTCACCACCAGCCGCCTGACCGTATTCCCACAGAAGGAATATGCGCAGACCCAGCAAGCCGTTAGAATCGACGCGGCCAACGGGGTGACCACGGCACAAGGAATGAAAGCGTACTTGAATGACGGCAGGATGCTCCTGCAGTCCAACGTAAGAGGCCAGCATGAGGTTCGTTAAAACCCTCCCCCTACTTCTCAGCCTCGGCGCCACGCTCGGAAGCGCAAGCGCCTGGGCTCTGCCGAGCGACCGCGATCAACCGATCCGCGTGCAGGCCGACAGTGCTGAGCTGGACGACAAGCAAGGCGTGGCGGTGTACCGCGGCGATGTCGTCATCACTCAGGGCACCCTGAAAATCACTGGCGACACCGTCACCATCACCCAGAATGCACAGGGCGATATCGACGTGTTCACCTCGGTGGGCAAACCGGCCTACTACGAGCAGAAGCCGTCTGCCGACAAGCAGATCGTCAAGGCCTACGGCCTGACCATCCAATACTTCGCGGCCAATGAACGCATCGTGCTGATCGACCAGGCCAAGGTGGTTCAGGAAGGCAACACCTTCGAAGGCGAGAAGATCGTCTATGACACCCAGCGTCAGATCGTCAATGCCGGTCGCGCCACGGGCACCAACGTGTCGACCCCGCGCCCGCGCATCGACATGGTGATTCAGCCGCAGAAGAAACCCGCCGCCGAGCAGGGCCAATAACGATGGCAACACTGAAAGCCCAGCATCTGGCAAAAAGCTACAAGGGTCGCCAGGTCGTTCGCGACGTCAGCCTGAGCATCGAAAGCGGGCAGATCGTCGGCCTGCTCGGCCCCAACGGCGCCGGCAAAACCACCTGCTTCTACATGATCGTCGGCCTGGTTCAGGCCGATCAGGGCCGCGTGCTGATCGACGATCTCGACGTCAGCCACCAACCCATGCATGGCCGTGCTCGCGCCGGTATCGGCTACCTGCCTCAGGAAGCCTCGATCTTTCGCAAGCTGAGCGTCTCCGACAACATCATGGCGATCCTGGAAACGCGCAAGGACCTCAACCGTGCGCAGCGTCTGCAGGAGCTGGAAAGCCTGCTGCAGGAATTCCACATCACGCACATCCGCGACAACCTGGGCATGAGCCTCTCGGGTGGCGAACGCCGCCGCGTCGAAATCGCCCGCGCCCTCGCCACCTCGCCGAAATTCATCCTTCTCGATGAGCCCTTCGCCGGCGTCGACCCGATCTCGGTCGGTGACATCAAGCAAATCATTCACCACCTCAAGGCCAAAGGCATTGGCGTGCTGATCACCGACCACAACGTGCGCGAAACCCTGGATATCTGCGAAACCGCCTACATCGTCAGCGATGGTCAACTGATCGCCGAAGGCGATTCCGCTGCGATCCTGGCCAACCAGGTGGTCAAGGAAGTCTATCTGGGCCACGAATTCCGCCTGTAACGAATTTCCCGCCGATGAACGCCCAGCGCCCGCTACCCACGACAGGGTCGTAATGAAATGGTAACGGGCTCTAGGCAAAGCACTCGGATTCAGGCATATAATTTGCTTCCTAGTGGCGCTTTGGCGCCCTGTCGTGGATCGCGCACAGACGCCAGATAAGGTCTGCAATGAAACCATCGCTAGTCCTGAAAATGGGCCAGCAGCTGACGATGACACCGCAGCTGCAACAAGCCATTCGCCTGCTCCAACTGTCCACGCTGGATCTGCAACAGGAGATCCAGGAGGCACTGGAGTCGAACCCGATGCTCGAGCGTCAGGAAGAAGGCGACGACTTCGACAATTCGGACCCCATGGCCGACGGCGCGGAAAGCGCACCCACGGCGGCCGCTCAGGAAGAGAAATTTCAGGAACCAACTTTCCAGGAAAACACCCAGACCGTCGACAATCTGGAAGAAGGCGAATGGGGCGAGCGAATCCCCAGCGAACTGCCGGTCGACACGGCCTGGGAAGACGTCTATCAGACCAGCGCCAGCAGCCTGCCAAGCAATGATGACGACGAGTGGGACTTCACCACTCGCACCTCTGCCGGCGAGAGCCTGCAGAGTCACATGCTCTGGCAACTCAACCTGGCACCTATGTCCGACAAGGACCGCCTCATCGCAGTGACGCTGATCGACTGCATCAATGGTCAGGGCTACCTCGAGGAAACCCTCGAAGAAATCACCGACGCCTTCGACCCCGAACTCGATGTCGAGCTCGATGAAGTCGAAGCCGTGCTGCACCGCATCCAGCAGTTCGAGCCTTCCGGCATCGCCGCCCGCGACCTGCGCGAGTGCCTGCTTCTGCAACTGCGCCAACTGCCGGCCAATACCCCCTGGCTGAGCGAGGCCCAGCGCCTCACCAGTGACTACCTCGACCTGCTCGGCAGCCGCGACTACAGCCAGCTGATGCGCCGCATGAAGCTCAAGGAAGACGAGCTGCGCCCGGTCATCGAGCTGATTCAGAGCCTCAACCCGCGCCCCGGTTCGCAGATCGAATCGAGCGAGCCCGAGTACGTGGTGCCTGACGTGATCGTGCGCAAGCACAACGATCGCTGGCTGGTGGAACTCAACCAGGAGGCCATGCCTCGCCTGCGCGTCAACGCGCAGTACGCAGGCTTCGTGAAGCGCGCCGACTCCAGCGCCGACAACACCTTCATGCGCAATCAGTTGCAGGAAGCACGCTGGTTCATCAAGAGCCTGCAGAGCCGCAACGAAACCCTGATGAAGGTCGCGACGCAGATCGTCGAACACCAGCGCGGCTTCCTCGACTACGGCGACGAAGCCATGAAGCCGTTGGTACTGCACGACATCGCCGAAGCGGTGGGCATGCACGAATCGACCATCTCACGCGTCACCACCCAGAAGTACATGCATACACCGCGTGGCATTTACGAGCTGAAATACTTCTTCTCCAGCCACGTCAGCACCTCCGAAGGCGGCGAATGTTCGTCCACCGCGATCCGCGCGATCATCAAGAAACTGGTCGCCGCGGAAAATGCGAAAAAGCCATTGAGCGATAGCAAGATCGCTGGTTTACTGGAAGCACAGGGCATTCAAGTGGCGCGCCGCACAGTCGCCAAGTACCGTGAATCGCTCGGTATAGCGCCTTCGAGCGAACGCAAACGACTGATGTGAGCGGCCTTGTAGTAGAGCCCCAGTGTTCCTGCGGCAGGTGTATAGCCTGCCACTCACACACGGCAACAAGGAGAAGCGGTATGCAAGTCAACATCAGTGGGCACCAGCTGGATGTGACAGACGCACTACGCAGCTACATCGAGGAAAAGCTCGGACGTCTCGAGCGGCACTTCGACAAGATCACCAATGTGCAGGTCATCCTGGAGGTCGAGAAGCTCAAGCAGAAAGTCGAAGCCACCTTGCACATCGCCGGAGGCGAAGTGGTGGCCAATGCCGAGCATGAAGACATGTACGCCGCCATCGATCTACTGACCGACAAACTTGACCGCCAACTCATCAAGCACAAGGAAAAACAGCTCGACCGCCAGCAGGGCGCAATGGCCCGCTGACCTCGTCCTTCTCCTATGATCCGACTTGAAAATATCCTGACCCCCGGCCGTTCCCTCGTGAACGTGCCGGGCGGCAGTAAAAAGCGTGTACTCGAACAGATAGCTGCCGTGATCGCGCGCGACCTGCCCGATCTCGATGGCCAGACCATCTATGAAAGCCTGATCGCCCGGGAGAAACTCGGCTCGACCGGTTTCGGCAATGGCATCGCCATTCCTCATTGCCGCTTGCCCGGGTGCAGCTCACCGATCAGTGCGCTGCTGAAACTCGACGCCGCGGTGGATTTCGACGCAATCGATGGCGCCCCTGTCGATTTGCTGTTCGTGCTGCTGGTTCCCGAAGCAGCGACCGATGAGCACCTGGAACTGCTGCGCCAGATCGCCAGCATGTTCGACCGCGAGGACGTTCGCGAGCGACTGCGCCAGGCTCAGGACAGTCAATCGCTGTACCAGACCGTAGTGAACGTGCAGAACGGCCAATAGCCCTACACAGGATGAGCCCATGCGCCTGATCATCGTCAGCGGCCGTTCCGGCTCGGGCAAGAGCACCGCTCTCGACGTGCTCGAGGACAACGGCTTCTATTGCATCGACAATCTGCCTGCCGGCCTGCTTCCCGAGCTGGCCGAACGGGCGTTGCTGCACACCGAGCTGTTGCACCCGCAAGTCGCGGTGTCGATAGACGCACGCAACCTGCCCAGCCAGCTCAAGCGTTTCTCCGAACTGCTCGACGAAGTGCGCGGCCGCAATATCCGCTGCGATGTCCTGTACCTGGATGCCAGCGAAGAAACGCTGCTCAAGCGCTTTTCGGAGACGCGCAGGCGTCATCCGCTGACCAACGACCAGCGCTCGCTGGCCGAGGCCATGGTCGACGAGACCAAGCTGCTGAGCCCGATCATCGACCGTGCCGACCTCAAGATCGACACCACTCACCTGAATCTCTACCAACTGCGCGACACCCTCAAGCTGCGCCTGCTCAACCAGCCGGAGCCGGGCACCGCCTACCTGATCGAGTCCTTCGGTTTCAAACGGGGGATGCCAGTGGATGCGGATCTGGTGTTCGACGTGCGCTGCCTGCCCAACCCCTACTGGAAGCCCGAGCTGCGTGACTTCACGGGCCTCGAACAGCCGGTGGAGGAATACCTCGCAGCCCAGGAGGACGTCCAGGACATGTACCAGGACATCTTCGCCTACCTGCACAAATGGCTGCCGCGCTTCGCTGCCAGCAATCGCTCCTACGTCACCGTTGCGATTGGCTGCACCGGTGGCCATCATCGTTCGGTGTATCTCGCCAACCGCCTGGGCCACGCCCTCAAACCGCTGCTGAAGAACGTTCAGATCCGCCACCGCGACCTCAGTTAAGGAATTGCCGCGATGCCCGCCCGTGAAATCACCATCATCAACAAACTCGGCCTGCATGCGCGTGCCGCCGCCAAGTTCGTCGGAGTCGCAGGGCGCTTTCCCTGCCAGGTGAAAATCGGGCGCAGCGTCGACAGCCTGGTGGAAGGCAAGAGCATCATGGCGGTGATGATGCTCGCCGCCGGCAAGGGCACCACCGTACATCTGGCGACCGAGGGCGAACGGGAAGAGGAGGCCCTGCAGGCGCTGATCGACTTGATCAACAACTACTTCGACGAAGGCGAGTAACCGCTCTCAGACGCTCAGGGCATTGCCCAGAACCAGCATCAGCACGAACCCCGATGCGAACCCCAGCGAGGCCGGCGGCACGTCAGCGCGCCGATACAGCTTGGGAATGATCTCGCGCAGCACCACGAAGAGCATCGCTCCCGCGGCCATCGCCAGCCCCCAGGGCAGCAGCTGCAGCGACGCACCGGCCAGCCAGGCCGAAAGCACGGCGAACAGCGGCTCTACCAACCCGGACGCCGCACCGCAGAAGACCGCCTTGTAGAGCGACATGCCCGCCCCGGCCAGCACCAAGGCAATGATCAGCCCCTCGGGCACGTCCTGCAACGCAATCCCCAGCGTCAAACCGTCGGCATTCGCCAGATTGGCTGCAGCCGCCACGCCGACCGCCATGCCCTCCGGCACGTTGTGCAACACGATGGCGATGACGAACAGCCAGACGCTCGACCCGACGCCCTGATTTACCCGCGCTCGCGATGTACGGGACAACCCGTGGCCCAGCACCCATAAGGCGCCAGCACCCAGTACCACTGCCGCGGCGACCAGCAATGAGCCCCGACTGCTGGTCAGGCCCTGCTCGTCAGCCAGCTGAAAAGCCGGCGGCAGTAGTGAGAAAAGACTGGCAGCGAGCATCATGCCCCCGCCCAAACCCAGCATGGCCGTGTACGAACGTGCCGAAATGCTGCGCATGAAAATGACCGGCAAGGCGCCCAGAGCCGTGCCAAGAGCGCACAGCATGCCACCTTGCCAGGCATACCACAGAGCCGGCGAAAGCCGGCTCTGCAAACCACTCCAGACCTTGAGGGCGAGAATGGTCCCGCCGCCAACGAGCAGCATCAGGCCCAGTGCATAGCGAAAGGAGCGGCCATTGGCCGCAATCAACTCGTGCAGCGGGCTCATAGGCACACTCGATGTGGGCTCATGGGCATGCGATCAGGCCAGAGCGGCCTGATAGCGGCGTGCGACTTCGGCCCAATCGATGACGTTGTAGAACGCACCGATGTATTCGGGACGACGGTTCTGATAACGCAGGTAGTAGGCATGCTCCCACACGTCCAGACCGAGGATCGGCGTGTTGCCGTTCATCAGCGGGCTGTCCTGGTTACCGGTGCTCTCGACCACCAGTTTCTTCTGCGGCGTCACGCTGAGCCAGGCCCAGCCACTGCCGAAGCGGGTCAGTGCGGCTTTGGTGAAGGCTTCCTTGAAAGCCTCCAGACCACCCAGCTGGCTGTCGATGGCGGTTTTCAGTTCGCCTTGAGGCTCGCCACCACCGCTGGTGCTCATCACGGTCCAGAACAGCGAGTGGTTGGCATGTCCACCACCGTTGTTGATCACCGCAGCGCGCTTGTCTTCCGGCACGTCCTTGAGGCGAGTCAGCAGCTCTTCGACCGGCAGCTCGCCGAGCGAGTTGCCTTCCAGGGCAGCGTTGAGGTTGTTGACGTAGGTCTGGTGGTGCTTGCTGTGATGGATTTCCATGGTTTGCGCATCGATGTGCGGCTCCAGGGCATCGTAGGCGTAAGGCAGAGCAGGCAGGCTATACGGCATGGTTTTCACTCCTCTAATGGTACTGACGAACGACAGACGCTGGGCGTTCTGCCGGTGAAACATCGCCAGGCGCATGGGCGCCCAACAATCGATCCGTACGGGGGTAGGCCCCGTGCTCGGCGACAAAGTTCAACAGACTGGTGTAGGTTCGGCCGCTGTGATTGAGTGCGGCCTGGCGCAAGGACGGCGACAGATGCTCACTGTCCATGCAGCGCAACAGGTGTTCATGGCAGGCACAGAGGTGCTCCGCGGAGCCTTCCGGATGACCGATCATCAGTTGCAGATCGGCCAGGTTGTGCTGAGAAACGACGAAAGCCGCCACCGCAGCATCGGCATCCCGCCAGCGCTCGAACAGCACTTGAGCAAGCGCCAGCGCTTGCAGATACTGTTCCCGCGCCTCGACCCAGGAACCCTCGGCGAAGTAGCGGTTACCCGCCTGGATGAGTCGCTTCCACTGCTCCATGGATTGCCTCCTCGCCCTGAGACGAAAATGCGCAGGCCAGATGACCTGCGCGGCGGTTTCAACGATTACAGACCACCTTCGGTAAGGCGTTCCGGGTTGAGCAACTGCTCCAGTTCGGCACGCCCCAGATCGGTCATTTCCTCGGCCACGTCGATGATCGGCCGACCTTCGCGATACGCCTTCTTGGCGATTTCCGCCGCCTTCTGATAACCGATCAGCGGGTTCAGCGCCGTTACCAGAATCGGGTTGCGGCCCAGTGCTTCCTTGAGCTTCGGCTCGTTGACCTTGAAGCTGGCGATGGCACGATCCGCCAGCAGGCGGCTGGCATTGGCCAGCAACTCGATGCTGCCGAGCAGATTGTGAGCGATCACCGGCAACATCACGTTCAGCTCGAAATTCCCGGACTGCCCCGCCACCGCGATGGTGGTGTCATTGCCGATGACCTGAGCCGCGACCATGGCGGTGGCTTCCGGGATCACCGGATTGACCTTGCCCGGCATGATCGAGGAACCAGGCTGCAGCGCTTCGAGTTCGATCTCACTGAGGCCGGCCAGTGGGCCGGAGTTCATCCAGCGAAGGTCGTTGGCGATCTTCATCAGCGACACTGCCGTGGTCTTCAGTTGCCCGGACAGCGCCACCGCGGTGTCCTGAGAGCCGATCAGCGCGAAGAAGTTGGTGCCGGGGGTGAATTGCCGACCTGTCAGCGCATTGAGCTCCTGACAGAATAGTTCGGAAAATCGCGGATGCGCGTTGATGCCGGTACCGACCGCTGTACCCCCCTGGGCCAGGGCCTGGAGGGCGGGCAGCAGGCTGGTGAGCAGCTGGATATTGCCCTGGATTTGCTGCGCCCAGCCATCGAGCACCTGGCTCATGCGCACCGGCATGGCATCCATCAGGTGCGTACGACCGGTCTTCACGAAGGGTTGCACCTCGAGAGACTTCTCGCAGAGCACCTTGAGCAGGTGACCGAGCGCCGGCAGCAGATTCTCGCTGACCTCGATGGCGGCACTGACATGGATGGTGGTGGGGATGATGTCGTTGCTGCTCTGACCGCAGTTGACGTGATCGTTGGGGTTCACCGGCTCGCCGAGAATGCCCGTGGCCAGGGTGGCGATCACTTCGTTGGCATTCATGTTGGAGCTGGTGCCGGAACCGGTCTGGAACACATCCACCGGGAAGTGACGCATGAAATCCTCGGCCAGCAGTTGCTGGCACGCTGAAACGATGGCATCGCCCTGGGCAGGCAGGATCTGCTCCAGATCCACGTTGGCGCGGGCAGCGGCGGCCTTGGCCAGTACCAGCGCACGAATGAACGCCTTGGGCATGGCCAGCCCCGATACCGGGAAATTGTTGACCGCACGCTGGGTCTGGGCACCGTAGAGGGCCTCGGCGGGGACGGCCAGTTCGCCCATGCTGTCGCGTTCTATCCGGGTGTTACTCATAGGGATTTCCTTCTGCCAATTCGGACATCGAAAGAGAGGGCTGCATGCGCAAGGTGGCCAGACGGTTGCGAACGCGATTCAGACTGTGTTGCTGATCGCGATTGGTCGCCAGGTGCTGCAGCGCGTAGAGGGAGCGGTAGGCGTGATCGAGGCAGACACTGCGCCAGTGCCAGGGCAGCGCCGTATCGCAGGCGGTATCCATGAGCAGATTCAGGGTGGTCAGCGACATCCGCCAGGGGCACAGGCGGCCATGCTCGACCAGTTGTCGCCCCTGTGCCCAGTGCAACTCGAGCAGCCTTGGTTCATCGGGAAGCAGCCCGCAACGGATCCGAAAACCCAGCCAGTACCAACAATCCAGACAGGGCGTATTGCTCGAGCGAAATCTCATGGCTCACCTTTTAAAAGCTAATAATATTAATTCCTATATAGAAAGAATAATCAATACCGAATTGATGTGAAGCGCCATTGGTCTCGCCGCGCAGCATCGCGGCTGCGCCCAATGGCAAAGATGCAGAAAGAGAAAATGGCCGAACGGCCGGCAATACGCCGCCATCTGCGTTCAGTATTCGGGAAACGGAGTGAAAAGACGGGCACCACCACATTGCGTGGCTAGCCAGAGTCCGCTGACGTTTTCAGGAGTGGCAACGAAAACGTCAGCGCCTCGACGATCGGGCGCCTGCAGCGCCCACTCGAATCAACTGCCCGCGACGGTCATCTTCTCGATAAGCACCGAGCCCGTACGGATATTGCTGCGCAGCTCCAGATCGCTGCCGACCGCGACGATCTGCTTGAGCATGTCACGCAGGTTGCCGGCAATGGTCACCTCCTGCACGGCGAACTGGATCTCGCCATTCTCCACCCAGTAGCCGCCCGCGCCGCGGGAGTAGTCGCCGGTGACCATGTTCAGACCGTGGCCCATCAACTCGGTGACCAGCAGCCCACGGCCCATGCGCTTGATCAGCGCCTGCTGATCTTCATCGCCATGGCTGACGAACAGGTTGTGTACCCCTCCGGCGTTGGCGGTGCTGGGCATACCCAGTTTGCGCCCGGCGTAGGTGCCCAGAATGTAGGAGACCAGCCTGCCGCCCTCCACGAAAGGTTTCGCATAGGTGGCCAGGCCATCGCCGTCGAATGCCGCACTGCCCATGGCACGGGGAATGTGCGGGCGCTCGTCGAGGTTCAGCCAGGAGGGAAACAGTTGCTCGCCCAGGGTTCCTTCGAGGAACGATGACTTGCGATACAGTGCGCCGCCGGAGATCGCCCCGAGAAAGCTGCCGAACAGGCCGGTGGCCAGTTCCGCGGAGAACAGCACGGGCACTTCGCAGGTTGGCACCGGGCGGGCACCGAGGCGGCTGACCGCTCGCTGGGCGGCGCGACGCCCGATGCTCGCGGCATCGGCGAGCAGCTCGCCCTGACGGTTCACGTCATACCAGTAGTCGCGCTGCATCTGCCCGTCGCTTTCGGCGATCATCACGCAACTGAGGCTATGCCGGGTGCTGGCGTAGCCGCCGATGAAGCCGTGGCTGTTGCCGTATACACGGCAACCCTGGTGAGTTCCCAGGCTGGTGCCATCGGCATTGCGAATGCGTGGATCGGCGTCGAATGCCGCCGCTTCGCAGACCAGCGCACGCTCGATCGCTTGCTCCGGCGTGATGTCCCAGGCGTGGTACAGATCCAGCTGCGGCAGATCGCGAGCCATCAGCGCAGCGTCGGCAAGACCGGCGCTCTCGTCTTCGGATGCATGCCTGGCGATGGCCAGGGCCGCCGCCACGGTTTCGCGGATCGCTGCCTCGCCGGTGGCCGAGGTGCTGGCCGAGCCCTTGCGCTGGCCGAGGTAAAGGGTGATGCCGAAGCCCTGATCGCGATTGAACTCGACGGTTTCCACCTCACGCTGGCGCACGCTGGTGGACAGCCCCTGCTCCACCGATACCGCCACTTCGCAGGCACTTGCGCCCTGCTTCTTCGCCTCGGCGAGAATCTGTTCGACCTGCGCCTGAAGGCCCGGTAGTGCACCCGGCCCGACTACTTCCACTTCACTCATAACGACTCCTGAACGATAGCCGCAGCGGCAACGACTCTGGTCGCGCATACGGCAAGAAACTTGCTGCTATCATGGCGGCGTTTCCCATTGGATCACCGCAAAATGTCTGATTACCTCGACGACTTCTCCGGCGAGAAGAGCAAAACCCAGGTCAAGCGTGAGTTCCACGCGTTACAGGAGCTAGGCCAGCGTCTGGCAGGCCTCAAGCCTGATCTGCAGAACAAGCTACCGCTTACCGATGGCCTGCGCCGTGCTCTGGAAGAATCGCCAAAGCACACCGCCAATGCGGCAAAAAAACGCCACATGCAGTTCATCGGCAAGCTGATGCGCGATCAGGACATCGAAGCGATCCTGACGCTCCTCGATCAGCTGGACGCCTCCACGCGCCAGTACAACGAGCGCTTCCACAACCTCGAACGCTGGCGTGATCGTCTGATCGCCGGCAACGACGAAGTGCTCGAAAAATTCGTCGTCGAGTACCCCGAAGCCGACCGCCAACACCTGCGTGCGCTGATCCGCCATGCCCAGCATGAAGCGGCTCAGGAAAAGGCTCCCGCCTCGTCACGCAAGATCTTCAAGTACATCCGCGATCTCGACGAAACCCAGCGCGGGCTGCGTTAAGACAGCAGCAGGCCACACGCCGCAAGCCACGAGCGCTGGATATCGCGCAGCGTGGCTCGAGGCCGGTAGCGGTTTCACGCGCCGGTTCCGCCGACCGTGATCGCATCGATCTTCAGCGTCGGCTGGCCCACGCCAACCGGTACCGACTGGCCGTCCTTGCCACAGGTACCGACGCCACTGTCGAGCGCCAGGTCGTTGCCGACCATGGACACCTTGCTCATGGCTTCCGGGCCGTTGCCAATCAGGGTCGCACCCTTGACCGGAGCGGTAATCTTGCCGTCCTCGATCAGGTACGCCTCGCTGGTCGAGAACACGAACTTGCCGCTGGTGATGTCGACCTGACCACCGCCCAGGTTGGCGCAATAGATGCCCTTCTTCACCGAACGGATGATCTCCTCGGGGTCGCTCTCGCCGGCCAGCATGTAGGTATTGGTCATGCGAGGCATCGGCAGGTGCGCATAGGACTCGCGACGGCCGTTGCCGGTACGTGCCACACCCATCAGTCGAGCATTGAGCTTGTCCTGCATGTAGCCCTTGAGCACACCGTTCTCGATCAGCGTGGTGCACTGGGTAGGCGTGCCTTCGTCGTCCATGCTCAATGAGCCGCGGCGCTGCGCCAGGGTGCCGTCATCGACGATGGTGCACAGCTTGGAAGCCACCTGCTGGCCGATCTTGCCGCTGTAGTTGGAGCTGCCCTTGCGGTTGAAGTCCCCCTCCAGACCGTGGCCGACCGCCTCGTGCAGCAGTACGCCGGACCAGCCGGCGCCCATCACCACCGGCAAGTTGCCAGCCGGAGCGGCAACCGCTTCGAGGTTGACCAACGCCTGACGCAGCGCTTCACGGGCGTAGCCCATGGCACGGTCCTCATTGAGGAAATAGCTATAGTCCGTTCGCCCGCCGCCGCCATGCCCGCCACGCTCGCGACGACCGTTCTGCTCGACGATCACGCTGACGTTGAAACGCACCAACGGGCGAATGTCGGCGCCCAGGCTGCCGTCGGTAGCGGCGACCAGAATGCGATCCCAGACACCGGCGAGGCTCACCGTCACCTGTTTGATACGCGGGTCCAGCGTACGGGTAGCCACATCGACACGCTTGAGCAGCTCCACCTTCTGAGCGCGGTCCAGGACATCCAGCGGGTTCTCCGGCG
The DNA here is from genome assembly GCF_013408425.1 of Pseudomonas flavescens. Classification (NCBI taxonomy): domain Bacteria; kingdom Pseudomonadati; phylum Pseudomonadota; class Gammaproteobacteria; order Pseudomonadales; family Pseudomonadaceae; genus Phytopseudomonas; species Phytopseudomonas flavescens. Next base: position 5,745,091 of record NZ_JACBYV010000001.1, on the reverse strand, counting down.
CGTACAACGGCGTTACCTGGGTCGCGGCAAAGGCCTGCACGCGGCCCTGTTGCCCGGCGCGGGCAATGGAACGGGCCGCGCGGGCGGCCTGGCTCAAGGCATCGGGGGTGATCGCATTGCTATAGGCAAAGCCGGTCTTCTCGCCGGACTGGGCGCGCACGCCGACGCCCTGATCGAGATTGAAACTGCCCTCCTTGACGATGCCATCTTCCAGCACCCAGGTTTCGGACACCTGGGTCTGGAAGTACAGGTCGGCGGCATCGATGCCAGGGCCGGCCAGTTCGCCGAGCACCCCCGGCAAATGCTCCAGGGTCAGCCCGCCAGGGCTCAGCATCTGCTCGCTGACGGTCAACAACATGTCGCTCATAACGTCTCCACATCAGGCTGCCGCGGCTGCGCCGCAGCGAAAAATCGTTTGTGTCGCACTACCGGCATGCGCTCGCGGATAGCGGCCTGCTCGGTGATATCGCGCTCGGCCAGCAACGCAGCCTCGCCATCCGCCCGTTCCGCCAGCTTGCGTCCCCAGGGGTCGATGATGGCCGCGTGGCCATAGGTTTCCCGACCGCCAGGATGAACGCCGCCCTGAGCTGCCGCCAGCAGGTAGCACTGGGTTTCGATTGCACGTGCGCGGATCAGTACATCCCAGTGGGCGGCACCTGTGACCCGGGTGAACGCCGACGGCGCACTGATCAGCTCGGCACCCGCTTCACGCAGGGCCCCATAGAGTTCAGGAAAGCGCAGGTCATAGCATACGGTCAAACCCAGACGCCCAACGGGTGTATCGGCGACCACCAGTTGTTCACCGTGGGCGTAATCGTCCGACTCGCGATAACTGCCACGGCTGTCGCTGACATCCACGTCGAACAGGTGCAGCTTGTCGTAACGGGCGACGGTTTGCCCCTGATCGTCGAGCAGCAGCGAGCAGGCGCGTGGTTTGCCACGGGGCTGGCTGGCCGGCGGCAACGGCAGGGTGCCGGCCACTATCCATAAGTTGAGGTCACGTGCCGTGCGTTTCAACCAGGGCAGCACAGGGCCCTGACCACTGGCTTCCAGACGCCCCAGGTCGGCGGCATCGCGCCGCCCGAGGGCCGAGAAGTTTTCCGGCAGCACCGCCAGGCGCGCGCCGCTGGAGGCCGCTTCTTCGAGCAGGCGACGGGCCTGCATCAGGTTGGCGGCGATATCGTCCTGGCTGACCATCTGGATCACGGCGAAAGACATGCTGGCCTCCAGGGTCAGTTGGGTTTCTCGAACGGTTTGTCGAAGGTCAATTGCGGATCGTGCAGGGTGCCCTTGACGTCGTACTGCACGCTGGCGAAACGCGCCACGCGGTCACCGAGCAGCTTGTCGGCGATGAACAGGGCCCCCCCAATGGCAGGAGCGCCGACGATCAGCGCGGCCAGCGGCAGGTTGTTGGTGACCGGCAGGGTCACCAGCAACTTGGCATCGATGCCCTGGTCGATCATGTTCAGGGTGCCATTCAATTCCAGATTGCTCGACGGGCCCGTCATGGTGATCGGCTCCTGAGTGACGAACACGCCATCCGTTGCATTCAGATTGCCTTTCACCCGGTCATAACTCAGGCCCTTGCCGAGCAGATCGGAGAAGTCCAGGCGCAGACGGCGGCCAATGGAATTGAAATTGAGCAGGCCGAACACCCGCAGCGCCGACGCCGAGCCCTGCACGTCGACGAACTGGCCCTTGCGCAGCGCCGCATCGAGGCTGCCCGAATAACGCTTGAGGCTGAACCAGGCCGGTGAGCCGGGCCAGTGCCCATCGGCGTCCAGACGGAAACTCTCGCTGGTCGCCGAGGGGGCGTAGCCCCAGGCCTTGAGGACTTCGGAGAGCTTTTCGCCCTGCATGCGCCCCTTGTACCAGCTGCGCGTCTGCCCCGGCACGCCCTGCCAGCCGATGGCACCGCCAAGGCGTAATCCCTTGAGGTTGATATCCAGATCGCTGAACTGCACGCCCTGGGCATCCGGACGGGCTTTCAACGACCAGGCGCCCATGTCGTCTTCACCCTGGAACACATGGGCGACGCGCAGATCCAGCGCCGGAATCTGCCGCGGATCGAAATCAGCCAACGGGTCCGGCGCCTCGGGCTCCGGCGCATCAGCGGTTTTCGGCTTGGCGGCAGGCAGACGCACATATTCCAGATCGGCGACGATAGGCCGACCACTGGCCTCGAACAGGTCGACACGGCCCTTGGCCAGCGCACTGTCCACACTCAGCGACCAGCCGCCATCGATGGGCCGGAAGCCGACGTCGAGATCGTCGAGCTTCTGGCCAAGCCCCTCGAAGCGGCCAATGCGCAGTTCGGCATCGGTAAACAGTTGTTGGGCATCCTGACGCGAAGTCTGCTCGTAGGGTTTGATGGCCTCTTGCCAAGCCGCCAGGTTCACTTCCGCTACCCGACCGCGAACCCGCACGCCACGCGCGGTTGGCAGGATCGCCGGGCCGTCGCCCAGGCGCAGCTCGCCACGGCTCTGATTGAACTGCCCGGGCGGCGCTGCCAGGGTAAAGCTGGCGACATTGGCGTAATCGAGCCAGTAGCGCTGCTCGCCACTGCCAAACGTCATGCGCCAGTCGGCGTAGCGCTCCTCGCTGGCGGTTTTGCCGAACGGCGCAGGCAGGCCGATGCTCAGGCCCTTGAGGTTGGAGTCGACACGCAGTTGGCTGTCCGCCCCCTCGAGACTCAGGCGCAAGCGATACGGCACATTTCCCTGGGCAGGCAACGGCTGCTTGACACCCAGCCAGCCAGTGAGATTAGCCAGGGGAATGATGCCATTGGCCTCGATGCGGCTGCGCGAATGACCGGGCCGGCCATCGGCAATGGCCTTGCCGGTCACCGCATGGCCCAGCGCGCGGGCACTGATCGAGGGTGCGCTAAGGCCCTTGCTGGTGTCGAAACGAAAGTCTCCAGTCACCTCGCTCAGCTCCAGCGCCGGCTTGCTGATTTTCAGCGACGCCTTGTCGGCACTGAAGTCGACGACCACGTTGGCCTGTTCGCCCTTGTGCAGCGGTATATCCAGATCCAGCGCGCCACTCAGGGCACCTGTGCCTTTCCAACCGGCGAAGGTATCGGCAACCCCGAGGGGCGTTTCCTGAAGGATCTTCAAGCCATCGCCGACACTGCTCTGCAGCTTGCCCTTGAGCTTGAGGTGCGGTGTTTCTCCAGCCTCGACATGAGGGATGTCGGCATAGGCCTCACGCACCTGGCTGTCGAGGATACGCCCTTCGGAGACGCGCACCCGAACGCCACTGTCCTCGATCAGCACCTGACCACGGGCATCGTGCAGCGCTGGCCAACCGGGCTGGAAGGCCAGCTCGGCGTCCTGCACCGCGAAGAACAGGCTGATGCTGCGCACGGCAGGATCCGGGTTGCGGTTGATCGACCCCTGGTACTGGAAATAGCCTTCTTCCACCTTGCCACCGCGAATCGCGGTTTTCAGCCACTCGTCCAGGGCCGGACTGAGCACTGGGGTCGGCAGGTACTTCTCGGTGAACCGCGCATCGCCGTCACGCATGCCGACACGCAGATCCATGTAGTCCTCGCGCTCGGGATCCTTGAGCATGCGAATCAGGAAATCGCCAGCGATCTTGCCCTCCTCGCCTTCCACCTGCAGGTACGGCGCGCGCAGGGTGAAGCCCTGATCGTCGAGCGTCCAGGTCAGCCGGCCCTTGGCTTGCTGGTACTTCCAGGCTTTTGGGAACAGGGTGGTGAGGTGCAGTGAGAAATCTTCGCTGTCGACCTTCAGCTCGCCCTGGCCCAGATCGCCGGTGATGCTGCCGCTGCCATTCTCGACGGCAGGCGAGGCGTGCCAGGCGGAAAAGCCGACACGCTCCAGATTGGCTGAGAACTGCAGGCGCTCCGGTCCTTCGAACTCGGGGCGGAAGCTGGCGTTGAGGTTGCGCAAGGCACCATGGGGCTTGAGGGTCTGCAGCAGGTCCAGGGCAGCTTCCGGCATCGGTGCCAGGCCCTCCACCAAAGGCACCAGGGGCCCGACGTCGAGGCGATCGGCGCTCAGACTCCAGCGCTGCGACTGCTCGCCACTGGCCGCCTGATGGCCGAGGGCAATACGCGCCTCGCCCCAGCGGTCGTCGCCACGGCTGAAGGCGAAGTCGTCGAGCAACAGATCGAAGTCGCCCTCCTTGCGCTCGAAATAAGCATTCAGGGACAGGTCGTTCAGTGCCACGGCCTTGCGCTCGCCATAACGCCCTGCCAACTGCGGGGCGTGCAGGCGGGTGACGGCACGTTGCAGGTTGCGCTTGTCCCAGAGCCCCCACGCCTCGCCACCGAGTTGCAAGTGATCGAGGTGCCACTCGCGGGTCAGGGCTGGCGGCAGCCAGGTGGCCCAGTCGCTCTGCGGTGCACTGAGGTAGAACTCGGCGCGCATGTCCTGCCAGTGCTCGGCCTGCATGCGCGTCCGCACCTGCAGGGCGAGTGGCTGACCGTCCGGCAGTTGCACACGGGCATCCAGACGCTGGCGAGAGCTGCCATTACTCAGGCTCAGGTTGATGGCGGTAAGACTGAAGGGTTTCAGATCCTGAGCCTGAACGCTCACCTGGCTGTCGAAGAGCGCGATGCGGCTGACCATCTGCGACTGGCGCAGCATCTTGGCGATGTCCAGCGGGGGTTGATTCTGCCGCTGAGGCAGACCTTCCACGCGCCATGCGCCCTGCGCGTCCTGGCGCAGCGTCAGGCTCAGGCCGTCGAGTTGCAGCTCGGCGATACGCGGCTGCCAGGCCATCAGACTGCCAAGCAGGTCGGGCACCACCCGCACATGCTCAAGAGCCAGGCCCTGATCACCCTCGCCAAGGCGAAGATCGCGCACCGTCAGCAATGGCGAGAAACCGCTCCAGTGACCTTCGAGTGCGCCAATGGTGACCGGCAAGCCCAGTGCCTGGGTGGCTTGGGCTTGCGCCTCTACCCGGTACTCGGCGACCAGCGGCACCAGCTGACGACCGAGGCTCACGTAAAAGGCGGCCAGCACCAAACCCAGGGCGCACAGCCCCAGACTCCAACGCAGCAGCGCGGCGAAGGCCAGCCCCAGCCGCTCCATTCAGTTCACGCCCCGGCCCGGCCGGGCCCCGTTATAGCAGCACCACATCGTATTGTTCCTGGGAGTACATGGTTTCGACCTGGAACTTGATGGTTCGTCCAATGAATGCTTCGAGGTCGGCGACGTTGCCCGACTCCTCGTCGAGCAGGCGGTCGACCACCTTCTGGTTGGCCAGCACGCGATAGCCTTCTGGCTGGTAGGCGCGGGCCTCGCGAAGGATCTCGCGGAAGATCTCGTAACAGGTGGTTTCCGCCGTCTTCAGTTTGCCGCGGCCCTGACAGTGACTGCACGGCTCGCACAGCACCTGCTCGAGGCTCTCCCGGGTGCGCTTGCGGGTCATCTGTACCAGGCCGAGCTCGGTAATGCCGATGATGTTGGTCTTGGCGTGATCTCGCTCCAGCTGCTTTTCCAGGGTGCGCAGCACCTGGCGCTGATGCTCTTCGTCCTCCATGTCGATGAAGTCGATGATGATGATCCCGCCCAGGTTGCGCAGGCGCAGTTGCCGGGCGATGGCGGTGGCCGCCTCGAGGTTGGTCTTGAAGATGGTTTCTTCGAGCGTGCGATGGCCGACGAAGGCGCCGGTATTCACGTCGATGGTGCTCATCGCCTCGGCCGGGTCGATGATCAGATAGCCACCGGACTTGAGCGGCACCTTGCGCTCCAGTGCCTTCTGGATCTCGTCTTCGATGCCATGCAGGTCGAAGATCGGCCGCTCGCCCGGATAATGTTCCAGGCGATCGGAGATCTCCGGCATCAGCTCGGCAACGAACCCGGTGATCTTCTGGAAGGTTTCCCGGGAGTCGACGCGAATCTTCTCGGTACGCGGGCCGACCAGGTCGCGCAGGGTGCGCAGGGCCAGACTGAGGTCTTCGTAGATCACCGAGGGGGTCGGCGCACTCTTCATCTGCTCGCCGATCTGCGCCCACAGGCGGCGCAGGTAACGGATGTCCACGAGGATCTCTTCGGCACGCGCGCCGTCGGCGGCAGTGCGCAGGATGAAGCCACCGGCCTCGGCGATGCCTTCGGCGGCCACGCAGTCGGCGACCACCTGCTTGAGGCGCTCGCGCTCGGATTCGTCTTCGATCTTCAGGGAAATGCCCACGTGACTGGTGCGCGGCATGTACACCAGATAGCGCGAGGGAATGGACAACTGCGTGGTCAGCCGTGCGCCCTTGCTGCCGATGGGGTCCTTGGTGACCTGCACCGTCAGGCTCTGGCCCTCGTGCACCAGCGCGCTGATGGTTTCCACCGCGCTGCCTTCACGGCTGGAAATTTCCGAGGCGTGAATGAACGCCGCCCGCTCCAGGCCGATATCGACGAAGGCTGCCTGCATGCCGGGTAGCACGCGCACGACCTTGCCCTTGTAGATGTTGCCGACGATGCCGCGACGCTGGGTGCGCTCGACGTGCACTTCCTGCAGGACACCGTTTTCCACCACCGCCACGCGCGACTCCATCGGCGTGATGTTGATCAGAATCTCTTCACTCATGCGCCCATCTCTGCTTGAGATGAAGCTGAAAGCAGCGGCAGACTCAGTCGAGCCCGGCCCATCGCGGCCTGCAACCTCTGGGTTATGCGCTGGCAGTCATTGCCAGCACGGAATCGCGAATTCCGCGAGCAGTTCGGCAGTCTCGCACAACGGCAGGCCGACCACCGCTGAATAACTGCCCTGCATCTGGCTGACGAAGACCGCAGCCAACCCTTGAATACCATAACTGCCTGCCTTGTCGCGCGGCTCACCGGTGGCCCAATACGCTTCGATCTGTGTCTGCTCGAGCGCTTTGAAGCGTACGCTGCTGGTCACCACCCGTGCGCTGCTGCGCTCGTCGCTGATCAGCGCGACGGCGGTGAGCACCTGATGCTCACGGCCGGACAAGGCGGTCAGCGTGGCCACCGCATCGTCACGGTCGAGAGGCTTGCCGAGGATGCGCCCATCGAGCACCACTGCGGTATCGGAACCCAGTACCACCGCACCCTCACGCTCGGGCAGGCTATCGAGCACCGCCGCCGCCTTGGCCCGTGCCAGGCGCTCGACGTAGGTCGCTGGCGCCTCGCCAGGCTGCGGCGTTTCATCGATGGGCACGATCCGGGTGGTGAAGGCAACGCCGATCTGCGTCAGCAGCTCACTGCGGCGCGGTGAAGCGGAAGCCAGGTAAAGCGTTGCCATGCAGACGTCTCACAAGCAGGCGCCGCAGCGCGTTTCAGTTGACACCCAGACGACGATGCACGGCACGCAGCAAGGTACAGACCCACGGCCAGAGCAGGGCACTGACCAGCGCGGGCAGTATGAACACCAGAATCGGCGGCCGGTTGCCGGTCAATGCGTTGAGCCACAACTGCACCAGTTGCGCCACGCCGAACACCACCAGCAGCACCATGCTCTGCTGCCACATGGGGAACATGCGCAAACGCTGATGCAGGCTCAGCACCATGAACGTGGTCAGCGTGAGGATCAGCGCGTTCTGCCCCAGCAGGGTGCCGTTGAGCACGTCAGCCAGCAGACCGACGCACCAGGCGCTGGTCATGCCGACACGGTGCGGTACGGCCAGCACCCAGTAGGTGAGAAACAGCGCCAGCCAAAGCGGCCGACCGATCTCCATGAAGCGCGGCAGGGTGGACACGCTGAGCAACAGCGCAAGCCCCATGCTGGCCCAGATCACCCAGAGATTGTTCGAGCGAGCAGCGATCATTGGCTGGCCTCCTCACCGTTGGCAGGCGCCGGGCTTGGTTCATCGGCAGGCGGCGTGATGGCCTCGGACGGCATTTCGCCTTCGAGCGCCTTGCGGTCGACCTCTTCCTGGGCTTCGGCCGACTCGGTAGCGCGCTGTTCCGGCGTTCGCGGGTCGGTGAACACCAGCAGCATGTAACGGGTGCGATTGAGGTTGGCGGTCGGCACGGCACGGACGATGGCGAAGGGTTGGCCGGAGTCATGCACCACCTCGGTCACCGTCGCCACCGGGTAACCGGCCGGGAAGCGCTGCCCCAGGCCGGAACTGACCAGCAGATCGCCCTCGCGGATATCCGCGGTATCGGCGACATGACGCAGCTCCAGGCGCTCCGGGTTGCCGGTGCCGGTGGCGATGGCGCGCAGGCCGTTGCGGTTGACCTGCACCGGAATGCTGTGGGTGGTATCGGTGAGCAACAGGACGCGAGAGGTGTACGGCATGACCTCGACCACCTGGCCCATCAGCCCGCGGGCATCGAGCACCGGCTGACCAAGCACGACACCATCCTTCTCGCCCTTGTCGATGAGAATGCGGTGAGTGAAGGGGTTGGGGTCGATACCGATCAGTTCGGTGGCCAGCACCTCGTCATCGACCAGGGCAGACGAATTGAGCAGTTCGCGCAGGCGCACGTTCTGCTCGGTCAACGCGGCCAGCTTCTGCAGGCGACGCTGCATCATCAATTGCTCGGCCTTGAGCTTCTCGTTCTCGGCCGCCAGCTCGTTGCGCGAGCTGAGCTCCTGGGTCGCGCTTTCCCACAGGGTCACCGGGAAACGCCCCAGCCAGTACACCGGCTCGACGATCAGGCCAATCTGGCTGCGTACCGACTGCAGAACGGTCAGGCGAGCATCGACGACCATCAACGCAGACGACAGCACGGCGAACACCAACAGGCGGATACCGAGCGAAGGACCTTTGGCGAATAGCGGCTTTATGGCGATTACCTCGCAGCTAGGGTCTGTTGACGTTTCAGCGCAAGCCGCGTTGCTACCTGGGCACGGACAGCAGCCGATCAGGCTCAGAACGCAGGGAATGGACTAGCCGTCCGTGGTTTTCCCTTGCCAGGTGCTCCGGCAACGCATGGCAGGATACCGCGCTCCCGGAAACATCGCGCCGAAACATCGACGACTGATTTCCGGGAGCTGCATGCGGCGTCCTGACTGCTGCAGCGAAAGGCGTGCGCCTTATTCGGTGGACAACAGATCCATGGTGTGGCGATCCATCATTTCCAGCGCCTTGCCGCCGCCACGGGCGACGCAGGTCAGCGGGTCTTCGGCGACGATCACCGGCAGGCCGGTTTCCTGGGACAGCAGTTTGTCCAGGTCGCGCAGCAGCGCACCGCCACCGGTCAGCACCAGGCCGCGCTCGGCGATATCCGAAGCCAGCTCTGGAGGCGATTGCTCCAGGGCGCTCTTGACCGCCTGAACGATGGTCGCCAGAGATTCCTGCAGCGCCTCGAGCACCTCATTGGAATTGAGGGTAAAGCTGCGCGGTACGCCCTCGGCCAGGTTGCGACCACGTACGTCGACTTCACGCAGTTCGCCACCCGGGTAGGCGGTACCGATTTCCTGCTTGATGCGCTCGGCGGTGGACTCGCCGATCAGGCTGCCGTAGTTGCGGCGTACGTAGGTGATGATGGCTTCGTCGAAACGGTCGCCACCGACCCGTACAGATTCGGCGTAAACCACACCGTTCAGGGAGATCAGCGCGATCTCGGTGGTACCGCCACCGATATCGACGACCATCGAACCACGGGCTTCTTCGACCGGCAGGCCGGCACCGATGGCAGCGGCCATCGGCTCTTCGATCAGGAACACTTCGCGAGCGCCGGCACCCAGCGCGGATTCACGGATGGCACGGCGCTCGACCTGGGTCGATTTGCACGGCACGCAGATCAGCACGCGCGGCGAAGGCTGCAGGAAGCTGTTCTCGTGAACCTTGTTGATGAAGTACTGAAGCATCTTTTCGCAGACGCTGAAGTCGGCGATCACACCGTCCTTCATCGGACGGATGGCGGCGATATTGCCTGGCGTACGACCCAGCATGCGCTTGGCGTCGGTGCCGACGGCTACAACACTTTTCTGATTGCCATGGGTACGGATGGCGACGACCGACGGCTCGTTCAGGACGATGCCGCGCTCGCGAACATAAATAAGGGTATTGGCAGTGCCCAGGTCAATCGACAGATCGCTGGAAAACATGCCACGCAGTTTTTTGAACATGGGATAGGGACCCTAGGCAACGCGTGGGTAAAGATACAGCGCAAGAAAACACGCAGGTAAAAAAGTGCGGCAAACTCTAACAACGGCAGGGATTTTGAGCAAGGCACCAATATGTTAGATTGCCTGTTTTTCCGCGGCTTTGAGGCATCTTCGACACTGGCGACGACAGCGGCGAAACCCTGTCATGCGCTACCAGGCTCGCCCCAAGCCACATATCGCCGCCTTTGACCGCCGGCCAGACGCATCCGTTCCCTGCCCCCCGTGCATGGCAACCGCTCATATTTTCACTGGCAGCCCTCTGGTGGCTGCCTTTATAGGAGAACCCGATGGCGCTTGAACGCTCCGAGGTGGAAAAGATCGCACACCTGGCCCGACTGGGCCTGAGTGAAGGCGAACTGCCACACACCACCGCAACCCTGAACAACATTCTCGGCCTGATCGACAGCATGCAGGCGGTCGATACCGACGGCATCGAGCCTCTGGCGCATCCGCTGGAGACCACTCAGCGCCTGCGCGCCGACGCCGTTACCGAAGCGAACCAGCGCGACGCCTATCAGGCCATCGCCCCAGCCGTGGAAAGCGGCCTGTACCTGGTTCCCAAAGTCATCGAGTAAGGAAAGCGCCCTGCCATGCATCAAATGACCCTGGCCGAGATCGCTCGCGCACTCGCCGACAAGCAGTTCTCATCCACCGAGCTGACCCAGAGCCTGCTGACGCGTATCGAACAGCTCGATCCGCAGCTCAACAGCTTCATCACCGTGACCGCCGACCTCGCCCTCGAGCAGGCCAAGGCCGCCGATCAGCGCCGCGCCGCTGGTGAAAACAATTCGCTCCTCGGCGCGCCGATCGCCCACAAGGACCTGTTCTGCACCAAGGGCGTGCTGACCAGCTGTGGCTCGAAGATCCTCACCGGCTTCAAGGCCCCCTACGATGCCACCGTGGTCGAGAAGCTCGCCGCCGCAGGGACCGTGAGCCTGGGCAAGCTGAACATGGACGAGTTCGCCATGGGCTCGGCCAACGAATCCAGCCACTACGGCCCGGTCAAGAACCCCTGGGATCTGACCCGCGTACCGGGCGGCTCGTCGGGTGGCTCGGCCGCCGCGGTGGCTGCACGCCTGCTGCCCGCAGCCACCGGCACCGACACCGGCGGCTCGATCCGCCAGCCGGCCGCGCTGACCAACCTGACCGGCATCAAGCCGACCTACGGTCGCGTTTCGCGCTGGGGCATGATCGCCTACGCCTCGAGCCTCGACCAGGGCGGCCCGCTGGCCCGCACCGCCGAAGACTGCGCCCTGCTGCTCGGCGCCATCGCCGGTTTCGACCCGAAGGATTCGACCAGTGTCGATCAGCCGGTGGATGATTACCTGGCCACCCTCGCCCAGCCCCTGAGCGGCCTGCGCATCGGTCTGCCGAAGGAATACTTCGGCGCCGGCCTCGACGCCCGCATCGGCGAGAAGATCCTGGCCGTGGTCGAGGCGCTGAAAAAGCTCGGCGCCACCGTCAAGGACATCAGTCTGCCAAACCTGCAGCACGCCATTGCGGCCTACTACGTGATCGCTCCGGCGGAAGCCAGCTCCAACCTGTCGCGTTTCGACGGCGTGCGCTTCGGCTACCGCTGCGAAAACCCGAAGGACCTGCAAGACCTGTACAAGCGCTCCCGCGAAGAGGGCTTCGGCGCAGAAGTGAAACGCCGCATCATGGTCGGCACCTACGCGCTGTCCGCTGGCTACTACGACGCCTACTACCTCAAGGCGCAGAAGATCCGCCGCCTGATCAAGAACGACTTCGTCGCCGCCTTCAAGGACGTCGACGTGATCCTTGGCCCGACCACGCCGAACCTGGCCTGGAAACTGGGCGAGAAGAACGCGGATCCGGTGTCGGCCTATCTGGAAGACATCTACACCATCACCGCCAACCTCGCCGGGATCCCGGGCCTGTCGATGCCTGCGGGCTTCGTCGACGGTCTGCCGGTCGGCGTGCAGTTGCTCGGCAACTACTTTCAGGAGGGCCGCCTGCTGAACGTCGCACATCAGTACCAGCAGGTCAGCGACTGGCACAAACAAGCACCGAGCGGCTTCTGAGGAAGGATCAAGATATGCAATGGGAAACAGTGATCGGGCTCGAGATCCACGCTCAGCTCAGCACTCAATCGAAGATTTTCTCGGCCAGCGCCACCACCTTCGGCGCCGAGCCCAATACCCAGGCCAGCCTGGTCGACCTCGGCATGCCCGGCACCCTGCCGGTGCTCAACGCCGAAGCCGTGCGCATGGCCTGCCAGTTCGGCCTGGCCATCGACGCCGAGATCGCCGAGCGTAACGTCTTCGCCCGCAAGAACTACTTCTACCCGGACCTGCCGAAGGGCTACCAGACCAGCCAGATGGACCACCCCATCGTCGGCAAGGGCTTCCTCGACATCACCCTGGAAGACGGTACCGTCAAGCGCATCGGCATCACCCGCGCGCACCTGGAAGAAGATGCCGGCAAGAGCCTGCACGAAGACTTCCAGGGCATGAGTGGCATCGACCTAAACCGTGCCGGCACACCGCTGCTGGAAATCGTCTCCGAACCGGACATCCGCTCCGCCAAGGAAGCGGTGGCCTACGTCAAGGCGATCCACGCCCTGGTGCGCTACCTCGGCATCTGCGACGGCAATATGGCCGAAGGTTCGCTGCGCTGCGACTGCAACGTGTCGGTACGCCCGAAAGGCCAGGCCGAGTTCGGCACCCGTCGCGAGATTAAAAACGTCAACTCTTTCAAATTTATTGAGCGCGCGATCAATACCGAGATCGAGTGGCAGATCGACGAAATAGAGTCTGGCAACAAAATCGTGCAGGAAACCGTTCTGTATGACGTAGCAGCCAACAAAACCAAGTCCATGCGCAGCAAGGAAGAAGCCAACGACTACCGTTACTTCCCCTGCCCTGACCTGCTGCCGGTGGTGATCGAGCAGAGCTTCCTCGACGACCTGCGCGGCAAGCTGCCCGAGCTGCCGCCGCAAAAACGCGAGCGCTTCGAAAGCCAATATGCGCTGTCCACTTACGACGCCAGCGTATTGAGCGCGAGCCGTGAGCTGGCCGACTACTTCGAAGCCGTCGAGAAAACCTGTGGCGATGCCAAGCTGGCGGCCAACTGGGTGATGGGCGAGCTGTCCAGCCTGCTCAACAAGGACAACCTGGAGATCGATCAGTCGCCGGTTTCCGCCGAGCAACTGGGCGGCATGATCCTGCGCATCAAGGACAACACCATCAGCGGCAAGATCGCCAAGATGGTCTTCGAAGCCCTGGCCGCTGGTGAAGGCGCAACGGCGGATGAGGTGATCGAGAAGAAAGGCCTCAAGCAGGTCACTGACTCCGGCGCCATCGAAAAGATGCTCGACGAGGTGCTGGCCGCCAATGCCGAGCAGGTCGAACAGTACCGCGCCAGCGACGAAGCCAAGCGCGGCAAAATGTTCGGCTTCTTCGTCGGTCAGGCCATGAAAGCCTCCAAGGGCAAGGCCAACCCGGGGCAAGTGAACGAACTGCTGAAGAAAAAGCTCGAAGGCTGAGCGATTTGAAAACGCCGGGGTTGCCCGGCGTTTTTGTGTCTGCCGTATGGGAAATGGAGAAGAGCAATGCGTCGATTATCGGGTCTGCTGGTGCTGTTCAGCCTGCTCGCCGGCTGTAGCAGCTTTGGAGGCGGTGTACCCGGTGACTACCGCGCTGACGGCAAGGCCTCGTATTACGGCAAGGCGCACCACGGCAACAGGACCGCCAGCGGCGAACGCTTCGACCAGAACGCCATGACCGCCGCCCATCGCACGCTGCCCTTCGGCACCCGGGTCAGGGTCACCAACCTCAACAACGACCGCAGCGTGGTGGTGCGCATCAACGACCGCGGCCCTTTCTCGCGTGGGCGCATCATCGATGTGTCTAGAAAGGCGGCGGAGTCGCTGGACATGATCCGCTCCGGCGTAGTGCCGGTCAGGGTTGAAAGCCTCAAGTGAAAACAGCCGCCACGGGCTCCGCAGGCTCGTCGCCCGCGGCGCGAACGGTTGCGGCCATGCCGTGATTTCCCCCCGGCCTGCGGGGTCGCGGCTACAGGATCGCGTGGGTCCTCAGATCCGTGGGAGCCCCGACCTCGGGGCGAATCGATAGCAGCCATCCTGCAGAAGCGGCGGTATGACCACCATTCGCCGCGGGGTCGCGGCTCCTACGCTAATGCGGCACTTCACGCCGACCGTAGGAGCGTCGCCCCCGGCGCGAAGGCGATTGCGGCCACTCCGCAAGACCGCAGCGCTACCACCATTCGCCGCGAGGTCGCGGCTACTACGCTAATGCGGCATTTCCGCCGACCGTAGGAGCGTCGCCCCCGGCGCGAAGGCGATTGCGCAACACTCCAGCGCTACCACCATTCGCCGCGGGGTCGCGGCTCCTACGCTAATGCGGCATTTCCGCAGACCGTAGGAGCGTCGCCCCCGGCGCGAAAATGATTGCGGCCACGCCGCAAGACCGCAGCGCTACCACCATTCGCCGCGAGGTCGCGGCTTGTACAGATGTGGGAGATTCGCTCAGACCGCCGGGTCCCAGCGCTGTGACCAGTCGGTATCCTGGGCGGCGATCTCGCGCAGCAGGGTGAAGCTCTGCTGCAAAGCCGCCGAGTCGCGCTCGCGGGCGTAGACCAGATAGGTCGGGTAGCTGAACTCCGGCGCCTTGCTAACCCGCTCGAGCACCTTGCTGTCCAGATAGCTCTGCACCACCCGGGTACGGAAGTAGCCGGACCCACCGTGCTCCAGAATGTACTGCAACGCCAACGGGCCGAGATTGAAGGTCACCGGCGCACGTGCCTTGTCCGGCAAGGCACGGTCGTGCTGCGCGCGGAAGCTGTCGCCCCAGTCGATGTAGACGTAGGGCTCGGGGTTCGCCGCCTTCACCAGGATCAGCTTCTCCTCGAGCACCTGCTCGACCTGCATACCGGCCCAGTACGTGGGCTGGTAGACCAATGCCGCATCCAGCACGCCCAGCTCCACCTGCCGTAACAGACTCGCTCCTTCGGCGATCTGCGCACGCACCGCATAACCATCGATGTTCTCGCGAATCGCGCTCACCCAGCGCAGCATCAGCGGGTTGCACAGGCTGACCTCGCCGCCGATGTGGATGACGTTGTGATAACCATCCGGCAGCGGCAGGTCACGCTGCGCCGCTTCCCAGGTCTGTTGAATCTGGTTGGCATAGGTGACGAATGCCTCGCCATCGGCAGTCAGTCGCGCGCCCGCCCGGTTGCGCACGAACAGCGTGCTGCCAAGGTGGCTTTCGAGCTTCTGGATCCGCGCGGTGATCGCCGTCTGGGTGACGTGCATGCGCTCGGCCGCGGCGATGAAGCTGCCGCTGCGGACGATTTCCAGAAAGGTGCGGGTAAGGTCGATATCCATCTTCGCTGAGCCAGCGCGATTGGCGCCGGCGACTCCTCAAGCCTGATCCGATGCGCAGTGTAAGGGGGCAGGTCGAATCATTCGATGCATCAATTCAGATGCCTGAGCAGATCGCGGTGCAGTGCCGCGACCAGATCGGTCTGGGTGATCATCCCGACCAGAGCCCCGTCGTCCAGTACCGGCAGGCAATGCAGGCCTTCGTCGGAGAGCAATGCAATCAGGTCGACGACATGGGCATCGACATCCACCGACTGCACGGGCGATGTCATCAGCTCGCCCAGTACCTGCTTCTTTTGCAGACCGAGCATCGCGCGCAGATTGAAGCGCCTGGAACGCAGAGCGCTGACCAGATCGACCAGGCTGACGATGCCCACCAGTCGCTTGTCACGGTCGAGAATCGGCAAGGCCTTGAGCTGGTGGTGGGTAAGCAGGTAAAGGCCCTTGGCGACAGGGGTTGCGGGGGCGGCATGAACCAGGTCGCGGGACATCATCTGCCCGGCCCGAATATCCCCCATGCTGCGGCGCAGGGCATGCTTCTCGGTGCTGCGCACGATCAGCTCGAGGTCTTCACGGGTGACATCGACGAAGGCGCCAAGCTCGTCCAGGGCGTGATCCAGATCGCCCGCCTTGATGCCGGCACGTTCGCTGGGCAGCGGGTCGCGGGTGCGGTGCAGCGTGGACGCTCCCGGGTGCGGGCGAGGGTAAGGCATGCGTGTCAGGTTGTTGTAGAGCAGCGCGCAGGCCAGCAGACCGAGGCCGGCGGTCATCGCCACCAGCGCCGGCTGCCAGAACGGCTCACCGGGCGCAGGCGTGGCGAACACCATGCAGAAGGCGATGGCACCCGCCGGCGGATGCAGGCAGCGCAGCGGACACATCAGCAGCAGACTCAGGCCCAAGGCCAGCGCGGCACCGACCAGGCTGTGATCGATGAAGTGGGTGATCGTCAGTGCGACCACGCAGGCACACAGGTAGCTGCCGAGGATCGACCAGGGCTGCGCCAGCGCGCCGGAAGAGACTGCGAACAACAGCACGGCCGAGGCCGCCAGTGGCCCGGAAAAATGCACCGTCATGTGCAGGCCGAACAGATGGCTGCACACCCAGGTGCTGAACAGAAAACCCGTCGCGGCACCAAGCGCGGCGCGGCTCCATTCACGAGGTCGGGTGTGCAGGGAATCCGGCAGTAAGGCAGACAGCCACTGGGGAAAATGCGCTGAGGATTTCATCGGGTATCGTCGAAAAGATCGAGCCTCTCACGTGAAAGGCCCGCTGTGTACCGCCATAGGCGGCTGGCAGGAGTATCCGTCCCTGGATGATGGAATCGTCTGTTTGCAACCTTGTCCGCTTCAGCAGAGAAACCGATTCGGACAATGCAACGGAGTGTGACGAACGAAGAAGGCTTCATCAAACGAATAATAATGAAGAGTGGATAAGCTTTTTTTGATATTAAATGCCAGCGTTGACAGGTGATCCTGCCAACCATGCTGAAGCCCGCCATTCGCTTGCTGGCTGCAAGCGGGCTCCTCCAGGAGGCTATCGAGAGAGAACGGGCAGACGGGCGGCTATGGATAGCTGAAGCTTTTCACCAGCGTCAACTCGCCCGGTGTACGCATCGGTACGAGGAAACTCTGCTGTTTTTCGTTGACCGTGCCCTCTTCGCTGATCACGGTGATCTGCCCGGTGGTGAGAATCTGCTGGGCAGTGCTCTCGCCGTCGTCGTAGCTGTAACCGCCGCCGTAGTAATTCACGTACACCAGGTACTGGCCCTTGAGCGGCGTTGGCGTGGCGATCATCTCCGGGCCGTAGCCGGTGGTCACGTCCACATCCAGGGCTGCACCGTTGGCCAGGGAACGGTCGCCGTACCAGACGTGGCCACCATCGGGTGTCACCAAATGCAGGTCGAGGTCGGTGTTGTCGCTGTCCCAGGACAGCACCACCCGCAAGCGCGCCGGGGTTTCGCCGCTGCCGTTGTTGTAGAACTGCACGCGGCGACGCTGCCCGCCATCGGGGCTGCGCACCTCGACGTTGTTGCTGCCCTCCGAGAATACGAAGGGGCGATCGAAGCTGCCGTCTTCGGCGATCTTCAGCGGCATGCTGACACCGTTGACCACCAGGCGACCGGGTGCCTTGCCATCTTTCTCCAACTTGCTGATCGCGCCCTTGATGCGGGCGGTATCGGCCTGATTGGCGGCACTGTTGACGCTTGATGCCGGGTAGTTGACCTGCTGCATGAACTGGGCGCCGTCTGCCCCTCCTTCGCGCCAGCCACTGCGCGGTGTATCGAGGCTCACTTCGGCCAGCGCGCAGAGCGGCAGCAAGGTCAGGCAGAGAACGAAACGGGGATTGATCAGAGCCATGATGTCATTCCAGTAACAGGGTGCGGGCGAGGCCTTCGACATAGGCCTCGTCCTGTCCATTGGGGTGAGCGATGAATGCCAGGTGCAGGTACTCGTGGGTCAGGTCGAGGCGGTCTTGCAACGAGAAGAAGCCGCGCACGAAGATCCGTTGCCGCTCGCGATCCACATAGGGCCGGCCAGACGCCAGCTGGCACACGGTGAACTGCTGGATTTCCTCGTAGCCCGGTTCGCGATCCAGGCGCGGACGCCAGTCGCGGCGCTGCTTGCGCAGCCACTGTTCGGCGGCGGCAAGCGGTTGGCAAGCCGCTACCGGTTTGTCCCAGCGGCTCAGCGTGGCGCGAGGAAAGGCGCGGGCCAGGATGGCGTCATAACGCAGGCCGCTGCCAGCCTGCTCGACGGCCTGCGTCCAGGCCAGGCGATCAGGGCCGGGTTGGGTCGTGTGATAGGTCACAGGGGTGCCGGCCAGCACCAGGTCGGCCGTCCACGCGGCGATATCCCGTGCGCCCTGACTGGCCGGGCGCGGCGCCACCCGCTGACTGGCGCTGCTGTCGTCGATACGCAGACATTCGCCGCGACGCCCGGCGCTCTGCAGCAGGTAGGTACGGGCAGCGATGGCCAGAGCCTTGGCGGCTTCGGCGGGCTGCGCCGATGCTTCGCGATCCAGTACACGGGCGACATAATCTTCGCGATCCAGGTGAGCGGTCAGTTGCAGTCCCTCGTCGGAACGTTCGAGAAACAGCTCACCATGGCTTTCGATGGGCAGGCGATTGCCGTTGGCGAACTCGACCTCGTAACGACCATTCAGCACACCCGGCTCAACGGCCACGTCATTACCCTCACGGCGTATCTGGCGCAGAGGATAGCGGGCGAACAGGCGTACCTCGACGCAGCTGCCGGCCTCGCGCGGCCACCCCGCAGGCAGTACCTGGCCAAGCGACTCGGCATGCCGCTTGAGCACCATGCTGCTGGTGCCCGAGCCGCCGCTCCAGACCGGCGTGCCATCGGCCAGCCAACCGGCGAAACCGCCCTGACGAGCCTGGGGATCGCCATCGGCCAGCCAGCTCCAGGTTTTTACCCGCAGCCGGCTGCCCAGGGCGCTGATGGTCGAGCCGTCGCCGCCCAGCACCACGTCCAGCAGCACCTTGCGGGCATCGGCCTGGGCCGGCAATTGCCCGAGTTGCGTCAGCAATTGCTGAACCGAAACGCGGGTATCCGCTGCCAGGCGCTGGCGCTCGCTGATCCAGCTCGGCGCCTTTCGAGCCTGCCAGTAACGCGACCAGTCATCTTCGGCCAGTTGCAGATTCTGCTGCTCGAAATACAAGCCGCAGGATTTGACCAGCGCCTGATCCCGGTCGATGCGCCCGCCCGGGTTGCAGCAATAGACCTCTTCCTTGTCCTGCCCACGGCACTGATAGCCGTTATCCGGCTGCCTGGTGTCGACCAGATAGGCATAGACGAACAGCTTCCACAGGCTGCCCAGCGGCGCCTGCAGGTTCTCGGATAAGGGTTCGCGGCTGAGCAGCCGCTGCTCGTCCAAGCGCAGCAGCTCGCTGCCATCGGCCCGTTGCCAGGCCAGCGACAGCGGCGCTTCGGCTGCCATTGCCGGCCCTGAGAAAGCGGATAGCAAGGCCAGCGAAGCGAGCAAGCCGTACTTACTCAACGGTTACCTTCTGCAGCGCGGGTTCAGCCTCCAGTGCTTGCTGGCCTGGAGCGTAGAGGCGCACGTAGCGGGCCGGCGGCAGTACGAACTCACCCTTCTGCGAGAAACGCACCAGATGGCGCAACACCAGTTCGCCCTGCAGGCTGTCCACCGGTACGGCGTAGCTCAGCTCGCCCGGCTCGTTGCGCGCCTTCTCCAGCGCCGAGGCTTCATCGCCACCCAGGCCGCTTACCTGAATGCCCCAGGTGGTACGTTCCACATCGGCGCCCGGTGGCAGCGGCACTTCCAGCATGCCGTAGCGCAGGGTCTGCTCGGATTCGCTGCTCAGGGTCACTTCGTCCAGATACAGGTCGGCACTGGAGATCTCGTCCTTGCCGACTTCCTCGGCGCGGAACTCGAACGCCTTGTCGCTCGGCACCAGGCGCAGCAGCCGCCGTTTCAAGGTCACCGGCACATTGCTTGGCGCCGCCTGGGCGCTCTGGTAGTCGAGGCGCACATCGCTTGGCTGATCCAGGTCACCGGCCAACAGCAAAGCCTGGGGCGGCTGAGCGCCGTTCCATTGCCAGTAGGTTTCGCCAGTCGCCCCCTCCACGGCCCGCCAGTCGCCTTCCAGCACCAACGCAGGCTGCGTGCTACGCAGGTCCAGCGACGGCTGCAGCCAGGTCAGCGCCAAAGCGCGCTCCAGGCCTGCCTGGGCAGGCGCCAGCTCGCCGAGCAGGCGCTGGGCCCGCTGGCGATCCGGGCCATCCAGATACAGACCGACGGCATCGACGAAGGGTGACTGGCTCTCGGCGAGACGCCCACGAACAGCCTCCATCTGCGCGAGCAGCTCATCCGATACCGGCACGCCAGCGCGCTGCGCCAGCTTGACGCCCAGCTCGCGGGCAATCGCCAGACCGAGCGCGGAATCCGGTGCCGCCATCACCAGGCTGTCACCCTCGCCGAGCACCGCTTCCTCGCCCTCGCCCGCTGCGGCCAGGTCATAGACCAGCCCTTCGAGCAGGGTTTTCACCGGCAAGCCCATGTCTCGGGAGAACGCGATGATCAGCGCGCGCTGCAGCAATGGCGTGTCCTGAGCGCGTTTGGCATACAGCTCCAGCAGACGCTGCCAGTGCTCGGGCGGCAACGGGATCGCCAACGCACGGCTGGCGTGCCAGTCGGCGAAATAAGCGTAGGCGGTGAGGAAGGCGTCGCCATCGGCATCGCCGCCCCACCAGGTGAAGGTCGCTTCCGGCCCGGCCATCTGCACCAGGCGCAGGCGGCTGTTCTGCATGACCAGACGCAGGCGATCCTTGATCCGCGGCTCGCCTGCCGCCAGGGTCGGGTAGGCCAGGCTCAGCGGCAGCAGACGGCTTGCTGTCTGCTCGACACCGCCATAGGGGTAGGCGAGCAGATCGTCCAGCGCCGCACCGAACAGGCCGACGCCGCTGTCATCCAGGCGCACCTGTACCTGACTGGCATCGGCGGGCAGCTGCAACGCCGTGCTGCCCGGGAAAGCTGACAGGCGCGTGCTGCGCACCTGCTGCCAGCCCGCCGCGACAGTGCGCAGATTCACGGCCAGCGCATCGGCCACCTTGTCGCCCTGGCGCAGCTCGGCACTGAAATCACCCGCGGCGATCACCGAGTCCTCGACGGGCAGGTAGTTGATGCCCTTGGCCAATACCACTTCACGGCGCTGTTGCTGCTCACCATGACGGATCAGCAGTTCCGCTTTGCTGCCCGCTTCGCCCTGATTGAAGGCGAACAGCCCAAGTGCCGGCTTGTCGCCGACCCGGAAGCGGCTCGGGCCGCTCCACTTCAGGTACAGCGGCTTCTCCGAGCGCACGAACTGACGCTTCTGACCAACCTGCCCGTCCGCGCTCACCGCACGGGCGGTGATGCGCCAGCGGGTCAGCGAGTCGGGCATGCGGAAGCTGAAACGTGCCTTGCCGTCCGCATCGGTGACCAGATCCGGCTGCCAGGAAGCGGTGTCGACCTCTTCACGGCGTGGCCGCTCCAGTACCTTGACGCCCCGCTCGCTGCGGTTGGCGCGGCCCGGTGCACTTGGCGTACCCGGCAGGGCCAGGTCATAGCTGATGAACGACAGGCTGGCACTGGTGCGCACGTTGTTGCGCCGTGGGTGATAGAAGAACTGATCGATGCCCGGGGCGATTTCCGGCTGCAAGGCGTAGATCATCTCGTCCACCACGCTGACCGTCAGACGCGTCGGTACCGGCTTGCCTTCGAACAGGGTGCTCAGCTCGACGGTGACCAGGTCGCCCGGCTCCACCACTTCCCTGTCGGCCTTGATGGCGATGTCGATCTGCGGCGTAGCGACCTTGATGCCCGCGTTCTGGAAGCTGTAGTCACCACCGCGGGTGTACAGCGCCGAGAAGGTGATGTTCGGCGAGAAGGTCTTGCCGACCGGAATACGCGCGCGGTACTGGGTGTCGGACAGGCGCTCGAGCTTGAGCCAGTCGCCGCCCTTGGAGAGCAGCGCAGTGGCCTCGACCTTGTCACGTTCCAGGGTCAGCAGCGCATCGCTGACCGGCTCCGGGAACGTGATCAGCGCCAGGGCTTCTTCACCGGCCTGGTACTCGGCCTTGTCGAGCACGATCTCGATGGTGCCGGCGACGGATTTGACGCCCTCGCCACTGACCGAATGGCCGGTGGCGCCGAGAATCAGGCCGCTGCTGTCCTTGAGGGTGACGCTGTAGGTACCGGGGCGTTCGAAGTTCAGCTCGAAGCCCTTGGCATCCGCCGCCAGCTCGCCGTTGCCGGTGCTCTGATCCTCCAGGCGCACCCAGTCGTAACGAGCCGGGCGCCGCTCGCTGTCACCCTCGCTGCGGTAGCTGAAACTGACGGCCTGACCGGCCGAGCTGAAGCGCTGTGGCGCACTCAGGCGGTAGCGCGCGGCACCGCGTTCGATGAGGATTTCCTTGCTGGTCTTGACCCGGTAGGCGGCACCATCGCTGGCGAACACGCTGAGCAGGTAGCGGCTGGGCTTGTCGGCGGCCGGCAGGTCGAGCACGGCGCGGCCCTGGCTATCGGTGCTCACTTCGCTGCTGGCCAGCTCGACCGGGAACTGGCCGAGGTACTGCAGCTCGTTATCGACCATCGACAGCTGCTGGGCACGCAGGCTCAACTGCACCTTGGCGTCCACCACCGGCTTGCCATCCGGGTAGAGAAGCACCAGGGCGCCCTTGACCGGCTCACCGGTGCGCAAGTCCGGCTTGTCCAGATCCAGCGACACTTCGAAGTGCGGTTTGATGTACTCGGCCACCCGGAAGGCGCTGCTGTACAGCTGATCACGGTAGGCGAAGCGCAGCTCGTAACCGCCTGCCACGGCGTTGTCCGGCAGCTGGAAGCGGCCCTGGCCGCCACGGGCGCCGTCGAAATCCAGCGTCTGGGTCTGCAGCACGGTGCCGTTGGCGTCCAGCACGCTGAGACTGATCGGCGCGGTACCGGCCGCCACCGAATCACTGGAGTTCTTGAACTCACGGCCGACGATCTTCACCTCTACCCAGTCGCCGGGGCGGTACAGCGGGCGATCAGTGAAGGCGTAGAGCTTGGTGTCGTAGATTTCGCTGTCGTAGTAGAAGTTTTCGGACACGAACACACCGCCCTGGGCGTCCTCGCCGATCACGTAGGAGCGCTCCGGGCTGGCATGGCCGAGGCGCAGCAAGCCTTGTGCGTCGGTCTTGCCACTGGTCATCACACCCAGGCCATCGCTCCACAGCAGCTTGGCATCCGCCACTGGCGTGCCCTGATGCTTGTCGGCCGTCCACACCAGCAGTTCACCACCGGCGATCTTGCTCACCGCCACGGTGTTGGAAACGAACACCACGGTAGTGGCGCGGTACTTGCCGATGATCGCCTCGGCCAGGTACAGGCCCGGCTCCAGCTTGCCCAGCGGCACGTAGACGTTACCCGGTGCGACACTGACGAAGTTGCTCGACGAGCCGGACAGGTCGACGCCCGCTGGCGGCTCGATGGGCTTGGCTTCCCACAACGGATAGCGGAACTCGGCCACCAGCGGCAGCCCCTTCATCGGCGCGAACTGCACCTGCGGGGTGTACTCGGTGGGCGCGGCGATGGCGCGGCCCATCTTCAGCTCCGGCGCTTCCTCGGTGACCTGCTTGCGCGACTCGTAGGAGAAGGCACGCTGCATCACCCGACGGGATTTGCGGTACCAGTTGTCCCACAGGTAGGACAGGGTATTGGACAGCCCCTCCCCCTTGAACTGGCCCTCGGCAACCACGCGGTGCAGATTCTTCTGGCGCTTGAGAAACTCCAGCGGCTGCTCGATGCGGTACAGGCGCATGTCCACCCCGCCGTAGCCTTCCATGCGATAGCGGCGGTAATCACGGCCTGGCGCCTCGAGGCGTACCGTGGCCACTTCGTCGGCGGCGAAGCTCGAGTCGGCGAGCAGGAAGAACGACTCGCCGGACAGCGGCGTGTAGTTGCTCGCCGGCACCTCGTCCTCCGCCTGAGCAGCCAGAGGCAGCAGGGCCAGCAGCGCGACAGCCAGCAGGCGGTTCATCGCGCGAGGAAATTCAGCCGATAGATGCCGATAAAGTTGGGGTTGGCGTCGTCGGGTATCCATCGGGTGTCCTTCCATGTCATGAGTTGTTGCAGGCTGACGGCACGCATGCCGTTATCCGTGGGAGTGGTGGTGCCGGTGTGGTAAACGATGTCGCGGCCCATCCAGATCATCAGGTGCTGGTCGTCGCCCTGATCGAAGAACATCAGGTCGCCGGGACGGGCCTGGTTCAGATCGCGGCCGACCAACTGGCTGTTGAACTGGATCATCTTGATCGCATTGACGTAGGGGCCCTGCTTGCCGCCGCCCTGCTGCCAGTTCTGCGCCAGACGGCGCTGAGCATCGTCCAGTTCCAACTCCGGCGGCAGGTAGCGATTGGACAGGCCATTGGCGTGCAGCCACTTGGCGTCATGCACCTTGAGCGCTTCGTTGGCAGCGAAGCGAACGAGGCCGACACAGTCCTGCTGGTGCCAGCGCGGGCTCGGTCCCTGGCGCAGCTGTTCCTGGGCGATCCGCACGAACCAGGCACGGAAGATCTGCGACTGCTCGGGGTTCAGGCCGGGCGCTTGCTCGGCGCGCGCGCAAAGGCTCAACGCCATGAACATGGCGAACATTGCGATAGCTGCAACCCGCCCAGAGGCTCGCGAGCTAGAGCCATGCAAGGCAAAAACAGGCGAGGAACGGACTGGGCTCGCACTCGAGTTTACGAGTTTGTAAATGAGCATTCCGAGCCTGTTTTTAACGCAGCAGGGCCGACGCGCAGCAGCCTCTGGGTGGGTTTTCACAGGGAGCGCCATTCCAGTGGTACCCATTTCCAATCGTCATCGGCTTCGGTGTCTTTCGGCAGCGTCAGCGCGAACTGGCCATAACCGCCCATGGCACGCAGCTTGGGCAGCAGATGCGTGTCGGCGGCGTTGCGGAATACCGGCTCGTAGTTGGCCGGCAGGCTGTCCAGGGTTTCCTGTTCGAGCAGGCGCGACAGCCCCTCGGGTGCCAGATAGCCGGGTACCAGGCCATCGGTGGGCAGCACCTCGGCAAGCGGCGGGAAGCGTTTGCCGAGCGTATCGAGCGCCTTGTCCACCAACCGGTCATCCAGGGAGAACAGCAACGTCTGCCCCTGACGCGCCAGGCTCACGCGGAAGAACCCCTGGGAAACCAGCGCATCGGGCATGGCACTCTGCTCGGCCGGGTACTGGCCGAAATTGGAGCCCACCTCGCGGCGCCAGGTATGGCCGTCGGCAGTGCTCTGGCTTTCGACCGGGAAGCGACCGTTCTCGGCATTGGGTTCGAACGCGCCGACCATGCCGTCGAACAGACCACCGATGGCCTGATCGAGCTCGGGTGTGACGGCCTCGTCGAGGTGGGTGACCAGCAACGGCGAATGCAGTCGCGAGTCGGCGTACCAGCATAGACCGGCGGTGCTGCCCAGGCGTTTTTCGAGATCTTCGCTGACCGCCTTGCTGGCACCGACACGGGTCAGCAGCCGCTCGGCGCTACCTGGCGCCACGGGGACCGCCACACAGGCACTGGCGCCCATCGGCATGGCTTTCCAGATCGGCGTGAAATCCAGCCGCGGCTGGTCATCGACTTCGTTCAGGGCCAGGAAGCTGCTCCAGCCGCCCTCGCCTTTTTCGAAACGCAGACCGGCGAAGGCCGGAAAGAAGCGCTGGTAGCCGAGGGCGACATACTCGCCACTCAGGGAAATGCGCTGCTGCTCCTGCTCACGGGCCTTGAGGCCGAAGCGCTTGGGAAACGGGTTGTCGCCGTCGAGCAGGGACTCCACCGACTCCACGGCTTCGCGGCCGAGCTTGTCGTCCTCGCCAAGCAGCATGCCAGGTGAAGACAGCACCAACAGCTTGTCGCCATGGCTGGCCAGCAGCAGCGCACGGTCGCCCAGGTAGTTGAGACGATACAGCGGCACGCTGCTGCCATCGACGCGCAGCTCGCCAACCTGCTTCAGCTGGCTATCGTCCAGCGCGATATGGGCCAGCGGCTCCAGCACCTTGGCCAGACCGCCGCGCTGCATCACCATCAGGAAATGCTTGAGCTTGCCATCGGCGCCCTTCCACAGAGCGACGTCGGCGGGCTGGTCGAGCAGCTCGTCGAGCAGGTTGTCACGCAGCTTCAGGTCGCGTTCGTAGATGATCCGCCGCAGGCTTCCAACCAGCCCGAGGCGGTCGGCGTTGTGCTCGTAGTAGAAGACGAAGTCTTCGGTGAGGGTGTCGCGCAGCAGCGGCACCGCCAGCAGGTCCTTGGGCAGACGGCTGAGCGAGGCACTCTCGATCAGCGCATCGGGGTGCTGCAGATTCAGGCCCAGGGCACTGCGTTCACCCAGCTCGCGGGAATCCTGACCGCAGGCGGCAAGCAGTACAGCCAGCGCCAGTGTGGAGACGCGCTGCAAGTGGGCGGTGATCATCCGGTTCATAAAAAGTCCCAGTTCATCCGAGCATCGGGTTCAATAATTGAAAGATTTCACGAAAAGCAGCTCGCCAATGGCACGCAGCGGCACCAGGAACGTCTCGCGCTTTTCGTTGACGGTGTTCTCGTTGAAGATCAGGTTGATCTGCGCAGTGATGATCTCGTTCTGGTTGCTACCAGCCTCGAAGTTGTAACCACCGCTGCCCAGGTTGCCCCAATAGTTCACGTAGATCAGATAGGTGCCCTGCAGCGGCGCGGTCATGGTGAACATTTCCGGGCCGGGGCCATCGACGCTGTCCACGTCCAGGCCGCCACCGTTGGTCAGCACCGGGTGGCTCCAGAAGGCGTGCTGGCCATCCGGGGTAACCACGTGCAGGTCGAGCTCGGCCTTGGGATCGTCCCAACCCAGCACCATGCGGATGCGCGCCGGGGTGCGCAGGTTGTTGGCTTCATAGAATTGAATGCGTTTGAGCGACTGCCCCTCACCTGCCACCAGCTCGACGCTGTTGGAGCCCGCGCCAAAGGCATAGGGCCGGGCGAAGCGGCCCTGCTCGTCGGTGTACAGCGGCAGCGGGCTGCCGTTGACCACGAGCCGATGGGGCGCACGCAGATGACCGATATTGTGCAGGGTGCCCTCGATCAGACTGCGCCCGCGCTGGGCGCCACGGTCGAAGGGCGGCGTGGGGTAAGCCACGCGTGCTTCGTCGGCACCGTCATTGAGACCGTGATAACGCCAGCCACCGCTGGGGCCTTGCAGGGATACGGAGGGGTCGGCCAGGGTCATGGAAGGCGTCAGAACAACGCACAGGAGCAGCACGCGACGCACTGCCCAGGCCTGGGCCCAGGCGAGTCGAAACGACCCTCGTCGTGAAGATGGACGAACCACTGCACTGCACTCCTTGTGCTGGCTCAGGCTCTACAGCCCGGCATCCGCACTTCACATCGTAGGCTCATAGTAGGCGACACCGTGACCTCATGAGCGACAAGGCGGCCGTCACATGAAGTTACACGCTAGCCAAGGATGCTAACCAGTTACCCCGCAACTAACAATCGTGGAGCGTGCGAATCGGCACTGGATCACAGTGGCGGAATCGATGACGGGTAGTCGTGGGTTGGCGATGCGAACAGGTGGTGCGCTGAATCCGCCCTTGCTCTCGTGAACGGGTGGGCGAAGCGGACCACGCAGGTGAGATCCACGCCACCCGGCCAACTCGCAGGCTCCATTTGAACACGCCATTGGTGGGCTGAAGCCCACCCGACAACCAGCCCCGCAGGATGAGCGTCAGTTATTGCCCACCCCACGGCCTGAAATCGGGGATGCCTGTTGATGCCGAATGAGCGCTTGCGAGGCAATGGGCAAGGCGGTAGCTACACGGGGGGCGCTATCGATGCGCTAGATCCATCCTGCCCACTGCAACAGCAACAGCCCGACGTTGGTGGTGACCACCGCCGCCAGGGTGGTGATGACGATGATCGCGGCCGCCAGTTGGTAGTTGCCGTTGACCGCCCGGGCCATGACGAAGCTGGCGGCAGCCGTGGGGCTGGCGAAGTACAGGAAAAGGATCGCCAGGTCGGCGCCACGGAAGCCGAATGCCCAGGCTCCCAGCGTCGACAAAAGCGGCAGCCAGACCATCTTCATCATGCTCGACCCGATCGCCACGCCACTGCTTTCACGCAGCGAGGTCAGCGACAGCGTGCCGCCGATGCAGATCAGCGCCAGCGGCAGGGTCATCTGTGCGAAGTATTCGCCGGACACCAGCATCCAGTGCGGCAGCGGGATCTGCCAGTAGGCGAACGGGATGGCCGCGAGTACGCCGATGATCAGCGGGTTGGTGAAGATGCTCTTGCACAGTGTCCAGGGGTCGGCCTTCATGTTCGGGCTGTAGATCGCCAGGACGATGGCCGACAGCACGTTGTAGCAGAGGATCACCACGCCACCGAGCACCGCGCCCACCGACAGGCCATAGTCGCCATACATGCTGGTGGCCAGTGCCAGGCCGACGATGCCGTTGTTACCGCGGAACGCGCCCTGGGTGTAGATACCGCGATCGGCCATCGGGCAACGCCAGATGGCCCAGCCCCAGGCGACGACGAAGGCGACCAGGGTGGCGAACACGAAGTAGCCGATCAGTGCAGGCTGCAGCGCCGCGTTGAGGTCCGCACCGATGATGCTGAGAAACAGCAGGGTCGGCATGGTGCCGCGGAACACCAGAGAGGACGCGGTATCGATGAAGGCATCGTCGATCCAGCGCAGGCGCTTGAGCAGCACGCCGAGAAACAGCATGGAGAAGACCGGGGCAGTGATGCCTAAGGTTTGCTGAAGCACGGCGAGCATGGGCGTCCAGGAAGCAGGAAGGTGGCACGGCAACGTGCCTGAAAACCCAGGCACGTTGATAGCGTGCTAATGATAGTCGTAAAGGCAGCGGCAAGCTTCAAGCTTTGAAAGGCAAGAAACGGCCCGTTGTTGTCAGGGCATTCGGACGCTGCCCCGACCGAGCACCACCGTCGCTCAGCCCAAGGGCTGGACGTCAGCGGGACACTGCTCAGCCAGCGAACGTCTCTTACTCGCAGCGCGTGGCTCGAGGCCGCGTTATCGGCGAACCGGGCGCTTCTGCAGTTTGCGCTGCAGGGTACGGCGATGCATGCCAAGGGCGCGGGCAGTGGCCGAGATGTTGCCTTCGTGCTCGGCCAGCACGCGCTGGATGTGCTCCCACTGCAGGCGGTCCACCGACATGGGGTTCTCCGGCACCAGGGTGTCGAGGTCGGCATGCTGGGTCAGCAGTGCAGCGAGCACGTCGTCGGCATCCGCCGGCTTGCACAGGTAGTTGCAGGCGCCGCGCTTGATGGCTTCCACCGCGGTGGCGATGCTCGAATAGCCGGTGAGGATCACCACGCGCATTTCGGCATCCAGCTCCAGCAGCTTGGGCAGCAGCACCAGACCGGAGTCGCCTTCCATCTTCAGGTCGAGCACGGCGTAATCCGGCAAGTCCTGGGTGGCGAGCGCCAGGCCTTCTTCGGCGGATGCAGCGGTCGATACACGCAGGCCGCGGCTGCTCATGGCACGCGCCATCACCCGGGTGAAGGTGGGGTCGTCATCGACCAGCAACAGATGGGGTTGTTCTTCGCTTTCCAGCAGCGCTTCGTCACTCATACATCACTCCTTAACTCAGGCCCGAACGTAAGCCCTTGGCAGCTTGAGCTCGGTGAGCGTGCCGCCTTCTTCATGGTTATACAGCTTCACCGTGCCGCCGGCGCGGGTCACGCTGGCCTGACTGAGGAACAGCCCGAGGCCGAACCCCTTGCCCTTGCCTTTGGTGGTGAAGAACGGCCGCCCCAGTTGCTCGGCAATGGCCAAGGGTACACCGGCACCGTAGTCCCGTATGCTCAGACGCACCCACTGGTGATCCCAGTCCAGGCAGATTTCCAGATTCTCCGGGCACGCATCGGCAGCATTGTTGAGCAGGTTGAGCAGCGCCTGGGTCAGGTCCGCAGGCGGCATCAATTGCGGCGGCTTGCCGACCCCCAGGCACTCGTAACGATAGCTGGCTTCGGGGCGCATCAGGTGCCAGCGATTCAGGGTGGTTTCCAACCAGGCCACCGAGGACATCTCCACCACTGCCTGACGGCGATCCGCTTCGGCGGCGCGCACCAGTTGCTGGAGGGTTTCCTTGCACAACTTGACCTGTTCCTGAAGCAGCGCCAGGTCTTCCTGCAGCAGCGGGTTCTGGTGCTCGCGACGCAGTTCCTTGATCAGCACGCTCATGGTCGCCAGGGGCGTACCCAGCTCGTGGGCGGCACCGGCAGCCTGGGTGGCCACGGCCAGCAGTTGCTGATCACGCATGCCCTCCTCGCGGCGTTCGGCCCGCAATTTTTCCTGCTGCCGCAGTTCTTCGGCCATCTTGGCGACGAAGAAGGTGATCAACCCCGCCGCCAGGGCGAAGCTCAGCCACATGCCATAGACCAGCAGACTTTCCCGCGGTCCGACCGGCAGTTGCAGCGGGTGCGACCACATCAGCAGCAAGGTGTAGGAGGCCAGCGCCATACCGCCGAGGATCATGGTGAACAGCCACGGCAGTGTCGCGGCGGCGATGGTCAGCGGCACCAGGTAATAGGAAACGAAGGGGTTGGCCGAGCCACCCGAGTAATACAGCAGCACACTGTGGATGATCAGGTCGAAGCCCAGATGGATACCGTACTCGGCCTCGGTCACCGGCCAGGGCCCACGCAAGCGAATGGCCGTAAGCAGGCACAGCACCAGAGAGGCGCCCAGGGTGATGCTCAACTGCATCCACGGCAGCGGCAGCAGCTCGGACTTGTAGGCCAGGCCGACCGAACCGGCCTGTGCCGCCAGCACCAGAAAGCGAATCAGGGTCAGCCGCCACAGGTTCTGGCGGCTGGCGGAGAGCAGTTGTACGGGGGCGAGCATCAAATTTCCTCAAGGCTCATCGCGAGCCTGGCGAGTATAACCAAGCCCGCCAACGGCCTGATGCGGCAACGCGCCGCAGTCGTACGATGATTGCCGGCCCAGGTAGAGGATTAAAGAAGTCACCTGCCAGAAATCGAGGTCAGAGAGGGGGCGGATATTTTTTTCGACCGGGCTTAACCCGAATCCCCACGTCGCCTCGTCTACCCTCATGAACACGGCCGATGGGCCGTACACGTCACCGATAAGGAACCGCCATGCAGCCACTGTCCCGTCTCGCCACCGCTCTGGCCCTCACCACCGCTGGTCTGTTCAGCGTCACTGCCCAGGCCGACGAGCCACGCTACAACCAGATCTCGCTGAGCACCCAGGTCAGCCATGAAGTGGCCCATGACCTGATGCAGGTCACCCTGTACACCGAAGCCCAGCAGAAGGATCCAGCCGCTCTCGCCGCAGAGATCACCCGCACCCTCAATGCCGGTCTGACCCAGGCCCGTGGCGTGAACGGCGTGACCGTCTCCCAGGGCAGCCGCAACAGCTACCCGGTCTACAGCGAGAAAGGTGAGGAAATCAGCGCCTGGCGCGAGCGTGCCGAGATCCGTCTGGAAAGCGCCGATTTCGCCGCCCTCTCGAAACTCACGGGCGACATGCTCAAGACCCTGAAGATGGGCGGCATGAGCTTCAGCATCGCCGATGCCACGCGCAAGAAAGAGGAAGACGCACTGATCAAGGACGCCGTGGCGGCCTTCAAGGAGCGCGCGCAGTTGACCACCGAAGCCCTGGGCGGCAAGAGCTACAAGCTGGTCAGCCTGGGCCTCAACAGTGGCGGCTTCGTGCGCCCGCCGATGCGCATGGAAGCCATGAAGGCTTCCGCGTTCTCCAGCGACAGCGTGACGCCTGAAGTCGAAGCGGGCACCAGCCAGGTGACCCTCAGCGCTGACGGCGTGATCGAAGTACAGATGTAATCGAACGCCCATCCCCGCGCCGGGCCCGCTCGGCGCACCCGATCTCGAGGTTGCGACCGCTGTCGCAACCTCATTGCCACATCCCGCCTGGTTTTCGGCACATCCCGTGCATAGCGTAAAACAAGGTCTAGGGTTAAGGCAGGCTGGTCACGATCTGACACGCCCTGTTTTCCCCACAGCAGACCCCTCACGAAAAACACAATACCAATGAGGTAACCATGCACAAGAACGCCTTCATCCAGGCTTTTGTCGTCGCCGGCCTGATCGCCAGCGCCCCCTTCGCCCAGGCCGCCGGTAACCTGGTGTACTGCTCCGAAGGCAGCCCTGCGGGCTTCGACCCAGGGCTCTACACCACCGGCACCGACTTCGATGCCGGTGCGGAAACCGTATTCAACCGCCTGTCGCAGTTCGAGCGCGGCGGCACCGCCGTGGTCCCCGGCCTGGCGGAAAAGTGGGACATCAGCGATGACGGCCTCACCTACACCTTCCACCTGCGCGAAGGGGTGAAATTCCACACCACCGAATACTTCAAGCCGAGCCGCGAATTCAACGCCGACGACGTGCTGTTCACCTTCAACCGCATGCTCAGCAAGGATCACCCGTTCCGCAAGGCCTACCCCACCGAGTTCCCGTACTTCACCGACATGGGCATGGACAAGAACATCGCCAAGCTCGAGAAGGTCGACGATCACACGGTGCGCTTCACGCTGGCCACCGTTGACGCAGCCTTCATCCAGAACATGGCCATGAGCTTCGCGTCGATTCACTCCGCCGAATACGCCGACCAGCTGCTCAAGGCCGGCAAGGCCTCGGACATCAACCAGAAGCCCATCGGCACCGGCCCGTTCGTGTTCAGCCGATACCAGAAGGACGCGCAGATCCGTTACAAGGGCAACAAGGAGTACTGGAAGCCCGAAGACGTGAAGATCGACAACCTGATCTTCGCCATCAACACCGACCCGTCCGTGCGCATGCAGAAGCTGCGCGCCGGTGAGTGCCATGTCAGCGTATTCCCTCGCCCTGCGGACCTCGAAACGCTGAAGAAGGATCCCAAGCTGCAGATGCCCGAGCAGGCCGGTTTCAACGTCGGCTACCTGGCCTACAACACCGAGCACAAACCGTTCGACAAGCTCGAAGTGCGCCAGGCCATGGACATGGCCGTCAACAAGCAGGCAATCATCAACGCCGTCTACCAGGGCGCAGGCCAGGTGGCAGTGAACGGGATGCCGCCGACCCAGTGGTCCTATGACGACACCATCAAGGACACACCCTACAACCCGGAAAAGGCCAAGGAACTGCTCAAGGCCGCTGGCGTGAAGGAAGGCACCGAGATCACCCTGTGGGCCATGCCCGTGCAGCGCCCGTACAACCCCAACGCCAAGCTGATGGCCGAGATGCTCCAGGCCGACTGGGCGAAGATCGGCATCAAGGCGCGTATCGTCAGCTACGAGTGGGGCGAGTACAACAAGCGCGCCAAGGCCGGCGAGCATGACGCGCTGCTGATCGGTTGGACTGGCGACAACGGTGACCCCGACAACTGGCTGAGCGTGCTGTACGGCTGCGATGCCATCGGTGGCAACAACTACAGCCGCCTGTGCAACAAGGAGTTCGACGGGCTGCTGAAAAAGGCCAAGGCGATCAACGATCGTGAAGAGCGTACCGTGCTTTACAAGCAGGCCCAGCACCTGCTCAAGGCCGATGTGCAGAACACGCCGATCGCCCACTCCACGGTGTACCAGCCGATGAGCACCCGGGTTAAGGACTTCAAGATCAGCCCGTTCGGGATCAACTCCTTCTACGGCGTCAGCATCGAGTAACGCATCTGCCTGAATGAAAACGCCCGGCCAATTGGCCGGGCGTTTTCGTTTCTACTGGCGGTTACGCGCTCAACCCGAACGGGTCGTCTACCGAATGGCTCGGCTGGGTAAACCAGCGCGGGCCGTCAGTGGTCATGTAGAAGTGATCCTCCAGACGAATGCCGAACTCGCCGGGCACGCAGATCATCGGCTCGTTGCTGAAGCACATGCCTTCGGCCAGCGGCGTGTCATCGCCACCGACCAGATACGGACCCTCGTGGATGTCCAGGCCGATGCCGTGACCGGTGCGGTGCGACAGGCCCGGCAGCTTGTAGCCAGGGCCAAGCCCGGCTGCCTCGAGGCTGCGGCGCGCTGCGGCGTCCACCGATGAACAGGGCGCGCCCAGGGTAGCGGCCTCGAACGCGGCCTGCTGGGCAGCCTTCTCCTTGTCCCAGAACTCGCGCTGGCGCGCGCTGGGGGTACCGAACACGTAGCTGCGGGTGATGTCCGACAGGTAGCTGTGCACCTGGCAGCCGGTGTCGATCAGCACCATGTCACCGTCCTTCAGGTACTGCGCATGCTTGACCCCATGGGGAAACGCGCTCGCCGGCCCGAACAGCACGATGCAGAAGATCGAGCCCGGCGCGCCGACCTTGCGGTGCGCCTGACGGATGAACTCGGCGACTTCGGTGGTGCTGATGCCTTCGCGAAGGATGCTCGCAGCGGCCTTGTGCACTTCCAGGGTCATGTCCTTGGCGCGCTGCATCAAGGCGATTTCCGCCGCCGACTTATGCTGTCGGCAGGCCGTGGTGATGGTGCCAGCATCGACGAAACGATAACCGCCGGTCAGTTGGCGCAGGCCGTCGTACATGAAAAAAGGCAAGGAAGAACAAAGACCTACCCGAGGCGGCGCACCATCATTGGGCGCAACACCCAGGCGTCGCAAGCATCTGATCAGCAGTGCGTAGGGGCTCTCATGCTCTTCCCAGGTATTGATCACACCGGGCACGACCTGGAAGTCGAGCACGGTGCCTTCTTCGAAAGTCGGAGCCAGGTATTCGAGTACACCGTCGGCAGGCAGAATCGCCCCGACCATGCGCTCGCTGGGGTTCCACTTCACACCGGTGAAGTACTGCAGATTGCTGCCTGCGGACACGAACAGCGCCGCGATACCTTGCTCGCGCATCAAGGACTGAGCGCGTGCGATGCGGCCACGGTACTCGTCTTCGCTGATCGGCGACGTACCGCCTGTCATGTCCTGCAGGCGTGCCAAGGCCTGCTCCGGCGTGCTGCCGCCCACTCCCAGTGTCATCTGCGCATCCTCTTCTTGAGCCTGCAACGGGCATCGTCGCCCGGCAGTTCGCTGCGGCAAAATTTAAGTGCAACTTAAATTTTGGTCAAAGGCTTTTTCAGTCAGACTTAAAAAGCACCGGAGGTTCAGGCTGAAGTCCCTGCGTCTGATGGGTATACTGCGACGATTCGAACAGCGAGCCCCTTTCATGACCGCAGATCGCATTGGCGAACGCTTGCGCCGCTACCGGCGGGCCGCCGGCAAGACCCTCAATCAGGTCGCGGCCGACGCCGGCCTGACCGCGAGCTTCCTGTCTCAGGCAGAACGCAATCTGACCGGCGTGTCGATTTCATCCCTGGCGAGCATTGCCAAATCCCTGAACATCCCGCTCAACGCCCTGTTCGATCAGCCGGCCCAGGCGCAGCCGGACTCCCACGTCAGCGAGCGGGTTCGCTACACCGTGGGCGGCCAGTTGCTGGCCTACGAGCGCCTGTCCAGCTCGTTTCCCGGCAACTCGATCAACGCAGTGAAGATGAATATCCCGGTGGGTTACCAGTCGGAACTGATCGCCCACGAAGGCGTGGAATTCTCTTACGTGCTCGCTGGCCAGATCGTCTACACCATCGAAGGCCGCGACTACATTCTCGGCCCGGGTGACTCGGTGCACTTCGATGCAGGCAAGCTGCATCGCCTCGCCAATGCCACCGATGCCCCCGCCGAAGTGCTGACCATGACCACCATGGCACTTTTCGACGACCGCCCCACCATCGAGTGATTTTCGCCCCAATTCAGGGCAATTATGCGCAATGTTAGTGCCGCTTAATTTTTGTTGACCGAAATTTCAGCATGACTTAATTTCGAGACTTACCCGGTGGGCTATCCGCTTTCACCGCATTCCGAGCTCGCGCTGAACCGAAGCGCGAACAAAAAGAAAAAGAGGTTCGCATGCGCATGTCTCCCCTGTGCAAGGCTCTGCTCACCGCAGGACTGCTCACCAGTGCTTCGTTCGCAAACGCCAGTAACCTGGTGTATTGCTCCGAGGGCAGCCCGGGCGGTTTCGATCCGGGCCAGTACACCACCGGCACCGACTTCGATGCGGCTTCGGAAACCATCTTCAACCGCCTGGCGGAATTCGAGCGTGGCGGCACCAAGGCGCAGCCCTCCCTGGCCAGCTCGTGGGACATCAGCGAAGACGGCCTGACCTACACCTTCCATCTGCGCGAAGGGGTCAAGTTCCACACCACCGAATACTTCAAGCCGACCCGCGACTTCAACGCCGACGACGTGCTGTTCACCTTCCAGCGCATGCTCGATCGCAACCACCCGTTCCGCAAGGCGTACCCCAGCGAGTTCCCGTACTTCACCGACATGGGCCTGGACAAGAACATCGCCAAGGTCGAGAAGACCGACGACAAGACCGTGGTCTTCACCCTCAACGCCGTGGACGCCGCCTTCGTGCAGAACCTGGCGATGAGCTTCGCGGCGGTGCATTCGGCCGAGTATGCCGACCAGTTGCTCAAGGCCGGCAAGGCCGCTGACATCAACCAGAAGCCTGTCGGCACTGGCCCGTTCGTGTTCAGCCGCTACCAGAAGGATGCGGTGATCCGCTTCAAGGGCAACAAGCAATACTGGGCACCCGAACTGGTGAAGATCGACAACCTGATCTTCTCGATCAACACCGATGCCTCGGTACGTGCGCAGAAACTGCGCGCCGGTGAATGTCACGTCACCCTCAACCCGCGTCCAGCCGACCTCAAGGCGCTGCAGGCGGACAAGAACCTCAACGTGCCGACCGAGCCTGGCTACAACGTCGGCTATATCGCCTACAACGTCACCCGCGCGCCATTCGACAAGCTCGAAGTGCGCCAGGCGCTGGACATGGCGGTGAACAAGTCAGCGATCATCGACGCCGTGTACCAGGGCGCCGGCCAGTTGGCCGTCAACGGCATGCCACCGACCCAGTGGTCATACGACGAATCGATCAAGGACGCCGCCTACGACCCGGAAAAGGCCAAGCAACTGCTCAAGGCTGCCGGCGTGAAGGAAGGCACCGAGATCACCTTGTGGGCCATGCCCGTACAGCGCCCGTACAACCCCAATGCCCGTCTGATGGCCGAAATGCTGCAGAGCGACTGGGCCAAGGTCGGCATCAAGGCACGTATCGTCAGCTACGAGTGGGGCGAATACATCAAGCGCGCCCATGCCGGCGAGCACGACGCCATGCTGATCGGCTGGACCGGTGACAACGGTGACCCCGACAACTGGCTCGGCACCCTGTACGGCTGCGCCTCGGTAGACGGCAACAACTTCTCCAAGTGGTGCGATGCCGAGTACGACAAGCTGGTGGTCGCCGCCAAGCGCGTCACCGATCAGGAACAGCGCAGCGAGCTGTATCGCCAGGCCCAGGTGGTGCTCAAGCGTGAAGTGCCGATCACCCCGATCGCCCACTCCACGGTCTACCAACCGATGCGCACCAGCGTCAAAGGCTTCCAGATCAGCCCCTTCGGTCGTAACAGCTTCATCGGTGTGAGCAACGACTGATAGCGTCGCGCACCGTCCTCGAACGGCGAACCCGGGCAAAACGCCCGGGTAACGTCGTGGTCGAACAGCTAACCTGCAAACAAGCGAAGGAATCGCCAGAATTCCCTGCTGCTGGCAGGTCGTTGAAAACATTGGCGAGGCAGCCAATTTTTCAGCGGCCTGTTCGACACCGCCCTGATTAGGAGTTATCTACCCCCATGCTGAGTTTCATTGCGCGCCGCCTGGGCCTGCTGATTCCCACCTTCTTTGGCGTCACCCTGCTGACCTTCGCACTGATTCGCATGATCCCCGGCGACCCCGTGGAAGTGATGATGGGCGAACGCCGGGTCGACCCGCAGATGCACGCCGAAGCCATGGAGCGCCTGGGCCTGAACAAGCCGCTGTACGCTCAGTACTTCGACTACATCAGCCAACTGGCGCGAGGTGATCTGGGTGAATCGCTGCGTACCCGCACCCCGGTGTGGGACGAGTTCACCACCCTGTTCCCGGCCACCCTGGAACTGACCCTGGCCGCCCTGCTGTTCGCCGGTACCCTGGGGCTGATCGCCGGGGTGATCGCGGCACTGAAGCGCGGCTCTCTGTTCGATCACGGCGTGATGGGCATCTCGTTGACCGGCTACTCGATGCCGATCTTCTGGTGGGGCCTGCTGCTGATCATGTTCTTTTCGGTATGGCTGGGCTGGACACCGGTATCCGGGCGTATCGACCTGCTCTACGACATTGCGCCGGTGACCGGTTTCATGCTCATCGACACCCTGCTTTCCGGTGAGGAAGGCGCGTTCGCCGATGCCCTGCGCCACCTGATTCTGCCGGCCATCGTGCTGGGCACCATTCCGCTGGCGGTGATCGCCCGCATGACCCGCTCGGCGATGCTCGAAGTGCTGCGCGAAGACTATGTGCGCACCGCCCGTGCCAAGGGCCTGTCACCGGGTCGCGTGGTGTTCGTGCATGGCCTGCGCAACGCACTGATTCCGGTGCTGACGGTATTCGGCCTGCAGGTCGGCACGTTGCTGGCCGGTGCGGTACTGACCGAAACCATCTTCTCCTGGCCGGGCATCGGTAAATGGCTGATCGAGTCGATCGGCGCCCGTGACTACCCGGTGGTGCAGAACGGCATCCTGCTGATCGCCTGCCTGGTCATCCTGGTCAACTTCGTGGTCGACATCCTCTATGGACTCGTTAACCCACGTATCCGCCATCAGCGCTAATGAAGGAGCTTGCCATGTCCCTGAACCAGCACTGCTGGCAACCCGTAGGGTGGATGACGTTTTTTTCATCCACCATGAACAACATGCAGCGATGGATGGGTGAAGCGTCGGCTACGCGCCCCGGTTCCCCCACAAAGGTCGAGGCACAACCATGACTTCAACCACCACGTCCCTGGACCAGAGCCTGGTCTACCCTTCGCCGCTGAAGGAATTCTGGAGCGCGTTCAGTCACAACAAGGGTGCCGTCGCCGGTCTCGGCTTCATGATCCTGATCGTGTTCTGCGCGCTGTTCGCGCCGTGGATCGCCCCCTACTCGCCCAGCGAGCAGTTCCGTGATGCCCTGCTGACGCCGCCGGTTTGGCTCGAAGGCGGACAATGGCAGTTCCTGCTGGGTACCGACGAGGTGGGCCGCGACCTGCTTTCGCGGCTGATCCACGGTGCGCGCCTGTCGTTGCTGATCGGCCTCGCGTCGGTGGTCATCTCGCTGATCCCCGGTTTGCTGCTGGGCCTGGTCGCGGGCTTCTTCCCGCGCCTGATGGGCCCGTCGATCATGCGTCTGATGGACATCATGCTGGCTCTGCCGTCGCTGCTGCTGGCGGTCGCCATCGTCGCCATCCTCGGCCCTGGGCTGATCAATACCGTGATCGCCATCGCCATCGTCTCGCTGCCGTCCTACGTGCGCCTGACCCGCGCCGCGGTGATGGGCGAGCTGAACCGCGACTACGTCACCGCGGCACGCCTGGCCGGCGCCAGCCTGCCACGGCTGATGTTCATCACCGTGCTGCCCAACTGCATGGCACCGCTGATCGTGCAGGCGACCCTGAGCTTCTCCTCGGCGATCCTCGACGCCGCAGCACTGGGCTTCCTCGGCCTTGGCGTACAACCGCCAACCCCCGAGTGGGGCACCATGCTGGCCTCCGCACGCGACTACATCGAGCGCGCCTGGTGGGTCGTGACCCTGCCGGGGCTGGCGATTCTGCTCAGCGTGCTGGCGATCAACCTGATGGGCGACGGCCTGCGCGATGCGCTGGATCCCAAGCTCAAGAACGCGATCTGAGGAGGCCGATCATGAATAACCTCCGCATCACTATCCACCAGGCGCCTCGCCTGCAGATGGAGGCCGCCCGATGAGCCTGCTGGAAATCCGTAACCTGAGCGTGCGCTTCGGCGACGCCAACGCCGTACCGGTGGTCGACGGTCTCGACCTGAGCGTCGACAAGGGCGAAGTGCTGGCCATCGTCGGTGAGTCCGGCTCCGGCAAGTCGGTGACCATGATGGCGCTGATGGGCCTGATCGACTCCCCCGGCATCGTGCGCGCGGACCGCCTGGTCTTCGACGGTACCGACATGCTCACCCTCAAGGGCCGCCAGCGTCGCCACATCGTCGGCAAGGATCTGTCGATGATCTTCCAGGACCCGATGACCGCGCTGAACCCCAGCTTCACCGTGGGTTTCCAGATCGAGGAAGTACTCCGCCAGCACCTCGGCCTCAAGGGCAAGGCAGCTCGTCAGCGAGCCCTGCAACTGCTCGAGCGGGTGGAGATTCCAGGGGCGGCGAGCCGCCTCGAGGCCTACCCGCACCAGCTGTCCGGCGGCATGAGCCAGCGCGTCGCGATCGCCATGGCGATCGCTGCCGAGCCCAAGCTGCTGATCGCCGACGAACCCACCACCGCCCTGGACGTGACCATTCAGGCGCAGATCATGGAGCTGCTGCTCGACCTGCAACGCGAGCAGAACATGGGCCTGGTGCTGATCACTCACGACCTGGCCGTGGTCGCCGAAACCGCCAACCGGGTCTGCGTGATGTACGCCGGCCAGGCGGTGGAGCTGGGCCAGGTGCCGGCGCTGTTCGATGCGCCCACCCACCCGTATACCGAGGCGCTGATCAAGGCGATCCCCGAACACAGCCTGGGCGCCACTCGCCTGTCGACCCTGCCCGGCATCGTACCCGGGCGCTACGACCGGCCGCATGGCTGCCTGCTGTCGCCGCGCTGCCCTTACGTGCAGCAGAGCTGCCGTGACCGCCGCCCGGCCCTGGAACCCCACGAGCGTGGCGCCGTGCGCTGCCATTTCCCGCTCAACCTGAATGCCGAGGTGGCGTGATGACGACCGTCCTGACCGCACGCGAACTGACACGTCACTACACCGTTTCCCAGGGGCTGTTCAAACCCAGTGCCACGGTGCAGGCGCTCAATGGTGTGTCCTTCGAGCTGCAAGCTGGCAAGACCCTGGCCGTGGTCGGTGAATCCGGCTGCGGCAAATCCACCCTGGCCCGTGCCCTGACACTGATCGAAGAACCCTCTTCGGGCTCGCTGCAGATCGCCGGCCAGGAAGTCGCGGGCGCCAATGCCCAGAAGCGCAAGCAACTGCGTCGCGACGTGCAGATGGTCTTCCAGAACCCCTATGCCTCGCTCAACCCACGCCAGAAGATCGGTGATCAGCTGGCAGAGCCACTGCTCATCAATACCGGTCTGTCACGTCTCGAGCGTCGTGAGAAAGTCCAGGCGATGATGAGCCAGGTGGGCCTGCGCCCCGAGCACTATCAGCGCTACCCGCACATGTTCTCCGGCGGCCAGCGCCAGCGTATCGCCCTGGCCCGCGCCATGATGCTCACCCCCAAGGTGCTGGTGGCCGATGAGCCGACCTCGGCGCTGGACGTGTCGATCCAGGCGCAGGTGCTCAACCTGTTCATGGACCTGCAGGAAGAGTTCAAGACCGGCTACGTGTTCATCTCCCACAACCTCTCGGTGGTGCGTCACGTAGCGGACGACGTGCTGGTCATGTACCTCGGCCGCCCGGCGGAGATCGGCCCCAGCGAGCGCATCTACGAACGCCCGCTGCACCCGTACACCAAGGCATTGCTGTCGGCCACGCCGACCATCCACCCGGATCCGGCCAAGCCGAAGATCAAGATCGTCGGTGAACTGCCCAACCCGCTGAACCCGCCATCGGGTTGCGCCTTCCACAAGCGCTGCCCCTACGCTACCGAACGCTGCCAGAGCGAACTTCCGCTATTGCGCCCGCTCGATGGCCGCCAAGTGGCCTGCCATCACGCCGAGCAGTTTCTCTGACCGCACGTCGGGCGCAGCAGCACGCTGCGCCCGACGACTCAGGCAGCCAGCGTGACGAATGCAGCAGCGGGTCAGGAGGTCAGCTCGACGGTGGTAGCGGGCGGGGACGCCTAGCCATGCCCGCGATTAGCGCACGGGCCGCACCCACTTCAGCACTTGCCCATAACGACAGAGCGAGCCCTCAGTACACATCCCGCCGGTACCGTCCCTGCTCCACCAGCTCCTCGACCACCGCCTCGCCCAGCACCTCGCGCAACACCTGATCCACCCCCGCCGCCATGCCCTGCAGGCTGCCGCATACATAGACGGCAGCGCCATCGGCGATCCATGCA
Organism: Pseudomonas flavescens; assembly: GCF_013408425.1. Lineage (NCBI taxonomy): Bacteria > Pseudomonadati > Pseudomonadota > Gammaproteobacteria > Pseudomonadales > Pseudomonadaceae > Phytopseudomonas > Phytopseudomonas flavescens. The sequence continues at coordinate 5,703,099 of NZ_JACBYV010000001.1, read as the reverse complement.
CGTAGCTCCTCGGTTGCTTCACGCAGTCGATCCTGCACGTAGATGCGCTGTGCCTGATCGCGGGAGAAGGCCAGATCAAGACGCTGCAGCTGGCCGCCATTCGCCCAGCCCTGCAGTTCCTCACCGCAGTAGAAATCGTGCTCGACACTGCGCTCGCCAAACAGCAGCCAGTTGCGCGTATGGCCTGCCGCGATGCGTGCTTTGAGCAGGCTGCGCAGACCCGCCAGGCCCGTGCCGTTGCCGATCAGGATCACCGGTCGATCATCCACGGGAGCATGGAAACCACTGTTGCGACGCACCCGCGCCAGCAGCTGTGCACCGACCGGCAGATGCGCGGTCACCCAGCCGGAGCCCGCGCCCAGCTGCCCGTTAGCAAGGTGTTGCTGGCGTACGATCAGCTCCAGCTTGCCCTCCTCGGGCAAGGACGCGATGGAGTACTCGCGGCTCGCCAGCGGCACCAGCGCATCGAGCAGCGCCTGGGCATGCAGACCAACCAGATGGCTGGCGCTGAACGGTAACTGACGAGCGCTCAGCGCCTCGCCAAGCGTGTGCCCCAACGGCTCGATGACCACGGATTCCAGTGCCTGCAAGCCATGCTCGTGCAGCCAGTGACGAACCTGAGCCTCGCCATTGCGCGGCACAATCTCCAGGATATCGCCGGCCTCCCACGAGACGCCGGTCGGTGGCTGCAAGCCGATCAGCCAGGTGCTCTGACCCTGGCCGTGGGGATTGAGGCATTCACGCGCGCGCAGCGTCCAGCCATCGAAGGGTACGTGCTGCACCGGTAGCGGCTGCACGCCGGTCAGATCGGCCAATTGCCGTTGCCAGGCGAGCAGCGCCGCCTCGTCGTCACCGTCGACCTCGACACGCTCGCCGAGACGCAGGGCTCCACGGCTGTACAACCAGTCGTCGAGGCGCCGGGCAAAGCCGCAGAATTGGCTGTACTGCCGATCACCGAGAGCCAGTACCGCATAGCGCAGCTGCGGCAGATCCAGGGTCGCCGCCAGCCATTGCCTTTCCACGCCGCGAGCGCTATCCGGCGCCTCGCCGTCGCCAAAGGTGCTGAGCACCAGCAAGGCACGGGGCGTGGTACTCAGCCTGGCGGTATCGATGCGCGCCAGCGGCTGCACCTCCACCGTCATGCCGGCCGCCTGCAACTGCCCGGCCGTCTGCCAGGCCAGTTGCTCGGCGAAGCCGCTCTGGCTGGCGAACGCCACCAACCAGGATTCACCGCCTTCGCCACCAGCCAGCGCCTGGCGGGCTGCCAGCGCCGCACGCTTCTTGCGTCGTCGGTCCAGGTACAGCAACCAGCCGGTGATGAAGAACAATGGCATCAGCAAACTGGCGACCATCATCAGCACCCGCCCGGGCATGCCGAAGTACTCACCGGTATGCAGGGCGTAGACACTGGCCAGCAGTTGCGCCTTGAACGACTTGTCGGCGTAGCGCTCGACCTGCTTGGCTTCGCCGGTCAGCGGGTCGAGCTGCATCTGGTTGAAGGCGCGTGTGTGCTCGGCGTCGCGCAGCATGAAGAACACCCGCGCCGGCTGGCCGAGTGCATTGGGCAGCTGCAGGCTGTAAACGCCGAGCTTGTCGCCCGCCGTTCGCTGAATGCCTTGCCAGAGGTTCGCGTAGTTCACCTCAGGCTTTGGCTGGCCATCGGGCGGTGGGCCGCGTCGGCCGCGCCCCTCGCCTGCCTCACGGGGCGTATCGCTGAGCAGGGTTTCCAGGCCGCTGCGGTACCAGTCGTATGACCAATACAGGCCCGTCAGCGCCGCACACAGATAAAGCGGCAGGCACCAGGTGCCGACCACTGCATGCAGATCCCAGTTGAAAGCACGGCCCTTCTTGGCCCAGTCGAACGTCAGCCAGGCGCGCCAGCTGAACACCCGCCGCGGCCAGCGCAGATAGAGCCCGGACAGGCAGAAGAACACCAGGGCGATGGTACAGGCGCCGGTGATCTGCCGGCCCGTCTGGCCCATGGCGAGGAAGCGATGCAGTTGCAGCATCAGACCGAAGAACGCCATGCCCCGCGGCTCGCCCAGTGACTCGGCGGTGTAAGGGTCGACGAAGCGCACACCGCCACGTCGCTCACCCGGCGGCGGGGTCAGGAACACCCGCGCTGGCTGGCCGCCTTCGGTATCCACATAAAGGCCGGACACACCGATGCCCTGAGCTTGCAGCCGCTCGATCATCTCGCCGGGCTCGAGTACCGATCCCGGCTGCGCCGTCACCGCCATCTGCGGATTGATCGCCAGCAGGATTTCCTCCTGAAAGCTGTACAGCGCACCGGTCACGCCCATCAGGGCAAGCACCAGGCCGGCAGTGATGCCAAAAAACCAGTGCAGTTGGAACAAGACTTTCTTGAACACGATTAACACTCAGCAGATGGACCTGACATGAAACCGCGCGACTCTAGATGAGAATCATTTGGAATGCTCGATATTTACCCGACCTTTACAGCCATCCAGACCCCACCTGCGAGAAAGCCCCGCCAACGCTGGTGCGTTGGCGGGGCTGGTCAGGTTTGAATCAGAAGTTGTAGGTCGCAGACAACAGGGCAGAACGGCCATCGCCATATTCGATAGCTGAAGAACGTGCCACCGCACCAGCCTGCTGGCGCACTCGCTCGACGTAATCCTTATCGAACAGGTTGTTGACGTTGAGCTGCAGATCCAGATTCTCGTTGACCTTGTAGGCAACCATGGCGTTGTGCAGCCAGTAGTCATCCAGTTTGGCGCGCGTGCTGGAGGTCACGTTGCGCTCGCTGACGTAGCGAGCGCCGTAGCCGATGCTCCAGCCTGCAGGCAGCTCGTAGGTTGTCCACAGGTTGAAGGAGCGTGGCGGTGTATTGCCCAGCGCCTGCCCTACGCGCCCCACACCTGCCGGAGTATCGGCGGCCTTGAGCGTCTCGCTGTCGAGGAAGGTGTAGTTGGCGAACACATCCCACTGTTCGGTCACATGACCGGTCAGGCCCAGCTCGAAGCCATCGACACGCTGTTTGCCCGCCAACTGCGTCGAGCCGTCGGACATGGTTTCCCGAGCATTGCTCTTCTCCACCCGGAATACCGCCGCGTCCAGTTCCACTCGGCGGTCGAACAGCTCCCACTTGGTACCCAGCTCCCACGTCTCGTTCTTTTCCGGGTCCAGGTTCGCTGTCGCGACGGTCAAGCCACCGCCTGTAGACGCCAGGTTTTCGGCCGACGGGTTGAAGGAGTTGCCCCAGGCGACATAGAACCGTCCGTTCTCCACAGGCTTGTAGACCAAACCGACGCGGCTGCTGGCCTTGCGATCATTGGAGTCGAAACGGGTAGTTGGCTGCTGCGTGGCATTGAAGGCGCGGGCTTGGCCGTCCATCCAGTCCACCCGCACGCCGCCATTGAGGTCCCATTGCTCATTGAGGGCAATGGTGTCGAAGAAGTAGATCGCCTTGTCGGTCAGCTTGGTCTCGGTGTAACCGCTGTTGGCCTTGTTGGTCGCACCGCTCCAGTACTTGGGAGGATTGCCTAGATTGGCAACCGGATAAGGCGCCGCGCTGGTCAGGTTGTAGCTGTAAGTGCGCAGATCCAGAGTCTCGCGGGAAATTTCCGCTCCGACCACCAGATTGTGCGCCAGGCCGAAGGTATCGAAAGCCGCCTTCAGGTTGGTCTGGTTGATCCACATTTCAGTCTCGGCATCGCGGCCATAACCTTGCGGGCCCGCTGGCCGGTAACTGCCTGCCGGCAACCCGGTGGTATTGACGTGGGACGCCGACACCGTGGTATCGCGGTTGACCAGGCTGTAGCGGGTCAGGTTCTGGATGCTCAGGTCATCGTTGAACTCGTGCTCGAAGTTGGCGGTGAACGCGCTTTGCTCGATCTCTTCCTTGTCGAGGTTCTTCCAGCCGAAGTAGGCCTCGCGATCGACACCGGCCAGGCGCTTGCCGTCCAGTGCTGGCACGCCGTAATCCGGTAGGTTGTCGTCCTGCTGGTGGTGCAGGCTGAGGGTCAGACGGGTGGAGTCGTTCAGCCCCAGGCGCAGCGACGGGGCAATCCCCCAGCGCTTGCGGTCGATCTCGTCGCGCCCCGCTACGTCGTTCTTGTGGCCCATCAGGTTCAGGCGCACGGCGCTGTCGGTGCCCACACCTTCGAGCGGCTGGTTGGTGTCGAGCGTCATGCGGTAGTAGCTGTCGGTGCCCACGCTGCCACCGATACGCGTGAAGGCGCGATCCTGCGGCTGCTTGCTGATCACGTTGATGCTGCCGCCCGTGGTGCCGGCGCCACCGAATACCGAGTTCGGGCCCTTGATGACCTCGACCTGATCGATGTTGAAGGTGTCGGTGCGGCTGGTCTGCGCGCTGTCACGCAGGCCGTCGATCTGCATGTTGGCGTTGGCACTGAAGCCACGAATGTTGATGCTGTCACCCGAACCACCACCGCCCTCCCCGGCGTTGAAGGTGATACCGGACACATTGGACAGCACCTGGCGCAAACTCAGCGCCTGCTGCTCCTCGATGAGTTTCTGCGGCACTACCGTGATGGTCTGTGGAGTATCGAGCAAGGGCGTCGCGATCTTTGCCGATGCAGACTGCTCGACCCGGTAATTTTCCTCCTGCTGGCCCTGAATCCTTACGTCACCTAGCTCGAGCGAGCCTGGTTTGGTGGCCGATTGGGCAACCGCACCCCACGCACAAGAAGCCAAGGCAAAGCCGATGGCCGAGGCCAGCAGGCTAGGTTGAGGACGACGCGTTAGCGATTTTTTTATGTGCAACATGAAAGCTCCCCCCGAAAAGTCGTGAAGAGCAAATGATATATACTACCATCAGCTAATTACAATCATTCTCATTGGCGGCATGCATCGGTTCGATCTCGAATGGCGGCTGACGCGCAGGGCCAGCGCTCCAGCCTTGCTCATCAGTGAAGCCGCCCTGTTGATCGGTCAGCGTGCCAGCACCCGTTTGTCGATGGCCGCCAGATCACGGCAACCGGTCAACGCCATGGCCACCTCCAGCTCGGCACGCAAGAGCTGGATCACATGGGCCACACCAGCGGCCCCGGCAGCGGCCAGGCCATAGAGGTAAGGCCTGCCGATCAGCACCGCATCGGCGCCCAGCGCCAGCGCCTTGAGGATGTCGCTGCCGCGCCGAATGCCACCGTCGAACAGCAGCGGCATTCGGCCCTGCAGTGCATCGGCAATCGGCTCCAGGGAGTCGAGGCTGGCGGCCATGCCATCGAGCGTTCGGCCGCCATGGTTGGACACGATCAAACCATCCACGCCCTGCGCCAGGGCTTCATTGGCGTCATCCACTTCGGTGACACCCTTGAGTAGCAGCGGCAACGTGGTGATCGAGCGCAGCCAGCGTATATCTGCCCAAGTCGGCGCCGCAGCGAGCAGGCTGCCACCGAGCAGCAAGGCGCCGTTGTCCGGTGCGGGTTTGATGACGGGCGTGCGCATGCCCTGCAGATTGACTGCCTGCACACCCTCAGGCAGCACGAACCCTGCACGCTGCTCGCGGTTGCGCACGCCGTTGACGGGCGCGTCCACCGTCAGCACCAGCGCACGATAACCGGCCGCTTCAGCGCGCCGTACAAGGGCTTCGGTAAAAGCCCGGTCGGGCTGGATGTACAGCTGAAACCACAACGGGTTGCTGGCCGCTGCGGCAATCGCTTCCAGGCTGGTGCTCGCCTGAGTGCTGACGATCATCCCGGCCTGCAAGGCCGACGCAGCCATCACCGTGGCCAACTCGCCCGCCGGATGGGCGAGCTTCTGGTAAGCGACCGGCGCCAGCAGGATCGGGAAATCGTGGGTGACGCCAAACAGTTGCCTGCGGGTATGCCCCCCACTGAGGTCACGCAACACCCGGCTGCGCAGGCGCAGGTGCTGGAAGGCCGCGACGTTGGCCTGCAGGGTCAGCTCATCGGCAACGCCGCCGTCGATATAAGCCCAGGCCTGCTCGCTCATGCGCGTCTGGGCGATGGCGCGATAATCGCTGACCGACGCGATGCCCGGCGGTATCTGCTGCACGGTTTCCATGCTCAGGTATTCGCCCAGTGCCGCAGCAGGTTGTGATACACGCCCGTCAGGCGCACCGCCTCCGGGCTTTCAGGCAGTTGCCGGGTGACGCCCTGAATCGCCTGATCCAGTTCGAACAGCATGCTGCGCTGGCTGTCCTCGCGGACCAGGCTCTGAATCCAGAAGAACGAGGCGAACCGCACGCCGCGGGTCACCGGCATGACACGGTGCAGGCTGGTGCCGGGATAGAGAATCAGGTGCCCGGCAGGCAGCTTCACGCTGTGGCTGCCATAGCTGTCCTCGACCACCAGCTCACCGCCGTCGTACTCGTCGGGGTCACTGAAGAACAGCGTCGCGGAGAGATCGCTGCGCACCCGATGTGGCGTGCCGGGCACACTGAAAATGGCATTGTCGACATGGTTGCCATAGGTGCCGCCACCCTCGTAGCGATTGAAGCGCGGGGGCAGCACCTTGAGCGGCAATGCCGCAGAGACGAAGAGTGGATTGGCGCCCAGGCAATCGACGATGAAATCGCCAATCTGCACGGCCAGGGGATCGTCGTGAGCGAGCTGCCGATTATCCTTGGCGCGCTGAGCGACGTGTCCGGCGGTGCCGCGACCATCCTGCCAGGCCGCCTGCTCAAGCGCCGCGCGGCATTGGCGCAACTGCTCGGGCGTCAGCACATCGGGGAGGGTCAACATCATGATCGGGATCTCGCGGGCACCTTAAAGATAATGATTCTAAGGCGCAACAAGCGAGCGAGAGAAGCCTGAGAAGGCAAATAAACGGCGATCGCTCACCGAAGCGAGGCAATCGTCATCGCCCTCCAGAGCACGGTACGTGAGTGCGGCCCGCTGAGCAGCGTCAACGCAGACGCGGGGTCTCGAACGGCCTGGCGAGGATGAACAGATCCCGGGCGATGGTTTCCGGGTACTGATCCACGGGCAGTGCCTTGGGCAGGTACAGCGCCGCCGCGTCCAGGGTGGCCAGCGCGAACTCCGGCTCGATGGCGCAGGCGCGGAACAGATGGGTGATCGCCTCGACCTCGGCGGCACTGGTGCAATTGACCCGCCGCCCGCCAATGAACGCATTGAGCTGATCGCAGACCTTTTCCGGCTGCAGCCCGGTGGCCTCGGCCTCGAGCAGCGACAGCCCCAGGTCCTCTTCACTCATGGGATCGAGCATCGCCAGCCCAGCGGTCGGCTTGACGATGGCGGACATGCTGGAGCCGGGCACGGCAGCGCCGACTTCGATGGGGAAAGGACCATTCACGCTTTGATAGAAGCGGACGGCCATCGCGCCTTCGAGCATTCCAGGGATCGATTTCATTGCACGACTCTCGCTAATCCAGTTTTGTTCTGACCCGCGACGACATCCTGCTGCCGCAACGGGGAGGCATTTTCATCCTCTTGTGTGTAGGAGTCGTGACAGTGGGAGATGGTTGAGTGTTTTTTGCCGAGCGGACTGACCGGTGGTCAGCCTGGGCTGGGCGGCGAGTGATCGCCTGCTTGACCGGAACGCCGGCGGCCACCGGCGCACTCATGAAACAGAACGCGCGGCAGGATTGCCCTGCCGTGCGTCAGGGACGTTAAACCACGCCCTGAGCCAGCATCGCATCCGCCACTTTGACGAAGCCGGCGATGTTGGCGCCTTTCACATAGTTGATGGTGCCGTTTTCCTCGCCGTGGCGTACGCAGGCGCCATGGATGGACTGCATGATGCAGTGCAGCTTCTCGTCCACCTCGCCTTCGCTCCAATGCAGGCGCATGGCGTTCTGCGACATTTCCAGGCCGCTGACCGCAACGCCACCGGCATTGGAGGCCTTGCCCGGTGCGAACAGGGTGCCGTGCTCGATGAACAGGTCCACGGCGTCCAGGGTGGTGGGCATGTTGGCGCCTTCTGCGACGCACACGCAGCCATTGCCCAGCAGCGTGCGGGCATCATCCAGGCTCAGCTCGTTCTGGGTGGCGCATGGCAGGGCGATGTCGCACGCCAGGCTCCACGGCCGTTGACCGGCCTGGAAGCGCAGGCCGTTGCCCTCCAGCTCGCGGATGCGGCCGCGCTGCTGGTTCTTCAGCACCATGAGGTCCTGCCACTGCGCCTCGCTGAAGCCCGCTTCGGCGTACAGAGTGCCCTCGGAGTCGGACAGCGAAATCACCTGCCCACCCAGCTCCATGACCTTGCGTGCGGCGTATTGCGCCACATTGCCGGAACCGGAGATCGCCACGCGCTGACCGTCGAAGCTGCGGCCACGGGTCTTGAGCATTTCCTCGGCGAAATACACGCAGCCATACCCCGTCGCCTCCGGGCGGATCAGGCTGCCGCCATAACTCAGGCCCTTGCCGGTGAGCACCGAGGAGAACTCGTTGGCCAGGCGCTTGTACTGCCCGAACATAAAACCGATCTCGCGGGCCCCAACGCCGATGTCTCCGGCCGGCACATCGAGATCCGCACCGATATGGCGGTACAGCTCGCTCATGAACGACTGGCAGAAACGCATCACTTCGGCGTCGCTCTTGCCCTTGGGATCGAAGTCCGCCCCGCCCTTGCCGCCGCCCATGGGCAGCGAGGTCAGGGAGTTCTTCAGGGTCTGCTCGAAGGCCAGGAACTTGAGCACGCTGAGGTTCACCGACGGGTGAAAGCGCAGGCCGCCCTTGTAAGGGCCGATGGCACTGTTCATCTGCACCCGAAAGCCACGATTGACCTGCACCTGACCCGCATCATCGACCCACGGCACGCGGAACAGTACAGCCCGCTCAGGTTCGACGATGCGCTCGACGATCCCGGCCTGCAGGTAATGAGGATTGGCCTCGAGAAAGGGCCACAGGCTGCGCAGCACCTCTTCCACCGCCTGGTGGAATTCCGGCTGATCGGGGTCGCGCTGCTTCAGGCGATCGAGAAAACGGTCTACGGAAAGCGTCATGAAAAGCTCCTGGCGTCCCTGCGCCGCGAAAAAGTTGCCGCGACTCTAGCAAGAACGACACGCCCTAAAAAAGGGCAAAATGACGCTTTTATGAAAGTTTTTGGTGCCAAGCTATAAATAAACCGCTGTAACCCAGATAAATTCGCGACCTTTAAGCACGAACTTAGTGCGCTACAAGCACCAAAAGAGCACCTCGCTCAATCGACCTGCCGCAGCGCTTTCCAGTCGAGGCCGAATCGCGCCAGGTACTTGCGCAAGCGATCGGCATCGTTGGGCTGGGCTCTGGCCTGGCGGGAGATGTCGAACAGGCGCCGCCCCGCGTCGGACAGGCTGCCAGCCTCGCGACAAACCGCAATCACCGCGCGCAGCTGCAGGCGATCAAACAGATCGAGATCCGCTGCCGATCCGCCCAGCAGCTCGTCCAACTCGTCGTTCTGGTCAGCCAGCCCCCAGGCGCGACGCAGGCGTTCGATTTCCTCCTGCACCTGGGCTTCATCGATTCGCCCGCTGTCGGCCAGGGTAGCCATGCGCGTGATGGAGGCGGAAAGCTCCCGGAAGTTACCTTGCCAGGCTGCGTCGCCAGAGCTGGCGAAGGCCAGGTAGCGGCGCCGCGCCTCCAGGTTGAAGCGCACCAGGCGCCCCTGCTCGCGAGCATGGCGCTGCAGCTCGAAGTCGATGTTCGGCTCGATGTCCTCGCGACGCCCGGCCAACCCTGGCAGTTCGAAGGTCCACAGGTTGATACGCGCGAACAGGTCCTCACGGAACACGCCCTGCGCGACCCGCGCCCGCAGGTCCCGGTGGGTGCCGGCAATGAGCAGGAAGTCGCTGGCCACTTCCTTGTCGGAGCCGAGCGGGAAAAAACGCTTCTCCTCGACGGCCTTGAGCAGCATGGCCTGCTCATCCAGCCCCAGCTCGCCGATTTCGTCGAGAAACAGCATGCCGCCATCGGCCGCCCGCAACAGACCGTCACGGGCATTCTGCGCGCCAGTGAAGGCCCCCTTGATATGACCGAACAGAGTCGACATGGCGCCGTCACCGCGCAAGGTCGCGCAGTTCACCTCGACGAAGCGTCCCTCGACCTGATGCCGGCTGCGCTTGAGCTCATAGATACGCCGAGCCAGAAAGGACTTGCCCGCACCGGTCGGGCCGATCAGCAGCATGGGCGCCCTGGAGCGCACCGCCACCCGCTCGATCTGCTCGATGGAACGGTTGAAGGCGGCATTACGCGTCGCGATCCCCGACTTGAGAAAAGCCAGCCCCTCCAGGCGCTCGTGCTGGAAACGGCTGGCGATCCGGTCGTAGCGCGACAGGTCGAGATCGATCAGCGCATGGGTACCGGTGACCTGAGCATCGTCATCACGCTTACGCGCTGGCGAGGTCTGCACCAGACGCGCCGGCAGGTAGCGCGCCTCGGTGAGCAGGAACCAGCAGATCTGCGCCACGTGGGTCCCGGTGGTGATGTGCACCAGGTAATCCTCCTGCTCGGTGTCGAACGCATAGGCACTGGTGAAATAGTGCAGCGCCCCATAGACCTCTTCGAAATCCCAGGGATTGCGCAGAGGCATCGGCCGCAGGCGCACCTCGGTTTCCGGGGATATCTGCTCGATATCGGCACGCACGCGCTCAGCCAGGCTGATGTCGCGTGCATCGGCGCCATGAATCAGCTCGAGGCGATCGATGAGCAGATCCGGCTGCTGACACAAGCCAATGCTGGGTCGCCATTTGTTCCAGCGGTTGGCGCCCTTGCCCACTCGATCCAGGGTCGCGCCGATGAAACCGATTGCGACCGTGCGCTTGCGTGCCATGTCAGCTGCCTCTTGATTTTACGGATGGAAGACGATTTTCAAATTTTATCTAAAAATATAAAACACTATCCATTCATCTATAAAAATCAGAGATAACCCACCAATCGCTTCGTCAAATAATCCTCAAAAAATAAATTTAAATCCTTATAAATCAGTTATTTGAAATTAAATAAGCGCAAAAAACGAAAAGCTGGCACAGCGACTGCAATAGCTCTGGCAACACGGAAACACAGAGCGAGACGCCAAGATGGCCAACTTCAAGCTGTTCAATACCCAGGAAGCGCACCTGCCAACCAGCGATACGCTGAACAAGGCACAGGCTCCGGCTTACACCTACAAGCCCAAGCACAAACTGGCGCAACTGGCGGTAACCGGCTGCCTGAACCAGACCTACTACGCCGCGGCCGAGACCCAACTGGCCGACGTGCTGGCGCTGGTCGCTCAACTGGATAGCCGCTACGTGGCCAAGGCCGCCCTGTATGCCCGCAAGAAAGGCCACATGAAGGACATGCCCGCCCTGCTGCTGGCTGCCCTGGCGGCGCAACGTTCGAGCCTGGTACCGGCGCTGTTCGCCGAGGTGGTGGATAACGGCAAGATGCTGCGCACCTTCGTGCAGATCCTACGTAGTGGTGTGACTGGGCGTAAATCCCTGGGCTCGCAACCCAAGCGACTGGTGCAGAACTGGCTCAACACGGCCAGCGAGCGCCAACTGTTGCAGGCGGCGATCGGCAACCAGCCCTCCCTGGCAGACGTGGTGAAGATGGTTCACCCCAAGCCGGCAGAAGCATGGCGCGAGGCGTTCTTCGCCTGGCTGATCGGCAAACCGGCGGATGTCGCTGCGCTGCCACCGCTGACCCGCTCCCTGCTGGCGTTTCGCAGCGGCACCAGCAGCGAACTGCCGGACGTGCCATTCCAGTTGCTCGGTAACGAGACGCTGAACAAGGCGCAATGGGCCGAACTGGCAGGACGTATGGGCTGGCAGGCACTGCGCATGAACCTGAACACGCTGCTGCGCCATGGCGCATTCGAGATCAGGGGTTGCGCGGAGATCGTCGCCGCACGGCTGGCCGACGCAGAGGCGGTGGCCAAGGCGCGGGTTTACCCCTACCAGCTGCTGGCGGCCTACCGCATGGCCAGCAGCGAAGTACCGCTGGTGGTGCGCGAAGCGCTGCAGGATGCCCTGGAGCTGTCGCTGGCCAACGTGCCGGTGCTGAGCGGCAACGTGGTGGTCTGCCCGGATGTGTCGGGTTCGATGGCGAGCCCGGTAACCGGCTACCGCCAGGGTGCGACCACGGCGGTGCGCTGCATCGACGTCGCGGCACTGGTGGCAGCGGCTATCCTGCGCAAGCAACCGCATGCCCAGGTGCTGCCGTTCGAGAACAAGGTGGTGAAGGTAACGCTCAACCCGCGTGACAGCGTGATGAGCAATGCCCAGAAACTGGCGGCAATCGGTGGCGGCGGAACCAGTTGCTCGGCCCCCCTGCAACAATTGGCGGACGCCAAGGCCCGGGTGGATACATTGATTCTGGTTTCCGACAACGAATCCTGGATCGACGCCCGACGTCATGGCGCCACGCAAACCCTGCGGCAATGGGAACGGATCAAGCACCTCAACCCGCAAGCGCGGTTGATCTGCATCGACCTGCAGCCCCATGGCACCACCCAGGCGCCGGATCGTGCAGACATCCTGAATGTCGGCGGCTTCAGCGACGCGGTGTTCGATGTGGTGGCACAGTTCGCCAACGGTACCTATGGCGCAGCCCACTGGGTAGACGCCATCGAGCAGATGGAGATATGAAAAGTGGTGCTTCGTGCAACGGGCGAAGCACCCAAAGAAGCAACTTCGCGGCGTCATGAATGCCGCTGGGACTACAGGTAAGCCAAACCGGCAAAACCGGTAAGAGCGAGCAGGTTCAAGCCCTGCAACGCGCTAGCGCGAACAGTCCCGGCGAACCTGGTCATGGCGAAGCGAGGCACGAATGCCAGTGGCTGTACATCGGTTAAGCGGGTTCATTCCCGCCCGTGGCAACACGGAACAGTCACTCATCTTGTCGTGCCACCTGATTCAACGGTTTTGCGACGAATGCCGGTGGAACTACACCCTTCCACGGTCGAGATGCGGGTTCGAATCCCGTCGGCTCCATCACTGGGGGGCCGTAGTTCAATGGCAGAACACGAAAATACGTTTCACCACCTTTGTCGTCGCATCTTTAAACAACGCAGCGAATGCGGCCGGGCATTCCATCGGAACTGTGGGTTCGAATCCCACCTTGCGAAAGCAAGACGCTCATCTGGCAGAGCACATGCCCGCTGAACTTGTCGCTGCACGGAGGCTTAGCCTCCACTTTTTGATTGATCCGGCGAATGCCGGTGGAACTACAGAACGTGAAGGTTGCGGGTTCGACTCCCGCCCCGGCAACGGGTAGCTCAACTGGATAGAGCAACGCGCATGTTTCACCAACGATTGTCGCCGCACTGCAAACGCTGGCACGGCCAGCACGAATACGAGTGAATGATGATGCAAACCAAGACCTACAACCTGCTGGAAGTCGCCAACGGCAAGCCGATCAAACTGTGGACGCAAGGCGTTCCGGTCGAGGAAGAGGCCCGCCAGCAGCTGATGAATACCGCGAAGATGCCCTTCATCTTCAAGCACCTGGCCGTGATGCCGGATGTGCACCTGGGTAAGGGCTCGACCATCGGCAGCGTGATTCCCACCATCGGCGCCATCATCCCGGCTGCGGTCGGCGTGGATATCGGCTGCGGAATGATCGCCGCACGTACCTCGCTGACTGCCACCGACCTGCCGGACAACCTGGCCGGGCTGCGCGCCGCCATCGAGAAAGCCGTTCCCCATGGCCGCAGCAACACCCGCGCCGGTCGCGACCGTGGTGCCTGGGAAAACGTACCGGACCTGGCCGATCACGCCTGGTCGGCGCTGAGCGATCGCTTCAAGGTGATCACCGACAAATACCCGAAACTGGAGAAGACCAACAACCGCAAGCACCTGGGAACGCTGGGAACCGGCAACCACTTCATCGAGGTCTGCCTGGACGAAGCCAACCGGGTCTGGTTCATGCTGCACAGCGGATCGCGCGGTGTGGGTAACGCCATCGGCAACCTGTTCATCGAACTGGCCCAGGCCGATATGCGCCAGCACATCGCCAACCTGCCGGATCGCGACCTGGCCTACTTCGAAGAAGGCAGCCAGCACTTCGCCGACTACGTGGAAGCGGTGGGCTGGGCTCAGGACTTCGCCAAGCAGAACCGTGCATTGATGATGCATGCGGTGATCGCAGCGGCCCGGGGCGTCATCGCCAAACCGTTCGAAGTCGCCCTGGAAGCGGTCAACTGCCACCACAACTACGTGCAGAAGGAACGCCACTTCGGTGAAGAGGTACTGGTAACGCGCAAGGGGGCGGTGTCCGCCAAGAAGGGCGAACTGGGCATCATCCCCGGCTCGATGGGTGCCAAGAGCTTCATCGTGCGCGGGCTGGGTAACGAGGAAGCGTTCTGCTCCTGCAGCCACGGCGCCGGCCGAACCATGAGCCGCACCAAGGCCAAGAAGCTGTTCACCGTGGCCGACCAGATCAAGGCCACGGCCCACGTCGAATGCCGCAAGGACGCCGACGTGATCGACGAAATCCCGATGGCCTACAAGGACATCGACCATGTCATGGACGCCCAGCGCGAGCTGGTAGAAGTCATGCACACCCTGCGTCAGGTGGTGTGCGTGAAAGGATGAGGTGAGGACATGCTGCAACCCGTACGAAACCAGCGACTCGATGAACTGCGCACCCGCCTGGAACAGGCGGGCTGCGTCTTTGACTTCGCGGTGGCAACGCTCGACCCAACCGCCACGCCAGGCGAAGCGGAACATCGCCTGGCGCTGCAGATGCTCTTCGAGACCATTGAGGAGCGCGCACGAATTTGGCGGCAGGAGCTGATTGCACGCGAGCCCCGCTATGCCGAGCAGCGCTGGCAACCTGTGCCAGCGAATCTGGCCCAGGCTCGCCCGCAGGTGCTCACGGCTGATGACGTGCGTGAATTGATCAGCGACGACGGCCTGCTGTGCCGAAACTTCCGCGATCCTCCCTACGGGACCGGGCTGCAGGTGACGGACTTCCGCGAATGGCTGCAGGTGCTGAAGCTGCACCCCGACGAGGGACTGCAGGTGTTCGACTGGGTCGGCAATGCAGACGTCGAACCGCAGCGCAGCAGTTGGAGCAGCTACTTCGACGACGGCAAGGAATGGTGGGGCATCTGGTGCCTCACACTGTACAACCCGCGACGCCGAACATTGTCCGCGCTGGCCGCCAGCGCGACGGATTAGACAAGGATCGAACACATGGACATGCAACAACGCCACCCCCTCAGCGACGCCATGCGCGCTCGGGTACTGGCTGAACTCGAACGCGTCGAGCGCGAGCGCAACGTCAAGGTGCTGTACGCCTGCGAATCGGGCAGCCGCGCCTGGGGGTTCGCTTCGACCGATAGTGACTATGACGTGCGCTTCGTCTACGTGGAAAAGCCGGACTGGTTCGTCCAGGTCGATGAAGGCCGTGACGTGATAGAGCGTCCACTGGATGACGAGCTGGACGTCAGTGGCTGGGAGCTGCGCAAGACCCTCGGGCTGTTGCGCAAATCCAACCCCACGTTGCTGGAATGGCTGGACTCGCCCCTGGTGTATCGCCAGGAAGGCGACGCCACGGTGCGGCTGCGCGAACTGGCCGAACGGTTCTACAGCCCGCCGGCAGCGCGCAACCACTACCTGTCGATGGCCAAGAAGAACTTTCGTGGCTACCTGCAAGGCGAGTCGGTGCGTTTCAAGAAGTACTTCTACGTGCTGCGCCCGCTGCTGGCCGTACGCTGGATCGACCAGGGCCGCGGCCGGCCGCCAATGACCTTCGCCGACCTGCTGCAGACGGTGGACGACCGTGCACTGCTGGAGGAAGTCGACGAACTGCTGGCCCTCAAGCGCAGGGCCGATGAGTCGGCCTATGGCCCTCGGCGCACGGCCCTGCACGGCTTTATCGAGGCGCAGCTGGAACGGCCGGTGCCGAAACTGCCGCGCACCGAGGCGGACAGCGGCATGCTGGATGACTACCTGCGCGAGATGGTCAGGCACTACGCCTGAGCCGCGTTATTAGCCCGGGTCGAGCGAAGCGATACCCGGGGCGATATCTCGGGTGTCGCCTGCTCGACCCAGCCCACCGCGGAGCGTGGGACCGATCGATGGCCCACAAGGCTCGACCATGTCATGAACGCCCAGCGCGAGCTGGTAGAAATCATGCACACCCTGCGTCAGGTGGTGTGCGTGAAAGGATAGAGAATATGAAACATCTGAAAGACTGGCTGCAGTGGCTGAACAGCCGCCCTGCTTCCGATAATTATTGGGAAAACTATCGTCACCGCGAAGCATTGGAAGTCCTCGCAGGCTGCAAGGACGACGCCGACTGGCTAACGCTGAGCAGTCACGGCAATGGCTTCGTGCGCGAGATCGCGGTGCGTGAACTGCGCGAGTTGCCGTCGCCAGCAGCTTTGGCTGTCCTGCTCGAACGGGTCAACGACTGGGTACCGCCGGTACGCCAGCAGGCCAATGCCGGCGTACGGCAATATCTTATGTCCGAGCATGCGCCAACGTTGCTGTATGCCCTGCAGCCCCTGATGGCGCTTGCAGAGCGTCACCGCGCCGATCACAGCAAAACGCTGGAGGCAGCGCGCACGGTGTTGCAGGGGCCCGAAGTGCGCGATGCGGTGCTGGCGGCCTTCCTCGTACAGCACGGCAAAAGCGCCCGGTTTCTTTTCGAGCTGTTGCTGGAGGCAAGCGACGAGCCAACCAGCCTGCTCGGCAAGGCACTGGTGCATCGTGAGATGACAGTACGACAAATGGCGGTGTCGGCCTGCCAGATGCTGCCAGCGGATCTGGCGCGTCCATTGTTGCTGAGGGCTTTAGCGACACCGGGCGCCAGTGTTCGGGTCAATGCCTTGCGGTATCTGCTGACGTCGCTCGATGACCCACGCCCATTGCTGCGCCAAGCGCTGCTGGATGCGTCACCTGCAGTACGCAACCTGGCACGCTGGGCTGCTCCACGCTGGCAGATCGACGCACGCGAAGTACTGGGTGCCCGCCTCGAACAGCGGACGCCAGCCAACAAGCGCGAATGGCTAGGGTTGCTTGGCCTGGCTTGCGAGCTGGCGGTCGACCTGGACGACCGCTGGAAAGACCAGGCCCAGCAGGCGCCCATGAGCAGCGTGCGTCTAGCTGCTGTCGAGAGCCTGAAACAGGCGGATCTATCGAGGCAGTTGGTGGCACTGGATGACGCCTGCGACAAGGTGTTCGCCAAAGCGGTAGAGCGCTTGAGTTCGCAGGACTGGAACGAGCTGGCCAGCGAACTCGACGCCAGGCTGGATCATGGATGGTATGAGCTAACCAACAGGCGGCGTGCGGCAATACTCGGGATGCGGCCACGCTGGCAGCAACTGAAGTACCTGTTGATACGCCTGGATAGAACCCCTGAAGAACAAGGGTATTGGCTGGAGCAACTGAGCGTCTGGTGCAGCAAACAATACCTGATGGTCGACCCGACAACCTCGAAGGGCGAACGAGCAGCGTTACTGCAGCGTGTCGAACGACTTGAAGCCGATGGACTTGTATTGAAAGGCAGTTACGAACGATTGCGTTAAGCGCGTAATGAAGAAAGGAAATGGACATGGCAACGGAAGAACGCCACCCCCTCAGCGACGCCATGCGCGAGCGGGTGCTTGAAGGGCTGCAACGCGTCGAGCGCGAGCGCAACGTCAAGGTGCTGTACGCCTGCGAGTCGGGCAGCCGCGTGCTGGATGACTACCTGCGCGAGATGGTCAGGTACTACGCCTGAGCCGCGTTCTTTACCCGGGTCGAGCGAAGCGATACCCAGGGCGATATCTCGGGTGTCGCCTGCTCGACCCAGCCTACCGCTGAGTGGGACGCGGAGCGTCCCGATAGGTATTCCCACGCGGAGCGTGGGAACGATCAAAGGATTCACAGATGAACAAGGAAATTCTCGAACTGGATGGCGCCATCGGCGGCGGCCAGGTGCTGCGCACCGCGCTGAGCCTGTCGATGATCACCGGCACGCCATTGCGTATTCACAACATCCGCGCCAAGCGCAGCCGGCCGGGCCTGCTGCGTCAGCACTTGACCGCCGTACTGGCTGCCGCGCAGATCAGCACGGCCGAGGTCGAGGGTGCGCAGATGCACGCCACTACCCTGACCTTCCGCCCGCAGGCAGTGCGCGGCGGTGACTACCGCTTCGCCATCGGCTCGGCGGGCAGCTGCACCCTGGTGCTGCAGACCATTCTGCCGGCCCTGCTGCGTGCCGCCGAACCGAGCCGCGTACACATCAGTGGTGGTACCCACAACCCGGCGGCGCCGCCTTTCGACTTTCTCGATCAGGCCTGGCTACCGCTGCTGCGGCGCATGGGCGCGCAGGTCGAACTGCAATTGCACCGCCACGGTTTCGTGCCGGCCGGTGGAGGCGAACTGGAGGCCTTCATTCAGCCCTCGCAACTGCTGCCGCTGCACCTGACCGAACGCGGTGCGATAACCGGGCAGCACGCACAGGTGCTGCTGGCCGGGATCGCCGGGCATGTCGGTGAGCGCGAACTGGAGCGTGTCGGCAAGCGCCTGAAGTGGGCGGACGAGGATCTGCACTGCACCTGGCTGGATCACAGTCACGGTCCCGGCAACATCCTCATGCTGACGGTGGCCTGCGAGAACCTGACGGAACAGTTCTGCGCCTTCGGACAGACCAGCGTGCGGGCCGAAGCGGTCGCCGACCGGGCCATCGAACCGCTGCGTCAGTGGCTTGCCAGCGAGGCGGCGGTAGCCGAGCACCTGGCCGACCAACTCTTGCTGCCCATGGCACTGGCGGGTGCGGGCAGCTTCACCACCACGCACCTGAGCGAGCACCTGCAAAGCAATATCCAGGTGATCGAGGCCTTCTGCCCGGTGACCGTCAGCTGCACGCCAACGGACAAGGCACTGCGGGTCGAGGTCAGCAGCCGAGCGTAGGAACTTGGATCCTGCTCCAGAACGTAGAGTTGAGTTCGTATGCCCATGGCTCGACGGTGACAAAACAGAAACGGTCATCCGGACATTGATCGTGGGAACGGGCCATGCCCGTGACGCTTCGCGGGCATGGCCCGCTCCCACAGGTACCTGAGCCGAATGGCCGCGCGCGTCACTTTTCGGTCATTGCGCAGGGTATTTCGTCGAAGATCACGAACCTCGACTGGAGTTCGTATGCCCATGGCTCGATGGTGATAAAGCAGAAACGGTCATCCGGACATTGATCGTGGGAACGGGCCATGCCCGTGACGCTTCGCGGGCATGGCGCGCTCCCACAGGTACCTGAGCCGAATGGCCGCGCACTCCCCTCGGTCATCGCACAGGGTATTTCGTCGAAGATCACGAACCTCGACTGGAGTTCGTATGCCTATGGCTCGACGGTGACAAAACAGAAACGGTCATCCGGCGATTGATCGTGGGAACGGGCCATGCCCGTGATACTTCGCGCGCATGGCGCGCTCCCACTGGCACCTGAGCCGAACGGCCGCGCACTCCTCTCGGTCATCGAAAAGGGCATTTCGTCGAAGATCGCGAACCTCGACTGCAGTTCGTATGCCCATGGCTCGACGGTGACGAAACAGAAACGGTCATCCAGCGATTGATCGTGGGTACGGGCCATACCCGTGACGCTTCGCGGGCATGGCCCGCTCCCACAGGCACCTGAGCCGAACGGCCGCGCGCGTCACTTTTCGGTCATCGCACAGGGCATTTCGTCGAAGATCACGAACCTAGACTGGAGTTCGTATGCCATGGCTCGACGGTGACAAAACAGAAACGGTCATCCAGCGATTGATCGTGGGAACGGGCCATGCCCGTGACGCTTCGCGCGCATGGCGCGCTCCCACAGGTACCTGAGCCGAATGGCCGCGCGCGTCACTTTTCGGTCATTGCGCAGGCATTTCGTCGAAGATCGCGAACCTCGACTGGAGTTCGTATGCCATGGCTCGACGGTGACAAAACAGAAATGGTCATCCGGACACTGATCGTGGGAACGGGCCATGCCCGTGATTTTTCGCGGGCATGGCCCGCTCCCACAGGCAATACACCAATGTCCGTTTCCCGCTCTGCGGCCACTGCACTTGAGATTGCATCGAAAGGTCGGAAATAGGCTCCAGACTCGAAATGCACGCATAAAAAACGGAGCCCTGAGGCTCCGTTTTCTACAGCAGCGCTTACTGCGCCAGTTTCTTGTGCCGTACCCGGTGTGGCTGGGCTGCGGCGTCGCCGAGGCGCTTCTTGCGGTCGGCTTCGTACTCGGTGTAGTTGCCCTCGAAGAACAGCACGCCATCGTCCTCGTAGGAGAGGATGTGGGTCGCCACGCGGTCCAGGAACCAGCGATCGTGAGAAATCACGATGGCGGCGCCAGGGAAGTCCAGCAGTGCGTCTTCCAGCGAACGCAGGGTTTCCACGTCGAGGTCGTTGGACGGTTCGTCGAGCAGCAGGACGTTGGCGCCCTCCTTCAGGGTCAGGGCCAGGTGCAGGCGGCCACGCTCACCACCGGAGAGGTCCTTGACGAACTTCTGCTGGTCAGCGCCCTTGAAGTTGAAACGCCCCACGTAACCACGGGACGGCACCTCGTAGTTGCCGATCTTGATTTGATCCAGGCCATCGGAAACCGCTTCCCAGACCGACTTGCTGCCGTCCAGGTCGTCGCGGCTCTGGTCCACGCAGGCCAGTTGCACGGTGTCGCCGATCTCGATGCTGCCGGCGTCCGGAGTCTCCTTGCCCATCAGCATGCGGAACAGGGTCGACTTACCGGCACCGTTACCGCCGATCACGCCGACGATGGCGCCCTTGGGTACGCTGAACGACAGGTCTTCGACCAGTACGCGGTCGCCGTAGCCCTTGGTGACGTTCTTGAACTCGATGACCTTGTCGCCCAGGCGCGGCCCGGCCGGGATGTAGATTTCGTTGGTCTCGGCGCGTTTCTGGAATTCCTGGGACTGCATTTCCTCGAAGCGCTGCAGACGAGCCTTGGATTTCGACTGGCGGGCCTTGGCGCCTTTGCGCACCCACTCCAGCTCTTCCTTCATGGCCTTCTCGTGGGCCGACTGCTGCTTGGACTCCTGGGCCAGACGGGACGATTTCGCCTCCAGCCAGCCGGAGTAGTTGCCTTCGTACGGGATGCCCGCGCCGCGGTCGAGTTCGAGAATCCAGCCGGCGACGTTGTCGAGGAAGTAACGGTCGTGGGTAATGGCGACCACGGTACCCGGGAAGTCGTGGAGGAAACGCTCCAGCCAGGCCACGGAGTCGGCGTCCAGGTGGTTGGTCGGTTCGTCCAGCAGCAGCATGTCGGGGGCCGACAGCAGCAGGCGGCACAGGGCCACACGGCGCTTCTCACCACCGGACAGGTGCTCGATCCTGGCGTCCCAGGCCGGCAGACGCAGGGCATCGGCAGCGACTTCCAGTTGACGCTCCAGGTTGTGACCATCGCTGGCCTGCAGGATGGCTTCCAGCTTGGCCTGTTCGGCGGCCAGCTTGTCGAAGTCGGCATCCGGCTCGGCGTAGGCGGCGTACACCTCATCGAGGCGCGCCTGGGCGTCCTTGATGCCGCTCACGGCTTCTTCCACCGCTTCACGCACGGTCTTGTTCGGGTCGAGCTGCGGCTCCTGCGGCAGGTAGCCGACATTGATATCCGGCATCGGACGGGCTTCGCCGTCGAACTCGGTGTCTACCCCGGCCATGATGCGCAGCAGGGTCGACTTACCCGCACCGTTCAGGCCGAGCACGCCGATCTTGGCACCCGGGAAGAACGACAGGGAAATGTTCTTGAGGATCTCGCGCTTCGGCGGCACGACCTTGCTCAGCCGATGCATGGTGTAGACGTATTGAGCCAAAATTCAGACCTCACTAATAAATGGCAACGATGGCGCGCACCCTATGCGAAGACGATGCGTCACGCAAACGGAGAAATGTCGCGCAGGGCCACCAAGCCCGGCAGCCCGCACGCTGGAACGGCAAGACTAGCCTATGCCATTCGACAGCGTCGGGGCACGCCACAGGGAGCGTTGGTGCGCGGGCGCAGCAGCATCTATAAAGGAAGAGATCATTCGAGAAGCTGCGGCGAACCCACGTAGCGGCATTTTCGGCGATCTTGCAGCAGCGAGAAAGGGCCAGTTGACACACGACACTCGTCGCCTGGGCTGGCACTTCGCCACAATTGTGGCATGCTAGCCGCCCTGGGAAGCGGACGCCCCTGTTCAACACCTTTTTCGCAGCATTACCTGCCTTCCCGACCCGCCGTCGCAGGACCTCATCACGTGTCAGCGCCCAAGACCACGCGCCCCCACCGCGACCCTCCGCTCGTGCCCATGCGCCGCTCGTTCAAAGGCGCACTGGTGGTACTGGTGCTTGGGCTTCTGGTCCTGCTGCTCTGGCAATTGCAGCTCGAATTCCGCCAGTTGAAGGAAAACCAGCGCGACCTCAGCCTGGCGGTGAGCGAGCAGTTGGCCAAGCAGTTGAGCCTGAGCATGGGCTCCATGGCCAATGCCGGCCAAGCGGTACTCAATGCCACCAGCGATCCCGAAGAAGCCGTCGATCAGCACGATCACTACCTGGACAACCTGCGCGCGGTCTTCCCCTCCCTACAAAGCATCGCCCACCTGGACGCCACCGGCAGGCTGCTGCACGACAGCGCACCGCAGAGCAGCGACCAGCGGCGGCTGATCGAAATGGCCAGGCGCACTGCCAACCAGCGCTACCACTACGCTTCCGATGCCGAGGGCGAAGGACGCATCTACCTGCTGCTGCAAGCCCCCACGGACGACGGCTACTGGGCGCTGCGCCTGAGTGCCGACACCCTGGAAGGCTGGATGCAGAACAGCCAGCAGGGCGATTTTCCCTGGTTGCTGGAAGATGTCTCGAGTGAGCGGGTGATCGCCGACTCGCGGGGCGTGAGCCCACAAGAACGCAACTATCCAATGGTCACCGCCGCCCATCAGGCGCAGACCATCCTCCTGCAGGGCCTGCCCGGCTCCGACTGGCAACTGCGCGCATTGCTCGACGAGCGCCAGGTGCAGGCCCAGGTGTTGCCGGAAATGGCCGGCAAGTTCCTGCTGTTCACCCTTTGCAGCCTGCTGACGCTGTTCGCCCTCTATCGCCTGGTGCGTGAGCAAAGCAATCTGCACGCGCTCAACGCAGCGTCGGGGCGCTCCCTGCACCAGGCTGCCAGTGCCCTGGGCGTTATCGAAGAACGGGTACTGGTGACCGATAGTGGCGGCCGCCTGACTTACCTCAACCCGCAGGCCGAAGCGCTGTTCGGGCTGACCAACCGGCATGCTCGCGAATGGCACCTGCTGGAACTGCTGCCACGCCTCGACCCATTGCTGCTGCACGCCACGGCGTTTCACAGCGACCTCGGCCCGGACCTGGTGGAGATCCGCCAGGACGGCGACGTGCGCCTGTTCACCATCACCCGCAGCGATCTGGGCGATGAAGCGCGCCACCTGGGCTTCGTCTGGGTGCTGCGCGACGTCACCGAAGAGCAGCAGGCCACCCGTGTGCTGCAGGAGACCAGGCGCCGCTATCAGGACATCTTCGACGGTACCGGCACGGCGCTCTGCGTACTCGACCTCGCCGGGCTCTACCACTTCCTGCGTGAAGAAGGGCTGAGCAGCGGCGCCCAGCTACAGCCCTGGCTCAAAAACCACCCGCAGCGCCACGGCGAACTGCTGCGCCACATGCGCTTCACCGAAACCAACCAGGTCGCCCTGCGCCTGCTCGGTGTCAGCACGCCGGAGCAGGCCTGGGAACACCTGATCAACCGTGGCGACGTCAACCCGGACGGCTTCCGTGCCCAGCTCAGTGCCGCCCTGCTCGACGGCGGCGGCCTTCTCGAGCTGGAAAGCCATATCGAGGGCGCCAACGGCATCATTCGTCACCTGTGGCTGGTGATGCGCCTGCCGGAATGCCCCCAGGACCTGCACGCCGTGGCCCTGAGCATCAGCGACATCACCAGCCGCAAGCGCATGGAACTGTCGCTGGTCGAGCGCGAACGCTTCTGGTCGGAAGTGGTGCGCGCGGTGCCGGACACCCTTTACGTCAACGACATCCCGTCGCGTACCGTGCTGTTCAGCAACCATGACATCGGCAGCAAGCTGGGCTACGACCCCGCCTTCGTCAAAGCCCAGGGCGACGGCTTCTGGAAACACATCGTCCACCCCGACGACAGTGACTTCTACGGCCGCGTGCGCAACCTGCAAAGCGTGCTGAGCAACGGCGTACTGCTCGAGTCGCAGATCCGTGCCCGTCATCGCGACGGCTCATGGCGCTGGCTGAGCATTACCGAGCAGGCACTCTCGCGAGACGCCAATGGCTGGGTCAGCCGCCTGATCGGCGTGGCCAAGGACATCACCGAGCAGATCGCCCGCAACGAATCGCTGCGCGACAACGAACAGCGCTACCGCATGCTGGCGGAAAGCATCAGCGACGTGATCTTCTCCACCGACAGCCAGCTGACCCTCAACTACATCAGCCCATCGGTGCAGACGGTGCTCGGCTATCCACCGCAGTGGGTGCAGCAGCATGGTTTCGAAGGCCTGGCCACCAACCCGCAGCAACTCGGCGGCATCTACGCCCTGCTCGAACGCATTCGCTCCGCCCTCGGCACCCCTCAGCATCTGCAGGAGCTGCGGCAGACCCTGACACCCCAGCTGTTCGTCTTCGACTGCCTGCGCGCCGATGGCCGCAAGATCCCTGTCGAGCTGCGCCTGGTGCCCATGTGGGATGACAACGGGCACTTCGAAGGCCTGCTCGGCGTGGGCCGCGACATCGCCCAGCAGCGCCGCGCCGAGAAAGACCTGCGCATGGCGGCCACGGTATTCGAACACTCCACCGCGGCGATTCTGGTCACCGACCCGGCGGGCTACATCGTGCAGGTCAACAACGCCTTCAGCCGGGTCAGCGGCTACAGCTCCGAGCAGGTGCTCGACCAACTGCCGGGCATGCTCACCGCCGACAGCCAGCAGAGCAAGCACCTGCAGTACGTGCTCGCTCAGCTCAACCAGCGCGGGACCTGGGAAGGCGAGATCTGGCTGAAGCGCCGCAACGGCGAGAACTTCCCGGCCTGGGTGGGCATCACCGCGGTCCATGATGAAGAGGGCGACCTGGTCAGCTACGTGTGCTTCTTCAGCGACATCAGCGAGCGCAAGGCCAGCGAACAGCGTATCCACCGCCTGGCCTACTACGACGCCCTGACCCAGCTGCCCAACCGCACCCTGTTCCAGGATCGCCTGCACACCGCCCTGCAACATGCCGAACGGCATCGTGAATGGGTGGTGCTGATGTTCCTCGACCTCGACCGTTTCAAGCCGATCAACGACTCCCTGGGCCACGCCGCCGGCGACCGCATGCTCAAGGACGTGGCGGTTCGCCTGGCCGCCTGCGTGGGCGAAGACGACACCGTGGCGCGCATGGGCGGTGACGAGTTCACCCTGCTGCTGCAATCCAACAGCACCCGCCAGGGTGCACTGCACCGGGCCATCCACGTCGCCGAACAGATCCTCGCCAGCCTGGCCCGAGCCTTCGTGCTGGAAGGCCGCGAGTTCTTCGTCACCGCCAGTATCGGCATCGCGCTCAGCCCGCAGGATGGCAACGAGCTGAGCCAACTGATGAAGAACGCCGACACCGCGATGTACCACGCCAAGGAGCGCGGCAAGAACAACTTCCAGTTCTACCAGGCGGACATGAACGCCAGCGCCCTGGAGCGCCTGGAGCTCGAAGGCGACCTGCGCCACGCGCTGGAACAGGGCGAATTCCTGCTCCACTACCAGCCGCAGTTCTCCGGCAACGGCAAACGCCTGACCGGCGTCGAAGCCTTGCTGCGCTGGCAGCATCCCAAGCGCGGCCTGGTCGCCCCGGACGCCTTCATCCCGGTTCTGGAAGAGCTCGGCCTGGTGGTGCAGGTCGGCGACTGGGTGCTGGCCGAAGCCTGCCGCCAGATGAACATCTGGCACCACAACAAGATCCGCGTACCGAAAGTCTCGGTGAACCTCTCCGCCCGGCAGTTCAGCGACGGCCATCTGCACCAGCGCATCGCCCGGACGCTCAGCGCCTGCAACATCCCGGCCGCCTGCCTGGAGCTGGAACTGACCGAGAGCATCCTCATGCAGGACGTGGGCGCGGCGATGCAAACCCTCAAGGACCTGAAGAACCTCGGCCTGTGCATCGCCATCGACGACTTCGGTACCGGCTACTCATCGCTCAACTACCTCAAGCAGTTCCCCATCGACGTGCTGAAGATCGACCGCAGCTTCGTCGACGGCCTGCCCCAGGGCGAACAGGACGGGCAGATCGCCCGCGCCATCATCGCCATGGCCCACAGCCTGAACATGACGGTGATCGCCGAAGGCGTGGAGACCCAGGAGCAGCTCGACTTCCTGCGCAACCACGAGTGCGACGAAGTGCAGGGCTACCTGCTCGGCCGGCCGATGCCTGCCCACCAGTTCGAGGCGCAGTTCTGCGGGCGCAGCCTGTTCATGCTCGAGTGAGCCGCGCAAAGCGTGGCGTGGCCGGCGAGTGAGCGCCGCTTGTCCTGGCCATGATCACGCTTCATATGCCTGGCCAGCTCGGATGCGTTAGAATCCGCACCCTATTTCATCCGCCCAGCTGACTTTCAGGGGATTGCCATGTTCAGCCGTGATTTGACCATTGCCAAGTACGACGCCGAGCTCTTCGAAGCCATGCAGCAAGAAGCTCTGCGCCAGGAAGAGCACATCGAGCTGATCGCCTCGGAAAACTACACCAGCCCGGCAGTCATGGAAGCCCAGGGCTCGGTGCTGACCAACAAGTACGCCGAAGGCTACCCGGGCAAGCGCTACTACGGTGGTTGCGAGTACGTCGACGTGGTCGAGCAACTGGCCATCGACCGCGCCAAGGAACTGTTCGGCGCCGATTACGCCAACGTCCAGCCGCACGCCGGCTCCCAGGCCAACGCCGCCGTCTACCTGGCACTGCTGAGCGCCGGTGACACCATCCTCGGCATGAGCCTGGCCCACGGCGGTCACCTGACCCACGGCGCCAGCGTTTCCTCGTCGGGCAAGCTGTACAACGCCGTGCAGTACGGCATCGACGGCAACGGCCTGATCGACTACGACGAAGTCGAGCGCCTGGCCGTCGAGCACAAGCCGAAGATGATCGTCGCCGGCTTCTCCGCCTACTCCCAGGTTCTGGACTTCCCGCGCTTCCGCGCCATCGCCGACAAGGTAGGTGCCTACCTGTTCGTCGACATGGCCCACGTGGCCGGCCTGGTCGCTGCTGGCGTGTACCCGAACCCGGTGCCGTTCGCCGACGTGGTGACCACCACCACCCACAAGACCCTGCGCGGCCCGCGTGGCGGCCTGATCCTCGCCAAGGCCAACGCCGACATCGAGAAGAAGCTCAACTCCGCGGTATTCCCGGGCGCCCAGGGCGGCCCGCTGGAGCACGTCATCGCTGCCAAGGCGATCTGCTTCAAGGAAGCGCTGCAGCCTGAGTTCAAGACCTACCAGCAGCAGGTCGTGAAGAACGCCCAGGCCATGGCCGGCGTGTTCATCGAGCGTGGCTTCGACGTCGTTTCCGGCGGCACCGAAAACCACCTGTTCCTGCTCTCGCTGATCAAGCAGGAAATCTCCGGCAAGGACGCTGACGCCGCCCTGGGCAAAGCCTTCATCACCGTCAACAAGAACTCGGTGCCGAACGACCCACGCTCCCCGTTCGTGACCTCCGGCCTGCGCTTCGGCACCCCGGCAGTCACCACTCGCGGCTTCAAGGAAGCCGAGTGCAAGGAACTGGCTGGCTGGATCTGCGACATCCTGGCCGACCTGAACGACGAAGCGGTGATCGACGCCGTTCGCGAGAAGGTCAAAGCCATCTGCGCCAAACTGCCGGTTTACGGCAAGTAAGCGGCAGCGCTGCAAACGAAGGAGCCCGGCCGATGCCGGGCTTTTTCATGCCGGTGAAAAACAAGGGCCCCAGGATGCCTGCCATCTCACCGCCGAAAGCACACGCCACACGCGAAGAAGCCGCGCAGTGCGCGGCTTCTTCGGTGGCGAACCTGCTCGGGCTCCCGAACAGGCTGACGGGGCACTCATGCCCCAGGCGTGATCAACGCGATGCAGCGGCCGGTGCGGCAGTAGCGGTGGCCGTGCACGGCGCGCTGGCACCGAGGCCGGCGGTCATGCTTTCGACGTTGTTGAGCACGTCATTACCCTGGTTGACCTTCTGCGCCTTCTCGGCAGCCTGCATGCGCTGAGCGTAGGTGGTCGAGTCACCCTGGAAGCTCTGCTGGGTTTCCAGCACGGAGTTGGCAATGCTCAACAGGCTGCGGCCAGTGGAGATCAGGTTATCGGACGTGCTCGGCGTGCAAGGACCGCTGGCATTGGCCGCCTGCGTGTTATTCAGCAAGCCCTGGCTTTGCGTATTCTGCGGCAGGCACCCGGCAAGGGTAGCCAGCATCGGGGCAATGAGCAGAGCCCCAAGCGTTCCTTTGATGCTCATGTGAGATTCTTCCTCGACGACCTGCCTTCGACCCATTGCCGAAGCGATGCCCGCGATTTTAAGAAGGGTATAGTCGCGGCGAAATAGTACGGGTGTGCTAGAGGCACTTTGTCGCCTTATTGTTGTCTTGCGCCTGTTAAGGCTGGCGGCCTATGGTGTGCGAGTATCCGAATCAAATAGCTCGTAGGAAATTTACATGTCCGTGACCGCGCCCCGCGCGTACGACGCCGAGCGTGCTCAGGCGGTGGTGCGTTTGATCATCTCGCCAATCGCCATTGGCTACACACTGATGCTCTACCTGCTATCCATGGTCGAGGCCATAGTGGCCTGGCAGATAGTCCTGTTTGAGGCGATGTTTTTTGCCGCAGGCCTGGCGCTCTGGCTCGACATCCGCCGCCGCCCCGGCAACCGGCCGGTACGGCGAGTGCTGACCATGATCATCGACTACACCACCATCACGCTGGTCATTACCGCAGGTGGCGCGGCCATGCTGCCGATCTATGCCGTCCTGCTCTGGGTGACCGTCGGCTACGGCCTGCGTTACCAGTCGGGCTACCTGCTGCTGGCGACCATCATGGCCACGCTCTCGCTGCTAATCATCGCGAGCACTTCGGCCTACTGGCAGTCGCAGCCTTATCTGATCTTCACCCTGCTGCTCACCACCCTGATGGTGCCAGCCTACATACACACCCTGCTCAAGCGCTCGCGCCGCGCCGCTGAGGCCGAGCAGGCCGCCAACCTGGCCAAGTCGCAGTTTCTGGCACAGGCCAGCCACGACCTGCGCCAGCCCATCCACTCCATCAGCCTGTTTACCGCGTGTTTGCGCGACAGCAGCTTGGGCACCGAACAGCAGCGCCTGGTGGAGAACATCGACAAATCGCTGCACAGCGTCTCGCGCCTGTTCCGCTCGATTCTCGACATGTATTCGCTGGACAGCGGCAAGGTGGATCCGCAGATGGAAACCCTGCCGCTGCACACGCTGCTGCAGCAATTGATCCAGCAGAATACCGAAGCGGCTCGCTGGGCCGGGGTCGATATTCGCCTGCACTGCCCGCCAGTCTACGTGCGTACCGATCATGCCCTGCTCACCACCATGCTGCAGAACCTGCTCTCCAACGCCTTGAAGTACGCCCCCGGGCAACCCGTCCTGATCGGCTGCCGGCGCACAAGCACGGGCCTGTCCATCGAGCTGTACGACAAAGGTCGCGGCATCGCCGAAGCGCATCTCGAGAACATCTTCGAAGAGTTCTACCGCGTGCGTCAGGCGCGCGACTCCGATGTCGACGGAATGGGGCTGGGGCTGACCATCGTCAGGCGGCTAGGCACGCTGATGGATCTGCGCATTCGCATTCACTCCGTTGAAGGCCGAGGCACACTCGCGGCAATCGACGGCCTGCAGACGGTAGCGGCACCGCTCGAACGCATCGCCACGGCACGGAGCAACAGCCTGGCGCCGCGCATGCTGGATGGGCTGCGGGTGTGCCTCATCGAGGATGATCAGAACGTACTATTGGCCACCGCCACCCTGCTGACGAAGTGGGGCTGTGATGTCGCCACCTTCACGTCGCTACCCGACGTGTCGACGGACTTCGATCTGGTGGTCACCGACTTCGATCTCGGCCGTGAGGCCTCCGGGGCTGACTGCATCAACCATGTGCGCGCAGTCAGCGGCCGCAACGTACCGGCCATCATCATGACCGGCCACGACGTGCGCCGCGTGCACGAGCAACTGGGCGACGAGAACATTCCGATCCTGTCCAAGCCCGTGCAGCCCGCCGAGCTGCGCTCGCTGCTGGTGGCGCTGAAGCTCAAAACGCAGGCTGCCTGACGATGAGCGCAACCCAGCCTGCGCCGCCTTGGCAGCGGCAACCGGGCGGGTAGCGACGCCCAGCGAGTACCAGGGTGCGAAAGGTGCTGTGCGCGTTCACTGCTGTATTGCGCCTGTAAATAAATGCCCGCGGACCATGGTGTGCGGGTACCAGAACCACATGGCTTCTAGAGAACTCCCATGTTCGCGACCGGCTCTCCCACATACGATACAGAGCGTGCACAGGCGGCGGTGCGCTTGATCATCACGCCTATCGCCATCGGTTACACACTGGTGCTTTTCCAGCAATCCATAATCGGGGAAGCGCTGGCCTGGAAGATCTTCCCACTCGAAGCGGTGTTCTGTGTCGCCGCCCTGACGCTCTGGTTCGATATCTGTCGCCGCCCCGGCAACCGACCAGTGCGACGAGTGCTGACCATGCTCATCGACTACTGCGCCATCACGCTGGCCATTGCCACGGGTGGCGCGCTCATGCTGCCGATCTACGCAGCGCTACTCTGGATAACCGTCGGCTATGGGTTGCGTTACAGGTCGGGCTACCTGCTGCTGGCGACCATCATGGCGACACTCTCGCTGCTAATCATCGCGAGCACTTCGGCCTACTGGCAGTCGCAACCTTATCTGATCATCACCCTGCTGCTCACCACCCTGATGGTGCCCGCTTACATACACACGCTGCTCAAGCGCTCGCGCCTGGCAACGGAAGCCGAGCAGGCCGCCAACCTGGCCAAGTCGCAGTTCCTGGCACAGGCCAGCCACGACCTGCGCCAGCCCATTCATTCCATCAGCCTGTTTACCGCGTGTTTGCGCGACAGCCGCTTGGGCGCCGAACAACAGCGGCTGGTGGAGAACATCGACAAATCGCTGCACAGCGTTGCCCGCCTGTTCCGCTCGATTCTCGACATCTACTCGCTGGACAGCGGCAAGGTGGTTGCCCAGATGGAGGTTCTGCCACTGCACAAGTTGCTGCAGCACCTGGTCCAGCAGAACACCGAGGCCGCTCGTTGGGCCGGGGTCGATATTCGCCTGCACTGCCCGCCCCTATACGTGCGCGCCGATCATGGCCTGCTGACCACCATGCTGCAGAACCTGCTCTCCAACGCGCTGAAGTACGCCCCCGGGCAACCGGTGCTGATCGCCTGCCGACGCAAAGGCACGGGCCTGTCGATCGAGCTCTACGACAAGGGCCGAGGCATCGCCGAAGCGCACCTCGATAACATCTTCGAAGAGTTCTACCGGGTGCGTCAGGCCCGCGACAGCGATGTCGAAGGCATGGGCCTGGGGCTGACCATCGTCAGGCGGCTGGCTACGCTGATGGACCTGCGCATCCGTATCCACTCCGTGGAGGGCCGCGGCACCCTCGCGGCCATCGACGGCCTGCAACGGGTAGCGGCCCCGGTCGAACGCACCTCTCCGGCAACGGGCGTCAGCCAGGCACCGCGTATGCTGGATGGGCTGCGGGTGTGCCTGATCGAGGATGATCAGAACGTGCTGCTGGCCACCGCCACCCTGCTGAAGAAGTGGGGCTGCGAAGTCGCCACCTTCACCTCGCTACCGAACGTGTCGCCAGACTTCGATCTGGTGGTCACCGACTTCGACCTTGGCCGCGAGGCCTCCGGAGCCGATTGCATCGCCCATGTGCGCGCCCTCAGCGGGCGCAACGTACCGGCGATCATCATGACCGGCCACGACGTGCGCCGCGTGCAGGAACAGTTGGGCGACGACGATATCCCGATCCTCTCCAAGCCGGTACAGCCCGCCGAGCTGCGCTCGCTGTTGGTGGCGCTGAAGCTCAAAACGCAGGCTGCCTGACGATCAGCGCAGCCCGGCCTGTGCGGCCTTGGCGGCTGCCGCTGCACGGCTGCTGACATCCATCGTGCGCAGCAACGACGAGACATGAATGCGCACGGTGAAGGGAGAGATGTCCAGCTCGCGGGCGATCTCCTTGTTCGACAGGCCGCGCACCACCAGCCGCAGCACGTCCTGCTGGCGTGGCGTCAGTTGCTCCAGCAGTTGCCTGCCCTCGGTAAAGGCCGGCACCCCGGCGGGGCCCAGGCTGAGGACGAAATCTCCCGCGCACACCGCCAGCAGCCCATCGGCAATTTCATCGGGCGGTGTCGCCTTGCCAATGAAACCATCGGCCCCCGCCGCCATCACCTCGTCGATCAGCTCGCGGTTGTCGACCATCGACACGATCACGATAGAGCTGCGCTGAAAGCGCTGGCGCAACGCGCCAATGGCCTGCGGCGACTGCCCCGGGAACAGCAGATCGAGCATGAACAGGCTAGGTGGCGCGCCGGCAGTTGCCAGGTCGAGCACCTCGTCCATGTCACCGGCTTCGAGAATGCAGGCATGGGGAAAAACGCGTTGCGCGATACGGCTAAGGCCTTCGCGAAAGACCGGGTGATCATCGGCCACGATGATGCGGTCTTGCGGGGAACGATCGATCATAAGGATATTTTCATCATGAGCTGAGACTACGGTCATATCCATGGAGGCGCCACGATCTGGTTCTCAGTCTGCGCCGGATTGGGCTGGCCTATCGCTCCCTGCAGATGCCAGCCAAGCGACATAGACCCCCGGATGCTTTGAAAAGATCCTGAGCGTGGGCAGATTTGGCAATAAAGCACTCATGAGTCAGCACAATTTGCTCGGAAATGAGACGAGCGTCTGGCAAAAGAGCGGCTCTGGGACACGCCAGAAGGGCCATCTGCAAAAGCCGAGAGGGAAATATTCAGGGTTCTCAGCAAAGAGAAAAATCCATTCACGCACCTCGTGAACGGACCAAACCAATGGACGCTCCCGCCTAAACCGCAGTGAAAGGGGAATAGCGCATCAGTGGTCCAGCACGAGCCTTTCCTGCATATCAGCCGCCCTCTGAACCTTATCGTGACCAAGCTGAAGAGAAAGTACGGCAGGCCATCGCGATCTTGAGGCAACAGCACGGACCTCACCGAACGCCGCGCTAATTACGCCAAACGTGGACACCCAACCCGGAGAAGCCGCTCGTTTCTCACCAATCAGAAACGCAAAAGCCGCGCAGTGCGCGGCTTTGAAGGTGGTGGGCCCACACGGACTCGAACCGTGGACCAAAGGATTATGAGTCCTCTGCTCTAACCAACTGAGCTATAGGCCCTCAGAGGCCGGCGGATTATACCGATGCACCTGGCCGAGCGCCAATCCGATGCGCAAGGATCTCATCTCAGCAAGGCATGTTCAGTGAGAACAGACAAAGGTTTGGAGCTAACGCCCTCGCAGAACACATGGATCACTTACCAGGACCATGGAGCACCATGAGCTCCTCCTTCAACCTCTCCAGTAACACATCAACCCCCATCTCAGGCTCCGCGTTCAGGTAACTCGACGCCACCAATGTGACCGGATGCAGTTCCAACACTGAGGCCAGCGTATCTAGCTTATCCATGCTGGGACTGTACATCCCGCGCTCCAGAGCGCTCAGGTACGTACGACTACTGACGACAGCAAAATCTTCCTGCGTCTTTTTTTGAACCGCTCGCGCGTGCTTCAACGCCGCGCCGAATGCCTTTTTCAGCTCCACCGATCCACTACCCAGTTAATGATGAGTAGCCAATCGAGCCATTACGCGCAGTATACTGCTACAGCGTATACTGTTCATTGCGAGACTATCTGGATGCAGAGCGCTGCGATCCCGACAGTACGACCACACGCTATTAACGTTCGAAGCTGTATTCAGGAGGCCTTATGGATGAAGCCTTTACTCCCCTGGTGCTGATGCGCCATCGCCAACCGCTGCGCGGGGTTATGATCGATCGGCAGCCTTGGGTTTGCGCCGTGGAGTTCGCGCGTTTGCTGGGGCATCGGCGCCCGGAGCGGGTCTGTCGGTTGATGGATGCCGACCAGTTGCGCAGGGTGCATCTGCAGTTGCCCAACGGGCAGCTGGAGGCCGTGGAGGTGCTCAGTGAGTCGGGGATGTACCGGGCGCTGTGCCGCTTCTCGCACCCGGAGAACCGTCACCTGCGGCGCTGGCTCAGCCACGTGGCGCTGCCTGCCTTGCGCGACAGCGACGCGGCCGAGGCGCATGAGCCGTCACGTTGCCTGATGGCCTGGGGCAACGGGCAGGTCAATCTGCTGGCGTGGCAGGGTGAGCTGTGGGTCGCGCTGGATGAACTGCCGCGCCTGCATGGGCAACCGCAGGCGGCGCCCTCCCCGGCAGGTTCGTGGCTGGGGCGCTGGTGGCGCGATGGCTTGCGCCAGGGAAGATGAGGGGGGTGCGGCAATGCGCGGACGCGGCCAAATCCCGGTGAGCCGCAGCTCACCGAGTACTCGAATCTCCGCAGCCACCTCAGGCAGCCTGTAGCCTCGCGTCACAAACCCTTGGCGATGCCGCGAAGGACGGTTTTGAAGGTGTCGATCTGGTCTGCAGTAAACGCCGAGAAAGCGCGAATCTGTTGCTGCTCGGCGATGTTCCACAACGTATCGGCCTGCTCCAGGCCCTGTTCGGTAAGGCCTACCCCTGCCCCACAATCACGCAGCAGGCCTTTGCGTTTGAGGGTTTCCAGCGACTCTTCGATTTCCCGTACCGGCATGGCGACCAGTTGTTGCAGGTCGGCCATGCCGAGGCTGGCGTCCTTCTCGAGCACCATGAGCATGCGCGCTTCGCTGGTTCGCAGGCCGGTGGCCAGTTGCCGCGGCTGATAGTCGCTCTGGTAGCTGCGCACCGCCTGGGTCATCAGGTAGTAGAGGTTGTGGCTGAGGCGACCTTGAAAGGCGGTCTTGCCGACGCTTTCACTCTTCTTCAACGAACGCGGATGTGGCAGCACCGAGGAGTAGACGCCTTGGTGATAGAGCAGCGGCGCACGCCCCAGGTCATCGAAGGCGATCACTTTGCCGATCAGAATCCAGTGATCGCCACCGTCCACCTGCTGGTGCATCTCGCACTGAAAGCGTGCCGCGCAATCGCCCAGTAGCGGAGCGCCACCGACACCGGTTTGCTGCTCGACGCCGGCGAACTTGTCTTCGCTGTGCCGGGCGAACTGGTTGGACAGGTCGATCTGGTCCGCCGCGAGGATGTTCACCGCGAAGTGGCTGGCTTCGTTGAACACCTCGTAGCTGGTGGAACGTTTGTCGATGCTCCAGAGAATCAGCGCGGGCTCCAGGGAAACCGAGTTGAAACTGTTGGCGGTAACGCCGACTCGCCGGCCGCCAGCGGCGGCCGTCATGATGGTCACGCCGGTGGCGAAGTTGCCCAGAGCACGGCGAAAGGCACGCGGGTCGAAGCCCGCCTGTTGTTGATCGGTCATGATGTCCTCAGTGCCGGACGTGGCCCGGCCTATCGAATCGCGGAAAAGGGAGTGGCGGGCTCAGACCATGCTCGGGTCAGGTTCCAGCCCCATCAGCTCGCGGCCGAGGATCTGCGCGCAAACGTCGTAGTCGGTGTAGGCGTGGGCGGCGGTCATGTGCGCGTCACGCCACAGGCGCTGCAGCTCGTTGCTCTCCATCCAGGCGGTGCCGCCCGCCGCTTCGAACAGGCGGTCAACGGCCTGAACGCACATTTTCACCGCGTAGGCCTGGTTGGTGCGCCAGAAGGCCAGCGTCTCGCGGCTGGGGTACTGGTGACGCTCGCCATGCTCGGCGTGCTCGCGCCAGGTCTTCTCGAGGAAGGCGCGGGCGGCAGCGACCTGGTGAGTGGACTCGGCCAGGCGCATCAGCGCCGGGGTGGCAGCACCGACGGTGGCGCCGGTATAGGCACGCACACGGTTGCGAGTCTTCTCTTGGAAGGCTTCGAGCATGCGTTCGGCAACGCCCAGGCTGACGGTAGAGAAACCACTGGCGAAGTACGGGCGATAGGGGCTGTAGAAGATCTTGCTGTCCGGGTACAGGCCGAAGCCCGCCGACTTGCCTTCCATCATGTCCTTGGCTTTCTGGATGCGATACTCCGGCACGAACACGTTGTCGATGATCAGGGTCTTGGTGCCGCTGCCCTTCATGCCCACGGCATACCAGTCGTCACGGATCTGGTAGTCGCTGCGCGGCAGCACGGCGAAGCAGTAATCCTGGCCGCCCTCGGCATTCTGGCGACGGCAACCGACGATGGCCCACTCGGCATGATCACTGCCGCTGCTCCAGCCCATCTGGCCGCTGAACAGCACGCCACCCTCGACCTCCTCCACTTTGCCGAAGGGCGCGATGGAGCTGCTGGCGGTGGCATGGGGGTCATCCCCCCAGACTTCGTCCTGCAGTTTTTTCGGAAACATCGCCAACTGGTGGCTATGGGTGCACAGCAGGCTCATGGCCCAGGCGGTACTGGCGCAGGCCCCCGCCAGCAGCGCGATGCAGTCGCAGAACTCGGGCAGGGATATTTCCAGGCCGCCATAGGCTTCGGGCTGAAAGGCGCGATGCAGGCCAATGCCCTTGAGCAGGGCGATGTTCTCGGCGGGGACCATCCGATCCTTCTCCGCCTGGCTCGCGTTGGCGGCGATGGCAGGAAGAATTTCACGTAGCGCGACAAGGCGCGAATTTGACTTTTTCATGCTGTTCGACCTGTTTGTTTTTAGATGTCGGCCATGCACCCCGAGACGCTTCCCGAAGGGATAGAGGCGGCGTGTAGGTCACGCAGCGCCTGTGCTGTACGGGTATACCGGAACGTTTGCGAGTTCATTATGCAGAGCACCATGGGCGGCAAACATGCACGTTCCACAGGCAATAATGTACTTTTCATGGCCATTTCGACGCTCTCTGGAAAAGCGTCAGGCCGCTGGCCGAGCGCCCCGCGAGGTTGCCATTGCGCGCGCCGCATGGCTCGTGAGGGGCTTGGCCGGGGTTCAGCGACGGCTCAGAACGTAGGCCAGCAGCACACCGACTCCGGCACAGCCGATCAGCAGGCCCATCGGCCAAGGGCTGCCGTCATACAGCATGCTGACCAAGGCGCTACCCAGGGTGCCAAGGCCAAATTGCATGGCCGCCGCGAGGCCGGCAGCAGCACCGGCCTGACGGGGAAACAGCGACATCAGACAGGCCAGGCAGTTGGCCGCGATCATCCCGGTCACGCTGACGTAGGCCAGCACGCACACCACCACAGCCGGCAAGCCGCCCCAACCCGTGGCGCAACAAAGCAGCAGGGCAATCCCTGACAGCGCGCTGATGCTGGCCCCAAAACCCAGCATGCTCGATGAGCCGAGGCGTCGCACCAGGCGGGCATTGACGAAGCTCATGCACATGATGCCAAGGATGTTCAGCGAGAAGAGCCAGCCATAGTGCTGCATCGATACGTCGAAGAACTCGATGTAGATGAAGGGTGAAGCGGTGATGAAGGCGAACATGCCGGCGAACGCCAGGCCCATGCACAGGATGTAACCGATGGCCCGTGGCTGCCGGGCGATATCAACGAAGGCGCCGAAGGCCAGCCCCAGCGAGGCGCCTCGCGATTCCCTGGGCAGGGTCTCGGGAATGCCGCGCCAGACCAGCACGAGGCACACCCCGGCGAAACCCAGCAGGATGAAGAACAGTACTCGCCAGCCACTGAGCAGAATCAGGTAGCCACCGAGCAATGGCGCGATCAGCGTGGCGATCATGGTCACCTGCTGCATCAGCGACAGCACCCGCGCCGCCTCGTCGAGCGGGAACAGGTCACGCACGATGACCCGCGCCAGCACCGACGCGGAGGCCCCACCAACAGCCTGTAGCAGGCGCCAAGCGATAAGGTGCTCCGGCTCGCTGGCCAGTGCGCAACCGAGACTGGCCAGCATGTACAGGCAGATGCCACCCAGCAGCAGGCGTCGACGACCGAAGCGGTCGGACAAGGGCCCGTAGAACAGCATGCCCAGGCTGAACCCGGCGAGGAACAGGCCGATGGTCATTTGCACCTGGCGTTCGCTGGCCTGCAGGTCACCAGCGATCAGCGGCACGCTGGGCAGATACATATCGATCGACAGCGGGCCGAACGCCACCAGGGCGGCAAGCAGGACGATCAGCCGTTTAGGCTGGTGAACGAGTGACATGCAAGACTCCAGGCAGTCAGGGAAGAACGCCGGCCACGGGCGACCGATAGAGCACAGCGATCACCCGGGCTCGACGCCGCAGGGCTGGCCGCTGGAAGTAATGGTTGGGAACTGCACGGCAGCGAGGATGAGCAGTCCGGCGGCTGGCGACAGTCGTGCCTGCCACGCTCTGGCTACGGCACTCATGGGTTATCTGCGCCTCTGCTCCAGGCCGATTCAGGCTGACCCGCGACAATTTCGTTAATAAGTTAATTTATTTTCATAACGATCAACAAGCGCCAACACGGCGAGCACCAGAAATAAAAAACAGACAGCAGACCGCCAGCCTGGACGGCGGTGCGGATTCAGCGCCAGGCGTCCTGCTTGTCTTCCCAGTGCCGCTGCCGGTATTCACCAGGGGCCATGCCGGCATTACGGGCGAAGAACCGGCTGAAGTAACCGGGATCCTTGAAGCCGAGCTGATAGCCGACCTCGCTGACCGAGGCGCCGCCGAACAGAAGGAGCCGCTTGGCCTCCTGCATCAGGCGCTCGTGAACCAGGCGTTTGGAGGGTAGACCGGCAATGCGCCGGCAGATGTCATTGAGGCGCGCCTCCGTGACGCCGATGGCGGTCGCGTAGGCAGCCAAGGGCCAATGCTGCTGGTAATGCCGCTCGATCAGCGCATTGAAGCGATGGAAGAACTGCAGGTCATCACGCCGCTCCGGCTGGGCCTTGAGCGAGCGTGTGGACAAGCGCAGCAGACCGATCATGATCAGCCGCGTCAGCGCCTCCAGGCTGGCGGCCCGGCCAGGACGGGTGGCGGCGAACTCGCTGCGCAACTGTTCGAAGCACAGATCGAGCCGGGCGACTTCCGCATCGACACTGCCGCCCAGCTCGTCGAAGGCCACGCACACCGCACCGATGCGCGGGCCATCAGCCAGCCCATGGCTGGCTTCGAGCAAGGGCCATACCCATTCCTGACGCACGGTCAGCACATGCCCATCGGCCTCGGCATCGGTGACGAAGGCGTGAGGAACGGTAGGTGGCGTGAGAAAGAACATCGGCCCTTGCTGCTGGTAGCGCTGGTCATCGAGAAACACGCGCACCGTGCCGCTCTTGACGTAATGCACCTGAAAGAAGCGGTCATGCCGATGCACCGGCATGTTGCGCCCGAAGAAATCGGCGAGTTTGCCCAGTGCCTCGTAGTGCACATCGGAGTCGGCATAGCGCTGGTCGTAGACCTGGCCGATGTCGATATTGGGAATCGGTGGGCGGCTCGCCATGGCTCACCCTCCCCGGGGCTCAGGGTTTGATCTGCTTCAGTTCGTTGAGCAGGCCCAGCAGTTGCTGCAGCTTGTCGTCGCCGAACTGCTCGAGGATTCGCTGGTAGTTGCGCTCCATGTCCTCGCTCATCGCGACGAAGCACTGCTGGCCCGCTTCCGTGAGGCCGACGTACACGCGGCGCTGATCCTGCGGTGCCTTCCAGCGGCGCACCACGCCATCGCGCTCCATGCGCGCGAGAACGCCGGTCATGCTCGGCTTGAGGATGCACGCCTGCTGCGCCAGCTGGTAACTCTCCATCTCCCCGCTCTGGCGCAGGATGCGGATGACCCGCCACTGCTGCTCGGTCAGGCCATGCTGGTTGAGCGACGGCCGAAAGAACCCCATGGCCGCTTCACGGGCTTGCAGCAGCGTCAGGGTCAGTGAGGGTCTGGGTGCGGACATCGGCTCGCTCATGGCAGGTGGGTAACGGCAGGCCCGATTTAAGCAACAACTGCCGGGCCTGCGCAAACACGGGTGAAGCCCGTTCGACCTTTGGCACGCTCGATCAAGAAGCCTGGCAGCCCGAGACAATCGATAAGCGTCGATGACGGTTTAAATAGCCCTCGGGGATCGAGCCGATGCGAACCATGGCCCGATCATCGTTAACATATTAATTAAATAATCGAGATGCTAACCCGATCGGGCGAGTCGCCTTGCACGGCAGCCTGTGTTCTCCACCTGGGATAGCTCCAGTCCGATTCAGGAGTGAAGCATGGGTCGCGCCGCTAGCGAAATCGCCACAGGTACTCTGTTCGGTATCGCCTTGAACTACAAAGGCCTGCTGGACAGCCGCCTGAGCGAGTTCAACGAACCCCCTTACCAGAAACCACCCGTCAAGCCGGTGCTGTTCATCAAGACGCCGAACACCCGCAACGGCGATGGCCAGGCCGTGGTCGCGCCAGCTGGCGAGCGCCTGCAACCGGGCCCGGCGCTCGGCGTGGTGATCGGCAAGCGCGCCAGCCGGGTCAGCCAGGCCGATGCCCTCGCCCACGTGGCCGGGTACCTGATCGTCAATGAATTCAGCCTGCCGGAAGAGAGCTACTACCGGCCGGCCGTCAAGGCTAAATGCCGCGACGGCTTCTGCGCGCTGGGCAGCGAGGTGATCGAACTGGCCGACCCGCACGCACTGAGCCTCAAGCTGCTGGTCAACGGCGAGGTCCGCCAGGAAAACAGCACCGCCAATCTGGTGCGCAGTATCCCCCAGCTGATCGCCGAACTGAGCGAGTTCATGACCCTGCACGAAGGCGATGTACTGATCACGGGCACACCGGAGGGGCGCGTAGACGTTCAGCCGGGCGACGAAGTGGTCGTCGAGATCAGCGGCCTGGGCCGCCTGACCAATACCGTCGTGGCGCAATAAGGAAACGCACATGAAGCACGCACGCATTCGCTTTGAAAATGCCGTTCACGCGGTCACCGTCGAAGCCGACAACGCCGTACGCCTGCCAGACGGTCGCCTGCTCGCCGAAGGCGCCGTCGAGTGGCTGCCACCGGCCGAGGGCAGCATGTTCGCCCTGGGCCTGAACTACGCCGACCACGCCGCGGAATTGGCCTTCAAGGCGCCCACCGAACCCCTGGCATTCATCAAGTCGCCCGGCACTTACACCGGCCACCACGGGGTCACCTGGCGCCCGGACAACGTCAAGTACATGCACTACGAGTGCGAGCTGGTGGCGGTAATCGGCAAGCCGGCGCGCAACGTCAAGCGCGAGGATGCCCTGCAGTACCTGGCCGGTTACACGGTGTGCAACGACTACGCGATCCGCGACTACCTGGAAAACTACTACCGCCCCAACCTGCGCGTTAAAAACCGTGACGCCACCACCCCGGTGGGCCCATGGATCGTCGACGCCGCCGACGTGGCGGATCCCTCGAGGCTGACGCTGCGCACCTGGATCAACGGTGAGCTGAAGCAGGAAGGCTCCACCGCCGACATGATCTTCGACATCCCCTACCTGATCGAATACTTCTCCAGCTTCATGACCCTGCAACCGGGCGACATGATCGCCACCGGCACCCCCGAGGGCCTGGCCGACGTGGTACCGGGCGACGTGGTGGTGACGGAAGTGGAAGGCGTTGGCCGCCTGGTCAACCACATCGTCAGCGAACGCGAATTCTTCGCCGCGCGCGGCTAACCCGGAACAAGAGAGGAACAGCAGATGATCAAGCACTGGATCAACGGCCAGGAAGTCGAGAGCCGGGACGCCTTCACCAACTACAACCCGGCCACCGGTGACGCCATTGGCGAAGTGGCGAGCGGCGGCGCCGAGGAGATCAACCTGGCGGTCGCCGCCGCCAGGGACGCCTTCCCGAAATGGGCAAACACGCCGGCCAAGGAGCGCGCCCGTCTGATGCGCAAGCTGGGTGAGCTGATCGACCAGAACGTGCCGCAACTGGCCGAACTGGAAACCCTCGACACCGGCCTGCCGATCCACCAGACCCGAAACGTGCTGATCCCGCGCGCTTCGCACAACTTCGACTTCTTCGCCGAAGTCTGCACGCGCATGGACGGCCACAGCTACCCGGTCGACGATCAGATGCTCAACTACACCCTGTACCAGCCGGTGGGTGTCTGTGGCCTGGTGTCGCCCTGGAACGTGCCGTTCATGACCGCCACCTGGAAGACCGCGCCCTGCCTGGCGCTGGGCAACACCGCCGTACTGAAGATGAGCGAGCTGTCACCGCTGACCGCCAACGAGCTGGGCCGCCTGGCGCTGGAAGCGGGCATTCCACCGGGCGTGCTGAACGTGGTGCAGGGTTATGGCGCCACTGCCGGCGACGCCCTGGTTCGCCACCCCGATGTGCGTGCGATTTCCTTCACCGGCGGCACCGCCACCGGCCGGAAGATCATGCAGACCGCGGGCCTGAAGAAATACTCCATGGAGCTGGGCGGCAAGAGCCCGGTGCTGATCTTCGACGACGCCGATCTCGATCGTGCGCTGGATGCCGCGCTGTTCACCATCTTCTCCCTGAATGGCGAACGCTGCACGGCGGGCAGCCGCATCTTCATCCAGGAAACCGTGTACGACCAGTTCGTCGCCGAGTTCGCGGCCCGCGCCAGGCGCCTGATCGTCGGTGACCCGCAGGACCCGAAGACCCAGGTCGGCTCCATGATTACCCAGGCCCACTACGACAAGGTCACCGGCTATATCAGGATCGGCATCGAGGAAGGCGCCAACCTGCTGGCTGGCGGCCTGGAGCGCCCAGCCAACCTGCCAGCGCACCTGTCCAAAGGCCAGTTCATCCAGCCGACGGTATTCGCTGACGTGGACAACCGCATGCGCATCGCCCAGGAAGAAATCTTCGGGCCGGTGGTGTGCCTGATCAAATTCAAGGACGAGGCCGAAGCCCTGCGCCTGGCCAACGAAACCGATTACGGCCTGGCCTCGTACATCTGGACCCAGGACATCGGCAAGGCTCATCGCCTGGCCCGCGGTATCGAGGCCGGCATGGTATTCATCAACAGTCAGAACGTGCGCGATCTGCGCCAGCCATTCGGCGGCGTGAAGGGCTCGGGTACCGGCCGCGAAGGCGGTGAGTACAGCTTCGAGGTATTCAGCGAAGTGAAGAACGTGTGCATTTCCATGGGCAGTCACCACATTCCTCGCTGGGGCGTGTAACGACTCGCTCGCCCCGTACCTGGCCGTATGACCCGGTACGGGCGCTCCATTCCTGCGTGCATAGCAATCACAAGAACCTGGGCCGGCAGCGGCCCCGCAAGGAGAACCGTCATGGGCAAACTCGCTCTGGCCGCAAAGATCACCCACGTGCCGTCGATGTATGTGTCGGAGCTGCCAGGCCCACGCCAGGGCTTTCGCAAGGCGGCCATCGACGGTCATCTGGAGATCAGCCGACGCTGCCGGGAACTGGGTGTGGACACCATCGTGGTGTTCGATACCCACTGGCTGGTCAACGCCAACTACCACATCAACTGCGGGCCTCACTTCAAGGGCCTGTACACCAGCAACGAGCTGCCGCACTTCATCAGCAACATGGAGTACGAGTTTCCGGGCAACCCGGAGCTGGGCAAGATTCTCGCCGACGCGTGCAACCGCTTCGGCGTCGAGACCATGGCTCACCACGCCACCACGCTCGCCCCGGAATACGGCACGTTGGTGCCGATGCGCTACATGAACAAGGATCAGCACTTCAAGGTGATCTCGGTCTCCTCGCTGTGCACCTCGCACTACCTGCACGACAGTGCACGCCTCGGCTGGGCCATGCGCAAGGCGGTGGAAGAGCACTACGACGGCACCGTGGCGTTTCTGGCCAGCGGCTCGCTGTCGCATCGTTTTGCCCAGAACGGCCAGGCGCCGGAGTTCGCCACCAGAATCTGGAGCCCGTTCCTGGAAACCCTCGACGAGCGCGTCGTGCAGAT
Organism: Pseudomonas flavescens; assembly: GCF_013408425.1. Taxonomy (NCBI): domain Bacteria; kingdom Pseudomonadati; phylum Pseudomonadota; class Gammaproteobacteria; order Pseudomonadales; family Pseudomonadaceae; genus Phytopseudomonas; species Phytopseudomonas flavescens. The sequence continues at coordinate 5,659,306 of NZ_JACBYV010000001.1, read as the reverse complement.
GTGGCAGAACGCCGAGTGGGAAGCGTTCTGCGACATGCTGCCCGAGTACGCGGCCAAGGGGCACGGCGAAGGCTTCATGCATGACACCGCCATGCTGCTGGGTGCCATGGGCTGGTCGAAGTACGACGGCAATGTCGAGGTGCTGACGCCCTACTTCGCCGCCTCGGGCACCGGGCAGATCAACGCGGTCTTCCCGGTGACGCCACAGGATGGCTCGGCACTGCCGCCGCCACAGGCCGCCAACCCGGCGGGCGTGGTCTCGACCAGCCGTCTGTAGCCACACGCCGTCACCTCAACGCCACCGTGCAACTGGCGCTGGCACGACTGCGCTCGTGTTGGCGCAACTGGAGATCGACATGCCCCACCTGGTGCTGCTCTACACCCCCGACCTCGAGCGCGAGGCAGACATTCCCGGCCTGTGCCGGGCACTGGCCGACAGCATGCTGGCGCAGCGTGACGAGCAAGGCAAGGCGGTGTTTCCCACTGGCGGCACCCGCGTGCTGGCCTACCCGGCGACGCACTGCGCGGTCGCCGACGGCAATGGCGATTACGGTTTTCTGTACGCCAATCTGCGCATGGGGACAGGCCGCAGCGCCGCAGTACACCGACGCGTCGGCGACAGCTTGCTGGCGGTATTGCGTACCTGCCTGGGCGACATCCTCGAGCAGCGCCCGGTGGGCATCACCCTGCAGATCGACGAAGGCCAGGCCCAGGTTTACGACGGCAAGCACAGCAGCCTGCACCCTCTTTTCAACAAGACTTCCTGAGGTTTTCCATGCTCGACTCCTCCTTCATCCAGCAGGCTGCCGCCCGCCTCGACGCCGCCGAGCGGTCACGCCAGCAGGTGCGCCAGTTTTCCCTGGATCACCCGCAGATCACCATCGAGGATGCCTACGCCATCCAGCGTGCCTGGGTAGCGCGCAAGATCGAGGACGGCCGCAGGCTGGTCGGCCACAAGATCGGTCTGACCTCCCGCGCCATGCAGGTATCGTCGAACATCACCGAGCCGGACTACGGCGCGTTGCTCGACGACATGTTCTTCGACGAGGGCAGCGACATTCCCTTCGACCGCTTCATCGTGCCGCGTGTGGAAGTGGAGCTGGCATTCATCCTTGGCAAGCCGCTGAAGGGGCCGAACGTGACCCTGTTCGATGTACTCGAGGCCACCGAATGGGTGATCCCTGCGCTGGAGATCATCGATGCACGTATCCAGCAGGTCGACCCGGATACCAGGGCGACCCGCAAGGTGTTCGACACCATTTCCGACAATGCGGCGAATGCCGGCGTGGTGATGGGAGGCCGCGCCGTGCGCCCGACCGAGATCGACCTGCGCAAGGTGCCTGCGGTGCTCTATCGCAATGGCGTGATCGAAGAGTCCGGCGTTTCCGCCGCGGTGCTCAACCACCCGGCCAAGGGTGTGGCCTGGCTGGCGAACAAGCTGGCGCCCTATGACGTCACCCTGGAGCCTGGCCAGATCATTCTTGGCGGCTCGTTCACCCGCCCGGTCGCGGCCAACCCCGGTGACACCTTCCACGTCGACTACGACCAGCTTGGCAGCATCGCCTGCCGATTCGTCTGAGCTGCAAGGAGCCTGCCATGGACATGCCCATCAATAGCTTCAAACAACGCCTGCAGTCGGGCGATGCGCAGATCGGCCTGTGGCTGGGCCTGGCCGACCCCTACTGCGCCGAGCTGGCCGCCAACGCTGGCTTTGACTGGCTGCTGATCGATGGTGAACACGCGCCCAACGATCTGCGCGGCCTGCTCGGTCAGTTGCAGGCCGTGGCGCCCTACCCCTCACAAGCGGTGATTCGCCCGGTGATCGGCGACACCGCGCTGATCAAGCAGATTCTCGACATCGGCGCCCAGACCCTGCTGGTGCCCATGGTGGAAAGTGCCGAACAGGCACGCGAGCTGGTGCGCGCCATTCACTATCCGCCGTCGGGCGTACGTGGCGTTGGTAGTGCGCTGGCCCGCGCTTCGCGCTGGAACAGCATCCCCGGCTACCTGGACAAGGCCGACGAACAGATGTGCCTGCTGGTGCAGATCGAGAATCTCGACGGCCTGGCCCGGCTGGACGAGATCGTCGCGGTCGACGGGGTCGATGGCGTGTTCATCGGCCCGGCCGATCTCAGCGCTTCCATGGGCCAGCGTGGCAACCCCGGCCACCCGGACGTCCAGGCCGCCATCGAGGACGCCATCGTGCGCATCCAGAAGGCTGGCAAGGCGGCGGGCATTCTCAGCGCCGATCAGACACTGGCCCGCCGTTATATCGAGTTGGGCGCGCGCTTCGTCGCGGTCGGGGTCGACACCACGGTACTGATGCGCGGCCTGCAGACCCTGGCGGCCGATTTCAAGGCTGCGCCAGCGCCGACTACCCGCGGGGGCGGCGTCTACTGAGCGCCGCCACGACGATATCCACGCATTGCCGAGACCTCAATGAAACTCACCGACCTTAACCTGCTGCGCGAACAGGCCTACATCGATGGCCAGTGGATCGAAGCCGACGACGAGGCACGCTTCGCCGTGACCAACCCGGCCAACGGCGAGCTGATCGCCGAAGTCGCCTCCCTTGGCCGCACCGAAACAGCCAGGGCCATCGACGCGGCCCAAGCTGCGCTGCCTGCCTGGCGTGGCAAGACCGCCAAGGAGCGCAGCAGCATCCTGCGTAACTGGTTCAACCTGATACTGGAAAATCAGCAAGACCTCGCCCGCCTGCTGAGCTGGGAACAGGGCAAGCCGCTGGCCGAAAGTCGTGGCGAAATCGCCTATGGCGCCAGCTTCATCGAATGGTTCGCCGAGGAAGCCAAACGCATCTACGGCGACGTCATCCCGCATGACAAGCAAGGCCGCCGTCTGGTGGTGATCAAGCAGGCCATCGGTGTGGTCGCTGCCATCACCCCGTGGAATTTCCCCAACGCCATGATCACCCGCAAGGTCGGTCCGGCCCTCGCTGCCGGCTGCACGGTAGTGCTCAAGCCCGCCTCGGAAACGCCCCTGTCGGCACTGGCGCTGGCCGTGCTCGGCGAACGTGCCGGCATTCCGGCCGGTGTTCTGAACATCGTTCCGGGTACCCGCTCGCGGGAGATCGGCGCTGAACTGACCGGCAACCCGCAGGTGCAGAAGCTGTCGTTCACCGGTTCCACCGGCATCGGCAAACTGCTGATGGCGCAGTGCGCCGACAGCATCAAGAAGGTCAGCCTCGAGCTGGGTGGCAATGCCCCCTTCATCGTCTTCGATGACGCCGATCTGGACGCTGCCGTACAGGGCGCCCTCGGCTCCAAGTTCCGCAACAGCGGGCAGACCTGCGTGTGCACCAACCGCCTGCTGGTGCAGAGCGGCGTATACGAGGCATTCAGCGCGCGTCTGGTCGCCGCCGTGAATGCCTTGAAGGTAGCCCCGGCCGATGACGAAGGAGCCCAGCAAGGCCCGCTGATCAACGCCAAGGCAGTGGCCAAGGTTCAGGAGCACATCGAGGACGCGCTCGGCAAAGGCGCCAAGGTGCTGGCCGGTGGCAAGCCCCATCGCCTCGGGGGCAACTTCTTCGAGCCAACGGTGCTGGGCGATGTCACCCCGGACATGCTGGTCGCCCGCGACGAAACCTTCGGCCCGCTGGCACCGATCTTCCGCTTCGACAGCGAGGAGCAGGCCATCGCCATGGCCAACGACACCGAGTTCGGTCTCGCGTCCTACCTCTACACCCGTGATCTGGGCCGCGCCTGGCGCGTCAGCGAAGCGCTGGAGTACGGCATGGTCGGCGTCAACGAGGGGCTGATATCCACCGAGGTGGCGCCCTTCGGCGGCATCAAGCAGTCCGGCCTCGGCCGCGAAGGTTCCCGATATGGCATCGATGATTACATCGAGCTGAAGTACATGTGCCTGGGCATCCACTGAGGCCGAGGTATCTCCCGCTGCTTGTCACCCTTGGGCCCTTGATAGGGCCATTTTTTTGGAGATTTCTCGATGCTGCGCCAGCCCCTGAAACACCTTGTCCACATGCTGTGCCTGCTGGCGCTGGTACGTCCGGCCGTGGCGGACGATGCGGCCTATCTCGCTGCGCTGGACAAGGAGCTGGACAACCGAGCGGTTGCCCTCGACGTAGTACCGGCATTGGCTGAGCGCCACGCCGGCACCGCGCAAGGTCGGTTCTGGAGTGCCTATGCGGTGCTCGAGGCCGCCCAGTTGCCTCGCTACCAGGCTCAAGCCCGCCGCCATGATCTGCAGCGAACACGCAGTGGCGGCTTCAAGGCTCAGGCCTCACTGGCATTCTCCTGGCTGCAGGAAAAGGCGTTCGTGAAGATGCTGGCCAATGCCACGGCCGACTACCTTGCCGAGCGGCAGGCCGTACCGCGCCCGGGCGACGCAGAGACTCAGGCGTTCTGGGCCTATGTGATCGAACAGGAGCGCGTTCAGGTCGAGGCACTGGCACAGGCCAGAGAGGGGGATTACGACGCTGCTGCGGCGACCCTGCAGCGCTTTGTCGCAGAGCAGTTCAACGCCCCGCTGCAGTGAATGGCGATGCTGTGCCGTCACGGCCAGCAGCGCGCGGCCTGCACGCGATCAGGGCTTGACCGCTTTCAGATCCTTGAGCAGATCCAGCAACAGGGCGAATTTTTCCGCGCCGATCTGCTCCTCGATACGCTGATAGTTACGCTCCATTTCCACGCTCATGGCCTGGAAACATTGCTCGCCCTTTTCCGTCAGCCCGACCAGCACGCGGCGTTGGTCTTCGCTCATCTTGCGCCGGCAGACCATGCCATCGCGTTCGAGACGCACCAGCACGCCACTCATGCTCGGTTTGAGAATGCAGGCCAGACGCGCCAGCTGATGGCTCTCCAGCTCGCCCTGCTGACGCAGGATGCGAATCACCCGCCATTGCTGTTCGGTGAGCCCGTGCAGATTGAGTTGAGGACGAAAGAAACGCATGGCCGACTCGCGGGCCTGCAACAGGGTAAGGGTCAGGGAAAGACGTGGGCTCGACATGATCTCAGGCAATGATGATTCGTTAATAATTTAACCAGGCCGCCAGCTTACGCCATGACGAGGCAGGCATCGCCATTTGAAACAGCGAAACGCCAGCGGTCATGCACGTGCCTGCCAGGCTTTTGCACCGGCGTGCCAGGGCCATCACACCCCCGCCCTGTCGTTAATCTGTTCACGGCCTTGCACGATCACGACGAACGCACACCATCCGGCACTGGTTTCTCAAGCGCTCGATGAGTCGTGCACACGGGGCACCCTCGCGCGCGCGAGGACGCTGCGCCAGGCGGGCGAGAGCAGCGCGAGGCGCCTTGTCAGTCCCGGTCAAGACTGACGACAGACAGGGACAAGACGCACAGGGGGTGCAGGGGACTACTATCCCTCAACGCAGGTATCTCTCACCGTTTCCAGGTCGTTGCCATGATCAACATCGAAACACCTACCTACTACACCGCTACCAAGAAGTACGACCTCAGCTTTCCTTCACTGGATCAGGATCTGGAGGCGGATGTAGTCGTGATCGGCGGTGGTTTCTCCGGCATCAACACGGCGCTGGAGCTGGCGGAGAAAGGCATCACCAATATCGTCGTGCTGGAAGCGCGCTACCTCGGCTTCGGCGGCACCGGGCGCAATGGCGGGCAGATCATGGCCGGCATCGGTCACGACATGGAGAAGATCCGCAAGGACGTAGGCGAAGACGGCCTGCGGCAGATTTTCGAGATCAGCGACATGGGTGCCGACATCATCAAGGACCGGATCGCCAAGTACGAGATCGATGCCGACTTCTGCCACGGTTATGGTTACCTGGGCTTCAACGCGCGCCAGGAAAAGACCCTGCGCACCTGGGAGAAGGAATTCAAATCCCTCGGCTCGCCGCATGAAATCCGTTTTCTGGGTGGCTCCGAGGTCAAGCAGATCATCGGCTCCGATGCCTATGGCAGCGCCTTGCTGCACATGGGCGGCGGTCACGTGCATTCGCTGAACCTGTTGCTGGGCGAGGCCAAGGCCCTGAGCAGCCATGGCGTGAGGATCTTCGAGTACAGCCCGGCATTGGAAGTGACCTACGGCGAGCGCATCACCGTGCGCACCGGCAAGGGCTCGGTCAAGGCCAGCAAACTACTGTGGGCCTGTGACAGTTTCCTCAACAAACTGGAACCGGAGCTGCACCGCAGCACCATCAACACCTACGCCTTCCAGATCATGACCGAGCCGCTGTCGGACGAGATGATCCAGCGCATCAGCCCGATCCGCGGTGCTTACAGCGACATCCGCCCGGTCATCGACTACTACCGCGTCACCAAGGAGAACCGGCTGCTGTTCGGGGCCGCCACGCCTTTCATCGAACACATCCCGAACGACCTCAAGGCCTGGAACCGCAACCTGATGCTGAAGATCTTCCCTTACCTCAAGGACGTGAAGATCGACCTGGCCTGGGGCGGCCCGATGGCTACCAGCCCGAATCTGTTTCCGCAGATAGGCAGCCTGCCGGGTCGCCCCAACGCCTTCTTCGTGCAGGGCTACTCGGGGTTCGGTGTCACGCCCAGTCACATCATCTGCAAGGTGCTGGCAGAGGGTATGAGCGAAGGCTCCGCGCGCTACGACCTGGTCAGTTCGGTGCGCCGCATCAAGGTCATCGGCAAGGATCACTTCCGCCCTCTGCTGCTTACCGGCGGCAAGACCCTGCACCAACTGTCCGGCTACTGGAACGGTCGCCGCTGATACCGGGCAAGGCCATCACAGGTACTTGCTCATCGAAGCATTCACACCCTCTAACAGGAGCAACCACCCATGTCCCTCACTGCCATCAAGAACGGCATCACCCTCGACCAGCTGGATGCCTGGGGCACCGTTGTCGATCTCGGCTCGGAAATCCTCGAAGGCGAAGTCAGGTGTTTCGGCAAGATGACCGCCGGCGCGCCGACCGACCCGGTCAGCTCGGCCTACTTCGGCACCACCAAGGGCAAGTTCCGCATGACTTATCCGTTCAGCGAGCAGGCCACGGTCGTCACCGGTGAAGTGCTGCTGACCGACGAATCCACCGGCCAGACCAGTCGCTTCAAGACCGGCGACACCTGGTTCGTGACCAAGGGCACGCCCGTGCTGTGGGAAATCGTCAGCGACAGCTTCGTCAAACACTACTACGCGGTCGCCTGATCCAGCTGCGCCAGCCTCGGCTGGCGCCTCATTTGCCGAGGACACGCCATGCATCCACCTGCCAGCGGGTCCTGCGGCGACTTCGGTCGCCATTGCCTCAATGCCTTCCGCCAGGTGGTGCCCGCCTCGCAAGGTGCGTTCTACCGTATCGATGCACACCTGCAGGCGTACGACTTCATCCTGCTGGACATGCTCGAACCCATGCACGATGCCTATCTGCGCCACTATCGCCATGTCGACCCGCTACGCCCCGACCATTGCCAGGCCGCCGGCCTGCCGGTGGTACCGTTGCGCACGGGCCTGGCGCAGCAGAGCGAGGCAGACAACCGTCAATACCGCCGCTTTCTGCAGCATCATGCCGTGGTGGACGTGGTGGAAATCATCGCCCATGTCGATGGCAAGCCGAGCGCTGGCGTCTCGCTGTTGCGCGGCGCCCACCTGGGGCCTTTTCGCCCCGAAGAACTGCAGTGCCTGCTGCCCCTGCATGGTCTGATGGAGCTGGCTGCGCGCAGCCAGCCACAGAGTGCCGGCGATCGCCTGAAGGCGCTCACACCGCGGGAGCGCGAGCTTGCCCTGCTGCTGCGCGACGGCCTGCCGAACAAACTCCTCGCGCGCCAGCTGGGCCTTGGGCTGCCGACGATCAAGACGCACTTGCTGCATCTCTATCGCAAGCTCGGTGTGAGCAACCGCACCGAATTGATCAGCAGCCTGTTTCTCTGAAACCAGGCCTGGGCTGCCGGGGCCCTAACCCGTCGCAGGCGCCGCGGATTCGGGTCGCCTGCCTGATCGTTCTCAGCACGGTAGACGGGCCAGCTCACTGGCATCCACAACACCTTTGAGTTCGAAGCTGCCCGCGGGTGGAGTCAGTGCTCCGCCCTGCCAGTTGGTTTCGATTTCCTTGCGCCGCGGACTGTCCTGGAACTGCACGAGGAACTCATTGACCTTGGCCAGCAACCTGGCGTTTTCCGCCCGCCTGGCCACCCCGACGCTGTAGCACCAAAGTCGATCACCAAGCGGTTGCGGCAATATGTCCAGCTTGCCGAACCAGCGGCTCTGGCGATGGGTAGCGGCCCAGTGATAGATCGGCCGCTCGACGGTGAAGGCATCCACCACGCCTTCAGCCAGGGCGTCATGGATACGGGTCTGATCGGAGAACACCATCAGATTGGCCAGCTCGACACGGCCACCGGGCATGTGGCGATTGGCGGGCCAGCGCACACCCAGCTGGGCCAGGGTTTCCAGGGCCACGGGATCGTTTCCGCAACCGAGCACCCGCCCCTGCAGGTCGGCCAGACCGCCGATGCGCTCGTCACCCTTGCGGCGCGCGAGAATCAGCGGAGCGAAACTGTAGGGGCGGGAAAACGCCAGATCCTCGAAAGCAGGCGAAGCAGGCAGCGCGCTCCACATCAGGTCGGCCGGTGCCTCCGCCGGGCGACGGCCAAAGGCCAGCAACGACATGCACTGCTCCCAGCCATACTCGACGAACTCCACCTCGACGCCGAGCCACTGCGCGAAGGCTCTGACGTAATCGGCATCCATGCCACGCAACGGTTCGCCAGGCCGCTGGCGAAACGACAAACCGACCAGCTGTGGCTCGATGGCCACCCGCAGGCGGCCACGCTGGAGCACGTCGGCCAGGCGATCCTGATCGGGGCGGATGGCGATGTGCTGCTCGGCAAGCAGCCGCTGCAGGCCTTGCTCCGGCAACGCAGCATCCTTGGCCAGCACCTGTGCGGCGCCGCGCCCCAGACTGGCGGCACGCTCGGCAAGCCCCAGCAGGTAGCCCAACCGCTGCTCCAGCTGCGGGGCACTTTCCAAAATAACCCGGTTGGTCTGCTGCAGACCTCCGACGTTACCGCTGACGGTGGCGAACAGTGCGTTCATCTGCCCCAGCGAATCGTTCAGGCGGCGAGTCAGCAGGTCGAAGCTACCCTGGCTATGGGACGACACGCTGTTCATGCGTTTCTGCAGGTGACTGAGGTCCATGCGCTCGGTCGCATCGCGGGCACTGAGCAGAGTGCGCTGCGCCAGTTTGCGCACCTCGTCGGCAACCACTGCAAACCCCCGCCCTGCCTCCCCGGCCCGGGCCGACTCGATGGCCGCATTGAGCGCCAGCAGGTTGACCTGCTTGGCGATATCGCCAATGTCGCTCAGCACCGTGATCACCTCGTCGGATTTGGTGGTGATCTGCACGGCCACGTCATCCAGATGCTGACGAATATCGCGCTCCACCTGCTGCAGGTGTTCGCTCAACGCCCGCTGCATGGCTTCGGCCAACGCACTGCTCTGGCTCATGTGCCCGGCCGAGTCGGCCAATGCGTGCTCCATTTGCTGGCCCCTGCGGTGAATTTCGATACAAGCCTGACGGGAGCTGTCCAAGCCCGTGGCGACAGCGCCGGTAAGACTGCTCAGCAGTTCCAGTAGGCGCCGCGACAGCCACTGTGTCGCGCTCGGCGGTGCAAGTGGTACTTCGGTAACAATCACAGGCACCGCACTGTCCTGCGGTGACGGTTTGTTGAACCAGCTTCTAAGCATGACGAGACGCTCCCAGGGTGATTGGCGAGCCCTTTCTTACGCGCTGCCGGACACCGATGCTTGTTCCGCCTTGCCACTGTTCTTGGCCCTGACTGCCAGGCTACAGCCCTGCGCTGGCGGGCTTTATCCGTTTTCGGCAAAGCTCGCTCCTCAACAGCCCGAAGGAACGAAAATTGCCTGTTCACGGCAATATCAGCGGTCGTCGTGAAAGGGTTTCGAAAATGCACAGTCATGCCGTCGTCAGCAGTAATCCCGGATCCGTGGCTGCCATCGCAGACAACCTCGTGCACTACCGGCAAACCCAGGACATCGAGGAGCATGCCCAGAGCCTGCAAGGCTGGCAGCTGCGCTACGACCAGCTCGGCGCCGGCCAATTCAATGGTGAGCTGACCGAGATCCACCTCAGTGGCATGCAGCTGATTCGCGACCGTGCCAGCCAGGCAATGGTCAAGAATGGTGCGGCCTGGCCCGGTGCGATCACCTTCAGCATGCCGCTAAGCGCAGACCCGCACTTTCACTGCACCGGCCACTCGATCCATCAACCCAGCCTGCTGGTGGCCCGCTCCGAGCAACTGCCGGAGCTGCGCGTACCGGGCGGCCTGGATCTGATCTGCATCGCCATCGACGAGCAGCCGCTGCAGGAGGCATTGCAGCGCCAGCAGCGCGAGCTCGACTTGAAGCATTTGCCCAAATGCTACCGACTGCTCAGCGACGCCAATCAGCAGGAGCTGGTCCGCCTGTTCGGTGACGTGCTCGATCAGTATGGCAACGGCACGGCGCTGCTCGATCACATCACCATCCGCGGCGCCATACGCGATGCCATTCTGATGCACCTGCTGGAACTGATGGACAGCGAAGACGATCACCCGCTGCCACTCAGCGCCCGCAAGCGCATGGTCGACCGCGCCCGCGATTACGCCCTGGCCAACCGCGACCGCCCCTTGAACATTCTCGAGTTGTGCAACCAGATTGGCGCCAGCCGACGCAAGCTGCAGTACTGCTTTCAGGAAACCCTGGGCACCAACCCGGTGGCGTACCTGAGGGCACTTCGGCTGAACGCCGTGCATCGCCAATTGCGTCAGGGCAACAGCACCGACTCGGTGCAGGCAGTAGCGGCGAACTGGGGCTTCTGGCACCTCAGCCGCTTCGCCACGGACTACCGCCAACTGTTCGGTGAACGCCCTTCCGACACCCTGCGCCGGGCACGTGGTTTCTGTGCTGAAATCGGATAACGCTCGCCATTGAGAGCCCCTAGGCTGGAGCCCGTACCAGCCAACATAAGAAAAGGGGTTTTCCATGCACAAAGAAAGAAAATCACCGCTGATCGCATCAGGCTTGCTGCTATTTCCATTACTTATCTCAACACCTGCAGAAGCCACCGAGAACGGCTCGCCCACAACTCCCGCCGGGGTCTACGATTTCGGTGCTGGCATGTCGCCGCCAGCCACGCCGTTCGGCACATTGGGCATTCGCACCGCGTACTACTCGACCAACGTTCAAAAGGATCGTCACGGCGACAAGGTCAACAACGCTTTTTCCCTGGACGTCCTGTCGGTCGGTCTGGCCTACATCCGCATGACCGACCAGCAGCTGTTCGGCGCCCAATACGGCTTCGGCGCGGTGATGCCGTTCTTCCAGATGGACGCGCGCCTCAAGGTCAACACGCCGTTCGGCCCCTTGCGCTTTCAGGAGGAAGTGTTCCGCCAGGCGGACCTGCAGGTGATACCGCTGATCCTGCAGTGGAACCTGTCGCGCAACCTGTTCGTCAACAGCCAGTTGCAGGTCCAGGCCCCCACCGGTGACTACGACGAAGATCGACTGATATCGCCAGGCCTCAATCACTGGACCGTGTCGCCACTGCTCAACGCCACCTGGATCAGCGATACCGGCTTCGAAGCCTCCTCCAGCTTCCAGCTGGACTTCAACACCCGCAACCATGCCACCGACTACCGCAATGGGGTCGAGTACCGCCATGAGTTCGCGGTTGGTCAGCACGTAGGCCCATGGACGGTCGGCCTTGGCGGTTATTACTACCGTCAACTGACTGACGACGACGGCCCCAACCTGGATCACGGCAACCGTGCACGAGTGCTGGCGGTCGGCCCGGCTGTGAGCTTCTTCAAACCGGGCTTACCGCCGGTGTGGCTGCACGCCTACAAGGAGTTCGGCGCCCGTAACCGCGCCGAAGGCCACACCATCGCCCTGCGCATGTCCCACAGTTTCTGAGGCCATCACCATGTCCATAGAACAATCCGTTTCCGCGGTGGTGCCGTCACGTCAGGCCAGCGGTCGTCGTGAAGGGGTTGTGCTGTTGCTGGGCAGCAGCCTGACCATCATGGGGGCGGTAATGGTCGCCCCGATTCTGCCCAAACTCGGCGCCGAGTTCGGCCCGGTTGATCCACGTGCAGACCTGCTGGTTCCCCTGGCGGTTACCGGCCCGGCACTGGCCATCGCCATCGTCGCGCCACTTGCCGGCTGGCTTGCCGACAAGGTCGGGCGCAAGGCACTGCTGGTGGTCGCCACGCTGCTGTACGCAGTGCTCGGTGTGGTACCGGCACTGCTCAACGACCTGACCAGCATCGTCGGCGCACGCCTGCTGTTCGGTTGCGCCGAGGCCGCGATCATGACCTGCTGCGCGACCCTGATCGCCGACTACTGGCGTGGCGAGGAGCGCATGCGCTTCGTCAACCTGCAGGTGGTCACCATCGGTTTGGTCGGCGCGCTGTTCTTCGTGCTCGGCGGCGTACTCGGCGAGCACTCCTGGCGCCTGCCGTTTTACCTTTACCTGCTACCGCTGCTGCTGGTTCCAGCGATGATCCGCGTGCTTTGGGAACCATCGCGAACAGCCACCACGAGCATCACCCGCGAAGGAGATGAGCAGGTCTCCATCCCCGTCCTGCTGGTCGGTTATCTGTTGGTTCTCGGCGGTATGATCCTCAACTTCATCGTGCCTGTGCAGACCCCCATTCTGCTGGTCGGCATGGGCGTCACCTCCAGCACGATGATCGGTGCCTGTGCCGGGCTCGGCCTGCTGGCAACCCTGGGCGGCTCGCTGACCTGGCCGGTGCTGCGCAGAACCCTGGGCATCGCCGGCTGCAACGCTCTACTGCTGACGCTGCTGGCCCTGGGGCTGTGGCTTCTGTTGCGGGCGCAGAGTTACCAGGAGGTTCTGCTGGCGGTGACCATCCACGGTCTCGGCGCAGGCTTGCTGGTACCCAACGCCATGGCACCGGTCATGAACGCCCTGAGCGCCAGTACCCGCGGCCGGGGCCTGGGCATCTTCACGGCCTGCCTGTACATCGGCCAGTTCGTCAGCCCGCTGGTGGTGGCCATGCTCGGCGGCTTCGGCCACGACCTGCGAAGTGCCATCCAGTGGCTGGCCATCGCCAGCCTGGTGGCAGCCGCAGCATGGACCTTGGCGGCCCTGTTCAAGCCGCGCCACGACGCACTCGGCACTCACCTCTGAATACCCTCCATCGCCACCATGGGCACTGCCCATGGTGGCCATCATCGTTCGAGGATCACCATGCAAGACATCCACGCCCTCATGGATCGACACGACGCCACCGGCCTGGCGCAATTGATCGGCAATCGCGAAATTAGCCGTAACGAACTGCTCGAAGCCAGTATCTCCCGCCTGGAAAAGGTCGAGCCGCAGCTCAATGCCGTAGCCGAAAAGCTCTATGACAGCGCCCGCAACGCAGCTCCCGTCGATGGGCCACTCGCTGGTGTACCGACGCTGATCAAGGACCTTTTTTCGCCACTCGCCGAAGCGCGGATGAGCAACGGCTCCCTGGCGCTCGGCGAATCCAGGCTGGGCCTGGACGACGCCGTGGTGGGACGTCTGCGCGAGGCTGGCTGCCAGTTCATCGGCACCACCACATCGCCGGAATTCGGCACTTCGTACACCACCGAGTCGACCCGCTTCGGCGCCACCCGCAACCCCTGGAATCCAGCACACAGCTCGGGTGGTTCCAGTGGCGGCGCAGCGGCACTGGTGGCTGCACGGGTGGTGCCCTTCGCCCACGGCAACGATGGTGGTGGTTCGTTGCGGGTACCGGCTTCGTGCTGCGGCGTGTTCGGCCTCAAGCCCAGTCGTGGTCGCATGCCCAGCGGCCCGCTGGTGGGCGAAGGCTGGGCCGGCATGGGCACACCCCATGCGATCACCCTGTCGGTACGCGACAGCGCTGCGCTGCTCGACATCACGGCAGGTGCCGACCTGGGTGCCCCTTACGCTGCACCCTGGCAGGACGGTCCCTTCGTCGACAGTCTGCACCGGCCACGGCGTCGACTGCGCATCGCCCTGGTGGAAAACCTGGCGCCCTGGAGCAGCGGCCCGCAAGCGCTTGCCGCCGTTCGCCATACGGCAAGACTGTGCGAGTCCCTGGGCCACCATGTAGAACCGGCGGTGCTGCCGGTCGAGCCACTGGAGTTTCTCGATCAGGTATTCGACGTGATCGGCGCCAGTACCCGTAGCTACCTCGACCTGGTCGGCGAGATGCGTGGGCGGGCAGTGGTCAATGAGGAACTGGAGCCGCGGACGCGGGTGATCCTGCGTGAAAAGGGCGGTGTCAGCGGTGCCCGCTATGCAAGCGCCGTTGAAGGCATCCACGCCCTTGGCCGCAGGCTGGCGCACTTCTTCGTCGACTACGACATCGTGCTGACCCCTACCCTGACACGCGAGCCACCGCTGATCGGCAGCCTGGATGTCTTCGACGAGAGTATCGATCTGGCCACGCTGATCGAGCACTTCCACAGTTACTCGCCATTCACCGCACTGTTCAATGCCAGTGGCCAGCCGGCAATGTCGGTACCGCTGTACTGGACGCCGGACGGTCTGCCCATCGGCTCGCATTTCGCCGCGCGCTTCGCCGAGGAGGGCACCCTGCTCGCGCTGGCGGCACAGCTCGAACAGGCCCAACCCTGGGCGGCACGCGTGCCGCCGATCAACGCGCTGCACGGCTGAAACAGGTGGCGGGCATCAACCATCCGGTTGATACCCGCCGCATCTCGGCCAACGCAACATGGACTTCCCGCAACCCACTGGAAGATCATCATGAGCACGACATCCGACTGGATCACCGTAGGCGCCCTGGCCGACGGTTTCGCCCCTGCAGCATTCATCCTGCCGAACCTCGCCGAGCTGGCTGGCAAAAGCTTCACGCTGTTGTTCGCCAACGGCTGGGAGATCGCGCATCGCTTCGATGCCGAGCGACTGCACTGGCATGCCGCCGATGGCCACTCCACGGGCAGCGCCAGCTACCGCGCCACGTCGATCCGCCCAGGCATCTATCTGGTCGACTTTCTCAAGAACGAGCGGGGTCAGGATTGGTCGATCAGCCTGGTGCTGGATACCCACAGCCAGTCCTTTACCGCCGTGATCGGCAAACTGCCGAGCGCCACCGAAACCCGTGAAGGGCTGTACGCCCGCGCGCTGGCTGGCAAACCGCTGACCAGCGTCGAAGCGACGTTTTTCCATGGCACGCTGGATCGTCCCTGGCGCGAAGGTGCCTGCCCGCATGCGCCAACCGATGAACTGGTCGGCATCCGCAACCGTTATCGCTACAGCCCGACCGAGGTCTACGAACACATCTACCTCAATCAGAACTACTACGCCTGGCAGTGCCTGAAAGGCGTCGAGCAGGGCCTGTGCGACACCGACCGCTGTCACTACTACAAGATCACCGATGAGCTGTACCTGTTCGTCTGGCGCGAGAAGATCGTCCCAACTCTGGGCCTGGTGATGATCGACCTCAAGAACCATCGCAGCGACGGCAAGATCTTCGGCTACGCCGGTGACGGCTTCGAGACCCTGTCCAATTTCCCGGTAGCGTCCTATTGCGACCTGCTCAACCACACGGAGCATGGCGATGACTAGAACCGTCGTCATCACCGGAGCTGGCACGGGGATAGGCGAAGCCTGCGCCCGTCAGTTGGCGGGCGAAGGCGCCAATCTGGTTCTGATCGGCCGACGCGCCGAGCCGCTGCAGCGGGTCGCCGAGGAAACCGGTGGCCTGGTGCTGGTCGGCGACGCGGCCAGCAGCGAAACCTGGGCAGGCTTCATCGGACGAATTCGCGAGCGCTTCGGCGGTGTCGACGCCCTGCTGGCCTGCGCCGGCGGGCACGGTCTGGGTAGTGTGACCGATACGGACGACGCGACCTGGCAAGCGGCACTGCGCAGTAACCTGGATAGCGCCTTCTATAGCGCCAGGGCGTGCCTGCCCCTGTTGATCGAGCGGCGCGGCGGCATCGTGCTGCTGGGTTCCATCGCCTCCCTCGCTGCAGGCCCCGAGGTCTGCGGCTACACCACGGCCAAGCACGCGCTGCTCGGCCTCAACCGCTCCCTGGCGAACGATTACGGCGCCGTTGGCGTTCGGGTCAACTGCGTCTGCCCGGGCTGGGTGCGCACGCCGATGGCCGATGCGGAAATGCAGCCACTGATGCAGCACCATGGCGATGATCTGGATGCCGCCTATGCCCGCGTGTGTGCCAACGTTCCGCTGCGACGCCCTGCCACACCCGATGAAATCGCCAATGTCTGCCGTTTCCTGATCAGCGACCAGGCATCGATCATCACCGGAGCCTGCATCGTCGCCGACGGTGGCTCGAGCATCGTCGACGTGCCGACGCTCGCCTTCGCCAATATGGGGATCACCACATGAATCATGACTTCAGCGGGCGCCACGTACTGGTCACCGGGGGCGCTCAGGGAATCGGCGCGGCCATCGTCGAGGGCTTCGCCCGTGCTGGCGCCGAGGTGCTGATCGTCGACCTCGATCTGCCGACGGCACAACGTGTCGCGCAGCGCCTGGGCGCAGAGGGCCATAGCGTCACGGCACGCGGGCTCGATCTCGTCGATCGCGAGGCGACTCTGCAGTTGCTGGGCAACCTCGCGCAGCTCGACATACTGGTACATAACGCAGGCTACTTTCCGCTGACAGCACTCGCCGATATCGATGCGCAAACGCTGGAACGCACCCTGGCCGTCAATCTCAGCGCGCTGTTCTGGCTGACCCAGGGCGCTCTGCCACTGTTCACCCAGCGAGGCAGCGGCTGCGTACTGGTCACCTCATCGGTGACCGGCCCCCGCGTGGCCTATCCCGGGCTCAGCCATTACGCCGCCTCCAAGGCTGGGGTCAACGGCTTCATCCGCAGCGCCGCTCTGGAGCTGGCCAAGCAGGGTGTGAGGGTCAATGGTGTCGAGCCGGGCATGATCCGTACCCCGGCGATGGATAATCTGGGCGACGCCCAACTCGCCGCCCGTATCGCTGCGGCGGTTCCACTGGGGCGCCTGGGCGAGCCGGAGGACATCGCCGGCGCCATGCTGTTTCTCGCCTCGGACGCTGCGCGCTATATCACCGGGCAGACCATCATCGTCGATGGCGGCGCTACCTTGCCGGAAACCCTGGCGACCCTTTGCGCATGATGCCAGCCGCGTATCCGCCGAGCGTCGGATACGCGGTGGCGGCTTCAGGCGACGCCTGCAGTCTCCATCAGCGCCATGGCGCGATATTCCTTGGGCGACAACTGGAAGTGCTTCTTGAAGGCACGGCTGAAGTGCGCCGAGTCGGTGAAACCCCACTTGTAGGCGATCGAGGTGATCGACTCGCTGCGCAGGAAGTGGTTGGAAAGGTCTTCCGCGCTGCGCTTGAGACGCGAGCGCTGGA
The DNA here is from genome assembly GCF_013408425.1 of Pseudomonas flavescens. Classification (NCBI taxonomy): domain Bacteria; kingdom Pseudomonadati; phylum Pseudomonadota; class Gammaproteobacteria; order Pseudomonadales; family Pseudomonadaceae; genus Phytopseudomonas; species Phytopseudomonas flavescens. The sequence continues at coordinate 5,641,970 of NZ_JACBYV010000001.1, read as the reverse complement.
TATAGCGGCAAACACTGTCGTTCTGCTCTTCGAACAGCCGATACAGGTGGCGCACGGAGATATTCAGGCGCCCTGCCAGCCCTACCGGATTGAGATTGGGCTGGGTCAGGGACTCGTCGATGATCTTCTGCACGTAGCTGCGCAGATTGGCGCCATGCAGTGCGTCGGCCGGCAGGGCTTCTTTGTAGCCCTGCGACAGCGCAGGGGCCAGCAGGGAAATGAACGCAGTTCGCAGCGCCTCGCTCTCGCCCCCCTGGTCATACTCGCTTTCCGGCTCTCGGCAGAGCTGATCGACCAGCATGTGCAGCATCTTGCCGCTGGGGCTGGCGGTGCTGATCTTGCCGAACTTGGCGTGCTTGAGCACACGCTCGACCTCGTGGCGCGGCAAGGACAGCGAGGCATGCTCGATGAGGCCGAATGGCGTGATCTCGCAGGAGCCCACGGAATCCATCAGCAGCAGGTCGCCCGGCGCCAGCTGGATGCTGGTGCCATCCTGGGAAATCTGGGAAAAGCCGCTGCGCTGGCTGACCAGAAAACAGCTCTGGTCATTGTCGTGATCGGCCTTGATCGAATTTCGGGCGATCAGCCCCGCATTGGTACGCAGGTGGGCCATCGGCAGGCCGGCATGACACTGCAGCGATATTTCCCCGATGAACAGGGATCGGTTGAACGCCATCTGGGTCTCGAACTGACCGCAGATCGCCTGCAGGGCGGTTTGCCAACCCTCCAATCCTTCGTGAGCCATGAGCTGGCCGTTCATACGCACCTCCGGGGGATGCTGATTTGTTTTTGTCGCTAAATAGTTAACATGTTATCGATAGAGGCGCAACAGGGATTCCTCTGCAGCGAAATATGCAGATTCGATGCCAGTTCGATAAGAGGTTAACGAATGCGCGCCGTGCAGAGCAGCGGCGCGTTCAATGCCTGCGCAGGATGCGTTGCAGGTGGCTCAGGGCGGCGATCAGCGCGCCTCGCTGGCGGTCGTCGAGGCGGATGTAACGGCGAAAACTCGGCATGCGGTTGACCACCTCACTGGCGGCCATGTGCTCCAGGGACACGTGCCAGTTGCCATCGCTGCGCACGATCTGCAGGCGCTTGAAATCCAGCGGCATCAGGGCGCCCATGAGCGCCTCGTCAGCCAGCATGGCGGCCTCCACCGCCTGCACATCGCCAACGCGACGCTGGGCAACGATACCGGCGCGCCTGATCGCACCACTGTGGCGCAGCTCCAGCCTGGCCTGCTCGGTTTTGCACGACGGTACGCTGAGCACGAAGTCGGTCAGCACCAGGTGCATGAGCAGCTCCGAATGAGTGCGCTCATGGGCCTCGAACTGCAGTCCCGCATCGGGAACGTCGAAACGCCCCCGGGTGCCGTCCAGCTTCTCGAAGCCCAGCCCGGCCAGGTTGCGACGCACGTGCTCCAGCGTTACCCCCGGCCGATAGCCGGAGGGGCTACTGGCCCTGGCGAAGAAATCAGACAGCCTTCGAAGCATGGGCGTAGGACTCGCTGATCTGCACACCCGATTCGTTGCGAAACTCCTTTTCCAGGATTTCCTCGACCGGCACCGGGCGGAACGGATTGACCTTCTGAACCACGACCGTCCAGAACAGGGCGTATACGGCGGTCAGGCCAAGCATGATGGCGAATGGTACGTAGACGTCGCTGCGCTCCATGCCTGGCGGAGCGATGAACCACAGACCGATGAGAATGCCCACGCTGGAAACGATCTGTGGCAGCGGAAAGAACGGTGACTTGTAGGCCCTTGGCAGATCCGGGCGGCGAATGCGCAGGATCACCACCGACAGGGTGACCAGCAGGTAGGCGGTTCCCCAGGCACAGACCGCGGCGAGGATCAGCGGCACGATATGATCCGTATTGCCCCCCAGGTAGGCGGCATGCGCACAGGGAATCAGCATGGCTGCGGCGATGCACACCAGTGGCGTCTTGAAGCGCGGATGCAGATAAGCGAAGACTTTCGGCAATGCGCCATCCACCGCCATGCCGTACATGATGCGTGGCACCCCGGCCATCAGCGTATTGATGGTCGCGGCCCCGGCGAACAGAAAGCCGATACCCAACCACACCGGGCCGATATCCCCCATCACCTGCTGAGCGAACTGCGGAATGGCCATGGGCGTATCCAGCAGATGAACGCCGCTGGCCTCATCGAGCAGGACGTTCTCGACCTGGCGCTTCATCGCCGCGCCATAGATGAACATGCAGGAGGCGACACCCAAAAGCCCCAGAGCCATGGCCCGAGGCATGGTCTTGTGCGACTGGCGCAGATCAGGAGCCAGTGGGGTGACGAATTCGCAGCCGACGAACATGAACATGGCCATGCCCACCAGCGACAGGACGGTAAGCAGATCGGTGCCTACCAGTGATGCCCCAAACCAACCCTCGAGCGCCACAGCCGGTGCCGACAACAGCCCCAGTACACCGAAGATCATCAAGGTCGTCCACATCCCGAAGGTGAGTAACACCTCGGCTTTGCCGAACACGCTGACACCGAAGGCATTGAGGATGCCGAAGACGATGACGAATCCCACGCCCAGCATCCACGAGCCTCCAGCGCTGTCGGCCAGAGTATTGAGGTGCTCGAAGTTCACCAGCGCCATGACCCCCGCCAGGATGGTTTCCGCCGTCCCGGCGAACACATGCACGATCAGGTAGGCGGCGACGGTGCCGGTAATGGCGAAGAAGCGTCCCATGCCACAGGAGATGTAGTCATACACCGAGCCGGTGGTGGGCAATATCGAAGCCGCCTCGGCGAACGTGGTGGATTGCGCGAGCATCATCACCAGCGCGATGAGCATCGCCACGGCGAAAGCGCTGCCGCCGATCCCGAAGCCCATGGTGGCTGTGAGGATCACCGGGCTGGCCATGATCAGCCCGATGGTGCTGGCGAGGGCCGTGGGAAACCCCACGGTTCCTCGGCTCAGATGCTCATGAAGTTTGTCGTGGGTCGACATCGTCGTGGACCTCGAAAGCAGATTTTAATTATTAGGGCTCTCGGCACTCTTGCGGCACCGTGAGCGGATCGACCGACCTGATCACCGCACACATCACCAACCACATAACGCTTGCAGCGACCAGTACGGGACACTTTGCGCCCGCCCCTGCAGGTCGTCTTGCCCCTGGCTGCCGCTGTTCTTGTTGCTGCCTGACATCCAGCATCCCCACACCTCCCGCTGGCCATCGCGGTCAACAACGCTGGCAGCCACAGACAAGACGTGGCTCCCCACGGGCGTGACTAATGGCCCGTCGAGGCACGCAACTGCTGCGCTGCCAGCAGACTACTGCCAACCCGGAACGGCAGAAATTCCGGATACAGATAACAGCAACAGGGGAGCACTCGTCATGGCGCAACCAACCCGCCGTCCAACACTGGCCCAGGCCATCTGCCTGAGCATCGCCACGCTGGCTACCAGCCAGGGCGTCAACGCGTACGAGCTATACGCCGACGACGACACCCACCTCAATGCCGATCTGCTGGCCGTCTACGGCTGGTTCAACAGCCGCAAGAACTACGACGGCACCGCGGGTGGCTCGACCTGGCGCGAAGGCTTCATCAAATATGGCATCAGCGGTGACCAGGGCCTTGCCGGTGCAGGCACGGCTTACGGCGCCTTCAATCTGGTGAGCTCGGGTACCTGGGGCGATGGCGATGCCGCCGGCAACACCGACGGCTCCGAGCGCACCACCAAGATCGAGGAAGCCTACCTGGGCTGGCGCTCGGCGAACCTCTTCCCGCGGCTCGGCAAGGATGGCGTGGATGCCTCGTTTGGCCGCCAGATCATCAAGATCGGCAGCGGTTTCCTGCTCAACGATGACGGCCCCAACCTGGGCAACGGCCCGGCCGACGGCGCGCTGAATCGCGGTGGTGCCTATTACCTCGCTGCCCGTCATGCCTTCGATCGCACGGCCGTACTGCGCCTCGGCGGTCAGGATGGTTTGCACGGCAGCGTGCTGTGGCTGAAATCCGACAACCGTGCCCAGGCGGAAACCGAGCTGGCTGCCGGAACCCTGGACTACACCACCAAGGCCGGCACCCTCGGCCTGACCTGGATCCACGGGCTCGACGTTACCGACCAGTGGGCCAGCGAATTCCAGCAACAACGCGACGGCATGGATGTGTACAGCCTGCGCGGTGAAGGCGACGCCGGTATCGAGAACGCCAGCTTCGGCTTCGAATACGCCTGGCAGGACAAGGAGGCCGGCATCGAGAAAGCCTGGTACGCCGAAGCCGGCTATACCTTCGCCGATATCGCCTGGGCACCCAAGCTGACCTACCGCTACAGCCGCTACTCCGAAAGCTGGGACTCGCTGTTCAATGGCCTGAGTTCGGGCTACGGCACCTGGTTCCAGGGCGAGGTGGCGGCCAACTACTCAGGCCCCTTCAACAGCAACACCGGTGTGCATCATGTCGGTTTCAAGGTCACGCCACTGGAGAACCTGACCCTCGGCGCCCTGTACTTCGACTTCAATACGCTGCACAAGAGCAATGCCCTGAACCTCGATGCCCGGGAGCTGGACATCTATGCCGAATGGGCGGTCAGCGAGCACCTGATCATCAGCCCGCTGCTGGGCCTGTACCAGCCGAGCAAGGATGAACGCAGCGGCGGCAATCAGGTCGGCGGCAATGGCACCAACGTCTACAGCCAACTGGTGGTGGCCGTACCGTTCTGACGATAACCGCCATGCCCCTCAACGCCGTGGCTGTGCCGCGGCGTTGTCGTTTCCGGCCGGGTGCACAGGCAAAAAAAACCGCCAGAGACCAAGCCGGCGGTAAAGAGATGCGTAATGACGTGGACCAACATCGCCGCAACCACCACGCGGCAGCGACGCCATGACTATGACGAGCCGGGCGACTCTGCGCTTGCTCCTGTTTGCCACGCGCCTTGCCTCTCTCTGACACGGGCCAGCCGCTCGCCTCACGGATCGCCAGCGTATGCACGCAGAGTCATGTCACCCCGGCAGGCAGAGTCAAGTCACCTCGGGCGCCCCTGCTTATGCTGAGCAGGTGATCGCCATCGGCGAATTATCAACCTGCCCAGTTTCAGGAGCCGCCCGTGACAACTTCCCAGATCGATACTCTTGCCAGCGTCGAGGCCTTTCTTGCACGAACCCATGCCTCGTTCATCGACGGGCAACAGCGCCAGCCCCGCACCGGCGCGCACCAGGATCTCTTCAATCCGGCCACCAACAGAGTGATCAGCCGCGTACAGCAGGCCGATGCCCATCAGGTGGAGCTCATCGTGCAGAGTGCCCAGCAGGCCTTCAAATCCGGGATATGGAGCGGCCTGGCACCGGCCCAGCGCGAGCGCATTCTGCTGCGCTTCGCCGATCTGGTCGAAGCCCACGGTGAAGAGCTGGCCCAACTGGAAACCCTCAATCAGGGCAAGTCGATCCACCTGGCACGCGCCGTCGAAGTGGGTGCCTCACTCAACTACATGCGATACATGGCGGGTTGGGCGACCAAGATCGAGGGCCAGACTCTGGACGTATCGATTCCGGTCCCCGCCGGGGCGCGCTTCAACGCCTATACACGCCGCGAGGCAGCCGGGGTGATCGCCGGTATCGTGCCGTGGAACTTCCCGCTGATGATCGCCCTGTGGAAGGTCATGCCAGCCCTGGCCTGCGGTAACACCATCATCATCAAGCCCGCCGACGAGACGCCACTGACTGCGCTGCGCCTGGCCGAGCTGGCCATCGAGGCCGGTGTACCGGCAGGTGTGTTCAACGTACTCATTGGCAAGGGTTCGGAGGCCGGAGCGGCACTGGTCGCGCACCCGAAAGTCAACAAGGTGTCGTTCACCGGCTCAACCGCGGTGGGCAAGCAAGTGGGCGTAGCGGCGTTGCACAACATGACCCGCTTCACCCTCGAACTGGGTGGCAAGAACCCCATGCTGGTACTGGCTGACGCCGATATCGACAAGGCTGTAGCCGGTGCCATCGGTGGCGGCCTGCTCAACCAGGGTCAGGTGTGCGCAGCCGCCTCACGCCTGTACGTGCATGCCAGCCGTCACAAGGATTTCGTCGAGGCGCTGACCGCCCAGGTTTCCGCGCTGAAGATCGGCGCTGGCATGGATCCCGACGCGCAGATCAATGCTCTGGTTTCGCGCAAGCAGCAAGATAGCGTGCTGCGCTACCTGGACATCGCCCGCCGGGAAGGTGCGCAGTTCACTACGGGCGGCGGCAAGCCAGACCTGCCGGGTTACTTCGTGCAACCCACGGTACTCAGCAACCTGCAGCAGCACATGACCTCGGTGCAGGAAGAAATCTTCGGACCGGTCCTTTCGGTGCTGCCGTTCGACGATGTCGAGCAGGCACTGGACATGCTCAACGACAGCCGCTATGGCCTCACCGCAAGCATCTGGAGCAATGATCTGGGCCGCGTGATGGATCTGATCCCGCGTATCGAAGCCGGAACGGTGTGGGTCAACAATCACGTACCTGTAGACCCCAACCTGCCCTTCGGCGGCTACAAGCAGTCTGGTATCGGTCGGGAGTTTGGCCGAGCCGCTATCGAAGGTTTCACCGAGACGAAGTCGGTCTGCATCACCTACTGACCCTGACGACGTCGGTAAGGCTCCAGCACTTGCGACAGCTTGTAGCCTTGCCGACCCTCATGAAAAAAATGCTGTTTGTGTCCATCCGCCACTCTCCCCTCGCGCCGCCCGGATCGCAGTATCGCCTGGCCTGCACGACAAGCCACAACGACGCCATCTCACGGAATTCGAGCGCGCACTGCCAGCCTGCAGCCAAGCCATTCATAATTGCCGCATAGCCCTCTATCATTAGGTGAACCAGCGCGTTCATCTAACGCAGCCTATCCCGCCGAGTCCGCCAATGGCGCAGGGCGATACGAGCAACACTGCCTAAGCCGGGCCTGCACACTCGATGAGTCAGACTTCGAAAATCGGTCACCTCAGGCGCCTGGTCGCGCTCATGACCCTCGTGGTGGGCGTTGCCTTTCTGGCGCTGACCTACCTGCAGGTCGAATGGGACAAGCGCGAGGCGCTGAAGCAGCATGTCGACGATATGCAGAACCTGTCGACGGCGCTTACCCGGCAGGCCGAGTCGACGATCCGCGATGCGCACACGGTGCTGATCGGCATCAAGCGCAAGCTGGAGATTACCGGCTACAACGCGCAGAACCTGCATGAGGTGCTGGAGGTATCCCGCGCGCAGCTAGGGGTGCTGCGTGATGTCGAAGGCTTTACCGTGATTGGTACGGATGGCCGGGCACTGATCACCACGATCCCCGAACCCAACGCGAACTACAGCGCCGCCGACCGGGACTACTTCGCGCTGCATCGCGTGAACGCGAACCATGGCCTGTGCATTGGCGCGCCCATTCGCAGCCGCATGACCGGTGAATGGGTCATTTCGCTGTCGCTGCGCCTCAACGAGGCCGACGGCGAGTTTCGCGGCGTGGTGCTGGCGACACTGGTGATCGAGCGCTTCGTGGATTTCTATCAGACCATCGACCTGGGTAGCGAAGGGGTGATCGGCCTGGTCAAACGCGACGGCACCATCCTCGCCCGGTCGCAGATGGCGCCCGAGAACTATGCGGTCAACGTCTCGAAGAGCCCGGTGCTGCGCATGATCAACGACGATGGCGTGACGCGCGGCAGCATGGTGCTGACGGCGATCCTCGATGGCGTTCGGCGCATCTATGGCTTCGACTCCAGCGCCGAGTACCCGATTGTGGTGGCTGCGGCGGTGTCCGAAGAGCAGGCGATAGAGGCCTGGAAAAACCGCGCCCGGCAGACGTGGTTGCTGAGCGGCATCGTGTTGCTGCTATTCGTGTCGCTGGCCTGGCTGATCTGGCGTGCGCTGATGCGTCAGGGCCAGATGGAGGCGAGCCTGAAGGGCATGCACCGGGAGCTGGCGGAGGCCAACCAGGCGCTGGAGATCATCGCCGGTGAAGACGCCCTCACCGGCCTGGCCACACGGCGCCGGTTGGATGAAGCGCTGCAGGCGGCGTTCAGCTCGGCGGCGGCCCAGGGGCAGTGGCTGTCCTTCGTGCTGGTCGATGTGGATTACTTCAAACGCTTCAACGATCAGTACGGCCACCCGGCCGGTGACGAGGCGCTACGGCAGGTGGCGGCGGTGCTCAAGCGCCACGCCAAGCGCAGCGCGGATACCACCGCACGCTATGGCGGCGAGGAACTGGCGCTGATCCTGCCGGGCGCGGAAAGCGCGCCGGCACTGGCCGTGGCCGAGCGCATCCGCGCCGATGTCGAGGCGCTGGCGATTGCCAACGAGGGCTCGCCCTACGCCACGCTGACCCTGAGCATCGGCGTCGCCTCCTGCGTGCCGGGGCGGGATTTGCCGACGCCAGCGGCCCTGGTCGCCGCTGCCGATGTGGCCCTGTATGCCGCCAAGGGCGCTGGCCGCAACCGGGTGATGTCCGGCGCCGCCCCTGCCTGATGCCGCCCCGTGCGGCGGTGCCCAGCTTTTTGCTGGTCAACGACTACAAAAACGCTAATTTCGCTATCCCCTGCCTCTGAACACAATGGCCTCAATGCACGAGCGGCTTGCGCGAAGTGCCCCAAGGCCAGCCTTGGCCGAAAGGCACCCGGCCTCCTTCAGAGGAACATAGAGATGACTGTCGAGAAGATCGAAATAGACACCCTGGTGGTTGGCGCGGGCCAGGCCGGTGTGGCGATGAGCGAGCACCTGAGCAAGCTGGGCGTCCCCCATCTGGTGCTGGAGCGCGACCGCATCGCCGAACGCTGGCGCACCATGCGCTGGGATTCGCTGGTGGCCAACGGGCCGGCCTGGCATGACCGCTTTCCCGGCCTGGAATTCGACCTCGACGAGGATGCCTTTCCCGCCAAGGAGCAGGTAGCCGCCTACTTCGAAGCCTATGCGCGCACCTTCAACGCGCCGATTCGCACCGGCGTGGAAGTGAAGAAGGTCCGCCGCAATGCCAATCGCCCCGGTTTCACCGTCGAAACCTCACAGGGGGTGATCGAGGCCAACCGCGTGGTCGCTGCCACCGGGCCGTTCCAGCGCCCGGTTATCCCGGCCATCGCCCCTAAGGACGAGCGCCTGACGCAGATCCACTCCGCCGAATACCGCAATCCTCAGCAGTTGCCCGCCGGTGCGGTACTGGTGGTGGGCGCGGGCTCCTCGGGCACGCAGATCGCCGATGAGCTGATGCAGGCCGGGCGCCAGGTGTACCTGTCGGTCGGCGCCCATGATCGCCCGCCGCGCAGCTATCGCGACCGGGATTTCTGCTGGTGGCTGGGCGTGCTCGGCGAATGGGATCAGGAAACCCCGAAGGCCGGCCGCGAGCACGTGACCATCGCCGTCAGCGGCGCCGGCGGCGGCAAGACCATCGACTTCCGCCGGCTGGCCCATGAAGGCATGACGCTGGTCGGCCTGACCCGCACGTTCGAAAACGGCGTGGTGCAGTTTGCCGACGACCTGGTCGATAACGTCCGCCGTGGTGACGAGAACTACCTGGCGCTGCTCGATGCCGCGGATGCTTACATCGCCCGCAACGGCCTGGATCTGCCGGAGGAACCAGAGGCACGCGTAATCCCTGCAGATCCAGCCTGCATGACCGAGCCGCTGCGCGAACTGGACCTGATCGCAGCCGGCGTGACGTCGATCATCTGGGCCACCGGCTTCGCCACCGACTTCAGCTGGCTGGAGGCCGATACCTTCGACGCCAACGGCAAGCCGCAGCATCAGCGCGGCGTGTCTCGCGAGCCGGGCATCTATTTCCTCGGTTTGCCATGGCTGTCACGCCGGGGTTCGTCGTTCATCTGGGGCGTGTGGCACGACGCCAAGCACGTCGCCGATCACATCGCCACGCAACGCAAGTACACCGCCTATCGCGATGCCGCGCAGCGCCAGGCAGACGCCCCCATCACCCGCCTGCAGGGAGTCAACTGATGCCCACTCATACCCGTATCCGCATGTTCAACACCAAGGACACCTACCCCAACCAGTCCCTGGACAATGACCTCTGCCAGGCCGTGCGCGCCGGCAACACGGTGTACGTGCGCGGCCAGGTAGGCACCGACTTCGACGGCAACCTGGTCGGCCTCGGCGACCCGCAGGCGCAGACCGAACAGGCGATGAAGAACCTCAAGCAACTGCTCGAAGAAGCCGGCAGCGACCTCTCGCACATCGTCAAGACCACCACTTACCTGATCGACCCGCGCTACCGCGAACCGGTGTACAAGGAAGTCGGCAAATGGCTGAAGGGGGTGTTCCCCATCTCCACCGGCCTGGTGGTGTCGGCCCTCGGTCAGCCGCAGTGGCTGATGGAAATCGACGTGATCGCCGTGATCCCGGACGACTGGCAAGCCAAATGAGGAGGCAGGCATGACCTTTTCCATCGTCGGGCGCTGCCCGGAAACCGGGCAACTGGGCATCGCCATCAGCTCGTCGAGCATTGCCGTGGGCGCGCGCTGCCCCTGGCTGCGTGCCGGCGTGGGGGCGGTGGCCACCCAGAACGTCACCCTGCCCGCCCTCGGCCCGCAGATTCTCGACCTGCTGGAGCAACAGACGCTGGAACCAAGCGACGCCCTGCAGCGCGCGCTGAGCGCCAATGGCTGGAGCCAGTACCGCCAGGTGACGGTGATCGACAGCCATGGCCGCACTGCGCTGTTCAGCGGCAAGGAAGCGCTGGGGCTGTACAACGCGGTGGCCGGTGAGCAGTGCGTGGCGGCGGGTAATCTGCTGTCGGGCGAAGCGGTGATCCAGGCCATGGTCGAGGCATTCGAGAATGCCAGCGGGCAACTGGCTGACCGCCTGCTCGCGGCCATGCATGGGGCGATGGCCGCTGGCGGCGAAGCCGGCCCGGTGCACTCGGCCGCGCTCAAGGTGGTGGGCGATCTGGTCTGGCCGATCATCGACCTGCGGGTCGACTGGGCCGACGATGACCCCATCGGTCAGCTGGATGGCTTGTGGCAGGCTTACCGGCCGCAGATGCAGGATTACCTGACCCGCGCCCTCGACCCGACGGCCGCGCCAAGCTACGGAGTACCGGGTGATGAATGAGCCCAGCAGCCGCGCCCTGCTCGAGCGGCTGATCGGCTTCGCCACGGTCAGCCGTGATTCCAACCTGCAGTTGATCGCATTCATCCGCGATTACCTGGCAGGGTTCGGCGTCGACAGCGAGCTGTTCCACAATGCCGAAGGCACCAAGGCCAACCTGTTCGCCACCATCGGCCCGCCGGATCGTGGCGGCGTGGTGCTGTCCGGCCACACCGATGTGGTGCCGGTGGATGGCCAGGCCTGGACCCTCGACCCGTTCCAGTTGACCGAGCGGGACGGGCGCTTGTACGGCCGTGGTGCGGCGGACATGAAAGGCTTTATCGCCTGCGTACTCGCAGCGGTGCCAGGGTTTCTGCAACGCCCGCTGCAAGTGCCGGTGCACCTGGCGTTTTCCTACGACGAGGAAGTCGGCTGCCTCGGCGTGCGTTCCATGCTCGCCGAACTGCAAAAACGCCCGCACAAACCGACCCTGTGCCTGATCGGCGAACCCACCGAACTCAAGCCCGTGCTCGGCCACAAGGGCAAGCTGGCGATGCGCTGTGAAGTGCATGGCGCCGCCTGCCATTCGGCGTACGCGCCCTACGGCGTGAATGCCATCGAGTACGCGGCGCGGCTGATCGGCCACCTGGGAGATATCGGTGAGCGCCTGGCCCAGCCCGAGCACCACGACGCGCGCTTCGACCCGCCCTTCTCCACCGTGCAGACCGGCCTGATCAAGGGCGGCCGCGCGCTGAACATCGTGCCAGCGGAATGCGAGTTCGATTTCGAGGTGCGCGCGTTGCCGGGCTTCGACGCGCAGAGCGTGGCGGATGAATTGCAGAATTACGCCGCCCAGCAACTGCTGCCGAAGATGCAGGCGGTGAGCGCCGCCAGCGATATCCGCCTGCAAGCGCTGAGCGCCTACCCCGGCCTTGCCACACCGCCCGACAGCGAGGCCGCGCGTCTGCTGACGAGGATCTGCGGGTCGAGTGATTTCGGCACCGTGGCCTTCGGCACCGAAGGCGGCCTGTTCGACGGCGCCGGCATCCCCACCGTGGTCTGCGGCCCCGGCAGCATGGACCAGGGCCACAAGCCCGACGAGTTCGTCAGCGTGGAACAGCTCCAGGGGTGTGATGCGATGCTCTCGAGACTGGCGGATTACCTGCGCGAGCCGCTGTGATTCCCGGTTGTTCGATGGGGCATAGAAGAGAGCGTAGCGTAGGGTGGACGACGCCTCACCCGTCCCGATTAGCCCGCTCTCACAGTGGCGTAGGGTGGGCTTCAGCCCACCAGAATCCCGCGAGTCAGCGCGAACCCAACCCCGCAACGGTGGGCTAAAGCGCCACCCTACGAGCGAATCGCGGGTAACCGACGCCTCACCCATCCACCGTGCACCAACCACGATTGGCCCGCTCTCACAGAGGAGAGAGTGACTTCGTGGCGTAGGGTGGGCTTCAGCCCACCAGAATCCGGCGAGTCCGCGCGAACCCAACCCCGCAACGGTGGGCTAAAGCGCCACCCTACGAGCGAATCGCGGGTAACCGACGCCTTACCCGCCCACCAGGCGCCAACCACGATTAGTCCTTTTATGGGGGAGCGCGCCATGCGCGCGAAATCGCGGGCATGGCCCGCTCCCACAGAGGAGAGAGTAACTTCGTGGCGTAGGGTGGGCTTCAGCCCACCAAAACCCCGCGAGTCCGCGCGAACCCAATCCCGCAACGGTGGGCTAAAGCACCACCCTACGAGCGAATCGCAGGGTAGCCGACGCCTCACCCATCCACCGTGCACTAACCACGATTGGCCCGCTCCCACAGGGGAGAGAGTGACTTCGTGGCGTAGGGTGGGCTTCAGCCCACCAGAACCCCGTAAGTCCGCGCGAACCCAACGCCGCAACGGTGGGCTGAAGCACCACCCTACGAGCGAATCGCGGGTAACCGACGCCTCACCCATCCACCGTGCACCAACCACGATTGGCCCTTTTATGTGGGAGCGCGCCATGCGCGCGAAATCGCGGGCATGGCCCGCTCCCACAGAGGAGAGAGTGACTTCGTGGCGTAGGGTGGGCTTCAGCCCACCAGAATCCCGCGAGTCCGCGCGAACCCAATCCTGCAACGGTGGGCTAAAGCGCCACCCTACGAGCGAATCGCGGGTAACCGACGCCTTACCCGCCCACCAGGCGCCAACCACGATTAGTCCTTTTATGGGGGAGCGCGCCATGCGCGCGAAATCGCGGGCATGGCCCGCTCCCACAGAGGAGAGAGTGACTTCGTGGCGTAGGGTGGGCTTCAGCCCACCAGAATCCGGCGAGTCAGCGCGAACCCAACCCCGCAACGGTGGGCTGAAGCACCACCCTACGAGCGAATCGCAGGGTAGCCGACGCCTCACCCATCCACCGTGCATCAACCACGATTGGCCCGCTCCCACAGTGGCGATGGCCAATATCCGCGTTTACCCGGCTCTACAGCCCGGCACTCTCGCTAAGCTGGCTCAACCGCTCCCGGCAGAAGTCGACGAACAGTTGCGCCGGTTTGGTGAGCTGGCCGCGTTTCAGGCGTGCTGCCACCAGGCCTGAGGTGGCGACGGGTTCGGTGATGTCCACGGTGACCACGCGCTTGCCGTCATAGGTGCATTCCGAATGCGGGCGGGTGACCAGCAGCGAGAAGCCGAAGCCCTGCCCCACCATGCCGCGCACCATTTCGATCGACGGTGAGCTGAAGACGATATTGGGGGTCAGCCCCAGCTCGTGGAACAGGCTGACGAAATAGGTACGGCTCGGCTGCACGTCGAGCAGGATCATCGGTTCCAGGCACAGATCGCGCAGCGATACCTGGGCCTGGCCGGCGAAACGGTGGTGCTCGGGCAACAGCACGTAGGGCTTCTGCGGCGGCATCAACGGCTCGGTGGCGATGGTGCCATCGAGGTCGTGCTCATACAGAAAGGCCAGGTCGAAGGAGCCGGCGGTCAGGCCCTGCACCAGCTCCTGCTGCTCGCCATCCCGGATACGGATGTCCACCCCCGGATAGCGCTCGCGAAAGCCGGCAATCAGTTGGGGCAAGTAGAGCGGCGCCACGGTTTCGAAGCAGCCGATATCGATCTGCCCGGCGACGATGTCGTTGTCGGCCAGGGCGTTCTGCTCGAACTCCCGCGCCATGCGCAGCAGTTGCTGGGCCTTCTCGTAGAAGCGCGCGCCGCTGGGCGTGAGCGATACACCCTGGGCGTGATGGCGGATGAACAGTTGCACACCGAAGCTTTCTTCGAGGCCCTTGATCGCCGTGGAGATGGATGGCTGGGCGATGTACAGCTGCCGCGAGGCCTCGGCCACGCTGCCTGCTTCCACCGTGGTGACGAAGTACTTGAGTTGCCTGAGGGTGTAGGAAGCCACGTGTCGATCTCACCGCCATTACTCCCTGCACCTTACCCCAGTAATGCGCCGCTACGGGGCGAAGGCTTGCAAAGTTTTTTCGTATGTCTCGAGCATATTTTTAATAATTTTCCTCCTCGCCGGACTGACGCACCATGTCCCTCACTCGAACACCCCACGGGTCGCCACGACGGCCCGAACGGATTGCCGTTCACGCTCCCCACGGAGCGGACGCCCATAACAACAGAGATTCCCTGACGCGTGGTACGACGCGCAGGTTCGCCGATTCGGCCATTACTGCCTCAGACCTACAACGTAAAAAACAGCGAGGGAGTTTCCATGTTCAAGCACTTGCGTCCATGCATCCGGGCCGCCATCGGCCTGTCCATTCTGGCCGGAGCCAGCACCTCGGCCCTGGCCGAATCCAGCCTGACGGTGATTTCCTTCGGTGGCGCCACCAAGGTCGCGCAGACCGCTGCCTACTTCAAACCCTTCGAGCAGAGCGGTGCCGGCCAGGTAATCGCTGGCGAATACAACGGCGAACTGTCCAAGGTCAAAGCCATGGTCGACGTCGGTCAGGTGACCTGGGACGTGGTCGAACTGGAAAGCCCGGAGCTGCAACGTGGCTGCGAAGAGGGCCTGTTCGAGCGCCTGGATCCGGCCATTCTTGGCGACACCAGCCAGTACATTCCGGGCACCGTCAGTGAGTGCGGCGTGGCCACCTATGTGTGGTCGATGGTGATGGCCTACAACGGCGACAAGCTGAAAACCGCGCCGGCATCCTGGGCCGACTTCTGGGATCTGCAGAAATTTCCTGGCAAGCGTGGCCTGCGCAAAAGCGCCAAGTACACCCTGGAAGCGGCCTTGCTGGCCGATGGCGTAAGCCGCGACGAGCTCTACAAGGTGCTGGGCACGCCCGAAGGCGTCGACCGCGCCTTCAAGAAACTGGACACCATCAAATCCTCCATCCAGTGGTGGGAAGCCGGCGCCCAGCCTCCGCAATGGCTGCTGGCCGGTGATGTGGCCATGTCCGCCGCCTACAACGGCCGCATCGGCGTGGCTCAAAAGGAAGGCGCCAACCTGAAGATTTCCTGGAACGGCAGCCTGTACGACCCGGAGCACTGGGCCATCGTCAAAGGCAGCCCGAACAAGGCACTGGCCGAGCGTTTCATCAAGTTCGCCAGCCAGGCGGACACGCAAAAGGTGTTCTCCAGCCAGATTCCATACGGCCCGGTACACAAGCAGACCCTGCCGCAACTGCCCGCCGATGTGCAGGCGCAGTTGCCAACCGCCGAAGCCAACATGGCCGGCGCCCAACTGGTGAACGCCGAGTTCTGGATCGACCACGGCGAAGAACTCGAAGAGCGCTTCAATGGCTGGGCGGCGCGTTGATCGGTCAGCAGCAGAAATGAAAAGGGGCGCCCTCTCACGAGTGCGCCCCTTTTCGCTCATGCCGACGTGGTCAGCGTGCCAGTTTCTTCGCCGCGCGCAGGTGGACCATGACGCCCAGCGCCACGACCACGGCTGCAGCCGCGCCGGTGGAGATGACCAGTACCTGATACTCCTCGACGAAGGCCATGGTCACCAGGCAGCCGACGATGAACACGATCACCAGGTAGGTCAGCCAGGGGAACAGCCACATTTTCAGGCGGATGTCCTTGCCTTCGGCTTCCAGCTTGCGGCGCATCTTGAGCTGCGAGAAGGCGATCACCAGGTAGACCAGCAGGGCGATCATGCCGGTGGTGTTCATCAGGGTGTCGAGCACGTCCTTAGGGCGCAGGGTTTCGCTGAAGTTGATCAGCGCCACGAAGATGGCCACCGAGCAGGAAGCGATGATCGCGAATACCGGTACGCCGGTCCCCGAACGGGTGATCTTCAGGAACCGCGGTGCATCACCCCGGGTGGACAGCGAGAACAGCATGCGCGAAGCGGTGTAGTGCGCCGAGATCATGCAGCTGCTCACCGAGGTCAGCACCACGAAATTCATCACCAGCTCGGCATACGGGATGCCCAACAGCTCCAGGGTGCGGCGATAGGAGCCGTAGCCCGATTGCGCCATCAGCGGGTCGTTCCACGGCACCAGGCAGACGATCAGGAAGATCGAGCCGATGTAGAACAGGCACACGCGCCAGACCACCGAGTTGGTCGCCTTGACGATCTGCGTCGACGGGTCCTTGGCCTCCGAAGCGGCGATGGTGACGATTTCCGCACCGAGGAAGGCGAACATCACCCCGAGGATGGCTACCACCACGGCTTCGATACCGTTGGGCATGAAGCCCTGGGCCGTCAGGTTGCTGAAACCACGCACCTCCCCGGTCGGCCACAGGCTGAGCACGGCCATGCTGCACACGACCAGGAAGCAGATGATCGCCACCACCTTGATCAGCGCGAACCAGAACTCGAACTCCCCGTAGTGCTTGACGTTGAAGAAGTTGATGCTGATCAGCAGCAGCGTGGTGGCCAGCACGAAGACGTTGACGCTGACTTCGGGGAACCAGCCATGCAGGATGGTGCCCGCCACGTAGGCCTCCCAGGCCATGAGGATCACCCAGAACCACCAGTACAGCCAGCCGATGGTGAAGCCGGCCCAGCGGCCGATGGCGCGCTCGGCGTAGGTGGAAAATGAGCCGGTGTCCGGCGAGGAGGTCGCCATTTCACCGAGCATGCGCATGATCAGCACCACCAGAATGCCACCGGCCAGATAGGCCAGTACGGCAGCTGGGCCAGCGCTGTGAATCACGCTGCCGGAGCCGACGAACAATGCGCCGCCGATGACACCGGCGATCGACATCATGGTGAGGTGCCGGGGCTTCAATGATGCACTGAGCTTGCTCTCGTGCTCCTGCTTTGCCTTGTCGGCTGATACCGCATCCATAGAAGGACTACCTCTTGTTGATTTTGCTGGAAACAGTGAAGCCGGGCCGCTGTGCACGACGGCCATGCGGCGCGCCAGCAGGCTTCACTGTGTGATCGCTGTCCATGTGAGCGTTTCCGGATCCGGCGAACCGGTCTCGGGCAACAGTTCCTTGCCGAAATCCATCCGGTTCAATCAGAGAAAGGCCCCGTCACCACCGTGACCGCCGAGCCATCTACCGCAGCGGTGCTGCCTGAAAAAGCGCCGGCACACCGAGCTGAATGTTCGTTTTACTCTACATACCGGTGCAAACCACCGGCGCCTGGCCAATGCTTTCGCCGTCGATCACGGCTCCGAAAGGCACCCTGAAACCCTTTAAAACAAGCCGCAGACGGGCATTCCGGCACGAGCGAACAAGCAAATGAAACCCGTTCGTTAAATTCAACGCGCCGGATGGTAACGGAAAATTTCTATTTGGGAATACTCCACGTATGCAACGGGCGGATGGGCGGCACCGGGGGAATGCTGACCGAAAGATTAGGAATCTGTGCCGGAGAGCCAGCAAAACGGCGGCTGAGCCATAAGCGCGTAGGAGCCCCGACCCGGGGCGAAGGGCGGCCGTACTGCAATATCAGATCGTTCCCACGCGCCGCGTGGTAACGCCTGCGGGGACGCTTCGCGCCCCTTGCGAGTGCATCAGGTGAACAGCATTCGACCTACTTCGGCTTGGCCTTTGCCGTACCCGTGCCGGCCCGTTTGGCAGGTGCACCTTTACGCGCGGCGGTCTTGCGCTTGTTCTTCCAAGGGGCACCGCGACCTTTGCTGGGCGCAGGACCGCTGATGTTCAGCTGCAGGCCAAGGCAGCGCTCGATCTGCTTGCCCATCCAGGTCGACTGCTTGGTGACGAACTCTTCCAGCGGCATCTCGCCGCTCTGCACCATGTCCAGCGCCTGCTCCCAGATGGCCGTGGTGCCAGGGTCGGCGATAGCCCGCGGCACTGCGTCGATCAGGCCAAAGGCCGCCGAGGTGGCGGCCAGGGTCTTGCCCTGCTTGATCAGGTAGCCGCGGTCGAGCAGCCCCTGGATGATGCCGGCGCGGGTGGCTTCGGTGCCGATGCCGGTGGTGTCCTTGAGTTTCTGCTTGAGGCGTGGGTCTTCGACCAGCCGTGCCACGTTCTTCATGGCCTGGATCAGGTCACCCTCGGTGAATGGCTTGGGCGGCTGGGTGTGCAGGTCCTTCAGCGACACCTCGCGCACCGCGCACTGCTGTCCTTCGCGCAGAGCCGGCAGTGCCTGGGGCGTCGGCGCTTCGCGCCCCTTGGCTGGCGACAGGGCTTCAGGCAGCGCGCGTTTCCAGCCGGGCTCGACGATCTGCTTGCCGACCGCGCGCAGAGCGTGCTCGGCACAGTCGAAATCGGCCTGGGTGCGGTCGTATTCATGGTTGGGCAGAAACTGCGCCAGGTAGCGGGCGCGAATCAGCTCGTAGACAGCACGCGGGCGACCGCTCAAGCGCGCCAGCCCTGCAGCGGCCAGGGTCGGAATGATGCCGTGGTGCGCGCTGACCTTGGCATCGTTCCAGGCCCGTGAACGGCGTTGTG
The DNA here is from genome assembly GCF_013408425.1 of Pseudomonas flavescens. Lineage (NCBI taxonomy): Bacteria > Pseudomonadati > Pseudomonadota > Gammaproteobacteria > Pseudomonadales > Pseudomonadaceae > Phytopseudomonas > Phytopseudomonas flavescens. Next base: position 5,623,153 of record NZ_JACBYV010000001.1, on the reverse strand, counting down.
CCTGGGTATGCGCCAGCACCTCACGCAAGCCCGGATCCGCCTGCCCCAGGGCGGCCAGAATGGCTGGCGCCTCGGCGTGCTGGCTCAGCGGCAGATAGCCGCAGTCGCTACGTGGGTAGGTGATCAGCTTGTCGGTCTCATAGAGCTTCTGGGCGATATCCAGGGTTTCCTGAGCGCCGAGGCCGAGCTTCTTCGAGCAGACCTGCTGCAGCGTGCCGAGGTCGAAGAGCAGTGGCGGCGCTTCGCGCATGCGCTCGGTCTTCAGTTGCTGCAACAGCGCCTGCTCGGCGCCCTGAATATCCGCGGCGGCGCGCTGCGCGACCTCCTGGCGCAGGCAGCGCCCCTGCTCGTCACACTGCGTTTCAGGGGCACGCCATTGGGCGGTGAAGGACGCGCCGTTGCCGTCGAGCAGTACATCGATCGCCCAGAACGGCACGGGGACGAAAGCGGCGATGCTGCGGTCGCGATCCACCACCAGGCGCAGGGTTGGTGTCTGCACGCGACCGACCGGCAGCACGCCCTGATAGCCGGATTTGCGCCCCAGCAGGGTGAACAGGCGGCTCATGTTCATGCCGATCAGCCAGTCGGCCCTGGAGCGGCCAAGCGCCGACTGATAAAGGTTGTAGGTACTGGCGCCAGGCCTGAGCGCAGCCAGCGCCTTGCGAATCGACGCATCATCCAGGGCCGATAACCACAGGCGCTGGATCGGCCCGCGGTAGCGACAATGGTCGAGCAACTCGCGGGCGATCATCTCGCCCTCACGGTCCGCATCGGTGGCGATCACCAGTTCGGCGGCCTCGCCAAGCAGCCGCTTGACCGCCTTGAACTGCGCGGCGGTCTTGGGTTTGACGCGCATCTTCCACTGCTGCGGCACGATGGGCAGATCGTCCAGCACCCAACGCTTGTAGCGCGCGTCGTAGGCATCCGGCGGCGCGGTTTCCAGGAGGTGGCCGATGCACCAGGTCACCGTCACCCCATTGCCCAGCCAGCAGCCGTCGCCGCGCCGCGTGGCACCGAGCACACTGGCGATATCCTTGGCTTGAGAGGGCTTTTCGCAGAGAAACAGACGCATGGGCACGGCTACAAAAGTGGCTAACAGCCGACACGATACTGTATATCGATACAGCTACGCTACGCCGTAGTCGATTGCCCGCGAACCGGGGCTCTGCTAGTGTCCCGCCGAACCGCGAACCCCGCCTGAGAATTCCCGCCATGGCCCGTAAGAAAGCCGCGCTCGATTTCGAGCAATCCCTGACCGACCTGCAAACCATCGTCGAACGCCTGGAAAACGGCGAACTTTCGCTGGAAGAGTCGCTGAGCGCCTTCGAGCAAGGCATCAGTCTGACCCGCGACTGCCAGGCCTCGCTGACTCAGGCCGAGCAGAAAGTACAGATTCTTCTCGAGCGCGATGGCGAACTGGAAGCGGCGCCGTTCGAAACGGACGAACCGTTATGATCGCCAGCTACCAGGCCCGCTGCCAGAAGCAGGTCGACGCCGCCCTGGAGCCGCTGTTCACGGCACCGCGTGTCGAGCTCGAACACCTGTATGCCGCCATGCGCTATAGCGTGTTCAATGGTGGCAAACGCGTTCGCCCGCTGCTCGCCTACGCCGCTTGCGAAGCACTCGGTGGCACAGCGCAGCAAGCCGACGGCGCAGCCTGCGCGGTGGAGCTGATCCACGCGTATTCCCTGGTGCATGACGACCTGCCAGCCATGGACGACGATGACTTGCGTCGCGGCCAGCCGACCACGCACAAGGCCTTCGACGAGGCCACGGCGATCCTCGCGGGCGATGGCCTGCAGAGCCTGGCTTTCGCCGTGCTCGCCAACGAAAAACGCAATCCGCACGATGCGCAAATCCGCCTGAGCATGTTCAGTGCTCTGGCCGACGCGGCCGGGCCTGCGGGCATGGTCGGCGGCCAGGCCATCGATCTCGGTTCGGTGGGGCAACAACTGCAGCAGCCGGCGCTGGAAGTGATGCATCGCCACAAGACCGGTGCGCTGATCGAAGCCAGCGTGCGCCTCGGCGCCCTGGCCAGTGGCCGCGCCGACGAACGCGCCCTGGCGGCGCTGAGCACCTACGCCCGGGCCATCGGCCTGGCCTTTCAGGTGCAGGACGATATCCTCGACGTGGAGAGCGATACCGCCACGCTGGGCAAGACCCAGGGCAAGGACCAGGCGAACGACAAACCTACCTACCCGGCCCTGCTGGGCCTGGAAGCGGCGAAAAGTTATGCCCTCGAGTTGCGCGATCAGGCCCTGCATGCGTTGCGTCCGTTCGACAGTGCCGCCGAGCCGCTGCGTGAACTGGCCCGTTACATCGTAGAAAGGCGCAACTGAACGCACGGCCTCGCTGTCTCATTCAACACGACTGCTGCGGCGATCCGCACCATGCCCATCTTGGGCACGGCCAGCCGCATCAGGTAGACTGCCCCATTCTTTGAATTCTTATAACGACTCGCCTGATGCCGACGACTTTCCACGAGATTCCCCGCGAACGCCCGCTGACGCCGCTGCTCGACCGCGCCAATACGCCGGATGAATTGCGCCGCCTTGGCGAGGCCGAGCTGGAGACCCTGGCGGACGAACTGCGCCAGTACCTGCTCTACACGGTCGGCCAGACCGGCGGGCATTTCGGCGCCGGCCTCGGGGTGATCGAGCTGACCATCGCCCTGCACTACGTCTTCGACACGCCGGACGACCGCCTGGTGTGGGACGTGGGCCACCAGGCCTACCCGCACAAGATCCTCACCGGGCGCCGCGAGCGCATGGGCAGCCTGCGCCAGAAGGACGGCATCGCCGCTTTCCCGCGCCGCTCCGAGAGCGAGTACGACACCTTTGGCGTCGGCCACTCCAGCACCTCGATCAGCGCCGCACTGGGCATGGCCATCGCCGCCCAGCGCCAGGGCAGCAAGCGCAAGTCGGTCGCGGTGATCGGTGACGGCGCGCTGACTGCCGGCATGGCGTTCGAAGCGCTCAACCACGCGGCGGACGTCAAGGCCAACATGCTCGTCGTGCTCAACGACAACGACATGTCGATCTCCAAGAATGTCGGCGGCCTGTCCAATTACCTGGCCAAGATCCTCTCCAGCCGTACCTACGCCAACATGCGCGAAGGCAGCAAGAAAGTGCTGTCCAAGTTGCCCGGCGCCTGGGAAATCGCCCGCAAGACCGAAGAGCACGCCAAGGGCATGCTGGTCTCCGGCACGCTGTTCGAAGAGCTGGGCTGGAACTACATCGGCCCCATCGATGGCCATGACCTGCCGACCCTGCTGGCCACCCTGCGCAACATGCGCGATCTGGAGGGCTTGCAGTTCCTTCATGTAGTGACCAAGAAGGGCAAGGGTTTCGCCCCTGCCGAGGTCGACCCGATCATCTACCACGCGATCACCAAGCTGGAGCCGATCAACGCGCCAGCCAAGGTTAAAAAACCGTCCGGGCCGAAGTACTCCAGCGTCTTCGGCCAGTGGCTGTGCGACATGGCGGCCAGCGACGAGCGCCTGATGGCGATCACCCCGGCCATGAAGGAAGGCTCCGACCTGGTGGCGTTCAGCGAACGCCACGGGGATCGTTACTTCGACGTGGCCATCGCCGAGCAACACGCGGTGACCCTCGCCGCCGGCATGGCCTGTGAAGGCGCCAAGCCGGTGGTGGCGATCTACTCGACGTTCCTGCAGCGCGCCTACGACCAACTGATCCATGATGTCGCGGTGCAGAACCTCGACGTGCTGTTCGCCATCGACCGCGCCGGCCTGGTCGGCGAAGACGGCCCTACCCACGCGGGCAGCTTCGACCTCTCCTATCTGCGCTGCATCCCCGGCATGCTGATCATGACGCCGAGCGACGAGAACGAGCTGCACCACATGCTGACGACCGGCTACCAGTTCGCTGGCCCGGCCGCGGTGCGCTACCCCCGTGGCAGCGGCCCGAACGCGACGATCGACCGTTCACTGAGCGCCTTGCCGATCGGCAAGGGCGTGATTCGTCGCCAGGGCAGCGGCGTCGCCCTGCTGGTGTTCGGCGTGCAACTGGCCGAGGCACTGCGCGTCGGCGATACGCTGAATGCCACGGTGGTCGACATGCGCTTCGTCAAACCACTGGACGAAGCACTGATCAGCGAACTGGCCGCCAGCCACGAGCTGCTGGTGACCGTCGAGGAAAACAGCGTGATGGGCGGCGCAGGCAGTGCGGTCAGCGAGTTCCTCGCGGGTAGCGGCGCTCTGACGCCGATGCTGCACCTGGGCCTGCCCGACAGCTATGTGGAGCACGCCCGCCCCGACCAGATGCTCGCCGAGTGCGGCCTGGACGAAGCCGGGATTGAAGCGGCCATACGAGCACGCCTGGCACGCTGACGCGCCCCCGACCGGCCTATATCGTCGGCCCATATATTGCAGTAATCTCGAGTTGGGATTGAGCATGTGTGGACCGCCAATAGCGGCCGGGAGCTCGTATGCAGTTGCGTAGCCATAAAATGGATTTCAAGGGCCGCGAGCGTCGCTGGCTGCCCTGGTTCGGCAAGGCAGGGAAGCTGGCCATGCGCTGGTCATGGCTACTCAACGCCGCTCAGGCCGAGCGGGTGGAGAAGACCTTTTCCGGCCTGGCGCTGACCCGCGTCGACCTGCTCACCAACTGGGCACGCCAGCACTGGCAGGAGCTCGAACTGCTGAGCGCTGCACTCACCCAGGGCTGGCCGAGCTTGCCGGATGCCGCGCTGCAGCGCGCGCGGGCGCACATGCCGGAAGTGTCCGAGCTGTTCGTGGTCGACACCGCCGGACGCATACTCACCTCGACACACGCGCCGCGTCAGGGCCAGCGTCACGATAGCGCGGCGCTGGCCGCCGGGCTCGAGGGGCAGTTTCTGCTTGGCCCCTATATCGATGAGCTGACCCAGCAACTGGGGCCGACCACGTCGAAATTCCATGATGCCGTCACGCTGCTGTTTCACCAGCCACTCAGCCACGGCGGCCAGGTGGTCGGCTGCCTGTGCGCGCGGATTCCCAACGATGTGATGAGCGATCTGATTCAGCGCGAGGCGGGCCACGTCTACCGCGACTCCGGCGACAACTACCTGTTCATGGTGCAGAGCACCCATGACCCGAAGATCAGCCCGGGGACCGCCCTGTCGCGCTCACGCTTCGAGGATGGCGCCTTCACCGGTGGCGAGAACCTCAAACAGGGCGTGCGCACGCCCTTCGGCACCGTCAGGGTGCAGAAGCACACCGAATTCGAGTTGCGCTTCACCGCGCCTGCGAGCGGCGAACTGCACCCCGGCGTGCGTGAAACCATTCGCCATGGCAGCAACCTGTTCGTGCTCTACCCGGGCTACCCCGATTACCGCCATGTGCCGGTGATCGGCGCCGGCCTGACGCTGCGCCTGCCCGGTTCACCGGATACCTGGGGCATGATGTGCGAGGGCGATCTGGAGGAGGTTTACCGTCAGCGCAGCCTGAGCTATTCGCTGTCCAGCCAGTTGCTCGGCGGCCTGTTCCTGTTGGGCGGTCTGCAATGGGCGCTGGAACGGCATCTGCCAGGGCACGCAGCGCCGCTGACCTTCGCGGCAGCCGGCGTGCTGCTGTTCGCGTTCTGGGCGTTCAGCCTGCGCCGCCGCACCCGCACGCTGCAGTCGCTTTCGGACTTCTTCCTGGATACCGCGGAATGTGGCGCACCACTGAGCAACCGGCTGGCGCTGGAGCGTTTTTCCAGTGACGAGGCAGGGGCGCTGGCCGGCTGGGTGAACAGTTTCGTCGACAAGATGGATCACACCATGCAGGGCATCGTCACGGCCGGCAGCGCCCTGCAGCAGACCTCGACAGGGCTGTCCCGAACCTCCGCCAACGCCAGCCTGTGCGCGGCCCAGGGCCAGGCGGCGGCGGTATCCACAGCGCGCGCGATGCTCGACGTCAACCACAGCATCGGCGAGGCCACTCAACATATCGTCGACAGCGAAAGCGCCTCGCGCCAGGCGCTGGCCATGACCCGCAAAGGTGGCGCGGCCGTGCAGCAGAACGCCGAGGACGTCGCGCAACTGGCCAGCCGCATCGAACAGTCGAGCCAGGCCCTCGAGGCCCTGAGCCAGAAGACCGAGCAAATCCAGCACATCACCGAAGCGATCCGCAGCATTGCCGAGCAGACCAACCTGCTTGCCCTCAATGCCGCCATCGAGGCGGCCCGGGCAGGCGACAGCGGACGTGGCTTCGCGGTGGTTGCCGACGAAGTGCGCAACCTGGCCAGGCGGACCGCCCAGGCCACCGCAGAGATCGCCACCACCCTAGGCAGCGTGCGCCAGCAGACGCTCGATACTCAGGCCGCCATGCAGAGCTGCCAGGAAGCGGCGCAACGCAGCGTGACGCGCTCGAGCGAGGCCACGGATGCACTCGAACGCATTCAGCAGGAGGTGGCTGGCATGCAGGGGCGCCTCGACCAGATCAGCCAGGCCATGAAATCGCAACTCAATCAGGTGCAGGCCGTCAACGGGCAGGCTCAGGCAATCACCGGAGCCGCAGAGCGCAGCAGCCAGAGCGCCGACGAAACCCTGCAGGCGGCACAGTCACTGGCGCAACTGGTGCTCGACCTGCACAAGACCGCCAGCCGCCTCAGTCGTCAGGAAAGCCTCGGCAGCAATGCCTCCCACGGCGCGTCGAGCCTCGGCCAGGCCGGTGCGGTTGCGCTCAACGCGATTGCGCATTAGCGCTCTGGCTATCGAGCTAACTCACGAATCGCAGATTCGCCCGCAAGCGGGCTCCTACAACGTCATGCGAACGGTGGACGTGCCGGCTAATCGTTTCGAGAGGTCGCAGCCTGGGCTGTGCGAAGCGATACCCGGGGTGCTATCTCCCGATATCTCCAAGCTCGAGCCGGGGCACCATCGACGGGCCAATCAGACCCAGCCCTGAGCCTTGAGCTCGCTCTTCAGGTAGGCGTAGTAGACCGGCGCGGCGACCAGACCGGCGATGCCGAATGCGGCTTCGAACACCAGCATGACCAGTAGCAGTTCCCAGGCACGCGCCTTGATCTGGCCACCGACGATGCGGGCATTGAGAAAGTATTCGACCTTGTGGATGACGATCAGGTAGGCCAGTGCCCCCAGGGCCACCCAGATCGACAGCGACAGGCCGACCACGAAGATCGCCGCATTGGAGATCAGGTTGCCGACCACCGGTAGCAGACCGGCCACGAAGGTGATGAGGATCAGCGTCTTGGTCAGCGGCAGGTGCACGTCGAACAGCGGCAGCACGCCCATCAGGAAAATGCCGGTGAAGGTGGTGTTGAGCAGGGAGATCTTGATCTGCGCGAACACCACGTTGCGGAACGCATCGACGAAATGCCCCACACGGGTCAGCAACGCCCCGGCCAGCGGCCTCAGTTGACCGGGCTCGGGCACGTTCTGCAGGGCGATCACCGCGCCCAGGATCATGCCGATCAGGACGGTGACGAACATGTGCACCGCGCCCTTGCCGAGCAGTTGCAGTTCGCTGATGTGCCCGCGCAGCCAGTCGTGCAGCGCGATGCGGATATCGTCGACGTTGGCCGGCAGATACGCCACCAGCGCTTCCGGCAACTGGTCACGGGCCCGGTCGATCACTCCGAGCAGCTTGCCCATCAGCCGCCCCGGGTTGTTCAGCTCGTGCATCACCAGAGAAAAACCACCGGCGAACACCATGCCGAGCACGCCGATCACCAGCACGCTGAGCAGGCCGACCGCCAGCAGGCGCCCGAGATGCCCGGCGAACAGCCGCTGCATATGGCGAGCCAGACGGTTGACCAGTTCGAACACCAGCAGACCGGCCAGCAGGCTCGGCAGCAGTTTCAACGGGAAGACCAGCAGTAGCGCGGCGCCAACGATCAATGCGCTGGCGGGGGAAAACCAGGGGGAGACAGGGGCTTTCATAACATCTGCAACAAACAGGAAGGCATCCAATCTGCCAGTTGCCGGCGCGCTTTACCAGCGTCATCGCTTGCCGGTGAGCGCTGCGCTGTGACGGCCATCACCGAGTGGGGGCCAGCAGCTCGCAGAGCCTGGCCGTGGCGTCGAGCATCTGGAAACTGGGGCGCTCCAGGCCTTTGTCCGGCAACACCAGCAATTGCTCGCGCTGCACGGCCGAGAGCTGCGGCCAGCGCTGCCAGGCCTGCAACTGCCTGCGGTCGCCGGCGATGATCACCGCCGGGTCGCGCTGCAATACGGCTTCGACACTCACCTGCGGGGCCGGCAGTTGCAGATCGGCAAATACGTTGCGCGCACCACAGGCCTGCAGCGCATCGCTGATGATCTGCCCGCCCCCGAGGGTATACAGCGGCGCATCCCACACCTGATAGAACACTGACACGGGGCGCTCACGCTGGTAGCGGTCTCGCAGCTCGGCGAGCCCGGCGACGAAGCGTTGATGCAGACGCTGCCCCTGCTCCACCCGCCCCAGGCGCTCGCCGATCTGCACGAACTGCCGAGCCAGTTCGTCCAGCGAATGAGGCTCGAGCACCAGCATGGGGATGCCGAAGGTCTTCAGTTGCGCGCGCTGCGCGGCGCTGACACTGCCCGGCCACAACAGCAGCAGATCGGGTTGCAGGGCCAGCAGGGTTTCCAGTTCGAGTTGGCCATAGCGCCCTACGGAAGGCAGATGCGCCAGTGCTGCAGGGCGCTCGCCGCCGTCGAGCACGCCGACCAACAGGTCGGCGGAGTCCAGCTCGAGGACGATTTCACTCAGCGAGGGCGCCAGGCTGACCACGCGCTCGGCAGCCGACAGCGGCGCCATCTGCAGCACCAGCAGCGCCAACCAGAGACGTAGCATCAGCCCAGTTGCCGGGGGATTCGATAGAGGTAGAGCAGCACCACGCTGGCCAGCGCCAACAATACCAGCGGCACGGCCTCCAGCCCTGCGAATACCGCGAGGGCGGCGATCCAGGCCGGCAGCCCGGCGCCCAGAAAGGCGGCACGACGGCGCTCGGCCAGGGTCAGCCAGGCCGCGGGCTCGTCGGGCGTGTCCAGCGCCTTGGCGGCAGCGAACAGCGCGCGCTTGTAGCCACCGAACAGCGGCAGGCTGACGAACAGCGAAGCCAATCCCGCGACGAACAGCGGCATGGCCAGCACGCCAGGTTGGCGGCCCGCGCCGAAAACCAGATTGATCAGTAACAGCGGAGCCAGGGTCAGTGCCAGTTGCCGCCACCAGAGCAGGGCCAACCGGCGCTTGACCGCGGCACGGGTCAAGGCCGCTCGACCTCACCCTGGTGCAGCTTGCCGAGCATATGCCCGAGCTTGCCGGCCTTGGTGGCCAGGTATTTGCTGTTGTGCGGGTTCTGGCCCAGTTGCAGCGGCACGCGATTGGCCACTGGAATGCCCATGTCACCCAGCGCCTTGACCTTGCGCGGGTTGTTGGTCATCAGCTTGAGCGAGGAGATCTTCAGGTGCTGCAGCATCGGCAGGCAAATCGCGTAGTCGCGCATGTCCGCACCGAAACCCAGACGTTCGTTGGCTTCGACGGTATCGGCGCCAGCGTCCTGCAGCTCGTAAGCACGGATCTTGTTGAGCAGCCCGATCCCGCGGCCTTCCTGGCGCAGGTAGAGCAACACGCCGCGGCCCTCTTCGGAGATGGCGCGCAGCGCACCTTCCAGCTGGAAGCCGCAATCACAGCGCAGGCTGAACAACGCATCGCCGGTCAGACACTCGGAATGCAGGCGCCCCAGCACCGGATCGCCATCGGCCACATCGCCGAAGGTCAGAGCGACATGCTCCTTGCCGGTGGCCTCTTCGAGAAAGCCATGCATGGTGAACACGCCGAACGGGGTCGGCAGTTGGGAGGCGGCGACGAACACGACAGGCACCGGATGCTCCTGGTATCGGAAAGGATGCGGATTTGCGAGGGGTGATAGTGTAACAGCAGCACCTACGGGACCGTCAGCCGAATTATCAGCGCGGCTCCTTGCACGGATCGCCTCCCTTCGAAGGCGCCCAATGGAATTGGCCTCCCGTGCAGGAGCGTCGCCCTCGGCGCGAAACGATTGCAGCCTTGCCGCTACATCGGCGTTGCCCACACGATTCGCCGCGGGGGCGCGGTTCCCACAACATTGAGAGCGCGAGATGGACGTGTGGCACCGTTCACGTAGGAGCGTCGCCCTCGGCGCGAAACGATTGCAGCCTTGCCGCTACATCAGCGTTGCCCGCACGATTCGCCGCGAGGGCGCGACTCCTACACGTTAGGCTGCCTTTATCCGGAATCTGCGCAGTCGATCCTGACGCGACTCCCAACCACAACACCAAGTGCATCGAAGCCGCCCTTGCCCACCTCGACGATGTAGCGCACCGGCTCCTTCGAGCCATGCCGCTGCAGGCTGTAGGGCTGCATATCGACCACTCTGCGCACCATGCCGCGAGCATCGATGAAGGCCGCCGAGAGTGCCACGCGGGTGTCTTTCATCCACAGCTCGCGAATCCCTTCCTCCGGCCAGGCGAAGAGCATGCCGCTGCCGATGTCGTCACGGGCGGACAACCCCAGCGTACGCGCCTCGGCCGTGGCAGCGAGCGGCAAGCCCAGCGTGGAGCCATTGGGGAAGTCGACGCGACACTCGGGTAACTGCGCAAGGGCCGCCGAGGAGACAAGCACGAGGGCGCCAACCATGATGCTGCGCAAAAACAAGACGGCCATGAGAGACCTCTAACCTGAACAAGGGGTGTGATCCTACCGACAACGGCTACCTCTCGACACCCGGGAGGCGATCCGTGGCTGACAGGAGATGCCCCAGCGCCGCAGCATTTACCGCTATAATCGCGCATTTTTCCGGGCCCACGGGCCCGCCAACGCTTTCAAGCAGGCACGCATCCATGACCACTCAGGCCGCCGAAGTCGCCAAGCGCCGTACTTTCGCCATCATCTCGCACCCCGACGCCGGTAAAACCACCATCACCGAGAAGCTGCTGCTGATGGGGCAGGCAATCGCCGTGGCCGGTACGGTCAAGTCGCGTAAATCGGACCGCCATGCGACCTCCGACTGGATGGAGATGGAGAAGCAGCGCGGGATTTCCATCACCACCTCGGTGATGCAGTTCCCCTACCGCGAGCACATGGTCAACCTGCTCGACACCCCCGGCCACGAAGACTTCTCCGAGGACACCTACCGTACCCTGACGGCGGTGGACTCGGCGCTGATGGTGCTCGACGGCGGTAAAGGCGTGGAGCCGCGCACCATCGCCCTGATGGACGTCTGCCGACTGCGCGACACGCCGATCGTCAGCTTCATCAACAAGCTGGACCGTGACATCCGTGACCCGATCGAGCTGCTCGACGAGATCGAGGCGGTGCTGAAGATCAAGGCTGCGCCGATTACCTGGCCGATCGGTTGCTACCGCGACTTCAAAGGCGTTTACCACCTCGCCGACGACTACATCATCGTCTACACGCCTGGCCATGGCCACGAGCGCACCGCGACCAAGATCATCGAAAAACTCGACTCCGACGAAGCCCGCGCTCACCTGGGTGACGAGTACGATCGCTTCGTCGAGCAACTCGAACTGGTGCAGGGCGCCTGTCACGAGTTCAACCAGGAAGAGTTCCTCAGCGGCCAACTGACCCCGGTATTCTTCGGTACCGCGCTGGGCAACTTCGGCGTCGACCATGTGCTCGACGCCGTGGTCGACTGGGCGCCGCGCCCGCTGGCCCGCGTCGCCCACGAGCGCACGGTGGAGCCGGTGGAAGAGAAATTCACCGGTTTCGTGTTCAAGATCCAGGCGAACATGGACCCCAAGCACCGCGACCGCATCGCCTTCATGCGCATCTGCTCGGGCAAGTACGAGAAAGGCATGAAGATGCGCCACGTGCGTACCGGCAAGGACGTGCGCATCGGCGACGCCCTGACCTTCTTCTCTTCCGAGCGGGAAATGCTCGAAGAGGCCTGGGCTGGCGACATCATCGGCCTGCACAACCACGGCACCATCCAGATCGGCGACACCTTCAGCGAAGGCGAGGCACTGGGCTTCACCGGCATCCCGCACTTCGCTCCGGAACTGTTTCGCCGTGTGCGCCTGAAGGACCCACTCAAGTCCAAGCAACTGCGTCAGGGCCTGCAACAGCTCGCCGAAGAAGGCGCCACCCAGGTGTTCTTCCCCGAGCGCAGCAACGACATTATCCTCGGCGCCGTCGGTGTGCTGCAGTTCGACGTGGTCGCCAGCCGCCTGAAGGAGGAATACAAGGTCGAGTGCGGCTACGAGCCGATCACCGTCTGGTCTGCGCGCTGGATCGACTGCAGCGACAAGAAGAAGCTCGAGGAATTCTCCAACAAGGCCGTGGAAAACCTCGCCCTCGACGGCGGCGGCCACCTCACCTACCTGGCGCCGACTCGCGTCAACCTGAGCCTGATGGAAGAGCGCTGGCCGGATGTGAAATTCAGGGCGACACGCGAACATCATTGATTGGCGCGGATGTGAAGTCAGGATGAAAAGAACCGGCCAGTAGGCCGGTTCTTTTTTGCGCGTCAGGCTGCGCCAAACGCCGGCCTATGGGTTCCGCGGCACCTGAGATGGACGAAAAAAGCGTCACCCACCCTACGCTCACCTCGCCGTACCGCTGCCATCGTCTATCGCTTATCCTCCGGCAAGCTCCAGGCGATGACCGAATCACCGATCCTGGTGCCGAACGAGCCGTGCCCGCCAGCCATCTGCACGACGAACTGCCTACCGGACTTCTCCGAGACGTAGGTCATGGGCGTGGCCTGACCGCCTGCGGGTAGGCGGCCCTTCCAGAGCTCCTTGCCGGTTCGCAGATCGTACGCACGCAGGTAGTAGTCCAGTGAACCGCTCATGAAGGCCACCCCGCCGGCAGTGACGATCGGGCCTCCCAGCGCCGGTGTGCCGACCGGGAATGGCAGCCCCAGCGGAGCACTGTCGCGACTGGTGCCATTCTTGTGCATCCATACTTTCTTCATGCTGCGAAGGTCGACAGCCGTCACGTAACCCCAGGGCGGCGACTGGCAGGGCAGGCCGAGCACCGACAGGAAAGGCTCCAGACGCACCATGTAGGGCGCACCCAGGTTGGGCTGCAGGCCGGTTTCACCACCACCGCGGCGCTCCTCGATTTCGACCTCGCTACGCTTGACCATTTGCGAGATGAAGGCCAGGTAGTTCGGTGCTCCGAACAACAGTTGCCGATCTGGATCGACCGCCACGGATGGCCAGTTGAAAACCCCGACGTTGCCCGGATAGATCAGCGATCCCTGCTGGGAGGGTGCCGTGTAGTCACCCTCGTAATGCAGTTTGCGGAACTGGATACGGCACATCATCTGATCCAGCGGCGTGCCGCCCCACATGTCGCGCTCGCGCAGTGGCTGCTCAGGCGCATAGCTGAGCGCGGACGCCGGCTGAGTTGGCGCCGTGGAGTCGCCATAATCGGTGCCTTGCGGAACCGCGACTTCGTTGACAGGCACGATGGGCTCACCCGTGCGACGATCGAGCACATAGAGGTCGCCGCGCTTGGTCGCCTGGATAATCGCCGGCACCCTGCCCTGCGGGCCGTCGATATCGACCAGCGTAGGCTGAGAAGGCAGGTCGCGATCCCATAGGTCATGGTGCACGGTCTTGAACTCCCAGCGCACTTTGCCAGTGGCCAGATCCAGCGCCAGCAGACTGGCGATGAAACGCTCGGACAATTCCGTCCGAGGAATCGACCATTGGTCCGGGGTCTGGTTGCCCGTAGGGATGTAGACCAGCCCCAGCGCCTCGTCGGCGGTGGCGATGGTCCAGGAGTTGGGCGTGCTGCGTACGTAAGTCTCGCCTGGCGCCAGCGGTTCGGTGGCCTCCGGATTACCCGGATCGAAATTCCATACCAGCTCGCCGGTCTTCACATCGTAGGCGCGGATGACACCACCGGGAGAGTCCACCGAACCGTTATCGGTGATGGAGCCGCCGACGATCACCAACTTCTCGGTGACCACTGGCGGAGAGGTAGGCAGATAGACGCCAAGCGCGCCCTCTCCCAGGCCCGCCTTCAGATCGACCGTACCGGCATCGCCAAAGTCCTCGCAGGGCTGGCCATCCTCGACATCCAGCGCAACCAGCGTGCCGTCATTGGTAGGCAGGAACAGGCGACGCTCGCAGCGCGCGGCAGGCTGATCCACCTGCTCGACAGCCGCAGAGGTTCTCTTGCCCTCATGATAGGCCAGCCCGCGGCAAGTCATGTGCTGGTAGTACTCGGCGTCTCGATTGATGCTGGGATCGAAACGCCAGCGCTCCTCCCCCGTGTCGGCATCCAGCGCAATGGCCACACTGTGAGGCGTGCAGATGAACAATTTGCCACCGACCTTCAGCGGGGTGACCTGATTGGTCAGCTCGCTGGGATCACCGGGCCCAGGCAGATCACCCGTGTGAAACTCCCAGGCCTTCTCCAACTTGCCGGCATTCGCTGGGGTGATCAGATCCGCCGTCGAATAGCGGTCACCCTGCTTCGAACCACCGTAGGCCGGCCATTCGCTTTGCGAACGCTCGGCGTGGCCCCGCGGAGTGCCCCCCTGCATCTGCGCGTCGCTGAATTCACCCTTGATGGAGTGGTAGTCCTGCGTCAGGGAATAGCCTGCCATCAACGCACCGGCCAGCACGCCAAGCCCCAAAATCCCGCTGGCGCCATCACGCCAGACTGGCCGAATGCCGACACTGCGATTAACGAAGGGCAGGAGTAGCCAGAGGCCCAGAATGCACCACAGATCGATCCGCGGCGCCAGCTGCCACCAATCGAAGCGAACCTCATAAAAGGTCCAGGCCAGCGTCCCGAGAAGCAACACACCATAAAGACCAATAGCCGCCCTGCGCCGGGCGAACAAAAGGGCTGCTACCACCAGCAAACCAATGCCTGCCACAAGGTAGTACCAGGAGCCACCCAGAAAGGCGAGATAGCAACCGCCGACGACCATCAGCAGAGCAAGCAGAAGTATCGCCAAGGTTGTGAGGGTGATGGGTAGAGGACAGTAGTCGTTTTTAATCATGATGGCTCTCCGCCTGAACTTTTCGCGCCGGAAACCGAAATCATGCAAATATCGGACAGGCCCATTTAATGGAACGGACAAAATATTATTTAGTTCCGTCTACCGACACGGAGAGCAGCCGGAAAACACCATACTCAACTTAAGGCTAAATAGGCGACTCGCAGATAAAAACTCATCACACAAACTATAGTTAATCGCCAAAACAACATGAGATCAAAACCATGCCCCTAAACTTACAGAAACCATTAAATAGAAACAACACATCTCACAAATTTTTCTCTCAACCCCTACATGGAGCATCTAAAAAATCATCACCTAACAATCAGAGGGCCGACAATCACCTTTCCAGCCGCGCGCTGAACTACCATCGATGACGCACGACCAAGCTCCTGCACTATCGCGACGAATTGATATGATCACGCCTGCTGGAGATGAACTCGCACCGCCTCCCATAACCACGTCGAGCACGACACCTCCATCCCCATAAAATCTAGCCACTTGTGGCTCCTCAACAACTAATGAACTGGATTGAGCGCAGCCTAGTTCAAAGTGAAATCGAAGTTACACCGCCTGAAACCTCTCCTTCAACCAAAGCGCGACAACCAGATAACTCTGCTTATTAACGGAAATAATATAATCTTTATAAGAAGGAACAGAAATAGCAACCAGAACTGCAGCAACAGCAACTACAACCACCAACCAAACCAAATCCTTTATAAGCACACATACTTCGCCCCCTTGGCAATCCTATTGATCGAAGTCCATGGGTATCCACCCCTGATGCCAGAACCGTGGCGCCCACCCAACGACATTTTTATCCAAGTATTTTTCCTCTGCGCGGGGAACATCTGGGGCTTGAACCAAAAGCACAAATGTGAGTATAGCCATAGCAAATACACCGCCCCCCAACCAAAAAAACCTTAATAGTGAAACGTTGCTCAGGCCGCCCTTCTGCCATCGCGCCACTGCAACTCCGGCCATTATTGCCATCCATGTTTCTGAGTAAGGCATTACGAAAACCCCATCAACCTGAGCCAAGACTAAAGCGCCAATAAGCGTAGTCCACAAAGCCGCATCAACAGGGCTAGCCCCGTCGCAACGAAGAGCTAGAAACCCACGTTTTACGCCCCTGAAGAACATTACCAAAAGTATAAACGTAGCAGCCACGCCCCACTCACATAGCCATTGAAGAATGGCCTGATGAGGATGCGCTGCTATTGGATTATAAAAAGCCGAAAAATGCATTGGCCCTACACCCAGCCATGGGCTTTCAAGGAAAAGTTCCCATGCCAATAACCAAATGGTCTCCCGAGAAGATAACCCTGTACGCAACACCTCACTTTCAACCGGTTCCATGCCATAAAAAAGAGGGATCACTTTAAACAAAAAATAAAACGCAAAAAAACCTAAGAGTACAAAACCGACTTGCACCGCACAAAAACCAATAAAACGCCGACCAATCAAAGCAAGACTAAAATAGGAAATAAATAGACTAAACCAAAGCCCACGCCCACCCAAAAGAAAACTTAGACACCACTGCGTAATGAGCATAAAACCAAGAAGTGCTGTCACCCAAAAACGATCGCGCCTAACAGCCTCTGCAAAAAAAAGACCTATGATTGGAATAACGATAACCTGAAATTGCGCAAAAAAACGCGGATTTGCGAAACCACTAAACATTACTGAGGCATCCAAAATCCTGATACCCGTTAAGAATGCAGAAAAATATGATACCCAGAAATTAAAAACATGTAGACCAGAAACGCAAACAGATAGAAGCAACAATACTCGCTGAAAAGAAAAACTAACAGAAAAAAAACTAACAAGCAAAACCACACCAAACAAACCTAGATATCGCGCCCACTCAATTAATGCCCAGACAGGATAACGAGAATTAAAGCATGAAAGTATACCCAGAAAAAAAACCGCCCCCCCTGCAGCAACCAAACCGGGACTCACCTTCAAACGAGGAGTGGAGAAAATAACCGCCAGAGAAAAAACACACAGTATAATTTGCCCAATACGCTGCTGATCGTGCCATCCATACCCTGGAAAAATTATAAAAATTGAAGTAGCCGAAAAGCATACCGCAAACACCGTGAAAACAAAGAACAATACCGTGCGATACACACTCATTTTTTTATCCTAAAAAAAAAGGGCCAACTCCGAAGAGAGGCCCCCAAAATCTAAAGCTAAAATTTATTACGATTTAGTGCAACCACTTGGAAGGAAAGAGTCTTTGAACGAGGTAGGTGCACTGACAACACGGCAAGTCCAAACGCCATCAGCGGCACGACCCAACTGAATGCTGGCGCCAGCGATGGCAGGATTTCCAGCCAAAGCACAGGTCAGCGCATTGTTTGCGACGCCAGCAACAGGCCTATTCACACCGATAGTAGTGCAACGTGCAGTACTTGCTGCGAGCCCCATATTAGTAGCGGTGTAGAAGGCATCTGCTTTGCCCTCGTTCACTGCAGACTCATACGAAGTCTTGGCGCCGGCAATTTCAGCCAGGCCGGTAGTTACCTGAGTCTTGGCAACATAGTCTTGATAGGCCGGAATAGCGATTGCAGCCAAAATACCAATGATCGCAACAACGATCATCAGTTCAATGAGAGTGAAACCCTTCTGCATTTGAGCTTTCATATTAATCTCCGAGTTAGTGTTAGGCAGACAGCCTGACACAAGCAATGCAGTTCTCGTGCCAGAAAACCACTCGCACAATTTTCGCGGTAATTCAGGCAGGTCAAATCAGCTGTCCTCCAGTTTGAATCGGCTAAAGCCGCTAATTTTTTTCACCTTGTGCCATTTTTCGTCAGTTCGCTACCAGCCGTTTGGCAGCAATTGGCATCTGCGCTATAACGCATCCAAAGAATTGCATGAGGTTCCCATGAGCGAGAACATTCCCCTTTCCGGCCTAGCCAAGCAAGTGGTGCTGGCTGAATTGCTAGATGAAAAAGCCGCTCAGCAAGCGCAAGCACAAGCCAAGCGCAATAAGCTGTCGCTAGTGCATTATCTTGCGCAGAACAAATTGGTTAAAAGCAGAGCCCTGGCCGAGCTTACCGCAGACCAGTTCGGCATCGCTTATTTCGACCTGTCGGCGCTGGACAAAGATAGCCAGCCAAAGGAGCTGGTTAGCGAGAAGCTTGTACGCCAACACCGCGCGCTCCCTTTATGGCGCCGGGGCAACAAGCTTTTCGTCGGCATTTCCGACCCCTCCAACCACCAAGCCGTAACCGACATTCAGTTCAGCACTGGCCTTTCCACCGAGGCTCTGCTGGTGGAGGACGACAAACTTGGCGATGCCATCGAGAAATTTTTCGACACGGGCCATACCGGACTGGAGGACATGGGTGATGTCGATCTCGATGGGCTGGAAACCGAATCGGTGGATGATGACAAAAGGGGCGACGGGGCTCAGGAGGCTGACGATGCTCCAGTCGTTCGCTTCGTCAACAAGATGCTGCTCGATGCAATCAAGGGTGGCTCGTCCGACCTGCACTTCGAACCCTACGAGAGAAGCTACCGCGTGCGTTTCCGTACGGACGGCATTCTCCATGAAACGGCGCGCCCGCCTATCCAGCTAGCACCGCGCATTGCTGCACGCCTGAAGGTAATGGCCGGGCTGGATATTTCCGAACGGCGCAAGCCTCAGGATGGCCGTATCAAGATGAAGATATCGAAGAGCAAGGCCATCGACTTTCGTGTGAACACTCTCCCGACCCTATGGGGGGAGAAAGTTGTAATGCGGATTCTCGACCCCAGCAGTGCCCAGATGGGCATCGATGCACTGGGCTACGAGGAAACCCAAAAGGACCTCTACATGGCGGCGCTAAAGCAGCCCCAAGGGATGATTCTGGTCACAGGCCCCACAGGCTCGGGCAAAACCGTCTCCCTCTATACAGGCCTGAACATTCTCAACACTGCTGACGTAAACATCTCTACCGCCGAAGATCCGGTGGAGATCAATTTGGAAGGCATCAACCAGGTAAACGTAAACCCTAAACAAGGGATGGACTTCACCCAGGCGCTGCGGGCATTCCTGCGCCAGGATCCGGATATCATCATGGTTGGTGAGATTCGTGACCTGGATACGGCGTCTATCGCCATCAAAGCCGCACAGACCGGTCATATGGTGATGTCGACCCTGCACACCAATAGCGCAGCGGAAACCCTGACACGGCTACGCAACATGGGTGTTCCCTCCTTCAACATCGCCACCTCGGTGAACCTGATCATCGCCCAGCGCTTGGCTCGCAAGCTCTGCGGCAGTTGCAAGAGAGAGGTGCCGATTCCCAATGAGGCGCTTCTGGAGGAGGGCTTCCCAGAAGACAAGCTTGGAACCTTCAAGCTCTACGGGCCGGTGGGGTGTGAAAATTGCAAGGGCGGTTATAAAGGTCGTGTCGGTATTTATGAAGTAGTTAAAAACACGCCAAGCCTGCAGCGGATTATCATGGAGGAAGGCAACTCCATCGACATTGCCACGCAAATGCGTAAAGACGGCTTCAACGACCTGCGCACCTCGGCCCTGCTGAAGGCCATGCAAGGCGTTACCAGCCTCGAGGAAGTCAACCGCGTGACCAAGGATTAATCATGGCAGCAGCAAAAGTAGCAAAGACCAGCACGTTCGTCTGGGAAGGCAAGGATCGAAAGGGTTCCGTAGTCAAGGGCGAGCTTAGCGGACAAAACCCTGCGTTGGTCAAGGCTCAGCTGCGCAAACAGGGGATTAACCCGACCAAGGTACGCAAGAAAGGTATATCGATATTAAGCACGGGCAAGAAAATCAAACCCATGGATATCGCATTGTTCGCTCGGCAGATGGCGACAATGATGAAGGCAGGCGTACCACTGCTGCAGTCCTTTGATATCATTGCCGACGGTCTGGAAAATCCAAATATGCGTAAGCTTGTCGACGAGCTCAAACAGCACGTAGCAGCAGGTAACAGCTTTGCAGCTGCGTTGCGTACGAAGCCCGCTTATTTTGATGATCTATTTTGCAATTTAGTTGACGCAGGGGAACAGTCAGGAGCACTAGAAACTTTGCTAGATCGGGTGGCGACCTACAAAGAGAAAACCGAGGCATTGAAAGCCAAGATCAAAAAAGCAATGAACTATCCAATAGCAGTAGTCGCAGTGGCAGTGATCGTTACTTGTATTTTGTTAATTAAAGTAGTTCCACAGTTTCAGGATGTTTTCTCGAGCTTCGGGGCAGAGCTGCCTGCATTTACACTTTTTGTAATCGGTATCTCAGAAGGGCTCCAAGAGTGGTGGTTCATCTTCATTATCACGTTTGTGGCAGCAGGTTATGCCTTCCTGCAAATTAAACAACGTTCGGAAAATTTCCGTGATGCTTTAGACCGCTCTATCCTTAAAGCCCCCGTTGTGGGCAATATAATTTACAAATCATCGGTTGCACGTTATGCCCGCACCCTGTCGACTACTTTTGCTGCCGGCGTCCCATTAGTTGAGGCGCTTGACTCGGTAGCGGGAGCAACAGGCAACGTGGTTTTCCGCAATGCCGTTAACAAGGTAAAGCAAGACGTGTCCAGCGGCATGCAGCT
This sequence comes from Pseudomonas flavescens, assembly GCF_013408425.1. Lineage (NCBI taxonomy): Bacteria > Pseudomonadati > Pseudomonadota > Gammaproteobacteria > Pseudomonadales > Pseudomonadaceae > Phytopseudomonas > Phytopseudomonas flavescens. The sequence goes on along the minus strand of NZ_JACBYV010000001.1, from coordinate 5,602,638 downwards.
GAACTTCTCCATGCGCTCTACCAATGTGTTTCCTGCCATGGCAGTTCAGATGACCGCTATCGGTGAAGAGTCAGGCGCACTGGATACTATGCTCGACAAGGTGGCCAGCTACTACGAAGCAGAAGTTGATAACGCAGTTGATGGGCTAACAGCTCTCATGGAGCCCCTGATCATGTCCGTTCTCGGCGTACTGGTCGGCGGCCTGATCATCGCCATGTACCTGCCAATCTTCCAGCTGGGTGCCGTCGTTTAATCCATGACCGTAATCGACTTCCTGGCCGGCAATACGCCGGCCTTCGTTTTCTGCGCGCTCGTTGTCGGGTTGCTGGTCGGCAGCTTCCTCAACGTCGTGATTCACCGCCTGCCCAAGATGATGTTTCGCGACTGGCGTATTCAGGCGCGTGAGGTGCTGGAGCTACCGGCAGAGCCCGAGGGTGAGACTTACAATCTGGTACTTCCCCACTCCAGTTGCCCGCAATGCAAGCATGAAATCCGCCCGTGGGAGAACATCCCGGTTGTCAGCTACCTTTTTCTGCGTGGCAAGTGCTCTGGCTGCAAGGCGAAGATAAGCCTGCGCTATCCGCTGGTCGAGCTAAGCTGCGGGCTGTTGTCGGCGTATGTCGCCTGGCATTTCGGCTTCGGTTGGCAGGCGGCTGGCATGCTGGTGCTGGCCTGGGGGCTGCTGGCGATGAGCCTGATCGATGCTGATCACCAGCTATTGCCGGATTCGCTGGTGCTGCCGCTGTTGTGGTTGGGCCTGATCGCTAACCACTTCGGCTTGTTCACCAGCCTCGAAGAAGCCCTGTGGGGTGCGGTCGCCGGTTACCTGAGCCTCTGGTCGGTGTTCTGGCTGTTCAAGCTGGTCACCGGCAAGGAAGGCATGGGTTATGGCGACTTCAAGCTGCTGGCGATGCTCGGCGCCTGGGGCGGCTGGCAGATTCTGCCGCTGACCATCCTGCTGTCCTCGGTGGTCGGTGCGGTACTCGGCGTGATCATGCTGCGAATGCGTGATGCCAATACCAGCACGCCGATTCCCTTCGGGCCCTATCTGGCCATTGCAGGCTTTATCGCGCTGCTGTGGGGCAAGCAGATCACCGACGGTTATTTGCAGTTTGCAGGCTTCAACTAACGCCCGGGCCTTGCGTCGAGCAAACCAGGCTGCGGGCCGCTGCGGTGAATGGCCTGGCCATCGCCGATAGCGCGGTGAACCTTCATACGCTTCGCGCCGAGGGCGGCGCTCCTACACTTCTGGTGGCGTGTTGCGATTCTGTGGGAGCCGCGCCCCCGCGGCGAATAGGACGGGCAAAATCGATGGTGCGGACAGCGATGCAATCGCCTCGCTTCGCAGCGAATGCCGCCTCGGATAGCGCGCCAAGCCTTCGATCTTTTCGCGCCAAGGGCAGCGCTCCTGCAATCGGGGCGCTTGCCAACACGCAGAGCTGATTCGCCACACGCAGGGTCGCTCCTTTACAATTCGCCCCTGATTTCGAATGAGGGGCGCGCGCGCACCATGAAACTCTGGACGCTCGGCCTTACTGGCGGCATTGGCAGTGGCAAGAGCGCGGTTGCCGAACACTTCGTCGCACTGGGCGTGGACCTGATCGATGCCGACCAGGCCGCGCGCTGGGTCGTGGAGCCTGGCCGCCCCGCCCTGGCCGCCATTGCAGAGCACTTTGGTGCACAGGTTCTGCAGGCCGATGGCCAGTTGAACCGTTCGGCCCTGCGCGCACGGATCTTCGCGAATCCCGCGCAGCGCCGCTGGCTGGAGAGTCTGCTGCACCCGCTGATCGCTGAGGAGGTTGCGCAGTTCCTGGCCAATGCGAAATCGCCCTATGCGATCCTGGTGTCGCCACTGCTGATCGAATCCGGGCAGTACAAATTGACGCAACGCGTGCTGGTAATCGACGTCCCCGAGCGGCTGCAGATCGAGCGCACCATGCGCCGCGATCGGCTGTCAGCTGAACAGGTGCAGGCGATTCTGGCCGTTCAGGCGACCCGCGAAGAGCGCTTGCGCCATGCCGATGACGTGCTGACCAATGATCGCGACCTGGCCTGGGCGCGAAGCGAAGTCGAGCGCCTGCATGCCTTTTACCTGACCTTGAATGGAGGCCAACCATGAGCACACCTACCCTCGTCGCCTGCCCGACCTGCGCCGCCCCCGTTGAATGGGGCCCGCAGAGCCCGAGCCGGCCGTTCTGCTCCGAGCGCTGCAAGCTGATCGACCTCGGCGCCTGGGCCTCGGAAGAGCACGCGATTCCCGGCAACGAACTGGAAGATGACCTTTTCTCCGAAGATCTGCCGCCTAGCCGGCACTGACAGCTGCCGATTGCTTCGGACCACTTGCAACCGCCTGCCAGATGAAGGACGGTCCGACTTCCAGGCCGGCGATTTTCGTCAGCGTGATCGATGATCGTTGCGGCGACCAGAGAGGCCCGCCCATCGGTTGAGGAATCCGCCAGTGAAACCACACGGGAACACCATGAGCCCTCTGCAAACCCTCCTCGCCACGGTGCCGCAGCAAGGGCAGGTGCGCTGGATCGGCGTGCGTCCGCAGTCACGTGGCGAGATGCTCGCCCTGGACGCAGTGGAAGCGCGCCGTGAAGCCGGCCTCACCGGAGATCATGCGCGCCCGGGGCCACTTAACGCGCGGCAGGTCACGCTGATCCAGTGGGAGCACCTGGCCGTGGTCAGCGCCCTGCTGGGGCGCGATCCCGAACGCGCGATAAGACCGGAAGATCTGCGGCGCAATATCGCCATCAGCGGCATTAACCTGTTCAGCCTCAAGGGTCGCCGCTTTCGGATCGGCCAGGCCATTCTGGAAACCACTGGCTGGTGCCAACCCTGCGCACGCCTCGAGGAGCGCCTGGGCCTGGGAACGTTTCAGGCAGTGCGCGGCCACGGCGGCATAACCGCACGAGTGCTGCAGGGCGGCGTCATCCGCCTGAGCGACTCGCTCGAGGTCGAGCCTCTGGAGCGATTCGAGTAGCGCCAGAGCACTCCATGTCGCGCTCCGTGCACAGTGGCACCCTGCTAGACTGAGCGCATTGTGGAAGCGGTGGCTGCCCTGCCGATTGAACCTTGGTGATCAACGTCGAGTCGATGAATACCTGAGTGCCCCTCGGCATCGCTGCGCACGTCGGTTCGACCTGCCCTGCTGAGCCGCCCTCCGAGTCGCCTGGCGCTATGAGCCTTCGCTCGCCCGGACTCGACACCGATTTTTTAGCCTTGTGAGAAGTATCGATGACCCATCGAATCGTAATTGTCGGCGGTGGTGCCGGCGGCCTGGAACTCGCCACCCGCCTGGGGAGAACCCTCGGCAAACGTGGCAAAGCGCATATCACGCTGGCCGACGCCAACCTGACCCACATCTGGAAACCGCTGCTGCATGAAGTGGCTGCTGGCTCGCTGAACTCCACGGAGAACGAGCTCAACTACGTTGCCCAGGCCAAATGGAACCAGTTCGAATTCCAGCTTGGCCGCATGAGCGGCCTGGATCGCGAACGCAAGACCATCCAGCTTGCGGCGACTCTGGATGAAGACAACCGCGAACTGGTGCCCGCGCGCGAACTCGCCTACGACTCGCTGGTGATCGCGGTAGGCAGCACGACCAATGACTTCGGCACGGAGGGAGCGGCCAACCACTGCATCTTCCTGGATACCCGTGAACAGGCCGAGCGTTTCCACCGCAAGATGCTCAGCCATTATCTGCGCGCCCATGCAGGCAATGGCGACAACGACCAGATCAGCGTTGCCATCGTCGGCGCCGGCGCCACCGGCGTGGAACTGGCTGCGGAGCTGCACCACGCTGCCCACGAGCTGGCGGCCTACGGCCTGGATCGTATCCGCCCCGAAAACATGCGCATCACCCTGATCGAGGCAGGCCCACGCGTGCTACCAGCGCTGCCGGAGCGCATCAGCGCACCCGTGCACCGTACCCTGCAGAAGCTCGGCGTGAACGTGATGACCAATGCCGCGGTGAAGGAGGTCACGGCTGACGGCCTGCTGACCGCCAGCGGTGAACAGATTCCAGCCAGCCTCAAGGTGTGGGCAGCGGGCATCCGCGCGCCAGCGTTTCTCAAGGATCTGGATGGCCTGGAGAGCAATCGCATCAATCAACTGGTCGTCACATCGACCCTGCAGACCACGCGCGACGAGAACATCTTCGCCTTCGGCGACTGCGCAGCCTGCCCGATGGGCGATGGCAGCGAACGCAATGTACCGCCTCGCGCGCAGGCCGCTCACCAGCAAGCCTCGCTGCTGGTCAAATCGCTTGCGCTGCGCCTTCAGAATCAGCCGCTGCCGACATACGCCTACAAGGATTACGGCTCGCTGATCTCGCTGTCGAGCTTTAGCGCCGTCGGCAATCTGATGGGTAACCTGATGGGCAGCGTGAAGCTGGAGGGTTGGCTTGCGCGGATGTTCTACGTGTCGCTGTATCGCATGCACCAGATGGCGCTTTATGGCCCATTCCGCACGTTGCTGCTGATGCTCAGCGACCGTATCGGCCGCAGCACCGATCCGCGACTCAAGCTGCACTGATTCCAAGGGCAGCCTGTCGTAAGGTGGACGACGCTTGCCCCGTCCACCACTCTGCAAGCGCAATGGTGGATGAAAAAAGCGTCAGCTACGCCCCCATCCACCATCCGGGGAGCAGGACGCTGCCGCCAGAAAGCAAAAAACCCGCTCTAGGCGGGTTTTTTACTCTCAAGCAGTGCTTGAAATGGTGGGTCGTGTAGGATTCGAACCTACGACCAATTGGTTAAAAGCCAACTGCTCTACCAACTGAGCTAACGACCCAAAAATGGTCGGGGTGAGGGGATTCGAACTCCTGACATCCTGCTCCCAAAGCAGGCGCGCTACCGGACTGCGCTACACCCCGAAGAAAGATTGGCTCCGCGACCTGGACTCGAACCAGGGACCCAATGATTAACAGTCATTTGCTCTACCGACTGAGCTATCGCGGAACTATGCTTCTTTCAGTCTCTGTTACTAACTTTTGGCTTTCGCCATTTGCCGCTGCAGAGGCGCGCCATTTTACGGTTCCGCGAACACATGTCAACCCCCTAAATTGCTTTTATGACAATGCTTTGCGAAAGAATGGCCAATTGCTATACCTTCACCGCATACCTGCACTGTTCGAAGCACCACGGTGAGGTTTCAATCAGGATTACAGATGACCACTCAGGGCACGCCGCCGACACCACCAAACGGCTCGCGCACACTGGCAAGCCGAGGCATCCAACCCCGCTTCAGTGAGCTGGGGCAGAGCTGCCGCAAGATGGTGCTCAATCATCTGGCGGATAATCTGCAGCGCACCTTCGCCCAGGTCGATGACACCCTTTTCCAGTGCGCGGAGAAAGCCGAGAACAATCAGGTGCAGGCATTGTTCTTCGACAACATGCGCAGCATCCGCAAACTGCGCCCGCAGATCGAACGCCACTATCACCTCAGCATCTCTCAGGGCATTGCCGACTTTCTCGACGGCAAGCGGGTAGCAACCACGACATCGCCCACTGATATGCATGCCGAGGACATGGCCCTGGTACAGACCGAGGATTACGAAGAGATCCTTCAGGTGACCAATATGGCCAGCCGCGTTCAGGCCCGCTGCGCCCAGGCATTGTTCGCGCTGGAGCAGCGCCTGGCCCTGCTCAATAACGGCCAGCCGCTGCCCGAAGGCAGCAACCCGATCGCGCCGAAAACCATCGCCCAGGCTTTTCTAGGCGCACTGGCTCCCTGCGGGCTGACGCTACAGATAAAGCTGGTGCTGTATGGCCTGTTCGATAAACAACTCATGCACGAACTGGACAAGCTGTATGACGCGCTCAATCAGCGCCTCATAGATGCCGGCGTGCTGCCCAACCTGAAATACACCGCCACGCGCTCGGCGCAGACAGCTCGTGCGCCTGCGCAGCCCGAGGCGGCACGGCAGCAGACCCGCAGCAACGTGACCGATGAGCCCGCGCTGCTCGATCTGGATGCCGCGCCGCCTGCCGACCTGAATCAGCTGGTCGACGGTGTCAGCGCCCTGCTCGCCGAGTACCGCAAGCACCAGAGCGCACTCAGCCTGCTCAGCGGCACGCCCAGCATGGCCAGTTTCGCGCCAGAGGGGGCGAGGCGTACCTACGATGCGGGTGAGTTACTGGCGGCGCTCAATCGCATGCAGCAGACCTCCGCCAGCGAACTGGCCCTGCGCCTGGAACACCCCCTGCAGGTCGCCGGGCTGAAGGCTGATCTGCAACGACAACTGGCCAGCCACAGCGAGGATCCGCAGCAGCACCGCCTGGGCAATCGTGAAACCGATGTCATCGACCTGGTCGGCATGCTGTTCGATTTCATTCTCGATGACGACAATCTGCCTCAGCCCTACAAGGTCGCGCTCTCCCACCTGCATACGCCGTACTTGAAAGTGGCATTGCTGGACAAGGCATTGTTCACCCGCCAGCACCACCCGGCGCGCAAGCTGATCAACGCCATGGCCAAGGCTGGCGTTCTCTACGGCGCAGTGGATGAAACCCATGGCCTGCTGGCCAAGGTGCACTGGGTGGTGAAGCAGGTGATTCAGCACTTCACGGGCGACCTGCACCTGTTCGACGAGTTGTTCAGCGAGTTCAGCGAGTTCACGGGCACGCTCAAGCAACGCGTCGACCTGCAGGAACGCCGTGCCGTGGAAACCGCCAAGGGCCGCGACAAGCTACTTGGCGCACGGCACACCGCCGCTCAGGTCATTGCGCAAAGCCTGGCCAAACGCTCGCCGCCGCCGATCATTCGCCACTTCCTCGAACGCACCTGGATCGACGTGCTGGTATTCATTCAACTGCGCCACGGCCCAACCAGCAGCGAGTGGCAGCGCGCCAGCGAAGCCGCCGAGCAACTGGCCTGGAGCGGTACGCCACTCGATGCGGCGCAACGGGACCACCTGCAGCGGGTACGCGTCGAGATGCTCGAAGCGCTACGCAAAGGCCTGATGCTGCTGGGCGGCTATCACGAAGACGATATCCGCCGCCTGTTGCAGGACCTGGTCGCCTGCCAGCACGCCGTGCAAGCGGGCCAACCGGGGATCGCCTCAGGGCTTGCGTTGCCGCCCAGCCCAAGTCAGTTAGGCGCGATGCTGGGAGACGATGCCGCGCTCCTCGACCCGACCCTGGCCAACGCACCACTGTCGAAGGGTGGCATGCGCCTGGTGGGTGATCTGGAAAAAATCGAGTTCGGCACCTGGTTCGAATTCATCGAAGGCGATAGACGGCAGACGCTGAAGCTGTCCTGGTACAGCCCCACGACCCACAACTACATGTTCGTCGACCTCAACGGACAGCGTGCCGCGGTCAAGTCGATCAGCCAGTTGGCCCTGGAAATGGAACAGGGTACGGCACGCCTCAGCAAACCGGACCGCGCGGCGCCCATGGTCGATCGTGCATTGACCGCCGTTTATCGCGTTCTGCAGCAACTCACCGGCCGCAATCAATGAGGTTCGTGTATGGATGATCGTCGTCAGCATGCCCGTTACCAGGCCACGTCACTGCTTGAAGTTTTCGAACAGCACAGCGGTCGCTACCTCGGCCGTGTCGCCGATATTTCCAGCGATGGGCTCATGCTCTGCAGCCCAACGTCTCAGCCTGCCGATACCCTGGTGGAATGCCAACTGGTGTGCCAGACGCCGCTCAACGGCGTGGGCGAGCTGCACTTCATCGGCGACTGCCTGTGGAGCCGCGAGGGCGAGCCAGGCCAGCAATGCTGGGCGGGTTACCGCATCATCGATATCGATCAGCACAACACCGAGGCGCTGAACGCCGTCCTGCGGCACTTCCAGGCTCATACCTGATCTTCCGACCCGGGCCGGAAAGCCCGATTGCAGAGCCCGACCCGCCCGACCGATAGACAGCATCGATCAAGACATCGGCAACAGCGATTAGACGCATACTGGCCAAGGGCCTACGCTTCTCTGTGTCAATCCGCCGCAGGGGAGCTTGCCGTGCCCCGGTCAGCCGAGATATCCAGCACTTCCGACGTTACCGCACCAGCTGCCGCGCAGCCGGAGAGCTACGCCTACGCGGAGCTCGGCAACCCAGAGACCGGCGACTGCGCCGTCCTGGCTCAGGAGAGTGCGCTGGCCATCAGCTACAACGGCATCAGTTATGCCGTGATGATGGTGTCGCCCACAGCAGTGGAGGACTTCATCGCCGGTTTCAGCCTCAGCAGTGCAGTGGTCGACTCCATCGACGATATTTATGACATTCGTTTGCGTTATATCGGCGCAGCGATCAATGCCGAAGTAGAAATAAGCAGCCGCGCCTTCTGGGCAATGAAGCAACAGCGCCGGCAGCTGGCCGGAAGCAGTGGCTGCGGCCTGTGCGGCGTGGAAGCCCTCGATCAGGCCCTGCCGCAATTGACCACCCTGGCCAAGGCCGAGCTGCCCGACCCCGCTCACCTGGTCAACCTGCGCGAGCGGATCGCCGCCGTTCAGGACCTGGCCCGCCGCAGTGGTGCCCTGCATGCCGCCCTGTATGTCGATGGCAGTGGCGAGATACGCGCCTGCCGTGAAGACATCGGCCGGCACAACGCGCTGGACAAGCTGATCGGCGCCCTGCTGCGCGAACACCTCGATGTTCGCCAGGGCTTTGCGGTGGTAACCAGCCGCTGCAGCCTGGAATTGATTCACAAGGCGGTCAGAGCCGGCCTCGGCAATCTGGTCAGCCTTTCGGCACCGACCGCCCTCACCGTGCAGTGGGCGCGCCGGCACAACCTCAACCTGATCCATCTGCCCCACCACAGCGCGCCCCGGGTCTACAGCCCCGCGCCGCCTGCAAGAGAAGAACAGCCATGAGCCTGCAACCCGTTAACCCGCGTTACAAACCCTATAAAGGCGCTGCCGCCGGTTGGGGTGCGCTGATCAGCGTCACCCAGTTCTGGCTGGACAGCAAACAGCCGTTCAAGAACCTGCGTGCGCTGCTCAAGACCAACCAGAACGGCGGCTTCGACTGCCCGGGCTGTGCCTGGGGCGACTCCCCGGAAGACGGCCGCATCAAGTTCTGCGAGAACGGTGCCAAGGCAGTCAACTGGGAAGCCACCAAACGCCGCGTCGACGCGAAGTTCTTCGCCAAGTACAGCGTCAGCCAGTTGCGTGAACAGAGCGACTACTGGCTCGAGTATCAGGGCCGACTGACCGAGCCGATGCGTTACGACGCAAGCACCGATCGCTACGTGCCGACCTCCTGGGACGACGCTTTCAGCCTGATCGCCAAACACCTGAAGAACCTCGAAAGCCCGAACCAGGCCGAGTTCTACACCTCCGGCCGGGCCAGCAACGAAGCGGCGTTCCTGTATCAGTTGTTCGTTCGCGCGTTCGGCACCAACAACTTCCCCGACTGCTCGAACATGTGCCACGAAGCCAGCGGTGTCGCGCTGATCCAGAGCGTCGGCATTGGCAAGGGCAGCGTGACCTTCGCGGACTTCGAACACGCCGATGCCATCTTCGTGCTCGGCCAGAATCCGGGCACCAACCACCCGCGCATGCTCGAGCCGCTGCGTGAGGCGGTGAAACGTGGCGCCCAGGTGGTGGCCTTCAACCCGCTGAAAGAGCGTGGCCTGGAGCGTTTCCAGCACCCACAACATGCCCTAGAAATGCTTACCAACGGTTCCGAGCCGCTGAACACCGCATTCTTCCGCCCGGCTCTCGGCGGCGACATGGCGGCGCTGCGGGGTATCGCCAAATTCCTGCTGCAGTGGGAGCGCGAAGCGGTCGCCAAGGGTGACAAGCCGGTCTTCGACCACGCCTTCATCGCCGAACATACCGATGGCGTCGATGCCTACCTGGCGGTGCTCGATGAAACCTCCTGGGAATCGCTGGTCGAGCAGTCCGGCCTGACCCTGGAAGACATCGAGCAGGCCGCCCTGATGTACCGCCGCGCCGACAAGGTGATCATGTGCTGGGCGATGGGTATCACCCAGCACTTGCACTCGGTGGCGACCATCCAGGAAATCGTCAACCTGCAACTGCTGCGCGGCAACCTTGGCCGCCCTGGCGCGGGCCTGTGCCCGGTACGTGGCCACAGCAACGTGCAGGGTGACCGCACCATGGGCATCAATGATCGCCCACCGGTGCTGCTGCTCGACAACATCGAGAAGCGCTTCCAGTTCAAGGTGCCCCGCGAAAACGGTCACAATACCGTGGAAGCGATCAACGCCATGGTCGATGGCCAGGCCAAGGTGTTCATCGCCCTGGGTGGCAACTTCGCCCAGGCCACGCCTGACAGCCCACGCACGCATCAGGCACTGCAGAATTGCGAGCTGACCGTGCAGATCAGCACCAAGCTCAACCGCAGCCACCTGACCACCGGTACCGACGCACTGATCCTGCCGTGCCTCGGCCGCACCGACATCGACGTTCAGGCCAACGGCCCGCAAGCGGTGACCGTGGAGGATTCGTTCAGCATGATCCACGCCTCCAACGGCCAGCTCGATCCGCTGTCGAAGGAAATGCGTTCCGAACCGGCCATCGTTGCCGGTATCGCCAAGGCCACCCTGGGCAATCACCCGGTGGACTGGGATGCGATGATCGCCGACTACAGCCGCATCCGTGAGCTGATTGCCGACACCATCCCCGGCTTCCAGGACTTCAACAACCGCGTACAGCACCCGGGCGGCTTCTACCTGGGTAACTCGGCTGGGGCCCGCCAGTGGAAAACCACCACCGGCAAGGCCAACTTCAAGGCCAACGCCCTGCTCGCCGATCTGCTGCCAGCACAGGTCCGCAACAGCGGCCAGACGCCGGATCTGATCCTGCAGACCATGCGCTCTCACGATCAGTACAACACCACCATCTATGGCCTCGACGACCGCTACCGCGGCGTCCGTGGTCAGCGTGACGTGCTGTTCGTCAACGAGGCCGACCTAACGCGACTGGGCTACAAGCACGGCCAGAAAGTCGACATCACGTCGCTATGGGACGATGGCATCGAGCGCAAGGTCGTCGGTTTCACGCTGCTGGCATTCGACATCCCGGCAGGCCAGGCGGCCGCCTACTACCCGGAAGCCAACCCGTTGGTGCCGCTGGAAAGCGTCGGCCTGGGCAGCCACACGCCGACCTCCAAGTTCGTCGCCATTCGCCTGCACGCGGCGCAGGAAACCGCGCGTATTCTGTAAGCCTTGGCACCGCCCTCCCGCTCCGGCGCATGGCTGGAGCGGGAGGGTGACTGGCTGCGTACGGCATGCCCGATGCATGCAGCTCGTCGGAAACAGTGGCACTTATCGCCAAAAATAAGCTCTGATGTCCCTTTGCCGTTACCGCCCTCGGTTAACGTGCCCGCTTGAGCGCTCGACCGAAGCGCGTAGTTTCCAACCCAAGCCACGATGTGGCCCTTCGGGTTTCTGCCAGACGAGCGACAACCGTGCGAATGACCACCAGGCCGACTGCCTGGCACTTGGGTCATTGGCCTGCAACGGGAGGGAATACCATGCGGTTTTCATCTGCCGTCCTGCTTGGGGCGGCTCTGCTGAGCATCCACGCCCAGGCGGCGATCATGGAGCGCGAGCTGGGTGACTACGAGCTCAACCTGGGGACTACGCCGAGCCGCAGCATGGCGCAGGGGCTGGTCAAGCCAGAGAGCGGCGGCGCCTTTCACGGTGGCCTCGACTTGAGCCATCCAAGCGGCTGGTATCTGGGACAGTGGTCGCCCAATCTGGGTATCAGTCCAGGCAGTCGCATGGAGCTCAACAGCTATGTCGGCTATCGCCAGCAATTCGTCGACTCGCTTGGCTATGAAGTCGGCACCATTCGTTACAGCCATCCGGGTTACACCTACCTCGACAGTCAGGACGTCTACGCGGGCCTGACCTATGACACACGACGCTTCGGCTTCTCCTTCAGCAATGACCCCAGCCGTTTCAACAGTACGGTTCTGGCCGACCTGGGCCGCATCCACTTGCTGGGCATGGCCGTCGTGGTGCGCTACGGCAATCACTTGCTCGACAACCCCAAGACGGTTTCTGGCGGCGGCCAGGTGAATTCGTTCAATGACTGGTCCCTGAGCCTGTCTCGGCCCTGGAAAGGCATCGACTTCGATTTTTCCTATTCGGACTCCAGCCTGAGCGGCGACGCCTGTTCGGCCTATTCGGGCCACAATACCGAGTGCGAGGGCTGGTTCCTGATCAAGGCCTCCCGTTCGCTGTTCTGAATACGGGCAAAGCCACGCGCCGCCTGGGCAAGCCCAACGTCGCACACATTTAGATACATTCATTCGTGTATCTTTAATCCCCCCTCTCGGGAATTTCCTTGCAGATCAGGCTCTAAGCTTGTGTCGCCGGTACAGCACCGCCGACCGCATGATCCATGGCCATGCCATGACTACGCCCGCAAGGGTATTTTTCGAGGGTTGCGCGATGCGTACATTCCTTACCGCATTGGCTTTCAGTGCACTGGTTTCTCCCCTGGCCAACGCCGATACCACCAAGACCGCCATTGGCAGCGGCGTCGGTGGCGCACTCGGCAATATCGTCGGTCAGCACCTGGGTGGCAGCACAGGCGCCGCGATCGGCGCTGGCCTGGGCGGCGCAGCAGGTGGCGCCATCAGCTCACGCAACAAAACGGAAGCCGCATTGGGCGGCGGCCTGGGTGCAGCAGGCGGGTCGGTACTGGGCAGCCAGTTCGGTGGCAGCACCGCATCGACCATTGGCGCAGGTCTGGGTGGCGCTGCCGGCGGCGCTCTGGCCAACGAGGTGGCCGACAGCAACCGTAACGAATCCCGCTACCGCGATAACGGCCATCGCCATGGCAAGAAGCACTACAAACGCCATCACAAACATCGTCATCGCTAATATCCATACAACCAAGGGCGCCGTCAGCGCCCTTGGTCGTTCAAGGGACTCGCAACGCGTCCATCGCCAGTCGTAGCGTTTGCGGAATGGCAACCGGTCGGTTGCTCGACCGGTCGACGAACACATGCACGAAGCGCCCGGCCGCACAGGCCTGCTGCTCCCCTTCCTTGAACACCGCCAGCTCGTATTGCACCGAGCTATTGCCCAGATTGCCGACACGCAAGCCGATTTCGATGCGCTCGGGAAAGGCAATCGAAGCGAAGTAGTCGCAACTGGAGCTGACCACGAAGCCGACGACCTCGCCACGGTGGATGTCCAGGCCGCCCACCTCGATCAGATAGGTATTCACCGCACTATCGAAATAGCTGTAGTAGGTGACGTTATTGACGTGCCCGTACAGGTCGTTGTCATGCCAGCGCGTAGTGATCGGCAGGAAATGACGGTAGTGCTCGCGCAGATGCTGCGGCTGCTGCATGGGGACGACACCTTGCGTGGAGGATAAGCCGGCATGGTGCCGGCCTCCGCCACCACTGACAACCCGCGAGCAGCCATTCGATCAGTAGGCGACCTGATAGATCGCCAGCGCATGGGCCTGGGTCATCTCCCGCGGATTATTGGCCAGCAGACGCTCGTGCAGCATGGCATCGGTAGCCAGACGTGGCAGCAGCGCATGGTCGACACCGATGTCACGCAGGCGCCCAGGCAGGCCGCTACGCTCGCTGAGGTCGGCCAGTTCGATGATGAACTGCTCGGTATGATCCGTGGCATCGCCCGCACGCAAACGCTCGCCGAGCAACAGCGGCGCCAGCTCTTCATAAAGCGGTGCGGCGACGGCTGCATTGAAGCCCAATACATGCGGCAACAGCACCGCCGTACTCACCCCGTGAGGCACCTGACAATGCCCGCCGAGGGGATAGGCCAGGGCATGCACTGCCGCCAGAGGCGCGTTGGCATAGGCCTGACCGGCGAGACAGGCGCCAAGCAGCATGGCCTGACGTGCCTCGCGGTTACTGCCGTTGTGCACCGCTTCGTCCAGATTGGCGCCGAGCAAGCGCAACGCCTCGCGAGCGAGCATGTCGGACAGCGGATTCTTGCGCCGCGCGCCGGTGTACGCCTCGACAGCGTGGCCCATGGCGAGCATGCCGCAGGCGGCGGTTACAGGCGCTGGCAATTGCAGGGTGAGATCAGCATCCAGCAGCGCCAGGTCCGGCAGCAAACGAGCCGACACCACCGCGATACGCGTCGCATGAGCCGTAGTGACCACCGCAATGGGCGTGACTTCAGAGCCACTGCCTGCAGTGGTCGGTACCTGAATCAACGGCAGGCGCTGCCCCATGGCCTTGTCGAGCCCATACAGATCATCAAGCGATTGCCTGCATTGCGGGTGGGCCAGCAAGGCAACCAGCTTGGCAACGTCCAGAGAGCTTCCGCCGCCGAATCCAATGATCAGGCCGGCCTGCACGTTCTTCGCGAAGTGTGCCGCGGCGTTTACCACGCTCTCCGGTGCTCCCGCCGTTACCCCATCGAATAGGTGCAGGGCGATATCACCGGCAGCAAAGGCAGCCCGTACTTCTTCGACAAAATCGAGCCGAGCGACACCGGCATCGGTGACCAACACCACCGAGCGCGCTCCCCATGCTCGGCACAAGGGCACGAGCCGCTGCACGGCTCCCGGTTCGCAGATGAGATGGGCGGCCGTAGCGAAACTGAATGGCTGCATGACGCTTTCCTCTTCCAGTGGAGCGCTTGGATGATTGCGCGGCAGGCCATGCTTTTTTACGAATCGTACGAACTCGCAGATCACCACGATCAGGCAACGGCCCCTGCTGTTCATAGTAGGCCGTGAAACGACATCTGCCCGGAAAAGCCGATGACTCCTGCCATTCGTCGCGTTCTTGGGGACATACAGCATGCTCCGCAACGCACTTCCCCGCCGCAAGGCGCTTCGCTCGGGCATTTGGCCTCTGACCGCGCAGGCGAGCAACCATGCACCTTTGCACGCAGATGACGCAGATCGACGCGACTGCCCGACATTCAGCCACCGAAAAAGTGCTAGTCCATCCGGTTCTTGGGTTTATGACACATCCGCCTAAGGGATGCGTGATACCGGGCTTAGACTGAAAGCATCGAAGCGAAAGATGAGGTGACTCATGCCCCTTTCTATCGACGGCATGAATATCGGCCAGTACAGCTACCGCCCCGTTACGTCGTCGGGCAATGGCCTGCAGACCAACCAACTGGAGCGGGTGACGCCGTCCGCTCAGCGTCTCAATGAAGCACAGGAACGCCTGCTCGAACGTCAGCGCCTGGAGCAGGATCGCCAGGAGCAGCTGCGTGAGGCACGTGAGCAGCGCATCGCCTTGCAGGAGGAGAGAGAAGAGCGAGCGCTGCAGTTGCGTCTCGAACGTGAAGATGCGGCGAGCGCTCTCGATGAGCAATTGCGTGAGCAGCGCCTGGAAACCTTGCAGGAGCAGCGTCAGGACAACCTCAACCCGCTGTCGGCGGAGAACCTGGCAAGGCAGCGGGTACAACTGGAAACCAATCCAGCGGCCACCAATGCCTACCAGGTCAGCCCGCGATTGGCCGAGCAAGCCATCTCGACGTATCGGCAGACCGAGTCACCGGACTTCATCGGACGCAGCCTGGTGGCCTGACAAACGAACCGGCCGCCATGGGACGTCGCGATAACGACGCCCCATGGCGGCCGGTTTCATGCACGAGTTGGGAACATGCGCTCACCCGGACGAGTAAGCGCATCGAGAAATCATTCCTTGCCGAGCGCCTCCTGACGTTCCAGAAACTCTTCTTGCAGCAGCGCATCGGAATTTTCCGGCTCGCTGACATCCAGTTCCTGCTCGAGATGTCCGGTACCGACCGCTTTGCTTTCCAGCTTGCCGACCAGATGCTCCAGCGCGTGGCGCATCTTCTCGGCAGCGCCCTCCACCGCCTGATCCAGTGACTCGGCCTTGTGAGTGACCGAAAGCGGCTGATGGCCCTTGGGCCTGGCTTCGATCTGGCAGCGCTTGTCATCGGCACCGCTCTTGCTGCCATTCTCGTCGCTGATGTGCACTTCGACACGCGACAGGAACTCCTCGTAACGCTCCAGACGATCCGCCACCGATGCGCCGACCCATTCCTGGAGTCGGGCACTGCCTTCGATATGGTTGCTGTTCACTTGAACTTGCATGGTATTCCTCGCTTTTGACGGGTCTACAAGCTTGGAGGCAACGGATCAGGACTAGGTTCCTGCTGATTACCCCCTCGGCCAAGATACGCAGCACGCGCCAAGAAAGCGAAGGATGATCAGAACCGGTCGCGGATCACCACCTCGTCGAATGGCAGCTTGCCGATCCGCGGCTTGGCATCGACAGCTTTTCTGCCCACCGCGACCATCAGGCCGATCACGTGATTTTCCGGCAGATTGATCAGCTTGGCCACGGCATCGAAATCGAAACCATCCATGGGACAGGAGTCCAGGCCCTTGCCACGAGCGGCCAGCATCAGGGTCTGCGCCATCAGGCCACAACTGCGCATGGTCTCGTCGCGCTGCACCTGAGGCTTGTCACGGTAGTAGGTGTCGATGGCACCCGCCATGTACTGCTGCACTTCAACCGGCGCCCCCTCCCACACTCGACCGACATTCTGCTCCCAGCTATCGACCTGCGCACAGATCACCACGAGCATCGAGGCATCGGTCATCTGCGCCTGCCCCCAGCCAGCTTCGCGAATCTGCTGACGCAAGGCCGGATCACTGACCTCGACCAGCCGCACATGCTGCAGGTTGAACGCTGACGGCGCGAGCAGTGCCAATTGCAGCAACTCGTTCTTCTCTTCACTGCTGAGGGTGAACCCTGCGTCGTAGCCCTTGATGGCGCGGCGGCTGCGAATGGCTTCGTCGATATGCATGGGAAACTCCTGAATCGCTGACGGAAAGAATCAATGCTAGGGTCTGTTGCCTGGCAAAACCATCGGGCTTTTGCGATTCGATTCATCGCCTGCAACGATTTATTCGAACCCCGTCCGCCCTGGTCAGTCGATTACCCATAGCCCGCACCAGCGCGGGTTTGCCACGCGCCTTGCGAATCGTGCATGCAAGCCAGGGTTTACAAGGGACCCTTGAGGCTCTATTACGGATGTCCCACACGAACGTTCGAGCGTTAAGCTGTCGACCATGACCAACCCGCCCTACATCTCCCTTGCCACTGCCGACGCCGCTGCGCTGAAGGTGGGTGGAGACTGGACGCTCGCACACTATGGTGCACTGCTCCCTCAGGTGGATGCGATCAGGCGCGAGCGCACCGATGATCTGCATGCCGACATCAGCGAACTGGACGCGCTGGATACCGCTGGCGCCAGCCTGCTGGTCGAGTTGCTCGGTGCCGAACGGCTGATGGAGCTGCTGCCCACGGCAACGCTCAGCGACGAACGCCGCGCCTTGCTGCAGACCGTCGCCGCCGCCATGCAGACGGATCAGCAGGCCGCCGAGCATCCCGCCCGCTCGACCTACCGGGAGTTCTTCGGCCATATCGGTGAAGTGGTGGAAGGGGTCTGGCACAAGGCGGTCGGCCTGCTGGGCTTCGTCGGCCTCACCCTCAGCAGCATGCTGCTGATTCTGCTCAACCCGCGCCGCTGGCGGCTGACGTCCCTGGCTTCACACCTGGAACAGATCGGCCTCAACGCGGTGCCCATCGTTGCCTTGCTGACCTTTCTGGTCGGCGCCGTGGTGGCCTTCCTCGGCGCGACCATCCTCGCCGACTTCGGGGCGACCATCTACACGGTCGACCTCGTGGCGTTCTCATTCCTGCGTGAGTTCGGCGTACTGCTCACCGCCATTCTCATGGCCGGCCGCACTGCCAGTGCCTTCACCGCGCAGATCGGCTCGATGAAGGCCAACGAGGAAATCGACGCGATCCGCACTTTGGGTCTCAACCCGATGGAGCTGCTGGTGCTGCCGCGGGTGTTCGCCATGCTCATCGCCCTGCCGCTGCTGACATTCGTCGCCATGGTATGTGGCATGGTTGGTGGCGCCATGGTGTGCATGCTGACGCTGGATATCTCGCCGCCGATGTTCCTCTACCTGCTGCAGGAGAACATCCCGATCAATCACTTCCTGGTGGGCATGCTCAAGGCACCTATCTTCGCTTTTCTGATTGCCGTGATCGGTTGCCTGGAGGGCTTCAAGGTCACCGGCAGCGCCCGCTCGGTGGGGGAACGCACCACATCCAGCGTGGTGCAATCGATCTTCGTGGTGATCGTGGTGGACGCCGTGGCCGCCCTGTTTCTGATGGAGATGGGCTGGTGAGCGAGAGAGCGATCATCCAGGTACGCGACCTGACCAATCAGTTCGGCCCGCAGGTGGTTCACCAGCATCTGGATCTCGATCTGTACCGCGGCGAAGTGCTTGGCGTGGTGGGCGGTTCGGGTACCGGCAAGTCCGTGCTGCTGCGCACCATCGTCGGCCTGCGTCAGCCCAACGCGGGCACGGTGCGGGTATTCGGCGAAGACCTGCTGACGCTGTCGGCACAGCGTCGCTCCGAACTGGAGCGGCGCTTCGGCGTGCTCTATCAGCGTGGCGCGCTGTTTTCCTCGCTCACCGTCCTGGAGAACATCGCCCTGCCGCTGATCGAACATGCCGGGCTCACCCGTGCCAGTGCCGAGCGCCTGGCCGAATCCAAGGTGGCGCTGGTTGGCCTGCCCAGCCATGCGGGCGACAAATACCCGACCGAGTTGTCGGGCGGCATGATCAAGCGTGCAGCCCTGGCCCGCGCCCTGGCACTGGAGCCGGACATTCTGTTTCTCGATGAACCGACGGCGGGCCTCGACCCGATTGGCGCCGCGGCTTTCGACCAGTTGATACGCACCCTGCGTGATGCCCTGGGCCTCAGCGTTTTTCTGGTTACCCACGATCTGGATACGCTCTACACCCTCTGTGACCGGGTGGCGGTGCTGTCGCAGAAACGCGTGCTGGTGGCTGACAGACTGGAAGTGGTCGCCGCCACCGACGATGCCTGGATTCACGACTATTTTCACGGACCGCGCGGACGCGCCGCCGAGCAGGCCGCTGTGCCTAGGAGTGTTTGAATGGAACCGCGTGCCCACCACGTATTGATAGGCATGTTCACGGTGGCGATCGTCAGCGCCATCCTGCTGTTCGCCCTGTGGCTGGGCAAGTCCAGCGCGGACAAGCAGTTCAACTACTACGAAGTGGTCTTCACCGAGGCGGTCAGCGGCCTGTCCCAGGGCAGCGCCGTGCAATACAGCGGCATTCGCGTAGGTGACGTCACCAGCCTGACCCTCGACCCGCAGGATCCGCGCAAGGTGCACGCGAACATCCGCATCACCAGTTCCACACCGATCAAGGAAGACACCCGCGCGCGCTTGACCATCACCAATATCACCGGTGGCGCGGTGATCCAGCTGCATGGTGGCTCACCCGAAAGCCCGCCGTTGAAAGCAGGCAATGGTGCAACGCCGGTGATCATCGCCGACCGCTCGCCGCTGTCACGGCTGATGGCCAATGGCGAAGACCTGATGGTCAGCGTCACTCGCCTGCTCGACCGCGCCAACGCCATGTTCTCCCGCGAGAACACCCAGAACATCGCCAAGACCCTGCGCAATCTCGAGCAGATCACCGCCAGCGTTTCCGAACAGCGTGACGAACTGCGCGAGGCACTGACTCAGATGAGCGCCGCCGGACGCGAAGCCGCAGCCCTGATGAACAACGCCAACCAGCTGTTCTCCGGCCCGGCGCAGAACACCCTGGACAGTGCCGAACGCCTGGTGACCTCGCTCGAGCGCACCAGCAACAATATAGAGCAGTTGCTGCAGGATAACCGTGCCGCACTCGACGGCGGTATGCAGGGCATCGGTGAGCTGGGCCCGGCCATCAACGAACTGCGTGACACGCTCGGCTCTCTGCGCTCGTTCTCACGGCGCCTGGAAGAGGACCCCGCCGGCTACCTGCTGCGCAGCGACAGCATCAAGGAGTTCCAACCATGAAAGCACTCGCCACCGCTGGCGCTCTGTTGCTGACCGGTCTGCTCAGCGCCTGCTCGATTCTTCCCGCGGGCGAGACGCTGAGCGTTTACCTGCTGCCCAGCAATCTGCCCGTACGCGCCGCGGATGTGCCGCGAGAAAACTGGTCGCTACGGGTCAACCGACCGCAGAGCAGCCAGTTGCTCGACAGCCCACGAATTGCCGTGCTGCCGGACGGCGACCTGATCAGCGCCTACCAGGGGGCGCGCTGGAGCGATCGTGCTCCCGCCCTGTTTCGCGATCGGCTGATCGGTGCGTTTCTCGATGACGGTCGTATCGGTGCCGTCAGCAGCGACGACAGCCGCCTGCAGGCCGACCTTGAACTGAGTAGCGACCTGCGCGCCTTCCAGAGCGAGTACCGCAACGGTCGGCCGGAAGTGCACATCCTGCTCGACGCCCGCCTGGTGCAGGCAGGCAATCAGCGCATCCTCGCCAGCCGCCGCTTCGAAGTACGGCATATCGCCAACGACACCGCCGTGCCATCGGTGGTGAAGACATTCGGCGCCGCCAACGACCAGCTCTCGCAGCAGGTCATCGACTGGGTGGTGGAACAAGGGCGGCGCAATGCGCCAGGTAGCGGCAAGCCCTGAATGGAGCGGCTCTACTGCCTTATGTGATCGTTCTACTGTGGGAACGGGCCATGCCCGTGACTTTTTCGCGGGCATGGCCCGCTCCCACAGGGATCTGCACATTCCGCTACAGCTTTGTTAGCGCCGACCTTCCCCAGGCCACAAGAGAGCCGAAATAGAACGGCCGGTGTGATCACTCACACCGGCCGTTGGTCTTTCCACAGAGTAGGACTCAGGCGAAAACGATTTCCTCGCCGTCCACCTTGCCGATGACCGTGCTGCCGGGGTTGAACTTGCCAGCCAGGATCATCTG
Organism: Pseudomonas flavescens; assembly: GCF_013408425.1. Lineage (NCBI taxonomy): Bacteria > Pseudomonadati > Pseudomonadota > Gammaproteobacteria > Pseudomonadales > Pseudomonadaceae > Phytopseudomonas > Phytopseudomonas flavescens. Next base: position 5,581,908 of record NZ_JACBYV010000001.1, on the reverse strand, counting down.
CGCCAGCGGGTTCTCGATCCAGCGCTGGATCGCCCGCTTCAATGGCCGTGCGCCGTACACCGGGTCGTAACCCACGGCAATCAGCTTGTCCATCGCCTCGTCGGACAATTCCAGGCTGAGCTCGCGCTCGGCCAGGCGCTGCAGCAGGCGCGACAGCTGGATACGGGCAATGCCGGCGATCTGCTCGCGGGCAAGCGGTTCGAACACCACCACCTCGTCGATACGGTTGACGAACTCCGGGCGGAAGTGATTGCCCACCGCGTCCATGACCGCCGCGCGCTGCGCCTCGCGATCACCGACCAGCTCCTGAATCTGCGCAGATCCCAGGTTGGAGGTCATCACGATCACGGTGTTCTTGAAGTCCACGGTACGGCCATGGCTATCGGTCAGGCGACCATCCTCGAGCACTTGCAGCAGCACGTTGAAGACGTCCGGGTGAGCCTTCTCGACCTCGTCGAGCAGCACCACCGAGTAGGGTTTACGGCGTACTGCCTCGGTCAGGTAGCCGCCCTCCTCGTAACCGACATAGCCCGGTGGGGCGCCGATCAGACGAGCGACGGAATGCTTCTCCATGAACTCGGACATGTCGATGCGCACCAGAGCGTCTTCCGTATCGAAGAGGAACTCGGCCAGCGCCTTGCACAGTTCGGTCTTGCCGACACCGGTCGGGCCAAGGAACAGGAACGAGCCGCTGGGCCGGTTAGGGTCCGACAGGCCTGCCCGGGAACGACGCACGGCATTGGCGACGGCCACCACGGCTTCGTCCTGACCGATGACCCGCTGGTGCAGCAGCCCTTCCATCTTCAGCAGCTTGTCGCGCTCACCCTCGAGCATCTTCGACACCGGAATGCCGGTCCACTTGGAGACGACCTCGGCAATCTCTTCCTCGGTGACCTTGCTGCGCAGCAACTGGTTTTCGGTCTTGCCGTGCTGATCGACCATCTGCAGGCTGCGCTCCAGGTCGGGGATGATCCCGTACTGCAATTCGGCCATGCGGTTCAGGTCGCCCTTGCGGCGAGCCGCTTCGAGTTCGGTACGCGACTGTTCGATCTTCTGCTGGATCTGCGCCGAGCCCTGAACTTCGGCCTTTTCCGATTTCCAGATTTCATCGAGATCGGAGTACTCCTTCTCGAGCTTGGCGATGTCTTCCTGCAGTTTGACGAAGCGTTTCTTGGCCGCCTCGTCTTCTTCCTTCTTGAGCGCCTGGGCTTCCACCTTGAGCTGGATCAGACGACGATCCAGTCGATCGAGCACCTCCGGCTTGGAGTCGATTTCCATGCGGATGCGGCTGGCGGCTTCGTCGATCAGGTCGATGGCCTTGTCCGGCAACTGGCGATCGGTGATGTAGCGATGGCTGAGCTTGGCCGCGGCGATGATCGCACCGTCGGTGATGGCCACCTTGTGGTGCACCTCGTAACGCTCCTTGAGGCCACGCAGGATGGCAATGGTGTCTTCTTCGCTCGGTTCGTCGACCAGCACCTTCTGGAAGCGACGCTCCAGCGCGGCATCCTTCTCGATGAACTGGCGATACTCGTTCAGGGTGGTGGCGCCCACGCAGTGCAGTTCACCACGAGCCAGGGACGGCTTGAGCATGTTGCCGGCGTCCATGGCGCCCTCGGCCTTGCCGGCTCCGACCATGGTATGCAGTTCGTCGATGAACAGAATGACGCGGCCCTCCTGCTTGGACAGTTCGTTGAGTACGGCCTTGAGGCGCTCCTCGAACTCGCCGCGGAACTTGGCACCGGCGATCAGCGAGCCCATATCCAATGACAGCAGGCGTTTGTCCTTGAGGCCGTCCGGCACTTCACCATTGACGATCCGCTGGGCCAGCCCTTCGGCAATGGCGGTCTTGCCCACGCCAGGCTCGCCGATCAGCACCGGATTGTTCTTGGTGCGGCGCTGCAGCACCTGGATGGTCCGGCGGATTTCATCGTCACGGCCGATCACCGGATCGAGCTTGCCCTCTTCGGCACGCTTGGTGAGGTCGACGGTGTACTTGTCCAGCGCCTGACGGGATTCCTCGATGTTGGGGTCATTCACCGCATCGCCGCCGCGCAGGTTGTTCACGGCGTTTTCCAGAGCCTTGCGGCTCACGCCCTGGCCGAGCAGAAGCTTGCCCAGCTTGGTGTTCTCGTCCATGGCGGCAAGCAGCACCAGTTCGCTGGAGATGAACTGGTCACCCTTCTGCTGCGACAGGCGATCGGCCTGGTTGAGCAGACGCGCCAGATCCTGGGACAGGCTCACATCGCCAGTCGGGTTCTGGATCTTGCCGAGGTGATCGAGCTCTTTGCTCAGGGCCTGGCGCAGGCCATTCACGTCGAAGCCCACCTGCATCAGCAGCGGGCGAATGGAGCCGCCCTGCTGGTCGAGCAGCGCCAGCATCAGATGCAGCGGCTCGATGGCGGAATGGTCGTGGCCGACGGCCAGGGACTGGGCGTCGGAAAGGGCAAGTTGCAACTTGCTGGTCAAACGGTCGATTCGCATGGCGTCATCCTTCCTCTTGGAGGCAGGCCGGCGCGATGGATGCGCCTAAATGAAGAACCTGCCGAGATGGAGCATAGATGAGGCCGATTGCGCGGGTTTCAAGCGGAGACGGTTTTGATAGGTGTCAGTGCAGTGACCGGCAACGCAAACGTCGTAGCATTTTGGCCCTGGAGCGAAGGTTGGCGGACGTTAACGCCAACGCATCGCGCCGAGGGCGACGCTCCCACGCAATCGTGAGCTAACACCGATCCGTGGGAGCCGCGACCTCGCGGCGATTGAGTCTGATAACGCCATTATTGCGGCATAACGCTGCCGAAATTGCGCTCAGCGATCCGCCAACCAGATCAGCGAAGCGAAGCGGCCGGTCTGCGCGGCACTGCGGTAGGAGTAGAAGCGCGGGTCATTGACGGTGCAGAACCCGCCGCCATACACGGCGTTGATACCCCGGGCAGCGAGACGGATACGCGCCAACTGATAGATGTCCGCCATGAAGCGGCCAGCATTGGCGCTGGGCACGAAGGCGCTGGCGGCCTGGGCATGCACACTGACGAATGCCTCACGTACCTCGGGCCCGACCTCGAAAGCCTGGGGACCGATGGCCGGGCCGAGCCATACCAGGGTGTCGTCAGGCTCGATGGCCAGCGCATCCAGAGTGGCCTCCAGCACACCGTTCGCCAAGCCACGCCAACCCGCATGGGCGGCGGCGACGCGGGTGCCAGCGCGGTCACAGAACAGCGCGGGCAAGCAATCGGCGGTCATCACCGTACAGGCAACGCCCGGCGTCGATGTCCAACTGGCATCGGCTTGCGCGACCGTTTCCGGGTCAGCCTGGGCGACGGCAATGCCATGCACCTGCTGCAGCCAGGCCGGACGGCAACCCAGCTGACTCAGCAGACGCTGACGATTCTTGGCCACGGCTACCGGGTCATCCTCGACATGCTCGGCGAGGTTGAAGCTGTCGTAAGGTGCCGTGCTCACACCGCCAGCGCGGGTGGTCACGCAGGCCCGCACCCAACCTGGCGCGGGCCAATTGGGCGTCAACCAGTCATGGGCCTTGCCACTCATCCGATGAAAGCCTCGCGGTCCTGACGCAGCAGCGTCAGCAACCAGACGAAGTCATCGGGCAGCGGTGACTGCCATTTCATCCGCTCACCGGTGATCGGATGATCCAGCTCGAGGAACCGAGCATGCAGGGCCTGACGCGGAAACTCCTTGAGGCTCTGCACCATGGTCTGGCTGGCGGCCGGGGGAATACGGAAGCGCCCGGCATACACCGGGTCACCCACCAGCGGATAGCCGATGTGGCTCATGTGCACGCGAATCTGGTGCGTGCGCCCGGTTTCCAGTTTGACCCGGCTGTGGGTATGCGAACGGAAACGCTCGAGTACGCGGTAATGACTGACCGCGGGCTTGCCGCCGTCGGTCACGGCCATGCGCTGGCGCTGCGAGGAGCTACGCCCGATGGGAGCGTTGATCTTGCCGCCGGCGGTGATCACGCCGATCACGATGCATTCATAGATACGGCTGACCGTACGCTTCTGCAACTGATCGACCAGGCGGGTCTGCGCCTCGATGGTCTTGGCCACCACCATCAGACCGGTGGTGTCCTTGTCGAGACGATGGACGATGCCCGCCCGCGGCACGTTGACGATATCCGGCACGTGATGCAGCAGCGCATTGAGCAGGGTGCCGTCGGCGTGCCCGGCAGCCGGATGCACGACCAGGCCAGCCGGCTTGTCGATCACCAGAATCTGCTCGTCTTCGTAGACGATGTTGAGCTCGATGTCCTGGGCGATCCATTCACCCTGGGCTTCCTGCTCGGCGGAGAGGGCCAGCACGGAGCCGCCGTGAACGATGTCACGGGGGCGCAGCACCTGACCGTCGACGGTCAGATTGCCCTCCTTGATCCAGCCGGACAGGCGCGAGCGCGAGTGCTCGGCGAACAGCTGGGCGGCGACTTGGTCGAGGCGTTGACCGCCCAGATCGTAGGGCACCTCGGCGGATAACTGAATGGCCTGCTTATTAATAGATGACATGCTCGGCAACGGCGGGGGCATAGCCTTTGGTTTCAGCTACACGCTTGTGGTTAAATACGGCGTCTTTGCCCCAGGGATACCGGGGGCGCTCATCATAACAGGACGGCCCTGCCCAAGACAGCCGCCGTCCCAGGGACGCAAGCCGCCATGCAAGTGAAACACCTGCTGCTGATCGCCATCCTCGCACTCACCGCCGCCTGTTCGTCCAAGGAAGTCCTGGATGAAAACCTCAGCGAGGCAGAACTCTACCAGCAGGCTCAGCAAGATCTGGACAACGGTAGCTATACCAGCGCCGTTACCAAGCTCAAGGCTTTGGAGTCGCGCTACCCGTTCGGCCGCTACGCCGAGCAGTCGCAGCTCGAGCTGATCTACGCCAACTACAAGAACGCCGAGCCGGAAGCCGCGCGCTCCTCCGCCGAGCGTTTCATCCGTCTGCATCCGCAGCACCCGAACGTCGACTACGCCTACTACCTGAAGGGCCTGGCCTCGTTCGACCAGGACCGTGGCCTGCTGGCGCGCTTCCTGCCGCTGGACATGACCAAGCGTGACCCGGGCGCTGCCCGCGACTCGTACAACGAGTTCGCCCAGCTGACCAGCCGCTACCCGAACAGCCGCTACGCGCCGGACGCCAAGCAGCGCATGATCTACCTGCGCAACCTGCTGGCGTCCTACGAAATTCACGTCGCCCACTACTACCTGACTCGTCAGGCCTACGTCGCCGCAGCCAATCGTGGCCGCTACGTGGTGGAAAACTTCCAGGAAACGCCGTCCGTCGGCGACGGCCTGGCCGTGATGGTCGAGGCGTATCAGCGCCTGACCCTGGACGACCTGGCCGCGACCAGCCTGGAAACTCTGAAACTCAACTACCCGGATCACCCGAGCCTGGTCAACGGCGAGTTCGTGCCCCGCGAAGAGGAAGCCGACAGCCGCTCCTGGCTGGCCAAGGCCACACTGGGCCTGATCGAGAGCGATGTACCGCCTCCGCCTAGCCAGACCCAGGCTAGCCAGGATGTGATTCGTCAGTACGAAGAAGCCTCGGATCAGATCCCGGCCGAACTCAAGCCGGAAAACCAGACCGAGCAAAGCGATGAGCCGCAAGGCAGCAAACGCTCCTGGTTCAGCTACGCAACGTTCGGTCTGTTCGACTGATCAGCACCGCAACACACGAAATGCCAGTCGATCGACTGGCATTTCGCATTCCGGTCGAGCAAAAACGCTGACCAGGCAACTGTCCGCACACCCCTTCCTTGGCTAAACTGGCGCATTCCTCTATATGAAGAGAGCGTCATGGGCCTGTTCCGCCTGCTGTTCTGGATTGCCATCATCTTCGCCGTCATCTGGGTATGGCGCCGCTACGTCGGTGCGGCTCGCCGACGCCAGACGCCGCCACCGGCAGACACGCCGGCACCGATGGTGCGCTGCGCCCACTGCGGCGTGCACACGCCACAGCAGCATGCCGTACAGCTGGCAGAGCGCTGGTACTGCAGCCAGGCGCATCTCGAACAAGGCCGCAAGCCCGGTGCCCGATAAAGCCCTCGCACTGAGCGGCCTCCAGGGCCGGCGTATTTTCAGGCTGTACCACCTGTACCGCCTGCTCATCGGCGTCTTGCTGGTCCTGCTGGTCTCCGCCGACCTGGATGCAGAGCTGCTCCAACTGGCGCACGTGCCAATGTTCCGCGGCGCCAGCTGGCTGTACCTGATCCTCAATATCTTCGTCGCAGTGCTCATTCACAATCCGCGCAGCCTCATTCAAGTGTTCGGCGTGGCGCTGGTCGACGTCATTTTGCTGTCTGCACTGTTCTATGCCGGTGGTGGTACGCCCAGCGGTATCGGCAACCTGCTGATCGTTGCAGTGGCGATCGCCAATATCCTGCTGCGTGGCCGAGTGGGCGTATTGATCGCTGCGAGCGCGGCGATCGGCCTGATCTACCTGACGTTCTACCTCAGCCTCAACCATCCACAAGCCAGCAGTCAGTACGTGCAGGCCGCGGCACTGGGCGCGCTGTGCTTCACCGCCGCCCTGTTCGTACAGGGTGTGACGCGGCGCCTGCAGGCCAGTGAAATCCTCGCCGAGCAGCGTGCCGCCGACGTGGCGGATCTGGAAGCCCTGAACAACCTGATCCTGCAGCGCATGCGTACCGGCATTCTGGTGGTCGACGAGCAGCATCGCGTGCTGCTGGCCAACCAGGGGGCCTTGAGCCTGCTGGGGCAAGAGCATCTGGCCGGCAAGATTCTCGACCCGCACTGCACAGAGCTGGTCAAGCGCCTGCAGTACTGGCAGGAAAATACCAGCCTGCGCCCAACCAGCTTGCAGGCACGTGTCGATGGCCCGACCCTGCAACCCAGCTTCATCGCCCTGCAACGCGGCGGCCAGCGCCACACGCTGATCCTGCTCGACGATATCTCGCAGATTGCCCAGCAGGCCCAGCAACTCAAGCTGGTCGCCCTCGGCCGACTGACCGCAGGCATCGCCCACGAGATTCGCAATCCGCTGGGCGCCATCAGCCACGCGGCGCAACTGCTTCAGGAGTCCGAGGACCTGCATGGGCCGGACAAGCGTCTGGCGCAGATCATTCAGGATCACTCGCGCCGCATGAACCTGATCATCGAAAACGTGTTGCAGCTGTCTCGACGCCGTCAGGCGGAGCCGCAGCTGCTCGACCTCAAGTACTGGCTGCACCGTTTCGCCGCAGAATTTCGCAGCACCGCCCCGACCACGAAAATTCTGCACCTGGCCATCGAAGGCAGCAGCATTCAGACGCGCATGGACCCCAACCAGCTGACCCAGGTGATCACCAACCTCGTGCAGAACGGCTTGCGCTACAGCGCTCAGCTCAATCCGCAGGGCCAGGTGTGGCTGAAACTGTTCCGCGACCCGCGCAGCGATCTGCCGGTACTCGAGGTGCTCGATGACGGCCCCGGCGTTCCTGCGGACCAACTGCATCACATCTTCGAGCCTTTCTACACCACGGAAAACAAAGGCACCGGCCTGGGCCTGTATATTTCCCGCGAGCTTTGCGAAAGCAACCAGGCTCATCTTCACTACAAACCACGCGAAGGCGGCGGCGCATGCTTCCGTATCACCTTCGCTCATCCGCGCAAAATGAGCTGAACGATGAATCGCCAGAGAGCCCTGATCGTCGACGACGAACCCGATATCCGCGAGCTGCTGGAGATCACCCTCGGACGCATGAAGCTCGACACGCGCAGCGCGCGCAACGTCAAGGAAGCGCGTGACTGGCTGGCCAAGGAGCCATTCGATCTGTGCCTCACCGACATGCGCCTGCCCGACGGCACCGGCCTGGATATCGTGCAGCACATCCAGCAGCGCTATCCGCAGACCCCGGTGGCCATGATCACTGCGTTCGGCAGCGTGGATACCGCGATCAACGCGCTCAAGGCAGGTGCCTTCGACTTCCTCACCAAGCCGGTCGACCTCGGCCGCCTGCGTGAACTGGTCGCCACCGCTCTGCGCCTGGGGGGCACGGACGATGAAGGGGCACCAGGCGCCAGCCGTCTGCTCGGTGAGTCGCCACCGATGCGCGCGCTGCGTGCACAGATCCAGAAACTGGCGCGCAGCCAGGCGCCGGTCTACATCAGCGGCGAGTCTGGCAGTGGCAAGGAGCTGGTAGCGCGCCTGATCCACGAACAGGGGCCGCGCCGGGAGCGCGCCTTCGTGCCGGTCAACTGTGGCGCCATTCCATCGGAGCTGATGGAAAGCGAGTTCTTTGGCCACAAGAAAGGCAGCTTCACCGGCGCCATCGAAGACAAGCAGGGCCTGTTTCAGGCGGCCAACGGCGGCAGCCTGTTCCTCGACGAAGTGGCCGATCTACCGCTCGCCATGCAGGTCAAGCTGCTGCGGGCGATCCAGGAGAAGGCCGTTCGCAGTGTCGGCGGCCAGCAGGAGGTGGTGGTGGATACTCGCATCCTCTGCGCCACCCACAAGGATCTCGCCGCCGAAGTGGCTGCCGGACGCTTTCGCCAAGACCTGTACTACCGCCTCAACGTCATCGAACTGCGCGTACCGCCACTGCGTGAACGCCGCGAAGACATCCCACTGCTCGCCGACGTCATGCTCAAGCGCCTCAACGAGGGCATCGGCCTGCCACCCGTGAAGCTCGATGGCCCGGCCCTGGACAAGCTGAAGAGCTACCGCTTCCCGGGTAACGTGCGCGAACTGGAAAACATGCTGGAGCGCGCCTACACGCTGTGTGAAGGCGATGTGATCTGTGCCAACGACCTGCGCCTGGCCGACGCCTCATCTGCCGGCGAGAACGGCGATGCCAGCCTGGCACAGATCGACAACATCGAGGACTACCTGGAAGACGTCGAGCGCAAACTGATCATGCAGGCCCTCGAAGAAACCCGCTGGAACCGCACCGCCGCAGCCCAGCGCCTGGGCCTGAGTTTCCGCTCGATGCGCTATCGACTGAAGAAGCTCGGGATCGACTGACCGCAGCGCTACTCAGGACGATCGTGCCTGACGGCGCTACGCCAACCGCCCCGATGGTGCATAAGGAGCAGGATCGATGATCGGCTCCCGCCCCAGCATCAGGTCCACCAGCAACTGGCAGGACGCTGGTGCCAGCACCAGGCCATTGCGGTAATGCCCGCAGTTCAACCACAGGCCCTCGTGGCCGGGCACCTCGCCAATGAACGGAATGCCCTCGGGCGAACCGGGCCGCAACCCAGCCCAGTGCCCAACCACTTGGGCATCCTTCAGCGCCGGCAGCAAGGCTTCGGCCGACGCGCGCAAGCTGCTCAGGGCATCGACGGTGGGGGTCTTGTCGAAGCCGGCGTGCTCAAGCGTACTGCCCACCAGGATATGACCGTCACGGCGAGGAATCGCGTAGCGCCCACGGGCCAGCACCATGCTCAGCAGAAAATCTTCGGCGCATTTGAACAGGATCATCTGCCCCTTCACCGGCTCTACCGGTAATGCCAGCCCGAGACTACGCAGCACTTCGCCGCTCCAGGCCCCCGCCGCCACTACCACCTGCTCGCCCAACGACTCTCCGTCGGCGGTACGCACGCCGACAACCCGATCGACATCGCGCACGAAACCTTCAACCGGACTGTTTTCGATCAGCGTGACGGCAGGCATTGCCTGCAGTGCCATACGCAGCGCTTTCACCAGGCGCGGATTGCGGACATTGGCCACGCCCGACATGTAAATGGCGCGTTGAAACCCCTCGCCCAATGGCGCAACGGCGGCGTAAGCGGAGTCGACGGAAACTTCATGCAAGGGTCGCCCTTCACGCTGCGCCCAGGCCAGCGCCTCGGCCTGATCTTCCAGATCCAGCCAGTACAGCCCGGTGACATGCACCTCGGGATCCAGACCCGTCTGGGCCAGCAACCGCTGACCAAGCCCGGGGTAGAAATCCTGAGACCAGTGGGCCAGCGCCGTCACCGCCTGGCTGTAACGCCAGGGATACAGCGGCGAAACGATTCCGCCACCCGCCCAGGATGCCTCGCCACCCAAGGGCCCTCGGTCGAGCAGCGTCACCCGCTTGCCTGCCGCAGCCAGCTGATAGGCCGACAACAACCCGATGACCCCGCCGCCAACAACGATCACATCCGCACGCACAACTCACCCCATCGCATGAACGGCAAACCTTGACAGCGACACCTCAGGGTCTAAACAGAAAAGGCAGGCCAGGAAGGCCGCCAATGATACGCGCAAAGGGATTTGCATCATGAACGGAGATCAACAGAAGGCGTTCAGCCTCGTGGAATGGCTGGCTACGCTTGCCCTTCTTCTGACCCTGGTTAACCTCGCCATGCCATCGTTCGCGAGCTGGATGGAAAGCAGGCGCCAGGCAATCGCCCTCGACCTGCTCACCCAGTACATCCAGAAAACCCGCGCCAAGGCCGTTCTCTTCGGACGCCCCCATCGGCTGTGCGGCTCCAGCGACGGAGAGGCCTGCGACGGTGATTGGGCCGGCTACTGGCTGATTACCACGACAGGTAGCGACCCCACCCTGCTGCGCCAGCAACAGGCACCCACGAAGAACCTCTGCTGGTCCGGTTTCAGCAGTGACAGCATTCACTTCCACCCCAACGGCACCAGCTGGAAAAGCAACGGCACCTTCTCCTTCTGCAATGCGAACGGCCCCCATCGGCAGCTGATCCTCAACCGCCAGGGTCGCCTGAAACATGACAGCGGCCACAAATCGAAATGTTGCTAGACCGGCCATCCGCGCCGCGGAACCGATCATCTCCAGCCGCAAGACAGGCAACAACGGAGCCGTCAGGATTCGCTTGCCCTCCTGTATTCAGACTGGACAACCATGCCAAGACTCTCGGATAGCCAGCCATCGGCGTACTCGCATACGCAGCGTGGCTTCACCCTGATTGAGCTAATGATCATCATCGCTCTGGTCGGCATTTTTGCAGCCATCGCAGTGCCAAGTTTCACTCAGTTCATCAACAAGAGTCGTACTCAGTCGTTCAACAACGAGCTGCTGGAGTTGCTGCAATTCGCCCGCGCCAGCGCAGTCGAGCGGCGCACCTTCGTCAGGGCCTGCAAGGAAGACACTGCCTGGACAGTGAAGAAGGCCTGTACCGATACCGATGTCATCCGCCGGCTGGACATTCCGTCCACCATCACGGCAACCACGACAACCACCCCGATCAGCTTTCGCTACAACGGGAGCGGCACAGAGGCAACGCTCGTGACTTGTCAGGGAACAGATTCAGCGAATGGCTTCACCATCAACGTCAAGCCTAGCGGCAGCATCCAGGCTTGGCCACGGGGCAAGAATGGGACCAGCAGCGATATGAGCAAGTGCCAGTGAAGGGGCGAATGGCGATGAGCAAACACAATCGGGGATTCAGCCTGATCGAGGTATTGGTGGCGCTGGTGCTGACCACGGTCGGCGTGCTGGGCATGGTCGCTCTGCAAGGACGTAGCGTGCAGTACTCGCAAGACTCCGTGCAGCGTAACGTGGCCGTGGATCTGGCCAGCGAACTGATCGAGATCATCCGTACCAACCCAGGCGAAACCTTCAATAATACTGCACCACAGTTCCCAATGAACAATGGACTCAAGTCCAGTTCGATCTTCTACAAAGCCAAAACTGCCGACTTCTCCGATACCGCCGCATGCGTGTCCAGCGCTACCGTCATAGCCAAGACCGCAAAAGAGCAGCGCGACTGCTGGGCCAGCAAAGCCAAGGCTTTACTGCCGGGTGGCTCGACGGTATTCGTCAGCGATTCGTATATCTGTCGTAGCAGCAGCGCAGGCAATTGCAACGGTCAAGGCTCGATGATCGAAATTCGCCTCGCCTGGCAGGTTCGTGAAGGCACCTGCCTGGACGCGGCGGATACCAACAACTCTTCCACCATCTGTACCTACACCGTGCGAGTGCAGCCATGAGCGATATCAAGCGCCAATATGGCCTATCGATGATCGAGCTGCTGATTGCGCTGGCGATCAGCAGTTTCCTGATCCTCGGCATTACTCAGGTCTATATCGATAACCAGCGTCATTACCTGTTCCAGCAGAGCCAAAGCGGCAATCTGGATAGTGGCCGCTTCGCGTCACTGCTAATAGATCAGTATCTGGGCAAGGCCGGCTATCGCCGTACACCGTCGAGTTTGGAGGAGCGTGCCTTTCCTCAGCGTGAAGCATCGGGGGGCTGCATGAGCTTCGCTGCGGGGGCCTCGATTACCGGCCTGGACGCTTCGGAAGGAACAGGGTTCTGCCTGCGCTATCAACCTCAGGTAAGTGGCGATCTCGATTGCCAGGGCGTGGCCAGCAGCACCACATTCACTCAGGCCTTCCCGCCGAACCTGACCGCAAGTGATCTGATCGTCCTAGCCTTCAAATACGAACCGGGAGCGTCCACCGAACTGCAGAACGGCAGGCTTCTCTGCAAGAGTCTGAACGCGACTACACCTCAATTTACCGAACAGCTCACAGGCATCGCTGATATGCGCGTGGACTTCGGCATCGGCAGCGCCGATGTACTGTCGAAAGAAGTCACCTCTTTCGTCCCGCAAAAAGACTGGACCACGAGCTCTGGCGCCATCCGTAGCGTGCGCTACTCCCTTTTGATGGCAAGCCGCACCGGGCAACGCGATAGTGACGACTCGAAAATACTCGCCGACTGGCTGGTCTCAGCCCCTAACACCACCAAAACGCGCCTGCAGAACGGTGACAGCAAACGCATCTACCAAGTTGTGGGAAGCACCCAGACCGTCAGGAACCTAATGCCATGACTCAACTTTCTGATCGCCACTCGCAAAACGGGGCCGTCCTGGTCGTCGCACTTGTGATGTTGCTCGTACTGACGCTAATGGCTGTTGGCAGCATGCGTGGTACCACGCTGGAAAGCCGTATCACTGCAAACAGAGCCCACGATACTCAACAGCAAAGTGCAGCCGATGCAGCACTTCGCGAAGCAGAGTTCCGCTATTACGGCCCTGCCAACTTGGCAGACAAGCTGGAAGGGAAGATGGCCAACTGTCAAATAACAAATACGCTGAAGGCCAATGGCCTCAACAAACCTTGCCTCTTGGCCATCAATGACGCAGACCTACTCAATTTCGTGGATAAGCCTTGGCTGACCAAAGACAGTTTTCTCAAGAGCGAATCGACTCAGAGCCTGCTATGGATGCCCTATCGCGGGACGGACGCAGCCAATCAGACGGTAGCTGGTAACCGAGAAACAGGCTCCACGCAGACAACGTATTGGAACAGCACGCGCGCATTAACCGTGGGCAATGCTGCGGTGAACGCGGAGTACGGCATGGTCGCGGAAGGCCAGGGCACCTATTACTACCTTAACAATGCCAAGGCGGACGATCAGGTTTACCTGCAATCGACTCACGCCAATATCTATCTTGGCCTGAACAATTGAGAGCCAGCATGATGAAATCCCGTAGACTTACATCCTGCGCCAAAGCACTTTCATATGCGGCTTTCGGTATAACAATGCTGCATGGTGCAACGAGCTATGCAGCCGTATCACAAAGCCCGGTGAGCCTGACCATTGGCGTCCCACCGAACATGTTGTTGACGCTGGATGACTCGGGAAGCATGCGTTTTGCGTTTGCGCCAGACGGCATTAGTGGTACTTCTGCGACGAGACGCGCCAAATCAAGTGCCTACAACCCACTTTCCTACAACCCCAGCGCTACCTATGAAGCACCTACTATCTTCACGACAGCAGGTGCTGAACAACAATTGACGACTAGTTTCACTCAGGCCTGGCATAACGGATTCAACACTGCGGTAGGCTCGGTCGATCTCAGCGGAGCCAACTATCGCCCAACCTGGGACGTTCCCATTACCAGTGCTCCTTCGAGCTTCAGCTACACCAATTCGACCAACTATTCAGGTACTGGCGTCGTATTTCGTCTGGGCTCGAACCCTAGCGCGGACTTCGAAACGTCTGTAACCATGGCCAGTAATGGGACCACGACCAGAACCGTTGGCACCATTACCTTCACCTTCGTCCGCACGACCAATAACAGGGGCGTTGTTTCCTGCACAGCTACCGCCAGCAGTACCGCTTGGGCCGCTGCAATCAACGCGCCGTGCACACCGGGCAATAACAACGTACTCACTGCCACGCTCACTCAAACCCCGACGCCGGCGTACTACTACGTATACGATTCAAGCCTCACCACCGGATGCAGCACCGCTAATGACGCGTGCTACAGGCTGAGGTTTGTCGGCAGCGCAGAGCAGCAGAACTTTGCCAACTGGTATTCTTTCTACCGCAATCGTGCACTTGCAACCATTTCTGCCGCAGCCTTGGCCTTCTACAACGTGTCTCCGTCCGTGCGCCTGAGCTGGCAGGGGCTGAATCGCTGCACAACCTTCACCGGCTCGGACAGCGACTGCGGCAACAATGCCTTCAAGGCCTATAACCCGACACACAAAGGTCAGCTGTATAACTGGTTGCGGACCATGACCTTCGACCAAGGCACTCCATTGCCCGTGGCCATGAAACGAGCTGGTGACTTCTACCAGACCACTACGCCATGGCAAGCTTTTCCCAATGCAACCGGCAATACCACTCAGAACACCTACGCCTGTCGCCCCAGCTATCACATCATGATGACCGATGGCGTATGGAACTCTGCGGCAACCGAACCTGGTAGCTTTCGGCACGACGCAGCCACCTTCACCCTGCCTGACGGCACCCCGTTCGTGCGCCGCGCGCCCTACTACGACAGCACGGCCAATACGCTCGCGGATTTGGCCATGCACTACTGGGCGACAGACCTCAACCCCAATCTGGCCAACAAACTGAAGGACTACACCCCCTTCAAAAGTGGCGACAGTACGACAGACTACTGGGATCCACGCAATGACCCGGCCACTTGGCAGCACATGACGAACTTCACAATGGGACTTGGCCTCACCCAGTCTCTCGATCAGAGCAATATTCCATGGGCTGGTAGTACCTTCACAGGTAGCGGATACAACGCCCTCGCTGCGGGCACGGTCAACTGGCCCGCAGCGGGGACAACCGCGACCAGCGCTAACGTCTACGACCTTTGGCACGCTGCAATCAATTCACGAGGCGAGTTCTTCAGCGTGGACAGTCCTGAGGCAATGGTTCAGGCCTTTGCGGATATTCTCTCCCGCATCGCTGATCGCAAATCTTCGGCTGCCCGGCCGGCAATCAATTCAGGCCAGGTCAGTACCGACGAAAACAATAACGGCACAGTCAAAACGGTGTCTTACCAGACATCCTATGCAAGCGATGAAAACTGGTCTGGCGATGTCAAGCGCTTCGAAAAAACCTGGAATGCCCAGACCAGTACCCTGGAGACCAGAGAGGTCTGGAGCGCCAAAGCGAAGGTACCAGGCGCACGCAGTATCTTTATCGCAGGTTCGAGCAATACAGGCCTTGCACCCTTTACAGCGACCAATGCGGCGTTGACCAGCTATTCGGGAACCACGTTGCTAACGTACCTGAACCGAGACCCAGAAAATGCCAACGCCACCGATAGCAAAGCCGCCGGCCGGATCAGCTACCTAAGCGGCGATCGTGCCGGCGAGGGCAGCACCTACAGACAACGTAGTGGCGTACTCGGCGATTTCTATTCGTCAACACCTGCGGTGGTTCTGGATACACTTCGCAATCTCGAACAATTTTCCAATAGACTAGAAGGCAACACTGCATACACCACTTTCAAAACACAGATCTCCGGGCGTTCGCCGCGAATTTATGTCGGCGGCAACGCGGGAATGCTTCACGGCTTCAACGCACAAACAGGTGTTGAGGAATTTGCATTCATACCCTCGGCCGTTTTCCCAAAACTCAACAAACTAACGGGCAGTAACTACAGCCATGAGTTTTATGTCGATGGATCGCCTGTAGTGGCAGACGTCTATGACGGAACAGAATGGAAAACTATATTGGTCGGTACACTGAAGGCTGGTGGAAAGTCCATATTCGCTCTGGACATCACTAATCCTGGGCAGGAAAAACTGCTCTGGCAGTTCGATGAGAACAGCATTACGGCAGGCGATGCCGTGAAGATGGGATACAGCTTTTCACAACCCACGATCGCTCGTCTACATACCGGCAAGTGGGCAGTGGTCTTCGGCAACGGCTATGAAAGCGCTGGAAATACAAATGGCAAGGCAGCTCTTTTCATTCTCGACGCAATGAACGGCAGCCTGGTTCGAAGCCTTGAAGTACAAGGTACAACAGGTATTGCAAACGGCCTGTCAACCCCTCGACTGTCCGACTATAACGCCGACGGTACCGCTGACTACGCTTACGCGGGCGATTTACAAGGCAACATGTGGCGTTTCGATCTATTGCGCGCAACTCAAGACAGAGACAATCCCTTCAAAGTCACGAACGATGTTCCTGCGAGCGCCTTTAAAGTCGGCTTCCGTGGAAACCCGCTATTCAAAGCATCCGCCGACAACGCCGGCACTCAGCGCCAAGCAATTACGTCAGCACCAAGCCTGTTGCTGCATCCTAGCGGCACTGGATATCTGATCGTCTTCGGCACCGGCCGTTTCTTCGATACTGCCGACAAGGAAGGTGATAAGAGCATGCCGCAGACCGTATATGGCATCTGGGATAAACAAACGTTAGGGGAAACAGCCAGCAACCCTAACATCTCTCGCTCGAGCCTGCAGGCACAGAGCATTATCACAACCTCAACTGTATCCGGCGATGGCCCCGCGACTCAGGGTCGGGTTATCAGTAACAATACCGTTCGCTGGCAGCAAACTACCGACTCGTCGGGCGGTACGCTGGCAGCTCAGAATGGCTGGTATTTGAATCTGGTACAGACTGATGGAGAGATGGTGGTAGAAAACATGTCGCAATTGGGCCGCACCATTTTCTTCCAGTCTCTGGTGCCCAATAGTGACCCCTGCCTCGACGGTGCCGGCAACTGGACCTACGCGCTCAATCCGTACACTGGTGGCAGGACCACTCAGAAAGCATTCGACTACACATCAAGTGCGGATGTCGGCACGAAGATCATTTCAGCCGTTCGCCAGGATGGTGAGGGCGGCGGTACGCTGTCGCAAACCCCCAATAGCGGCTTTCAATACTGCACAGGCCAGTCGTGCATCAACATCTACCCGGACCCAACCAGCATCGGCCGTCAAGCCTGGCGCCGTACGGAGGACAAGGAATGAATCGCCTCAGAAGTAGCGCAGGGTTGTCAGTTCGCCGTAACGGCCAAGCCGGCTTCACCCTGATCGAAATGATGGTCGTGGTTGTCATTGTCGGCATCCTGGCGGCCATCGCCTACCCGAACTACACCCAGTACGTGCAGCGCGGCCACCGTACCGAAGGCCAGGCGCTGTTGAATGATGCGGCGGCCAGGCAGGAGCGCTACTTCAATCAGAATAACGCGTACGTCACCGCTGCCGCCGATATCGGCAAGCTTGGGATGAACCTCTCGAGCAACAGGTCGGCTACTGGGAAATACGTCTTCTCGGTGAGCAAGGCTGATGGTGATGGCGGTTATACCCTTACGGCCACCCAGCAGTTCAACGACACCAAGTGCGGCAACCTGACGTTGACGGCTAGCGGTACGCGCGGCGTAAGCGCCTCAGGAGCCAGCGTGAGCGACTGCTGGCGTTGAGGCCACGGCTGTATCGCTCGATGAAAACCGCGCCTGGCGCGGTTTTTTTTGGTCCGGATTTCGCTACACCACGATCAACCAGCAGCCTCCCGCTGGAATATCCAGAAGCACACTGCACCGCCCCCGAGCCGAGCGCATCAGAGATCCCTGTCTATAGTTAAGGAAATAGGCCGATCACGGCGCCACGAGTTCTCGCCATGAAGCACACCCACAGCGTTGACAGTGCCCCCATCCAGGCTTTCGCCTGGAACAGGGGCCGGCCATGTCGGCAATCGAGGTTCGAGCGGCACCGGCACCTTCCGCGCCTCGCCAGCGTTGAGCGCAGACCGGCCCGGATATTCTTGCCTGCCCCCTGTGAATGCAGTCATGACCGTCTATAAAGCGCCGAAGGCCGCCATGAGTTGCCCTCTACCCCCAAGCATCCTCAGGGGGCGCGTCTGCGATAGACCCTCCCCCGTCCCGTGGCAGCACACCAGCAGCGATAGCCACGTCATCGATTCACCCTCCTCACGGCCGGATAACGATCCGAGCTTCTACTTGCCGCGCCATCACGTGCCGGCGAAGCCTCACGCCATTCGTCATCGACACGCCAGCAGTGACGCTGGCGAGCGACGAGAGGTACCTGATTCAGGAAGAACTATCTGCAGTTGGCGCAAGCCTATACCTGAAGACGTTCGAGCGATGGAGAGCCGGCAGGATGAAATCTCTTACAGCCATCTTGGGCGTTAAGACGCTTTTCCACACCGTTGCCGGTATTGCCTTGCTGAGTGCTGCGAACAGTTACGCAGCCGTCTCGCAGAGCCCGCTGAGCCTAACCACGGGCGTTCCGCCCAACATGCTGCTGACGCTCGATGACTCGGGAAGCATGCGCTGGGGATTCGCGCCAGACGGGCTGAGTACCGAATCAGCTACTCGCCGTGCCAAGTCGAGCGCCTACAACCCGATCTACTACAACCCTGCTGCGACTTACGATGCACCGGTGGTCTTCGATGCAGCCGGCAACGAACAGCAATTGGCGACCTCGTTCACCCAGGCCTGGCATAACGGTTTCAGAACGACAGTGGGTTCGACCAATCTGAGTGGTGCGGGCTATCGAGTCGCCTGGGACGTACCCATTACCACGGTCCCTGGGAGTACCAGCTACAACTATGGCGACGTCAGCAACTACGCTCAACCGACAGGCACCGTCTCCAGGCTGGCCGATAACCCGAGCGCCGACTTCTCCGCCACGGTCGGCCTTGGCACGCTGTTCGCCACCCAGGCGACATCGCCCGGAGGCATCCAATTCACCATTACGCCGATCCTGATCGGCGTACTCGGCTGTACGGCAGTGGCCAGCTATCCCGGTGTTTTTTCCGGGCTCACGGCCGATTGCAGCAGAACGGCCACCGGTTACACAGCAACGCTGGTCAGGCGAGCGGTTCCCGCCTACTACTACATCTACGATTCGAGCAGAGCCAGCAATTGCAACGCCGGCAACGACAGTTGTTATGCCTTGCGATTCGTCGTTAGCGGTGAGCAGGCGAACTTCGCGAACTGGTACTCCTTCTATCGCAATCGTGCACTTTCGACCATCTCTGCAGCAGCTCTGGCGTTCTACAATCTCTCGCCATCCGTGCGACTGAGCTGGCAGGGTCTGGGCCGCTGCACCACGTTCGACGGCAGCGATACCACCTACTGCAGAAACAACGCCTTCAAGGCATATACACCCGCACACAAGGGTCAGCTATACGCCTGGCTGCAAAACATCGCCTTCGATCAAAGCACCTACCTTCCGGCGGCGATGAAACGGGCTGGCGAGTTCTACAGAACGACCACTCCCTGGCAGGCATTTCCCAATGCCGCCGGCACCAACACCACCCAGAACACTTACGCCTGTCGCGCCAGCTATCACATCATGATGACCGATGGGCAATGGAACGAAGCGGCCAGTGCGCCCAGTAACTTCCGCCATGATGCGGCGACCTTCACGCTCCCCGATGGCAGGGCATTCACTCAGCGTGCGCCCTACTACGACAGTACCGCCAACACGCTGGCCGACCTGGCGATGCATTATTGGGCAAGCGACCTGAACCCCAATCTGAGCAACGACATCACGGCCTACATCCCCTACAAGACGGGTGATACCACCACCGACTACTGGGACCCGCGTAACGATCCGGCGACCTGGCAACATATGACCAACTTCACCATGGGCCTGGGGCTGACCCAATCACTGACGCAGAGCAACATCCCCTGGGGGGGCAGTACATTTGCCGGCAGCGGATATGCCGCGTTGGCAGCGGGTACGGCCTGGCCAGCTGCAGCGGCCAACGCCACGGACGCCAACGTCTACGATCTGTGGCATGCCGCGATCAATTCACGGGGCGAATTCTTCAGCGTGGACAGCCCCGATGCCATGGTTCAGGCCTTCGCGGACATTCTTTCGCGCATTGCCGACCGTAAATCCAGTGCAGCCCGTCCCGCCATCAATTCGGGACAGGTCAGCTCGGATGAAAGCAGCACACAAACCGTGTCCTATCAAACCTCCTACGCCAGCGATGACAACTGGTCAGGCGATGTGAAACGCTTCGAGAAACGCTGGAATTCGGTGACCAATACCATCGACACCGTCGAAGTCTGGAGCGCGAAAACCAAGGTACCGGCATGGTCCCAACGCAGGATAAAAATCGCCAGCCCAGCGTCGATCAACACGAGCGGTCTGCAGGATTTCAATGCCACCAATGCGGCACTCAGCCTGTATTCAGGCAGTACCCTGCTCGCCTATCTGACAAGAAACCCGGAAAACGGCCTGACGGATACCCTGGCTGCCTCGCGGGTCGACTACCTGCGTGGCAACCGAACGGGAGAAGGCACCACGTTCCGCCGCCGTAGCGGACTGCTGGGCGACTTCTACTCCTCCAGCCCAGCCGTGGTCTCGGGCGCTCGTTATCTGGAGCAATTCTCCAATCGCCTGGAGGGCAATACGGCCTACACCACCTTCAAGGCCAGCATCGCCAATCGCACACCTCGCATCTACGTAGGCGGCAACGCAGGGATGTTGCACGGTTTCAATGCCCTGACGGGTGTCGAGGAGTTCGCCTTCATCCCGTCCTCGGTATTCCCGAAACTGAACAAGTTGACCGGTTCCAATTACTCCCACGAATTCTACGTAGACGGCTCGCCAGTGGTCGCTGACGTATACGACGGCACCACCAGGCAATGGCGGACCATTCTGGTCGGCACATTGAAGGGCGGAGGAAAATCCATCTTCGCACTGGACGTCACCACGCCAGGCAGTGAAAAACTGCTCTGGCAATTCGACGAGAACAGCATCACAGCCGCCAACGCCGTGAAAATGGGCTACAGCTTTTCCCAACCGACCATTGCCCGTCTGCACAACGGCAAATGGGCGGTGGTGTTCGGCAACGGCTACGAAAGCGCGGGCAACACCAACGGCAAGGCAGCGCTGTTCGTTCTCGACGCCATGCAGGGTACGGTGCTCAGGAGCCTGGAGGTACAGGGCACCAGTGGTATAGCCAATGGCCTCTCGACGCCCAAGCTGGCTGACTACAATGCGGATGGGGTCGCCGACTACGCCTATGCTGGCGACCTGCAGGGCAACATGTGGCGCTTCGATCTGCTGCGCAGCAATCGCAACAACACAAGCCCCTTCACAACCGCTGATGACGCAGCTGCAGCAGCCAGCGAATTCAAGGTTGGCTTCGGCGGCAACCCATTGTTCAAGGCGAGTGCGGACAATGCCGGCACGCAACGCCAGCCGATCACCTCGGCGCCAAGCCTGGTCGCTCACCCAACCGGTACCGGCTATATGGTGGTGTTCGGCACCGGCCGCTTCTTCGACAGTGACGACAAGGACGGAGACAAGAGCATGCCGCAGAGCGTCTACGGAATCTGGGACAAGCAGACCCTCGGTGAAGTGGCGAACAACCCGTCCATCAACCGCAACAACCTGCAGCAACAGAGCATTACCAACACGGTTACGGCAACGACCACCGACGGCGCAAACCGTCAGGCCCGGGTGATCAGTAACAACAGCGTCCGCTGGCAGGCCAGCACCTCTGGCGGCTCGACACTGCCGGCACAAAACGGCTGGTACCTGAATCTGGTGCAGAGCGATGGCGAGATGGTGGTGGAGAACATGTCGCAGCTCGGTCGCACCCTGTTCTTCCAGTCACTGACGCCGAACAGCGACCCTTGCGGTGACGGCGCCAGCAGTTGGACCTACGCCATCAACCCGTTCACCGGGGGCAGAACCTCCCAACGCGCATTCAACTACACCCCGTCGAGCCTCAACAGCGGCACCGGCACCTCCATCGTTTCGGCGGTTCGTCAGGATGGCGAAGGGGGTGGCACCCTTGCGCAGAATCCTGACAACAGTTACCAGTACTGCACTGGGCAGGAGTGCATCACGGTCTACCCGGATCCCTCGAGCATTGGCCGGCAGAGTTGGCGCCGTGTCGAGGAAAGGGAATGAAGTACGTCGGTAAATTGCCAGGCATGCGTATCGGGTGAGTCACGCAATCTGCCCGTACGGATCAGGGTGACGACCAACAGTCCATGCAGTGATCAGCCGCCTGCAAATGACGTGGCCGTTGTGTGCGCAACTGAGGCACCTTGCGGGCTGCCTTCACAACACGATCGTCCATCGTCAACCACACCTCCCCCGCTGCTGCTACTATCTCCCTCTGTCATTCGATGCGACCAAATCGCCAGTATTGGGGTCGTATGCCGATAACGAAACAACAACGGATCGATGATGCAGGACAACCCGATTTGGACGCTTCCACCGCGCAAGCAGCGTAGCCGCCTGGCTGAAGACCTGGTGGCGAAGATTTCCCAGCACATGCGTGACGGCACGCTCAAGCGTGGCGAGAAGCTGCCGGCCGAGCTGGATATCATGAGGGCCGAGGGAGTGAGCCGGACGGTGGTGCGTGACGCGCTGTCACGCCTGCAGGTGGCGGGCCTGGTGGAGACGCGCCGGGGTGTCGGAACTTTCGTGTGCGACATGCCTGCAGCACCGGAGCTGCAGCTTGGGCCGGCGACCATCAGCACCGCGCAGGATGTGCTGGAACTGCTGGAACTGCGCATGAGCCTGGAGGTGGCTACCGTGGGCCTGGCAGCACAACGGCGCACACCCGAATCACTGAAGGAGATCCGCGTTGCGCTGGATGCCCTGCAGCAGGGCGCCGTACAGTTGCCAGCCGGCCTGCCGATCAGTGCGGACTTCCAGTTCCATATCAAGATCGCCAAGGCAGCGCAGAACGCTCACCTGCTCGACATCATGAAGCACCTGGGTGCCAAGCAGATCCCGCGCAACAAGTTCAACTCGGCCTACAAGGCACACGAGGACGGCGAGGCCTACAAGGAAAACCTCAGCCTCGAGCACGAGATGATCTACGAGTCCATCGCCCGTGGCGATGTCGACTGCGCGCGAGCCGCCATGCAATTGCACCTGATCAACAGCCGTGAGCGCCTGCTCAAGGCTCAGCGTCGGGGCTGATGCGCCGCGACTGCTGTACAAAACGGCGGCCGGCCGCTGAATCAAGGCGCCGCACCCCACGGCGAATAAACCGGCAACCTCGATAGCAGGGCGCGGCCACCATCGCCTCGCCCGCAAGCGGGCTCCTACACTGGCGAACGAAACGGACGCCTGCGGACTCTTCACCTTGCGATGTCGAGCCCTCGGGCGTCCGTTATTGGCACCTGCGTGCGCTCTTGATTACATGAAGTTGTACTGAACCCCGATGCGCCAGCGCATCTGGCGATCATCCTCGGTGGGGCTCACGCGTACGTCACCGATTTCGATGAAGGGCGCCCAGGACTTGTCCAGCTTGTATTTGACGATCAGGTTCTGCTCGTAGTCGCTCTTCTTGTTGTCGTAACGGATGTAGTCGGTATCGAAGTAGATGTACTGGTACTCGTAGGACAGCTTGCCGGCCGGGGTGTAGCCGATCCAGCCCTCGTAGCGCTGGGTATTGCGGTTGTCGGAGCCGCGATCCGGGACATCTTCATCGATCCGGTCGCGGTTCAGCTTCAGCGCATCGAAGCGGTAGCGGGCGGCGACATAGAACTGGTCACTCAGCTTGCGGGTGTACTTGAGGCCGAACTTGTAGGTCGTGCCGTTCTCGTTGCTGTCCAGCTGGATCGCCGGTTGCCAGGTCGACACCGCGCTGTACTTGTACTGGTAGCTGGTGGTCAGTTCGTGGCCGCTCGACACGGTGTTGTCGAAAGCGACGTCCTTGCGGTCCCCGGCGGTGCGGTACTTCAGCTCGCCTTCGAATCCCCAGCCATTGTCCATGCGGTAGGACAGTTTGACCCGGTCGGCGTGCATGCTGTCGTCGTCGAGAAACTGGTGGCGATAGTTGATCGAGGCACTGTCGGCCAATGCACTGCCCGCAGCGGCAGTGGACAGCAGGCAAACGAGTAGACGCAGTGTGAGAGTTTTCTTGGTCATGATGATCTTCTTGTTGTTTTCTATGGGTTGAGTGTGTGTTGCCCGGTTTTCAGGCAAAGCGCCGCCCTGCAGCGCTTTGTCCGCATGTTCGAATCGCTGTGTGGGCCATCGCGCAGGCGAGTCCGTGCCGCGGGCCTGCAAGCCCGTGTTGGAAAATCGGCAGGGGAACTCGCGCTAATGCGCGGTGCAGAGCGCTCAGGTGCTGGCGGGCCCCCGAGGCCTGCGGGTTATGCTGTCAAGGCGGTGCAACGGCACCGATGTCACGGCTGGCATCGACCAGCAGTTGGGTGTAGGCGTGCTCAGCACGGTTCTGCGCCAGCAAGCCGGTGTCGAGTGTTTCCACGATGCGCCCGTGCTGCATCACGGCAACCCGGTCACAGAGGTGGGCGACCACGCCCAGGTCATGGGTCACCAGCAGGTAGGTCAGGCCTTCCTGCTCGCGCAGGTCGGAGAGCAGGTTGAGGATCTCCGCCTGCACCGACACGTCGAGCGCCGAGGTCGGCTCGTCGAGCAACAGCACCCGCGGCTCTAGGATCAGCGCCCGGGCGATGGCCACCCGCTGCCGCTGGCCACCGGACAACTGGTGGGGGTAGCGATAGCGGAAGCTGTCGTTGAGGCCGACCTTGTTGAGGATCGAGGTGACCCGGTCCCCCCGATCACCGATGCCGTGCACGCTGAGCGGCTCGCTCAGTGCCGAGTCGATGGTGTGGCGCGGGTGCAGCGAGCCGTAGGGGTCCTGGAAGACCATTTGCACCTGGCGAAAGTGCGCCAGATCCAGCTTGTGGCGCAGGCCCCGACCAGCAACGCTCAGGTGCCCTTCCCAATGTCGGTACTGCCCGGCCAGGCAGCGCAGCACCGTGGTCTTGCCCGAGCCGGACTCGCCGACCAGGCCAAACGATTCGCCCTCTTCGACGCGCAGGGCAACGTCGTAGAGCACCTGATTGCGCGCCGCACTGACGCCGAAACTGAGATTGAGTGAATCCACTTCGATCATGGCCATGGGTGCGTACTCAATGGGTCAGCCAGAGGGGATCGCGCTGCAGGTTGGGCAGGCGCGGACGAGGTCGGTCGATGTTCGGCAAAGCGGCCAGCAGGCCCTGGGTGTAGGGATGCTTGGCGTTGTCCAGGTCGGCGGCATCGAGTGCCTCGACCACGCGGCCGGCGTACATCACCAGCACCCGATCGCAGAAACTGCGCACCATGTTGAGATCGTGGCTGATCAGGATCAGGCCCAGATCACGCTGCCCGACCAGTTCATCGAGCACGCTGAGCACCTGGCGGCGAACCGAGACGTCCAGCGCCGAGGTGGGCTCGTCGGCGACGATGATTTCCGGGTCGGTGATCACCATCATGGCGATCATGATGCGCTGCGCCATGCCGCCGGAGACTTCGTGCGGGTAGAGGCCGTAGACCCGTTTGGGATCACGGATGTGCACCTTGTCGAGCATGTCCAGCACCCGCTCGCGGGCGTCGGCGCGGCTGGCGCGGTGATGCGCCAGGTAAGCTTCGGCGATCTGCTCGCCGACACGCACCACGGGGTTCAGCGAGTACTTGGGGTCTTGCATGATCATCGAGATGCGCTTGCCGCGAATCGCCTGAATCTGCTTTTCGCTGGCACCGAGCAGGTCGACCTCGCCGAGCGTCATGGTCTTCGCGGTGATACGCGCGCTGGCCGGATGCAGGCGCAACAGGCTGCGCCCCACGGTGGACTTGCCAGAGCCGGACTCACCGACGATGGCCAGCTTTTCGCGGCCCAGGCTGAAGGACACGTTGCGAACCGCGTCGACCTCCTTGCGGCCGCTGGTGAAGCGTACGCAGAGGTCGTTTACTTCCAGTTTGATAGCGGACATGGGGCCTCCTTATTCGCTGCGCGGATCGAGAACGTCGCGCAGACCGTCCCCCAACAGATTGAACGCCAGGCTGACCAGCATGATGGTCGCCCCCGGCACGGCTACCAGCCACCAGCACTCGAGCATGTAGCGACGCCCGGTGGAAATCATCGCGCCCCACTCCGGCAGCGGTGCCTGGGCACCAAGGCCGAGGAAGCCCAGCGCGGCGGCGGTGAGAATGATGCTGGCCATGTTCATGGTCAGGCGGATGATCACCGACGACATGCACATGGGCATGATGTGGCGAAAGATGATGCGTGACGACGAGGCGCCCTGCAGCTGTACCGCGACCACGAAATCGGCGTTGCGCAGCGACAGGGTTTCCGCCCGGGCCAGGCGCGCGATGGGCGGCCAGGAAGTCAGCGCGATGGCGATGACCGCATGCTCCAGGCCTGGGCCCAGTGCAGCGATGAAGGCCAGCGCCAGCACCAGGCTGGGGAACGAGATGAAGATGTCGGTGATGCGCATGAACAACGCATCCACGAAGCCACCGAAGTAGCCGGAAATGGTGCCGACCAGCAAGCCGATGGGGCCGACGATGATGGTCACCAGACCGATGATGTACAGGGTGATGCGCGAGCCGTAGACCAGCCGGCTGAACACGTCGCGGCCGTACTCGTCGGTGCCGAACCAGTGCGCGGCGCTCGGCGCCTTCAGGGCGTTGCCGAGGTTCTGCACGATCGGGTCGTGGGTGGCGATCCACGGCGCGAAGGCGGCCACCAGGATCAGCAGCATGACCACGCTGGAACCCATCAGCGTCATGGGGTTGCGCAGCAGGTGCTGTATCACACGCACGCTGCTGTGGCAGAACGCCTGGAACGCCGAGACTGGCGTCTGTTCGCCCGTGCGCTTGATGGATGAAGATGAAGAGATGTTGGCAATCATCGTATGCCTCCGGAACTCGGTTCGGGTCGGTAACGGGCACGCTGCCGCGCCCGATCACTCAACGCTGCTTGTACACACCCAGGTAACGCGTCGCCTCGGCGTCGGCACCCTGGAATCCTTTGACGTCAGCCGCGCTGACCACCGGATCGGTCATCTGCGAAATCATCATGATCGGCCCCGCCAGCTCGTCGTAGCGCTGCTGCACGCGGTGATACATGCTCAGCTTGGCGGCTTCGTCGCGCTCCACGCCGAGCTTGTCGATCAGCGTGTTGAGCTCGTCGTCCTGAAACGCAGCGCGCCAGCCCTGGAAGTTGGCGATACCGGCGTCATCGCGGTTGTCCGGGTTGTAAACGAAGGTGCGCAGACTGAAGTACGGATGCGGATAACGCTCGGCGCCGCGGGCCACGATGATCTCGAAGTTGCGCGCACGCATGGCGCCGTACACCTGATTACCGGTACCGGTGACGATGCTCGCCTGGATGCCGGCCTGGGCCAGGGTCGACTGCAGGTTCGAGGCGATGTTGACGAACGGCGGCTCGGCCAGGGTGCGGATGGTGGTCTTGAACCCCTGCGGGTGGCCGGCCTCGGCGAGCAGCGCCTTGGCGGCGTCGACGTCGAGCGTGTAGCCAGGATCCGGCAGGCGCGCCGTCAGCCCCAGTTGCATGGGCTGCTGGTTGAGCTTGCCGTAATAAGGCATCACCACCTTGTCCAGCCCCTGATAGTCGATCAGCGAACGCACGGCCTTGCGCACGCGGATGTCGTCGAACGGCGCCTGCTTCATGCTCATGGCGACGTAGTACATGGTGCCGCGCTGCAGCGTCTGGATCTGCATGTTGCCCTTGGCGGCCAGCGCCTGGACGTCGGACGCGGCCATGCCGTAGCCCATGTCCAGGTCACCGCGCTCGAGCATCAGGCGCAGCGATTGCGATTCGGTGATATGGCGGATCAGTACGCGCTTGAGCTTGGTGGCGCCGCCCCAGTAATCGGCGAACGCGGTCATCACCAGGGTGTCGTTGGCACGCCAGGAACTGAGGGTGAACGGGCCGCTGCCCGCTTCGTTGGTGACCAGCCAGGCAGCGCCCAGATCGCCGTCCTTTTCATGTTCGAGCACGGTCTTGCGAT
Source organism: Pseudomonas flavescens (assembly GCF_013408425.1). Lineage (NCBI taxonomy): Bacteria > Pseudomonadati > Pseudomonadota > Gammaproteobacteria > Pseudomonadales > Pseudomonadaceae > Phytopseudomonas > Phytopseudomonas flavescens. Next base: position 5,553,955 of record NZ_JACBYV010000001.1, on the reverse strand, counting down.
CCAGCACCACGGCGCTTGGCGACGTGGCCAGGGTGTCGATCACCAGCAGCGGGTCGGTCGGCTGCGGCAGCTCGATGACCAGCGTCGAATCGTTCTCGGCGCGGATCAGTTGCCCAATGTTGTCCAGGGTGTAGCCGTAGGCCTTCCAGGTGGTGGCCAGGCCGAAGTTGAGTTTCAGCACCCGATACAGCGACCAGGCGACGTCCTCGGCGGTCAGCGCATTGCCGGAATGGAAGCGCACGTCATCGCGTAGGTGGAAGGTCAGTCGGCGACCGTCTTCGCTGACGTCCCAGCGCTCGGCCAATTGCGGGATGTGCGCGTCGGGGCTGCCGTCCTTGCGCAACACCAGGGTGTCGTACAGGTTGGCGTTGATGCCCGAGGCATCGAGCCCCGGCGCATTGGCCGGGTCGATGGAAAACAGGTTGGCCATGCTCATGCCGACGATCAGTTGATCGTCCGGGGTCTTGGCCTGGGCGGTCAGCAGCGGAGCGCTACACAGCAGCGCACCGAGCACGCCGCAGAGCAGCGTGGAGCGAAACGATTTCATGCGGATGTCCCTATTGTAATTATTGAAGGGCTGCAATCGAGTGGGTCGGGTCAGCGGGTGCGCGGGTCGAACACCTTGTACAGCGCATCGCTGAGCAGATTGAGACCGACGAAGATGAAGCCGATCACCAACACGCAGCCCATCACCGCGTTCATGTCACCGAGCAGCAGGCTGCTGGTCAGGTACTGGCCAAAGCCGGGCCAGGCGAACACCGTCTCGATCAGCACCGCTCCTTCGAGCAACGAGCCATAGGCCAGCGCCACCACGGTGAGCAGTTGCACGAGGATGTTGCGGAAGGCATGGCCCCAGATCACCTTGCGCCGCGACAGGCCCTTGACCCGAGCGGTGAGGATGTATTCCTGGGAAAGCTGCTCGAGCATGAAGCTGCGGGTCATCCGGCTGATGTAGGCCACCGAGTTGAGGCCCAGGATCAGTGCCGGCAGGAGGATGTGCTTGAGGGCACTGGAAAAGGCATCCCAGTCGCCAGCGATGGCACTGTCGATCAGCAGCATGCCGGTCACCGAGGGCACCATGCCGTCGTAGGCCAGATCGATACGCCCGGCACCACCCGCCCAGCCGAGCCAGGCATAGAACACCAGCAGGCCCATCATGCCGAGCCAGAAGATCGGCGTGGAATAACCGAACAGGGTCACCACACGCGCCAGGTGATCACCGATACGGCCCTGGTTGGCCGCCGCGAATACGCCCAGCGGCAGGCCGAGCACCACACCGAAGATGATCGCCAGCGTGGCCAGCTCGATGGTCGCCGGGAACACCCGGGCGATGTCCTCGATCACCGGGTGGCCGGTGAGCAGCGCATTGCCGAAATTGCCCTGGGCAAGATCGCGCAGGTAGTAGCCGAACTGCACCAGCAGCGGCCGGTCCAGGCCCATGGCCTGATAGACCTGGTCGTAGGTGGAACTGTCGGCATCCGGGCCGACCACCGCCAGCACCGGATCGAGTGGCATCACTCGGCCGATGAAGAAAGTCATCGCCAGCAAGCCCAGCAGGGTCATCAGCACCGCGCCGAAACGGCGTGAAGTACCGCCCATCCGCGTGCCGAAGAAAGACGCAGTCGAAGCAAACATAACAGGCTCCCGATTGATCGCAGCTCGTTCGTATAAGCAGGGGCGGCGCTACGCCGCCCGGCGGCTCAACGATCCTTGTGCACATCCTTGTAGCGCGTGGTCGCCGCGCTGTGACCGATATAGCCGACGACGTCGTGGTAGATCACCACCGTGTCGGTCATCTGCGAAATCGGCATGATGGCGCCGACCTGCTCGTCGTAGAGGTTTTGAAACTGGTGATACAGATCCATCTGGGTCTGCTTGTCCGGCTCTACCTCGGCCTTTTCGATCAGCGCATTGAGCTCCGGGCTGTAGAACGAGGTACGCCAGCCCTGGAAGTTGCTCAGCTTGGCTTCGTCACGGTTGTCCGGGTTGTAGACCAGGGTGCGCAGACTGGAATGCGGGTGACGCTCAGCGCCGCCACCGCCACGACCGACGATGATGTCGAAGGTGCGTTCACGCATGGAGCCGTACACCTGAGTGCCGGTGCCGGTGACGATGCGCGCCTTGATGCCGGCCTGAGCCAGAGTCGATTGCACGCTGGAGGCGATGTTGATGAACGGGGGTTCCGCGAGTACACGGATAGTGGTCTGGAAGCCATCCGGGTAGCCGGCTTCGGCCAGCAGCTTCTTGGCTTCCTCGACGTTCAGGCGATAGCCGGGATCATCCAGACGCGCGGGCAGGCCGAGCGGCATCGGGCGCTGGTTGAGGGTGCCGTAATGCGGCATCACCACCTCATTGATGCCCTGATAATCGATCAACGAACGGACCGCCTTGCGCACGCGGGCGTCAGCGAACATCGGCTGTTTGGTGCTCAGCGCCACGTAGTAGAGCGTGCCGCGCTGCACGGTCTGGGTCTTGACCTTGTCCGAACTGCTCAGGGCCGTGATGTCCGGTGCCGACATGCCACGGGCGATATCCAGGTCGCCCCGCTCGACCATCAGGCGCAGCGACTGCGACTCGGTCATGTTGCGCATCACCACGCGCTTGAGCTTGGCTGGGCCGCCCCAATAGTCCTCGAAACGGGTCATCAGAATCACGTCATTGGCGCGCCATGCGTTGAGCACGAATGGTCCGCTGCCCGCCGCATTGGTGGTCAGCCAGGCACCGCCCATATCGCCATTCTTGTCGTGCTTGAGCACCTCTTTCTTGTCGAGGATGAATGCACTGGGCGAGGTGGCCAGGGTATTGAGCACCAGCATCGGATCGGTCGGGCGAGCCAGCTCGACCACCACGGTGTGGTCGTCAGGGGCGCGGATCTGCTGCTCGACGTTATCGGCGGTGAAGCCGTAAGCCTTCCATGTCGAGGCCAACGCCAGGTTGAGCTTGAGCACGCGCTGCAACGACCAGATCACATCCTGGGCGGTCAGCTCGTTGCCGGAGTGGAACTTGACGCCGCTGCGCAGGTGGAAGGTCAGCGTCTTGTGGTCATCGCTGACTTCCCAGCGTTCGGCCAGGGCCGGTACCAGGTTGTCCGGCGCGGCAGCGTCCTGCACCAGCAGCATGTCGTACAGGTTGGCGTTCACCTCGGACACGTCCAGGCCAGTGGCGGCAGCCGGATCGAGGGACAGCAGGTTGATCATGCTCATGCCGACGATGAGCTGATCGGCAGGGGTCTTGGCCTGCACCGTGGTCACGGAGCCCAGGGCCAGGGTAGCGGCCAGCAGGCCCGCGACCAGATGCGGAATTGGTTTGATCATGAGATAGCCTTCTTATAGTTATTCGACTCTCAGAAACAGCGCAGCCGCATGCGGCTGCGCACCGGTGCATCAGTACCGGTTGACGGTGTTCGTCTCGATGTAGGCGAAGTTGATGTCTTCGCCCAGACCCGGACGATCCGGCAGGTGCACGTAGCCATCGCTGTCCATCGGGTCGACGATGCTGTTCAGATAGGCAGGCACGTCGTCGTAGTTGAGGAACGGGTGCAGCAGGCCGCGCTCGTACCAGTCACAGTTCTTGATCGCACCGACCACCGCCAGGTTGGCGGCGCCGTTGCCATGAATCTCGCAGTGCATGCCATAGGATTCGGCCAGGTGCGCGACCTTCAGGCACGGCGCGATACCGCCGACCCCGGCCACGCCGGCGCGCAGGATGTCACAGGCGCCCTGCCCGACCCAACTGGCACGGCTCATGTACTTGCCCCCAAGGGATTCCGGCCCCAGCACCGGGATGTCCAGGTTGGCCGCCAGCCAGGCATAGGACTCGGCGGACTCCTCCATCATCGGCTCTTCGAACCAGGCGAAGTCGAGCTTTTCCAGTTCGCGGCCGATGTACAGCGCGTCGGTGCGGCTATACCAGTGATAACCGTCGAGCATCAGGGCGATATCCGGGCCGACCGCCTCACGCACAGCGGCGCAGGCACGCACGTCCATCTTCGGATCCGGCGCGAAGGAGATCGGTGGCATCCAGGTGTGCAGCTTGATCGCCTTGTAGCCACGGGCGACCAGTTGCTCGGCGAAGCGGCCGTACTCCTCGGGAGTCGACAGGCCGCCCGGCAGGTCATCGCCGCACATGGTCGACCCATAGGCCAACACCTTGTCGCGATAGCCACCAATCAGCTTGTGCACCGGCTGCTTGAATTTGCGCCCCGCCCAATCCCACAGCGCCTGCTCGACGAGCGCCAGCGCGCGGTCGGTCAACTGACTGGCACTGCCGCGCTGCCAGTGAGCGAGGTCCTGCCAGATCTTCTCGCGATCCATGACGTTCTGCCCGATCAGCACCTTGCGTACGAAGCTGTCGATGATGTGCGGACGAATCAGCTCGGGCGCGCCAAAGGCATAGCCTTCCACGCCGTCTTCGGTGGCGATGCGCAACAGCGCCATCTTGGCCAGGGATTCGTCGCCCGGGTGGGCATGACCGGCAGCATCGACGCTGCGGCGAGTGGGGTAGGTGAAAACCTCGACATTGACCTGAGTGATCTTCATTGAACGCGCCTTGGATCTTGTGATTATTTGAGTGGCCCGATGTATGTTGTCATACAGCGAATAACCCGATAATTGCGCCAATCCCAAACGCTGTCAAGAACCTGTAAAGAAGAAAATCATCCCCAGCAAAGATGTGAAATGGCCATCACGCACTCCGGTCAACGCCAAATTAAATCAATTAAAAACCTGTAAATTCATATAGTTATTTAAAAATAACCACAAATTCAAAGCGGGCAATGAAAAATACGAGCCCTCTCTTGAATGCCAGAAACTTTCACAACCGCGGGGCCGCGCGTCAAAAAGATGAGCGGGGTCCAGTCCGCCGAAAAAGGACAACTCAGGCAGGTTGTCGTACAGCTCAATTTCACATGGTGGGAACCGCAGGCACAAAAAAACCGCGCATTGCGCGGTTTCTGAGCCAGCCTGGAATCAGCGTTTGGCGATGATATACACGGCGTGAATGATGCCCGGGAAATAGCCGCACAGGGTCAGCAGGATATTCAGCCAGAAAGCGCCGCCGAAGCCGACCTGCAGGAAAACGCCCAGAGGCGGAAGAAGAATGGCGATCAGAATACGGATCAGGTCCATGGTGTACGTCCTATTGAAGTGGGCCCGGCTGGGCTATACCCCACAATCGACTGGCGCCACCGGCATCCGGTTCAAGGAAAATCACATCGCCATCAACCTCATGCAACGCGGCAGCGCCTATCCGCGCAAGCGCCACGTGCGATCGGGAGACAGCTATAGTGTTCTGGCTTGCCAACACCCCCTTCCACTCCTGATCAAGGGAACCCCCATGAGCAAGACCTACAACGTCGCCGTACTGGTCGGTAGCCTGCGCAAAGCATCGATCAACCGCAAACTCGCCTTGGCACTGGCCGACCTGGCACCGCAGAACCTGAGTCTGAAAATCGTCGAAATTGGTGATCTGCCCTTGTATAACGAAGACATCGACGTCGATCCGGCACCCGCTGCTTACAGCCACTTCCGCGCCCAGGTGAAGGCGGCGGATGCCGTGCTGTTCATCACCCCGGAGTACAATCGCTCGATCCCCGCCCCTCTCAAGAATGCCGTCGACGTAGGTTCGCGTCCCTACGGCCAGAGCGCGTTCAGCGGCAAGCCGGCTGGCGTGGTCAGCGCCTCCCCTGGCGCAGTGGGCGGTTTCGGCGCCAACCATCAACTGCGCCAGGCGCTGGTGTTTCTCGACATGCCCCTGCTGCAACAGCCGGAAGCCTACCTGGGCGGCGCCGGCAACTTCTTCGATGAAAGCGGCAAGCTGAGCGACGGTATCCGGCCGTTCCTGCAGAAATTCATCGACACCTATGCCGCCTGGGTCGAGACGACCGCCAAAGGTTGAGCCCTGCCGACAGGGAGCCCAACTGCCGGGCTCCTTCCAATTGAAAAAGCCTCTCAATCAGGTCTAGAGTACCGCCTTTGCCGGGCCAGACGATTTGCGTCTGCAGTACGACGAGGCGCAACCATGAACGATTCGGCCGAGAAGCTGGATATCTTCCTGTCCTGCCGCAGGGCATTGGTCAACTATGCGGCGCAGATCACCCAGGACCGGGATCGTGCCGAGGATGTCGTTCAGGAAGCCTATCTGCGCCTGCATCCCCTGCAGCGCCCCGAGCTGCAAGCCATCGAACAGCCCGTCGCTTACCTCTATCGCATCGTGCGCAACCTTGCCCTCGACATGCGCCTGAGCGAGGCCCGCGAGCAGCGCCGCCACGCCATGCCGCCGGACTGGCTGCTGCCGACCCTGGTCGCCAGCCCCGAAGAGGCCTGCCTGCACAGCGATGAGCTGGAGCACCTGTCCAGTGCCCTGGCGGACCTGCCGGAGCAAAGCCGCCGCGCGCTCGAGATGCATCGCCTGGGCGGCAAGACCCTGGCGCAGATCGCCGAACAGCTGGGCGTGTCCCTGGCCACGGCTCATCGCCTGGTACGCGATGCGCTGGTACGCCTGGCCCGCGCCCTGCCCGGTGATGACACGCGGGACCAGCAGCGTGACTGACTCTGCGGGCAACACGGACGACCTGCTCGAACAGGCCGCCGACTGGCACCTGCGCCTCAGCGAAACGCCGAGCGCACGCAAGGATTTCGAACGCTGGCTGGCGCAGGGCCCGGAGCATCTGCATGCCTGGCAACAGATCGAGCGAGTGTGGGGAGGCATCGCGCAACTGCGCGAACCCCCGACACAAACCGCTCGCCCGGCCAGCCCCCCGCCGCGACGCAAACGTCGCTGGCTGCCCGCGGCACTGGCGGCCGGCATCGCTGCGCTGGCGATCCTCACTTATCCCCAGGCCGCACTGCACTGGCAGGCCGACTACATCACCGCAGCGGGGGAAACCCGCACGGTGACCCTGGCCGACGGCTCGCTGGTCACCCTCGGCCCGCGCAGTGCCTTGCGCAGCGAATATCGCAGCGAGCGCCGTGATCTGCAGCTACTGGCCGGCCAGGCGTTCTTCGATGTACAGCGCGATGTCGAGCGGCCCTTCGTGGTCCAGGCCGGCAGCAGCGCAGTGCGGGTACTCGGCACCGCGTTCGAAGTCGACCTGAGCGAACGTTATCTGGACGTCGCCGTAGAGCGCGGCCTGGTGCGCGTAAGCAGCCAGGTCGATGGCGCCAGCAGCGAAGATGACCTCCACCCTGGTGAAGGCCTGCGCCAGGACAGATTCAGCGGAACCCTGCAGCATCTGCGGGTCGACAGTGAGCGCGTGGCCATCTGGCGGCGTGGCCAGTTGTTCGTGGAAAACGCCAGCGTCAGCGAAATTCTCGAGCAGATGCGCCGCTACACACCGGGCTGGATCGTGCTCGCCGACCCGGCTCTGGCGCAGCGCCGCCTCACTGGCATCTACGACATGCGCGACCCGGATCGCGCCCTCGGCGCCCTGGCTCAATCGCTGGCGGTACCCAGCCGGCGCATGACGCCCTGGATCCGCGTGCTGGGAACGCCTTGATCGCACCGCGCGGCGGACCATCAGAAAAAAATCCCTCGGCGATGAAAAAAATCGCCGAGGGTGTCGTCTTTACAATCGTAAATTTGAGAATCCCTCTCAAACGTTAACGATATGTATGAAGGACGACAGCATGCTGGTGCCGCGTTTGCGCTTTTCTCCTCGACTCGTCTTGCGTTTCGGCATCGGCTGCTTCGCCGCCCCCTGCCTGCTGCTCGGCTCGCCCCTGGGCATGGCACAGAGCGCCTTGCAGGCGCCAGGCAGCGGCGAAGACCAGCAACGCCATGCCTTCTCCATCAGCAGCCAACCGCTGGCCTCGGCGCTCGCCACCTTCGGCAGCCAACGGGGCGTCCAGGTCAGTTTCGACGCGCGCCTTGCCGATGGCCTGAGCGCACCGGCGGTACAGGGCAACTACAGTGAGCGACAGGCGCTCACCCTGTTACTGCAAGGCTCCGGCCTGGGCTGGACGCTCACCCCGGAGCGCACCCTGCTGCTGTTCCCGCAGGACAACAGCGGCTCACTGTCCCTGGCGCCGTCGACCATCAGTGCCAGCGGCGAGCACGAGTATGCCGATGGCCCGGTCAGCGGTTACCGCGCCACCCGCAGTGCCACGGGCAGCAAGACCGACAGCGCCCTGCGCGACATTCCACAGTCCATTCAGGTGGTGCCTCGTCAGGTTCTCGAGGACCAGCAGCTCAACCAGTTGGCCGACGCTCTGGTCAACGTCAGCAGCGTGCAACGCGGCAACTCCCACGGAGGTTCCACCGAGAGCTTCGTGGTGCGTGGTTTCCACTCTCGCACCTACGCGGTCGACGGCATGCTGATGAACCCGCTGGTGTCGCGCCCTGAGGTGATCAGCGATCTGGTCAACGTCGAGCGCGTGGAAGTGCTCAAGGGCCCGGCCTCGGTGCTTTACGGCCAGGGCGACCCCGGCGGGCTGATCAACCTGGTGACCCGCAAACCGACGTTCACGCCGGAGACCCGGATCAAGGCCCAGGCTGGCAGCGAAGACTTCTATCGCCTGGAGGTCAACGCCAGCGGCCCGCTGGACGAAGCGAAAACCCTCGCCGGGCGCATCGCCATCGCCGGGCAGACCGAAAGCAGCTTCCGCGATACCTTTCGCAACAACCGCCATACCTACATATCCCCCACGTTGCGCTGGGAGCCAACCGAATACACCCGGGTCGATGGCGGTCTGGAATACACCAACCAGACCAGCCAGTTCGACCGCGGCGTGATTCCGCAAAACGGCCGCATCAGCATGAAGCCGGAGCGCTTCCTGCACGAGCCCTGGTCCCACGACGACGCCAGGAAGGTCGCGGCCTGGTGGCGTGTCGAGCATGACGTCAATGACTGGCTGACCCTGCGCCAGGCGACCCGCTGGGACGAGTCGGATAAACAGCGCTACGTCGTCGACCTGCGCGACATGCGCGCCGACGGCCGCACCCTGCGCCGCCGCGCCACCGACGGCAAGGAAGCCGTACGCACTCTGGACATGCAGTTCGAGGCCATCGCTCGTTTCGCCACGGGCGGCCTGCAGCATACGGCCCTGGTCGGCTTCGAATACCTCGAAGGTGATCGCCATGCCGGCAGCGACCGCGCCCCGCTGGCCGATATAGATATCTACGAGCCGGTCTACGGCGCGGTACCCGGCACGTTCACCTATGGCGGCGGCTCGGAGTACGAGCTGGAAACCCGGAGCCTGTATCTGCAGGACCAGATCGACCTGAGCAGCCAGTGGAAACTGCTGGTCGGGGCACGCTACGACAGCACACGGCAGAAAAACCTGACCATCGAAGACGACTACAGCGAGGTTCCTACCAACCTCGATCCGGAAAAGGTCTCCCCGCGCGTCGGTCTGGTCTACCAGCCCAACGATCAATTGTCGCTCTATGCCAGCTACAGCACCTCGTTCGTCCCCCAGGGCGATATCGATCGCTCAGGGCGGCCGCTGGATCCAGAGGAAGGCAAGCAGTTCGAAGTGGGCGCCAAGGTCGAGCTGATTCCACAACGATTGAGCGCCACACTGGCAGTGTTCCAGCTAACCCGCGAAAACGTCGCCAGTACCGATCCGGAAAATGAAGATCGCTCCATCCAGACCGGCGAACAGCGCGTGCACGGCGTAGAACTGGATATCGTCGGCGAACCGCTGGACGGCTGGCACATCATTGCCAACGCCAGTGTGCTCAACGCCGAGCTGACCAAGCACACCCCCACCGCTGACTCACTGGTGCGAGAAGGCAACAAGCTGCAGGGCGTACCGACCCTGAGCGGCTCGCTGTGGAGCAGCTACCAGTTGCAATCGGGCAACCTGAAAGGGTTGGGCTTCGGTGCGGGAGTAATCGCCGTTGGCGCCCGCGAGGGCAATCTGGAGAACAGCTACGACGTCTCCGGCTACACGCGCTTCGACGCCAGCCTGTTCTACGACCTCAGCGAAGAGGTTCGCGTCTCGCTCAATGGACGCAACCTCACCGACCGCGAGTATCTGGAAACCGTCGCCTCCACCGATGGCAACTACTACGGCGAGCCGGCCTCGCTGCTGGCCACCATCAGCGCGAAATTCTAGCCATGCACGACACCTTCACGGCCCGGGAGCTGGCCGCGGCGTACGGGCGGGTGCTGCACAAGCGTCTGCTGATCTGCGCGGCACTGCTGGTGGCGGTGTTCATCAGCCTGGTGCTGGATATCGCCATCGGCTCCACGCTGTTTTCGCCAGGTGAAGTGCTGGGTGCGCTGTTCACACCCCAGATGGTGGATATCGACACGCAGGTGATCGTCCGCGAACTGCGGCTGCCCTTCGCGTTGATGGCGGTGCTGGTCGGCGTGGCCCTCTCGCTGGCCGGTGCGGAAATGCAGACCGTGTTGGGTAATCCCCTGGCCGATCCCTTCACCCTCGGTCTGTCCTCCGCCGCCTCGCTCGGAGCGGCGCTGGCCATCGTCCTCAACCTGGGCATTCCCGGTGTACCGGATAGCGCCCTGGTGACCCTGAACGCCTTCTTCTTCGCCTTCGCCTCGGTGCTCCTGCTACAGGGCGTCGCGCGCCTGGCTGGCGGCGTGCAGACCCTGCTGCTGTTCGGTATCGCCCTGGTGTTCTGCTACAACGCGCTGGTCGCTCTGCTGCAATACATCGCCTCACCCGACGCCCTGCAACAACTGGTGTTCTGGAGCCTCGGCAGCCTGACCCGCTCCAGTTGGCCTGCCGTGCAGACCCTGGCGCTGGTGGTGGTGCTGACCATTCCCTTCAGCCTGCGCGCGGCCTGGCCACTGACCGCCCTGCGCCTCGGCGAGGAGCGTGCGCTGACCCTGGGTATCGATGTCGGCCGCCTGCGTTTCGGCTCGCTGCTGCGCATCAGCCTGCTGGCCGCCACGGCGGTGGCCTTCGTCGGCACCATCGGTTTCATCGGCTTGGTCGGCCCGCATATCGCACGCCTGCTGATCGGCGAGGATCACCGCTTCTTCCTGCCGGTCAGCGCGCTGGTCGGTGCACTGGTGATGTCCCTCGCCTCGATCGCCAGCAAGCTGGTGATTCCTGGCGTGATCCTGCCGGTGGGTATCGTCACCGCACTGATCGGCGTGCCGCTGTTCATGACGCTGCTGCTGCGCCAGGGGCGGCGCCCATGACTGCGCCGGCCCTGACGATTGCCGGGCTGCAGGTGCACTGCCGTGGCACGCAGATTCTCCATGGCATCGATCTGCCCGCCATCGAGCCGGGGACACTGGTGGCGCTGGTCGGCCCCAATGGCGCAGGCAAGTCCACGCTGCTACGCAGCCTGGCAGGGCTGTTGCCCACGACCGGCAGCCTGCGCCTGGGCGACTTCGACCTGCTGCGCTGCTCGCGCCGCGAGCGCGCGCAGCAGATGGGTTTCATGCCCCAGCAATTGCCCGATGGTATCGCCATGAGCGTACTGGAAACCCTGCTCGGCGCTCTGCATGCCGGCCAGACTGGCCAAACGCCGGGCGCCATACAGCGAGCCCATGGCGTGCTGGAGCAGCTTGGCATCGTGCACCTGGCCATGCGCCCGCTCGAGCAGTTGTCCGGAGGCCAGCGGCAATTGGTGAGCCTGGCCCAGGCGATGATTCGCGAGCCATCGCTGCTGCTGCTCGACGAACCCACCAGCGCCCTCGACCTGCACCACCAGAACCGGGTGATGGGAACGGTGCGCAGTCTCGCCGACCAGGGCCGCATCGTCGTCGTGGTGCTGCATGACCTGGCCCTCGCCGCGCGCTGGGCGGATCGCCTGGTGGTGCTCGCCAACGGCCGCATGCAGGCCACCGGCAGCCCACAGGAGACGCTCACCCCATCGCTGCTGGCGAACGTCTACAAGGTCGATGCTCGGGTCGAAACCTGCAGCCGTGGGCACCTGCAAATTGCCGTGGATGCTTCGCTGTGACGCTTCGTGCTGCGCTGGCGGTGATCCTGCTGCTGACGGGTGCTGCCGTCCAGGCCGATGACTATCCACGCACCGTGATCGACCTCGCCGGCCGAGAGGTGCGCATCGAGGCACCGCCGCAGCGGATCCTGCTGCAGGACAGCAATGACCTGCTGGCCCTGGCCATTCTCGAACGTGAAGCGCCACTGGCCCGTGTGGTGGCCTTCAACAACAACCTGCGCGGCTCGGATCCCAGCCTCTGGCAACTGCTGATGGAACGCTGGCCAGCTGCCGCCCAGATACCGACACTGGGCTTTTCCTCCGCCGGGGATGTGGATATCGAGCGCGTCATTCGCCTTCACCCGGACTTGCTGGTGGTGCGTCTGGAGGCCCGGCCGGCCGTGGAAAACAGCGTGCTTGGCAGCCTGCTCGAACGCCTGGGCATCCCGTTGATCTACGTCGACAGCCAGGATGACCCGCTACGCAACGTACCGCGCAGCCTGTTGCTGCTCGGTGACGTACTGAATCGCCAGGCTCGCGCGCGGGCCTACGTCGACGCCTATCAGGCAAAACTCCACGAGTTGCAGCGACGCAGCCGTGACCTCCCCAAACCCCGGGTGTTCATCGAAGCCCGAGCGGGCCAGGCCGGCAGCGGTAGCTGTTGCCATACCCAGGGCGACAAGGGCTGGGGGGCGATGGTCAAGGCGCTCGGCGCGACCAATCTGGGCTCGCGGCTGCTGCTTGGCGACTCCGGAGACGTCGCCCTGGAGATGCTTATCCGCAGCAAACCGGATCATTACGTGATGACCGGCACTCAGCGCCTGCGTGAAGGCGTAGGTGCTTTGCCATTCGGCTATCGTGCCGACCCAGGCGCCGTGCAGGATCATCTTCACCGCCTGCTGCAACGGCCGGGCTTCGAGCGCATCCGCAAGGCGCCGAACCACTGCGTCCATGGCCTTTACCATCAGTTCTACAACAGCGTGTTCAACGTCATCGGCGTCGAATACCTGGCCAGCATGCTCTGGCCGCAAGCCTTCGCCGACCTCGATGCGCAGGCCAGCTATCGCGCCTGGATCGCTCGCTTCACCGAACTACCCGACGCGCCACTGGTATTCTCCGCCCGCCACTGCGGCATCGATGAGGCAACCCCATGAAACCCCTGCTAAGCACCCTGCGCACATGGGCCAAGGCGCTCAAACGTCAGATCATCCTGCTCTGGCTCTGCTGCCGTCAGCCAGACATGCCCTGGCCAGCCAAGCTGGTGGGCATCGCCGTGGTGTTGTATGCCGTCAGCCCGGTGGACCTGATCCCGGATTTCATTCCGGTGCTCGGCCTGCTCGACGACTTGCTGCTGTTGCCGCTGGGCATCGCTCTGGCCGTGCGCCTGACGCCTGCCGAGTTGATCCAGCGTTGTCGCCCGCAAGCCGAACGCCTGGCCGACACGCGCATCGGCGGGCGTGGTCGCTGGGTGGCGGCGGCAATCATCGTGGCGCTCTGGGTGCTGCTCGCAGCACTGGTCTGGCGCGGGCTTCGGGGATGACAACGATCAGATGAAGAGCAGGGCCGACGCCTCGGCAGGCGGGCTGGCAGTTGGACGATAGGCAATGCATTGGCAGCGGCCATGAAACACGTCATCGGGTATGGCTGACTTTATTCGCCCCAAAAAGAAAACCCCGCCGAGGCGGGGTTTTTCAGTCTGTATCCTGACATCCTTGATCAGCGCGCCATCCTGGCAGCGTCCCACGTATCCCTGTCTGTTTCAGTGCGCTTCCTGCGCTAAGTCCTTGAAGTGAAGATTACGCTTCGCCTGCAAATGCCAATAGTGGCTAAAGGCAGAACTGCGTGTAAGCATTGGCCTACACGCTGCAGGCCAACGACAGCGCGGACCACACCCCGTCAGAACTGCTCGGCATCGAGCAGGTACAGGCTCTCGCTGCCAGCGCTCACCGACGCACTCAGGGAATGGATGCGTGGCAGCAGGCGAGCGAAGTAGAAACGCGCGGTGCCCAGCTTGCTGGCGTAGAAATCCTCCTGCCCTTCCTTGCCCAGTGCCGCCTTGGCCATCATTGCCCACATGTAGGCGTAGGCGGTGTAACCGAACAGGTGCAGGTACTCCACCGAGGCCGCGCCGATCTCGTTGGGGTTGCTCCGTGCGCGCTCGAGCAGTGCCGTGGTTTGCGCCTCCAGAATGGCGACCGCGGCCAGCAGCGGCTCGCTGAACTCGGCAGGCGGAGCATCCGCGGCGCTGGCGAAGGCACGAATCTCATCGGTGAAATGCTGGGAGAAGGCGCCACCACTGCCAACCACCTTGCGACCGACCAGATCCAGCGCCTGGATACCATTGGTGCCTTCGTAGATCTGCGTGATGCGGCAGTCGCGAACCAGTTGTTCCTGGCCCCACTCCCGCACGTAGCCATGCCCACCGAACACCTGCTGGCCGTGAAGGGTGGTTTCCAGGCCGAGATCGGTCAGGAACGCCTTGGCCACCGGAGTCAGCAGCGCCACCAGTTCTTCGGCGCGCTTGCGGGTGATCGCATCTTCGCTGAACTTGGCGGTGTCGAGCTGCATGGCGACGTAGCTGGAGAAGGCACGTCCACCCTCGTTGAGGGCCTTCATGGTCAGCAACATACGGCGCACGTCCGGATGGACGATGATCGGGTCGGCCGCCTTGTCCTTGGCCACGGCACCAGTTGGCGCACGGCTCTGGATACGCTCGCGGGCATATTCGATGGCGCTCTGGTAGGAACGCTCACCGGTCGAAAGCCCCTGGATGCCGACCCCCAGTCGCTCGTAATTCATCATGGTGAACATGGCGGCCAGGCCGCGGTTCGGCGCGTCGATGATGTAACCGGTGGCACCATCGAAGTTCATTACACAGGTACTCGATGCCTTGATGCCCATCTTGTGCTCGATGGAGCCACAGGACAGCGCGTTGCGCTCACCCAGCGAGCCATCGGCATTGACCATGAACTTGGGCACCAGGAACAGCGAAATGCCCTTGGGGCCAGCCGGTGCATCGGGCAGCTTGGCCAGCACCAGGTGAATGATGTTCTCGGTCAGATCGTGCTCACCACCGGTGATGAAGATCTTGGTGCCGCTGACCTTGTAGCTGCCATCGGCCTGAGGCTCGGCCTTGGTACGGATGATGCCCAGATCGGTACCGGCATGGGGCTCGGTCAGGCACATGGAACCGGCCCAGACGCCGGCATACATGTTCGGCAGATAAGCCTGCTTCAGCTCTTCGCTGGCGTGCGCATTGATCGACAGACAGGCTCCGGCCGTGAGCATCGGGTAGAGGCCGAACGACAGGCTGGACGAGTTGACCATTTCCTCGACCTGGGCAGATATCACCTTGGGCATGCCCATGCCGCCGAACTGCGGATCGCCACCGACACCGACCCAGCCACCCTCGGCATACGCCCTGTAGGCCTCGATGAATCCGGCTGGCGTGGTGACCACGCCATCGGCCCACGAACAGCCCTCTTCGTCACTCGCCCGGTTCAAGGGCGCGATCATGCCTGCGGTGATCTTGCCCGCTTCTTCGAGGATCGCGTTGGCGGTCTCCTCATCGACGACCTCGGCCAGGGCTGGCAACTGCGCCCACAATGTTGAGACCTGTAAAACCTCGTTGAGCACGAAGCGCATGTCACGCAGGGGAGCTTTGTAATCGGCCATGGGAAGTCCTCGGTAGCACGTTCAGAAGCCGAGTCTAGCCCAACAACTTTTCAGACACATAGGGTCGTGTCGTGACCGGTCAGCCACTGATCGATCACACAGACGATCAGCCGCGCTCGGCCTTCAACTTGACCGCGCCGCGCCGCTGAACCTGACTGCTCACGCAGTTGCGCCCTGCGCTCTTGGCACCATAGAGGGCCTTGTCGGCGGCCTTGAGAACCTCCTCCACGCTGCGCTGCTCCTCGCCACGCTGAGCCACCCCGATACTCACCGTCACGGACACATGGGTGGCAGCGGAACCCCGGCGGCGCTGACGCCCCAACTGGTCGTCGTTCGGGCGCTGCTGGCCATCGCGCAACTGAATCCGGTAGCGTTCGACGGTCTGGCGTATCGCTTCCAGATGCGGCAGGCACTGTTCGATGGTCTTGCCGGGAAACACCAGGGTGAATTCCTCGCCGCCGTAGCGATAGACCTTGCCACCGCCGCCGACCTTGCGCAGCTGGCTGGCGACCACACGCAGCACCTGATCGCCGACATCGTGACCATGGGTATCGTTGAATTTCTTGAAGTGATCGACATCCGCCATGGCGAGCACGTAACTGCGCCCCAAGCGCTGCAGTCGCTCGTTAAGCGCCCGACGCCCGGGCAACCCGGTGAGCTCGTCTCGGAAGGCCATCTGGTAGGCCTCGTGCGCCACGCCGACGACGATCATCAGCATCACCACGCTGGACATCACCTGCAGCGCATGAGGCTGGATGAAGGTATTGGGCAGCATCCATAACAGAGCGATCACCCCGACGCACTGCACCGCGTGTACCGGGCGAGGCGTGCGCAGGTACTGCACCAGCAGTGCGACGATGACCAGCAGGAACAGCGGATAGGCCAGTTGCACGAGGCTCATCCACTCGGCATGCAGGGCGGGCCAGCGGATCACCGACAACCACTGCTCGAGCGCTTGCGGATAGCGTCGCGCAAGCGCAGCGGCCACGGCACAAACCGCCAGCAGCACCGCAAGGCGGGCGACCAGATCCTGAATCAGGTGGGTGCGCTCTCGCCACAGAGCGAACAACCCATAGAGCATCGGCAACAGCAGGCTGCAGAGGTGAAAGACCAGGGCCGCATCATCGCGCACCTGACCGAAATCGCGGTAATGATCGGCCTGCTCGTCGAGCACGAAGTAACCCAGATAGAGCACCAGCAGCAGGAACAGCTCGCGTTGCCGGCCGTAGACCACGCAGAAGGTGCCACCGAGCAGCAGCAACAGGGTCGGCAACACATTGAAGAGGGAGGTGAAGAAGTCGGTCAGCGTTGGCAGAGTCGCGGCCAGCAAGCCGCCGCCGAGCAGCAGCAACGCTGGCAGGAAGTGTCCCAAGCGCAAGGCGGTTAGGCGCGACAAGACGAGCTCCGCAATGACCAGAAAGAGACTGGCATTCTGCCTGTATTTGGTCAGCTACGCACGAGGTCCGAGCATCTCACCAGTGCAGGTCGGGCCGCAGTACCTAGCCGATGCCAGCCCGAAAGACAGCCATAAAAAAACCGCGACCCACCGGGTCGCGGTTCTTGCATCGCATGGGCAATCAGTAACCCAGAGCGAAGTCTTCTTCGTTCATGTCCATCAGGCTGCTTGCGCCAGACAGCATGGTCGCAACGTGGGTGCGGGTACGCGGCAGGATGCGTGCATAGTAGAACTGCGCGGTCTGCAGCTTGGCCTTGTAGAAGGCCTGGTCACCCTCGCCCGAAGCGATCTTCTCGGCGGCGACACGCGCCATGTCGGCCCAGAAGTAAGCCAGGCAGGCGTAGCCGGAGTACATCAGGTAATCCACCGACGCGGCACCGACTTCCTCGCGGTCCTTCATGGCGGCCATGCCGATCTTCATGGTCAGCTCGCCCCACTCCTTGTTCAGCTTGGCCAGCGGCTCGACGAACGCCTTGATCGCTTCGTTGCCTTCGTTGGCCTGGCAGAACTTGTGGACGATCTTGGTGAAGCCCTTGAGCGCTTCACCCTGAGTCATCAGCACCTTGCGACCGAGCAGGTCGAGGGCCTGAACACCGGTAGTACCTTCGTACATCATCGAGATGCGGCAGTCGCGCAGGTTCTGCTCCATGCCCCACTCGCTGATGAAACCGTGGCCACCGTAGATCTGCATGCCGTGGGATGCGGACTCGAAGCCGACCTCGGTCATGAACGCCTTGGCGATCGGGGTCAGGAAAGCCATCAGGCCATCAGCGGCTTTCTTCTGTTCCTCGTCCTGGGCGTACTTGAGGATATCCACCTGCTTGGCGGTGAAGTAAACCATCGCCCGGTTACCCTCGGCGAAGGCCTTCATGGTCAGCAGCATGCGGCGAACATCGGGGTGCACGATGATCGGATCGGCGGCTTTTTCCGGCGATTTCGGGCCAGTCAACGAGCGCATTTGCAGGCGATCACGGGCGTACTTGATGCCACCCTGGAAGCCCAGTTCGGCATGCGCCAGACCTTGCAGAGCAGTGCCCAGGCGGGCGGTGTTCATGAAGGTGAACATGCAGTTCAGGCCCTTGTTCGGCGGGCCGATCAGGAAGCCGGTGGCAGCATCGAAGTTCATCACGCAGGTGGCGTTGCCGTGAATGCCCATCTTGTGCTCAAGGGAGCCACAGTTCACCGCGTTGCGCTCACCGACGCCGCCTTCGGCGCTGGGCAGGAACTTCGGCACGATGAACAGGGAAATACCCTTGGTACCAGCCGGTGCATCCGGCAGGCGAGCCAGTACGATGTGCACGATGTTATCGGCCATGTCGTGCTCACCGGCCGAGATGAAGATCTTGGTGCCGGAGATTTTGTAGGAACCGTCGGCCTGAGGTTCGGCACGGGTGCGCAGCATACCCAGGTCGGTACCGCAGTGGGCTTCGGTCAGGCACATGGTGCCGGTCCATTCGCCGGAGACCAGCTTGGTCAGGTAGGTGTGTTGCTGCTCGGGCGTGCCGTGTGCGGAGATGGTGTTCATCGCGCCATGGGACAAGCCGGGGTACATGCCCCACGACCAGTTGGCGGTACCGACCATTTCACTGACAGCCAGGCCAAGCGACTCGGGCAGGCCCTGGCCGCCATGTTCGACGTCATGGGCCAGGCTGGGCCAGCCGCCTTCGACGAACTGCTTGTAGGCTTCCTTGAAGCCGGTCGGCGTTTTCACACCGGATTCGCTCCAGGTGCAGCCTTCGGTATCGCCTACGCGGTTCAGCGGAGAGAGCACCTGCTCGCAGAACTTGGCGCCTTCCTCGAGGATGGCATCGACCATGTCTGGCGTAGCGTCCTGGCAGCCAGGCAGGCTCTGATAGTGCGCTTCATAGCCGAGCAGTTCGTCACGAACGAAACGGATATCACGCAAGGGGGCCTTGTATTCAGGCATAGCGGGTACCTCTGCGGGTGGTCTCTTATGTTTGGGATGACCGATGGGCGGTCGTTTGCAGAATGGCCATATATGGAGTCGACTGCCAGCGCAGCGACTCAAACACATGTTTTAAACATACGTTTACGCCCTGGCACTGTCAAGGCCCGACACCGTTCGCTCAAGCGCGCAGATCGAGCGATCCAGAGGGCTTCTGATCGGCCGCGAACGCGGCGTAGAGGCTGATCCCGGCGGGCTCCGGGCGGGCCTGCTGATCGGCGGACGTGACTGACGGGTCGTCGCTTTCCTGATCCGTTTCGTCGGCAGGTGCCTTCGCCTCCTCGGCTTCGCTGCGCTGCTGTGCGGCGAGCTCGGCACGGGCTACCGCCATCTGTGCCTGCGCCTGGCTGGCGACACTGCGATCCTGGGCAGAGGGTTCGGCCGGCGCGAGCGCGGCACGGATCACGATCTCCATCTTGCTCAGCGTGGCCTGAGGATCATTGGCTACCGCCCCCACGTCGATGCTCACCTCACCCCCGGAAGCATAGCGCTTGCCATCCGGGCCACGGGTATAGGTGTAGGTGGGTGCGCCAGCGTGCACGCCGCCAACCGCCGCGTGCGCCTGCTCGTGGGTT
The DNA here is from genome assembly GCF_013408425.1 of Pseudomonas flavescens. Classification (NCBI taxonomy): domain Bacteria; kingdom Pseudomonadati; phylum Pseudomonadota; class Gammaproteobacteria; order Pseudomonadales; family Pseudomonadaceae; genus Phytopseudomonas; species Phytopseudomonas flavescens. The sequence goes on along the minus strand of NZ_JACBYV010000001.1, from coordinate 5,534,421 downwards.
CGCACCTCACGATCCCGGTTGACCAACTCGGAAATGACCAACTGCAACTCCTGCTCTTCCTGAGGAGTGCGGGGCTCGCCTGGTTTGGCGGTAGCAGAGGAGTCTTCTGACTTGTCCTGTTCCTCCTGCCCGGTTGCAGCTTTTGAGGAATCGGACTCAGCACTAGACGCCACAGGCGCAAAAGCGGCGCGGGCCAAATCAGGGGAGCTGGAGGAATCGACGGGGCGTGGAACGGCGGTCGCGGCAGGAAGTACAGGATAGTAAGAGGGAGAGAAGCCAGAAACTTGCATGTCATCCTCCCTCCTGGAACCGAGCGCCCGAAGGCGCGGCGATTAGGCGGTGACGTCGATCAAGGTGCCCAGCACCTTGTCCGCCGTCTGAACGACACGAGCGCCAGCCTGAGCTTCATATTGACCGACGCGCATCTCGACCATGTTATCGGCGATATCGGAGCGGGCAGCCGAGGGCTCGTTGGCCTGCGCGCGCTCGGCGATCACCGGCGCACTGGCGATTTCACCGGCAGCCTGATCGACGCGACGCTGGCCGGATTGAATGGTATTGATGCCAGCGTTGAATGCGCTGGTGGATGAGATCTGCATGGACGTCTCCTGGTGCAGGGACCTATGGCATGTATTTAAGCAGAAGCCGCTTAAAAAATGTACAGCCAAAAATAATGCATGAGCTGGCTTTATAGCATCATTCGCGATAAATCGAGGTACTGCGCCACCCGCTCCGGCAAAGCCGCTGACAAGTGCGGCACCTCGCCGATGCAAGGTGCGGGCAGACGCTCGCTCAGGGTATCGAGGTTGTCCTGCAGCCGCGCCGCATGCGGGTCGACGATATTGGCCACCCAGCCAGCCAGCGGCAAGCCATCGCCCAGGATCGCCTCGGCGGTCAGTAGCGCATGGTTGATGCAGCCCAGGCGTACGCCGACCACCAGAATCACCGGAAGCTCCAGTGCCCGAGCCAGGTCCGACAGGTTGGCCGCACCAGTCAGTGGTACGCGCCAGCCACCGGCACCTTCGACCAGCGTGAAGTCCGCACCTTTGCCCAGAATCGCCCGAACCGCTGCGCTCAACGCCGGCACCTCGAGCTGCACGCCCTCGTCGCGCGCCGCCAGATGGGGGGCGATGGCCGGTGCGAAGGCATTGGGGTTCACCTCGTCATAGCGCAGCGGCAGGCTGCATTGAGCGAGCAGTGCCAACGCGTCGTCGTTGCGCAGCCCCTCTGCGGTAAGCACACAGCCGGAGGCGACCGGCTTGGCCGCAGCCGTCGACAGCCCGGCGGCGCGGGCCGCATACAGCAGGCCGGCGGCGATGGTGGTCTTGCCGATTTCGGTGTCGGTGCCCGTGATGAAATAGGCTGCACTCATGAGCGCTGCTCCTTTTGCAGTACGCCATAGATGACCTGATAGGTGCAGGGCAGTCCCTCGGGCTGGCGCCGTTGTTCGTAAGCCTCGGCGAGCGCGCGCAAGCGTGCGCGCCCGGTCAGCCCGGCCGGGCGGCCATCGTTGAGATTATGCGCCCCCAACGCCTTGAGGCCGTGGGTGAGGCTGCGCAGATCCGGGTAGTGGAGGCGATGCGCCTGAAGCTGCAGCGCCTGCACCTGCATACCACTGGCAGCGCACAGCGCCTCATAGTCCTCGACGCGGCGGAAGCGGTTGACGTGCACGAAACCGTCCACGGCCTGCCAGCTGTCACGCAGCTCCTGCAAGGTGCCGACGCACAGGCTGCTGAACGCCAGCACACCACCCGGTCGCAATACCCTGCGCGCCTCGCTGAGCACGGCCTGGAAGTCGGCACACCACTGCAAGGCCAGGCTCGAGAAAATCAGATCACAGCTCTGATCACGCAGTGGCAGCTGCTCGGCGTCTCCAGCCACGTGGCACTGCGCGCCGCCCTGTTGCCGAGCGTGCTGCAGCATGCCTTCGGCGATGTCCAGGGAGATGCCCTGTGCAAGGGGGAACCATTCGCCCAGCGCCCGGCTGAAGTGGCCAGTACCACAGCCAAGGTCGAGCCATCGCCCCGGCTGCGTGGACAACGGCAGCCGCCACAACAACCGCCGCCCCACATCGCGCTGCAATTCGGCAACGCTGTCATAACTGCCAGCGGCCCTGGAAAAGGACGCCGCCACCCGGCGCTTGTCAGGCCGCTCGTTCACCGTGCGCCTCCATGAAACCGAGCAGCATGGCCGCTACGTGCTCGGCCTGTTCCACAGCGAACCCATGGCTCGCGCCCTCGACACTGCGCACCTGGGCAGCAGGCTGCACGGCCTGAACAGCAGCAGCGGCAGCCGCCGGTACCAACGCATCGGCGGTGCCGAACAGGTGAAGTTGCGGCCCCTGGAACTGCAGCAGTGCGGGTCGGGTATCGAGGGTAGCAAGCAGGTCGAGCCCGGCCAGCGAGTCGACGCCGCCAGCCTGCGCCAGCAATGCACGGGACAGCCCCCGAGCATCGGCAGCACCCTGGCTGCAGAGCATCGCGAAGCGCTTGAGGGTTGCGCTCGGGTTCTGGCGGTAGGAATCGTGAAACGCCTCGAAGGTAGCCGTCGGCATCGCTGCCGACCAACCCTCGCGGGCAATGAAAGAGGCATTGCTGGCCAGCGTCAGCAGACCAGGACAATCCTCTGCCCGCCGTGCTGCCAACAGGCTGGCGAGCATGCCGCCCAGTGACCAGCCACCCAGCCAGGCACCCCGGGGCAGGCGCTCGTCCAGTTGGTCGAGCCACAGCTCCAGTTGCCCATGTTCGAGCGGCGGTAGCGGCTCGATATCGACCTGCAACTGCGAGCCGAGGGCATCGACGAGCGGCTGCAGCGGCGCACTGCCGAGCCCCCAGCCGGGTAACAGAATCAGGCGCTCGGTCATCGTTCCGACTCTCCCGGCAGTTGCAGCCAGCAATGGGCGAGCACTTCAAGCAGCCGATCGACCTGGGCGAGTTCGTGGGCAGCCGACAGGGTGACCCGCAACCGCGCGCTGCCTGCCGGCACGGTCGGCGGGCGAATCGCCGTGACCAACATGCCGCGCTCGCGCAGCGCCTGAGACAAGGCGACGGCGCGGCCGCTATCGCCGACCAGGATCGGCTGGATCGGCGTATCACTGTCCATCAGTTGCAGACCGATGCTCGCGGCGCCCTCGCGGAATCGACGGATCAGTGCGGCCAGGTGCTCACGTCGCCAGTGCTCGCTGCGCAGCAGTTCGAGACTCTTCAGGGTGGCACAGGCCAACGCCGGCGGCTGACTGGTGGTGTAGATGTATGGCCTGGCGAACTGCACCAGGGTATCGATCAGATCGTCGCTGCCAGCGACGAAGGCGCCAGCGGTACCGAACGCCTTGCCCAGGGTGCCGACCAGTACCGGCACGTCGCTGATGCCGAGGCCGAAATGCTCGACCACACCACCGCCCGTTGCGCCCAGGGTGCCGAAGCCATGGGCGTCATCGACCATCAGCCAGGCATCCCTGCGACGTGCCTCGGCGCACAGTGCAGGCAGGTCCGCCATATCGCCGTCCATGCTGAAGACGCCGTCGCAAACCACCAGGGTATTGCCCTCGGCCTTGCCCAGGCGCGTAGCGAGGCTGCCACGGTCGTTATGCAGGTAGCGCGAGAAACGCGCGCCGCTGAGCAGGCCAGCATCCAGCAATGACGCGTGGTTGAGTCGATCTTCGAGTACCGTATCGCCTTTGCCGACCAGCGCAGTGACGGCGCCGAGGTTGGCCATGTAGCCGGTGGAAAACAGCAATGCGCGGGGGCGGCCGGTGAAATCGGCCAGGGCTTCTTCCAGTTCATGGTGCGGCGTGCTGTGGCCGATCACCAGATGCGAAGCGCCACCACCGACCCCCCAACGTTGGGCGCCGGCCCGCCAGGCCTCGACCACCAGCGGATGGTTGGCCAGGCCGAGATAATCGTTGGAACAGAACGCCAGCAACTGGCGCCCGTCCACCTCCACCAGCGGCCCTTGCGGGCTGCCTAGCAGCGGGCGCTGTCGATAGAGATCGGCGGCACGCCGCTCGGCCAGGCGAGCGGCAAGATCGAAAGGCATGCAAAAGCTCCAGGCTGCAAGCCACAAGCTTCAAGCGGCGCAACCATTCAGATCGCGCCGCGATGCTCGTCGCTTGTGGCTGTTCTCAGACCGCGTTGTAGAACAGCCGCGAGTCGCGCTGCTCGACCAGCGCCTGCTCGATGGCCGCCTGGTGCACCTCGTCGGCGTGCTCCTCGCGCGCTTCGGGCTGAATGCCCAGGCGTGCGAACAGCTGCATGTCCTTGTCAGCCTGAGGGTTGGCAGTGGTCAGCAGTTTTTCGCCGTAGAAAATCGAGTTGGCGCCAGCGAAGAACGCCAGGGCCTGCATCTGCTCGTTCATCGCCTCACGCCCGGCGGACAGGCGCACATGGGATTTCGGCATCATGATGCGCGCCACCGCCAGCATGCGGATGAAGTCGAAGGGGTCGACATCTTCCTCATTGGCCAGCGGCGTGCCCTCGACCTTGACCAGCATGTTGATGGGCACCGACTCCGGGTGCTCCGGCAGGTTGGCCAGCTGGATCAGCAGGCCGGCGCGGTCATCCAGCGACTCGCCCATGCCGAGAATGCCGCCGGAGCAGATCTTCATGCCGGCGTCACGCACGTAAGCCAGCGTCTGCAGGCGCTCGGAGTAGGTGCGGGTGGTGATGATGCTGCCGTAGAACTCCGGCGAGGTATCGAGGTTGTGGTTGTAGTAGTCGAGGCCCGCCTCGGCCAGGGCAGCGGTCTGTTCCTTGTCGAGCTTGCCCAGGGTCATGCAGGTTTCCAGGCCCAGGGCCTTCACGCCTTCGACCATCTTCAGCACGTAGGGCATGTCCTTGGCGGACGGATGCTTCCAGGCCGCGCCCATGCAGAACCGGGTCGAACCGATAGCCTTGGCCTCGGCCGCGGCCTCCAGCACCTTCTGCACTTCCATCAGCTTCTGCTTGTCCAGACCGGTGTTGTAGTGGCCGGACTGCGGACAGTACTTGCAGTCTTCGGGACAGGCCCCGGTCTTGATCGACAGCAGCGTCGAGACCTGCACACGGTTGGCATCGAAATGCGCGCGGTGCACGGTCTGGGCATGGAACAGCAGGTCGTTGAACGGTTGCTCGAACAGCGCCCGAACTTCCTTCAGGCTCCAATCGTGACGCAGGGTGGCGGCGGTACTAGCGCTCATGGGGGCAAGTCCTTATCTACAGGCGGCCTGCTACAGTCGAAAGCAGACCCTACACGGATGTGCGGCATAGTTAAGGAAGCATCATGCACTGTCAACCATATGCATTTATCAAGGTTTACAACTGGTTAAAAATAAAACAAACCTGCTCGCTCTGTGATGAGCGGGTGGATACGCCTTTGCCGCTGTGCGCCGAGTGCGATGCGGAGCTCCCATGGCTGGGGCCGCGCTGCCAGATCTGCGCCCTGCCGCTTGCTGTCGACGGCCTTGTCTGCGGCAACTGCCTGAAGCGCCCGCCTGCATTCAGCAGGGTCGAGGCCCCGTGGCGCTATGCGTTTCCGGTGGACGCCCTGATCAATCGCTTCAAGCATCAGGCTCGCTGGCCCATCGGCCGGTTACTCGGTGATCTGCTCGCCCGCCATCTGGTGCACGCCTTCGGCGAAGGGCTGCCCAGGCCGGACGTATTGTTGCCCGTGCCGCTTTCGCCCAAACGCCAGCGCCAACGCGGTTTCAACCAGGCGCAGATGCTCGCTCAGGTGATTGGCCAAGCCGTGCAGATTCCTCAGCGCAGCGAGTGGCTGCAGCGCATTGGCGATACACCCGCCCAACAGAAACTCGATGCCGTCGCCCGTCGGCGCAATCTGCGTGGCGCCTTTGCGGTCAGCCCCCGGGCGCAGGTGAAGAAGCGGCACGTTGCGCTGATCGATGACGTGCTGACTACCGGCGCCACGGCGCAGCAGCTTGCCCGCCTGCTGACTCGCGCCGGGGCGGCGCGCGTGGATGTCTATTGCCTGGCCCGTACGCCCGCGCCCGGGGATCATTGACGAGGGCTGGAGCGTCACGCACAGTGGCCAGCCGTCGTGATTACCGCTGCCCTGCCCATGACCACCCTCTCGCTGCTCGCCCAACACGTTACCCGCCGCCCACAACGCATCGCGCTGCTCGAACAGATCGCCGCGCAGGGCTCGATCACCCGCGCGGCCAAGGCCGCCGGCATGAGCTACAAGGCGGCCTGGGACGCCATCGACGAGCTGAACAACCTGGCCGATCAACCCCTGGTCGCTCGCAGCGTAGGCGGCAAGGGCGGTGGGGGTGCTCGGCTGACGTCGGCCGGGGAGCGTCTGCTGCAGTTGCACCAGCGCCTGCAGGCCATTCAGGCCGAAGTGCTGCAGGCCGCCGAAGACGACGCCGACCTGCAAGTGCTCGGCCGGCTGATGCTGCGTACCAGCGCACGCAACCAGCTCAGCGGTCGGGTACAGGCGATCCAGCGCCAAGGCGGCAACGACCTGATCGAGATCGAACTGCCCGGAGGCTCGTCGATCCAGGCGCAGATTACCCACAGCAGCACCGCTCACCTGCAACTGCAGGATGGGGTGCCCTTGATGGTGCTGATCAAGGCCGGCTGGCTGCAGCTCAGCGGGCTGGACCAGGAAGCCGACCCGAGCCTCAACGCGCTAGCGGGGACCATCGAACAGATCCTGCCCGAGGCCGATGGCCCCTGCGAGGTGCGCATCGCCCTGCCCAACGGGCAAACGCTGTGCGCCCAGGCCTGCGCCGAACAGCTCACCCGGCAGGGGCTGGGTGCGGGCAGCCCGGTACGCGCCCAGTTTGCAGCCAGCCATGTGTTGCTGGGGACGCAGGTCTGATGCGATTGGCGGGCTGAAACCCACCCTACTCCCCAGGCGCATCAACCGTAGGGTGGCGCTTTAGCCCACCAAAGCCATTCAACGCCGATGGTGGCCGACTGTTCAAAGCATGCGCTTCGAAGCTCCGGGCCGTGGGGGTTATTGATGGTGGGCTGAAGCCCACCCTACTCCCCAGGCGTATCAACCGTAGGGTGGCGCTTTAGCCCACCAAAGCCATTCAACGCCATGGTGGCCGACTGCTCAAAGCATGCGCTTCGAAGCTCAGGGCCGTGGTGGTATTGGTGGTGGGCTGAAGCCCACCCTACTCCCCAGGCGCATCAACCGTAGGGTGGCGCTTTAGCCCACCAAAGCCATTCAACGCCGATGGTGGCTGACTGTTCAAAGCATGCGCTTCGAAGCTCAGGGCCGTTGGGGGTATTGGTGGTGGGCTGAAGCCCACCCTACTCCCCAGGCGCATCAACCGTAGGGTGGCGCTTTGGCCCACCGAAGCCATTCAAAGCCGATGGTGGCCGACTGTTCAAAGCATGCACTTCGAAGCTTCGGGCCGTGGGCGTTATTGGTGGTGGGCTGAAGCCCACCCTACTCCCCAGGCGCATGAACCGTAGGGTGGCGCTTTAGCCCACCGAAGCCATTCAACACCGATGGTGGCTGACTGTTCAAAGCATGCGCTTCGAAGCTCCGGGCCGTGGGGGGTATTGATGGTGGGCTGAAGCCCACCCTACTCCCCAGGCGCATGAACCGTAGGGTGGCGCTTTAGCCCACCGAAGCCATTCAACGCCGATGGTGACTGACTGTTCAAAGCATGCGCTTCGAAGCTCAGGGCCGTGGGGGGTTATTGATGGTGGGCTGAAGCCCACCCTACTCCCCAGGCGCATGAACCGTAGGGTGGCGCTTTGGCCCACCGAAGCCATTCAACGCCGATGGTGGCTGACTGTTCAAAGCATGCGCTTCGAAGCTCCGGGCCGTGGGCGTTATTGGTGGTGGGCTGAAGCCCACCCTACTCCCCAGGCGCATCAACCGTAGGGTGGCGCTTTAGCCCACCGAAGCCATTCAACGCCGATGGTGGCTGACTGTTCAAAGCATGCGCTTCGAAGCTCCGGGCCGTGGGGGTTATTGGTGGTGGGCTGAAGCCCACCCTACTCCCCAGGCGTATCAACCGCAGGGTGGGCCGGACGATGATCCGCGTCAGCCCACCTGATACGTACCTATCAGGATACGAGCGCGAATAGTGGCCGTGCCGAAGGCCCTCAGGCGTTACACTCTCCGGCCAACCGACGGAGCTGATCATGTCTCATCCTTTCGCCGCCCTCACCCCCGATCTGGTTCTGGATGCCGTCGAGAGCCTCGGCTACCTCAGCGACGCCCGCGTGCTGGCGCTGAACAGCTACGAGAACCGTGTGTATCAGGTAGGCATCGAAGCGGAGACGCCGCTGATTGCCAAGTTCTACCGACCGGACCGCTGGTCCGACGAGGCGATTCGCGAGGAGCACAGTTTCACTGCCGAACTGGCTGAATGCGATGTGCCTGTCGTGGCGCCACTGCAACGCGATGGCGAAACCCTGTTCGAACACGCTGGTTTCCGTTTCTCGCTGTTCCCGCGCCGAGGCGGCCGAGCACCGGAGCCAGGCAATCTGGATCAGCTCTATCGTCTCGGGCAACTGCTCGGGCGCCTGCATGCGGTCGGCTCGCTGCGCCCGTTCGAACACCGCGAATCGCTGCGGGTGGACAACTTCGGCCACGCCTCCCTGGCGACCTTGCTGGAAGGCAACTTCGTACCGCGCAGCCTGCTGCCGGCCTACGAGTCTGTCGCCCGTGACCTGCTCAAGCGTCTGGATCAGCTGTTCGCGGAAAACCCGGTGAAAGCGATCCGCCTGCACGGTGACTGCCACCCGGGCAACCTGCTGTGCCGTGACGAGACCTATCACATGGTCGATCTGGACGACTGCCGCATGGGCCCGGCGATTCAGGATCTGTGGATGATGCTGGCCGGCGAGCGCCACGAGCGGCTTGGCCAGATCGCCGAACTGGTCGACGGCTATCAGGAATTCCACGACTTCAACCCGCGCGAGCTGCCGCTGATCGAGGGGTTTCGTTCCCTGCGGCTGATGCACTACAGCGCCTGGCTGGCGCGGCGCTGGGACGATCCAGCCTTTCCACAGAGCTTCCCCTGGTTCGGCAGTGAGCGGTACTGGGGCGAGCAGATCCTGATGCTGCGCGAGCAAATCGCCGCCTTGAACGAAGAGCCGCTGAAACTGTTTTGAGCATCAGGCGCCTGCGATAATAAAGCTGAACGCACGGACAACTCCGCACCAACGCACTAGAATGGTGCAAACCTCCACTGCCTTATCAAGGACTTACATGGCCACCGCAGACCTGCGCCGCGGCTACATCCTGGGCCTTTCGGCCTATGTCATCTGGGGCCTTTTCCCGCTCTACTTCAAGGCGATTCAGGCTGTTCCCTCGCTGGAAATCATCGTCCACCGGGCGCTCTGGTCGGCCGTATTCGGCGCGCTGCTACTGCTGGTATGGAAGCATCCCGGCTGGCTGCGCGAGCTGATCGACCACCCGAAACGCTTCGCGGTGCTGGCCATCAGTGGCTCGCTTATCGCCGGTAACTGGCTGGTCTACGTCTGGGCGGTGAACAACGGGCGTATGCTCGAAGCCAGCCTGGGCTACTACATCAACCCGCTGGTCAACGTGCTGCTAGGCATGTTGATCCTCGGCGAGCGGCTGCGTCGCCTGCAATGGGTTGCCGTAGGACTGGCAGCCGCCGGCGTCGCCCAGCAGCTATGGCAAGTCGGCAGCCTGCCCTGGGTGTCTCTGGCACTGGCACTGAGCTTCGCCGCCTACGGCCTGATTCGCAAGAAAGCCCCCGTCGCTGCGCTGCCAGGCCTGGTGGTGGAGACCTGGCTGTTGCTGCCGCTGGCCATTGGCTGGATTCTTCTGCACCCCGCGGCGATGAGCAACCAGCCGGCATTCTGGACCACTACCGAGGCCTTGTGGCTGATGGCGGCCGGCCCGGTCACCCTGATCCCGCTGGTGTGCTTCAACGCTGCCGCACGGCACCTGCCCTACACCACCCTGGGTTTTCTGCAATACGTGGCGCCGACTCTGGTGCTGCTGCTGGCCGTGTTCGTGTTCGACGAGCATTTCGACCCGAGCAAGATGGTCGCCTTCCTGTTCATCTGGGCAGGTCTGGCGGTGTATAGCGTCGATGCCTGGCTGACCCTGCGCAAACGCTGACCGGCAAAGCCGAGGGCAGGCATTCGCGCTTGCGGATTCCTGCCCGGCTCCGAGCCCCACGACCTTCCACACAAAACCGATCACAAGCGATTGCAGGGCCTGCTTGCATCCTGCAATCATATGCGAATAGTTATTGCTTTATTTCTCCTTATTCGCGGAGCTACGTGTGTCTGTCGGGGAATCCACGCATCAGCAACTGACGGGTCAGCTCTATCGCGATCATCGCGACTGGCTGCTCGGCTGGCTGCGTAAAAGCCTGAGTTGCCCGCAGCGAGCCGAAGACCTCAGCCAGGACACCTTCGTTCGTATACTCGGCAAGGCCGACCTGCAGCAGATGCGCGAACCCCGCGCCCTGCTCGGCACCATCGCCCGCGGGCTACTGATCGATCACTTCCGTCGCAACGCCGTTGAACGCGCCTACCTGGAAGAGCTGAGCCACACCCCTGAAGCGGTGCACGCGAGCCCGGAAGAACAGGCGCTGGTGCTCGAGGCCCTGCGCGAAATCGATCGTCTGCTCGGCACGCTGTCGCTCAAGGCGCGCAGTGCCTTCCTCTACAACCGCCTGGATGGCCTCGGTCATGCCGAGATCGCCGAACGTCTCGGCGTGTCGGTTCCCCGGGTGCGCCAGTACCTCGCCCAGGCGGTACGGCAGTGCTACATCGCCCTGTACGGAGAGCCGACGGCATGATCGCTGCCTCTGCGCCGGTCAGCAATCGCGTGCTGGAAGCCGCCATCCACTGGCAGCTGTGCCTCGACTCGGGCATGACCAGTGAACGGGAGAAAGTCGAATTCCAGCGCTGGCTGGCCAGCGACCCCGAGCATGTACGAGCCTGGAAACAACTGACCGGCCTGGACCAGCAACTCGCGGTGGCGGCGGCACCGGCAGCGCGCAAGGCCTTGTTGCGGCGCCCAGCTGGCAGCCAGCGACGCACCGTCAGCGGCCTGCTCGGTGTGTTGCTGGTCGCGGTGCTGGGGCTTGGCTTGCTCAACCAGCAGCGCCCGCTGAGCGACTGGCTGGCCGATGAAGTGACCGCAGCCGGCGAACAACGGGAACTGCAACTGGCCGATCGCAGCCGCCTGCGCCTCAATAGCCGCAGCGCGCTGGATATCGCTTTCACCCCCGAAGAGCGTCGGCTGTTCCTGCGCAGTGGCGAAATTCTCGTGGAAACCGCCCACGGCGATCCGCGGCCGTTCCTGGTCGAGACCGAACACGGCACCCTGCGTGCCCTGGGCACCCGCTTTCTGGTGCGCGAGGACGAGCAGGGCACCCAGTTGATCGTGCTGCAGTCCGCGGTGGCTGCACAGCCGCGCTACGCCAGCGACGAGCGGGTGATCCCGCAAGGTCAGCAAGTGCTGATGAGCAGCGACGGCCTGGGCGCCAGTGAGCCGGCACCGGCCGCAGCGGACGCCTGGATGCACGGCATGCTGGTGGTGGAAAACGTGCGTTTGGCCGAGTTGCTGGAGCGGCTTGGCGAGTATCAGAACGGCCATCTGGGGGTCGACGACAGCATCGCCGATCTGCGCATCAGCGGCAGCTTCCCGCTGCGTAATCTGGACCTGGCACTGGCCGCGCTACCGGCCAGCCTGCCGGTAAGGATCGAGCGCCATACCGACTGGTGGATAACGGTCGTGCCGCAAACGCCTCGGTAAAAAATATTTCGCGCTGGCCCTATCACTTTCTGCATCTGCTTCGGCATTAGGAAATCGAGACTCATTTCCCTGTAGGAGCCACCTGCGATGCAGATGTTCAGCCGTACCCCGTTCCGCCCGAGCATGCTGGTCGCCGCCATGGCGCTGGTCAGCCTGCCCGCACTCAGTCTGGCCCAGGCGCCGGACTCCGGCGTGCGTACCTACCAGTTGCCCGCTGCGCCGCTGGCCAGCTCCCTCAACCAGATCGCCGGCCAGGCCGGTGTGGTGCTGAGCATCGACCCGGGCCTGACCGCCGGCAAGAGCGCGCAACCGGTACAAGGTCAGTTCGACACCGCTGGCGCCCTGCGCCAGGCACTTTCCGGCACGGGCCTGATGCTGGTACCCGGTGCTGCCGGGACCTACAGCGTGCAGCCTGTAGCGGACAACGCCGCGCTGGCATTGCCCGAGACCACCATCAGCGCCAGCACTGGCGTGGAGGGTGCCTGGGGGCCGACCACCGGCTACCTGGCCACCCGCACGGCGGCGGGCAGCAAGACCGACACGTCGATTCTCGAAGCACCACGTTCGATCTCCGTGGCGACACGCGAGCAGATGCAGGATCGCAAGGTGCAGAACCTGGATGATGCCGTGCGTTACATGCCCGGCGTGATCGCCAGCAGCTATGGCAGTGACAGCCGCGCCGAATGGATGAAGATCCGTGGCTTCGAGCCGATCCAGATGCTCGACGGCTTGCCACTGCCCAAGGGCACCTACGTGATGCCCAAGCTGGAAACCTGGAACCTGGAGCGCGTCGCCCTGCTGCGCGGTCCCGCCTCCTCGGTTTACGGCCAGACACCTCCAGGCGGCCTGCTGGATATGGTCAGCCGGCGCCCGGAGGCTATCAGCAGCAACGAGATACAGCTGCAGGTCGGCACTTTCCAGCACAAGCAGATCAGCTTCGACAGCACCGGCCGCGTTGATGACGAGGGGCGTTTTCTTTACCGTATCGGCGGTGTACTGCGCGACAGCGGCACGGCGATCGAGCATATCGACGATCAACGCTTCAACATCGCCCCCAGCCTGACCTGGAACCTCGACGACGACACCCGGCTGACCTTCCTCAGCCAGTTCAACCGCGACGATACCGGCACCACCAGCCAGTTCCTGCCGTTGCAAGGCACAAAACTCGCTACGCCGGCCGGGAAGGTGGACTACCACAAGAATCTCGGCGATCCGGACTGGGAGTTCTACGACAAGAAGTATTACGCGCTGGGCTACGCCTTCGAGCATCGCCTCAACGATATGTGGCAGTTCCGCCAGAACCTGCGTTACACCAAGAGCGACTTGGAATTTCAGAGCATTACGGCGGGCGGTTTCGCAACGGCCGTTGCAGATGACGGAACGCTTTCTCGTGGTGCCAACGTGGTTGACGAGGATGTCAGCCAATTTGCGGTAGATTCCAACCTGCAAGCGGACTTCGATACCGGTGCGCTGAAGCACACCCTACTGCTCGGAGTGGACTACCAGCGCGTCAACACCAACTACCGGTGGCTGTTCGGCTCCGCGCCGACCAGCAACATAATCACCCCGATCTATGGCCAGGATTTCAGCAACGTCTCCTACAGCGCGTTTCAGGATTACAACCAGAAACGCCACAGCATGGGCTTGTATATCCAGGATCAGATCGCCCTCGACAACTGGCGCCTGACGCTGGGCGGCCGTCAGGACTGGCTCAGCACCGACACCACGTTCTATAACGCAGGCAACGCCGAAGACAGTCGCCGCGACAGCGCCTTCAGCGGTAATGCCGCGCTGAGTTACGTGTTCGACTCCGGCTTCACCCCCTATGTGTCCTACGCCGAATCCTTCCAGGCCGAGGCTGGAGGCAGTGGTGGTCGAACCTTCCGGCCCAGCACGGGCAAGCAGTACGAACTGGGCATCAAGTATCAACCGCCAGGCAGCGACATCCTGTTCACAGCGGCGGCCTATGACCTGAAGCGGCAGAACATCATCACGACCAGCACCGCCGGTGCCACTGAACCGGTTCGAGAAGTACAGGTACGCGGCCTGGAACTGGAGGCGGTGGGTAACGTCAGCGACAACCTGAAGATCACGGCCGCCTATACCTACGCAAACAGCAAGATGACCAAGGTCGGCGACCCACGGGACAAGAACAGAGCGCTGCCCCTGACGCCCGAAAACCAGGCATCCATCTGGGCCGACTACACCTGGAACAACGGCGCGCTGGCCGGGTTTGGGGTTGGTTTCGGTGCACGTTACATCGGCGAAACCAACAACATTGCCGTCGGCAGCATGGGCTTCGTTCGCGACGTGTCGGACGGTCATACCCGCTCCTATACCGTCTACGATGCAGCGCTGCGCTATGATCTCGGCAAATTCAACAGCACCCTCGAAGGCGCCAGCGTCGCGCTGAATGCCAAGAACCTGTTCGACAAGGAATACCTGTCGACCTGCGATGGCTTCTACTGCTACTACGGCGACCCGCGTAGCGTGATCGCCAGCGTCGACTACAAGTGGTGATCAGCTGACCCTGTAATGACAAGGCCGCCCTATCGGGCGGCCTTGTCGTTTCGATGGCGCTCATTCACTCAAACAGGCATGCCGATGGCTACTCCTCCATCCGTAACTTCAATTCCACCATCAAATCGTCCGCCAGGGTTTCCAGCGAGGTCTGCAGCGTGCTCAGTGGCAGCCCTTCCGGTACTGCCAGGGTCGCCTGGGCGTGAAACAGCGGCTCGCCGCTCATGGGCGCGGGCGTTACATCGGTGACCAGGTTCTCCAGGTTGACGCCGTTGTCCGCCAGCAGCCGGGTGATATCGCGCACGATCCCTGGGCGGTCATTGCCCAGCAGATCGAGATGGATGGACTTCCAGGTGCAGTCCGGCTCGGCGCCCGCTGACGCGAGCTGCACACGGATACCCTGGGCACTCAGCTCGCTCAGCGCCTCCATCAACGCACCGTGGGAGGCCGCCGGGACATCCACCCGCAGGATGCCCGCGAACTGCCCGGCCATCCGCGACATGCGGCTTTCCAGCCAGTTGCCGCCATGCCTGGCCACGCACTGGGCGACACGCTCGACCAGGCCGGGTTGATCCTGGGCGATAACGGTCAGTATCAGATGATCCATGCTCACGTCCTCGTCGTTGGTGCTCAACTCAGGTCGAGCCAATAGGTAAGGTAAACCGCATCCCGGACATAGCCGAGGCGTTCGTAGAGGGACTGCGCCGTCAGGTTGGTTCTTGCCGTTTCCAACTGCAACCCGCAGGCGCCGGTGTCCAGTGCATGCTGCCGCGCGGCATCGAGCAAGCGTTCGCCAATGCCCTGCCGCCGCGCGTGGTCGGCAACGTACAGATCGCTCAGCAACAGGCTCGGGCGCAAGGCCAGCGAGGCGTATAGCGGATAGAGCTGCACGAAGCCCTGAGCGGCACCTTGCCCGTCACGTGCGATGAAGATCGTCGAGTCGCCCCGCTCAAGACGCGCGGCCAGGAAACCACGGACGTCAGCGACGGCCTTGTCCACGCCATAGAAATCCAGATAAGCCGCAAACAGCGGCACCAGGTCATCGAGATCGGCAGTGGCAGCAGCGCTTATCGGCATGATCGACTCCTCACGGGTGCCCTGCAGTATAGGCCGCTCTCTCGACGATACAGAAAGCTCGAGTACGACCAAGGTAGCGGTGACCATTTCTGGACTGTTTTTCCTAATTCGTTCATGTAGTATCTGCAGAAAACCACTACATGAATTCAACCCCAGTCCTGCTGGTTGTGGAAAACCCCGCTCACGAAGCATCTCCAGACAAGCCGCATCGACGCGGGCAGCCGTCTACAACGGCCCCCGATAGCGATCTGTCTGCGCAGCACCGAGGGTTCCCTGCCGATACAGTGGCTAAGCGAAGCAGAGAGGCGAGAGATGACTGAGCGTATTCAAGTCGGTGGCCTGCAGGTCGCCAAGGTGCTGTTCGATTTCATCAATGACGAAGCCATTCCCGGCAGCGGCGTCACGGCCGATGCGTTCTGGGCCGGTGCCGATGCGGTGTTCCGCGATCTGGCACCAGAGAACCGGGCCCTGCTCGACAAGCGCGACCAGTTACAGGCGCAGATCGACGACTGGCACCGCAGCCGGGCCGGCAAGCCCCACGACGCGGTGGCCTACAGGGCATTTCTGGAGCAGATCGGCTATCTGCAGCCGCAGCCCGATCGGGTGCAAGCCAGCACCGAAAACGTCGATGACGAAATCGCCCGCCTGGCCGGCCCGCAGTTGGTCGTGCCGGTGATGAATGCCCGTTTCGCGCTCAACGCCTCCAACGCGCGCTGGGGTTCGCTGTACGACGCGCTGTACGGCACCGACGCGATCAGCGAGGACGGCGGCGCCGAACGGGGCAAGGGCTACAACCGGGTGCGCGGTGACAAGGTCATCGCCCTCGCCCGTGCCTTTCTCGATGAAAGCGCGCCACTGGCGGCCGGCTCCCATGCCGATGCCAGCGGCTATCGCATCGAAGGCGACAAGCTGCTGGTCACCCTCGACAAGGGTGATATCAGCGGGCTGCGCGATGCCAGCCAACTGGTCGGTTTCCAGGGCGAAGCCGGCGCGCCAATCGCCATTCTGCTCAAGCATAACGGCCTGCACTTCGAAATCCAGATCGACGCCAGCAGCCCAGTCGGCAGCACCGACGCGGCAGGCGTGAAAGACCTACTGATGGAGTCCGCGCTGACCACCATCATGGACTGCGAAGACTCGGTAGCCGCAGTCGATGCCGAGGACAAGACCCTGGTCTACCGCAATTGGCTGGGCCTGATGAAGGGCGACCTGAGCGAGCAAGTGAGCAAGGGTGGCAGCACCTTCACCCGCACCATGAACCCGGATCGCGTCTATACCCGCCCGGATGGCGGTGAGCTGACCCTGCACGGGCGCAGCCTGCTGTTCGTGCGCAACGTTGGCCACCTGATGACCAACCCGGCGGTACTCGACGCCAGCGGTAACGAGCTGCCGGAAGGCATTCTCGACGCGCTGTGCACCAGCCTGGCCGCGCTGCACAACCTCAACGGCAACAGCAGCCGCGCCAACACCCGCACCGGCTCGGTGTACATCGTCAAACCGAAGATGCACGGTCCCGAGGAAGTGGCGTTCACCAGCGAGCTGTTCGCCCGCGTCGAACAGGTGCTGGGCCTGCCGCGCAACACCCTGAAGGTCGGCATCATGGACGAGGAGCGCCGCACCACCGTCAACCTCAAGGCTTGCATCGCCGCTGCCAGCGAACGCGTGGTGTTCATCAACACGGGTTTCCTCGACCGTACCGGCGACGAAATCCACACGTCGATGGAAGCCGGCGCCGTGGTGCGCAAGGCCGCCATGAAAAGCGAGAAGTGGATCAGCGCCTACGAGAACAACAACGTCGACGTTGGCCTGGCCACCGGCCTGCAGGGCCGCGCACAGATCGGCAAGGGCATGTGGGCCATGCCCGACCTGATGGCCGCGATGCTCGAACAGAAGATCGGCCATCCGCTGGCCGGCGCCAACACCGCCTGGGTGCCGTCACCAACCGCGGCCACCCTGCACGCCCTGCACTACCACAAGGTCGACGTATTCGCCCGTCAGGCCGAACTGGCCAAGCGCACACCGGCCTCGCTGGACGAAATCCTCAGCATCCCGCTGGCGCCCAGCACCGACTGGAGCGCCGAGGACATCCGCAACGAACTGGACAACAACGCTCAGGGCATTCTCGGCTACGTGGTGCGCTGGATCGACCAGGGCGTGGGTTGCTCCAAGGTGCCGGACATCAACGATGTCGGCCTGATGGAAGACCGTGCCACCCTGCGCATCTCCAGCCAGTTGCTGGCCAACTGGCTACGCCATGGCGTGGTCAGTGAACAGCAGGTGCTGGAGAGCCTCAAGCGCATGGCCCCGGTGGTCGACCGGCAGAACGCGGGCGACCCGCTGTATCGCCCGATGGCGCCGGATTTCGACAGCAACATCGCCTTCCAGGCGGCGCTGGAGCTGGTGTTGGAGGGCACGAAACAACCTAACGGTTATACCGAACCGGTGCTGCACCGCCGCCGCCGCGAGCTGAAAGCCAGCCAGGCGCGCTAAACGTCCGCGCAAAAGGAAACCGCCGAAAGGCGGTTTTCCTTTTCCAAACCGGAATCGTACAAGTGGCGGGTTACGGCGCCCTATGGAGCCGCGCAAGACCCGTAGGGTGGGTCGGGCCGCGCAGGTTAGCGACGCACTGCCTATAAATTTCAAACACCGAAAATCTCCAAGCTTCGCGTAACCCACCAAGCGATCGTCGACATTGCGCCAATGCCGGGTATCCGCATCACCCAGCTGGCTGCACGGCAATCCGACGCTGCTGCCAGCGATAGGCGGAGAAACGCTTCGGTGCTTCGTACAACCAGTTGATGCCCAGCGCCTGGAGAATCTTCGCCGCGATGATCGGCAGCACTACGCCCGCCAGGCAGCCGGCGACGATATGCAGGGTGTCGTCGTTGATGCCCAGAAACTTGCTCAGGATCACTCGCATGCCACTGCCGGCGAGGATATGCATGAGGAAGATCGGCATCGACAGCGCGCCCAGGGTCAGCACCCAGTCCAGCGGGCGACGCGCCAGCACCATGCACAGGCTGACGCTGAACAGAATGCCGATGAAGGCCACGACCAGCGATGCCGCACCACGATCCGCATAGGTCAGGCCAAGCGGACCGTGGAACAGATACTGCACCACGATGAACGCCAGGCCGCTACCCAGGGCGAATGCCGAGGCGCGTGCCTCGATGCCATCACGGATCTGGTTGAACCAGACCCCAAGGGCGAAGAACACGAAATTCTGCGCCAGGAACACCAGCGCGGCGACCCGCGGCGTCCACTGTTGCAGCAGGTAGAACAGCGCACTGAGCACCAGCAGCGGCAGGAACGCCCTTGTCGAGAAACTGCGATAGAGCAGGATGGCCAGGCAGAACGCGGCGAACAGCGCGTACAGGAACCAGAACTGCGCGCGCGGTGACCACAGCAGCGCCAGCACTTCGCCCATCCCGACGCCCCCATTGGTATAGCGGGCCAGTACCACTTCGATGCTGCCTTGCAGCAACGACCAGAGCACGAAGGGATAGAAGATGGTGTCGATCTTGTTGCAGAACAGGCCACCACTGCCGCGATTGTTCAGCGAGTGCCAGAAGAACAGCCCGGACAGAAAGAAGAACAGCGGCATGTGGAAGGTGTAGATGACGCTGTCCACCAGCCAGTGGAAATCCACGTTCTCGGTAATGATGCCGCCGTTGAGCAAACCGCGCACCACATGGCCATAGACCACCAGGAGGATGCCGATTGCCTTGGCATAATCCACCCACAGATTGCGGTTTGTCATGTTTGCATCCTTGAGATGAGGTCTTACGAGGGGAACGGTGACGGCAGCATTGAGTGCCGCCCCGCTAATCAGAGCGCGAACGGGAACCTCAGGTTCCCGGACCGATACTGGTGCAGTTGCCGCCCCCCAGGTACTTCTGCAATACCGCCCATTGCGGCCGGTCCACGCCCTTGACCGGTTCGATCGACAACTTGTGCTTGCCCCACGAGGGCCCCGCCGCCCAATAGGTGAACGGGATGCAGTGTTTCTGCAGGTAGGCAAGGGTCTGATCCAGGGCCTTGAGGCCGCTCTCGTCGTCAGCCGGCACGCCGAACTCGCCGATATGGCCCTTCTTGTTGTGCTTGATCAGCCAGTTGACGAAGGGTTCGATGCGCTTGACGCCAATCTGCGGATCCAGATTGGGCGCCAGGGCCTGCTTGTAACTGCCGCTGCTGTCGGGGTCGATGTACATGTGCGCCGAATAGACGATGTTGTTCGCCGGATCCTTCAGGTCCAGCAAGGCATCGTTGAGCTTCGGCCACTGCGTTGCCGACGAATATTGCGCACCCTCGACGTACACCGCGTTCTTCGAATCGTACTTGCGCACCCCGTCGATGCCGGCCTGGGCCACTTCCGGCCAGAACTTGTTGGCTGCGCCGTAGGGCTCGTTCATCAGGTCGTAGGAATACACCGCCGGGTTGTTGCCCCAACGTGCGGCGATGCGTTCCATCAGATTCTTGTAGGCGGAGATCGGTACATCGTCGGTGCCGATCACCTTGTCGTAGTAGCGCCCGTAGTTGTGCACGTCGAGCATCACCTCGATGCCGCTCTGGTGGGCTTCGGTCAGGGTCTTGTCGATCAGCTTGGCGTAACTTTCATCGAACTCGCCATTGGCCTTGGGCTGCAGGCGCTCCCACTGAATGGAGAAGCGCACCCAGCTGATGCCCTTCTGCTGCCATTTGGTGTAATAACCGGACGGCGGGAAGAAGAAGTTGGTGCCGTGCTTGCCGGGAATGTGCGAACTGGCGAATGCCGCGCCAGCCACGTTGATGCCGATAAGCTCGATGGGCTTCTGCTGCGCGCTGGCGCTGCAACTCAGGATGATGCCAAGGCCGAGGGCCAGGGTTCGGCCAAGATGGTTGCCGCTCATGGTGCTCTCCTCTGTCTCCGGAATTGAACGAAGCGCTCCGGATTTAAAATGCGTCTCAGACAAAATGCGTCCCAGACAAAACAGGACGCCAAATGACCGCAGAGGTTCACGACCGGCCGCGCTAATCTCGTGACAATCGATAAAACGCAGGCCGCCGACAGACCCTAGACTTACGTCCTATGTCGAATCCGGGCCCAGGTCGCCACCATGTCGCCACAAGAACGAAAGGAACAGCGAGCGATGAAACCAGCGGACGATTTCGCCCTGGCCGGCAAGACCGCGGTGCAGCAGAACATCCACGGCACCATGGAGTTTCTGCAGAAGTTTCCACCGTTCAACCAGATGGATACCGCCCACCTCGCCTATCTGGTCGAACACTGCCAACTGCGCTTCTATGGCGAGGATGACACCATCATCCACCCGGACGATGGCCCGGTGCAGCACCTCTACATCGTCAAGCAGGGCCGCGTTCATGGCCAGCGCCCGCACTCGGCGCGGCGCGGCACGGAAACCACCTTCGAGATCACCAGCGGCGAGTGCTTTCCCATGGCTGCGCTGATCGGTGAACGGGCCACGCGCACCGCTCACCTGGCCGCCGAGGACACCTTCTGCCTGCTGCTCGACAAAACCGCCTTCGCCCGTCTGTTCGCGCAGTCCACGCCACTGCGCGATTTCGCCCTGCGCGGCGTCAGCAGCCTGCTCGATCAGGTCAACCAGCAGGTGCAGATGCGCGCGGTGGAAACCCTCGGCTCGCAGTATTCGCTGGATACCCGCCTGGGCGAGCTGGCCATGCGCCAACCGATCTCCTGCGCACCGGACATGCCCTTGCGCGATGCCGTGCGGCTGATGCACGAAGGGCAGGTCGGCAGCATCGTCATCGTCGATCCCGGGCTGCGCCCACAGGGCATCTTCACCCTGCGTGACCTGCGCCGTGCGGTGGCGGACGGCAGTTCGCTGGAGCTGCCGATCGACAGCCTGATGACCCAGTCGCCCTTCCACCTGCCGCCGAGCGCCAGCGCCTTCGATGCCGCCATCGCCATGACCGAGCGGCATATCGCCCACGTCTGCCTGGTGGAACAGGGCAAACTCTGCGGCGTGGTTTCCGAACGCGACCTGTTTTCCCTGCAGCGCGTCGACTTGGTGCACCTGGCCCGCACCATTCGCCACGCCGGGCGGGTGGAAACCCTCGCCGCCCTGCGTGAAGACATCCGCCAACTGGTCGACCGCATGCTAGCCCACGGTGCCAGCGCCAGCCAGATCACCCATATCGTCACCCTGCTCAATGACCACACCGTGTGCCGGGTGATCGAGCTGACCATCGAAGACCTGGGCGACCCGGGCGTTGCGTTCACCTGGTTGTGTTTCGGCAGCGAGGGGCGTCGCGAGCAGACCCTGCATACCGACCAGGACAACGGCATTCTCTTCGAGGCAGCGGACGGCGCGGAGGCCGCAGCGATCCGCGGCCGCCTGCTGCCACTGGCCATGGAGATCAATCAACGCCTGGCACGATGCGGCTTCAGCCTGTGCAAGGGCGACATCATGGCCGGCAACCCGCAACTGTGCCTGTCGCGCCAGGAGTGGTCGCGCCGCTTCGCTGGCTTCGTGCGCGAGGCGTCCCCGGAAAACCTGCTGGCCTCGACCATCTACTTCGACCTGCGCACCGTGTGGGGCGACGCCAGCGGTTGCGAAAAACTGCGCGACGAGCTGCTCGGGCAGATCGCCGACAACCGCCTGTTCCAGCGCCTGATGGCCGAGAACGCCCTGCGACAACGGCCACCCGTTGGGCGCTTTCGGGATTTCGTGGTGGCCCGTCGCGGCGCCGAGAAAGACACTCTGGATCTCAAGTCCCAGGGCCTGACGCCCTTCGTCGACGGCGCCCGACTGCTGGCCCTGGCCAATGGCATCAAGGCCTGCAATACCCAGCAGCGCCTGCGCGAACTGATCGACCGAGCCATCATCGACCCACTGGATGGCGCGGCCTACGAAGAGGCCTATCACTTCATCCAGCAGACGCGCCTGCAGCAGCATCAACTGCAGGCGCGTCAGGCCCAGCCGTATTCCAACCGCCTCGACCCGGACAGTCTCAACCACCTGGATCGGCGCATCCTCCGTGAATCCTTTCGTCAGGCCCAGCGCCTGCAAAGCAGCCTGGCGCTACGCTACCAGTTATGAATGCACTCACCTGGCTGACCCGCCGCCATACGACCCTGCCCCCTGAACAGCAACGCCGTCGCGATGCGCTGCCAGCCCCAGCCGTGCCGGATGAAACACCGCTGACGCAGCGACGCCTGGTGGTGCTCGACCTGGAAACCAGTGGGCTGGACATGAAGCGTGACCAGGTGCTGTCGATCGGTGCAGTGGTCATCGACAACGGTGCCATCCAGCTTGGCCAGCAATTCGAATGCACCCTGCACCGCGACGATCATCGGGTCAGCGCCAGTGTGCTGATCCACGGCCTGGCACCCAGCGCCATTGCCGCCGGCATCGAGCCCGGTGAAGCGCTGCTGGCTTTCATGGAGTTTCTCGGCGACAGCCCGCTGCTGGCCTTTCACGCCGGTTTCGACCAGCGCATGCTCGCCCGCGCCCTGAAAGAGACCCTGAACCTGCGCCTGCGCCACCCCTTCTTCGACGTCGCCGAGCTGGCCCCCCTGCTCTGCCCCGAGGCGGAAATCCGCAATGGCGGTCTGGATGACTGGACACGGCATTTCGGCCTGCAGGTGCAGCAACGTCACCACGCCAGCGCCGATGCCCTGGTGACCGCCGAGTTGGCACTGATCCTGTTCAGCCGGGCCCGCAAGCAGCAGATCGCCAGCCTAAAGACTCTGGAGCAGCGCCTCGCCGGCTGGCGCAGACGACAGCAGGCACCCTCGCTGTAATCGCCCCTCGCCACCTGTCGCCGCGGCTGCAGAGATTGAAGGCAGGCTCCTGCCAGGGACAGCGCGCCGGCTTCGCAAGAGCGGCAGATCAGTTGCCGCGGCGAGCATAAGCCGCGAGGATGGTGCGCTCGGATTGCACCAGATAGGCATCCAGCGCCTTGGCGGCTTCGTCTGGCCGCCCCGCTTCCAGTCGTTCGAGAATCGCGGCGTTCATGTCGATGTAGGGCGCGTGGAGAAATTCGGGGTCGTTGAGCAGGCCGAATACCAGCCGCAGCTCAGCGGACAGGTGCGCGTAAAAGGTGTTGAGCCGCTGGCTGTCGGCAAGCTCGACGATGGCCGCATGGAAGGCCATGTTGGCCGTGCCGACTGCGCCCCAGTCCGGCACCTCGGCGCTGCGCTGGGCGGCGCTTACCGCCTCGCGCATGCGTTTCACCGCCGGATGCTTGGGATACGCCTGCACCAGCGCCTGGCACTCGACGAATCGCCGTGCCCGGTAGATCTCGATGATCGAGGCCATATCGGGCACCGACACGAATACACCGCGGTTGGGCTCATGCTTGAGCAGACCCTCCTGAGTCAGCACGCGAAAGGCCTCGCGCAGCGTATTGCGGGAAATATCCAGGCTTTCGCTCAGCGCCGCCTCGGAAAGCCGCTGCCCCGGTACCAGCTCACCATCGACCAGCTTGCGACGAATCTCCGCCGTCACGGTTTCCCCGAGGGTTCGCGGGTTGTCAGGCATGTCTTTGTTCATCACCGATCCACCGAGCAATAGCTGGGCCCTGCGCAAACGAACGAGAGCCGAAGAGGCTCGATGGTCTCCGAGCGAGGCGCTTCAGGCAAGGGGCAAGGTTGTCACCTCACGCACCATGCTGAATCATCACTGGGTAACGAGGTAACAAAACAGTGCAAATAGATCATCAATACAAATAAGATTGTTGAACAATAAATGCGTCTAGAATCAACAACGAGAACGCATTTCTGGTGATGTGGCATGGTGATTGCCTTACACCCTGCACACGTAACCCAGTCCTCAGGAGTGTTCCATGCAGGCCCAGACCACCGGCGACTTCGCCCGCTCACGTCGTTCCTCCCTGATAGCGGCCATCTTCCTGATGGCGACCTCGGCCATCGGCCCTGGCTTCATCACCCAGACCGCTACCTTCACGGCGAACATGGGTGCAGCGTTCGCGTTCGGCATCCTGGCCTCGATCCTCATCGACTTCGTGGTGCAGTTGAACGTCTGGCGCATCGTCACCCTGACCCGCATGCGCGCATCGGATATCGCCAACGCGGCGATTCCCGGCAGCGGTTACCTGCTGGCCGTGCTGGTGATCTTCGGCGGCCTGGTCTTCAATATCGGCAACATCGCGGGCTCGGGTCTGGGCCTCAACGCACTGATGGGCCTGGATACCAAATGGGGCGGCGCACTCAGTGCCCTGGTGGGCATCGGCATCTTCATGTCGCACCGCGCCGGCATCGCCGTGGACCGGATCATGGTGGTGCTGGGGGTGATGATGATCGCCCTGACCCTTTTCGTGACCTTCGCGTCCAACCCGCCGCTCGGTGAGGCACTGCGCCAGACGGTATGGCCGGACGAAATCAACTTCGCGACCATCACCACCATCGTCGGCGGCACGGTCGGCGGCTACATCACCTACGCTGGCGCCCACCGCCTGCTGGATCGCGGCACGGTCGGCGTGGAGAACATCAACGAGGTGTCCAAGGCAGCACTGAGCGGCATCATGGTCACCGGGGTGATGCGCTACATCCTGTTCCTGGCCATTCTCGGTGTCGTCGCCAGTGGCGTGGTCATCGACACCTCGGGCCAGGGCGCCAACCCGGCCGGGCAAGCCTTCCAGGCCGCGGCGGGCGAATTCGGTCTGCGTGCCTTCGGCCTGATCCTCTGGGCAGCGGGCATCACCAGCGTGATCGGTGCGGCCTACACCTCGATGTCCTTCATCACGGTCTTCAACAAATCCATCAGCGAGCGCGGCCGCAACCTGGCGACCGTGGTATTCATCGCCATTTCCCTGGGCGTTTACCTGCTGCTCGGCACACCACCGGCAGCCCTGCTGATCTTCGCGGGTGGTTTCAATGGCCTGATCCTGCCGATCGGCCTGACCATCTTCATCTACGTGGGCTGGTGCCGCTCCGACCTCATGGAGGGCTACCACTACCCCCGCTGGTTGCTGGTGCTCGGCGTGCTGACCTGCGCATTGACCTGGTACATGGCGGCCAAATCGGTCGTCCCGATCTTCGCTTTCCTCAATGTGGCCTGACTCAAGGAGACCCGACATGCCGAACATCGACCTCAACAGCGACTTGGGCGAAAGCTTTGGCCAGTGGCGCATGGGCGACGATGCCGCAATGCTCGACATCGTGACCAGCGCCAACGTCGCCTGCGGTTTTCACGCTGGCGACCCGGCCGGCATCCTGCGCACCCTCAAAGCCGCCACGGCCAAGGGAGTGACCATCGGCGCCCACGTGGCCTATCCGGACCTGGTCGGCTTCGGCCGCCGCAACATGGACGTGGCCAGCGACGAACTGACCGCCGACGTGATCTACCAGATCGGCGCACTGCAGGCGCTGGCCCATGCCGCCGGCACGTCGGTACGCTACGTGAAGCCCCATGGTGCGCTGTACAACACCATTGCCCATGACCAGCGCCAGGCCCTGGCGGTGATCGAGGCGATACGCGTCGTCGACCCCAGCCTGGTGCTGGTCGCCCTGGCCGGTTCCAGCCTGGTCGATCTGGCTCGGGGCGAAGGCCTGACCTGCGTTGCCGAAGCTTTCGCCGACCGTGCCTACACCCCGCAAGGCACCCTGGTGTCACGCCGTGAGCCGGGCGCCGTGCTGCACGATGCCGAGAACGTCGCGCAGCGCATGCTGCGTCTGGTCGAAGACGGCACGGTAGAAGCCATCGACGGCAGCGTCACGCGGATCGAGGCCGATTCCATCTGCGTGCATGGCGACAGCCCCGGCGCCATTCAGATGGCCCTCGAGGTCCGCCAGTTGCTGGAGAAGTCCGGCGTGACCCTGCAATCCTTTGCCGGAGCCGCCCGATGAACGCCCTGCAACGCGCTCAACAGGCCGCCATCGCCGCCGCACGCGAAGCCCGCGCCGGGTATCGTAATGGCCTGATCGCGCCCTCCGCCGGTATCGCTCCCGGCATGACCCAGGCCAACCTGATCGCCCTGCCCCGCGACTGGGCCTACGACTTCCTGCTCTACGCCCAGCGCAACCCAAAGGCCTGCCCGGTGCTGGACGTCAGCGACGCCGGCAGCCCGCGCACCGTACTGGCCGAAGGCGCCGACCTGCGTACCGACATTCCGCTGTACCGCATCTGGCGCGACGGCAAGCTGGCCGAAGAGGTCAGCGATGCGAGCGCAGCCTGGGCGGAGCACCCGGACCTGGTGGCTTTTTTGATCGGCTGCAGCTTCACCTTCGAAACCGGCCTGCAGGAAGCTGGCATCGAAGTACGGCATATCGCCGATGGCTGCAACGTACCGATGTACCGCACCAACCGCGCCTGCCGCCCCGCAGGCCGTCTGCACGGTGAGATGGTGGTGTCGATGCGGCCGATCCCGGCGGATCGCGTCGCCGAAGCGGCCGGCATTTCCGGGCGCTACCCCTCGGTGCATGGCGCCCCGGTGCATATCGGCGAGCCACAACGCCTGGGTATCGCCGACTTGCAGAAACCGGATTTCGGCGACCCCGTGCGTATCGACGCAGGTGAGATACCCGTGTTCTGGGCCTGCGGCGTCACGCCCCAGGCGGCCGTCATGGCTTCCGGCGTGCCGTTCGCGATCACCCATTCGCCAGGCCATATGTTCATCACCGACGTGCCCGACAGCACGTACCACGTGTAGGAGCTTGCAGTGCGTTTTCTCCCCGTCAATCTGGATGCGTTGCTGGTGGAACTGGCCGATCTGGACGAAACCCTGGCGCTGTTCGACTCGCTGCAGGCCACGCCCATAGCCGGCATCGAAGAAATCGTCCCGGCAGCGCGCACCTTGCTGATCCAATACCGACCCAGTGCTGTCGACCGGCAGGTGCTGATCAACCACATCGCCCGCCGCGACCTGAGCCAGCGCAGCACGCGGGAAAGCCGCCGCGTGGAGATCCCCGTGCATTACAACGGCGAGGATCTCGACGAGGTCGCCAGCCTGTTGGGCATCAGCCGTGAAGAAGTAGTCAGCCGCCATACCAGCGCAGACTACGAGGTCGCCTTCTGCGGCTTCGCGCCGGGCTTCGGTTATCTCACCGGGGGCGCGGGCTTTCAGGTACCGCGCCGACAAACCCCGCGCACGCGCATCCCGGCTGGTGCGGTGGCATTGGCCGGCAACTTCAGCGGTGTTTATCCCAAGGCCAGCCCCGGCGGCTGGCAGATCATCGGCGTCACGCCCTTGCAGATGTGGGACCTGGGGCGCGACGAACCGGCCCTGCTGCGCCCCGGCTACAAGGTGCGCTTCACGGATGCCGGGCCACTACCGCCCGGCGGCCTGCCAGCGCACGAGCAGCCCGCGGCCAGCGAAACATGCAGCGGCGCCCACCTGGAAATTCTCACCCCCGGTCTGCAGAGCGTGCTGCAGGATCTCGGCCGCGCCGGTCACACCGACCAGGGCGTGTCGATGTCCGGCGCGCTGGATCGTGGCGCCCTGCGCGCGGCCAATCGCGCCGTGGGCAACGACTCCGCCAGCGCCTGCCTGGAAGTGGTGCTCGGCGGCCTGAGCTTCGTCTGCCATGGACGCACGATCATCGCCGTCACCGGCGCGCGCACGCCGCTGACCGTGACCACCGCCAGCGGCCTGCAGTGGCAGCCTGGCAATTACCAGCCCATCGAACTGGAAGACGGCGACCGCGTCAGCCTGGGTGCCCCCAAGGCGGGTTTGCGCAGCTACCTGGCGATTCGCGGCGGCTTCGCTGTCGCGCCCGTGCTGGGCAGCCTGGCCACCGACACCCTGGCGCAGGTCGGCCCCCCGGCCCTGGCTGCCGGCGACCGGCTGGGCTTCAACGAAACCAGCGGTGGCTGCAGCGTATCGGTGCAGGAAGCGCCCGCCTTCGCGCTACCGACCGCCAACGACGTGATCACCCTGGATGTGGTCATGGGCCCGCGCAGCGACTGGTTCACCCAAGCCGCCATCCAACGGCTGAGCAGCCAGCTGTGGCGCGTAACCCCGCAATCCAATCGGGTGGGCATTCGCCTGGCCGGTGAGGTGCCGCTGGAGCGTTGCAACCCTGACGAGCTGCCCAGCGAAGGCACCTCGCTCGGCGCCATTCAGGTGCCTGCCAGTGGCCAACCGGTGCTGTTCCTTGCCGACCATCCGCTGACCGGCGGCTACCCGGTGATCGCCGCCGTGGCCAGCCACCACCTGGACCTGGCCGGACAGATACCGATCAATGCGCAGATCCGCTTCAACCCGATCGATGCGTTCGCCGAGCTGCAGGCCGACGCCCTCCTTTCCACTGCCGACGTGAAAGAGATCCCATGAAAAAAGTACTGATCGCCAACCGTGGTGAAATCGTCGTGCGCATCGCCCGCGCCTGCCGCGACCAGGGCATTGGCTCGGTGGCCGTGTACGGCAACGCCGACATCGACGCCCTGCACGTCCGCCAGGCCGACGAAGCCTATGCCCTGGACGGCGAGCGCCCCGCCGACACCTACCTCGACATCGGCAAACTGCTGGCCATCGCCAAACGCGCCGGTGCCGATGCCGTGCACCCCGGCTACGGTTTTCTCTCCGAGCGTGCCGACTTCGCCCGTGCCGTGCAGGACGCCGGGCTGATCTGGATCGGTCCCAACCCGGAAACCATCGACGTGCTCGGCGACAAGGTCGAGGCCCGCAAGCTTGCCCAGCAGGTCGGCGCGCCACTGGTCGCCGGTACGCCCGGCCCAGTGCAAAGTGCTGCCGAAGTGCTGGCCTTCGCCGAGCAGCATGGTCTGCCAATCGCCATCAAGGCCGCGTTCGGCGGCGGTGGGCGGGGCATGAAAGTCGCCTGGCGCATGGATGAAGTCGCCGAGCTGTACGCCTCGGCAGTACGCGAAGCCGAGGCGGCGTTCGGGCGTGGGGAGTGCTTCGTCGAGCAGTTCCTCGACCGCCCGCGGCATATCGAAGCGCAGGTGATCGCCGACACCCACGGCAACGTGGTGGTGGTCGGCACGCGAGACTGCTCGTTGCAGCGGCGTAACCAGAAACTGGTGGAAGAGGCACCTGCGCCCTTCATCAGTGACGAGCAGCGCCAGCGCATCCACCAGGCCGCTCACGACATCTGCGCCAAGGCTGGCTACGTCGGCGCCGGTACCGTGGAGTTTCTGCTCAGCGCCGATGGCACCCTGTCGTTCCTGGAAGTGAACACCCGTCTGCAGGTCGAACACCCGGTAACCGAAGAAACCACCGGCATCGATCTGGTGATCGAACAACTGCGTGTCGCCGACGGCCTGCCGCTGTCGTTCAGCGAAACGCCAACACCCCGTGGTCACAGCTTCGAATTCCGTATCAACGCCGAAGATGCCGGCAAGGGCTTTCTGCCCACCCCGGGGCAGATCGCTGCATTCCGCCCCCCGAGCGGTCCCGGCGTGCGCCTGGACAGCGGCGTGGAAAGCGGCTCGAAAGTGCCCGGCACCTTCGACTCGATGATGGCCAAACTGATCGTCACCGGCGCCACCCGCGAACAGGCCATCGCTCGCGCCCGCCGTGCGCTGGCCGAATTCCAGATCGAAGGGATCGCCTCGGTGCTGCCGTTCCACCAGGCCGTGATGGCCCACGACGACTTCACCGGCCCCGAGCGCTTCGCCGTGCACACGCGCTGGATCGAGACCGATTTCGCCGAACAGATCACCCTCGCACCACGCACCCTGCCAGCCGCTGATGCCGCCGTGCTGCGCACCTTCATCGAGATCGACGGCAAACGCCATGAACTGGGTTTGCCCAGTGCATTGCTGCAAGGCCTGACACCGCTGGCCGGTGGAACCCAAGCGGCTCCCCAGGCAGCGCCCCCCACAGCGGAAGAAGGCCTGGTGACAGCGCCGATTTCCGGCAACCTGCATGCCTGGCTGGTCGAGGATGGTACCCAGGTAAAGGCCGGCGACGTGATTGCCGTGATGGAAGCCATGAAGATGGAAACCCAGATCACCGCGCCGGTGAGCGGCACATTGACCATCCGCGAACAGGCCGGCGCCTACCTCGACGCAGGCGTAGCGCTGGCCAAACTCGAAGGCTGATATCGCCGCAAACCAGCAGGGTGGATAAGGGCCGCCGTTTCCATTCACCATCACGATGGTGGACGGATGAAGCGACGTCCACCCTACTTTCAGAACGGCGAGCCGCGTGCGAGAACATCGCTGGCAAGCCAGCTCCTACAAGGAAGTTGCGGGTTGGCTGTCGGTGCGAGGGTGCACTCAGGACCTTTGTGGATATCGCTTCGAGCAAACCCATCCGGCTATCAATTACACGAACAGCCTCCTGTGTAGGAGCCAGCTTGCTGGCGATCGCGGCGCTGATGCAAAAAGCCCCATCCGGGTGGATGGGGCTTTTGTGTGCAGCCTGGGGACTCTGGTGCCGTCAAGGCACTCAGGAGCCGCTTTGTTCGGCGAGGGCAACGGCCTTGAACATGGCGCGGCGCTTGTTGAGGGTTTCTTCCCACTCCAGGGCGGGGACCGAGTCGGCGACGATGCCGGCGCCAGCCTGGACGTGCAGTTCGCCGTCCTTGATCACTGCGGTGCGGATGGCGATGGCGGTGTCCATGTTGCCGTTCCAGGCGTAGTAACCGACCGCACCGCCATAGACGCCACGCTTGACCGGTTCGAGCTCGTCGATGATCTCCATTGCGCGGATCTTCGGTGCGCCCGAGAGGGTACCGGCCGGCAGGATGGCGCGCAGGGCGTCCATGGAGGTAAGGCCTTTCTTCAGCTCGCCGGTGACGTTGGAAACGATGTGCATGACGTTGGAATAACGCTCGATGACCATCTTCTCGGTCAGCTTCACCGAGCCGATTTCCGAGACGCGGCCGGTGTCGTTACGGCCCAGGTCGATGAGCATCAGGTGCTCAGCGACTTCCTTGGCGTCGGAGAGCAGGTCCTGCTCCAGCGCCAGGTCGGCCTCTTCGGTGGCGCCGCGCGGACGGGTGCCGGCGATGGGGCGTACGGTGACCAGGTTGTCTTCCACGCGCACCAGCACTTCCGGCGACGAGCCGACGACGTGGAAGTCACCGAAGTTGAAGAAGTACATGTACGGCGTCGGATTGATGCAGCGCAGTGCCCGATACAGGTCGATGGGCGCGGCCTTGAACGGGATCGACATGCGCTGGGAGATCACCACCTGCATGCAGTCGCCAGCGAGGATGTAATCCTTGATGGCGTTGACCGAGCGTTCGTAGTCGTCGCGGCTGAAGCTGGAGCGGAAGGACGGCTCCTCACCCGACGCCTTGTTGAGGTCTACGCCAAGGCGCGGCGTGAAGGGCTGACGCAGCTTGTGCAGGATGGCCTGCAGCTGCTCCTGGCCACGGGCGAAGGCGTCGGGCTCGGCCGGGTCGACCAGCACGATGGCGTGCATCTTGCCGGCCAGGTTGTCGAACACCACCACGGCGTCGGAGACCATCAGCAGGATGTCCGGGGTACCCAGGGTGTCGGGGTTGACGCCACCGGCCAGCTTCGGTTCCACATAGCGCACGCTGTCATAGGCGAAGTAGCCGACCAGGCCGCCGTTGAAGCGCGGCAGACCGGCAATGGTCGGTACGCTGTAGCGAGCCTTGAAGGTCTCGACGAAGTCCAATGGGTCGGCACATTCGTGGCGTTCGACGTCGACGCCATCGGTGCTGATCACCACGCTGTGGTCGTGCACGCGCAGCACGGTACGCGCCGGCAGGCCGATGATCGAATAGCGGCCCCACTTCTCGCCGCCCTGCACCGACTCGAGCAGGTAGGAATTGGGCGCGTCGGCCAGCTTCAGGTAGATCGACAGTGGCGTGTCGAAGTCGGCGATGGTTTCGCAGGCAAGCGGAATGCGGTTGTAGCCTTCAGCGGCCAAACGCAGGAATTCTTCATGGATCATGATCAGCCTCGTGGCTTGGAAAATCGGTCAGTGCGAACGGGCCGCCTGTTGCGGCAGATGAATGTCAGGCGCGCCAGCGCCAGCGGGCCAGGGCCTTGATGACTTTCATCCAGAGTTTGCAGGTGACCACCACGGGCGCATCTCGAAGAGGGGGAATAACGAGCGGCCAAGGTAGCGCAGCCGCTCGGTTCAGGCAACCAAATGCCGCAGGTGCGCCCTCAGAGAAGTTCGGCCATGCTATCGACCACCAACTGCGGCTCTTCTTCGGCGATCGGTCGGCCATGGTTGTAACCGTAACTCACTGCCACGCAGGGCACACCGGCGGCGCGAGCGGCAAGTACGTCGCTGCGCGAGTCGCCGATGAACAGCGATTGCGCGGCCGTCACTCCAGCCAGTCGCATCACCTGCAGCAACGCGGCCGGGTCGGGCTTCTGCTGGGGTAGGGTATCGCCCCCGATGATCCAGCGGAAATAACCACCCAGGCCAACCTGCTCAAGCAGCGGCGCGACGAAACGCTCCGGCTTGTTGGTGACCACGGCCAGCTCGACGGCGGCAGTGCTCAGGGCTTCGAGCAGTTCGTGCACGCCGGGGTACAGGCTGATCAGATCGTGGCAGTCGGCATAGATATCGAGAAAGCGCGCCAACGCCGCATCGGTTTCGGCCTCGCCTATCGACGAATGATCCATGCCGCCGGCCAGGGCACGGCGTACCAGCACGCGCGCGCCGTTACCGACCCACTGGCGCACGCACTCGACGCCGACGGGCTCACGATCCAGCTCGACCAGCATGCGGTCGACGGCGGTGGCCAGGTCCGGCACCGAATCGACCAGGGTACCGTCCAGGTCGAACATCACCAGACGTGGCAGCTCACCGGCGCACAGCGCGCGCAGCGGTTTCATCCACGCACCTGGGCCAGCTCGGCACGCATGGCGTCGATCACGGCCTTGTAGTCCGGCTGATTGAAGATCGCCGAGCCGGCGACGAAGGTGTCGGCGCCCGCTTCGGCGATCTCGCGGATGTTCTTGGCGCTGACGCCACCGTCGATTTCCAGGCGGATGTCACGGCCACTGGCGTCGATCAGGGCGCGGGCTTCACGCAACTTGTCGAGGGTGCCGGGGATGAATTTCTGGCCACCGAAACCGGGGTTGACGCTCATCAGCAGGATCATGTCGACCTTGTCCATCACGTACTTCAGTGACTCCAGCGAGGTCGCCGGATTGAACACCAGGCCGCACTTGGCGCCGCCATCCTTGATCAACTGCAGGGAGCGGTCGATGTGCAGGGTGGCTTCAGGGTGGAAGGTGATGTAGCTGGCACCGGCTTCGAGGAAGTCACCGATGATGCGATCCACCGGACTGACCATCAGGTGCACGTCGATGGGCGCGGTGACGCCGTACTTGCGCAGCGCCGTGCAGACCATCGGGCCGATGGTCAGGTTGGGCACGTAGTGGTTATCCATGACATCGAAATGGACGATGTCCGCCCCGGCGGCGAGTACGTTGTCCACTTCCTCACCCAGGCGAGCGAAGTCGGCGGAAAGGATCGACGGGGCGATGGCGAAGGGTTGCATGGCGCACCTCTGAGTGCTTGGTCACGGTGGCGCGCATTGTAACGACTGACAGGCCTTTGATCGACAGGCGCACGGCTTGGAGTCTGCACCGCTCGTAGCTTGGGTTGGGCGCAGCCCCCGGGTGGCGCTACGCTCGGACCGGGCTACATGCCGGAGCAGATGCCCACGCGCAAACGCGCTCACTGAAGATGGCGGCGGTAGTCGTAGGGTGGACGACGCTTCACCCGTCCACCGTGCATGCCGCTACGCGTGCAAACCTCAAGCACGCTGATCGGCTTTTCTACCAACGCCTCGAAGAGCCGCTCAGATACCCAGGCAGAGGTACTTGATCTCCAGATACTCGTCGAGGCCGTACTTGGAGCCCTCGCGGCCCAGGCCGGAGGCTTTCATGCCGCCGAACGGCGCCACTTCGTTGGAGATCAGCGTCGTAGGGTGGACGACGTTTCACCCGTCCACCAGGCAGCAACCACGAAGGTGGATGAAAAGAGCGTCATCCACCCTACATGCTGCCATTTCGGTGCTACGACTATCGTTTAGCCGGCAAGCCAGCGCCTTCGGAGTGCGATCCAAGTCGTAGGGTGGACGACGCTTCACCCGTCCACCGTGCATGCCGCTACGCGTGCAAACCTCAAGCACGCTGATCGGCTTTTCTACCAACGCCTCGAAAGAGCCGCTCAGATACCCAGGCAGAGGTACTTGATCTCCAGATACTCGTCGAGGCCGTACCTGGAGCCCTCGCGGCCCAGGCCGGAGGCTTTCATGCCGCCGAACGGCGCCACTTCGTTGGAGATCAGCCCGGTATTGATACCGACCATACCGTACTCAAGCGCCTCGGCCACCCGGAAGGTACGGCCCAGATCGCGGGTGTAGAAGTAGCAGGCCAGGCCGAACTCGGTGTCGTTGGCCTGGCGTACCACCTCGGCTTCGTCGCTGAAGCGAAACAGCGGTGCGAGCGGGCCGAAGGTTTCCTCGCGGGCGACACGCATCTCGGTGGTTACGTCTGCCAGCACGGTCGGCTCGAAAAAGTTGCCGCCCAGCGCCTTGCCGCCCTGCACGACCCTGGCGCCCTTCTCCAGCGCATCGGCCAGATGCGCCTGCACCTTGGCCACGGCATTGCCGTCGATCAGCGGGCCGGTGGTCACGCCCGCCTCGTCGCCGTGTCCGACCTTGAGTTTGGCAACCGCTGCCGCGAGCTTCTCGGCAAAGGCGTCGTACACCGCATCGTGGACGTACAGGCGGTTGGCGCAGACGCAGGTCTGCCCGGCGTTGCGGTACTTGGCGACCATGGCGCCCTCTACCGCAGCATCCAGATCGGCATCGGCGAAGACGATGAAGGGTGCATTGCCACCCAGCTCCAGGGACAGTTTCTTGAGCGTCGGCGCGCACTGCTTCATGAGCTTGATGCCGACACCGGTGGAGCCGGTGAACGACAGCTTGCGCACGATGGGGTTGGCGCACAGTTCGGCGCCCACCTCACGGGAGCGCTCGGCGTCTGCCGGCAATACGCTGAACAGCCCGGCTGGAATGCCGGCACGCTCGGCCAGTACGGCCAGAGCCAGAGCGCTGAAAGGCGTTTGCGGCGCAGGTTTGAGCACCATGGCGCAGCCAGCCGCCAGGGCCGGGCCAGCCTTGCGGGTGATCATCGCCGCGGGGAAATTCCAGGGCGTGATCGCAGCGGTCACGCCGACCGGCTCCTTGGTCACCAGCAGGCGCTTATCGGCCTGATGACCGGGGATGGTATCGCCATAGACGCGCTTGGCTTCCTCGGCGAACCACTCGATGAACGAGGCGGCATACAGCACTTCGCCGCGCGCTTCGCTCAGTGGCTTGCCCTGCTCGGCCGTCATGATCTGCGCCAGGTCTTCCTGATTGGCGAGCATCAACTCGTACCAGTTGCGCAGGCGCGCAGCGCGCTCCTTGGCGGTCAGCGCGCGCCAGGCCGGCTGGGCATCACGGGCAGCCTCGATGGCCGCGCGGGTCTGGGCGGCGCCCAGGTTCGGCACGCGGCCCAGGGATTCACCATTGGCCGGATTGAAGATTTCCGTGGTGGCGCCGTCGCTGGCGTCGCGCCACTGACCATTGATATAGGCCTGATGACGCAGCAGATCGGGATCGTTGAGTTTCATGATCTCTCCAGTGGCCGGGAGCCGTCGGTTCCCGGATTGATAGTTAGTCTTTGCCGACCGGTTCGGCGGGCGGCAGGTCCTTGCTGAAGGTCTGGTCGTTCTCGCCGCGGAAGAAGCGGGTGCCATAGATCAGCAGGCACAGGCCGAGACCGATGGCGAACGCCCAGCCGGCGCCCTTGATCGCCAGCACCGCGCCGATCACCCCGGCAATGCCCAGATCGCGCTGGCTGCGCGCTTCCATGATGCCCAGGCGTACGCTCACGTAGCCCTGAATGAGCAGGGTCAGCGCCAGGGCGACGCCGAGAATCGGCTGCACCAGAGTCACCACCGGCAACAGCAGCAAGCCGGTATTGGTGCCCCAGCGGAACGAACCGACACCGCCGTAGATGGATTTCATCGCCTTGGCGCCGCCTTTGAAGCGCTCGGTGATCACCACCTGCATGGCTGCCCACTGTGGGCCGCACATCGCCACATCGGGGCCGAGGATGCTCATCAGCGCATTACGCCCGCCAAACAGCAGGTGCGAGCGATTGGGATCGAAGTCGATCTTCTCGTCGCGGCGCACCTTGCCGCCCTCGTCGAGGATCGCCTGGTTGCTCAGTACGTCGCCGAACACCACCAGATAGGCGGCCAGCACAGTGGGGATGGCGGTGACGAACATCATCAGCGGCGGCATACCGAGGCCGAACACGGTGTATTCGTTCCACAGGGTGATGAAGTCGGGCTTGCTGATGCCCCACTCGATGCTCGGCCAGGGTGCTTCGCCGAAGATCGGCGCGACGATCACCGCCAGCAGGATGATCGGGAAGATGCCCAGCTTGGCGAAGTTCCACCAGAAGCGGTTGCACTTCTTCAGCTCCTGGAAGTGCATGGAGAACACCAAGTAGAAGGCCACGCCGATGGCGATGGAGATCGTCCAGGGGAAGGCGTCGAAGCGGCCGCCCTCCTTGAACACGGTGACCACCGCACTGAGCCCGGCGCCCATGATGATTCCGGCCTTGAGCGCCGAGGGCACCAGCGACACCACCCTGCGTGCCATCCCGGTCATGCCCAGGCCGATGGAGAATATCCCCAGCATCAACTGGAAGGCGATCAGCGCGTGCACCCGCTCGGCGCCCTCCGGGAACTGGCTGCAATAGGCCATGAGCATGGGAATGGCCGGCGTGATCCAGCCCGGCACCACCGGGTCGCCAAGCAGGTGGTGGATCAGGTACAGCAGACCGTTGAGCATGACCACTGCCAGCGCCACCTCGAAGGGCATGCCGAGGAATTCGGTCATCAGCGGGATCGCCGCCAGATCCACCGCGCACATCAGCAGACCCTGCATGTAGTCGGAGATTTCGAAGCGATAATGGATGAAAGGCAGACGCAGCTTGAATGGCCCAAGGGGCGTGTAGGGCGCCTCCGGGCCTTGTTGGTGCAGTTCGGACATTTGGATTACCAATGTTATTAGTATGGACGTAAACCAGTACGCCCCGGCAGAACCGGGGCGCGTCATCAGCTGTTGCAGGTGCTCAATAGGCGGCGCGGTAGATCTGCTCGATGTCGCCGGCCGTCAGGCGACGCGGGTTGTTGCGCATCAGGCGGTCGATCTTGCTGGCCTCCTCGGCCATGGCCGGGATGGCATCCTCCGGCACGCCGAAGCTGCGCATGCCCTTGGGGATATCGACGCTGGCGCACAGCTCGGCCATGGCCTCGACGGCCAGGTCGGCAGCGGCCTTGTCGCTCAGGCCAAAGGTCTGCACGCCCATGGCGGTGGCGATCTCGGCCATGCGCTCGACGCAGGCCAACTTGTTCCAGGCCATCACGTAGGGCAGCAGCAGCGCGTTGCTGACCCCGTGGGCGATATTGAAACGCCCGCCCAACGGATAAGCCAGGGCATGCACCGCACCCACGCCGGCGTTGCCGAATGCCATGCCGGCCATCAGGCTGGCGGTGGCCATGTCTTCACGGGCGACGAGGTCGGCCGGGTTGGCGTAGGCCTTGGGCAGCGCCTTGCTGATCAGCTTGATGGCGCCAATGGCCAGCGCATCGGTGATCGGCGAGGCATTCACCGACAGGTACGACTCCACGGCATGCACCAGGGCATCGACGCCGCTGGCCGCCGTCACGCTGCGCGGACAGGTAAGGGTCATCAGCGGGCTGACGAGGGCGACGTCGGGCAACAGGTAATCGCTGACGATGCCTTTTTTCAGTTGCGCCTGCTTGTCGGAAAGAATGGACACGTTGGTCACTTCCGAACCGGTACCGGCCG
Source organism: Pseudomonas flavescens (assembly GCF_013408425.1). NCBI lineage: Bacteria > Pseudomonadati > Pseudomonadota > Gammaproteobacteria > Pseudomonadales > Pseudomonadaceae > Phytopseudomonas > Phytopseudomonas flavescens. The sequence goes on along the minus strand of NZ_JACBYV010000001.1, from coordinate 5,496,350 downwards.
TGGTCGGAATGGCGATCAGTGGCGGGCCTTTACGCTTGACCTGATCGACACCGAACAGCTCCTCCAACGCGCCGTCATGGCCGACGTAACCGGCCACCGCCTTGGCGATATCGATGGCGCTGCCGCCACCGACGCCGATCAGACCATCATGACCGCCCGTTCGGTACACCTTGGCGCAGGCCTCGACGATGGCGATCTCCGGCTCCGGCTCGACGCCATCGAAGATGCCATAGGCGCGCTCGCCCAGTTGCTTGAGAACGTGCTCGACGGTGCCCGACTTGATCAGGATGGCATCGGTGACGATCAGCGGGTTCAGTATGTTCAGACGGGGCAGTTCGTTCGCCAGTTGCTCGACGGCGCCTTGGCCGGTCAGCAGCTTATTGGCGATCTTGAATGCGGCAATACTCATCATCAGGCCCTTTTATGTGGTGTTCAGCTTTGCGGGTTCGGGCCTGTCATAGCGATTCCTGTGCCAGCCTGACGAAACCCTTGCCGTAGAGGGGTTGCGTCGATTTGCCACAGGCTATTGGGGTGCTGCAGCGATCAGCAAATGGATCAGAAAGACCTCGCCTGATCCATTTTCCGATCAGCCTTGCTCCCAGCGTTTCATCTTCTGCACCAGGGTGGCCTGGCTCATGCCGAGCACGCGGGCGGCTTCGCGGGTGGTCTTGTGCTGCACCAGGGCGTTGCGGATCAGCCGTCGCTCGAGCTGTTCGACCTGCTTGCGCAACGGCAGCAGGCTGTCGTCACTGGCGTCCCGCTCACTGTTGCGCATCTCTTCGGGCAGGTCGAAGAGCTCGACGACCGCCCCGCTGCAGGTAACCACCAGGCGCTCGACCAGATTGATCAGTTCGCGGATGTTGCCCGGCCAGGAATAGTCGGTCAGCGCGTCCAGGGCCTCCAGCCCCCACTCGAGCTGGCGCCCGTAGCGCTGATTGAATTCGGTCAGGTAGAAGTCGAGCAGCGGCTGGATTTCCTCACGCCGCTCACGCAGTGCCGGAATGTGGATCGGTACCACGTTGAGCCGGTAATAGAGATCGGCACGAAATCGCCCGTCGCCGACCATGGCGCGCAGATCATGGTGGGTAGCGGTGATGATGCGAACGTCCACTTCCTTGAGTTCCAGACCGCCGACCGGGATGAAACGACTTTCCTCGATGACCTTGAGCAACTTCACCTGCAGGGCCAGCGGCAGGTCGCCGATCTCGTCGAGAAACACCGTGCCGTGGTGCGCCAGCTCCAGCAGGCCGCGCTTGCCCTTGCTGCCGGCGCCGGTGAAAGCGCCGGGCACGTAGCCGAACAGCTCCGCTTCGATCAGGTTTTCCGGCAAGGCACCGCAGTTAAGCGCCAGGAACGGCTGCGCGGCCCGTGGGCTGCTCTTGTGGATGTACTGGGCGATCAGCGTCTTGCCGACCCCGGTCTCGCCTTGCAGCAGGACCTTCACGTCACTGGCAGCGACCTGGCGGGCCTGAGCGAAAACCCGCCCGGATGCCGGGTGGTCGGCCACCGGTGAAGCGTCGAGCAGATCGTCGCGCTGGCCGGCATGCAGGCGCGCGGTGCTGTTGCGCAGTTGCTTGAGCTGCTGCAATTCGTCGCGCTCGTGCTTCATGCGCAGTAATTCGGTCATGTCGCGCACGGTGCTGACCACGTAGCGAACCTGGCCTTCGGCGGTGAAGATCGGCGTGCCACTGACCAGCAGGCGCTTGCCCTGGCTGACGCTCTGCATCAGCGACAGCGCCCTGCCCTCCTTGAGCACCCGCAGCGACACCGACTGGGAAATCACCCCCTGCTCGACCAGCGCCTGCATGTGCTGGCCGACCACATCCTCGCTGCGCAGCCCGGTGAGCCGCTCGTAGGCGCTGTTGACCTTGAGGGTGATGCCATCGGCATCGGTGATGTACACGCCGTCGTGCAGCGCATCGAGCAGCTCGCGAAAACTGGGATCGTCGAAATCCATGGGGCTTTCCGGGAAACGCGGGAGAGCGCAGCAGTTTACTCCGCCCGATCCCCAGGCATAAAAAAACCGCCGCAACCGAGGGGTGTGCGGCGGTTACGAAACGTAGAGACTTATTCGACCTGGGTACGCAGCTTCTCACTACGCCCGCGCAGCCACTCGAGGGTCAGCAACAGCAGCACCGAGAAGCCGATCAGCAGGGTCGCGGCAGCGGCGATGGTCGGGCTGAGGTTCTCGCGGATACCGCTGAACATCTGCCGCGGCAGGGTGACCTGCTCCGGGCCGGCGAGGAACAGGGTCACCACCACCTCATCGAAGGAGGTGGCGAAGGCGAACAGCGCGCCACTGATCACGCCTGGAGCGATCAACGGCAGGGTCACCCGGCGGAACGCGGTGATCGGTGAGGCGCCAAGGCTGGCCGCGGCACGCACCAGGTTGTAGTTGAAGCCCTGCAGCGTGGCGGACACGGTGATGATCACGAAGGGCACGCCCAATACCGCGTGCACCACGATCAGCGACAGGTAGCCGTTGGCCAGGCCCAGCGGCGCGAAGAACAGGTAGCTGGCGACGCCAACGATCACCACGGGCACCACCATCGGCGAAATCAGCAGGCTCATCACCAGCGCCTTGCCGCGGAACTCCGAGCGGGTCAGGCCGATGGCGGCCAGGGTACCCAGCACCATGGCCAGCACGGTCGCCGCCGGGGCGATGATCATGCTGTTCTTCAGCGCGCGCATCCAGCCAGCCGAGCCGAAGAAATCCTCGTACCAGCGCATCGAGAACCCCTGCATCGGGTAGATCAGGAAGGTGCCGGAGTTGAACGACAGCGGCACGATCACCAGGATCGGCAGCACCAGGAACAGCAGCACCAGGCCGCAGAGCAGGCGCAGGCCGTAGTACCAGGCGCGCTCCACGGGAGACATGTAAGGGCTCAGCATTTTCTATTCTCCGCTCATTAACCCAGACGCAGGCGACCAGCGCCCACCAGCCAGCTGTACACCACGTAGAGCAGCAGCGTGGCGACCAGCAGCAAGCCGCCCAGCGCGGTGGCCATGCCCCAGTTGATGGTGGTGTTGGTGTAGAAGGCGACGAAGTAGCTGACCATCTGATCGCTCGGGCTACCGAGCAGCGCCGGGGTGATGTAGTAGCCGATGGACAGGATGAACACCAGCAGACAGCCCGCACCGACGCCGGCCAGGGTCTGCGGGAAATACACCCGCCAGAAGCTGGCGAACGGATGACAGCCAAGGGAGATCGCCGCACGCATGTAGCTCGGCGATATGCCCTTCATCACGCTGTAGATCGGCAGGATCATGAACGGCAGCATGATGTGCACCATGGAGATGTACACGCCCGCCCGGTTGAACACCAGCTCCAGCGGTTGGTCGATCAATCCCAGCTTGATCAGCGCCGAGTTGATCAGACCGCCCGACTGCAACAGCACGATCCAGGCCGCGACGCGTACCAGAATCGAGGTCCAGAACGGCAGCAGCACCATGATCATCAGCAGGTTGCCCTGACGGGTCGGCAGGTTGGCCAGCAGGTAAGCCAGCGGATAGGCCAACGCCAGGCAGATGGCGGTGATCACCGCGCCCATCCAGAAGGTGCGGGCGAAAATGTCAAGGTAGATGGCCTGATCCGGCGTGGTCTTGACCACGGCGCCGGTGTCATCGACGCGATGGTCGAGCGAAGCCAGCAGGTAGTACGAGGTCCAGGAGCTGGTGTTGCGACGGATCACCTGCCAATAGGCGGGATCGCCCCAGCGCTCATCGAAAGACTCTAGCGCGTCCTTGTAGGATGCCGGTTCGGCCTCGAAGGGTAGCGAGCGCGCGGTCTTGGCCAGCAGGCTGCGGTAGCCGGCCAACTCCATGTTCAGGCGCTTGGACAGGTCACCGATGCTCTGCTTCTCGCGCGCCTCGGCCAGATCCAGCGCCAGTGCCTGATAGACCGGCTCGGCGGGCAAGCCACGACCATCCCAGGTTTCGATGGCGGCCACGGTTCTCGGCATCGAACCGATCACGTCCGGGTTATCCACACTGCGGTTGAGCAGCGCCACGATCGGCACCAGAAAGGTGAAGACGAGAAACAGCACCAGCGGCAGGATCAACGCCTGGGACTTGAGGCGATTCATCCGTTCGGCGCGCGCCAGACGCTGCTTGAGCGAGGGGCCGGCGACCTCGGCATGGGGCACTGCTAGGGCCATGGGGCTAACTCCGGTGAAACAGATAAGGAATTCGGGGGTGAAGCCGGAGCGCCTGCATGCAGGCGCTCCTTGCAACGGGTGAAAGCAGCTGCGCTTTCACCTTTCGAGCGAGCCGTTACTTGGCAGCCCAGGAGTTGAAACGCTGCTCCAGGACTTCGCCGAAGTCGGCCCAGAAGGTCACGTCCATGGCCACCTGATTGGCGATGTTCTGCGGTGCGGTCGGCAGGTCGGCGGCGACCTTGGCGTCCAGCAGATCGACCGCTTTCGGGTTGACCGGCCCGTAGGCGATGTTTTCCGAATAGGTCTTCTGGTTTTCAGCCTGCAGGGTGTAGGCGATGAACTTCAGGGCTTGGTCCTTGTTCTTCGCGCCTTTCGGGATGGCCCAGGCATCGAAGTCGTAGATGCCACCGTCCCACACCACTTTCAGGCTGCTGCCTTCCTTCTGGGTGGCGGCGATACGGCCGTTGTAGGCCGAGCTCATGACCACGTCACCGGAAGCGAGATACTGCGGCGGCTGAGCGCCGGCTTCCCACCACTGGATGTAAGGCTTGAGCTCGTCCAGTTTCTTGAACGCGCGCTCCTGGCCGTCCTTGCTCGCCAGCACCTTGTAGACGTCCTTCGGCGCAACGCCGTCGGCCATCAGGGCGAACTCCAGTGTGTACTTGGCGCCCTTGCGCAGGCCACGCTTGCCCGGGAATTTCTTCACGTCCCAGAAATCGGCCCAGCTGGTCGGTGCGGTGGTCAGCTTGTCGGCGTTGTAGGCCATGACGGTCGACCAGACGAAGAAGCCGACGCCACAGAAGGAAGCGGCGCCCGGTACCAGAGCGTTCTTGTCACCGACCACCGAGTAGTCGATCTCTTCGAACAGGTCTTCGTCGCAACCACGGGCCAGTTCGGGCGATTCCACCTCGACCAGGTCCCACGACACGCTGTTGGTGTCGACCATGGCTTTGACCTTGGCCATTTCACCGTTGTACTCGCCCGCGATGATCTTGCCGTGACCCGCCGCTTCCCACGGCTGGTAGTAGGCCTTGACCTGAGCATCCTTGTTGGCGCCACCGAAGTTGATGACGGTGAGATCCGCGGCGTGAACCTGTGCAGCGCAGACCAGCCCCAGTGTCAGCGCGGAAAGGGAGAATAGCTTCGACATTTTTATGTTGGCTCCGAGTGCTGTGGTAAAGCGGAAAACGCCGATCATTCCGCCAACTGCGGATCAAGGGCGCGAACGTGCTCGACCTGCCAGCCGAGCGGGATCACGTCACCGACGGCGAGCGCAGGATCGAGCTCGGCAATCGGCTGTTTGACGAAGAAATCGGTCTTGCCGCACACCTCCAGACGCACCCGAACATGGTCGCCAAGGTAGATGAATTCGGACACACGACCAGAAAAACGGTTGTCGCAGGTCTGCGCGGCGGCATTCAGGCGAACGCGCTCCGGACGGATCGACAGGCTCACCGCATCGCCAGGCTGGCCGACATTGACGGCCAGGGCCTGGACTTTCTCGCCGCGGCTCAACTGCACGGTGCAGTTGTCACCATTGCGTTCCACCAACTGGCCGGCAAAGCGGTTGTTCTCACCGATGAACTGGGCCACGAAGGTGTTGCAAGGTGCCTCGTAGAGTTCACGCGGCGGGGCGATCTGCTGGATTTCGCCCTGATGGAACACCGCGACGCGGTCGGACATGGTCAGTGCTTCGCTCTGGTCATGGGTCACGTAGACCACGGTCACGCCCAGGCGCTGGTGGATGTGCTTGATCTCCATCTGCATGTGTTCACGCAACTGCTTGTCCAGCGCACCGAGGGGTTCGTCCATCAGCACCAGTTGCGGCTCGAACACCAGCGCACGGGCCAGAGCCACACGTTGCTGCTGACCACCGGAAAGCTGTGCCGGATAGCGGCCGGAGAAGGCGTCGAGCTGCACCATCGACAGCGCACGTTTGACCCGCTCGCCGACGTCGGCCTTGCTCATGCCGCGCACGCTCAAGGGGAATGCCAGGTTTTCGGCGACGGTCATGTGCGGGAACAGTGCATAGTTCTGGAACACCATGCCGATGTCGCGCTTGTGCGGCGGCACGTTGTTCAGGCGCTTGCCGGCCAGGGTGATCTCGCCGGCCGTGGGCGTTTCGAAACCGGCCAGCATCATCAGGCTGGTGGTCTTGCCGGAGCCGGATGGCCCGAGCAGGGTCAGGAACTCGCCTTTGCGAATGTCCAGATTGAGATCTTTGACGATCAGGTTCTCGCCGTCGTAGCTTTTTTGCACGCCACGAAAGCTGACCAGGATGTCGCTCGAAGAAGTGTCGCCCATCACCGCACCTGCCTGTTGTTCTACCGTGGTTCAAGACTAGGACCGGCGTTAGAACCTGCAAATCGGGCGTACTGACACTTTGATATAAGGGAGTCGGAAAGGCGCTTGTAGGGCGAGCCCTACAGCCGTGTCGCAAATGGATACGTCCTCGGAGCGCGCCCACGATTCGATCGACGATGGCCCGAGGCGAGCGCGTCGCGAATAGACAAGTCGGGCTGTCAGACCAGCTTGTGCTCGACCGCGTAACGCACCAGGTCGGCGACCGAATTGAGGTTGAGCTTCTGCATCAGACGCGCCTTGTGGGTACTGATAGTCTTACTGCTGAGCGCCAGATGAGCGGCGATCTCGTTGACGCCCTCCCCCTGCACCAAACGCTCGAACACCGAGAACTCCCGCTCGGAAAGCCGCGCGTGGGGTGGCCGCGAATCGGTCAGGCCGACTTCGAAGACCATACGATCGGCAAGATCGGGGTCAATGTAGCGCCCACCACCGGCGACCTTGCGGATCGCGGTGAGCAGCAGGGCCGGGTCGCTGTCCTTGGTGGCATAACCGGCAGCACCGATCTTCAGCGCGCGGGCGGCCATCTGCGCCTCGTCATGCATCGATAGCACCAGAATCGCCGGAGGCTGGGCCAGGGCGCGAATGCGCGGAATCGCCTCCAGGCCGTTGACACCAGGCATGGAGATGTCCAGCAACACCACTTCGCAGGGTGTGTTGCGCAAGGTTTCCAGCAACTGTTCGCCGTTGCTCGCCTCACCGACCACCTGCAGATCACGCGCCATGCCGATCAGTTGCTTGATGCCCTCGCGGACGATGGTGTGGTCTTCGGCTACCAGTACTCGGATCACGCGTTTAGCCCCTGTTCAGTCGGTGGACACACACTCGCTCAGCGGTACCCTTACCCGTAACAGGGTACCCTCGCCGGGGCGGCTGTCGAGGGTCAATTGTCCGCCGAGCATCAGCACCCGCTCGCGCATGCCCACCAGACCGAAGGAGTCGGCACGTACCGCAGCGGGCTGAAAACCGCGGCCATCGTCGCTGATCGACAGGCGCAGACTGTCACCGAGCAGTTCCAGGCGCACGCTCACCGTGTGCGCCTCGGCGTGGCGCATGACGTTGGTCAGCGATTCCTGAAGGATGCGAAACAGCCCGGTCGCCTTGGCATCGCTCAGTGGCGGTACGTTTTCGGGCACCTCGACCAGGCAGGGAATCTGCGTGCGCGCTTCGAAGCGCCGCGCCTGCCATTCGATGGCCGAGGCGATACCGGCGTCCAGAATCGGTGGGCGCAGCGCCGTTGCCACGTCGCGCACCAGTTGAAACAACTGGGCGATCAGCTTCTTCATGTTGTCCAGTCGGTCACGCAGGCCCGGGTCGAGCTCGGCGAACCCCAGCTCGCACATCGAGGTTTCCAGCTTGAGTACGGTGAGCACCTGGCCCAGCTCGTCATGCACCTCCCGGGCGATGCGCGCCTTCTCCTCCTCGCGCACGCTCTCGAGGTGCGCCGACAGATCGCGCAGACGCATCTGCGATTCGGCCAGCGCCAGCTCGTTGCGTTTGTTCTCGCTGATGTCCCAAACCACGCCGTCCCAGATCAGCCGACCGTCGGCCATGCGCCTGGCCATGGCCTTGATGTCGACCCAGCGCGACTCGCCGGAATGGGTGAGCATGCGCCCCTGCCAATGCCAGTCGCTGTCACTGTCGAAGGCGCGATCCTGAACGCGGTGGTAGTCGGCCTTGTCGTCCGGGTGCACCAGGCTGCGCAGACCGTGATCGGGCGCCAGCAGTGTCGATGCCCGATAGCCGACCAGGCTTTCGCTGCCCTCACCGATGAAGGCGAACAACGCTGGGTCCCCGGGCCGGGCCCGCTCCAGACGAAACACCACGCCAGGCACGTTGGAAGCGATGCCCTGCAGCCGCGCCTCGCTCTCCTGCAGCGCGGCCAGGGCACGGCGGCGCTCGGTGACATCGGTGATGAACACCACCAGATACTCGGTATCGCGGTACTGCAGAAAACTCAGCGATACATCCACCGGCAAGCGACTGCCATCGGCCCGCAGGCATTCGGTCTCGAAGCTCGGCGGCCGCTCGTCACCACTGCGTGCCAGCCGCCACAGGTTGAGCCAGCGGTCCATGTTCAGGCTCGGCTCGAAATCGCTCAACGGCCGATCGACCACAGCGCCGCTGCGACAGCCAAGCATCGCCTCCGCCGCGCGGTTGGCGTAGCGCACATGGCTGTCCCAATTGACCCAGAGAATGCCCACCGTGCTGTTGTCGATGGAAAACTGCGACAGCCGCAGTGCATCGCGGGCGACTTCACGCAGCTCGATCTCGTGACGCGCGGCGAGCAGACGAAACTCCAGGGTGTCGCGCTGGCGACGCATCAACAACGCCAGCAGCAGGGCGAAGATCAACAGCAGACCGAGCAGCAGGCTGATTCCGCGCCAGAAGCTCGACGAGCTTTCCTGCTGCAGATAGCTCGGCGGCAGCCAGCGGTTGTGCAGATCATCCAGCTCGCGAGCGGAGACGCTGCGCAGCGCGACATCGACGATGGCCGACAGCTCCGGCCAGTCACGCCGGGTGGCGACACGCAGCAGTTGCGGAAAACCGATATCGCCAACTATCGCCAGGCCGAGAAATTCCGGCTCACGGGACAGACGCCCCAGTTGCGCTTCATCGAGCACCGCGTAGCTGGCCTGCTGATTGATTACCCGTTGCAGGGCCTGACGCGGCGAACTGGCGGTATCCAGCCTGAGTTTCGGGTAACTGCTGCGCAGGTAGTCGAGGACGGCATCCGATACCTTCAAGGCAATCGGCGAACGACCGTCGAGTTGCTCGAGGTCCACCGAACCGTTGCTGTCGCGCTCGCCGACCAACAAATGCGACACCCGCAGGAAAGGATCGGAAAATACCCAGCGACGCAGCCCGGCAGGCGTCTGGCCGAGGCCGCTGGCGAGGTCGATCTGATCAGTGTGCAGCGCCTCTTCCAGCTCCTCCTGAGTCTGGAAGGTCCGCCAGCGCAATTGCACGCCCATCAAGGCAGCCAGGGTGTGCATCATCTCGACGTTGGCACCGGTCAGGCGGTGCAAGCGCCGGTCGAGTTGCGCATAGGGCGCCTGCAAGACGACCCCGGCACGCAGTACGGGATGATCGGCCAGCCATTGCTGCTGCGCTGCATCGAAGATCGGCGCGGGGGCAGACGGCGACTCGTCCGCCCACGACAGGGTTGGCAGGCTCAGCAGCAGGAAAAACAGCCAGCGGTGGATCATGCTCGGGCACCGAAACGCGAGGAGATAGCAGGCAGGCGCCCGCCGTGAAAGGCCGCATTAAGCTACATCTGGATCTGACAAATCCACGACAAGTGATTAGGCTCTAGGGTCTATTGACGTTTCAGCATGACCTCGGGCCCTTCGATGATGCGCTTTCGCCACTCGCCACGCTACATGCTGTGCCTGATGCTGCTGACAGGCACCATGGCCGCGCATGGCGAGCAGAGCCCGCCAGCCGACACTGGCGAACAAGCCGAAACCAAGCCCGAGCAACGCGCGCCTCTGGCCGAGCGCAGTGAGCTCGAAGCCCTGGCCCTCGAACGTCAGTTGGCGGCCAATGAGCAACAGCGCCTCGACGCCGCCGGCACGCAGTTCCTCGCCCTATGGCTGCCAGCCAACGACCCGGCCCCCAAGGGTGCGGTGATTCTGCTGCCGGGCGACGAGGAGAGTGCCGATGCACCGAGGGTAATCGGCCCGCTGCGCCAGAAATTGCCGGATGCCGGCTGGCACAGCCTGAGCCTGAGCCTGCCGGATCCCCAGGGCGCCAACCTTCCGATACGCGTCGTCGAATCCGCCCCGGCGGCTGGGGAGGTGCCCGCGGAGAAACCTGCCGAGCCCGCCACGCCCGAACCCGCGCCAACATCGGCACCAGCCACCGAGCCGACCCAGAACGCAGAAGCCGCGCGCGCCGCGCATGTCGAGCGGGTGTTCGCCCGGATCGACGCAGGCATCGCCTTTGCCGGGCAACAACAGGCCAAGACACTGGTGCTGATGGGCCACGGCAGTGGCGCCTACTGGGCGGCCCGCTATATCGCCGAGCGCAAACCAGCCAACGTGGCGCATCTGCTGCTGGTGGATCTTCGTCAGCCAGAAGGCTTCGAATCGCCAATCAACGACCTGCTGGCGCAACTCAAGGCCAGTGTCGGTGACTTCTATTATCGCGACAGCACTACCGCTCGACAGGCCGCGCTGCTGCGCAAACAGCTCAGTCAGCGGCAGAAGCAACCGACCTTCGTGCAGGTCGGCCTGGACGCCTTGCCCGGCAACGCCGACGTGGCCGAGGAGCAACTGTTCCGACGCTTGCGCGGCTGGCTCGACAAGCAGGCAGGCGGCAAGTAGACGCACTGCCGCTAGTCCCCCTCAGCGAAAACCCCGGCGCTGGCGAATCAGCGCATAGGCGTTGTGCAGCTCGCGGGTCTTCTCGGTGGCTTCACGGACCTTTTCGGGCACCGCACCACTGCCGGCCATCTTGTCCGGATGATGACGACTGAGCAGGCGCCGGTAGGCTTTCTTGATCTGCTGGGTGTCACTCTCGGCATTCACGCCCAGCAGCCGCAGTGCCTGCTGGTAACTGTCAGGAGCGGCAGTGGGTGGTCCACGGCGCGGTGAGTAGGCGGCACTCAGCGCCTCCTGAGCATCGGCGGAAACGCCCAGCCATTTGCCCCAGAGCAGGATCAGCTCACGTTCCGCCTGCCCCACTCGGCCATCTGCCCAGGCCATGCGCCAGCAGGCGCGCAACAGCGCATCCGCGTCGGCGCGACGGCGCTGCAGGGGCCCGCGCAGATTGTCCTGCCCCGTCTTGCCACGAGAAAAGGCGTCGATGGCGCTGGCCTTGGCTGCCTCGCCAACGGCCAGGCGCTGCATCTCGGCACGAGCCTGGCGGATATGCGCCTGCTGCACCACGCCATCGCTTTTCGCGAGGCGGCCGAGCATGACGAACAGCAAGTGCTCGTCGCCCACCGCCGAGGTGCTGCGCAGTCGCTCTCCCAGCGCCTTCCAGCCACGCAGCCCCAGGCGCCGGTCGAGCACCTGCCCCAGCAGCCCGCCAAGCAGCAGCCCGGGGATGCTCGCCAGCGCGTAGCCCGCAACGGCACCAACCAGCGTCAGCGGCCAGTACATATCAGCGCTCGCCCGTCAGCAGGCGTTCGACCTCGGCCAGCCGCTCGTGGGTACCGACATCGACCCAGCACCCGGAAAAACGCTCACCACTGACCTGCCCGGCCGCCATGGCATCGCGCAGCAAGGGCACGAGCTTGAAGGCTCCCGGCTGGCTGCCGGCGAACAGCGCCGCGCTCAACACGGCAATACCGCTGTAGGTGAAGCTGTCGTGCCCCGCCACGCCATCTTCGACCTGGCCGTCGTGCAGCAGGAAGTCGCCGTTCGGGTGATGTGGCGGATTGTCCACCAGCACCAGATGCGCCTGCCCGCCCAGCGGGCGGCGCAGGTTGGCGAAATCGTAATCGGTGAAGATATCGCCGTTGACCACCACGAATGGCTCATCGCCCAGCAAAGGCAGGGCCTTGAAGATGCCACCGCCGGTTTCCAGAGGCTCGCCCTCGGGCGAGTAGCGGATGCTCACGCCATACCGTGCGCCGTCACCGAGATAATCCTCGATCTGCTGACCGAGCCAGGCGTGATTGACCACCAGCTCGGTAAAACCGGCGCGCGCCAGAGCCTGCACGTGGTACTCGATCAGCGGTACACCGGCGGCCTTGACCAGGGGCTTGGGCGTATGCAGCGTCAGCGGCCGCAGCCGCTCGCCCTTGCCGGCGGCGAGAATCATCGCCTTCATCGGGCAGCCCCCGCGGCGTGCTTGAGCTGGGCAATCAGCTCGCCAAGCTCTGCCAGTTCCGGCCGCCTGCCGAGTACCGCATCTATATAGGCGAAGAAACGCGGCACGTCAGCCAGATAGCGGGGCTTGCCGTCCCGGTGGCAAATACGCGCGAAAATGCCGATCACCTTGAGGTGGCGCTGCACACCCATCAGGTCGCTGGCCCGCAGGAAGTCCTGCACATCGCCTTGCACCGGTATGCCTGCGGCCCGAGCCTGCTGCCAGTAATCCTCGAGCCAGGCCTGCACGCGCGCCTCCGGCCAACTGAGGAAGGCATCCTTGAACAGGCTGGTGACATCGTAGGTGACGGGGCCATAGACGGCGTCCTGAAAGTCCAGCACACCGGGGTTCGGCTCGCTGATCATCAGATTACGCGGCATGTAGTCGCGGTGCACCAGCACCTTGGGCTGGGCCAGGGCGCTGTCGATCAACTGCGTGCAAATGCGCTCCCAGGCAGCCTGCTGCGCGGCATCGAAGGTGATGCCCAGCTCCCTGGCGACATACCAATCCGGAAACAATTGCAGTTCGCGGCGCAGCAGGGCGACGTCATAGTGCGGCAATGGCGTATCCATGGGCAGGCGCTGATAGGCGAGCAAGGCGTCAATGGCGGGCGCGAACAGGCTGTCGGCATTGTCGCTATCGATCACATCCAGGTAAGTCCGGCGGCCCAGGTCGCTGAGCAGCAGGAAGCCCTGTTCGAGATCCGCGGCATGGATATGCGGCACGTTGAGATCCGCGCGCGCCAGCAAAGCGGCCACTTCGACGAACGGTCGGCAATTTTCCTGGGGAGGCGGTGCATCCATCACGATCAGGCTGCGCCCTGCTGCCTCCCAGCGGAAATATCGACGAAAGCTGGCATCGCTGCTGGCCGGTAGCAACGGGGCTTGTGGCACCTCTCCCCACTGCTTGGAAACGAATAGCTGCTGCAGCTGCGGCTCGAGCCACTGTTGCAGGCGTTGCAGACGTACATCTTGATCAGGCATTACAAGGGTCTCCGACGGCGCTAGCCGTTGCGCGGGTCATGCTTTATTATCCAGCATCTTTTTCAGCCCATCGAGAGGCGTGCGGCCCCTGGGCCAAAAGCGCACAGGAAGCCCGGAAAACAAGATGGCAGTAAAATACCCCGCTTTTCGTAAGAAATTCCCGCTTCTGGTAACGGGCGGCCTGCTGGCCCTGCAACCCTTCGCCAGCCCATTCGCCACTGCTGCCGAACAGTTCGATTGCCAGGCTTCGCCTGCTGGCGGTTGGGCCTGTGCGCCGAAAACCAGCACGGCCAATCTGCCGACTCGGCCGACGCACAGCACCAATGCGGTGAGTGCCGGCACGACGGCGGCGGCCACTGCCAAGCCTGGGACCAAGGCCGCACCAACGCAAGTCACCGAAAGTGGTGGCCGGGCGCTGGCATCGCGCAGTGCCGATTACAGCCACCTGGACTGGGTACCGCGCGAGCAGCTGACCAGCGCGCAGCTGGCCGAGATCGGCCCATCCTGCTCTGGCTCTTACATCGAGCCGAGCCGGCCGGGCATGAACGACACCACGCCGATGAGCGAAGCGCCGATGTTCGTTTCGGCTCGCGCCTCCCGCTATCAGCAGGAAGAGCAGGTCGCCACCCTCGCCGGTGATGTGGTCGTGCGCCAGGCAGGCATGCAGGTCGAGGCTGACGAAGCCAACCTGCACCAGGCGGAAAACCGCGGTGAACTGGTCGGCAATGTGCGTCTGCGCGACAAGGGCGCCCTGGTCGTCGGTGATCGTGCCGAGCTGCAACTGGACAACGGTGAAGCACGGATCGACAACGCCGAGTACGTGATGCACGCCGCTCATGTACGCGGCAGCGCGGCCTACGCCAAGCGCGAAGAAACCGCGATCATCCGCCTCAAGGATGGTACTTACACCAGTTGCGAACCTGGCAGCAACGCCTGGCACCTGACGGGTAACAACATCACCCTGAACCCGGCAACCGGTTTCGGTACCGCGACCAACGTCACCCTGCGGGTCAAGGATTTTCCGGTGTTCTACACACCGTACATCTACTTCCCGATCGATGACCGTCGCCAGTCCGGCTTCCTGCCTCCGAGCTTCGGCAGTTCCAGTAGCAATGGCCTGACCCTGCAGACACCGTACTACTTCAACCTGGCGCCGAACTTCGACGCCACCCTGTACCCGACTTACATGGCCGATCGTGGCCTGCTGCTCGAAGGCGAGTTCCGTTACCTGACCCGCAACAGCGAAGGTCAGGTCGGTGCAGGCTATCTGGACGACAGCAATGACGACCGCAAGCTGCAGTCGGGTTACAAGGATCAGCGCTGGATGTACAGCTGGCAGCACAGGCAAGGTTTGAATGACCGCCTGCTGGCCGAGGTCGACTACACCGATATCAGCGACCCTTACTACTTCCAGGATCTGAACACGGATCTGGGCATCGAAACGTCCACCTACGTGAACCAGCGTGGCACGCTGACCTGGCGTGGTGACAGCTACACAGCACGCCTGAATGCTCACGCCTACGAGCTGGCCACCATCACCGATGTGACCCCGTACGATCGCTTGCCTCAGATCACCCTGGACGGCAAGCTGCCATTCGAGCCGGGTGGCCTGAACTTCACCTACGGGACCGAGCTGGTACGCTTCGATCGCGATCTGCGTAGCGGCAACTACATCGACCAAAATGGGAACTCCGAAGGCCCCTGGAATGACGTAAATATCCAAGGTCTAGCACGCTCCAACGGCACCCGTATGCACGTAGAGCCAGCAGTCAGCCTGCCTCTGGACTGGAGCTGGGGCTTCATCAAGCCTCAGATCAAGTACCTCCAGACCAACTATGACCTGGATATCGATCAGCGCGGCAAGGACACGCTCCTGGCCGATGAGCAGTACAGCAGCAGCCAGAATCGTGGCGTTGGCATGTTCAGCGTCGACAGCGGCCTGTATTTCGACCGCCAGACCTCACTGTTCGGTCGCGAAGCTCGCCAGACCCTCGAGCCGCGCCTGTTCTATCTCTATGTGCCTGAGGAAGACCAGACCGATATTCCTGTATTCGACACTGGCGAGAGCAGTTTCAACTACGCATCGCTGTGGCGCGAAAACCGTTTCAGCGGCAAGGATCGCATCGGCGACGAAAACAAGATCTCCCTCGGCGTAACCAGCCGCTGGATCGAATCTAACGGTTTCGAGCGTCAGCGCTTCAGCATCGGCCAGGCCTTCTACTTCGAAGACCGCCAGGTGCAGATGCCGGGCATCGATTACCGCACCCGTGATGAGGCGCAGTCTTCGGTCTCCCCTTACGCGCTGGAATACATGTATCGCTACAACCAGGACTGGCGCTTCACCTCGGACTTCAACTGGGATCCGGATGCGCATCGCACTCGTTCGGGTAGCGCCATGTTCCACTACCAGCCAGCGGATAACCCACGCAAGATCGTCAACGTCGGGTATCGCTATCGCAATGACACCCTCAACTATGACCAGAGCACCGGTCGTTGGGGCTTCGGCAGTGACTATGGCACTGAAACTCTTGCGGATGGCTCGGCTAACCCGAACTTCATCAAGGACTATTACAAGATCAGCCAGCATGACTTCTCCGTCATCTGGCCTCTCGGTCCGCAGTGGAGCGTCATTTCCCGCTGGCAGTACGACTACGGTCGCAACCGTACCCTGGAAGCCTTCGGTGGCTTCGAGTACGACAGCTGCTGCTGGAAGCTGCGCGTCATCAACCGCTACTGGATCGACTACGACGAGGTCAGCCTCAACCCCTCGCGCAACGACGAGCCGGATAACGGCATCTTCCTGCAAATCGTCCTCAAAGGCCTGGGCGGCGTGACGGGTAGCAACGTTGAGACATTCCTCGACCAAGGCATTCAAGGTTATCGTAAACGTGAAGATGAAGCTTTCTGAGTGCGTGCGCCCGCTGCTGTTGGGCGCGCTGTTTCTGGGTACCGCGGCACACGCCGATGTACAGCCCCTCAACCGCGTGGTGGCGATCGTCGATAACGACGTGATCATGCAGACCCAGCTCGACGCCCGTGTCCGCGAGGTTCAACAGACCATCGCCAAACGCGGCACCGAGGTGCCACCGGCCAATGTGCTGACCCAGCAGGTGCTGGATCGTCTGATCATCGAGAACATTCAGTTGCAGATGGGCGAGCGCTCCGGCATTCGCATCAGCGACGAAGAACTCAACCAGGCCATCACCACCATTGCCCAGCGCAACGGCATGAGCGTCGAGCAGTTCCGTGCTGCACTGGCTCAGGACGGCCTGTCGTTCAACGAAGCCCGTGATCAGGTCTCCCGCGAGATGGTCATCAGCCGCGTGCGTCAGCGTCGAGTGGCCGAACGCATCCAGGTGACCGATCAGGAAGTGAAGAACTTCCTGGCCTCCGATCTGGGCAAGATGCAGCTTTCGGAAGAGTTCCGCCTGGCCAACATCGTCATTCCGGTGCAGGAAGATGCCTCCTCCGATGCCCTGCAGACCGCCGAACGGCGTGCTCAGGACATCTACCAGCAAGCACGTCAGGGCGCCGACTTCGGCCAGTTGGCCATCGCCAACTCGGCCAGTGAAACGGCGCTGGACGGCGGCGAGATGGGCTGGCGTAAAGCCGCTCAACTGCCACCGCCGTTCGACAGCATGCTGGGCGCCATGAGCGTCGGTGACGTGAGCGAACCGATCCGTACGCCAGGCGGCTTCATCCTGCTCAAGGTACTGGAGAAGCGTGGTGGCGAAGCAGCGACCGTCCGTGACGAAGTGAACGTACGCCATATCCTGATCAAGCCCAGCGAAATTCGCAGCGAGGCCGAAGCTCAGGTTCTGGCGGAGCGCCTCTACCAGCGCATCCAGTCCGGCGAAGACTTCGCCGAACTGGCGAAAAGCTTTTCCGAAGACCCGGGCTCGGCCCTCAATGGCGGTAGCCTGAACTGGATCGACCCCAACGCGCTGGTCCCCGAGTTCCGCGAAGTGATGAACAATACCGCCAGCGGTGAAGTTTCCAAGCCTTTCAAGAGCCAGTTCGGCTGGCACGTGCTGCAGGTCATGGGCCGTCGCGCCACTGACAGTAGCGAGCAGATGCGCGAACAGCAGGCGCTGAACCTGCTGCGCAACCGCAAGTACGAGGAAGAGCTGCAGACCTGGCTGCGCCAGATCCGCGACGAAGCCTATGTGGAGATCAAGCTGTAAATACGCGTTGATGCTGCACCGAAGAGCCCGGCCCAGTGCCGGGCTTTTTCATTGGCGCCTGCGCTAGAATCGCCAATGCCCTGCCCTCGAGAGCCGATCATGACCAACTGCCTGCGCTTCGCCCTCACCCCCGGAGAACCCGCCGGCATTGGCCCGGATCTATGCCTGCTGCTCGCCACCCAACGCCAGGCCCATGCGCTGATCTGCATCGCCAGCAGCGCATTGCTGAAGGCGCGCGCGGTGGAGCTAGGGCTGACCATCAGCCTGATCGAAACCGCCCCCGGCAACTGGCCGCAGCAGCCGGCCCCAGCTGGCAGCCTGTATGTATGGGATACACCTCTGGGGCAGCCGGTAACAACCGGCAAACTGGACAAGGCCAATGCGGCCTACGTACTGCAGACCCTTACGCGCGCGGGCCAGGGTTGCCTGGACGGCGATTTCGCAGGGCTGATAACCGCGCCGGTACACAAGGGCATCATCAACGATGCTGGCATCGCTTTTTCCGGCCACACCGAATTTCTCGCCGACCTGACGCATACCGAGCAGGTGGTGATGATGCTGGCAACCCATGGCCTGCGCGTTGCCCTGGTGACCACCCACCTGCCGCTCAAGGAGGTGGCTGACGCGATCACCGAAGAGCGCCTGCAACGCGTGACACGCATTCTGCATGCCGACCTGCGCGACAAGTTCGGCATTGCCGCACCCCGTATTCTGGTCTGCGGTCTCAACCCTCACGCTGGAGAAGGCGGCCACCTTGGTCGCGAGGAAATCGACATCATCGAACCGGCACTGCAGCGCTTGCGTGGCGAGGGCATCGACCTGATCGGCCCACTGCCGGCCGATACCTTGTTCACTCCAAAACACCTGGAACACTGCGACGCGGTGCTGGCCATGTACCACGATCAGGGGCTGCCGGTACTCAAGTACAAAGGCTTCGGGGCTGCCGTGAACGTGACCCTGGGCCTGCCGATCGTTCGCACTTCGGTCGATCACGGCACCGCTCTGGATCTGGCCGGCAGCGGCCGGATCGACTGCGGCAGCCTGCAGGTCGCTCTGGAAACTGCCTATGAAATGGCCCAGGGCAGCCGCAAGCTGCAAGCGACAAGCCACAAGTAGAAGCCCTTTCCCTGCTAAACTGAGCGTTTTCGCCTTACCGCTTTCTGCTGTCGCTTATGGCTTGCAGCTTGAAGCTTGGAGCTGCTCTTCGATGTCCGAGCCTTACCAACACCGTGCGCGCAAACGCTTTGGCCAGAACTTCCTTCACGATGCCGGCGTGATCCATCGCATCCTGCGCGCCATCCATGCCCGTGACAGCGAACACCTGCTGGAGATCGGCCCGGGCCAGGGCGCACTGACCGAGGGGCTGCTGAACAGTGGCGCCAGGCTCGACGTGATCGAGCTGGATCTCGACCTGATCCCCATTCTGGAAGCGAAGTTCGGCAATGAACCGCGTTTTCGCCTGAATCAGGGCGATGCCCTCAAATTCGACTTCGCCCGCCTGCAGGCCGAGCCTGGCAGCCTGCGCGTGGTCGGCAACCTGCCCTACAACATCTCCACACCACTGATTTTTCACCTGCTTGCCAACGCCCACCTGATCCGCGACATGCACTTCATGCTGCAGAAGGAAGTGGTCGAGCGCCTGGCTGCCGGCCCTGGTGGCGGCGATTGGGGTCGCCTGTCGATCATGGTCCAGTACCATTGTCAGGTTGAACATCTGTTCAACGTCGGCCCCGGCGCCTTCAACCCGCCCCCCAAGGTGGACTCGGCCATCGTCCGGCTCACGCCGCACAAGCAGCTGCCGCACCCGGCCAAGGACCATCATCTGCTCGAGCGGGTGGTGCGCGAAGCTTTCAACCAGCGTCGCAAAACCCTGCGCAACACCCTCAAGGCCCTGCTCCCAGCCAGCGAAATCGAGGCGGCTGGCGTCGACGGCAGCTTGCGCCCGGAACAGTTGGATCTGGCCGCCTTCGTGCGCCTGGCCGATCAGTTGGCGGAACAACCCGCCCCTTCGCTCACCTGACTTGCCGAGTGCCCATGTCCGACCCTCGTTACCAGATAGACGTCAGTATCGTCACCCGCTACCTGCCGGAGCAGTCGCAGCCGCAGCAGAACCGCTTCGCGTTCGCCTACGACGTGACCATCGCCAACACGGGCAGCCTGCCCGCGCAATTGCTGTCGCGCCACTGGCTGATCACCGATGGCAACGGTCAGGTCCAGGAGGTGCGTGGCGCCGGGGTGATTGGCGAGCAACCGTTGATCGAGCCAGGCACCAGCCACAGCTACAGCAGCGGCACGCTGATGGCGACTCAGGTTGGCACCATGCAGGGCAGTTACCAGATGATCGCCGATGACGGCAAACGCTTCGACGCGCCCATCGCGCCCTTCCGTCTTGCCGTACCTGGTGCCCTGCACTGATGGCGACCTATGCCGTTGGTGATCTGCAGGGCTGCCTCAAACCGCTGCAATGCCTGCTGCAGCGCGTCGCGTTCAATCCCGAGCATGATCGCCTGTGGCTGGTCGGCGACCTGATCAACCGCGGCCCCGAGTCGCTGGAAACGCTGCGTTTCCTGTATCGCATGCGCCACGCACTGGTCTGCGTGCTGGGCAATCATGACCTGCACCTGCTGGCTGCCTCGCGCAACATCGAACGCTTGAAGCGCGGCGACACTCTGCGGGAAATCCTCGAGGCGGAGGATCGCGACGAGCTGCTCGACTGGCTGCGCAGGCAAAAACTGCTGCATTACGATGAGCAGCGTGACATGGCCCTGGTGCACGCAGGCATTCCCCCGCAATGGAACATGGCCAAGGCGCTCAGGCGTGCGGCTGAAGTCGAGGGCGCGCTGGCCGATGACGCCCTCTACCCGATGTTCCTCGATGGCATGTACGGCAACGAGCCTGCGCGCTGGAACAAGGAACTGCAGGGTGTGGCGCGACTGCGGGTGATCACCAACTATTTCACCCGCATGCGCTTCTGCAAGGCGGACGGCACCCTGGACCTGAAAAGCAAGGAAGGCTTGGGCACCGCACCCGCCGGCTACTTGCCCTGGTTCAGCCACAAGCAGCGCAAGACCCGTGGCCAGAAGATCGTTTTCGGCCACTGGGCCTCCCTGGAAGGGCATTGCGATGAGCCTGGGGTGTTCGCCCTGGATTCGGGCTGCGTGTGGGGCGGCAGCCTGACCCTGATGAATATCGACAGCGGCGAGTATCATCGCTGCGACTGCAATGAGGAAACAGCATGAGCGAGTTCAAACGCATCCCCCCGGAACAGGCCCACGCCCTGCGTGAGAATGGCGCGGTGGTGGTCGACATCCGTGACCCGCAGAGCTTCGCTGCCGGGCATATCAGCGGGTCACAGCACCTGGACAACTACTCGCTGCCTGACTTCATTGCCAAGGCCGATCTCGACGGGCCGGTGATCGTCGCCTGCTACCACGGCAACTCGAGCCAGAGCGCAGCTGCGTACCTGGTTGGTCAAGGCTTCTCCGACGTCTACAGTCTCGACGGTGGCTTCGAACTGTGGCGCAACACCTTCCCGCAGGAAACCGCGTCCAGCCAGCCGGAATAAAAAAATTCTCCCGCCAGGCCCGCGCCAGCACTGGGCTTGGCCCCCTCAAGGGCGCCGCGACGGGGCGACTATCGGCGATTGCGCCTTGACCCTGCCGATTCCGAACTATCCTTACCTCAGGCCATCCCAATTCAGGTAGCCGGCCAATCGGCCGAACGGGCCATCGGTAACCACCTTCAGCAGACAGTCAGGCCATGCAACGAATGGTCATGGCAGGAGAAGGCAGCCGATACGCCGCACGGGTAACACCCGGCGGCGGCTGTCCTCTAACCTGCCACGCCACGGACAGGCCGACCACGAGGTTCTGACTGGCTGCGGGGGTGCTCGGGGGATTCATCCCGGTTGCGCAAGCGCCGGGCCTGCATGCACCCGCTCGACCGATCCCGGCCGACTCCAAGCATCGAGCGAGGTGAAGTCATGAGCATTTTCAGTCACTTCCAGCAACGATTCGAGGCGACCCGCCAGGAGGAGTACTCGCTGCAGGAGTACCTCGAACTGTGCAAACAGGATCGCAGCGCCTACGCCAGCGCCTCCGAAAGGTTGCTGATGGCGATCGGCGAACCGGAGCTGCTCGATACGTCGCATACCCCGCGGTTGTCGCGCATCTTTTCCAACAAGGTGATTCGTCGCTATCCCGCCTTCGCCGACTTCCACGGCATGGAAGAATGCATCGAGCAGATCGTTTCCTACTTCCGGCACGCCGCTCAGGGCCTGGAAGAGAAGAAACAGATCCTCTACTTGCTGGGCCCGGTCGGTGGCGGTAAATCGTCGCTGGCTGAAAAGCTCAAGCAACTGATGGAGAAGGTTCCCTTCTACGCCATCAAGGGCTCGCCGGTCTTCGAGTCCCCGCTGGGGCTGTTCAATGCCGCCGAGGACGCCGCGATTCTGGAGGAAGATTACGGTATCGAGCGGCGCTACCTGGGCAGCATCATGTCGCCCTGGGCCAGCAAGCGCCTGGCCGAGTTCGGCGGCGATATCAGCCAGTTCCGGGTGGTCAAGCTCTACCCTTCGATCCTCAACCAGATCGCCATCGCCAAGACCGAGCCTGGCGACGAGAACAACCAGGACATTTCCGCCCTGGTGGGCAAGGTGGACATCCGCAAGCTCGAGGAATACCCGCAGAACGATGCCGACGCCTACAGCTACTCGGGCGCGCTGTGCCGGGCCAACCAGGGCCTGATGGAATTCGTCGAGATGTTCAAGGCGCCTATCAAGGTGCTGCACCCACTGCTCACCGCCACCCAGGAAGGCAACTACAACAGCACCGAAGGCCTGGGGGCGATCCCCTACAACGGCATTCTGCTGGCCCACTCCAACGAATCGGAATGGCATACCTTCCGCAACAACAAGAACAATGAAGCATTCATCGACCGTATCTACATCGTCAAGGTGCCCTACTGCCTGCGCGTCAACGACGAGATCAAGATCTACGACAAGCTGTTGATCAGCAGTTCGCTGGCCAACGCGCACTGCGCGCCGGATACGCTGAAGATGCTGGCCCAGTTCTCCACGCTGTCGCGCCTCAAGGAGCCGGACAACTCCAACATCTACTCGAAGATGCGCGTCTACGACGGCGAAAACCTCAAGGACACCGATCCAAAGGCCAAATCGATTCAGGAGTATCGCGATGCCGCTGGCGTCGACGAGGGCATGAATGGTCTGTCGACCCGCTTCGCCTTCAAGATTCTCTCCAAGGTGTTCAACTTCGACCCCCATGAGATCGCCGCCAACCCGGTGCATCTGCTCTACGTGCTGGAGCAGCAGATCGAGCAGGAGCAGTTTCCCGGCGAAGTACGCGAACGCTATCTGCGCTTCATCAAGGAATACCTGGCACCGCGCTACATCGAGTTCATCGGCAAGGAGATTCAGACCGCCTATCTCGAGTCCTACAGCGAGTATGGCCAGAACATCTTCGACCGTTACGTGCTGTATGCGGACTTCTGGATTCAGGACCAGGAATACCGCGATCCGGAGACCGGCGAGATCCTCAATCGCGTCGCCCTCAACGAGGAACTGGAGAAGATCGAGAAGCCCGCCGGCATCAGTAACCCGAAGGATTTCCGCAACGAAATCGTCAATTTCGTGCTGCGTGCCCGCGCCAACAACAACGGCAAGAATCCGACCTGGCTGAGCTACGAGAAGCTGCGTGTGGTGATCGAGAAGAAGATGTTCTCCAACACCGAAGACCTGCTGCCCGTCATCAGCTTCAACGCCAAGGCCAGCAAGGAGGACCAGCAGAAGCACAACGACTTCGTCAAACGAATGGTCGAGCGCGGTTACACCGAGAAGCAGGTGCGCCTGCTGTCCGAGTGGTATTTGCGCGTACGTAAATCGCAATAACAGCAGCCACAAGCGCCAGGCTTCAAGCTGCAAGAAAAGCACGGGCCAGATACGGCCGACCTGCAGCTTGTAGCTTGCCGCTTTAAGCTGGCCCGGAGGGCCTATGAGCTACGTGATCGACCGTCGCCTGAATGGCAAGAACAAGAGCACGGTGAACCGCCAGCGGTTCATCCGTCGTTACCGTGATCACATCAAGAAGGCTGTGGAAGAGGCGGTTAGCCGCCGCTCCATCACCGATATGGAACACGGCGAGCAGATCAGCATTCCAGGGCGCGATATCGACGAACCGGTGCTGCACCATGGCCGGGGCGGCAAGCAGACCGTCGTGCATCCGGGCAACAAGGACTTCATCGCCGGCGAACGCATCCCGCGGCCGCAGGGTGGCGGCGGTGGCCAGGGGGCAGGCAAGGCCAGCAACTCCGGCGACGGCATGGATGAGTTCGTCTTCCAGATCACCCAGGAAGAATTCCTCGACTTCATGTTCGAGGATCTGGAGCTACCCAATCTGGTCAAGCGCCACCTGACCGGTGCCGAAACCTTCAAGACCGTACGCGCCGGGATCAGCAGCGAAGGCAATCCGTCGCGGATCAACATCATCCGCACCTTGCGTTCGGCACACGCGCGGCGTATCGCACTATCCGGCAGCAGCCGGGCAAAGCTGCGGGAAACCAAAGCCGAGCTGGAACGCCTGCGTAGAGAAGAACCGGACAACTTCGGCGACATTCAGCTTCTTGAAGCTGAAATCGAACGGCTTAGCGCGCGCATTCACCGCGTGCCGTTTCTCGATACCTTCGACCTCAAGTACAACCTGCTGGTCAAACACCCCACGCCCAGCTCCAAGGCGGTGATGTTCTGCCTGATGGACGTGTCCGGCTCCATGACCCAGGCCACCAAGGATGTCGCCAAGCGCTTCTTCATCCTCCTGTACCTGTTCCTCAAGCGCAATTACGACAAGATCGATGTGGTCTTCATCCGCCACCACACCAGTGCCAAGGAGGTGGACGAGGAAGAGTTCTTCTACTCGCGGGAAACCGGCGGCACCATCGTATCCAGCGCCCTGAAAATGATGCAGGAGATCATGGCCGAGCGTTACCCGGTCAACGAATGGAACATCTACGGCGCCCAGGCTTCCGACGGTGACAACTGGAACGACGACTCACCGGTGTGCAGAGACATCCTGATCAAGCAGATCATGCCTTTCGTGCAGTACTTCACCTACGTGGAAATCACCCCGCGCGAGCACCAGGCTCTGTGGTTCGAATACGAACGGGTCGCCGAAGCCTTCGACGAGACCTTCGCCCAACAGCAACTGGTATCGGCGGGAGATATCTACCCGGTATTCCGCGAACTGTTCCAGCGGAGGCTTTCGACATGAGCAGCAGCGCCAGCAACAGGAAACGCCAGCCCCTGTCCACCGGTTCGGAATGGACCTTCGAGCTGATTCGCGACTACGACCGGGAAATCAGCCGGCTCGCCGAACGCTATGCGCTGGACACCTATCCGAACCAGATCGAGGTGATCACCGCCGAGCAGATGATGGATGCCTACGCATCGGTAGGTATGCCACTGGGTTATCACCACTGGTCGTACGGCAAGCAGTTCCTCAGCACTGAAAAATCCTACAGCCGCGGCCAGATGGGGCTGGCTTACGAAATCGTGATCAACTCCGACCCCTGCATCGCCTACCTGATGGAGGAAAACACCATCACCATGCAGGCGCTGGTGATCGCCCATGCCTGTTACGGTCACAACAGCTTCTTCAAGGGCAACTACCTGTTCCGCACCTGGACCGACGCCAGTTCGATCATCGATTACCTGGTGTTCGCCAAGCAGTACATCACCCAGTGCGAAGAGCGCCATGGCATCGACGCGGTCGAGGACCTGATCGACTCCTGCCATGCGCTGATGAACTACGGTGTGGATCGCTACAAGCGGCCCTACCCAATCTCCGCCGAAGAGGAGCGACGTCGCCAGAAGGATCGCGAAGAGCACCTGCAGCGCCAGATCAACGATCTGTGGCGCACCATCCCCAAGAGCGCCAGCAAGGCCGGTGACGGCGACAGCAAGCGCTTTCCCGCGGAGCCCCAGGAAAACATCCTGTATTTCCTGGAAAAGCACGCCCCGCTGCTGGAGCCCTGGCAGCGCGAAGTGATCCGCATCGTGCGCAAGATCGCCCAGTATTTCTATCCGCAGCGCCAGACCCAGGTCATGAACGAGGGCTGGGCGACCTTCTGGCATTACACCCTGATGAACGACCTCTACGACGAAGGCCTGGTTACCGAAGGCTTCATGATGGAGTTCTTGCAGTCGCACACCAGCGTGGTGCTGCAACCGTCTTTCGACAGCCCCTATTACAGCGGCATCAATCCCTACGCGCTGGGCTTCGCGATGTATCGCGACATCCGCCGCATTTGCGAAGAGCCTACGGAAGAAGATCGTCACTGGTTCCCGGATATTGCCGGCAGCGACTGGCTGAGCACACTGAAATTCGCCATGACCAGCTTCAAGGACGAGAGCTTCATCCTGCAGTACCTGTCGCCCAAGGTAATCCGTGACCTGAAGCTGTTCAGCATTCTCGATGATGACCAGAAGGACGAGTTGAGCGTGCCCGCCATCCATGACGAGCCAGGCTACCGCACCATCCGCGAAACCCTGGCGGCCCAGTACAACCTGGGCAATCGCGAACCCAACGTGCAGATCTGGAGCATCGACCGGCGCGGCGATCGCTCACTGACCCTGCGTCACTTCCAGCACGACCGCAAACCGCTGGGCAGCTCCACCGAGGAAGTACTCAAGCACCTGCACCGGCTGTGGGGCTTCGATATCCACCTGCAGACCCTGCAGGGCGAACAGATCGTCAACACCCAGCACGTGCCGCCCAAAAGCGACACGGCCGCGAACGGCGAGTTTCCGCGCCTGGATCTGCATATCCCTCCACTTTGATAGCGGGCCCTGATTGGGCCCGCGTCTTCGTGCGCAACGACAGGCTCCGGCACAGCGGTTATCCTCTGCCGATGACGGAGAACCCTATGCTCATCTATAAAGTTGGCGGCGCCGTACGAGATCGCCTGCTCGGCCGCCCGGTCACCGAGATCGACTGGGTCGTGGTCGGCGCTACTGCCGAGGCCATGCTGGAAGCGGGCTATCGCCCGGTTGGCGCGGATTTCCCGGTGTTCCTGCACCCGCAAACAGGCGAGGAATACGCCCTGGCGCGTACCGAACGCAAGAGTGGCCGCGGCTACGGCGGCTTCACCTTCCATGCCAGCCCGGAAGTGACTCTCGAAGAGGATCTGATCCGCCGCGACCTGACCATCAACGCCATCGCCGAGGATCCAGATGGCGGGCTTATCGACCCCTATGGCGGGCAACGCGACCTGGCTGCCAAACAGCTGCGGCATGTCTCGCTGGCTTTCGCCGAGGACCCACTGCGTGTTTTGCGGGTAGCGCGCTTCGCAGCCCGTTATGCACCACTGGGCTTCAGCGTGGCCGCCGAGACCCAGGCGCTGATGCGCCAACTTGCGGAATCCGGCGAGCTGGACGCCCTGACACCGGAACGCAGTTGGAAAGAGATCTCCCGTGCTCTGATGGAGCCACGACCTGACGTTTTCATTCAGGTACTGCACGACTGCGGAGCCCTGGCAGCCCTGCTACCCGAGGTGGATGCGCTGTTCGGCGTACCGCAGCCACCGGCTCATCACCCCGAGATAGACACCGGCATCCACGTACTGGCCGTGCTGCGCCAGTGCGCTGAACACGGTCAACCGCTGCCGGTCCGCTGGGCCTGCCTGCTGCACGACGTGGGCAAGGGCCTCACCGAGCCCGCCGAATGGCCTAGGCATATCGCCCACGAACAGCACGGCATACCGCTGATCCAGGCGATCAACAGCCGCTGCAAGGTACCCCGGGAATGCCAGGAGTTGGCCGAACTGGTCGGGGAGTTCCACACCCACGCCCACCGCGCCATGGAGCTGCGAGCCTCTACGCTGCTGGAGCTGATGCAGCGCTTCGACGTGTTCCGCCGCCCGCAGCGCTTCGAGGCTTTCGTGGCCGCCAGCGAAATGGATGCCCGGGGTCGTCATGGCCTGGAACAGCGTGAGTACCCGCAAGCCGGCTACCTGCTGGGCGCCATGCAGGCGGTTCGTGACGTCGCCGTGCAGCCCCTTCTTGAGCGCGGTTACAAGGGCGCCGAACTGGGCGACGCCCTCAGTCGCGAGCGCCTTGCAGCGCTCAAGGCTTTCAAGCAAATCCGCGGGGAGACTTAGCACCTCAAGGCGAAAGCGGACCTTCGATTTGGTGGGCTGAAGCCCACCCTACAGCCGCGCATCTAACCGGGTGGGCCGGACGGCGATCCGCTTCAGTCCACCAATTGGCGCCCCACACAATGAACGGCGGCTTTCGCCAGGTTGTCGTTATCGCTTTGGAATGGTTGGAAAACTGCTTCCAAAGATCATGAACAGGTTCTCAGGGCGATGGCAGCAACTCGGCAGGCGTCAGCTCGCTGCCTCGCCACTGAAAGGACACCGGCCACAGTTGCTGCTCGATCCGCGCCTCGCGCCACAACTGGGCGAAGCTGCGCCCGACGCCCGGATGCTCGACGTCCGGTACCAGCAGGGCCAGTGGCCTGAGCACGAAAGCGTTCTTGAGGATTTCCGCACGGGGCAGCACCAGACCATCGAAGCTGCCGACCAGGGCGTCGTACATCAGCACGTCGATATCCAGCGGCAAGCCCTTGCGATCCGGGGCGTAACGGCCATTGTCGGCTTCGATGAATTTCAGCCGGCGATCCAGCTCGAGCAGCGGCAAGGTGGTCTGCCCGGCAATCACCAGATTGAAGAACGGGCCGCTCTTGATGCCCACCGCCAGGCTTTCGAAGACCGGCGAACAGCGCATGTCGGTAACGATCTCGGCCAGCGCATCAAGGCCGGCGCGCAGATGTTCCTCGCGCTGGATGTTGCTGCCCAGGCCCAGCAGTATCGGGGTTAGCGACATCCGCGCTCGATCTCCACGCCAACACCGCCACGGGCAGCAGGCACTGCGCCCGGCTTGGTCAGGCGCAAACGCACCCAGGGGATGCCGAATTCATTCATCAGCAGCTCGACCAGTCGCTCGGCGAAGGTTTCCACGAGGATGAACTGCGATTCGCTGGCGAACGCCTGAATACGCGTGGACACCGAGGCGTAATCCAGCGCCTTGGTCAAATCATCATCCTCGGCCGCCGGACGGTTGTCCCAGCCCAGCCACAGATCCAACTGCAGGCATTGGCGGATGGTGCGTTCCCAGTCGTAGGCACCGATGACGGTATCGACTTCCAGACCCGCGATAAACACTGTGTCCAAGCATGCTCTCCACGGCACGACAAGCTCGCCGTACCTCGTTAGAATCGGGCATCCCCCGGCGCGGAATGGATACCATGTTTTGGTTGCTGGCGATCCTCGCCTACCTGCTCGGCTCGCTGTCCTTCGCTATCCTGCTCAGCCGCATGACCGGCCTGGCGGACCCGCGCGCCAGTGGTTCGGGTAATCCCGGCGCCACCAACATGCTCAGGGTAGCGGGCAAGCGCCTGGCCATTCTCACGCTGATTGGCGATCTGTTCAAAGGTTTGCTGCCGGTCGTGCTTGCCGCCCACCTTGGATTCGACCTGCAACAGCAGGCCTGGCTGGGGCTGGCGGCCGTGATCGGGCACCTTTACCCGGTCTACTTCCGTTTTCGCGGCGGCAAGGGCGTCGCCACCGCAGCGGGCATGCTGCTCGGCCTGTATCCGCCTGCGGCGCTGCTGGCGCTCTGTACCTGGCTGCTGACCTTCACCCTGACCCGTACCAGCTCCCTCGCCGCACTGACCGCGGCGCCGCTGACCCTGCCCCTGCTCGCCTGGCAACAGCCGGCTGCGCTGCTGCCGATGTGCGTGCTCAGCGGGCTGATCGTCTGGCGCCACCGCAGCAATCTACGCGATCTGTGGGCCGGCCGTGAGCGGCATTTCTGACCAGGCAGTTGCACGCTTCAAACTAAGAGCAAACATCCCGCTCTCGTTCAATGCCCTGCACGAGGCTCGCAGCCAGGCA
Source organism: Pseudomonas flavescens (assembly GCF_013408425.1). Lineage (NCBI taxonomy): Bacteria > Pseudomonadati > Pseudomonadota > Gammaproteobacteria > Pseudomonadales > Pseudomonadaceae > Phytopseudomonas > Phytopseudomonas flavescens. The sequence continues at coordinate 5,466,881 of NZ_JACBYV010000001.1, read as the reverse complement.
GATCTTCCATCGGCCAGCGTGCCTGTACGCTGATCGCCAGGTCCTGATGCTGCCCGGCCAGCAGGCGCTGGCAACCGGCGTAGGCGATCATCGCGCCGTTGTCGGTACAGAATGCCGGACGGGCGTAGAAGACCTTGCCCTTCAGCGCTGCCAGCATGTCCTCCAGCGACACGCGCAGCGCCTGGTTGGCGCTTACGCCGCCGGCTATCACCAGGCTGTTGAGGCCGGTCTGCTTGAGCGCCCGGCGACATTTGATGGTCAGCGTCTCGACCACCGCCTGCTGGAATGCCAGGGCCACGTCGCAACGGGTCTGCTCGCTGTCGTCGCCATTGGCGCCGCATTGCTGCCAGGTATTGAGGGTGAAGGTCTTCAGACCGCTGAAGCTGAAATCCAGGCCAGGACGATCGGTCATCGGCCGCGGAAACACGAAGCGCCCTGGCGTGCCACGCTCGGCGAGCCGGGCGATTTCCGGGCCGCCGGGATAACGCAGGCCCATCAGCTTGGCGGTCTTGTCGAACGCTTCGCCGGCAGCATCGTCCAGCGACTCGCCGAGCAACTGGTATTCGCCGATTCCATCGACCCGAACCAGTTGGGTGTGCCCACCCGATACCAACAAGGCGACGAACGGAAAAGCCGGTGGAGTCGGCTCGAGCATGGGTGCCAGCAGATGGCCTTCCATATGGTGCACGCCGATGGCCGGGATATCCCAGGCGAACGCCAGGGCCTGGGCGCAGGAGGCGCCGACCAGCAAGGCGCCGACCAGGCCCGGCCCAGCGGTGTAGGCGATGGCGTCGATGTCGGTAGCCACGCAGCCGGCCTCCTCCAGAACCTGGCGGATCAGCGGCAGCATGCGTTTGACGTGGTCACGCGAGGCCAGCTCGGGCACCACACCGCCGTATGCACGGTGCAGGTCGATCTGACTGAACAGTGCATCGGCCAGCAGGCCGCGCTCGCTGTCGTAGAGCGCGACACCCGTCTCGTCGCACGAAGTTTCCAATCCCAGAACAAGCATGGTTTCGCCTTGAGGTTAGACAGACCGGCAGCCCGCCGGGCGTGAAAGGCCGGCATAATAATCGTCGCCAAGTGGCACAGACCAGTGCTTTTCGATCAGAGGCTTTGCATTCCGGTTGACGAGGCGGTAACATCCGCAACCCTTAAAAACCTGTGATCTTTCCGTGCCGTTGCCGGAAGACACAAACCTCCGGTAATAAAGAAGGTAGCTCTGGATGCCAGCCGTCAAAGTTAAAGAGAACGAACCCTTCGACGTAGCTCTGCGTCGTTTCAAGCGCTCCTGCGAAAAAGCCGGTGTTCTGGCCGAAGTTCGTAGCCGCGAATTCTACGAGAAGCCGACCGCCGAGCGTAAGCGCAAAGCAGCTGCCGCTGTTAAGCGTCACGCCAAGAAAGTGCAGCGCGAACAGCGCCGCAGCGTTCGCCTGTACTAATACCGTACAAGCAACGTTCTATGCCTGGCCCACGCCAGGCATTATCGTCAAAGACTCCGCTTCGCCTCCTGGCGAATGATCGGAGTTTTTGCGTTTTTGCCGCTGCCGTTTCCCCGCGCATTGCGGCACTATTGAGCACCTATGGCCGGACTGATCCCGCAATCCTTCATCGATGATTTGCTCAACCGCACCGACATCGTCGATGTGGTGAGTTCGCGCATCCAGTTGAAGAAGACCGGCAAGAACTACAGCGCCTGCTGCCCGTTCCACAAGGAAAAGTCCCCGTCCTTCACCGTCAGCCCCGACAAGCAGTTCTATTACTGCTTCGGCTGCGGCGCCGGTGGCAACGCCCTGGGCTTCGTGATGGATCACGACCAGATGGAGTTCCCCCAGGCGGTAGAGGAACTGGCCAAACGTGCTGGCATGGACGTCCCACGCGAAGACGGCGGACGCGGCGGCAAGCCGCGCCAACCGAGCGACTCGCCACTCTATGCGTTGCTCAAGGCCGCCGCGGACTTCTATCGCCAGGCACTGAAGAGCCACCCGCAGCGCCGCGCCGCGGTCGACTACCTGAAAGGTCGTGGGCTGTCCGGCGAGATCGCCCGGGACTTCGGCCTTGGCTTCGCACCACCCGGCTGGGACAACCTGCTCAAACACCTGGCCGGCGACAGCCTGCAGCACAAGGCGATGATCGATGCCGGCCTGCTGGTGGAGAATCCCGACAGCGGCAAACGCTACGACCGCTTCCGTGATCGAGTGATCTTCCCCATCCACGACAGCCGCGGCCGCGTCATCGCCTTTGGTGGCCGGGTACTGGGCGACGACAAACCCAAGTACCTTAACTCGCCGGAAACTCCGGTGTTCCACAAAGGCCAGGAGCTCTATGGCCTGTACGAGGCGCGCAAGCACAACCGCAATCTCGACGAGATCATGGTGGTCGAGGGCTACATGGACGTCATCGCCCTCGCCCAGCAAGGCCTGCGCAATGCCGTGGCGACCTTGGGCACGGCGACCAGCGAGGAACACCTCAAGCGCCTGTTTCGCCTGGTGCCCAGCGTCTTGTTCTGTTTCGATGGCGACCAGGCCGGCCGCAACGCCGCCTGGCGCGCACTGGAGGCCGCCCTGCCGAACCTGCAGGATGGCCGCCGCGCACGCTTCCTGTTCCTGCCTGAAGGCGAAGACCCGGACACTCTGGTGCGCAGCGAAGGCACCGACGCTTTCCGCGCACGCATCCATCAACATGCCCAGCCACTGGCGGACTACTTCTTTCAGCAGTTGAGCGAAGAGGCGGACCCCCGCTCTCTGGAGGGCAAGGCGCACCTGGTGACCCTGGCCGCGCCGCTGATCGAAAAGATCCCCGGCAATACCCTGCGCGCCCTGATGCGCCAACGCCTGACCCAGATCACCGGCCTCGATACCGACACCCTGAGCCAGATGTCGGCGCCGCCAGCCCGCCAGGCACATGCTCCCGCCCAGCAGAGCAGCGATCACCACGCGCCGCCGTTCGAAGCCATCCCCGATAGCGCTTACTACGACGCGGCACCGAGTTACGAGGAGCAGCAACCGGTACAGGCTTTCGAGCGCCCCGCCAGAAAACAGGGCAAGGGCGAATGGAAAAAGGACGGCGGCAAGTGGAACAAGAAAGGCCGCGACGACTATCACCCGCCACGCACGGCGGTGAGCGTCGAGTCACCCCACCTGAGCGCCTTGCGCAGCTTGCTGCACCACCCGGAACTGGCACAAAGGGTCGACGATGTCAGCAATTTCGCTGCCGAAGGCGACACTTACGCCCAGTTACTGGTAGCACTGGTGGGCACCCTGCAAAAGCAGCCGGCCCTGCGTTCGCTGCAACTGATCGCCCGCTGGCACGGCACCGAACAGGGCCGCCTGCTCAAGGTACTGGCAGAAAAAGAATGGTTAATCGATCAGGACAACCTTGAACGGCAGTTTTTCGACACCATAACTACACTTGTCCATAGCCAGTCGCTAAGACGGCGCGAAACCGCTCTGCGCAGCATCATGCAGAAAAGCCCGAGCGAACTCACCGACGAGGAAAAGGCGCTGCTGCGAGAGCATTACAGCAACCTCACCTCGCCCAGCAAGACCCCAACTGGCGCCTGAGCGCCGAGCTGAGGTATAATCCTCGGCTTGTTTTCAGCCCGCCAAGACCTTCAGTGGATAGGGTGTTATGTCCGGAAAAGCGCAACAGCAATCTCGTATCAAAGAGTTGATCACCCTGGGTCGTGAGCAGAAGTATCTGACTTACGCAGAGGTCAACGACCACCTGCCCGAGGATATTTCAGATCCTGAGCAGGTGGAAGACATCATCCGCATGATCAATGACATGGGGATCCCGGTACACGAGAGTGCTCCGGATGCAGACGCCCTGATGCTGGCCGATGCCGACACCGACGAAGCTGCCGCTGAAGAAGCGGCTGCTGCGTTGGCTGCGGTTGAAACCGATATCGGTCGCACCACGGACCCAGTGCGCATGTACATGCGTGAAATGGGTACCGTGGAACTGCTGACCCGTGAAGGCGAAATCGAAATCGCCAAGCGCATTGAAGAAGGCATCCGTGAAGTAATGGGCGCAGTGGCTCACTTCCCGGGTACCGTCGACAGCATTCTCGCCGAGTACACTCGCGTCACCACCGAGGGCGGCCGTCTGGTCGAAGTGCTCAGTGGCTACATCGACCCGGACGACGGCATCGTTCCTGCTGAAGCTGCGGCCCCCGTGCCCGCTGCGGCCGGCGATGCAGCCGAAGAAAAGGACGATGAAGAAGAAGACGGCGACAGCGACGACGAGGAAGAAGAAGGCGACGGCGGCCCTGATCCGGAAGAGGCTCTGCGCCGCTTCACGGCAGTCTCCGACCAGCTGGAAATCGCCAAGAAAGCGCTGAAGAAGCATGGCCGCAGCAGCAAGCAGGCCATCGCCGAACTCAAGGCGCTGGCCGAGCTGTTCATGCCGATCAAACTGGTGCCCAAGCAGTACGACGCACTGGTAGTGCGCGTGCGTGAAGCGCTGGATCGTCTGCGTGGCCAGGAACGCGCCATCATGCAGCTGTGCGTACGTGATGCACGTATGCCGCGCGCCGACTTCCTGCGCCTGTTCCCGGGCAACGAAGTGGATCTGGACTGGGCCGCGAGCCTGGCCAAGGGCAAGTCCAAGTATGCGGAAGCCATCGGCAACCTGCAGGCAGACATTCAGCGCTGCCAGCAGAAGCTGATCGCCCTGCAGACCGAAAGCGACCTGACCCTGGCCGAGATCAAGGACATCAACCGTCGCATGTCGATCGGTGAGGCGAAAGCCCGCCGCGCGAAGAAAGAGATGGTCGAAGCCAACCTGCGCCTGGTGATCTCGATCGCCAAGAAGTACACCAACCGTGGCCTGCAATTCCTCGATCTGATCCAGGAAGGCAACATCGGCTTGATGAAGGCGGTGGACAAGTTCGAATACCGTCGTGGCTACAAGTTCTCGACCTATGCCACCTGGTGGATCCGTCAGGCGATCACTCGCTCGATCGCCGACCAGGCCCGCACCATCCGTATTCCGGTGCACATGATCGAGACGATCAACAAGCTCAACCGCATCTCCCGTCAGATGCTTCAGGAAATGGGCCGCGAGCCTACTCCGGAAGAGCTGGGTGAGCGCATGGAAATGCCCGAGGACAAGATCCGCAAGGTATTGAAGATCGCCAAAGAGCCGATCTCCATGGAAACCCCGATCGGCGACGACGAAGATTCGCACCTGGGCGACTTCATCGAGGACTCCACCATGCAATCGCCGATCGACGTGGCGACCGTGGAAAGCCTCAAGGAAGCCACCCGCGAAGTCCTGGCTGGCCTCACTGCACGTGAAGCCAAGGTACTGCGCATGCGCTTCGGTATCGACATGAACACTGACCACACCCTCGAGGAAGTGGGCAAACAGTTCGACGTTACCCGCGAGCGTATTCGCCAGATCGAAGCCAAGGCGCTGCGCAAGCTGCGTCACCCGACCCGTAGCGAACACCTGCGCTCGTTCCTCGACGAGTAACGGTTCACGGGAATGAAAAATGCCGGACAGCGCGAGCTGCCCGGCATTTTTTATGCCTGGGAAAACTAGGCGCTCAGCGCGGCGAAGCCCTGGCGAATCGCCTCTTCAGGCAGGTTGTCGCCGATGAAGACGATCACGCTCTCACGCTTCTCGTCAGCCCCCCACCCGCTGTCCCAATCGAACCCATAGAGCCGCAGCACGCCCTGGAACACCATGCGACGGTCCTCCCCGGCAATGCTCAGCACGCCCTTGTAGCGCAACAGTGAATTGCCGTGCTCCTCCAACAGCTCTTCCATGAAGCCGGAAAGCCGATCCAGATCCAGTGGCGTATCGCTGGTGAGCACCAGCGTGGAGATACGGTCGCTGTTCTTGCCAGGTGCAACCGGGCGCAGGCTCGGTGCGATATCGGCGTTGAGGTTGAAACCACGCACATCGAGTAGCTCGCCCAGGTCGATACGGCCGTGCTCGACCACCCGGATAGGCGCCCGTCGGTTGATGCGCTGCAAGCGCGCGATCAAGGCTTCACGGCTGGTTTCGTCGACCAGATCGGTCTTGCTCAACAGAATGCGGTCAGCGAAACCGACCTGAGCCTGGGCGATGGTTTCCTGCAGGTGGCGCTCGGCGTTGGCGGCATCCACCAGGGTGATGATGCCGTCCAGCACGTAACGCTCGCACAACTCCTCCGTCGCGAAGAAGGTCTGCGCTACCGGCGCCGGGTCGGCGAGGCCGGTGCATTCGATCACCAGACGATCGAATGCCAGCTCGCCGCTGTCGAGCTTCTCCAGCAGCAGGAACAACGCCTTCTCTAGCTCCACGTGGATGGAACAGCATACGCAGCCATTGGCCAGAGTCATCACCTGCACCGGCTCGCTGCCAAGCAACTGGCTGTCGATCGGTACTTCACTGAATTCGTTTTCGATGACCGCGATTTTCAGGCCATGCTCGGCCTTCAGCACATAACGCAACAGGGTGGTCTTGCCAGCCCCGAGAAAGCCGCTGAGCACGGTGACCGGAATGGGGGAAAAGGACATAAAACACGTTCCTCTGAATGACACACGCCACGACTAGGCGTGGCGTGTGGTTCTTGAACCAGGCGGTTAGCCCGGAGAGATCAACAGCAGCGGATAGGCCGCCCCTTGCCGCCACCATAACGCGCTTCCTGGCGCTCGCGGAAGAAGGCTTCGTAGCTCATCACCGGCTTTTCCGGATGCTTCTTGGCCATGTGCTCGACATAGGTGTCGTAGTCGGGCATCCCCACCAGCATCCGCGCGGCCTGACCGAGGTACTTGCCCATGCGGCTGAGATCATTGAACACGGGCGACCTCCGGTGCGTCGGCAGGAATGGCCTGATAAGGCGCCTCATTGTCGCTGCGCGAATCCTTTTGCCAGGCGGCACGACCGACCTTGACGGCATAGAACAGCACACTGACCACCACGAACAGGAACAGCACGGTCAGGGTAGCGTTGGTGTAAGCGTTGAGGATCACGTGCTGCATCTGGCCGAGGTCCTTGGCCGGAGCGAGGATCTGACCGGCATCCACCGCCGCCTGATACTTCTTGGCCAGAGCCAGGAAACCGACAGCGGGGTTCGGGTCGAGGAGCTTGATCAGCCCTGCGGTGGTGGTGCAGATCAGCAGCCAGGTGGCCGGGATCAGCGTTACCCACACATAGCGCTGACGCTTCATCTTGATCAGCACCACGGTACCCAGCATCAGCGCGATGCCAGCCAGCATCTGGTTGGAGATGCCGAACAGCGGCCACAGGGTGTTGATGCCGCCCAGCGGATCGATCACGCCCTGATAGAGCAGCCAACCCCACAGTGCCACACAGCCAGCGGTGGCGATGACGTTGGCGAACCAGGACTCGGTCTTCTTCATGGACGGCACGAAGTTGCCCAGCAGATCCTGCAGCATGAAGCGCCCGGCACGGGTACCGGCGTCGACCGCGGTGAGGATGAACAGCGCCTCGAACAGGATCGCGAAGTGGTACCAGAAGGCCATGGTGTTTTCACCTGGCAGCACGCTGTGAAGAATCTGCGCGATGCCCACGGCCAGGGTCGGCGCACCACCGGCGCGGGCCAGAATGGTGTTTTCACCGATGTCTCGGGCAACCGCTTCCAGCTCTTCGGGAGTGATCACGAAACCCCAGCTGCTGACCGCCGCGGCAACCGATTGGACATCCGAGCCGACCAGCGCGGCAGGGCTGTTCATGGCGAAGTACACGCCCGGCTCGATCACCGACGCGGCGACCATGGCCATGATGGCCACGAAGGACTCCATCAGCATGCCGCCATAGCCGATGTAACGGGCATGGGACTCGTTGGCGAGCAGCTTGGGCGTGGTGCCCGAGCTGATCAGGGCGTGGAAGCCGGATACCGCGCCGCAGGCGATGGTGATGAACAGGAAGGGGAACAGCGTGCCCTTCCACACCGGCCCGGTGCCGTCGGTGAACTGAGTCAGCGCCGGCATTTTCAGCTCGGGCATGACCACCAGAATGCCGATAGCCAAGGCGATGATGGTGCCGATCTTCAGGAAGGTCGACAGGTAGTCACGTGGCGCCAGGATCAGCCATACCGGCAATACCGCGGCGACGAAGCCGTAGCCGATCAGCATCCAGGTGATCTGCACACCGGTGAAGGTGAAGGCGGGGCCCCACACGGGATCGGCCGCGATCACGCCACCCAGCCAGATGGAGCCGAGCAGCAGGATCACCCCGATCAGGGAGATCTCACCAATGCGGCCAGGCCGGATATAGCGCATGTAAATGCCCATGAACATGGCGATGGGAATGGTCGCCATGACGGTGAACATGCCCCATGGGCTTTCCGCCAGCGCCTTGACCACGATCAGCGACAGCACCGCGAGGATGATGATCATGATCATGAAGGCGCCGAACAACGCGATGGTGCCTGGCACCTGGCCCATTTCCTCGCGTACCAGCTCACCCAGGGAGCGGCCGTTACGGCGCGTGGAAATGAACAGCACCATGAAGTCCTGCACCGCACCGGCCAGGACCACACCGGCGATCAGCCACAGGGTGCCGGGCAGATAGCCCATCTGCGCGGCGAGTACCGGGCCGACCAGCGGGCCGGCGCCAGCGATGGCGGCGAAGTGGTGACCAAAGAGGATGTGTTTGTTGGTGGGGACGTAGTCCAGACCGTCGTTGTTGAGTACGGCGGGGGTAGCGCGACTGGGGTCGAGCTGCATCACCTTGGTGGCGATGAACAGGCTGTAGTACCGATAGACGACGAGATAGATCGCCACGGCAGCGACGACAATCCACAGGGCGTTGATCGACTCACCGCGGTTCAGCGCCACGGTACCTAGCGCGAAGGCGCCCAGTAAGGCGACGGCAAACCAGGCGATATGGCTAGCCATTCTGGTCATTTGACCTCTCCTGCCGCAGACGTCTGTCCGCGACGTTCATTGTTATTGTTTTGCTCCGCAACAGAGCCCCCGCAACTATCCATATAAGTCCCCTTTCGAGTAATTCGCAAAACTACCCACGGCCCCCTGCGTAGAACTACGTAGGCCAGAACCGAACCTGCCAACCGGTCACGACCCGGTTTTGTGTATGCTCTGGCGGCCCGCTGCCCCGGGGGTGATCAATGCGCCCAGCCCTACCCTGCCAGCAAACCTCCCGTCCGGAGTGAATCGATGCAACTCAAGCACAAGATCGTCGCGCTCAGTCTGCTGCCGATGCTGCTGGCCGTGGCGGTGGTCTGCCTGCTGGTGCTGATCCAGAACCAGCGCCTGGGCAACCAACAGGCGCAACTTATCGAACACAGCATCCTCAGCAGCAAGCAGGCCGAGCTCAAGCACTACGTGGAGATGGCGCTGAGCACCATCGGGCCGCTTTACGACAGCGGCCTCGACGACGATGAGACCAAGCGTCAGGTACTCGCCCTGCTGGCACGTATCAACTTCGGCAGCGACGGTTACTTCTTCGTCTACGACCGTAACGGCAAAAGCCTGATGCACCCTCGCCAAGGCACTCTGGTGGGCAAAGACCTGTGGAACATGACCGACTCCCACGGTCTGCTGGTGATCCAGGCGTTGATCCGTAGCGCGACCCAGGGCGACGGCTTTCAGCGCTACGGCTGGCAGAAGCCGTCCACCGGCCAGATGGCCGACAAGCTCGCTTACGTGACCATGCTCGAGCGCTGGGGCTGGATGCTCGGCACCGGCATCTATCTGGAGGACGTCGATAACGCCATCGCCCAGGTTCGCCACGACGTGGGTAGCGGCATTCGTACCACCATGCTGGCCATCGCCATCGTCGCGCTGATCGCGGTACTGCTGGTGTTCGCCAGCGGCCTGACCCTCAACGTCAGCGAGCACCGCCTCGCCGACCGCAAGTTGCAACAGCTGACCCAGCGCATCATCACGTCGCAGGAAGAAGAGCGCTCGAGGCTGTCTCGCGAACTGCATGACGGTATCAGCCAGTTGCTGGTGTCGATCAAATTCAAATTCGAACTGGCCGCTCACGAACTGGAGGCCGGCAAGGCCAGCGCCGCGCAGACCCTGCGCCAGGGGATCGAGCGCCTGGCAGGCGCGATTGGCGAAGTACGGCGCATTTCCCACGACCTGCACCCATCCCTGCTCGACACCCTGGGCCTCGCCTCGGCCATCGGCCAACTGGCCAGCGAATTCGAGCAGCGCAGTGGCCTCAGCGTGAGCTATCACAACGGCCTGAGCGATACCCGGCTGAGCGATGACATGAACGTGGCGCTGTTCCGCATCCTTCAGGAAGCCCTGACCAATATCGAGCGCCATGCCCACGCCAGCCGCGTGGCAATCAGCCTGACCGGTAACAGCCGCCGGGTTAACCTGCGTATCAGCGATGACGGTGGCGGCTTCAGCCCACGCAAAGCCGAACAGCACAGCGGCGGTATCGGCCTGCGCAATATCCGCGAGCGGGTCGAGCACTTCGGCGGCGACTTCAACGTCACCTCGACGTCATCCGGCACCAAGCTCGACGTAGCCCTGTTACTCTCCGCAGCCACGCCCCCCAACCAGGATCCGCTGTCATGAAGACGATCCGCATCGCTCTCGTCGACGACCACGTCCTGGTCCGCGACGGCATACGCACGCTGCTCTCGATGGTCGAGCGCTTCGACATCGTAGGTGAAGCCGGCAGCGGCAGCGAGGCACTGGAACTGGTGGCACGTGAGCAGCCGGATATCCTGCTGATGGACATCGGCCTCAAGGACATCAACGGCCTCGAACTGACCGGCATCATCAAAAAGCGCCACCCGTCCATCAAGGTGCTGATCCTGAGCATGTACGACAATCAGGAATACGTCAGCAGTTCGCTGCGCATGGGTGCCTCGGGTTACGTGCTCAAGGAAGCACCCTCGCAGGAAATCATCTCGGCCATCGACGTGCTTGCGGTCGGCGGCCGCTTCTACAGCGGCGACGTTGCGCAGAAACTGTCGCAGGAGGAAACCGAAGAAGGCGAACTCACGCCCCGCGAACGGCAGGTTCTGTTGATGATGGCGCAGGGGCTCAACAACAAGGCCATGGCCAGAGAGCTGCAGATCAGCGTACGCACCGTGGAAACCTATCGTCTGAACATCCGCCGCAAGCTGGATATCGAAAAGCCGGCGGATCTGGTCAAGCACGCCATGGAGTACGGCTGGTCACCGGAGACCTGACAATGGATCGCGAATGTTTTCCTGCCCGCGCGATCCTATCCATAGGCCACCCATCACTCACTTCAGCAGCGTGACCCCATCGACTGACGACGGCGATGCGCTGGCTTGGCTATAGTGGACAAAACAAACAGAGGACACCTCACATGAGCGACACCCACGAACGCCGACGTTTCCAGCGCATCGCCTTCGATGCCCCCGCGGAAATCGTCCAGGGCGAACGGATCTGGCAAGTGGAGCTTCACGACATCTCGTTCAAGGGCGTTCTGGTGCGCCGCCCCTGGAACTGGGATGGCGCCACCGGTGAGGATTATCTGGTGCGCGTTACCCTCGACGACAAGCTGCAGGTAGCGATGCAGGTCGAGCTGGTGCATCTCGAGGAGCGTGTACTGGGCTTTCAGTGCCATCACATCGACCTCGACTCCATGAGCCATCTGCGCCGTCTGGTCGAGCTCAATCTGGGTGATGAACACCTGCTCGAACGGGAGCTGGCTGCGCTTTGCGAGGAAGACTGAAAGCCATGCGGCGTCCTGTCGCGCAGGTGCTGCGGCGATGATTGATCTCGATCAAGGCGCTCCGATGGGCCGGATCGCAGGATAGAGACGAACCCAACAGGGGAACATTCCCCACGGAGGCATCGTCATGATCAGCGCCCCTATCGCCAAGGCAATCGACTTCCCTTCGCAACGTCAGGCACAGCGCCCGGCACGCCGCAACGCCTGGCTGGCACGCATCGGCCAGCGCCTGCAGCGTCGCCAGCAGGCCGACGCAGCCTGCCCGATCCACTGAGGCAAACCACGTCCAGGCAAGGACGCGCTTACTCGAAGAGCGCGTCCAGAGCCTGCTCGAGGCGCGTCACGGCCACCACCTGCAAGCCCGCCGGTGCCTCCTTCGGGGCATTGCCCTTGGGCACGATGGCGCGCTTGAAACCGTGCTTGGCCGCTTCCTTGAGGCGCTCCTGACCGCTCGGCACCGGGCGTATTTCCCCGGACAGGCCGACCTCGCCGAACACCAGCAGGTCATGAGGCAGCGGCCGGTTGCGCAGGCTGGATATCACCGCCGCCATCAGCGCCAGGTCAGATGCGGTCTCCAGCACCTTCACCCCGCCTACCACGTTGAGAAACACGTCCTGGTCATAGGTGGGAATACCGCCGTGGCGATGCAGCACCGCCAGCAACATGGCCAGACGGTTCTGGTCCAGGCCCAGGGTCACCCGACGCGGGTTGGCCATGTGGCTGGTATCGACCAGCGCCTGCACTTCCACCAGCATCGGCCGAGTGCCTTCCCAGGTCGCCATGACGATGCTGCCGGGGACCTCTTCCTGGGCACGGGTGAGGAAGATCGCCGAGGGGTTGGAAACTTCCTTGAGGCCCTTGTCGGTCATGCCGAACACGCCCAGCTCGTTGATCGCACCAAAACGGTTCTTCACCGCACGCAGCAGACGCAGGCGGCCATCGGGGTCACCCTCGAAATACAGCACGGTGTCGACCATGTGCTCCAGCACCCGCGGGCCGGCCAGAGCGCCTTCCTTGGTGACGTGGCCGACCAGGAAGATCGCCGTGCCGCTCTGCTTGGCGAAACGCACCAGCAGCGCCGCGCTCTCGCGCACCTGGGCGACGCCACCGGGGGCCGACTGCAATTGCTCGGTGAAGATGGTCTGGATCGAGTCGATCACCATCACCTTGGGTTTTTCCTGACGGGCGGTGGCGATGATGCTTTCGATGCACGTCTCGGTCATCACCTTGAGCTTGTCCTCGGGCAGGCCGAGACGCCGGGCGCGCATCGCCACCTGCTGCTGGGATTCCTCGCCGGTGACGTAAAGCGCCGGGAAACGCTGGGCAATATTGCACAGCGTCTGCAGCAGGATGGTCGACTTGCCGATACCGGGGTCACCGCCGATCAGCACCACCGAGCCGTCCACCAGGCCGCCGCCCAGCACCCGGTCGAGCTCTGCCGAAGCGGTGGTGAAGCGTGGCATCTCCTCGACGCTGACCTCGGCCAGGGTCTTGAGCTGCGCCTGCGCGCCCGCCCAACCCGTCCTACCGCTGGGCGTCGGCGCGCCGGCTTCGATCATGGTTTCGGTCAAGGTATTCCAGGCACCGCACTCACCGCACTGCCCGGCCCACTTGGGAAAGGTCGCGCCGCACTCGGTGCAGCCATACAAGCGTTTGGCCTTGGCCATGAGAGTCGTCCTGCTGAAAAGCGAAGCCCGAAACGATACCGAACAACTGGATAAATTTACAGACATTCGGCATGCCGACTATCAGCAGGCAGCGCGGGCGCCGATAATGCACCGCTTACCCGCGAGATACCTGCCATGTCGATCGAACTCGTTCCCGCCAGCGCCGAGCAACTGCCGCTGATCAACAACCTCTACCAGTTCTACGCCTACGAGTCCTCGGACTGGGAACAGGAGGACGTCGAAATCGACGGGCGCTTCTATGTTCATCAACCGCACCTGCAGCGCTATTGGCAGGACGAGGGCTGGAGCGCGCAGCTGATTCTGGTGGATGGCTTCATCGCGGGCTTCCTGTTGCTTGAGGCTTGCGATCAGCAGGGCGAGGCAACGATGGAATTCGCCGACCTGTTCGTTCTGCGCAGGTACCGCCGCCTGGGCATCGGGCGCGCGGTTTTCCAGCAGGTGGTGAGCGACGGTCGCACCTGGCTGACCTGCTGTTATGCGCAGGACGAACTGGCGAGCGCCTTCTGCAAGCAGGTGCTGAGCGAACTGCCGCAGAATGTGAAGGAGCTGGACCCAGCCCCTGATGAACCCGGGCTGCGCCGCTTCGTGTTGTACCCCTAACCTGCGCCTCAGCGCAGCGATACCCGCAAAGCAATCCCGGCGTTACCACCGCAGTTGGTCAAAACAGCGCCGGGTATCGCTTCGCTCAACGCCAGGCTAGTTCGATTTACGGGTTCCGCACTGCTTGCCGCAGTTGCAGCATCCATTTTCGGCCTTGCCAACCTGCCGAGCCAGATCCTCGCGCAGACCGGAGCGCCGCAGCTTGAGCGCCGAAAGCGGCATACCATCAGGCCGCTCGATACCGTTCTCGATGCGTGCGATGCGTCGGTCCACATCGTCGTACTGCTCGGCCAGCGCCGCATAGGACGGATTGCTGAGCTGGCGTTGCAGCGATTGTGTTTCTGACTGCGCGCAATAGTCGATGTGCATGGCCATGCCTCCTGATGGACGAGTTGGAGGCGACTGTAATCCGCAGCAGGCGGCAGCATGTTGATCCCCGTCAACCCAGTCACGCAGCCTGACCACCGTCTGTCGAGCGCCACGCAACGCATCTGCGCCAACCTCCCAGGGGCATAAATCCTGTAATCAATTCGGACAATTTTCCGGCAGAGGGGTCACAACCGATACGCGCGGCCTGGAGGCGGTGTATGGCAGACGGGCGGTAGTGATTTACACTTCACTGCACGAATCAGACTAATGGGGGTTGTAAATGGGCATCATCAACGAATTCAAGGCATTCGCCGTCAAAGGCAATGTCGTCGACATGGCAGTCGGTATCATCATTGGTGCCGCCTTCGGCAAGATCGTCTCGTCGTTCGTCGGCGACGTGATCATGCCGCCGCTGGGCCTGCTGATCGGAGGGGTGGACTTCTCCGACCTGGCTATCACCCTGAAGGCCGCCGAAGGCGAACTACCCGCCGTGGTGCTGGCTTATGGCAAGTTCATCCAGACAGTCATCGACTTCGTCATCGTCGCCTTCGCCATTTTCATGGGCGTCAAGGCGATCAATCGCCTCAAGCGTGAAGAAGCCGTGGCGCCATCGGTACCGCCCGCGCCGACTCCGCAGGAACTGCTGCTGGGCGAGATCCGCGACCTGCTCAAGGATCAACAGCGCAAGGATTGATCCAATTACCGCAAACGACAACGGCGCCTCAGGGGCGCCGTTGTCGTTCATGCGGGCAGCTTACATGGCCTATTCGCCAGTTGCGGGTTTCAGCAGCACCCGTGTGACCCGGCGCTCCTTGACCTCGATCACGGTCAGCTCCCAGCCCAGGTACTCGACCTTGTCGCCGATCAGCGGCAGACGGTCGAGCAGGCTCATGGCCAGACCGGCCAGGGTCTGATAGTCGTCCGTCGGGCGCGCGGTGAATTCCAGTCGATCGCGCAATACCGCCAGGTTGACCGCACCGTTGACGCGATAACCGCCCTCCACTTCCTCGACATCCGGGCCATCCACCTCGCTGGCATCCGGCAGTTCACCGGCAATGGCCTCGAGAATGTCGGTGAGGGTCAGCAGCCCTTCGAAACCACCGAACTCGTTGACCACGAAAGCCACGTGAGTAGAGCCCTGGCGCATCTGCTCCAGCGCACTGAGCACACTGGAGCTGTCCGGCAGATTGATCGGCGCACGCACCAGGCTCTCGATATCCGGCTGCTGGCCCTTGAGCAACTCCTTGAACAGCTCCTTCTTGTGGACGTAGCCCAGGGGCTCATCACGGGAGTCGTTGCGGGTCACCACGAGGCGCGAGTGCGGCGAGTCGAGCAGTGCCTGATGGATCTTTTCGGGGGCGTCGTCCAGGTTGATGCGGTCGACTTCCATGCGGTCGGTCATGACCTTCTGGATCGACATCTCCGCCATATTCAGCACGCCGCTGATCATCACCCGCTCACGGCGGTCGAACAGTGCGGTTTCACCCTGCTCGCCCTCGAGCATGTCGGCGATGTCCTCGCCCACTTCGTCAGCCTGCACCTTGCCGCCCAGCATGCGCATCACCGCATGCGCCGTGCGGTCACGCAGACCACGCTGGCCCTGCAGGCTGCGCTTGCGGCGCGAACGAGCGACCTGGTTGAACAGCTCGATCAGAATCGAGAAACCGATGGCCGCGTACAGATAGCCCTTCGGAATGTGGAAGCCCAGGCCTTCGGCCGTCAGGCTGAAGCCAATCATCATCAGGAAGCCCAGACACAGCATGATCACCGTGGGGCGCGCGTTGACGAACGCGGTCAGCGGCTTGCTCGCCACGATCATCAAGCCCATGGAGATCACCACGGCGATCATCATCACTTGCAGGTGCTCGACCATGCCCACGGCGGTGATGACCGCGTCCAGAGAGAACACTGCGTCGAGCACGATGATCTGCGCCACCACTGGCCAGAAACGCGCATAGACCTTGCTGCCGGCATGCTGATGGGTACGCCCCTCGAGGCGTTCATGCAGTTCCATGGTGGCCTTGAACAACAGGAACACACCACCGAACAGCATGATCAGGTCACGGCCGGAGAAGGTCTTGCCGAACACGTCGATCAGCGGCTCGGTCAAGGTGACCAGCCACGCGATGCTGGCCAGCAGGCCCAAGCGCATGATCATCGCCAGGCTCAGACCGATCAGACGGGCACGGTCACGCTGCTCGGGCGGCAGCTTGTCGGCGAGGATGGCAATGAACACCAGGTTGTCGATGCCCAGAACGATTTCCAGGACGATCAGGGTCAACAGGCCCAACCAGGCCGTGGGATCAGCGATCCATTCCATTTAGTGTGTAGCTCTCTCTAGGGAAAAACGCAGGCAGCCGAACGCGGCGCGCATGCACGGGGCAGGCACGGAAAGTCTCGGCTGATGGGAAGAATGCGCAACGTTCGGCTGCGCGGAAGGCTTGCACCGGGCGGCGCTGCCTTTGGGAAGTACCGCCCTCGTCCATAACGGCGAGGGCGATCGTCTACTGTCGCTGTCCATGAAGACCGGATAGTGGGAAACAGACCACGCAATCTACTGGAGCGCGAGTCACACTGAAAGCGCTGAGTTTGTAACGGCGCTTTACCAGTAGTTTTCCACGGCCACCTGTCCGGGGCGCCGGGTCAGGCTCAAGTTCAGGCCCCGGGCCTTCAGGCGCTGGCGGATATCGTCGATCATCTGCGGGTTGCCACAGATCATCAGCCGCGAGTGCTCAGGCGCCAGTTCCAGACCAGCGGCACGTTCCAGCTCACCGCTGTCGAGCAGTTCGGTGATGCGGGCATTCAGGCAACCCGGCGCCTGTTCGCGGGTAACCACAGGCAGGTAGGTGAGTTTGTGGGCGTATTCGGCCAGATGCTCGAGTTCGGCGAAACCCTGAATCATCTCCTGGTAAGCCAGCTCGGCGACCGAGCGCGCGCTGTACACCAGCACGATGCGTTCGAAGCGTTCCCAGATTTCGAAATCCTGCAGCATCGACAGGAACGGCGCGATACCGGTGCCGCTACCCAGCAGCCACAGGTCGCGGCCATCGATGAAGCGGTCGAGGGTCAGGTAGCCCGTCGCCATCTTCTCCACCAGCAAGCTGTCGCCTGCACGCAGACGGCTCAGCTCGCTGGTGAACTCGCCACCCGGCACGACGATGGAAAAGAACTCCAGATGCTCGTCGTGGGGCGCCGAGACCAGCGAGTAGGCACGCCAGACGACGGTGCCATCGGCCTTTTCCACACCGAGGCGGACGAACTGCCCGGCGCGGAAACGAAATCCCGCGTCACGGGTGGTACGCAGGGTGAACAGCGTGGGCGTGAGGGTCTGTACGTCGAGAAGGGTCTGGCGGGTGAATTTGTCTTCGCTACTCATCGGCGGCTCCATCGGGACTCATACGCCTAGTGTCGCGCAAAGCCACGCGGCTAAACACCGGCAAAGATCAGGGGCAACGCCAGAGCGGGATCAGCGGGGCAGCGGTTTTGAGGTAATTGGTGGATAAGCTTCGCGTTATCCACCCTACCGGCTGACACCACTGTGTCTGTGGGAACGGGCCATGCCCGTGATTTCGCGCGCATGGCGCGCTCCCACATGAGTGGCCGGGCAAACGACACCCATCCACCGCCCATAAAAAAGCC
The DNA here is from genome assembly GCF_013408425.1 of Pseudomonas flavescens. Taxonomy (NCBI): domain Bacteria; kingdom Pseudomonadati; phylum Pseudomonadota; class Gammaproteobacteria; order Pseudomonadales; family Pseudomonadaceae; genus Phytopseudomonas; species Phytopseudomonas flavescens. The sequence continues at coordinate 5,448,939 of NZ_JACBYV010000001.1, read as the reverse complement.
GACTCTCAGGTCGGCTTCTGTATTGCTGTGGTGCTTACAGCGCGTCGCGGCTGCTTGCGCCATCCACAAGACGGGCGATACCCAGCGGGTTGCCGTTCTTCAGGGCGTCGGGCAGCAGCGCGTCCGGGCAGTTCTGGTAGCAGACCGGGCGCAGGAAGCGGTCGATGGCCAAGGTGCCGACCGAGGTACCACGGGCATCGGACGTCGCCGGGTACGGGCCGCCGTGAACCATGGAGTCGCAGACTTCCACGCCGGTCGGGTAGCCGTTGAACAGCACGCGGCCGACTTTCTGTTCGAGCAGTGCGAACAGCTCCTCGCTGCCAGGCAGATCGCCCGGCTCGGTGAGCAGGGTCGCGGTCAGCTGTCCGTGCAGCCCTTTGATGGCGGTCAGCAACTCGGCCTTGTCGGCCACTTCGACGACGATGGTGGTCGGGCCGAAGACTTCCTCCTGCAGCCGTTCGTCGCCGTCGAGCAGCAGACCGACATCGGCCTTGAACAGTTGCGGGCACGCTTGGCTGCCCTCCTGCCTGGCCCCGCTCAGGTGGGTGATGCCGGGGTGTGCGGCGAGCGCCGCCAGGCCTTTGCCGTAACTCTCGAGACCGCCGGCATTGAGCAGGGTCTGCGCCGGTTGGTCGGCCATCTTGGCGGTCAGGCTTTCCAGAAAGGCGCTGAACGCCGGCGAGCGGATGCCCATCACCAAGCCCGGGTTGGTGCAGAACTGGCCAGCGCCCAGCACCACCGACGCGGCCAGCTCGCCGGCAATTTGCGCGCCACGCGCTTTGAGGGCCTCGGGCAGCACGATGACCGGATTGATGCTGCTCATCTCGGCGAACACCGGGATCGGCTGCGGGCGGGCTGCCGCCATGTCGCACAGAGCACGGCCACCACGCAACGAACCGGTAAAACCGACGGCCTGAATGGCGGGATGCTTGACCAGTGCGGCACCGACGATGCCCCCGTAGATCATGTTGAACACGCCTTTCGGCATGCCGGTTTTCTCGGCAGCACGCAGCAGCGCCGCGCCAACCAGCGCCGTGGTAGCCATGTGACCGGGGTGAGCCTTGAACACCACCGGGCAGCCAGCGGCGAGTGCCGAAGCGGTGTCACCACCGGCCGTGGAGAAAGCCAGCGGGAAGTTGCTGGCGCCGAACACCGCGACCGGGCCAAGGCCGATGCGGTACTGGCGAATGTCCGGGCGTGGCAGCGGTTGACGATCCGGCAATGCGCGGTCGATGCGCGCGCCAAAGAAGTCACCACGGCGCAGCACTGTGGCGAACAGGCGCATCTGCCCGCTGGTACGGCCGCGCTCGCCCTGAATGCGGCCCGCGGGCAGCGCGGTTTCCCGGCAGACGGTGGCGACGAAATCGTCCCCCAGGGCGTCCAGCTCGTCGGCGATGGCGTCGAGAAAATCCGCGCGCTTGCCCGCCGACAGGCTGCGGTAGGTCGGGTAGGCGGCGGCGGCAGCTTCGGCAGCGGCGTCGACCTCTTGCGCAGTGGCCTCGACGAATTCGTACGGCAAGGTTTCACCGCTGGTGGCATCGACGCTCTGCAGTTTCACGGAGCCGCGGGCGCTGTAGGCACCACCGATGATGTTATGGCCGTTGACGGACATGAAATATTCCTCCTGGTTAGAACCAAGCGGGACCAAAACTGGCCCCGGCATGGATAACGATGGATGGTTTACAGGGCAGTCACGCCGCCCGGCTCGAGCGGCTCGTCGGCCGCCACCAGCCCATTGCGCAAGGGTGCGCCGAACTCGTTCATTTCGATCTCGAAGGTATCGCCCGGCTGGGCCTTGATACCGTCTGCATAGGACAGCGTAGCGGTTCCGAAATAATGCACGTGCACGTCGCCGGGACGCAGGAACTGCTGGTACTTGAAGTGGTGGAACTCCAGGTTCTCCAGGCTGTGACACATGTTCTCCTCGCCACTGAGGAACTCCTTCTCCCACAACACCTGGCCGCCACGATGAATGCGGCTGGTGCCGGACAGGTGGGCTGGCAGTTGACCTACGCGCAGCTCAGGGCCATAGGCACAGAAACGCAGCTTGGAGTGAGCCAGGTACAGGTAGCTGCGCCGCTCCAGCACGTGGTCGGAGAACTCGTTGCCCAGCGCGTAACCGAGGCGGTAAGGCTTGCCGTCATCGCCGATGACGTACAAACCGACCAGCTCCGGCTCCTCGCCGCCATCCTCGGCGAACACCGGTACCGGCAGGTCGGCACCGGGGCGCACGACGATGCCGCCATCGCCCTTGTAGAACCATTCCGGCTGCGCGCCCACCTTGCCAGCGCCAGGTTTGCCGCCTTCGAGCCCCCAGCGGAACATGCGCATGGTATCGGTGAGGGTGGCTTCGTCCTGGGCCTTCTGCTGATGCATCTTGTCGCGGGTCGAGGCGCTGCCAAGGTGGGTCAGGCCTGTGCCGGTGATCAGGCAATGCGCCGGGTCCTCGTGATCGAGCGGCGGCAGGATACGACCGCCTTGCTGCAACGCCTCATAAGCCGGGCCGGCCTCGCTGCCACGGCTGTCGACTTCGTCCTGCAGGCTGCGCCCGGCGCGGATGGCGGCCAACGCCAGCTCGCGAGTGCTGCCAACGCCGCGAACGATGCGGACGGCATCGCCTTCGACGACGCCAACCTGACGCAGGCCTTCGGTGGATTCGAACTGGATCAGTCGCATGGCTTGTCTCTCTTGTTGGATGGCTTGCCCATAGGGATACAGAGCAGACTTTACGAAGCGAGCGCCAGCCTGCCTAATGACAGCCTCTGATCAAGCAATAACTATTGGTTATCCCCATGATCGCTTCCCTACCCGCTCTGGTTTCCCGACTGCGCCTGAAACAGCTGCGCTTGCTGATCGCCCTCGACGAACAGGGTTCGCTGCACAAGGCAGCCGACGCTGTGGCGATCAGCCAGCCAGGCGCGACCAAGGCGCTCAACGAAATTGAGTCGGCGTTCGGCATGCGCCTGTTCACCCGTACCAGCCAGGGGCTGGAAGCCAATGACCTGGGGCGATGCGCGATTCGCTATGCACGCCTGATTCACAGCGATCTGGCCCACCTGCGCGAGGAAATGCTGGGCATTCTGCAAGGCCAGGGCGGCCGCCTGGTGGTGGGCGTGATCATGGGCGCTGTGCCGCACCTGACCCGCGCGCTGTCGCGGTTGCGGGCGCGCCAACCGGAGCTGTCGGTGGAAATCGTCGAGGACACCAGCGCACGCCTGCTCAGCCTGATCGACCAGGGTCGCCTGGATCTGGCGATCTGCCGCACCAGCGTCAGCCGCAGACCGGACGACTACGACTGCCTGAGCCTGCACGAGGAACAGCTGAAGGTGGTGGCCAACCCCGCGCACCCGCTGGCGGCCACTCCGGGCCTGAGCCTGGCGCAGCTGGCCGCTTACAGCTGGGTGGTGTTCCCGGCGAACATGCCGATGCGCCTGGTGCTGGAGCGGGCGTTCAGCGATGCCGAGCTGGAATTCCCGCGCTACCCGCTGGAAACCGCCTCGACCTTCGCCACCCTGATGCTGCTGCAGGAAGACCCGAACCTGGTCGCCCTGATGCCAAGGGAAACGGCTCAATACGCGGCACGCTCAGGCCAACTGGCATGCCTGGAACTTGCCCAGGCACTGCATAGCGAGCCCTATGGCGTGATCAGCCGCCATGGCTCGCCGCTGTCGTCACCTGCCCGCTTGCTGCTGGAGGAGCTGCGCGCTTCGTAGCTTGGGTCGGGCCACGTGGGTGTAACCCACCACCATTGAGGAACTGTGCCCCATCCTCTGGCCCCGAATTCGTGTGGGAGCGCGCCATGCGCGCGAAAGAATCGCGGGCATGGACTATGCGTCCCCGCCCGCTCCCACAGGAGTACGCATTAAGCCGGCGTAATCGATCAGCGACGATTGACCGTCTGCGCCGCGCGCAGCACGTCGGCACCGATCTCGGCTTCGAACGCCTGCCATACCGGCCGCATCGCTTCACGCCAGGCGCTGCGCTGCTCGGGGGTCAGTGGCAGGATCTGACTGCGACCGCCAGCGACGATCTGCTCGCGGCTCTTGCGGTTCTGCTCTTCGGCGTCCTGGTTCACCTTGAAGCTGACCTCTTCGATGATCGCTTCGAGCTGCACACGCACCTGATACGGAATGCTGACCCAGAACTTGGAATTGCTGATCAGCATGTAGTTGAGCGAGCCATGATTGGTTTCGGTGATGAACGGCTGCGCGCTATCGAGCTTCTGGCTCGCCAGGTTCGACCAGGGGTTTTCCGCGCCTTGTACGGTGCCCTTCTGCAACGCCGCCAGGGTGTCACTGAACGCGATCTTGCTGGTGCTGGCGCCGAGCTGCGCGAACTGCGCTTCCAGTACCGGCGACGGCTGAATGCGGAAGGTCAGGCCTTCGGCATCGGCAGGCAACTTCAGCGCGCGGTTGGCGGAGAGCTGCTTCATGCCGTTGTTCCAGTAAGCCAGGCCGTAGATGTCGTAGCCCGCCATGGAGCGCAGCAGCTCGCGGCTCTTCTCGCGCTTCTGGAAGCGCTTGACGGCGTCCAGATCGTCGAACAGGAACGGCAGGTCGAACACCTGCAGTTGCTTGGTGTAGGCATCGAATTTCGACAGCGAAGGCGCCAGCAGTTGTACCTTGCCGTCGCGCAGGGCCTGCAGCTCGTCGTCGTCACCGAACAGGGTGGAGTTGGGGTAGACCTCGACCTTCACCTGGGCGCCGAGACGCTCCTCCACCAGTTGTTTGAACAGCAGGGCGCCACGGCCCTTGGGCGTATCGTCGGCAACCACGTGGGAGAACTTGATGACGATGGGTTCCGCAGCGGATACCGACGTACAGATCAGCAGCAGAGCAGACAGGGCAATGGTGACAACGGACTTGAACATGCAACACCTTGGCAATGGCAGGCAACGGCGCATGCACGAGGCAGGCACCTGAAGGAAATGGGTTATCGAGTGACCTCAACGAGGCATCGGCAAAGCGCTGTCGGCTACGCCCGGCACGTGGCTCGGGTGTGCGACTATTATTGGAGGGGCTGCACGGGAGGGGCGTTGGGCTCGACCTTATCGGCAGGGGCGCGATTCTTGTCGATCCCCCGCCGCGGAACAAGCGGCAATAACGCCAACTGCAGCACAGCTTGAAGATTCGCTGCCCGCGCCATGGCAGAATGCGCGCCGCCACACCCACCACGAGATCAGCATGTCGTCGTCCTTCGTCACCCCTTTCGCCACCCTGGAACTGCAGCGCCAGCCCGAGCAACCCGGCATGCCGCTGCAAGCCTTCGATGCCGCCGATGCCTACCTGCTCGAACAGGCACGGACGCTTGCGGGCAGCGCGCGCGTGCTGCTGCTCAACGACAGCTTCGGTGCCCTGGCCTGCGCCCTGGCCGGCCGCACCCAGGTGACCAGCAGCGGCGACTCGCATCTGGGCCAGCTGGCGCTACGCCTAAACCTGGCGCGCAACGGTGTTGCCGAGGATGCCGTGAGCTTCGTGCCGGCCAGCGCGCCGGTGAGTGGCCCTTTCGATCTGGTGCTGATCCGCGTGCCGAAAACGCTGGCCCTGCTCGAGGAACAACTGATCCGCCTGCATGGCCAGTTGGCGCCTGGAGCTCAGGTAATCGCTGGCGGCATGATCAAGCATCTACCGCGCGCGGCTGGCGATCTGCTGGAGAAATACATCGGCCCGGTGCAGGCTTCGCTGGCGGTGAAAAAAGCCCGCCTGCTGCACGCAACGCCAGAAGCCAAAGCGGCGCCGACGTCGCCCTACCCGACCCGCTATCGCCTCGACAAGCCGGCGCTCGAACTGAGCAACCACGCCAACCTGTTCTGCCGAGAAGGGCTGGATATCGGTACCCGCGCCTTTCTGCCTCATCTGCCCAAACACCTGGACGACCGTCGGGTCGCCGACCTTGGCTGCGGTAATGGTGTGCTGGGCATCGCCTACGCATTGAGTAGCTCCAGCGCCGAGCTGACCCTGGTGGACGAGTCCTACATGGCCGTGCAATCGGCTCGGGAGAACTGGCGCGCAGCCTTGGGCGAGCGACCGGTGACCATTCGCGCCGGTGACGGCCTGGCCGAGCAGGAGGCCGACTCGCTGGACCTGGTGCTCTGCAACCCGCCCTTCCATCAGCAGCAGGTGGTGGGCGACTTTCTCGCCTGGCGCATGTTCCAGCAGGCCCGCAACGCCCTGGTCACCGGCGGTGAACTGTGGATCGTCGGCAACCGCCACCTGGGTTATCACACCAAGCTGGCGCGGCTGTTCCGGGGTGTCGAGCAGGTGGCGGCAACGCCAAAGTTCGTGGTGCTGAAGGCGACGAAGTAACACCATTGGAGTCGAGAGAATGAGCGAGCATTGCGAAGGGGGGGAAGTATCACTAAAGTGATACTTTAATTTACGCGTCGGGTCCCCACCATGAAAGTCGAACTGGTCACCAACCTGAAGCGACAGGCCACCAAGATCCTTGCCGATCTTCACGAATCCAAAGAGCCCATACTGATCACAGAGCATGGAATCCCCTCGGCTTATCTGGTGGACGTCGATGACTATCAGTTCATGCAGAAACGCCTTGCACTGCTGGATGCCCTCGCGCGAGGCGAACGAGCCGTGGTCGAAGGCAATACCATCAGCCATGAACAGGCCAAGGAACGGCTGAGCAAATGGCTGAAATAGTCTGGACGACCCCCGCGCTCGAACAACTCGAGGATCTGGCGCAGTACATAGCCCTCGACAAACCGGATGCCGCACGAGCACTCGTCAAAAAGGTGATTGAAGCGGTCGCACGATTGGCCGAATTCCCGATGTCCGGCCGCGGTCCTGCCGAGTTGCCAAACGCTCTCTATCGCGAAGTCGTCGTCCCGCCCTGCCGGATTTTTTACCGCGTTTCGGATACAACGGTTTTTATCATCCACATCATGCGAGAGGAGCGCCTATTACGCGCCCATATGCTCGAGTGAGCCTCATTGGTAACGGCAAATCATGGATGAGCATTGATCAGCACACGCGGCTGGCCTTTCCCCGGGTATCGCTGCGCTCGACACCGGGCTACCAGAGTCACCCGTAGCCTGCGGTTGATCGCAGCGATACCCAGGAATATCTTCCTTACAACGTCAGGGTAAACCGCGACAGCAAGGCGCCGGGCAGCGCCATCGAGCCGGTCTGGCGGGCGCCGTAGGTGCCGTTGGGCAGCAGCAGCTCCGGTTCACGGGTCAGGGCTTCCAGGTTCGGGCCGAGGAAATCGAACAGCGAATCGTCGAAACGCATGGTGTTGACCGGTGCCTGGATGCGGCCGTCTTCGACCCAGAAAGTGGCGAAGCGGGTCATGCCGGTCAGGCGCCCGGCCGGCAGGTCGGAGAAGTTGCTGTACCACAGGTTGCCGATATACAGCCCGGTGCCGAGGCGCTGCAGAATCTCGCCCTCCTCCAGCTCGCCGCCATGCAGGTGCAGCGAGAACGGGTACTCGCCGCTGCCCGCGCCGTTGGCGATCAGCCCATGTTCGGCGGCGCTGCGTGAGCTGACCAGACGCTCGCCCGGCTTGCCCTGGCTGACCAGGCGCAGTGGCTGACGAGGCCCCTCGCGGGTGAAGGCCGGCGCCAGGCCGCCTTCGATACGCTCGTCCAGCGTCACCTTGTCGCTCAAACTGCCGTTGCCGGCGAACAGCCGCTGCAGCGGGCTGCCACCGGTGGCCAGCGCCTCGGCGGAAAAGCCCCAGGCGAACAACCCGAACAATTCCTCCAGCGCCGCCGGCGTCAGGTAGGCGCGATACGCCCCTGGCTTCAGTTCATGGGCGGGTTTGCCCAGGTATTCCAACTGCTCACGGGCGAACGCCAACTTGCGGGCGAAGGCCTGGGCATCCCATTGCTCGCCGGCATAATTGCTTTTCACCGCCTGGCCGTTTTCGTGGAACAGGCTGAACTCGAAGTTGAAGCTGCTCGCCGCGTGCCAGCCGAAGGCGCCCCAGGAGCTGGCGAAGCCCTGGTATTGCGGCCCGGCGGCGTAGAAACCGACCAGATCCAGCCCGGCAGACGCCTCATTGATCTGCGCGATGGCCGCCTCGCTGTGCTGAACCGCCTCACCCGCCGCCGTCTCACTGCGCCACGCCTCGCGATTCAGGCGCAGGTAGGGATCATCGACCAGCGTCGGCACGACCACGCGCAACCGCTGCAGCGCCTGGTCGAGGCGCGGAAGGTCATCGTCGATCACACCGCTGAGGGCCAGTTCGAAGTCGCCATGCCGCTCGTCCTGATACAGGGCCAGGGTGGCGTACACCTGCTGCACCTGGCCGGCCTGGCGCACGCGGGCGTGGTTGAAGCGGATAAAGTCCGAAGCCTCGGCCTGGTACTCCAGGGTAAAGCCCTCGCCGGCCTGCAGCTCGGCGTTCAGGTGCGCGAGCAGCGCCTCGAAATGCTGACGTGCTTCCATCAGGCAGCCCCTCCAAAGACATCGATATCGGCGAACACGCACGCCGGCGTGGCGTGGCCGACGCGGATCACCTGGTTCGGCTCGCCCTTGCCGCAGTACGGCGTGCCCAGCACCTCGAAGGTACTGGCATCGCCGACGGCCTTGAGGTTGCGCCAGAACTGCGCGGAGATACCGCGGTAGTTGGGGTTCTTCACCACGCCCTTGAGTTCGCCGTTCTCGATCAGCCGGCCCCACTCGCAACCGAACTGGAATTTGTTGCGCGCATCATCGATCGACCAGGAGCGGTTGTTGCTCATCAGGATGCCGTGCTCGATGCCGCCGATCATCTGCTCCAGGCGTTGCGTGCCAGGCTCGACATTGAGGTTGGCCATGCGGTCGAGGGTCGGTCGGTTCCAGCTGCAGGCACGGCTGTTGGCGACCCCCTCCAGACCACTGCGCCACTGCGACAGCGCACCACCGAGCGGTCGCTGCAGGATGCCCTCGCGGATCAGGTACTCACGCTGCGCCGGCGTGCCGTCATCGTCATGGCGGTAGCTGGCCAGCTCGCCCGAAACCGTCGGGTCGAAGGTCACGTTGAGCAGCGGCGAGCCGTATTGATAGCTGCCGAAATCTTCCTGGCGGATAAAGCTGGTGCCGGCGAAATTGCGCTCGTCACCGAGGATACGATCCAGCTCCAGTGGATGGCCGATGGACTCGTGGATCTGCAGGATCATCTGATCCGGCATCAGCAACAGGTCGCGGTGGCCGCTCGGCGTGTTGGGCGCCAGCAGCAACTGCAGCGCCTCGTCGGCGATACGGCTGGCGGTGCCAACCAGACCCAGATGATCGATCACCTCCGCACCGCCCTGGCGTGCCAGGTGAGTGCCGCCGAAGCTGCGGCTCTGGCTGTCGGCGCCATCGCTGGCGGTCACCCCCAGTTGCGGGAATACGTAGTGCTGGGCACGCCGCAAACGGGCACCGGCGCTGTTGAGGTAGATCTGCTCGGTGGCGGTGAAACTCAGGCCGGCGTACCAGTCCACCAGGCGCTCGTCACGCGGCACCCGCGCCGACTCGGCCGCCAGCAATTCGTACCAGTGCGCCGGGCGGGCCAGGGATCGCTCGTAGCCGGGCATCACGTCATCGGCCTGCTCATGGGGCACCGGTAGCTCGTGCATATCGAGCAGATTGCTACCGGCAAGCTGGCGAGCCAGCGCCTCGGCCCTGTCGAGCGCCGCCTGCAACCCAGCCTGGCTGAGATCGCTGGTCGCCGCGTAGGCCTCCACGCCAGCGACGCGCACGCTGAGCATGGCGCCCGCATCGTCGGAAAACGACGGCGCCCGCGCCACATTGCGGCGCACCCAATAGCGCTCGGTGGTTTCCCGCACATGGCGCAGCGACCAGAAATCGGCGGTGCAATGCAGGGCGGCGAAGCGGCGTTGCAGGATTTCGCTGAAGGCGAACATGGGGGCTCCCTTGGTAGGCGGCATAGGGAGGCAGTATGGGAAGGATTGCCGGGATTGGGCAACCAGGGCGGCGGCGAGCATCGCGTAGACGGATGGCTATTTGATGGCGTAGTGTCAGAGCCGGCTTTGTATTGACACGCGATTTATAGCCAGCAGCGTACCGATTAACAAACGTCTCCCCGTCAGTGCAATGTGATTTTTCGGTATCGCTATGGTGGATGAAAAAAGCGTCATCCACCCTACTTACTAGCGAGCACGAACAGATGAGCTTATATAGTCGTGTACAGATGGCGGTTACCTGCCTATTGCTTTTGGTTATGACTGAGTCAATATCGCAATCTCACAGAGTTACATAAAAGCTTGAATAGCCAGGGAAGACAAATGAAACAACCAGCATTTTTGCATTCATTTGCTTACGGACTGATACTCAGCATCCCCTTAACACTTACATTTATCTCTGGCTTCTCATCCTCAGAGAACTCAAATGGTGAAAATAATTCATTTTTACTAACCACCTTAGTTATTGGTTTTTTATCACTACCCGGATCGCTTATATTATTTCTCATTGGTTTCACTGCAGCATTCTCGGGAAAAACAGGAGGAATGATCACAGTGGCATGCATAGCGCTATCCATTCCCAACGCTCATATCATGGGCATGCTCTATGCGCATATGTACAAGAAAATAAAGCAAAAAACCAAGAACCAGAACAACATTCTTCTTAGAGACTGCCCAAAGTGCTCATCCCCCATCAACACTCATGCGTGCATTTGCAAACACTGCCATAGCGCCGTAGAACCTCTTTATGTAAACAACCCAACCGCGAACAGACAGGTCATAAAAATATTAAAACTTCAGTCCCTAGGATTTCATGACAATGAAATTGCCAAAAAACTGAATGACGATGGAGATTTTTTTCTCGAGGATCACTCGAATTGGGACAAGAAAAAAATAAACTCACTGATCACAAAACTGAAAACCCACAAAATATGAACCAACAACAATTATTCCATCACCGCGAACAACTTGGGCTCGATCGTTCCCACATTCTGCATGGAAAGGTTTCAACAGGACGCGTCCGAGGCATTGTCAGTTCGGCTCATAAATACTACGCGGAGCGTCAAGCCTGCATTTCCAGGCAGCAAATCGAAGGACATCCGTAGGGTGGACAACGCGAAGCTTGTCCACCATTTTCAAAACATTGTCCCGAATGAACTCGGGTTAGCCTGGGGTCAGTGCCTTGCTCCGGGGCTTGGCTGCGGGGCGTCTCGTCCTTACTGTGTCTCGCAAGATTGCCCCCTCCTCACAACCGCGAGCATCGACTCATGATGAAAAACCTGACCCTCAGCGCCATCACCACCCTGCTTATCGGACTGTCGGGTTTTGCCCAGGCTCAGGAAACGCCGTCGCACCTGGACAAGGTGCTGGAGAAGGGACAGCTGGCCGTGTGCACCACCGGCGATTACAAGCCGTATACCTTCCTGCGCCAGGACGGTGAGTACGAAGGCATCGATATCGAGATGGCCCAGTCGCTCGCGCAGAGCCTCGGGGTGAAGGTGCAGTGGGTGCCGACCACCTGGAAAACCCTGATGCCGGATATGGTGGCGGGCAAGTGCGATATCGGCATGGGCGGTATCTCGGTGACGCTGGAGCGCCAGAAGAAGGCCTTTTTCAGCAGCACCCTGGATGTGGACGGCAAGATTCCGCTGGTTCGTTGCGAAGACGTTTCGCGTTACCAGACCGTCGAGCAGATCAACAGGCCAGAGGTGCGCCTGATCGAGCCGGCGGGCGGTACTAACGAGGCCTTTGCACGGGCATACTTGCCCAAGGCTCAGCTGAATTTCCACGACAACAAGACCATCTTCCAGGAACTGCTGGATAAGCGCGCCGACGTGATGATCACCGACGCGTCCGAGGCCCTGTACCAGCAGAAACGCATGCCCGGCCTGTGCGCCGTCAACCCGACGGACTACATGCAATACGGCGAGAAAGCTTACCTGCTGCCTCGCGACGACATGACCTGGAAGAGCTACGTCGATCAGTGGCTGCATTTGAGCAAGGCCACCGGTGCTTATCAGAAGACCCTTGGCCATTGGCTGGCGGTACCGGGGCAGTAATGAGACACCGATCGTTCCCACGCTCTGCGTGGGAATGCATCAGCAGGACGCTCCGCGTCCGATTCCTCGATAGCCAAACGTGCAAATGAAATGCGGCGCAGAGCGCCACGGGAGGCGTTACCACGCGGAGCGTGGGAACGATCAAAATGGTGGATGGATAAAGCGTCATCCACCCTACGCCCTACCGACAAGTAGGGTGGACAACGCGAAGCTTGTCCACCATTCGTAACCCGAACAGCCCCATTGAGATCGCTCCCAAGCGAAGCGTGGCAACGATCCTCACCCTTACGGCGTACTCAACCCCGCCGCATTCATAAATAGCCGTAGCAGGTACGACACCAGCCCCAGGCTCAGCACGCTGACCGTCCAGATGCCGGCCAGCCAGGCGATGCGTTGCCAGAGGGGTTTCTTTTCGCTGGCCTTGTTCATCAGTGGTACCCCTGATCAGGCGTCACCTTGCCGCGGAATACGTAGTAGCTCCAGGCGGTGTAAACGAGGATGAACGGAATGATGAACAGTGCGCCGACCAAGGCAAAGCCCTGGCTCTGCGGGGGCGCGGCGGCCTGCCAGATGGTCAGCGAGCCGGGCACGATGTTCGGCCACAGGCTGATGCCCAGGCCGCTGTAACCGAGGAAGATCAGTACCAGGGTCAGTACGAACGGCTTGCTGTTGTCGTGGTTGGCCACCGAGCGCAACAGGTAGAAGAAGGTCGCCAGCACCAGCAACGGCACGGGCAGGAACCAGAACAGGTTGGGCAGGCTGAACCAGCGCTCGGCGATGCTCGCCTGGGACAGTGGCGTCCACAGGCTGACGATGCCGATCACGGCCAGCAACAGAAGCGCCAGGGGCCGGGCCATCCCGTGCATCTGTTGCTGCAGGCGCCCTTCGGTTTTCATGATCAGCCAGGTGCAGCCGAGCAGTGCATAGGCGGCGATCAGGCCCAAGCCGCTGAACAGCGGGAACGGCGCCAGCCAGTCCAGCGAGCCGCCGGCGAACGCCCGACCTTCGACCGGAATGCCTTCGATAAACGCGCCCAGCGCCACGCCCTGAAAGAAGGTCGCTGCCACCGAGCCGCCGATGAAGGCCTTGTCCCAGATATGCCGTTTGTGGTCGCGGGCCTTGAAGCGAAACTCGAAGGCCACGCCGCGAAACACCAGGCCCAGCAGCATGAACATCAACGGCAGATACAAGGCACTGAGCACCACCGAGTAGGCCAGCGGGAAGGCGGCGAACAGCCCGGCACCGCCCATCACCAGCCAGGTTTCATTGCCGTCCCAGACCGGCGCCACGGTGTTCATCATCACGTCGCGTTCGCCCTTGTCCGGCACGAACGGAAAGAGGATGCCGATGCCCAGGTCGAAGCCGTCCATGATCACGTACATCATCACGCCGAAGACGATGATCACCGCCCAGATGACGGAAAGATCGATACCCATGGTCATGCCCTCCCGGTTGCAGTGCGGGTGATCGAATCGTTGTCGTCCAGGCCTTCCTTCGCGGCGGACAATGGCCGCGCCTGCGTGTGCCGGGTGCCCGGCCCGCCATCATCCTGATGATCACCTTCGCCGCTGACCGGCCCTTTGCGCACCAGGCGCATCACGTAGCTCATGCCGGCGCCGAACACGGCGAAGTAGACGACCACGAACAGCACCAGGGTGATCCCCAGTTGCGCCGCGCTGTGCATCGACACACCGTCGGCGGTACGCATCAAACCGTAGACCACCCAGGGCTGGCGGCCGATCTCGGTGGTGAACCAGCCGGCGAGGATGGCGATCAGGCCAGACGGCCCCATCCACAGGCAGAAATACAGGAACGGGCGCGACTGGTAGAGGCTGCCGCGCCAGCGCAGCCAGAGGCTCCAGAGCCCGGCCAGGATCATCAGCATGCCCATGGCGACCATCACCCGAAACGACCAGAAGACGATGGTCGAGTTGGGCCGATCCTCCTTGGCGAACTCCTTCAGCGCTGGCACCTGCTTGTCGAGGCTGTGGGTCAGGATCAGGCTGCCCAGGTACGGCACCTCGACCTTGAAGCGGGTTTCCTCGCGCTCCATGTCCGGCCAGCCGAACAGGATCAGCGGCGTCGGCTCGCCGGAGCTGTTGTCCCAGTGGCCTTCGATGGCGGCGATCTTCGCCGGTTGATGCTCGAGGGTATTGAGGCCGTGGAAGTCGCCGATCACCGCCTGTACCGGGGCGACCAGCAGCGCCATCCACAGCGCCATGGAGAACATCTTGCGCATCGCGGGGGTGTCGCGCCCACGCAGCAGGTGCCAGGCCGCCGACGCGCCGACGAAGAACGCGGTGGCGAGAAACGCGGCGGTGGCCATGTGCGCCAGGCGGTAAGGGAACGAGGGGTTGAACACCACGGCGAACCAATCCACCGGAATGACCCGGCCGTCGACGATCTCGAAGCCCTGGGGCGTTTGCATCCAGCTGTTGGAGGCGAGAATCCAGAAGGTCGAGATCAGCGTGCCGATCGCCACCATGATCGTCGAGAAGAAGTGCAGCCCCGGCCCCACGCGGCTCCAGCCAAACAGCATGACGCCGAGAAAGCCCGCCTCGAGGAAGAATGCGGTCAGCACTTCGTAAGCCAGCAGCGGCCCGGTGATCGAACCGGCGAAGTCCGAGAAGGCACTCCAGTTGGTGCCGAACTGGTAAGCCATCACCAGCCCGGAGACCACGCCCATGCCGAAGTTGACGGCGAAGATCTTCGCCCAGAAATGGTAGAGGTCGCGGTACACCGTTTCGCCGGTCTTCAGCCACAGCCCTTCGAGCACCGCCAGGTAACTGGCCAGGCCGATGGTGATGGCCGGAAAGATGATGTGGAAGGAGATGGTGAAGGCGAACTGGATGCGCGCGAGATCCAAAGCCTCTAGGCCGAACATGGGGCGTCCCTCGATCAGGTTATCGACTTTCTAGTTGTCTGCAATCCAGGCAGCGCGCAAAGCGCGTTGACCTGGATCAATCGTTCAACGAAAGACTACGCCCCGCCTCGGCGCTTGCCGCCGTGGTAGGTTGCCGCGCGACAGGCCGTCACGTGCGGCGTTATGTCTTGTTGGCGCGCTATCGGAGGCGGAGGCGCTGTATCGCACGCTTGCCCGTAGCCACTGCACCATGGCCGTTGCGAGAGCCTGGAAAGCAGAGTTGAGCGCCTGGCTGCCGGAAAAACGCCAAGTTACTCATCGATGGCGCGCCCCGGGAACCGGGCAACGCCAGCCATGGACGACCTGTAAGGCCACAGGTCGCCGGTGCAGTCACCAGTCGCTGCCCTGCCCCAGTAGGTCCAGCGCATGATGACGAAGCTCCAGCAGCCGCGGATCGTCGCGACGACGCGGATAGGGCCGCTCGACCTTCAGCTCCGCCAACACCCGCGCCGGGCGTGCCGAGAACACCAGCACGCGGTCGCAGAGCAGCAGCGCCTCCTCGACATCGTGGGTGACCAGCAGGGAGCTGTAGGCCTGTTGTTGCCAGAGGCGGATAAGCTCGCTTTGCATGGCGATACGGGTCAGAGAATCGAGCTTGCCCAGGGGTTCGTCGAGCAGCAACAGACGCGGTTCGTTGATCAGTGCGCGGGCCAGCGCCACGCGCTGCGCCATGCCGCCGGAGAGCTGACGCGGGTAGGCATCACGGAACTCCAGCAGACCGACCTTGCGCAGGGTTTCATCGACCCGGTGCTTCTGTTCCTTGAGCTGCCCACGTGCCTGCAGCCCAAGAGCCACGTTGTCCCACACGCTGCGCCAGGGGTAGAGCGTCGGATCCTGGAATACCAGCACCCGCGAATGATGCGGCCCCGGAATCGCCATGCCATCGGCCAGCAGGCTGCCGTTCTGAAGATTTTCCAGACCGGCGACCAGACGCAGCAAGGTCGACTTGCCACAACCGGACGGGCCGAGCAGGCCGACGCTCTCGCCGGGCGCCAGTTGCAGATCGACTTTGTCGAGCACCGGCAGGCGGCTGTCGCCAAGATCGAAGGCATGGCTGAGGCCGCGAACATCCAGGGTCATGCCGGCTTCCCGATCCACGATTGCTTGCGCAACATTCACCATTTCACGCCCCCTTTCTGCCAGGACAACACCCGGTCACGAACGATGAACAGCAGGGTGATCAATCCCGAACAGAGCAGCGCCATGACCAGCAATGCCGCATACATATTGGCATAGGCCGCCCAGCCCTGAGCCCATTGCAGGTACCAGCCGAGCCCCGCCTTGACGCCCATCATCTCGGCCACCACCAGCACCGAGAACGATGCGCCAAGGCCCATGAATAGCCCCACGAACACATGTGGCAGCGCTGCCGGGATCGCCACCCGCAAAATCAGAAAGCGCGCGTTGGCACCCAGGGTACGGGCCACTTCGTAGTAGGCCTTGTCGACGCTGGCCACACCGGACCAGGTCAATACCGTGACCGGAAACCAGGTCGCCAGGGCGATCAGAAACACGCTGGCGCTCCAACTGCTGGGGAAGAAAAAGAAGCAGATCGGCAGCAGTGCCGTGGAAGGAATCGGCCCAAGAATGCGCAGCACTGGATGCACCCAATAGCCGATGCGCTGCGACCAACCAATCGCAACACCCGCAGCGAAGCCGCTGAGCCCCCCGATCACAACGCCGTTGACCAGCAGCCACAGGGAATGCAGCAGGCTCTCGCCGAGGCGCGCCCAGTCATCGACAAAAACCTCGATCAGCGCCTGGGGAGGCGCGAAGAACGGTACCGGCAGCACCACGACCTTGGCGGTGACCAGCAGCCAGACACCCAGCAGCACGGGGAGCGCCGCCAACCAGGCACCGGTCGGGCGCAGACGCTCGACCAGCCTGCCGAACAGGCCCGGCAGGCTGGTCAGCAATGCCAGCAGCGCGCCAACGCCTGCGCCGAACAACGCCAACTCCTGAGTGAAGGGCCAGGGCTTGCCGCCGTCCGGATAGAACTGGGTGAACAACGCGAAGGCTGTCCAGCTCAGCGCTGCCAGCAGGCCTCCACGCCACAGCGGCGCCGCGGTGCCTTGCGATGTGCGGCTTTGCTCAAGCGAATACGTCGGCATGGATGCTCTCCGCAAATTCCAGAGGATCGGTACGCGGGCGCAGTACTTCGACATTCTTGAGGTCGCGGGCATACACCGCGATCTCCTTGACGAAGGTGTTGCCCACCGAGTAGTAACCATGGGTGTGCTCGGTGAGGATGGCGTGCACCTCTTCCTTGGACGTGTTGATGGCGAACTTGAGAAACTCCTCCGCCACCGCGTCGGGGTTATGCGATGCCCAGGCGTGGGCCTGCAGGATCGAGTGGGTGATGGCCGCCGCCACGGGCGTGTCGTTGCGCGCCAGCTCGCCGCTGACCCCGACCACGCAGCAGCTCATGTTGGCGTACTCCTCGATCATGTTGGTCGCCAGCTCGGCGAAGCCCGGCTGCTGCTTGACCCGATACATGAGCGGGTCGGAGCCGCTGGCGGCCTGGATCTCACCCTTCTGCAGGGCAACGCTGAGCAGATCGATGGGGTACACGCGCCAGGTCACGTCGCGCACTGGGTCTACCCCATGACGCTTGAGCATGAGCGAGAAGAAGTTCTTGTCGGCTGCGGCCATGTCGGTAACGCCGATAGTGGTGCCCTTCAGGGCCTCGAAGCTCTTCGGCCCATCCTCCAGGGTCAACAGGCGCAGGCAGCCGCCGTGAGTGCCGGCGGTCAGCTTGACGTCGAAGCCCTGTTCCAGCGCCTTCAGCCAGCGCAGCGCCATGCCGGTGGCGGCGTCCGCATTGCCGGTGGCCATGGATTCGAGCAGCACCTCGGTGGAGTTGCCGAAGTTGACGAACTCCACGTCCAGGTTGTGCCGCTTGAAGATGCCCTGGCTGTCAGCCACCGCCACCGGCGCCAGGCACACCGCATTGAGGTTGGTGGCCAGCTTGATCTTGCGCGGTTCGGGCAACACCCAGCGATCACTTTCCAGATCCAGGCCGCTGCCAACTGGCTGAGCCCCGTGGCTGGCGTGCCCTGCGTGAGAACCGTGGTCAGCATGGCTGCTGCCGGCCCAGGCGAAGCGGCTGGCGAACGTAGCCGCGGTGGCAGTGCCCGCCAGGGCAAGCAGCTGTCGGCGGTTGAGCGGGGATATGGGCATGGCGCCTCCATTCGAAGAGAGTCGTGCATGCGCCGCGTGGTCGGGTAGCGTGCGGATAGAACGGCATGACGCGTTTCAAGGCCTGTGGGGCGAGCGTCGACAAGAAGGCCTTAGACGGTATCGGCTCGACGAACCACATGGAAATTCAATTTAGGCATAACCTAATATGCCAATTTGGCAAATTGCTCGGACGCCGATGCTGGAAAGCCCGACAGCAGAAAACGATCACCAGGCGAGGGACGTGGCTTATCCTGCCGAGCCGCCGTCCTACCCGGCGCTGCCTGCTACAACCGCTGCCGGCTGTTCCCACGGAGATTTCCATCGATGCGTTCCCTGCCCCCCTTCGCCCTGCGCCCTCGCCACCTGCTGGCCGCCAGCCTGCTGACCTGCGCGGCACTTCCTGCCGTCCATGCCGAAACCAGGCCGGGCACCCTGCAACTGGAAGGCGTGCGGGTGACCGACCAGGTGCTGACCGAGCAGCAGGCGGCCGAAGAGCAGCTCAAGCAGGTACCGGGCGGCACCAACCTGGTGGACATGACGCGCGTCGAGCAGGGCCGCGTGGCCGGCAACCAGGATGTGCTGGCCTACCAGCCGGGCGTGTACGCACAGTCGCCTGGCAACGAGGGCATCAAGATCGCGATCCGCGGCTCGGGCATCAATCGCGGCACCGGCTCTCACGCCTCCGGCAACCACATCATGCTCGATGGTTTGCCTCTGACCGGCTCGGGCGGCACGCCTTATGAACTGCTGGAGCCGCTGTGGATAAGCCGCGCCGAAGTGCTGCGCGGCGCCAATGGTTTCGACAAGGGATCACTGGCTCTGGGCGGCGCCATCGACTACATAACCCGCACCGGCCGTGATGCCGACAAGCTGCAACTGCGCTACGAAGCCGGCAGCCACGGTTACCAGAAACGCAGCATCAGCTCCGGCCAGGTGCTGGGTGATTTCGATTACTACATCAACCTCACCGACAGCCATTACGACGGTTATCAGGATCATGCCTCGGGCAAAGGCAAGGGCGTGGCCGCGAACGTTGGTTATCGCCTCAACGACAACCTGGAAACGCGCTTTTACCTGCGCTATCGGGAAACAGAGCATGACGTCCCGGGCCGCCTGAGCAAAGCGCAGATCAAGCACGACCCACGGGCTGCCGCCGCCAACAACCTGCGCATCGACGCGCACCGCGACCAACCCGGCAGCACCTGGCTGGCCAACAAGACCACCTGGCGGATCGACGATGACTCGACGCTGGTAGCCGGCCTGGCCTATCACCACTACCCGATGGATATCGTCGAGAACAGCTCGCCCAACGGCAACACCTACCGGGTGCGTGTGGATTACAGCGACGTCAGTGGCACCCTGAACTACAACCGCCGCCACACCTTGTTCGGGCTCGACAGCACCACCACCCTCGGCTTTCGCAGCACCACCAATCTGCCAAGCAGCAAGTCCAGAGAGAACGCAGCGTTACCCATAAGTTTCGGCCCTAGCGGCGGCCCGACAACCACTTATCCGGCCGGCACCCTGATGCGCGCCTATGAACACCTGGGCTCGGACAACGTGCTGCACGCCAGCAACGAAACCGAGCTGGTGCCCGATCTGTGGCTGACCACCGGTTTGGCGCTGATCTATACCCGCCGTCAGGTCGAGGTGACCTGGCCGGCCACCGACGACACGCTCAGCGAACACACTTGGGATTACGCCCCGCGCATCGGCCTGCGCTATCAGCTCAACCCCGAGGTGCAGCTGTACGGCAATATCAGCCGCTCGGTCGAACCGCCCCACGCCTGGTCGATGCTCTGGAGTTCGCCGCTGCGTTTCCCGGCCAGCAACCAGCCGTACAGCGCTCGCCAGCGCGCGCCGATCTCGATGGATAACCAGACCGCCACCACCTTCGAGATTGGCGGCCGTGGTGACTCGGCACTAGGCCAGTGGGACGCGGCCTATTACTACTCGGTCGTGCGCCACGAGCTGCTGACCGTACAGGTCGAGCAGAACGTGTTCTCCGAATCCAACGCCAGCCCCACCATCCACCAGGGCATCGAGCTCGGCCTCGACAGCCCGCTGTGGCAAGGCGGCGCAGCCGGTGATCTGGCCCTGCGCCAGGCGTATACCTTCAGCGATTTCCACTACCGCGACGACGACACCTACGGCGACAACCGCCTGCCCGGCCTGCCGCGTCATTACTACCAGGCCGAGCTGCGCTACAGCCACCCGAGCGGTTTCTACGCCGGGCTCAACACCCAGTACGCCTCGAAGGTTGCCGTGGATTACGCCAACTCCTACTACGCCGATGCCTACGCAATCTTCGGCGCGACCCTGGGTTACGCCTCGCCGAAAGACGACTGGCAGACCTGGCTGGACCTGCGCAACCTCACCGACAAGCGCTACGCCGCCACCGTCACGCCTGGCTACAACGACAACGGCGCAGACGTCGCCCGCTCCACCCCGGGCGATGGCTTCGGGGCCTTCGTGGGAGTCTCGTACAGTTTCAACTGACCCTCCCGCCGCATGCGAACCACCATTTTTTGAACGCCCTCACAATAGTTTTGATGAGCTATAGGGCCTGTCGAGCTTATGTGGACAATGGTGCGTTGACCTTTTGCACAGCCCGAAAGGCATGTGCCACTACCCCACGAAGCAGATGGACACGAAAGATGAACGTGAAGGGCACCGTTGGATCGCAACTCCCGAGGGGTTCGTCGACCCGCTTGGGCATGCTGCTCGGCATCACCCTGTCCAGCCTGGCATTGGCTGCATGCGTTCCGCTCGCAGCACCCAACCAGGGCTACTATGCCGGGCAGGCGCAGCCTGCATCACCGCAAGCCATGATGTTGGAAATGCGTAGAGCTCATGACGAAATGTTCGCCCAGATAAAAACCTCGGGCAAAGCCATTCTAATCGTGCCAACTGCCAGCCTGGACGGTACCACCGACTTCCAGAACAACGACTCGATCGCCGAGTTTCTGCGACTTCGCTCGGGGGTTACCGAGTGGACCAATACCTCTCGCCCGTCGTCCAAGTTCTTCGTCGGTTACGACTCCAGCAACGAGCCGGATGAGAACGATCCAAGCCGCTCCTATTTCCAGTTGGTTTTCGGGCGCACGCTCTACAAGATCTTCGTGATCGAGCCGGGTCGCTATACGATCACCGGCGTCAGTTATGTGCTGCCGCGAACTGCCGCCTTCGAGGCACCGGGCGGGCGTAACATCAAGCCATCGTCATTGGGTCATCTGATGCTCAAGGCGCAGAAGATCGATGAGTTCGAGCGCGGCCAGAAATGGGAAGACGCCAGCTACCGCACCGAGACGGTGGAAGAGGACTACTGCACCTCCGTGCGCGTGGTCAACAACGAGTGCATGAGCCGGGCGAAAACCTCCTACGACGTGAAACGACAAACGTCGGAGGCAGGCTGGGTGCCCAGCATCCAGCAACGAACCTTCGAAGCCCGAAATGTCACGGCAACCATCAACAAGGAATTCGCGAGTTTCGATATCGCCGCTGGTGAGGTGGTTGTTACCGATGGCCTGTTTGCCGAACCGCCTGCCGCTGTGCTCAGGAACAAGAGCTGCAAACAGGCGGATCAGGAGCGGATGCGCTGTGAGCTCGAGCAGGTCACCCTGGTTCAGTTGCTGGGTGAGGTCGAGGAAGTCAGAAACAGCCAGAACCCGGCGGACTATGGGCTGCCCAAACTGGCGAACATACTCAGCGAGCTGACCTACCGGCAGATCGACATCAAAGCCCGCGAAACCCCTGGTAAATCGGTGTGGGGGCCGTCTTACACCCTGAAGGCGAAGTAACGTCACCTCCCCCCTGATCTGCCCCGCATGGGGCAGACCCTCTTGGTTCTACGTGCGATACGCCAGCGCACTCAAATAGCAATAAATACTATTTACGAATTATTGCCAATTGCCTATCCTCTGGCCGCTTCCTACACCCAGAGGGCTTCTCGTGCCGATTGCCATGCTGCAGGCCAGCACTCCCGTGCTTCGCGATTCCGCCAAGGTCGACTGGCAAGGCATCGACCTTGGCTGGGCCTACAGCGATCTGCTGCTCAGCCTGAGCCGGCGCACCCGCTGCGTACAACGCGCTTACGATGTGCTGCACGATGCCCTGCTGCGCTTTGCCCTGGCGCAACATCAGCGCCGGATCGAGCAGCCCAATGCCTACCTGCGCCGTGTCGCCCACTCGGTACTGATCGATTTCTACCGCAGCGAGTGGCGGCTGGAATCGCTGGAATCGCATAACCCGGAAGACCTGGCCCCCGACCAGGTGGCACCGTCCTGCGAGCACCTGCTCGATATCCAGCAGCGGCTCAAGGCGTTGCAGCGCATCCTCGACTGCCTGCCCGAGCGTTGCGCGGAGGTGTTCTGGATGGCCCGCATCGAGGGTTACACCCAGCCGGATATCGCCACGCGCCTGGGCATCAGCCTGAACATGGTCGAACGGCACATGATGCGCGCCCTGCTCGACCTGCGCCGCGCCCGCCACCTGCTGCAATCATGAGCGACCCGACCGAACAGGCGGCCGCCTGGTTCCTGCGCCTGCGCGGCGATGCGCGGCTGGCGGAGCAGGCGGAATTCCGCAGCTGGCTGGCAGCCGACCCGGCGAACGCCGAGGAATATCGCGCCTTCGAAGCGCTCTGGAACGACTTCGGCAGTACCCGCCAGACCGAGGCGCTGGCCATGGCCATGGAGCGCCAGCAGCGCGGGCAGCCACGTTACCTGGGCCGGGGCGCCGTCGCTCTGGTACTGATGCTCGCTTCGGCTGCGGGCTGGCTCGGTTATCGGCAGAGCCCTCAGCAGCTCGCGTTGCACACGCCGATTGGCGAGCGCCGGCAGATCACCCTGCGCGATGGCAGCGAACTGCAATTGAACGCCGCCACTCGGATCGACGTCCGTTATGGCTGGCGCCAGCGCAGCATCGACCTGCGGCAGGGCGAGGCGCTGTTCGATGTCGCACGCAACCCTCTGCGCCCCTTCGTGATCGATAGCGGCCTGGCGCAAATCACCGTGCGCGGCACCCGCTTCGTGGTCAACCGCCTGCCGGATCGGCTGCGGATCAGCGTCGATCATGGCCGGGTCGAAGTGGCCAGCAATCGCCACCCGAACGAAACCTGGCAGGTGGAAGCTGGCCAGGTCGTGGAAGTCGATGGTAATGGCCACCTGCGCAAGGTAGACCTGCCGGCCGACAATGCCCTGGCCTTCACCCGCGGCAACCTGGTTTTCGAAGACGCGGACCTCGGCGAGATCGCCGCCAGCCTGTCGCGCTACCGCGAACGGCCGCTGCAAGCCCACACTGGCTACCCGAGCCCGCGCATCAGTGCCGTGCTGCAATTGAGCGACGTGGAGGACTTCATCCGCGCTCTGCCGACCATCGCCCCGGTGCGCGTGACCGAAGGCAGGCAAAGCACCGAACTGAGCGCGCGTTAGAGATTCGCCCCACATCGCCACCGCCACGCAGATAACGGCACAGCGGCGACCATTCGTCGCCGCTGCATCAGGGAAAACGCCGGGCGTTCCGTCCTTCAGGCAAATTCCCATGAGAAGGATGTCTCGATGCGTCATTCGTTCGCGCTACGCAACCTGCTGGCCGTTGCCAGTTTCGCTCTGGTTGCGCCCGTGCTGGCTGTCCCTGTCGATTTGAACCTGCCCGCCCAGCCCCTGAGCCTGTCGCTGCGACAACTGGGCGAAGCCGCCGGTTTGAGCATCGCCGCCGACAGCAGCCTGACCGGACATCTGCACGCCCCTGCCGTGAGCGGCACGCTGGAACCCACGGTGGCGCTGCAGCAGTTGCTCGATGGCAGCGGCCTGACTTACCAACGTGCGGGCAACACCCTGATCATCACCCGCCAGAGCGACACCGGTGCCTCGCTGGAACTGGGTGCCACCAGCATCACCGGTGCAGGCCTGGGTGACACCACCGACGGCACGGGCTCGTACACCACCGGCTCGACCAGCACCGCGACCAAGATGCCGCTGACCATCCGCGAAACGCCGCAGTCGATCAGCGTCATGAGCCGCCAGCGCATGGATGACCAGAACCTGACGCAGTTGACCGATGCGGTGCGTCAGACCCCAGGCCTGAGCGTGAACCAGAGCGGCAACATGGGCTCGGACAGCAGCGCCATTTACTCGCGCGGCTTCCAGGTACAGAACTATCAGATCGACGGTGAACCGCTGCTCAACAGCAATTACAACTCGGTGTTCCAGACCAACGACCTGGCGCTCTACGACCGCGTCGAAGTGATCCGCGGCGCTACGGGACTGACCAATGGCATCGGCACTCCAGGCGCCACCATCAACCTGGTGCGCAAGCGCCCGACCAGCGAATGGAAGAGCAGCATTGGCCTGCAGGCAGGCTCCTGGGATAACAACGCCATCGAACTGGACAGCGGCGGGCCACTCAATGAAAGCGGTAGCGTGCGGGGCCGCATGGTCGCCGTTTATCGCGATGCCGGCTCGTATATCGACCGCCTGCAGGAACGTCACAAGGTACTGTACGGCATTGTGGAGGCCGACCTGACGCCAGACACCTTGCTCACCATCGGTGCAGATGCACAGCAGCACGACGCCAACAACCACGCCCGCGGCGGGCTGCCGCTGTACTTCAGCGATGGTTCGCGTACCGACTGGTCGCGCTCGGCCTCGGCAGCCAGCACCTGGGCCTACTCCGAACGCCATTTCGCCTCGGGCTTTGCCTCCCTCGACCAGCAATTGAACGATGACTGGAAAGCCAAGCTGACGCTCAGCAGGGGCCGTTATGCCTTCGACGAAGTGCTCGGCTATGCCGGTGCGCGTGTCTACCCGAATCGTGAAACCGGAAGTGGTGGCATGCTCTATGGCGGCCGCTGGGGGGCAAAGCCCGTGCAGGACAGCCTCGACATGCACCTGCGCGGCAGCTTCGAGCTGCTCGGTCAGCAGCATGATCTGGTCATCGGCCACTCTCGCCAACAGACCCGCTACAAAGCCGACAACTATGACCTCTGGCGTTTCGCCGGCTGGAGCAGCGACATTCCCAGTTATTACGGCTGGGATGGCAAGACTCCGGCAGAGCCCAACATCCCGGTGAACGGGCGCATGAATTACAACGAGAAGCAGCAGGCGACCTACGCCAGCACGCGCCTACGCGCGACCGACAAACTGTCGGTATTCCTAGGCGGCCGCGTGACCGACTGGGAAAACGTGCAGAAGACCGACAACTACGGCGGCGTCGACGATGAAACCACCCGGCGTACCGAAACCGGTGTGTTCACGCCCTTCGCAGGAATCGTCTACGAGCTCGACGATACCTGGTCGGCCTATGCCAGCTACACCAGCATCTTCAAGCCACAGAGCAATCGCCTGCTCGACGGCAGCTTTATCGACCCGCTGGAAGGTGTCGGCTACGAGCTGGGGATCAAAGCAGGCTTCTTCGAAGATCGCCTGAACTTCTCCACCGCGATCTACCAGATCGAACAGGACAACCTCGCCGTCTCCATACCGGGTGAATTCGCCCCTAATGGTGATCAGGCCTACCGCGCCGAATCCGGCACCAAGACCCGTGGCTTCGAGGTGGAGTTGAGCGGCGAGCTGATGCCGGACTGGCAGCTGACGGCCAGCTATTCGCGCAATATCGTCCAGGACAGCAACGGCAGAGCGCTGAATACCGAGATCCCGCAGAACACCGCCAAACTATTCACCAGTTATCTGCTCGACAACCTGGGCAATGGTCTGACCGTGGGCGGCGGCGTGAACTGGCAGAACGCAATCTACAGCGATGCCATGGGGCCCAACAGCGTGCGCTTCACCCAAGGCAGCTACGCCATCGTCGACCTGATGGCCCGCTACCCCATTACCGAGCAGCTCAGCGCGACGCTCAACCTCAACAACCTGCTCGACAAGGCGTACTACACCAGCACGTCGTCGGCCTACTACGGCACGCCGCGCAATGCGACGCTGGGCTTGCGCCTGACGTTCTGAGCGAAACCAGCCCGGTGTGCGAATGCGCCGGGCTGGTTAGCGTGGCCTCAGAAGTCCAGGGTGGCCGAGACCTTCAGGGTGCGTGGCTCGCCCTGGGTCAGGTAGCCGCCGTTGGTGGACGCCCAGTAGGCCTTGTCAGCGACGTTCTCCAGGCCGGCGCGCAGGGTCAGCTGCCGCTCCTCGTCGAGCTTCATCGCATAACGGCCACCAAGGTCTACTCGCGTCCAGGCGGGGATGCTCAGGGTGTTGGCGGAGTCGTAGTACTGGCCGCCGGTGCGCAGCAACAGCCCGTTGAAGCTCAGGCCGGAAACACCAGGCACGTCCCAGTCGGCGCCGACGTTGTACTGAAACTCCGGGACACCGACAGCACGGTTGCCATCATTGGCGCCCCCGGCAGTGCCGCGCAATTCGGTATCCATCAGGGTCGCGCCAGCAAGCAGACGCAAGCCGGGCAGCGGTTCACCGAACAGATTCAGTTCCACACCGCGGTTACGCTGCTCGGCGTCGACCCGATAGACATTGTCGGTTCCCGTGACGCCTTGGGGCTGTTCGATCCGATAAACCCCGAGGCTGCCGCCAAAGGTACCCCAGTCCAGCTTCACACCTGCCTCGATCTGCTTGGTGCGATAAGGCGCGAACATGGTCCCACGATTGACGGCAGCAGCAGGAGCAGACGGCCCCTGCTGAAGGGACTCGATGCTATTGGCATACAACGAAACCACGTCGCTCGCCTTGAACACCAGGCCATAGGCCGGCGTGGTGATGCTGTCTTCGTAATTGGCGGTACGCGCACCACTGGCGGCGCTCCAGGCATCGGCGCCGATGGACTGGCGGCGCAGCCCAAGGGTCAGCAGCAGTCGGTCATCGAAGAAACCCAGGGTGTCGGAAACGGCAACGCTGCGGGTGATCACCTTGGCGGTCTTGCGCGGGTCGTGCAGGTCGCCGCTGACGCTCGCGACCGGCTCACTCACGGGTTGCGGGTCGTAGAGATTGCCGGGCCGGCGATTGGCTACAGTCGTCGACTCGAAGGCATTGCGCCGCTCCTGCCAAAGACCATTGGTAGAAACATTCAGCTGGTGGCTGACCGGACCAGTCTGCAGACTGCCACGCAAGCCGGCCACGCTGCTGAAGGTCTCCTGATCGAGGGGCGAGTAAAGCCGCCCTACCTGACCGCGACCATCCGGAGACGTAACATACACCGAGGAGTACACACCATTCTCCCGGGTGTACTTGCCGCCACCAGCGAGGTAGGCCGTCCAGTTTTCGCTCAGATCGTACTCGGCGTTGAACATGCCGTAGGTATCTTCCAACTGCGACCAACTCCAGGGCTGGGAGTAGTTGGCATCCGAATCCGGCACCTTCGGTACCTTGCCGCCCAGCCCTGCGGGGGTCAGATAAACCACAGAGCGGCCTTCGTTGATGCGCTGCTTCTGGTAGCCGAAATCGGTCGACAAACGTAGCCGCTCACCGCGGTAATCGAGACCAACGGCGGCCAGGCTGAAGTGCGAATGCTCACCGTCGACCGCCGTTTCACCGTCACGCTTTGCCACATTGACCCGCGCGCCGAAGCGATTGTCTTCACCAAAGCGCCGCCCAAGATCCACATGACCACCCGCACGCGCGCTACTGGCGTAATCGAGAGAGATACTGCGATTGGGCGTGTCTTCGGCACGCTTGGAGACCACGTTGATCGCGCCGCCAACCCCACTTCCGCCCGGTGCAACACCATTGAGAAACGCGTTGGCGCCTTTGAACACCTCGACACGCTCGACGGCTTCGGTGGAAATGATCTGCCGAGGCAGAATCCCGTACAGGCCGTTGAACGCAATATCGTCGGTGTACAGCTGAAAACCGCGCACCACGAACACCTGGGAGAAGTTGCCAAAGCCGTTGGACTGGCGTATCGCCGGATCGCTGGCCAGCACTTCGCCGAGGCTGCGCGCCTGACGGTTCTCGATCAGTTCGCCGGTGTAACTGGCCGCACTGAACGGCACATCCTGCATATCCTGATTGCCCAGCATACCGATGCGCGCACCTCGCGCGACCTGGCCACCGGCGTATTCCACGGGCAGGTCGAGACGACCTTCGCCCTGGCCGCTGACGGTGGTGGCGCCGAGCTGCAGCGAATCGTCGACCTGACCGAGGGGCACCAGGGTCACGGTGCCCTGCTGGTCGATCTGGTAGCTGAGGCCGCTGCCCTGCAGCAGCAACTGCAAGCCTTCGGCAACCGAGTAATCGCCCTTCAAGGCCGGTGCCTGACGATCGCTCGGGGTCAGGCTGGCGTCGTAGAGCAGACGCACATTGGCCTGCTCTGCGAAATCGGTCAGCGCAGCATCGAGGCGCTGTGCAGGGAGATCGAACTCCAGCGCCGACGCGGTCGTGGCAGCGAGCAGCAGATGGGCGGCAGCCAGTGCCTGGAAAAGAGGAGAACGCGTCGTGCGCATGCGGGGTTTCCTGTGTTCTGCAGAGGTCATGCGAAAAAGTCGCATTTGCAGAAACGGAAGACGAAACGCCGATGCTTTTCTGAACCAGGAACCTAAATATTTTTACGCCAGCCGCCAACTATCCATTCTGGCACCTGCAAGAACAGCCCTGCAGCGCTGCACGAACCTCAGTTGCGGCTTACCAGCAGCAGTCCCGGCAGCCTTACCAGGCGCACGGGCAGGTTGCTTTCGATGGCACGTAGCACCGCTTGTGGGTCGTCGTGGGCGAAAACGCCGGTCACCTTGAGGTCACGCACGCTCTGGTCGAGAAAGATCACCCGCTGGCTCTGGCTGCGCTCCAGCTCGGCGAACACCTCGCTCAGCGGCTGTGCACGAAACACCAGCTTGCCGCGCTGCCAGGCCAGTTGCTGACGAGCATCGAGGGGCTGCACCGGCTCCATCTGATCGCCGCTCCAGCGCACCTGCTGGTTCGCACCTACCGGCAGCGGTTGCTCGCGGGCGTCGCTGGCCTGCACCTGCCCTTCGGTCACCGCCAGTACCACCTGACGACCACTGTAGTCGACATCGAAGCGAGTACCGGTAACGCGAATACGCGCTGGCCCCGCCTCGACGAAGAACGGTCGGCTGGCGTCCTTGGCCACCTGGAAGTCCGCTTCGCCCCGATACAGGCGAATGCTCCGGCGCCCTTCGCTGATGCTCCAGTCCAGCGCGGTGGCGCCATTGAGCGTCAGCACGGTGCCATCTTCCAGTTCGACGATACGCACTTCGCCCGGGGCGGTCTCCAGGTCGGCATACCAGCCCACCCAGGCTCCCTGGGGCAGCCAAAGAGCCAGGAGCAGCATGGCGGCGCTGGCCAGGGGTACTGCCCAACGCCGGCGACGGCCACGGCGCAGTGGCAGAACCACCGCAGGCGAGTCCGCGACGGGGGGCTGCTCGCCAAGCTGCCCCAGCAGCGCCCACAACCGATCCACCTCGCTGGCAGCCTGCTCGTGGGCCGGCGAAGCGCAGCGCCATGCCTCGGCAGCGATACGATCGGCTGCGCTGGCGCGGCCGGAATGCAGCAGCACCTGCCACTCTCGAGCCTGGGCGAGAAGCGAAGAATCGGTGGTCACGACATCAAATCCATTTTCTGCTGACACTGTTCCAGGGCCTTGAGGATATAGCGCCCGGCCATGCTCTCGGAAACACCGAGGCGCTGACCGATCTGCTTCTGGGTCAGACCGTCGAGGCGGTTCCACAACAGGGCCTTACGCAAATGAGGGGGCAGATCCTGAAGAATATCCTGCAAGCGGGCAAGCTGTTGTCCATCACCGACAATCTGCTCGGGCCCAGGCTGATCCGACTCCAGCTCCACCGACACGCTTTCCTGTACGGGCCGCGCCTGCTGCTGGCGCCGGTGGTCGATGATCAGGTTGCGGGCGATGCGATAAAGAAAGGCACGCAGATTCTCCACCTCGCCCGTGCCACGGCGCTGAAAGCGCAGCCAGGTTTCCTGACGCAGGTCGGCCGCCAGCTCGTCGCACTTCACCTGGCGGGTGAAGAAACGCAGCAACTCGCCCGCATGGCGCTGGAACTGGCCGTCCTGGGCATCGGAGTCATGGGGCGGGCGCACTCGGAAATACCGCGCAGGAAAGGGGTTGCGAACATATATCCGCTGATAATTATTTTCAATAAAAGGCGACCAGCGTTCTGCCTTGCCATCTCGGCACTCGCCGTAACGGCAAGGCAGCGCAGTCACCTATACTGCGTTGCCCTGATGGAGCGCTGCATGTTTCGCGATGCCTGGCGCCACGCGCCGACCCACCGCAAGGTCTGGGCGCTGGCTGCGCCGATGATCCTTTCCAACCTGTCCGTGCCACTGGTGGCGCTGGTCGACACGGCCGTGGTCGGCCACCTGCCCCATGCCCATCAGTTGGGCGCCGTGGCGGTGGGTAGCAGCCTGTATATCCTGATCGTCGGGCTGCTCGGTTTTCTGCGCATGGGCACCACGGGCTTCGCCGCCCAGGCTTGCGGCCGTGGAGATGGCGGCGCATTGCGTCAGGTGCTGGTGCAGGGCCTCGTGCTTGCCGCCTTGCTGGCGCTGACGCTCGGCGCGCTGGCCGTGCCCTTCAGTGGCCTGGCCCTGGGGCTGATGAATCCGTCGGCCGAGCTGGATGCCCTGACCCGCGACTTTCTGCACACCCGCCTGCTCGGCCTGCCGGCCGCACTGGCCAACTTCGCGTTGATCGGCTGGCTGCTCGGCGCCCAGAACGCCCGCGCGCCCCTGGTGATGCTGCTGGTCACCAACCTGCTGAACATCGTGCTGTCGCTGTGGTTCGTGCTGGGCCTCGACTGGGAAGTCGTCGGCGCTGCCCGCGCTGCGGTGCTGGCCGAATGGGGTGGGCTGCTGGTCGGCCTGGCACTGACCCGTGGCGCCCTGCGCCGTCATCCTGGCAGCACGCAATGGACGGCGATGGGCAAGTGGCAGAGCTGGAGCGCGCTGCTGGGCGTCAACCGCGATATCTTCCTGCGCTCTCTGGCACTGCAGGCGGTGTTTCTGCTGATCACCATTCAGGGAGCACGCCTGGGCGACGCCACCGTGGCAGCCAACGCGCTGCTGCTCAATGGTCTGCTGGTCACGGCCTATGCCCTGGATGGGCTGGCCCACGCGGTCGAAGCGCTGTGCGGCCATGCCATCGGCGCGCGCGACCGACTGGCACTCAGGCGCAGCCTGATCGTCGCCGGTTTCTGGTCGCTGCTGGCCAGCCTGCTTTTCGCGCTGCTGTTCGGCACGGGCGGCCACCTGTTCGTCAACCTGCAGACGGACATCCCGGTGGTCCGCGAAACGGCCGGGCACTACCTGCCCTATCTCGCCCTGTTGCCGCTGTTCGCGGTGTGGAGCTACCTGCTCGACGGCCTGTTCATCGGCGCCACCCGCGCTCGGGAGATGCGCAACGCCATGCTCGTGGCCCTGGCACTCGGCCTGCCAATCGCTCTCGCACTGCAGGGCTTCGGCAACCATGGTCTGTGGGTGGCGTTCCTGGCCTTCATGGCCCTGCGCGGCCTGACCCTGGGTGTACTAGCCTGGCGCCTTGCTCGTCGCGACCTGTGGATAACGGCGCGCAGCAGCGGCTGATTCGTGCAGGCATAAAAAAGCCCGCTGACAGGCAGCGGGCGTTTCCGCGGCAGGATGCTCAAGGCACCAGCGGCAGCTCGCGCTTGTGCTGGGTCTTGTCGTAGGTCTGCACGATAGCCTGGTAGGCCGACTCGTTGACGGGTTTGCCCTGCAGGAAGGCATCGATGTCTTCGTAGCTGACGCCGTGCACCTGCTCATCCGGAATGCCGGGGCGCTCGTCTTCCAGGTCCGCGGTCGGCACCTTCGAGAATACTGCGGCCGGAGCGCCGAGGCGTTCGGCGATCTGTCGCACCTGGCCCTTGACCAGGCCACTCAATGGCGCCAGGTCGCAGGCGCCATCACCGAACTTGGTGAAGAAGCCCATTACCGCTTCCGCCGCGTGGTCAGTGCCGATCACCAGGCCGTTGCGCGCGTTGGCCACGGTGTACTGGGCCAGCATGCGCATGCGCGCCTTGGTATTGCCGAGCACGAAGTCGCGGCGCGACGAAGTCAGCCCGCCCAGTTCGGGGATCTGCCCGGCCAACCCGCTGACTGCTGGGGCAATGTCGATGGTCAACACTTCGTCCGCCGCGATGAAGCCCAGTGCGGCCTGGGCATCGGCCTCGTCGTGCTGAACGTTGTGCGGCAGGCGAATGGCAACGAAGCGGTAGCCCTCATCCTGTTTTTCGCTGCGCAACTGCTCGACGGTGAGCTGCGCCAGACGTCCGGCGGTGGAAGAGTCCACACCGCCGCTGATGCCCAGCACCAGCACCTTGGTGTGCGAAGCGGCCAGAGTGGCCTTGATGAACGCGATGCGTTTGGCGATTTCGGCGTCCACGTCGGCGTCCGAGGTAAAGGGGGCGATGACGCCCAGGGCGGTGGCGATTTCGGCTTGTCGGTTGCTCATGGTGTCTCTCCCTTGGTCAGTTCGCGTCGAGGCGGAAAACATGCTTGAGATAGGTCACGAAGTTCGGATCGCGGCACTGGGTCTTGCCGGGCGTATCGGAAATCTTCGCCACGGGCTGGCCGTTGCAGTCGATCATCTTGATGACGATGTTCATCGGCTCGACACCCTGGATGTCACAGGTCAGGTTGGTGCCGATACCGAAGCTGACATTAATGCGGTCATGCAGCGCGCGGTACAGGTCAAGCGCCTTGGGCAGGGTCAGTCCGTCGGAGAAGACCAGTGTTTTGCCCTGCGGGTCGATGCCCAGTTTCTCATAGTGGGCGATGGCCTTCTCGGCCCATACCAACGGGTCGCCGGAGTCATGACGCAGACCGTCGAACAGCTTGGCGAAGTACAGATCGAAGTCCTGCAGGAAGCTGTCCATGCCAACCGTATCGGTCAGGGCGATCCCCAGCAGGCCACGGTATTCCTTGACCCAGCACTCCAGCGCCGCCTTCTGGCTGTCGATCAACCGAGGGCCTAGCTGCTGGTGGGCCATGAACCATTCGTGGGCCATGGTGCCCAGAGGCCGCAGTTCCAGCTCACGGGCCAGGTGCACGTTACTGGTGCCGACGAAACGGCCCGGGAAATCGTGCTTGAGGATGTTCACCACCTCTTCCTGCACGCGGTAGGAAAAACGCCGGCGGGTGCCGAAGTCGGCTACCTGGAAGCCCGCCAGCTCGTCGGCGGTGGCCTCGCCCTTGAGCCAGTCGAGCTTGCGGTACAGCTGCTCGCGCACCTGCTCGATGACCACTTCGCGGTAACGGTAGCGGTTGCGGACTTCCGAGACGATGGCCAGCAGTGGAATCTCGTAAAGGATCACGTGCAGCCAGGGGCCGCGCACCCGGATCGCCAACTGACCGGCCGCGTCGGTACCGACGTGCACGTAACGCATGTTGAAGCGGAACAGGCTGAGGAAGCGGATGAAGTCAGCCTTGATGAAGGGAATCTTCTCCAGGTAGGCCAGTTGATCCGGGGTGATCGAGGTGTTGACCAGTTGCTCGATCTGGTAGCGGATCTCCGCCAGGTAAGGCGTCAGATCCTCGTTGCTGCGGCAACGGAACTCCCATTCCACTTCGGCGTTGGGGTAGTTGTGCAGCACCGCCTGCATCATGGTCAGCTTGTAGAAGTCGGTATCCAGCAGATTCTGGATGATGCTTGGGGCGAATACGCTCTCACTCATGGTCATTCTCCTCGAGGCGGGCCAACTCGTTGTCGAGCGCTCCGCTATCGGCGCAGATGATGATGCCCTGCGCGCGCATCTGGTCGATGGCTTGCGTTGCGCCGGCTTCGGAAATGGCCCGGCAAGCCGGAAGATACAGCAACACCTGGAAGCCGGCGCCGCGCAATTGCAATGCGGTGTTCTGTACGCAGAAATCCAGGGCCAGGCCGCCGACCACCACCGCCTTCACGCCGGCGACCTTCAGGTATTCGATGACGCCCGTACTGCGCTTGCCGGCCAGGTCGTGAAAGCAGGCGCCGTAGGGGTGCAGATCGGGCTCGACGCCCTTCCAGACGAAGAAGTCGTAGTCGATCGGTGCAGGCAGTTCGTCCAGCAGCTCGAAGCCAGGCGTACCCGGTACGCAGTGGCTGACCCAGGTCAGGTCGGCGTTGGCATGGCTCAGGGGCTGGAGCATCTGCTCATGACGCTCCACCACCCAGATGGCGTTGCGGGCATGGGCGTCCTTGCTGCCCAGACGCAGGGTGCCACGACGCGCCATGTCGTTGAGCGGCGCGGCGATCTCATGGCCGCCTGCCACAGGCAACTCATCGGGGCACAGGCTGGTGAAGCCCTTTTGTGCATCGACATCGAACGTGGCGATCTTCATCTGACACCTCCTGCTGGTGGAGCCGCATCGCTGCGGGGTGGACACATATTCCACCAGGTGTATTATATCTGTCAACACCTGCTCACGAGGAGATTCGCGATGCTGTCGTCATCACTCCAGACCTTCGCCGCGGCCAGCGCCCAGCCAACGCCGCAACACTTCGCCATGGCCATATACGGTGGCGCCTTCGATCCGCCCCACGCCGGCCATGCCAGCGTCATCCAGCGCGCGCTGGACGTCGCGGATCGAGTGGTGGTGGTGCCCAGCTACCGGCACGCCGATGCCAAGCGAATGGCGGACTTCGCGCTGCGTTGTACCTGGGTCGAACGGCTGGCGGAGCGCTTCGGCGATCGCGTGGTGTGCTCTGCCGTGGAGCGCCAACTGGGTGCTGACGGCAACGTGATCTACAGCTACGACCTGATGAACCACATCGCCCAACAGCATCAGTTGCCAGCGCATTGCCTGGCACTGGTGATCGGCGAGGACAACCTCACCCGCCTGACCACCTTTTACCGGGCAGCGGAACTGCGCGAGCGATTCGGGCTGCTGGTGGCGAATGAGGAGATGACCGTGCACAGCAGCGCGATTCGCGCGATGATCGCTGCCGGGCAAAGCATTCCGGATGCATGGCAACTGCCGGAAATCCAGCCCGACATGACGATTTACAGGAGGGCCATGTGAGTTCTGTAGAAGTACTGGCGAGTGTCGACCTGATCGCCCTGCGCATGGATGCCGAGAGCCGGCAGCTACACCTTTTGCTGCACCGTCGCGAGCGCCAGCCCTTCATCGGGCAATGGGCGCTGCCTGGGGTGATCGTCAATGGCAGCACCCGCGACGCGAACCTGGAGGCGGCGGCCCATCGCGTGCTGCGCGACAAGGCCCAGGTCGTGCCACGACACCTGGAGCAGGTTGGCACCGAAGGCAGCGCCAACCGTGATCCACGGGGCTGGTCAATGAGCACCTACTACTTGGCGCTGCTGCCCCCGGACACTGAAACGGCCGATGAAGGCCTGCGTTTCGTGCCGCTGCAGGAGGTGCTGGCCGGGAACATCGCCCTGCCCTTCGACCACGGGAACCTGGTGCGCCTCAGCCTGGAAAGACTGGCGGGCAAATCGGTGTATACCAGCCTGCCCCTGTATCTGACCGCGCCACGCTTCACCGTGCTCGATGCCCTGAACGCAGCCCAGGCCTGCCTGGGCACCACAATCAACAACACCTCGTTGCGCAAACGCCTGGAGCGGATGAAGGAAGCCGGCTGGATTCGCGACACCGGGGAAAAGAATTTCCCGAAAATGGGCCGCCCTCAGCAGCTGTGGGAGCTGACCGAACAGGCCGAGGGCGTGTTCGTGTTTGACCGGAGTTTGTTGGCGGATCGCACAGGTATTTGATATCGCTGCTCGGAGCGACTGCGATGCTGCTGTTATGAAGGGCAGCAGAAGGCGAAAGCCGCCGTTCGCCGATCCACCGTGGGAGCCATCATCAAAGGCGATAGCCGCCTTTCGTAGTCGGGGGCCAATTGGTAGGCTGAAGCGGATCGCCGCCCGGCCCACCCTACAGCTGGTGCTGTGGGAGCCATCAATAGCCGCCGTTCACCGATCCACTGTGGGAGCGCGCCATGCGCGCGAAAAATCGCGGGCATGGCCCGCTCCCACGGATACGGCGCCGATGACCGCTTTTACCTTTTCTGATCGTTCCTCACGCTCCGCGTGGGAATGCCTGCAGGGACGCTCTGCGTCCGATGTCGAGGCCCGGCGGGCGCAGAGCGCCCTGGATTGGACTCCCACGCTGGAGCGTGGGAGCCATCAATAGCCGCCGTTCACCGATCCACTGTGGGAGCGCGCCATGCGCGCGAAAAATCGCGGGCATGGCCCGCTCCCACGGATACGGCGCCGACGACCGCTCTTGCCTTTTCCTAATCGTTCCTCACGCTCCGCGTGGGAATGCCTGCAGGGACGCTCTGCGTCCGATCTCGAGGCCCGGCGGGCGCAGAGCGCCTTGGCATGGCCCGCTCCCACGGATACGGCGCCGATGACCGCTTTTATCTTTTCTGATCGTTCCTCACGCTCCGCGTGGGAATGCCTGCAGGGACGCTCTGCGTCCGATGTCGAGGCCTGGCGGGCGCAGAGCGCCCCGGATTGGGCTCCCACGCTGGAGCGTTGGAGCCATCAATAGCCGCCGTTCACCGCTCCACTGTGGGAGCGCGCCATGCGCGCGAAAAATCGCGGGCATGGCCCGCTCCCACGGATACGGCTCCGATGACCGCTTTTGCCTTTTCCTGATCGTTCCTCACGCTCCGCGTGGGAATGCCTGCCGGGACGCTCTGCGTCCGATGTCGAGGCCAGGCGGGCGCAGAGCGCCCTGGATTGGACTCCCACACTGGAGCGTGGGAGCCATCAATAGCCGCCGCTCACCGGTCCACTGTGGGAGCGCGCCATGCGCGCGAAAAATCGCGGGCATGGCCCACTCCCACGGATACGGCGCCGATGACCGCTCTTGCCTTTTCCTAATCGTTCCTCACGCTCCGCGTGGGAATGCGAAGGTCAGATCGCTGATCCGCGCATCGTCGAAATGCGCCTCGAGCGGCTCGAAGCACTCATGCGGTGCGTGAGTGCGCGGGATGTCGGTCAGCGATTCGGCCCAGGCCAACGCCGCTGGCTCGGCATCACTGAAGTGCGCACTGATGCGCCAACCGCCTCGCCCTTTTCGGTATGCGCATACGCGCAGCATCTTCAGAAACAGGCACACGGTTGCAGGACAGCGGCAATCAACCTGCATCGCATGCAGAATGTCGAGGCTGGAAATGGCGGTGTCCTCAACGGCAATGGACGCTACCTTGAAGAGCTGCAGGCACCACAGGTAGAGTCAGGATCACCGAAAATCACTGATCCATCATTCGCCTTGGCGCATCGGCATGCGATCGATGGTGGCGAAGATCTTCTGCAAGTCTGCATCGGCGCCTTGCTGGATCTTCTTGCCGCCATCCTTGCCGACCAGAATGATCTGCGGTCGCTGGTTACCGGCATCCAGCGCCAACAGCAGGCGTTTGCTGGCGATGGCATCCAGGGGTTGATCGTTACGCTGGGCCTGGTTGCCCACCACGGTGTACAGCACCATGTCGCGTTCGACGAAGGCTTCACGGTTGGCAGGTTGTGCCAGGGCTTCACGCACCCGAACGAGCAGTGGATCGTTGGCATCGTCGGCGAGAAGGATCAACGGCCGGGTTTTCCACAGTTCGGCCTGGAGAGGATCGTCGGCAGCCGGAGCGTTCAAGGCAAATGCCGACAGCAGTAGAGCCAGAATGGCTTTCATCGCGATGCCTCCTTCACAGGTGATCGGAATACAGGCGCCAGACGGCTGGACTGGTGACCACGAGGCCAGCCGCGCAAAACGACTGCCCTCAAATCGCTCGCAAGCGAGCTCCTACAATTTCGCAATCTATCCGATCCCGTAGGAGCCGGCTTGCCGGCGATTTAGTCGCCATCAAGCCGGCTTGCAGAACAGTCACCACTCGCAAGCGAGTCCCGACACATCATCGGTTCTCAGTACGACAGGTACGACGAACGCGTCAGCCCCAGACGCAGCGCGTCGAGGAACTGGGTACGCTCACGGGCATTGATCTTGGCGCTGGCCACCTTGTCGCGGTAGTGGGTCATCAGCTCCTCGGGTGACAGGTGCACGTAGCGCAGCATGTCCTCGATGGTGTCGTGGGTTTCGATGCCCGCGTGATAGATGCTGCCGTCGGCGTTCTGGTAGATGTTCACCGAATCGGTATCACCGAACAGGTTGTGCATGTCACCGAGAATCTCCTGATAGGCACCGACCAGGAAGATGCCCAGCACGTAATCCTCGCCGTCGCGCAGTTCGTGGACCGGCAGGCTGGTTTCGATGGACTGCTCGTCCACGTACTGGTTGATCTTGCCATCCGAGTCGCAGGTCAGGTCCTGCAGCACGGCGCGGCGCAGTGGCTCTTCGTCCAGGCGATTGAGCGGCAGGATCGGCAGGATCTGGCCGATCGCCCAGGTGTCCGGCAGGCTCTGGAATACCGAGAAGTTGCAGATGTACTTGTCGGCCAGCTTGTCGTTGAGCTCGTCGAGCACTTGACGGTGCGAACGCTGGCGCGCCTTCAACTGGTTGTACAGGCGTCGGCAGATGGAGAAATAGCACTGCTCGGCGAGGGCCTTTTGCGGCAGGTCGAGCTTGCCGGCGGAGTATTGCCCGGCAGCCTCGCTGACGTAGTGCGTAGCACGCCAGTAGGTTTCGGCGACCATTTCCGGATCGCTGTCGTCGAGCAGATCGATCAGCACCTGCAGCACTTCCGGCTGCTCGATGCTGCGGTCGATTTCCGGCACGTCGTCGTTGTGTCGCTCGACGTCGGTCACCTGCACCAGCAACACGGCATGGTGCGCGGTCATCGCCCGGCCGCTTTCCGAGAAGATGTGCGGATGGGGGATTTCCTGGCGGTCGCAGAACTCCTTGAGCATGTCGACTACCGCATCTGCGTAGTCTTCCATGTCGTAGTTGATGGAGCTGGCGTTGCGCGAATGAGTACCGTCGTAGTCCACGCCCAGGCCGCCGCCGACATCGATGTGATCGACCGGCAGGCCGAGCGCGCGCAGCTCACCGTAATAACGGATAGCCTCACGGAAGCCCTTGCGGTAGTCGGCGATGTTGGCGATCTGCGAGCCCATATGGAAGTGCAGCAGGCGGATGCCCTGATCCAGGCCGGCCTTGCGGAAGCGCTCGACCACCGACAGCAGCTGCGCCGCGGAGAGGCCGAACTTGGACTTCTCGCCGCCGGTGTCGGCCCATTTGGAGGACGCCAGGGAAGACAGGCGAACGCGCAGACCGATCTGCGGCGCGACCTTGAGCTCGGCCGCCTCCTCGATCACCAGAGAAACTTCCGATTCTTTTTCGATGACGATGAACACGTTGTGGCCGAGCTTCTGGCCGATCAGCGCCAGGCGGATGAACTCGCGATCCTTGTAACCGTTGCAGACGATGGTGCCGCCCTTCGGGGCCAACGCCAACACGGCCAGCAATTCGGGCTTGGAACCGGCTTCCAGACCAATGGAAACGTTCTCGGTGGCGATGATGTTCTCCACCACCGCTTCCTGCTGGTTGACCTTGATCGGGTACAGCGCGGTGTAGCGGTTACCGTATTCGAGGCGCGCGATGCTGGCGTCGAAAGCGCCGGTCAGCTTGCGTACACGGTCCTGCAGAATGTCCGGGAAGCGCACCAGCAAAGGCAGCGACAAGCCACTCTGACGCAGCTCGTCGACTTGCTCGTAGAGGTCGATGGGCGAGCTGCCAGGCCCATTGGGACGGACCTCCACACGGCCTGCGTCGTTGATCGAGAAATAACCAGCGCCCCAATGGCGGATGCCATAGACACTGCGGCTATCGGCCACCGTCCATTGGCTTCCATCGTCCTTACGTGTGCGTCGTGCGGCCATCGAGGTCTCCCTTGTAGCGGATGGGCTGATGCTGTCGAATTACAGTCGACCGAGCATAGAGCCTGGAAATGACGATTGCTCGGCAGTGGACTGGCCGAGCCATCGGTAAGTTTAGAAAGTTGCCTGTTGCAGCGGCCATCAGCCGCCGGACTTCTTGGCCTTGAAACCACGTTTGAGCAGCTCGGCGAGCAGCAGCTCCACATGGTCGCCCTGGATTTCGATCACCCCCTCCTTCAGCGAACCGCCGCACCCACAGCGCTTCTTCAGCACCGAGGCCAGCTCCTTGAGCGGCTCTTCGGCCAGCGGCACGCCGCTGATGGTGGTCACCGTCTTGCCGCCGCGGCCTTTGGTCTCGCGGCGTACCCGGGCAATGCCATCGCCCTCGGGGATCGCCGTGCTCGAGCAGTTGCAGGCATCCACCGGCTGCCCACAATCCGGACAATGCCGGCCGGCGTCGGTGGAATACACCAGGCCACCGAGCCCGGCGGATGAAGAGGCTTTCTTGGCCACCGCGTTTTTCCTCAGTGGATTGGCGAAGCGGCGCAGTGTAACGACAAAGGCCGGCCATGCTAAGAACCGAAATGCGCCACAGGCTGATGGATTGGCGACTCACGCCCGGGCGATGGTGCGCATCGCTCGGAGGTCTGCGTTATCGCTTGGCCAGATAATGCTGCAGAGCCTGCAGCGAATCGGGACAGTAGGGCGTGTTGTGGGTATCGAGCAGCGCCGCCTGCACCGTCACGAAACGGGCCTCGAGCACTTCCTCGGGCTGCAGCACCAGCGGCGCGTCGGACACCGCCGAGAACACCGCACACCACAGGCGATTGTCCGGCTGTTCGAAGAAGAAACGCCCCTCGTCACGCAGCAGCGCATCATCGATACCCAGCTCCTCCGCCAGCTCGCGCTCGGCCGAGGCCAGGTAGCCTTCGCCCGCCGCGACCATGCCGCCAGCCGCCACGTCCCAGTAACCGGGATACACCGCCTTGCTCAGGGTACGTCGGTGCACGCAGAGCTCACCGGCCGAATTGAACAGCAGGATGAAGGTACCGCGACCGATCAGCCCCCGGCTACGCAGCTCGGCGCGCGGCAGCGCGCCGAGTACCCGATCCTGCTCGTCGACCCAGGCGATCAGCTCGGCATCCGAGGCGGCGCGGTGCGCTACCTCGGCTTCGGCGATAGCCATCGATCAGCCCTGGGAGAGCAGTTGGCGCAGATCGATCACCGCCGCGTTGGCACGCGAGATGTAGTTGGCCATTACCAGCGAGTGGTTGGCGAGGATGCCGTAACCACTGCCATTGAGCACCATCGGGCTCCACAGCGTGGCCTGGGCCGCCTCCAGCTCGCGGATGATCTGCCGCACACTGACGGTGGCGTTCTTCTTGGCCAGCACGTCGGCGAAGTCCACTTCGATGGCGCGCAGCAGGTGCGACAGTGCCCAGGCCTGACCGCGCGCCTCGTAGAACACGTTGTCGATTTGCAGCCACGGCGTCTCATAGGTGCGCTCAGTGACTTCCGGCACCTGACCTTCGGCCAGCTGCGTGGTCTCGGTCACTTCGCTATTGAGGCGTACCTGACCGACGCTGGCCGACAGGCGCTGCGACAGCGAGCCGAGACGGGTGGCGACATCACCGAACCAGTTGTTCAGGTTATCGGCACGGGTGTAGAAACGCGCGCCCCCCTGGCCCGGCTCGGACAGACGAGCCAGGTAGCGGTCCAGGGAACCGATGCCGTCACGGTATTCCGACTCGGCGGCAGGCAGCGCCCAGCTGCGGTGATCGAAGTTGAAGCGCGGCTCGGCACGAGCCAGGTCGCCGTCTTCGGTCGATTGCGACTGGGAACGCGCGAAGTCCTTGCGCAGCGCACGGGAGAAATCGCGCACCTGCACGAGCACGCCATATTCCCAGCTCGGCATGTTGTCGAGCCACAGGCCCGGAGGAGCCAGATCGTTGGAAAGAAAACCGCCCGGCTTGTCGAGCAGGGTCTCGGCGACCTGCTTGAGCGTTTCCACCGAGGTATAACCGTTGACCACCTGACGCTGACTGCTTTCGGCTGCGGCCTGGACGCGCTGCTGCACGGGGAACATGTCAGGTTCCTGACTCCAGTACCAGCCGACGACCAACGCGATCAGCAGGTAAGCACCCAGCAAGCCGACGACCAGCCCACCAAGCCGGCCACCGGTGCGACGGCGTGTTCCAGCGGTAGCGCCATCGTCGGCACTGTGCGTGCCGGAGGTGCGGTTCTTCCAATCGAGCATGGCGATTATCCTTTGATCTGCGACGTACAGGGCTTCGACCACAGGGCACTAGCAGGGTTGCGCTAATACTTGCGCGCACATGCCCGGCAGTGAGCCTACGCTGCTCACTATAAGGGAAGCCCGCCTCACTGCGCAGCGCAACAACCTGTTCACGACGTGAAAGCGTCATGAATGGAGGAGACGGGGCAGGTCCGGAACCATCCCGGCCGATCAAGGGTCGGTTTGGGGCTATCCGTGTTGCATGGCCCATCGTGCGGGGCGATTCACAGCATTGACGCCAAAGGAATGGCAAAATATCCATCCAGTGATAGC
Organism: Pseudomonas flavescens; assembly: GCF_013408425.1. Classification (NCBI taxonomy): domain Bacteria; kingdom Pseudomonadati; phylum Pseudomonadota; class Gammaproteobacteria; order Pseudomonadales; family Pseudomonadaceae; genus Phytopseudomonas; species Phytopseudomonas flavescens. The sequence continues at coordinate 5,406,582 of NZ_JACBYV010000001.1, read as the reverse complement.
ATGAAGCCACCACTCGGTAGCGATTCGCCGCCACTAGCAGATTAAAGGCCAATGACCGAGCAAGAAGACCCCAGCCGCGACCGGCTCAAGCAGCATTTCGCCCAGCGTGTCATTCACCAGGCCCGGCAGGTTCTGGAGGTATGGCAGCGCCTGCAGCGTGCCGAGTGGAACGATGCCGGCATGCAGGAGCTGCTCGAGGCAGCGCAATTGCTGCAGCGCTATGCCGAACGCTTCGAGCAGGTCGAGCACCGTGGCCTGGCCCAGCGTATCGTCGCCTGCCTGAGTGCGGTGAATGCCAACCGTGGTCGCCTCAACAGCGACGTGATCAGCGAGCTCAACCAGTTGATGCAACGTTTGTCGCGTACCGGGCTACGCCATGGCGATCGCTTCGAGCAGACCACCCTGCCGCCGCTGCGCAAACCGGTCTACCTGGCGCTTCAGCACCTGGAGCGTGCCGAACGCCTTGCCCAGCAACTGGAATTCTTCGGCATGAACGCCAAGCCGCTGGACACGGCCAACGCCTTCCGCGCCGCGATGCTCGAGCGCCACCCGGCCGCCATCCTGATGGAAATAGATTTCGCCGGGCCAGGCAACGGCCTGGTTCTGGCCCAGGGCGTGCAGGAAGGGCTGCAGGACAAGATTCCGCTGCTGTTCTACAGCCATGAAGACACCGACACCCCAACTCGCCTGGCCGCGGTGCGTGCCGGCGGCCGCGAGTTCTTCACCGGCACCCTGGACGCTTCCAGCCTACTGGAACGTATCGAGGTCCTGACGCACGTCGCCCAGTACGAACCCTATCGCGTACTGATCGTCGATGACTCCCGGGCTCAGGCCACCCACACCGAGCGCGTGCTGAACAGCGCCGGCATCGTCACCCGCACCCTTACCGAGCCGATCCAGGCCATGGCCGAACTGGCCGAGTTCCAGCCGGACCTGATCATCCTCGACATGTACATGCCTGCCTGCAGCGGCACCGAGCTGGCCAAGGTGATCCGCCACAACGACCGCTACGTCAGCGTGCCGATCATCTACCTGTCCGCCGAAGACGATCTCGACAAGCAACTCGACGCCATGAGCGAGGGCGGCGATGATTTCCTGACCAAACCGATCAAGCCGCGTCATCTGATCGCCACGGTGCGCAACCGTGCCGATCGTGCACGCAACCTCAAGGCTCGCATGGTGCGTGACAGCCTCACCGGCCTGTTCAACCACACCCACACCCTGCAATTGCTCGAAGATGCCCGCTTCCGCGCCCAGCGCGATGGCCAGCCACTGAGCTTCGCCATGCTCGATATCGACTACTTCAAGAAGGTCAACGACAACTACGGCCACCCCATGGGCGACCGGGTGATCAAGAGCCTGGCGCTGTTTCTCAAGCAGCGACTGCGCAAGAGCGACTGCATCGGTCGTTACGGTGGCGAGGAATTCGCCGTGGTGATGCCCAATACGGACGCCCGCACGGCTGCCAGGGTGCTCGACGAAGTGCGCAAGCGTTTCGCGGAAATTAACTACCCTGCACAGCCTCAGGATCTCAGTTGCACCTTCAGCGGCGGCATCGCCGAGCTGCGCGACGATCTCGATAGCAAACACCTGTCGCAACGCGCCGACGAGGCGCTTTACCGTGCCAAGAATGGCGGTCGCAATCGCGTCGAGATCTACGACTGAACACGTCCCTCGTACCCTGTGCAGCGGGGTAGCCCCGCAGCGCGACTGCAGCATGAAGACGCCACAAGACTTCGCGTCGCTCGAACGGCGCCATAATTGTGACAGGGCGCACGGCGTCACACCCCTGTCATGAAGGCGCAATAACTTACCGACACAGCCGCACTGCATGGCGCAGTGCCAGCACCGTTCCGTCGTCGGTCGAGCCCCATGCGCCTTAAATCACTTACCAATCTCAACACCCTGCTGCTGGTCGGCGTCGGTATCGCCCTGGCCTGCACGCTATGGTGGTCACAGCGGGCACTGGAGCGCCCCTACGTACTGATGGAGCAGTATCTGGGTCTGTCCCAGCAATTTCAGCGCGAAGCCGCAGGCAACATCTTCGGCTACCTGGAAAGCGGCGATGCCCTGCGCCACAGTGCCGCACTGCAAAGCCTCGACGCCCTTCAGGAGAAGGTCGCCCAGTTGCCAGCCAACCTCGCTGGCGATCTGGGCAACAGCCTCAGTGACCTGAAAACCTTTGCCGCCGACCAACTGCTCGCCGCCGGCAAGCTGTCCGGAGATCCCCAGGGTCTGCTGATCCAGGCAGAGCGGGAAATGGCCGGTGCCCTGTCGCAAATCGCCAGGTATGCCGATGAAGGCCAGGGCGACGCGGCGCAAGCCTATGGCCGCCCCCTGTTCGAAGCTTCCCAGCACCTCGCCCGCCTGGCGCTGGCCCGCGACAAGCTGGTCAGCAGCGGGCGCAGCGAACTGGCAGCGGACGTGGAGCGTGAGGTGCAGTCGCTGCAGGAGATGGCGAAGACCATCGAAGGCCTGGCACTGCTTGGCGTCACCGATGAAGCAGCATCGGGCGGTAACGCTTTCGCGTCGCTGATGGGGCTGGACAGCGACAGCCTGGAGAGTGAGGCGCAAGACCGCGGCATCGCCCTGAAACGGGAGCTCAACAGCCTGCTCGGTCGCTACCCGGGCGAGCTGAACCGCACCCGCGCCCTGATCGAGCAACGTGCCCAGCTGGCCGCCGCCACCCGGGCCCGACTGGATGCGGTGCAACAGTCATTCACGACCCTGGAACCCCAGGTGCGAGCCGAACATGGCCGCATTCAGGGCGAAGTGCGCCTGATCCTCGGCGCCATGGTCGCTCTGATCCTGCTCATCGCCTTGATCATCGACACCCTGCAGCGTCGCCTCAGCCGCCTGCTCGAACGCCTGGTGCCTGCACTCTCGGCCTGGGCAGCAGGGGATTTCAGCAGCGACGTGCATCTGGCCACCAATACCCGAGAGCTGCGTGATATCGAAGAGTCGCTGAATCGCCTGCGCGCCTACCTGGTCGATCTGGTGGGCACCATTCACCAGCATGCCGGCCAGGTCTCGGCCTCCAGCCGCACCCTGGCCGACCTCAGCGGTGGCCTGCACGACGGCGCCGAACGCCAGGCCAGCGACACCGCGCAGATCCGTGACGCCCTCGGCGAGCTGGAAGCGACCATCCTTCAGGTCGCCGAGGACGCCAGCCAGACCGCGACCGCCGGGCGCGATGCCGACCGTGCCCTGGCTCAGGGTCAACTGGTCATCGGCAACAGCCTGACCGGCCTGCATGCGCTGGTCGAAGAGGTCCAGGGCAACGCCCAGGCCATCGAGCGCCTGGCAGAGGAGACAGGCACCATTGGCAGCGTACTGACGGTTATCCGCAGCATTGCCGAACAGACCAACCTGCTGGCCCTCAATGCCGCCATCGAAGCGGCTCGTGCGGGCGAGGCAGGCCGAGGTTTCGCCGTGGTGGCAGACGAAGTACGTACGCTGTCGCTACGCACCAGCGCTGCCACCGCACAGATTCAGGATGTCATCGGCCGCCTGCAGCAAGCCGCCAACGGCTCACTGCTGGCGATGCGCAGCCAGGTCGAACATGCCGAAGCCACAGCCAACCAGGCTCGCACGGCAGACGGTGCCCTGGATGAAATCGTCAACGCCATACGCACCATCGCCAGCATGGCCGGACGTATAGCCGATGCCACCGCTTACCAGGGCAGCGCAGTCAGCGAAATCCGCGATCACAGCGAACGCATCCACCAACTGGGCGGTGACAACCTGCTTCGCATCAGCCAGGGCCGCGAACAGAGCAGTGAGCTGCAGGAGTTGAGCGGCCAGTTGAATCAGGCCGTACAGGCCTTTCGCGTGTAAGCGAAGAAAAAGGCGATAGCCGCCGTTCGTTGTCGGGCGCCAATTGGTGGGCTGAAGCCCACCCTACAGCCGCGCATCTAACTGCCGGGGGGGGGGCGGGCGGCGATCCGCTTTAGCTGTGGGGTGGGCTTTAGCCCACCGGATCGAATGTCCGCTGTCGTCTTGGACCTTGCACATGCACGGCCTTATGCCGCACAACTCCCCAGGGGCAGGCGTCCTCAAGCCAGCGAGCTGTAGGGTGGGCTTTAGCCCACCGGATCGAGTGTCCGCTGTCGTCTTGGACCTTGCACATACGCGGCCTTATGCCGCACAACTCCCCAGGGGCAGGCGTCCTCAAGCCAGCGAGCTGTAGGGTGGGCTTTAGCCCACCGGATCGAATGTCCGCTGTCGTCTTGGACCTTGCACATACGCGGCCTTATGCCGCACGGTCATCCGCCAGAGCGGACCGATCCGGGCTGGCGCAACCGTCACTTACAGCACGCCCCATGGCATGCGGCGCTGGCTCCGTTATGATGGCGCGATTCACGCCGTACGAGATCCCCATGCCACGTTTCCTCTGCCTGCTGTTGTTGCTCGTCGCTCTGCCTGCCAGCGCTGGCGTTTTCGACAGCCGCCCGAATGCCGCGCCGCTCGGCCAGGCGCTGAACAACAGCGACGATTTCCTGCCCGTGCGCGAGGCATTCAAACTGAGCCTGGTGAGCAGTTCGCCAACCTCGGCGACCGTGCGCTTCGTCGCGGCCGAGGGTTATTACCTCTATCGCCACCAGTTCAAGTTCAAGGTCGAGCCTGCTGCTCTTGCTGGCGCTGCCGTGAACGTGCCGGAAGGTCTGCACAAGAACGACCAGTACTTTGGCGACGTGCAGGTGTTCTACGAGGTGCTGGATGTCGACGTGCCGCTCGACAATCCGGACAATCGCCCTCTCAACATCGCCGTCACCTACCAGGGCTGCGCCGACAAGGGCCTGTGTTACCCGCCGGAAACCGAGACACTGGCCATCAATGGCGGGGTTGACGGTTCGAGCGGCGAAGCGTTGCCGAGCAAAACTGGCTGGAGCTGGGTGGACCTGGCGCTGATGTTCGCGGCTGGCCTGACGCTGACCTTCACACCCTGCGTGCTGCCCATGCTGCCGATCCTCTCCGGCGTGGTGCTGCGCGGCCGCCCGAGCAGAAGCCGTGGGCTGGCGCTGTCGCTGGCCTACGTGCTGCCGATGGCTGCCTGTTATGCCGCGCTCGGTGCCCTGATGGGGCTGTTCGGCGCCAAGCTCAACCTGCAGGCGATGCTGCAATCACCCTGGATTCTGGTGCCATTCGCGCTGTTCTTCGCATTGTTCGCGGTGGCCATGTTCGGCGTCTTCGAACTGCGCCTGCCGGCCTTCATTCGTGAGCGCCTGGACCGCAAGGCCGCACAGACCCAGGGCGGCACCCTGGCCGGCGCGGCGACCCTGGGGGTGCTTTCCAGCCTGATCGTGTCCCCCTGCATCACCGCGCCATTCACCGCGTTGCTGCTCTATATCAGTAGCACGGGGGATGCCGTTGGTGGCGCGTTGCAGCTGTTCGCTCTCGGTTTGGGCATGGGCACGCCGCTGGTGATCTTCGCAGCGGGCGGCGGCGCACTTCTGCCCAAATCCGGTACCTGGATGGTCGCCGTGCGCAACGCCTTTGGCGTGATGCTGCTGGCAGTCTCGGTGTGGCTGCTCGAGCGGGTGCTGCCCGGTCACCTGTCGCTGGCGCTGTGGGGCCTGCTGGCCGCAGGCGTCGCGCTGTTCCTTGGCACGCTGGAGTTCACGCCCAAGACCCCGCGGGGCAAACTGGCGCAACTCGTGGGGCTGGCCTTGCTGCTCTACGCCCTGACAGCCTGGACAGGAGCCCTGCAAGGCCGCGACGACCCGCTGCGACCGCTGGGCAGCGGTTTGCCTGGCGCCTCGCAGAGCAGCGCGACGGCTGGCAGCTGGCAAACCGTCAGCACCCCCGCCGAACTGGATGCCGCCCTGGCGCAGGCCAAGGGCGCAGGCCAGCCATTGCTGCTCGATTGGTACGCTGACTGGTGCATCAGCTGCAAGAAGATCGAGCGCGAGGTATTCAATTCGCCACAGGTAGGCCCGCAACTGGCCGACTATCATTTGCTGCGTTTCGACATGACCGACAGCACGGCGGCCCAACGTGCACTGCTCGATCGCTACCAGCTGTTCGGCCCGCCAGCTATCCAGATGTTCGACGGCAGCGGCGAGGAATTGCACGACCTGCGGGTGGTCGGCGAGATCGACGCAGCTGCATTTTCCGAACGCCTGGGCCGGGCACGAGAACGATTTTAAGCAATTCGGTCACATATCCGGCCAACCCTGCACGGATCGTGCTGACTACTCCCGAAAACTGGACAGCCCTACGGCAACTCTGGCAGAGTCCGCGCAGCTAAAAAGAAGGAAGCCCGGATCATGTCGACCCTACTGGTTTTGCACGGCCCCAATTTGAACCTGCTCGGCACCCGAGAACCCGGTACCTATGGCGCCACGACCCTCGAGCAGATCAATCTCGACCTCGAGCAACGTGCCCGCGAGGCCGGCCATCATCTGCTGTATCTGCAGAGCAATGCCGAGTATGAACTGATCGACCGCATCCACGCTGCCAGAGGCGAAGGCGTCGACTTCATCATCATCAACCCGGCCGCCTTCACTCACACCAGCGTCGCATTACGTGACGCGTTGCTGGCGGTGAGCATCCCATTCATCGAAGTGCACCTCTCCAATGTGCACAAGCGCGAGCCTTTCCGGCATCACTCCTACTTCTCCGACGTGGCGGTGGGCGTGATCTGCGGTCTCGGCGCCAGCGGTTATCGGCTGGCCCTCGAGGCGGCCCTGGAAAACCTGGCGAGCAAAAACACCTGAAACCGACGCCATGATGCGGCGGTTCATTCGCACAACTTGAACGACCCTGACCAGACTGGGAGTTGAACACCTATGGATATTCGCAAAGTCAAAAAACTGATCGAGCTGCTGGAAGAGTCCGGCATCGACGAACTGGAAATCAAGGAAGGCGAAGAGTCCGTGCGCATCAGCCGTCACGGCAAGCAACCGGCCTACGTCCAGCCTACCTATGCGCCGGCCCCTGCTCCAGTCGCTGCCGCCGCTCCGGCTGCCGCTGCCGAAGCCGCCGCTCCGGCCGCTGCCAAACTGAACGGCACCGTCGTACGTTCGCCGATGGTCGGTACCTTCTACCGCGCCGCTTCGCCAACCTCGGGCAACTTCGTTGAAGTTGGCTCGACCGTGAAGAAAGGCGACATCCTCTGCATCGTCGAAGCGATGAAGATGATGAACCACATCGAGGCCGAAACCAGCGGCACGATCGAATCCATCCTGGGCGAGAACGGCCAGCCGGTGGAATACGATCAACCGCTGTTCACCATCGTCTGATGCACGGGGAACCCGTAATGCAGAAGCTGGAAAAAGTTCTGATCGCCAACCGCGGCGAGATCGCCCTGCGCATCCTGCGTGCCTGCAAGGAGCTGGGCATCAAGACCGTCGCCGTGCACTCCACCGCCGACCGCGAACTGATGCACCTGGCCCTGGCCGACGAGTCCGTCTGTATCGGCCCGGCACCCGGCAACCTGTCGTACCTGAACATCCCGGCGATCATCAGTGCCGCGGAAGTTACCGGCGCGACCGCCATCCACCCTGGCTACGGCTTCCTCGCGGAAAACGCCGATTTCGCCGAGCAGGTGGAAAATTCCGGTTTTGCCTTCATTGGCCCGAAAGCCACCACCATTCGCCTGATGGGTGACAAGGTTTCCGCCAAGCACGCCATGATCAAGGCCGGTGTCCCCGTGGTGCCCGGCTCTGACGGTCCATTGCCGGAAGACGACGCAACCGCCCTGGCCATCGCCCGCGAGGTCGGTTACCCGGTGATCATCAAGGCCGCTGGCGGCGGCGGTGGTCGCGGCATGCGCGTGGTCTGGAAAGAAGAGGACCTGATCAAATCGGCCCGCCTGACCCGCAGCGAAGCCGGCTCGGTGTTCGGCAATCCGATGGTCTATCTGGAGAAGTTCCTCGGCAATCCGCGTCACGTGGAAGTCCAGGTGCTGTCCGACGGCCAGGGCAACGCCATCCACCTCTATGACCGCGACTGCTCGCTGCAGCGCCGTCACCAGAAGGTACTGGAAGAAGCTCCGGCGCCGATGATCGACGAAACCGCCCGTGCCGAAGTGCTGCAACGCTGCGTCGATGCCTGCATCGAAATCGGCTACCGCGGTGCTGGCACCTTCGAGTTCCTCTATGAAGACGGTCGTTTCTACTTCATCGAGATGAACACTCGCGTGCAGGTCGAGCACCCGGTCACCGAAATGGTCACCGGTATCGACATCGTCAAGGAGATGCTCAGCATCGCCGCTGGCAACAAGCTGTCGTACAAGCAGGAAGACGTGAAGCTTCTGGGCCATGCCCTGGAGTGCCGCATCAACGCCGAAGACCCGGATACCTTCATGCCCTGCCCGGGCAAGGTGAAGCACTTCCATGCCCCAGGCGGCTTTGGCGTACGTGTCGACTCGCACCTGTACAGCGGCTACTCGGTACCGCCGAACTACGATTCGCTGATCGGCAAGCTGATCACCTACGGCACCACCCGTGACGAGGCCCTGGCCCGCATGCGTAATGCCCTGGAAGAAATCGTCGTCGATGGCATCAAGACCAACGTGCCCCTGCACCGCAATCTGGTGGTGGACAAGGGCTTCTGCGAAGGTGGCGTGAATATCCACTACCTGGAAAAGAAACTGGGTATGGACAAGCACTAAACCAGAAGGGCCGCGCAATGCGGCCCTTTTTCATTCCCTCAGGTATACCAGATGTCGCTCAAGAGCCGCTGCCAGTCCATCTCCAGCGCCTTTGGCGAAGCCACCATCTGCCTGGCGCTTGCAGTGCGCAGCAGCCTCGGCCTCGGCGTACTGACGCGCTCCTGCGGCCTTTGCCTGCTGGCGTTCGGCCTGTGGACCTGGCTGTTCTACGCTCAGTTCGAAGTAATCGCCCAGCTTGCCGGCATGCTCTCGCTGTTCATCGTCATGGGCGCTGCGGTTCTGGGCTTGCTTCCGGGCATGGGCGGCGCCGGTGCTGCCAGCCTGACCGGCATGGCTGGTATTGCTCCTGCCCTGGGGATGCTGGTGCTGTATGCCGGGCTGCTGACACTGGCCATGATCTGCACGCTCTACATCGCCTTGATCGTGATAAGCATCCGCCTGGCCTTGCGCTGGGTGCTGATGGACAGCCTGCGCGAGCGCGCCTTGCGCCATTATCCGACGCTGGCCCTGCGCCAGGCACAGCCGACTCAGCGGCTGCATGGCGCCCGCTACCATATCGGCCCCTGGCTGGGCCTGAGCGTCGGTACCGTGCTGTGCCTGCTGATACCACTGGTAAATGGCGTGCTGCTGCTCCTGCTGCTGGCTTACCTGAACGTACGCTTCCTGATACCCGCCGCGCTGTCCGACCTTGCCAACGGCAGCGAACAGATGCACGCGGTTCGGCAGCAACGCGGTGCCATGACAGCATTCGGCCTGTTGATTCTGCTGATCGCGCCACTGCCGGGCATCAACCTGCTGCTCCCCGCATTGCTCGGTGCTGGCTCATGCCACCTTGCCTACCGCGGCTTGCTACGCGCAGGGCTCCCGGCTGGCGTGGTCGAGACGCCTCAAGTAAGCTTGCCGCCGCCATAAAGGTTCAACGTCACGTCTTCGAGGTTTCTCCATGCCCTGGTTACAAGTCCGTCTCGCCATCACTCCCGAGCAGGCGCCAACCTATGAAGACGCCCTGCTGGAAGTTGGCGCGGTATCGGTAACCTTCATGGATGCCGAGGATCAGCCGATTTTCGAGCCGGATCTGGGCACCACGCCGCTGTGGAGCAATACCCATCTGCTGGCCCTGTTCGAGGCCGACACCGACGCCGAGGCCCTGAGCGCGCACTTGCGACTGCTGACCGGTGGCGAGCTGCCCGAACATCACTTCGAGGTGATCGCCGATCAGGACTGGGAGCGCAGCTGGATGGACGGATTCGCGCCGATGCGTTTCGGTCAGCGCCTGTGGATCGTGCCGAGCTGGCACGAAGCACCGGAGCCGGACGCGGTCAATCTGCTGCTCGATCCCGGCCTGGCCTTCGGTACCGGTACCCACCCGACTACCTCACTGTGCCTGCAATGGCTCGACGCCCAGAAACTGGACGGTTGCAGCGTGCTGGATTTCGGTTGCGGCTCGGGCATCCTCGCCATCGCCGCGCTGCTGCTCGGCGCCCCCCGCGCAGTCGGCACCGACATCGATCCGCAGGCTCTGGAGGCCTCCCGCGACAATGCCGGGCGCAACGGCATCGCCGAGGAGCGCTTTCCGGTCTACCTGCCGGCCGACCTGCCTCAGGAGCCAGCCGATGTGGTGGTGGCCAACATTCTCGCCGGGCCACTGGTCAGCCTGGCGCCGCAGATTACCCGCCTGGTGAAAAGCGGCGGCCGCCTGGCACTGTCCGGCATTCTTGCCGAACAGGCCGACGAAGTGCGCGCCGCCTACGAAGCCGACTTCGCGCTCGACCCGACCGCGACTCAGGATGGCTGGGTGCGCATCAGCGGCGTTCGTCGCTAAGCCCACTGCCGCGTTGCAGGCGCGGCACTTAATGCTGCTTTTGCAATCTGTTGGGTTAGACTAACGCCCCGTTTTCGCCACCCCGCGGCCCTCGGATTACGCATGACCGAAAGTTTCGTCACCCAATGCCCGAACTGCAGCACCAGCTTCCGCGTGAATCTGGTGCAACTCGGTATTGCCCAGGGCTCGGTGCGCTGCGGCGCCTGCCTGCAGGTGTTCAATGCGGCGCGCCAGTTGCGCGAGCAGGGTCACAACATCCCGGACATGCGAGCGGCTGCGCCTGCGGCGCCAAAAGCCGCACCACCTGCACCTGCACCTGCACCTGCACCTGCACCTGCACCTGCACCTGCACCTGCAATCAGCATTGCGCCAGAAACGCCGCCTCCCGCCAAGCCCGGCAAGCTCGACGACGAAACCCTGTGGATCCACGACGACCTGGACCTCGATGATCTGGATCTGGACGAGGAGCTGGCCAAGCTCGAAGCTCAGGAACAGCAGTTGTCCAGGCAGTTTCTCGAACTCGACCAGCCCTCGCGACAGACGCCGCGCTTCGACCAGGCGGAAGATGACGATGAGCCGGCCGAGGACGAGCGCTGGGCCGAAGCCTTGCTGCGCGACGACCCACCCGTCAGCAAGCTGGAGCTGGAGCCGCTGAGCGAACAACCACCTCTGCAGTCGCCGGATTTCGGCCAGCCGCCACCGCCAAGCAGCCATGTGCCTGACGATATGCCGCCGATCCCGAAGACGCCCGGTATCCGCGATCTGATCGATGCTCCGGTGAAACGCGGCACGGCCCGCGACGATGCCGAGCCGGCCTTCAGCCTGAGTGCGCAACGCGATGAAGAACCTGCCGCCATCGAGCCTGAGCCCCAGGACGAGGATCTGGATGCGCCACCGCCCCCCAGGCAGAAGAAGGCCCAGCGCGCACCGCGCAGCGAACCCAATCTGCGCAACGATGCGCTGTTCGAGCTCGAAGAAGAGCCGCTGCAACTGGATTGGCGCCCGCCGCGCAAGCCCTGGGGCCGCTGGATTGGCTGGGGACTGCTGAATCTGCTGGCCGCTACCGCACTGGCCGGGCAATACGTGATCTATCACTACGCCGAGCTGGCGCGCCAGGATCAGTACCGCCCCTGGTTCGAACAGGCCTGCCCGGTGATCGGCTGCACCCTGCCATCGAAGGTCGATATCGAGCAGATCAAGAGCAGCAATCTGGTGGTGCGCAGCCACCCGGAATTCAGCGGAGCACTGGTCGTCGACGCGATCCTCTACAATCGTGCGCCCTTCTCCCAGCCATTCCCTCTGCTGGAAATGCGCTTCGCCGATCTCAACGGCCAACTGATCGCCAGCCGCCGCTTCAAACCCAGCGAATACCTGGCGGGTGAACTGGCCGGTCAGGCGGAAATGCCCCCACAAACGCCGATCCATATCGCCCTCGACATCCTCGACCCAGGCGCTCGCGCGGTGAACTACAGCCTCAACTTCCACTCGCCGGAGTAGCCGCGGCCAGCCGATGGACGGCTGCCGGCGAGCGGGCGTCTGCGACGCGGCAAGCAGGCAGCGCGACGGCAGACCACAGGTCAACTGTTCAGATTTTGTTCAAAACCACCTTTATCCGGTCATTCAGAGCGGGTATGATCTCCACCCTTTTTCGCACTCTCCTACTGGCCTCAACAGCACGTCTCTTGAGCAGGGAAGCCCTATGTCGGCGCTAAGCATCGGCCCCTATACATTGCCCAATCGACTGATCCTGGCCCCCATGGCCGGCGTCACCGATCAGCCGTTCCGACAGCTCTGCCGCCGCCTTGGCGCCGGCATGGTGGTGTCGGAGATGGTCACCAGCGATGTGCGCCTGTGGAATACGCGCAAGTCGAGCCTGCGCATGATCCACAGCGGCGATCCGGAGCCACGCTCCGTGCAGATCGCCGGCGGGGACCCGCAGATGCTCGCCGAGGCAGCACGGGCCAATGTGCAACTGGGCGCCCAGATCATCGACATCAACATGGGCTGCCCGGCCAAGAAGGTCTGCAACAAGGCCGCCGGCTCCGCCCTGCTCAAGGATCAGCCACTGGTGCAAGCGATCCTCGAGGCCGTGGTAGCCGCGGTAGACGTCCCGGTCACGCTGAAGATCCGCACCGGCTGGGACAGACAGAACAAGAACGGTGTCGACGTGGCACGTATCGCCGAACAATGCGGCATCGTCGCCCTGGCGGTACATGGCCGTACCCGCGCCGACCTGTACACCGGCGAAGCGGAGTACGACACCATTGCCGCCATCAAGCAGGCAGTGTCCATCCCGGTATTGGCCAATGGCGATATCGACTCACCGGAAAAGGCCGCCCACGTGCTGGCCGCCACCGGTGCCGATGGTCTGCTGATCGGCAGGGCTGCCCAGGGGCGCCCATGGATTTTCAGAGAAATAGAGCATTACCTGCGCACCGGTGCCCATTGCCCCGCCCCGGCGCTGACCGAAATTGAACGCATCCTGCTCGAGCACCTGGCCGCCCTCCACGCCTTCTATGGCGATGTGATGGGTGTGCGCATCGCCCGCAAGCACGTTGGCTGGTACCTCGCGACGCTACCCGGCGCCCGTGAGTTCCGAGCCGAGTTCAATCGTCTGGACAGCCAGGAGGCGCAGTGTGCAAGCGTTCGCCAGTTCTTCGGTGATCGCTACAACGACGACGAAGGGGTGGCCGCATGACAATGTTGAACGAGACTTTAGGAAGTGGGATTGCACCCGTGAGCGACAACGCCAGTTTGAAACAGCACCTCAACACGCCGAGCGAAGAAGGCCAGACCCTGCGCGGCAGTGTCGAGAAAGCCCTGCACAACTACTTCGCCCACCTCGAAGGTGCGGACGTCACCGACGTCTACAATCTGGTGCTCACCGAAGTTGAAGCCCCACTGCTGGAAACCGTCATGAACTACGTGAAGGGTAACCAGACCAAAGCCTCCGAGCTGCTCGGCCTGAACCGCGGCACCCTGCGCAAGAAGCTCAAGCAGTACGACCTGCTGTGACCCTGCATTCCCGGAAAGGGCGGCTCTAACGAAGCCGCCTTTTTTGCTAATACTCTGCTCTGATGGACGCTGAAATGACCGACCAGACCACCCGCCTCCCCGTCCGCCGCGCGCTGATCAGCGTGTCCGACAAGACCGGCATCCTCGAATTCGCCCGCGAGCTCGTTGCCCTCAACGTGGAAATCCTCTCCACCGGGGGCACCTACAAGCTGCTCAAGGACAATGGCGTGGCGGCAGTGGAAGTGGCCGATTACACCGGTTTTCCGGAGATGATGGACGGCCGGGTGAAGACCCTGCACCCGAAGATCCACGGCGGCATCCTTGGCCGTCGCGCCCTCGATGGTGCGGTGATGGACGAGCACGGCATCAAGCCGATCGACCTGGTGGCCGTCAACCTGTACCCCTTCGCCGCCACCGTGGCCAAGCCTGGCTGTGACCTGGCCGACGCCATCGAGAACATCGATATCGGCGGCCCGACCATGGTGCGTTCGGCTGCGAAGAACCACAAGGACGTGGCCATCGTGGTCAATGCCGGTGACTACGCCGCGATCGTCGAGTCCCTGAAGGCCGGTGGTCTGAGCTACGCCCAGCGCTTCGACCTGGCCCTGAAAGCCTTCGAGCACACCGCTGCCTATGACGGCATGATCGCCAACTACCTGGGCACCATCGAACAGAGTCGCGACACCCTGAGCACTGCCGACCGCAACCTGTTCCCGCGCACCTTCAACACGCAATTCATCAAGGCGCAGGACATGCGCTACGGTGAGAACCCGCACCAGAAAGCCGCCTTCTACGTCGAGCATGCCGACGAAGCCTGCGTGGCCACTGCCGTTCAGTTGCAGGGTAAGGAACTGTCGTTCAACAACGTGGCGGATACCGACGCTGCGCTGGAATGCGTGAAGAGCTTCGTCAAGCCGGCCTGCGTGATCGTCAAGCACGCCAACCCCTGCGGCGTTGCCGTGGTGCCGGAAAACGAAGGCGGTATCCGCAAGGCCTACGACCTGGCCTATGCCACCGACACCGAGTCGGCATTCGGCGGCATCATCGCCTTCAACCGAGAGCTGGATGGCGAAACCGCCAAGGCCATCGTCGAGCGCCAGTTCGTCGAAGTGATCATCGCCCCGAAAATCAGCGCTGCTGCCCGTGAAGTGGTCGCCGCCAAAGCCAACGTGCGCCTGCTCGAGTGCGGCGAATGGCCGGCCGAGCGTGCTGCTGGCTGGGACTTCAAGCGCGTCAACGGTGGCCTGCTGGTGCAGAGCCGCGATATCGGCATGATCACTGCCGCTGATCTGAAGATCGTCACCCAGCGCGCACCGAGCGAGCAGGAAGTACATGACCTGATCTTCGCCTGGAAAGTAGCCAAGTTCGTCAAATCCAACGCCATCGTCTATGCCAAGAATCGCCAGACCGTCGGCGTCGGCGCCGGCCAGATGAGCCGCGTCAACTCCGCGCGCATCGCCGCCATCAAGGCTGAACACGCCGGCCTGCCGGTTCCAGGCGCGGTGATGGCCTCCGACGCCTTCTTCCCGTTCCGCGACGGCATCGACAATGCCGCCAAGGCCGGCATCACCGCGGTGATCCAGCCAGGCGGTTCGATGCGCGACAACGAAGTGATCGCCGCCGCCGATGAAGCGGGTATTGCCATGGTGTTCACCGGCATGCGCCACTTTAGACACTAAATCGGCCGCACTGAAACCGGCATCTGCCTCGTTGCCCCGGGTTTCGCCATGCTCATTGCCACCAGGCAACTCCGCTTGTCGAAACCCAGGGCGCCTGGCATCTACCGGCTTCATCGCAGCCTCGCAATTCGTAGGGTGGATAACGCTTCGCTTATCCACCGCGGGGGCTCAAGGCCCGCCTCCATAGGGAGAGAGACATGAACGTATTGATCATCGGCAGCGGCGGTCGTGAACACGCCCTGGCCTGGAAAGTGGCGCAGGACAAGCGTGTCGAGAAAGTATTCATCGCCCCGGGCAACGCCGGCACCGCCACCGAAGCCAAATGCGAGAACGTCGCCATCGATGTCCTGGACATTCAGGCGCTGGCCGATTTCGCCGAGCAAAACGTACAGCTGACCATCGTCGGCCCGGAAGCCCCGCTGGTCAAAGGCGTGGTCGATCTGTTCCGTACCCGCAAGCTGGATATCTTCGGCCCCACCGCCGCAGCCGCCCAACTGGAAGGCTCCAAGGCCTTCACCAAGGATTTCCTGGCGCGCCAGAACATCCCTACCGCCGACTACCAGAACTTCACCGAAGTGGAGCCTGCCCTGGCCTACCTGCGTGAAAAAGGCGCACCGATCGTGATCAAGGCCGACGGCCTGGCTGCCGGCAAAGGCGTGATCGTCGCCATGACCCTGCAGGAAGCCGAAGATGCCGTGCGCGACATGCTCGCCGGCAATGCCTTTGGCGAAGCCGGTTCGCGCGTCGTGATCGAGGAATTCCTCGACGGCGAAGAGGCCAGCTTCATCGTCATGGTCGACGGCGAGAACGTGCTGCCGATGGCCACCAGCCAGGACCACAAGCGCGTTGGCGACGCCGACAGTGGCCCGAACACCGGCGGCATGGGTGCTTACTCGCCCGCGCCGGTAGTTACCGCCGACGTTCACAAGCGCGTGATGGACGAAGTCATCTACCCGACCGTGCGCGGCATGGCAGCCGAAGGCAATGTCTATACTGGTTTCCTGTATGCGGGCCTGATGATCGACAAGGCCGGCAAGCCCAAGGTCATCGAATTCAACTGCCGCTTTGGCGACCCGGAAACCCAGCCGATCATGGTTCGCCTGGAGTCCTCCCTGGTGCTGCTGGTGGAGGCGGCCCTGGCCAAGGCACTGGACAAGGTCGAAGCGCGCTGGGATCCACGCCCAACCGTCGGCGTCGTTCTGGCTGCAGGCGGCTACCCTGGCGACTACGCCAAGGGCGACGTGATCGAAGGCCTGGACGACGCCGCTGCGCTCGAAGGCAAGGTGTTCCACGCCGGTACCACGCTGAAGGACGGCCAGATCGTCACGGCTGGCGGCCGCGTGCTCTGCGCCACGGCCATCGGCGCCAGCGTTGCCGACGCCCAGCAGCAGGCCTACCGCCTGGCCGAGAAGATTCGCTGGAACGGCATGTTCCACCGCAACGACATCGGCTATCGCGCGATCGCTCGCGAGCGTGGCGAAAACTGATGTAACAAGACGGCGGCATCAATCGATGCCGCCTGTCGGCAATACCCCGAGGCTCGCGGATCGTCGGCGAGCCCTGGCTGTCAGGATAGCGTCTCCGTGTCATAGTCTGCGCCACCACGGCGGGCTATAATTCAGCGTATAACCTCAAAGGGATTGCCACGTGCGGCTCAGGATCGCCATAGGTTTACTCGTCAGCCTGCTGTTGGCCGGTGTCTGCTTTTCGAGCAGCGCGGCGCAGCGAGTCTCGACACCCTATGCGACCGGCTGGTCGGTTTTCGTCGACGAAAGCGCGCAGATGGATCTCGATGACGTGCGCGAGCGGCGCAGTCAGTTCCTCCCCCTCGATAACCTCGCCTTCACCTATCCACCCAGCCAGAAAGCCGTCTGGCTGCGCTTCGACGTGCCCGAACATCAGGCACCGTACTGGCTGTGGGTGTTCGCTCCGCGTGTGCAGTTCCTCGATTACTACCTGCTGCAGGGCACCCAGGTCGAGCAGAGCGTGCACACCGGCGAGTCGATGCCGCTGAATTCGCGACCACTGCCTTCGCGCGCTTACCTGATGTCCCTGCCCAATGACGGCCAGGCGCGGGAAGTCTATGTGCGGATGACCTCCAACCATCCGCTGATGGCCTGGTTCAAGGTTATCGACGAGAGCGAACTGGTCAGCCTGGAAAAACCCGCCTACCTGTTTGGCGCCCTGCTCGGCGCCCTGCTGCTGGTGGTGGTCTACAACCTGATCCGCTTCGCCTACGCGCGCTCGGCCTGCAGCCTCTGGCTGGCAGGGCTGCACGCAGGCCTGGCAACCTGTGCGGCGGCCAACCTGGGCATGCTCGCGGTCTGGGTGCCGCGCCTGGGGTACAACCAGTCGCTGATCGCCGATATCAGCGCACTGATCGCCGCGTTCTGCCTGTCAGCCTTCGCCCTCGGCTTCTTTCGCAGTACGCCGATGCAGCGCAGCAAGCTCAACTGGCTGTTGCAGGGCCATGCGTTGCTGACCCTGGCGCTGGGCCTGACCATTCTGATCACCGGCCTGCTCTGGTACAGCGCCCTGGTGTATCTGATGGTGTTGCTGGGCACCCTGAGCGTACTGTTGGTCAGCGGCGTGCACTGGCATAACGGTTACCAGTCGGCACGGCTGATCGTCAGTGGCATGGTGGTGTTCAACGTTGGCTTCGGGCTGTTCATCCCCGTTCTGCTCGGTTTCAACCAGCTCGACCCTGGCTGGCTGGTTACCGGGGTGTTCACCATCGCCACGCTCAGCGGCGTGGTGCTCAGCGCTGCGCTGGCCGAACATCAGCGCCAGCTGCAGCGTGCGGCCTCGCGGGCACGCACGGCACTGGCCGCCAATGATGCGGAACTCAAGGCCAAGGCCGAGTTCCTGGCCAAGATCAGCCACGAGATCCGCACGCCCATGAACGGGGTGCTGGGCATGACCGAGCTGCTGCTAGGCACACCGCTGTCGGCGAAACAACGCGACTACGTGCAGACCATTCACAGCTCCGGCAACGAGCTGCTCAACCTGATCAACGAGATTCTCGACATCTCCAAACTGGAGTCCGGGCAGATCGAACTGGACGACGTGCAGTTCGACCTCAACGCCCTGACCGAGGACTGCCTGGATATCTTCCGCGCCAAGGCCGAACTGCAGAAGATCGAGCTGATCAGTTTCATCCAGCCCCAGGTGCCAAGGATCGTCAGCGGCGACCCGACGCGCCTGCGCCAGACCTTGCTGAGCCTGCTCGACAACGCCTTCAAGCAGACCAGCGAGGGCGAGATTCTCCTGGTGGTGGCGCTCGATACCAGCGGCGAACAACCGCGCCTGCGCTTCGCCGTGCAGGACAGCGGGCACCCGCTCAACGCCAGCGAGCGCGAAGCGCTGCTCAACACCGAGCTGCAGAGCCGTGACTTCCTGTCGGCCACGCGCCTGGGGGGGCGCCTGGGCCTGATCATCGCCCGTCAGCTGATCCGCCTGATGGGTGGCGAGTTCGGCATCCAGAGCGGCGGCAATCAGGGCTCGACCCTGTGGCTGACCCTGCCACTGGACAACGCCCGCCTGCAGCAGCCGGGTACCGATATCGACGGCACCCTGCAAGGCACCCGCCTGCTGGTGGTGGACGACAACGACACCTGCCGCAAGGTGCTGCTGCAACAGTGCAATGCCTGGGGCATGAACGTCAGCAGCGTACCCTCGGGCAAGGAGGCGCTGGCGCTGCTGCGCACCAAGGCGCACATGCGCGAATACTTCGACGTGGTGCTGCTCGATCAGGAAATGCCCGGCATGAGCGGCATGCAACTGGCGGCGAAGATCAAGGAAGACCCGAGCCTCAACAACGATATCCTGATCATCATGCTTACCGGCATCAGCCATGCGCCAAGCAAGATCATCGCGCGCAATGCCGGCATCAAGCGCATCCTCGCCAAGCCGGTGGCAGGCTACACCCTCAAGGCGACCCTGGCCGACGAGCTGGCCCAACGGCAACATGGCCAGGTACCCAGCACCAGTGCCAGCACCACGACGCTGGTGGTGCCCGACGACTTCCGCATACTGGTCGCCGAGGACAACAGCATTTCCACCAAGGTGATTCGCGGCATGCTCGGCAAGCTCAATGTGCAGCCCGACACGGCCAGCAACGGCGAGGAAGCCCTCAACGCGATGAAGGCACAGCGCTACGATCTGGTATTGATGGACTGCGAGATGCCGGTGCTCGATGGCTTCTCCGCAACCGAACAGCTGCGCGCCTGGGAAATCGCCGAGCGCCGCCAGCGCACGCCGGTTGTCGCGCTTACCGCGCACATCCTCAACGAACACAAGGAGCGCGCACGGCTGGTCGGCATGGACGGTCACATGGCCAAGCCGGTGGAAATGTCACAGTTGCGCGACCTGATCGAATACTGGGTGGGCGAGCGCCAGGCCCAGCCTGAAGACGACACCGTCCACTCCTGATTGCACTGCTAGAATTGCGTCAGCGCCCTTGATAAGGGCGCTCTCCACGCGCTTCGCCAGCGCCGCCCAAGCCCCGACGAAGCGCCCATGGATATCAAGCAGCTCAAGTTTCTGATCGCCCTCGACGAGACCCGCCACTTCGGCCAGGCTGCCGCGCGCTGCCACGTGACGCAGCCGACGCTGTCGATGCGCCTGCGCAATCTGGAAGACGAGCTGGGGCTGGAGCTGGTGCGCCGCGGGCAGCGCTTCGAGGGCTTCAGCGCGGAGGGTGAACGCATCCTCGCCTGGGCCCGTAGCCTGATGGCCGCTCACGACGGGCTGTACGCCGAGGCGGCTGCCTGTCGCGGTCAGCTGGTCGGCACCCTGCGCCTCGGCGTGGTGCCGCTGTCCGGCTTCGACCCGATGGACCTGGTGCAACTGTTCGCCGAGCAGCATCCCGGGCTGCGCTTCCAGCTGTTCGCGTTGAGCAGCGACCAGATTCTCGAACGTCTGGGCAGCAATCAGCTCGACCTCGGGCTGTCTTACCTCGACCGTCTCGACCGTGAGCACTTCGACAGCCTGGAGCTGGCTGCTACACGCATGGGACTGCTGTACGACCGGCGCCACTTCCAGTTCGCGGAAACCACGCTGCGCTGGGAAAGCCTGATCGACCTGCCTCTGGGGCTGCTGTCTGCCGGCATGCATTTCCGCCAGTCGATCGACCACAGCTTCCGCTCACGGGGACTGACGCCCCTGCCGAAGCTGGAAACCGATGCCGTTCACCAATTGCTGCAGGCCGTCAGCGCCGGCCTGTGCTGCTCGATCATGCCGCTGCGCAATGGCCTTGCCGAATTCACCAATGAGCTGGTGCTGACGCCCATCGAAGACGCCCATACCCTGGCGCCACTGGGGCTGATCATGCGCCGCAGCGCCCCACGCTCGGCACTGGCCGAAGCCTGCTTCGCCGAGGCGCGCGAACTGATCAACCTTTGAGCGGAGCCTCGCTGCCCTCGGGCGGCGTCTGCGCACCGGTTTCACCACGATCGGCGCGCCCGCCCAGGTACCAGCCGAGGAGCCCCCAAATGGCCGCGCATAGCGCTCCGATCACCGCGATCAGCGCCACGCCGTAGCCGAGCATGTCGATCAGGCTTTTCGCCCAGCCGCTGACCGCATCACCACCGCGATAGACCACGGTATCGATGAAGTTCTTGGCCTTGTACTTGCTCTCGGCATCCAGCGGCGCGAAGAGCATTTCCCGCCCAGGCCGCACGAACGCGTATTCACCGATGCGCCGTACGATCATCAACCCCGCCAGCACGGCGAAGGTTGGCGCCATGGCCAACGCGAGAAAGCCCACGCACATCAGCACCGGCACCGCCGCCAGCAACGCGCGCACGCCCAGGCGCTGAGCGACCCGACCGGTGATGAACAACTGTGCCAGCAGCGCTCCAGCCTGCACCACGAAGTCGATCAGCCCGAACACCCGCACCTGCTCGTCACGGTCCGGGAACAGCTCGGCCACCAGCCGCGCCTGCTCGAAGTACAGAAAGGTGGTGACCGTGGCAAGCAGGATGACGAAGGCGGATATCCCCAGCAGGTAGGAGGACTGGAACACCCGCGTCATGCCGCTGAACGGATTGCCTGCCACCGGTCGCCGTGGATTTTCTGCCTGACTGGCGCCCGGCCGCCCTGCTCCGGCGCGCTCGCGCCAGCCCATCAGGAAATGCTTGAGCGCCAAGGCTCCGGCCAGCAGCAACGCCGCCAGCAACGCCAGGCCACTGGCACCGACAGTGCCGACCAGCAGCGCACTGAGCGCCGGGCCGGCCAGGCCACCGACGCTGGCACCCGCGGCGATGAAGGCGAACAACCGCTTGGCCTGCGGCGAATCGAACACGTCGGCCATCAGGCTCCAGGCCACGGACACCACGAACAGGTTGTAGACCGATATCCACACGTAGAACACCCGCGCCGTCCACAGACTCTCGGCCATGACACTGAACGCCACGGCGAAAGCCAGCAGGTTGAGACAGAAGAAGCCGTAGACCCAATCGATGAAATGGATGCGTGGCACCCTGGAGTTGAGCCAGGCGAACAACGGCACGGCCAGCAACATGACCACGAAGGTGGCGGTGAACAGCCACTGCAGATTCTCCACACCGGCCTGAATACCCATGGACTCCCGGATCGGCCGCAGCATGAAGTAGCCGCAGAACAGGCAGAAAAACAGTGCGAAGCCCGCCAGAGCGGCTGCCAGCTCACCAGGCTGTGCATTGATCGCGCGGGCCACGCGCTGCGGCAGAGGAAGGGACATGGCAACGCTCTCGGGGTCGAAGCGTTGCAGTATGGCCTACTCGGGCGAGGCGTATCTCGGCAGCCGGCTCAACCTGCGCTCAACCAGGCCCTGACCTCGCTGTACGGATAGTCCTCCAACTCCGCGAAACCACTGATCTGCCGGGCCTTGAGGCGGGTGAACAGCGGCACGCTGATGCCGCACAGAAAGCGCGCCAGACATTCGTTACTGGGCAATTCACCACCGCGGACGCTTTGGTACTTGCCGATGAACGCACCACACAGCGAGCCACGATCACGACCGGCCAGTGGCACCAGTGATGGAGGCTCGGGCAAGCGGGCGACCTGGCCGCGACAGACCGAGCAGTGGCCGCACTGCCGTGGCGCGCGCTCGTCACCGAAGTACACCGCCAGGCGATGGCTCAGGCACTGCTCACTGGCGAACAATTCGAGCATGGCCTGGATGCGACGGATTTCGCTGCCTTTCTGAGCGAGGAAATAACCGTGCAGCTCGTCCGCCAGGGCCTGGGTGTCGAAGCCCTGCAGCACGGCATAGACATCGGTCATCTGCTTGCTTTCCAGCTCGACCCAGCCACGTTCCTGAAAGAAGTCCAGCGCCTTGACGACCCGCGCGCGCTCGGCCTGATGGCCGCGATAAAGGGCCTCGAAGTCCACCGTGCACCAGGTTCTCGCCCGCGTCGAGGCGTTGACGATGGCCTCGACGAACTGCCGTCGCTCCCCTTCGAAGCGCGCCAGCAAGGCCTCGGGTTCGATCAGGTACTTGAAACGGTATTCGGCGAAGTAGGCATAACGCGGCGCGATGATGCCGCGCAGCTCGAGTTGCACGAGCAGCGTCTTGAGCGGCAACTGGCGGATATTGCTCTGATCGCTCAGCGCATTGATGGTCATTTCCCACTGGTCGCCACTGGCGTTGTCGCGAATCTCCTCGAGCACCCTGACGATGCCACCACGCTCCGGCGTATCGCCGTAGACGAAGTTCTCCAGCACGTTGAGGCTGTCGCGGTTGGCCAGTACCAGGCAGTCGGAGGATTCACCGTCGCGCCCGGCGCGGCCGATCTCCTGGCTGTAGTTCTCCACCGACTTGGGCAAATCGAAATGCACCACGTTGCGGATGTCACGCTTGTCGATGCCCATGCCGAAGGCGATGGTCGCGACGATGCAACCCAGCTCACCCGCCATGAAGCGGCGCTGGATCGCCTCACGGACCTCATGCCCCATACCGGCATGGTAGGCACTGACGGACAGCCCATGCTGAGCGAGCTGCTCGGCGACCTGCTCCGCGGTCTTCTGCTGGGTGACATAAACGATGCTCGGCTCGCCCTTCCTGGCACCCAGCCACTGCTGCAGGCGTCGCTGCTTGTCACGGCCCGCCACGGGCTCGACCAGCAGGTTCAGGTTGGGCCGATAGAAACCGGTGGTGACCACGTCATCCGCCGCGATGGCGAACTTCTTCTGCATGTCCGCGATCACTGGCGGCGTCGCCGTGGCGGTGAGCAGGAGCACCTGAGCGATAGCGAATTGGCGTTGATAATCCGGCAGTTTCAGGTAGTCCGGACGAAAGTTGTGGCCCCACTCGGAAATGCAGTGAGCCTCGTCGACCACCAGCAGGGAAATCGGCACGCCGGCGATGAAGTTGCGAAACCGCTCGTTCTTCAGGCGCTCGACCGAAATCATCAGGATCTTCAGCTCGCCGGACTTGGCCTTGGCCATGGTTTCGCTGACCTGCTCGCGGCTTTGCGCCGAATCGATGCTGGCCGCACTGATGCCGTGCCGATGCAGAAAGGCGAGTTGATCCTGCATCAGGGCCAGCAGCGGCGAGACCACCAGAGTCAGGTGCGGCAAATGCAATGCCGGCAACTGGTAGCACAGGGACTTGCCCGAGCCGGTGGGAAAGATCGCCGCAGCGGAGCGGCCGGCGAGCACGGCGCTGATCACCGCTTCCTGGCCGGGACGCAGTTGGCTGAAACCGAAGACACGTTCGAGGGTACTGGGCATGTGCTGTCACTCCATTGACCGCCTGATGGCCAATAACCGTAGCGTGTATGGGAAGCGTTTTACAGACCGCGCCAGCCATAAATGACAAAGCCGCCCGAGGGCGGCTTTGTCAGAACGTGGCGAGCTTACAGCTGCGGGCCGGCGCTCTTGATGGCATCGCTGACATCGAACTTGGTGAAGTTGTCGATGAACAGCTTGGCCAGGCCTTTGGCGGCCTCGTCGTAGGCGTTCTTGTCAGCCCAGGTGTTGCGCGGGTTGAGCAGGTTGGTCTCGACGCCCGGAACGGCCTTCGGCACGCTCAGGTTGATGATCGGCAGTTGCTCGGTTTCGGTACCGATCAGCGCGCCGCTCTGAATGGCTGCAATCACGCCACGGGTGGTCGGGATGTTGAAACGCTTGCCGACGCCATAGCCACCGCCAGTCCAGCCGGTGTTGACCAGATAGACCTTGGAGCCGAACGCCTGGATGCGCTTGATCAGCAGCTCGGCGTAAACGCCAGCCGGGCGCGGGAAGAACGGTGCGCCGAAGCAGGTGGAGAAGGTCGACTTGATGCCAGGGCCCGAACCCATTTCGGTAGAACCGACCAGGGCGGTGTAACCGGACAGGAAGTGATAGGCCGCCTGCTCTTCGTTGAGGATCGACACCGGTGGCAGCACGCCAGTCAGGTCGCAGGTCAGGAAGATCACTGCATTCGGCTCGCCACCGAGGTTCTTCTCGCTGCGCTTCTCGACGAATTCCAGCGGGTAGGCGGCGCGGCTGTTCTGGGTCAGGCTGTCGTCGGTGTAGTCCGGCGCGCGCTGCTCGTCGAGCACCACGTTTTCCAGCACGGTACCGAACTTGATGGCTTTCCAGATGACCGGCTCGTTCTTCTCGGACAGGTCGATGCACTTGGCATAGCAACCGCCTTCGATGTTGAACACCACACCGGTGCCCCAGCCGTGCTCGTCGTCACCGATCAGGTAACGGCTCTCGTCGGCGGACAGGGTGGTCTTGCCGGTGCCGGACAGACCGAAGAACAGGGTGACATCGCCCTCTTCGCCGATGTTGGCAGCGCAGTGCATCGGCAGCACGTCGGCAGCCGGCAGCAGGAAGTTCTGCACGCTGAACATGGCTTTCTTCATTTCACCGGCGTAACGCATGCCGGCGATCAGCACTTTCTTCTGGGCGAAGTTGATGATCACGCAGCCGTCGGAGTTGGTGCCATCACGCTCAGGCACGCATTCGAAGTTGGCCACGTTGAGTACTTGCCATTCCTGCTTGGCGGACGGGTTGTACTGGGTCGGCTCGATGAACAGCTGACGGCCGAAGAGATTCTGCCAGGCCGTGGCAGTGGTCATCTTGACGGGCAGGTAGTGAGCTTCGGCGGAGCCTACATGGACGTGGGAAACGAAGCTGTCCTGGGCGTCGGAGAACGCCTGAACGCGATCCCACAGGGCATCGAACTTGTCAGCCGGGAACTTGCGGTTGATCGGGCCCCAGCCGATATCGGCCGACGTGCTCGGCTCGTCGACGATGAAACGATCGACCGGAGAACGCCCGGTACGGTGGCCGGTGCGTACAACCAGAGCACCAGTGGACGCCAGTTCACCTTCACCGCGACGAAGGGCTTCTTCGACCAGTTGAGCAGTGCTGATGTCGGTGTACACAGCGTTGTTGGCTTGCGTCATGTGAGTCCCCGTCGGCCGAACGGCCGAGTCTTCCAAACGTTTTGTAGTCATGCACGAGGCAGGACTACAGCTAAAAAAGTGCGCGGATTATGCCAGAAAAGGGAACTGCGAGGGCAGCCCCCCCAATCCGAACACGCTGCGCGTTGCTAGCGGCCCTCAATGACGGGTGTCAGAGGGCTGCTGACTGCCTCCACCGGCGAACAGCTGGGCGATGTCGGCGGCATCGAAGCCATAGCGCTCGTTGCAGAATTGGCAGTCGATTTCCACGCGGCCGTGGTGCTCGCCGAGCAGCAGCTCGGCATCGGCCTGCCCTAAACTGACCAGCGCTTTGGCCGAGCGTTCACGAGAGCAGCTACAACGGAACTGGATAAGGCGTGGATCGAACAGGCGAACCGCCTCCTGATGGTAGAGACGATGCAGCAGGGTTTCGTTGTCCAGGCCCAGTAATTCCTCGTTTTGCAGGGTGTCGGCGAGGGTCACCAGGTGCTCCCAGCTGGCGGCGCGCTCTTCGTCATCGGTAAGACGATCGGCAGGCAGTTGCTGCAACAGGAAGCCGCGAGCACGCAGGCCGTCGGCACACAGCCAGAAGCGCGTGGCCAGTTGCTCGGAGGTAGCGAAATAGTTGGTCAGGCAGTCGGCCAGCGTGTCGCCATCGAGAGAAACGATGCCCTGATAGCGCTGGCCCTGTTTCGGATCCACCGTCATGGCCATCACCCCCTCGGGCATCAATTGCAATAGACCATCACCATCGGCGATGCGCTCGGCTTCGTAGCGGGCGATGCCGCGCACCTCACCGTCACTCGAGCATTCCACCATAAGCAGTGGCACCGGCCCTTCGGAGCGCACTTGCAGCACCAGCAAGCCATCGAACTTCAGCGTACCGACCAGCAGCGACGCTGCAGCCAGCAATTCGCCGAGCAGTTGCGCAACGGGACGCGGGTAGTCGTGCTTGGCCAGCACCTGCTGATAGCTGCCGGACAGCCCGACCAGTTCACCGCGCACATCGGTGTCGTCGAAAAGAAAGCGTTGGGTGAAGTCGGACATAACGAGTCGCCTGCTCAAGGATGCGTAGCAGACCAGCGGACGGCGCCCCTGGCCTGGAGGCCGGCAATTTTAGGCGCAAACGCGGCGCCGACCAAGCTGAATGCGAAGAACGGCTGAGGCGCGCTCCGCTGAACGAAGGCTGAACGAGAGCCTGAAAGCCACCAAGGCGGCGCCCAGGCTGCCTAGAATCGGCGGTTTTCCTCGAAAGCCCTCACGCCATGCACCTCAGTTCAAATGCCCGATGGCGCCCTCGCGCGCTGATCATCAGCCATCTGCTCATCGCCCTGCTGTTCGCCAGCTGGCTGTGGCCGGTGACTCGTACTTACTGGAATCAGTTCGACCTGTGGCTGTTCCACCTGCTCAACGACCCGGTGCATGCCGCCGGCCTGTGGGCGCACATCTGGGCCATCGGCAGCATGCGTCCGGTGGACGCCGGCGTAGGCCTGGTGATGTTGGCGATCATGCTGCGCGCCGGCCTCATATTTCCGGCCTCACAGGTGCGTACCGGCTTCTATGCCTTTCTGGTGGCGCTGACCGTCATGCTGCTGATGCGCGTGCTGTTCGCCGACCTCGTCGAGTACATGAACTGGCAACACGCCAGTCCCTCGCTGCTGGTGGAAGGCAGCGCACGGCTCACCGAAATGTTCCCGGCCTGGGAGGAACGCTGGGACCTGAAGGACAGCGCCAGTCGCAGTTTCCCCGGTGACCACGCCTCGGTGCTGATGATCTGGGCGATGTTCTGCAGCTTCTTCGTCAGCGGCTGGCGCCGTGCGCTGGTCTGGACGGTGGCGGTGATCGGCATGCTGCCGCGTCTGGTGGCCGGGGCGCACTGGGGCGCGGATGCCCTGGTCGGCGGCGTGCTGCTCAGTGTGCTGGGTATCGCCTGGAGCTGCTATACACCGCTGGCCTCGCGCGCCAGTGCAGCCATCGAGCGCCTGACCTCGCCACTGATGCGCAGCCTGGCAAAGGCGCCCGTGCTGCGCTCACTCAGTGTGATCGCTGGCGGCTACTCCACCCAGTCGCCCGAACCGCCGCGCAGGTAGAACAACTGCCGACGCTGCTTCTTGCTGGGTCGCCCCTCGGTCTGTACGCCAAGGGCGCCAGCCTTGCGCTGTTCGGCAGCCAGCTCACGTCGCACGATGCTCTCGCCGGTCTCGGCATACAGCGTCTGCGCCTCCGGTGCGCCACGGCGCACCACCGACAGCGCCTGCACGATCACCGTACGTTCCTCGAAACCGGTGCGAATCACGTACTCCTCGCCTACCTTCGGCTCCTTGCCCGGCTTGCAGCGCTCACCACGACAATGCACCTTGCCGCCTTCGATCGCCGCCTTGGCCAGCGCACGCGTCTTGAAGAAGCGCGCGGCCCACAGCCACTTGTCCAAGCGTACCTTGTCATCGGCATCCTGCTTTGCCACCATCACCTCACCGTTGATTGAATTGCCATCACAATTTCGCTGCCACATCAGCCTGTCCATATTGTCATACGGACACAAGCATTGATCGTGCAAACGCTATATCGGAGCAGCAGTGACCCACTTCCCCAGCGATCTTACCCATCCCGAAAAATGTCGCGGCTGCCAGAGCAGCCCGCCACTGGATTTCGACTTTCATTTCGCTTTCCAGCCCATCGTCGACGTTCGCACCCGGCAGGTGTTCGCCCATGAAGCACTGGTTCGCGGTACGGCGGGCGAAGGCGCGATGAGCGTGCTGGAGCGGGTCAACGACGATAATCGCTACCGGTTCGACCAGCGCTGTCGCACCCAGGCAATCGCCGAGGCGATGCAATTAGGCATGGACACCTACCTGTCGATCAACTTTCTGCCCAATGCCGTCTACCGCCCTGAGTTGTGCATTCGCAGCACCCTGGAAGCGGCACGCCAGCACAACTTCCCGTTGGACAAGCTTATTTTCGAAACGCTGGAAAGCGACCACATGCGCGACAGCAAGCACCTGACACACATCCTGCGTCAGTATCAGGAGTTCGGATTCAAGACCGCGATCGACGATTTTGGCGCCGGCCATTCAGGCCTCACCCTGCTGGCCGACTTCCAGCCCGACTTGATCAAACTGGACATGGCACTGATCCGCAGCGTAGATCAGGACAAGGCTCGCCAGGCCATCGTGCGGGGCATCATCGCCATCTGCCGTGACCTCGGTGTTCAAGTGATCGCGGAAGGTATCGAGACGGCCGGCGAAAGAGACTTTCTGGCCTTTGCCGGGATCGATCTGATGCAGGGTTACCTGTTCGCCAAGCCGCTGTTCATGGGCTTGCCGACGATTGCGGAGCAGGCTTGGCCCGCCGCGAATTCGACTCACTGACAGGCGCGCACGAGCGCTCATTTTCAGTACCATGAGCGCCCTAGAGCCAGATCTCAGCCGCAACGGAAGCCTTTCTTGAAGACATTCGACCACCTCAACGTGATCGGCCTGCGCGAATGGGTCAACCTGCCGGAGCTGGGTATCATCGGCCTGCGGGCCAAAATCGACACCGGCGCCAGCACGTCGAGCCTGCATGCCAGCGATGTCCAACCGTTCGAACGAGACGGCGAACGCTGGGTCAGATTCACTGCCTATATCGGCACCCAGGTACAGCGTCGCCATCGCTGCGAAGCGCGCCTGGTGGCCTACAAGAGCATCAAGAGTTCCAACGGCCTGGCGCAGAGCCGCTACGTGATCCGCACCAGCCTGATGCTCGGCGATCTATCGTGGCCGGTGGAGTTCACGCTGGCCAGCCGCAAGACCATGCGCTATCGCATGTTGCTCGGTTCCAAGGCGCTGGTGGATGGCCACCTGGTGGTCAATCCGGCGCTCACTTACGTACAAGACAAACCCGTGCTTCCCGACCCGAGCGGTGCCCAATGAAAATCGCTGTGCTGTCGCGCAATCCGCGCCTGTATTCCACCCGCCGCCTGGTCGAAGCCGGGCAGCAGCGCGGCCATGAAATGGTGGTGATCGACACCCTTCGTGCCTACATGAACATCGCCAGCCACAAGCCGCAGATCCACTACCGCGGCAAACCGCTGGAAGGCTTCGACGCGGTGATCCCGCGCATCGGCGCCTCGGTGACCTTCTACGGCTGCGCAGTATTGCGCCAGTTCGAGATGATGGGCGTGGTGCCACTCAACGAATCGGTGGCCATCGCCCGCTCGCGGGACAAGCTGCGTTCGCTGCAGTTGCTGTCGCGCCGCGGCATCGGTCTGCCGGTAACCGGCTTCGCCCACTCGCCGGACGACATTCCCGACCTGATCGACATGGTCAATGGCGCCCCACTGGTGATCAAGGTGCTGGAAGGCACCCAGGGCATCGGCGTGGTCCTTTGTGAAACGGAAAAGGCCGCCGAGTCGGTGATCGAGGCCTTCATGGGCCTCAAGCAGAACATCATGGTCCAGGAGTACATCAAGGAAGCCGGCGGCGCCGATATCCGCTGCTTCGTGGTTGGCGACAAGGTCATCGCGGCGATGAAGCGCCAGGCCAAACCCGGTGAGTTCCGCTCCAACCTGCACCGCGGCGGCACCGCCAGCCTGATCAAGATCACCCCGGAAGAACGCATGACCGCCATCCGCGCTGCCAAGGTCATGGGCCTGTCGGTGGCCGGGGTCGATATCCTGCGCTCCAACCATGGTCCGCTGGTGATGGAAGTCAATTCCTCGCCAGGCCTGGAGGGCATCGAGGTGACCACCGGCAAGGACGTCGCCGGGATGATCATCCAGTTTCTGGAAAAGAACGGCGGCCCCAACCTGACGCGCACCAAGGGCAAAGGATGAATAAGGCATTCACGGGCCGCCTGGCCCTCATCGCTCCTGCCTCGGCGATCGCCGACGAGGTCTTCGACGCGACTCTGGCACAGCTCGAGGTGCAGAGCATCGACTATCACCTGGGCCGCAATGTGCGCGCTCGCCATCGCTACCTGGCCGGCACGCAGGTGCAGCGCCTGGACGACTTGCACGAGGCGTTCAGCCTGCCGAATATCGACGCCGTCTGGTGCCTGCGCGGCGGCTACGGCTGCGCGCAACTGCTGCCCGGCATTGACTGGGCCTTGCTGCAGCGCGCCAGCCCGCGCCCATTGATCGGCTACTCCGACCTGTCGCTGCTGCTCGACGCGTTCGGCCGCAACGGGCTGCCCGCCATCCATGGCCCGGTAACCACAGCCCTTGGCCTGCAGGCACTGTCGGCTCCGAGCGGGCAGCATGAACGCCTGGCCTCCATGCGCTCGCTCTGGGATCTGCTGCAGGGTCGCAGCCATTCGCTGCCGGCAAGACACATCAGTGGCCCTGCCTCTACCGTCCAGGGGCCCCTGGTTGGCGGCAACCTCACGGCCCTGGCCAGCGGCTGCGGCACCATCGCGGGCATGCAGTTGCCGACCGATGCCATCCTCATCCTCGAAGACGTCGGCGAGCCCTACTACCGCCTGGAGCGCAGTTTCTGGCAACTGTTCGAAAGTTTCGGCGAACGACGCCCGGCAGCGGTGTGCCTGGGCAGTTTCACCGATTGTCCGCGGCGTGGCGTGCAGCACAGCATCGAGGAAATCATCGGCGAATACCTCGCGCCGTTCGATATCCCGCTGTATGGCGACCTGCCCAGCGGCCATGGCGACGCCAACTTCGCCTGGCCCTATGGGCGACTGGGCACGCTGCAGGGGCAAAGCCTGAGCTGGTAGTTCAGGCTGACGACCGCTCTATCCAGGCGCGGAAATCCGCCTCGGCCATCGGTTTACCCAACAGATAGCCCTGGCCGAACTCGCAGCCCAGTGCCTTGAGGTGTTCGAGCTGCTCAGGCGTTTCGATGCCTTCGGCCACGCACTCCAGATCGAGGTTACGGGCAATCATCAGGATGGTCTCGACCAGCAGGGTATTACTGCCGGTCTCACCGGCACCGAGATCCTGTGTGAAACTGCGGTCGATTTTCAGACGATCCAGTGGCAGCCGCTTGAGGTAGGTCAGTGACGAGTAACCGGTGCCGAAGTCGTCGATGGAGAAGCGCACACCCAAGGCCTTCAGCGCCTGCATGTTGGCGATGCACTGCTCGACATCCTCGAGCAGCACACCCTCGGTGATTTCCAGTTCGAGCGCGGCAGCCGGCACCGCATGACGCTGCAGGCAACTGCTGACACGGGCAACGCAACCGCGGCTGCGCAGTTCGCGCGGGCTGAGGTTCACCGCCAGCACCAACTGCGGACACTCCGGCAGCCAGCGCTGCAAGGTAGCGCAAGCCTGCTCCAGCACCCAGTTACCGATCTCCTTGATCAGCCCGGTTTCCTCGGCCAATGGGATGAACTGGCCTGGCATCACTTCACCGCGCTCCGGGTGCGCCCAGCGCACCAGCACTTCCGCGCCGATGACCTGCCCATCGTCGAGCCGCAATTGCGGCTGAAAGGCCAGGTACAGCTGATTGCGAACGATCGCCTGGCGCAACTCACCCTGCAATTGCAGGCGTTGATCGATGGCTGCCTGCATTTCCGGCGCGAAGAAATGCAGGGCATTGCGGCCGGCCTGCTTGGCCCGGTACATGGCGGTATCCGCCTGCTTCAGCACATCGGCAGCGTTCTGCTCGCCGAATGGATGCAGAGCGATGCCGATACTGGCGCTGACCGCCAGCTCGTGCCCCTCGATCAGGCAGGTTCCCTCCAGGCTCTTGAGCAGTCTCTCCGCGGTTAGGGCAGCCTGTTCCCCTGCCAACTGCGGGTTGGCGTCCAGGGCCTCGAGCAGCACGACGAATTCATCGCCGCCCATGCGCGCCAGGGTGTCTTCGGCGCGAAGCTGGCCTGCCAGACGGGCTGTCACTTCACGCAACAGGCTGTCGCCCACCAGGTGGCCGAGGCTGTCGTTGACGGTCTTGAAATGGTCGAGGTCGATGAACAGCAGAGCACCCAGACTGCCGTCGCGCATTTCCCGGTCCATGGCGTGCTGCAGGCGATCGAGCAACAGACGGCGGTTGGGCAACCCGGTCAGCTCATCACTGTAGGCCAGGCGTTCGATCTCGCGCTGGTAACGCTGGCGCTCGGATATGTCGGAGATGCTGCAGCGAATCAGCGCGGGCTCGCCTGGCAGGCGCACCAGGCTTACCTCACAGGGAAAATGACGCCCGCTGCTGTCGCGGTGGGTCCATTCGAACACCGGTGCATCGCCCTGCAGGGCTGCCTCGACGTACACCCTGCCGGCCTGGGCGGACAGCGCCCCATTGGGCTGCAACAAGGGGCTGAGTTCGAACGGCCGGCGGCTGAGCAGATCCTCGCGACGACAGGCGAACATGCGCAGGGCGTTCTCGTTGAAGTCGACCATCCCGCCATCTCTGGTGTAGAGCAGGATGGCTTCGGGGGCATGCTCGACAATGGTGCGGTAGCGGGCTTCGGCCTCGAAGCGCGCACTGATGTCCTCGACCAGCAGAAGGAACATGCTGACGCGGCCGTTGCCGCGTCGCACGGCACGCAGGTTGAGGCGCGTATGCACCTCCGCACCGTCGGGGCGAATGAAGCGCCGATCGCGCTCGAAGCCTTCGCGAGAGCCTTGCAGCACATCGTCGAGCAGCAGGTGCTCAATTTCGAGATCCTCAGGGAGGCTGATGGTTTCCCAACTGCACGCCAGCAACTGCTCGCGGCTGCGCCCAAGGATGCCGCACAGTTTGAGGTTGACCTCTTCCCAGCCAAAGGTGGGAGTGATCAACGCCATGCCGATCAGCGGCGCTTCGAAGAACAGCCGCAGGCGATCATCGCGCTCGCGCAGTTGCTGTTCGGTACGGCGTCGCGTGGTGATGTCCTGAACGGCGCCATACAAGCGAACCAATTCCGTGCCATCGCGCTCGGCTGCGCCACGCAGGCGAATCCAGCGTGTCTTGCCAAGAAAGGTCGTTACCTTCACTTCGAGATCGAAACGCTCGTCACCCTCGATCATCTTTTGCAGCGTCTGATAAGCCAGTGCCTGGCCGGCCGCATCGAACTGACCCACCGACTCTTCGAAGGTGAGCGTAGCGTTGCGCGGATCCAGCTCATAGATCTTGAAGCAGCCCGCGCTCCAATACATGCTCATGTCGTGCAGGTTGAGCACCCAACCACCCAGGCTGGCGATGTCTTCCGTCTGGCTGAATAGGTGGCTTTGCTGAAGCAATTCCTCGCGCTGGCGGGCTACCTCCTGCGCCAGCCGTTCGCGGGCACTGACATCCTGCTGCATGACGATGAAGTGACTGAGGCCCGACTCATCATGCATCGGCGCCAGAATCACTTCGCTCCAGAAGGGCTGACCGTCCTTGCGTTGCAAACGCAGCACCGCATTACCCGGGGCACCACGGCGAATGGCCGTTTCCAGCACCCGCATCTCTTCAGGGCGCTGTTCATCGCGCAGCAACCGGCGCAGGCCAAGCCCGAGGCTGCCTTGACCGTCATGGCCGGTGATACGCTCGAACGAGGGGTTGCAGTAGATCAGCGGCAAATCCTCGCGCCTGGCATCAGCGATCACCACGGCGAGCGGGCTGGCGTCCAGCGCCAGGTTGGCGAGCGCCAATTGTCGCTGCATCGCATCGCTACGGCTAAGAGCCAGGCGCAGATCACTGAGGCTGCGACCGACCAGAAGCGCCGCCAGCGTGAGCAACAGAATGCTGAAGTGCAGCTCCAACCGCTGCGGTTCGATCCAGCTCGAATTAGCGGCCACGCCGTGAAACCACGGCAATGCCAGAATGCTCAGCACGCTCATCGCCGCGCCACACAAGGCACCGGCAAACCCCCAGACCAACGCCAGGCTGAGCATGACCAAACCAATGAGGGGCAGCTTCAGACTGAGTGGCAGAAGCTCAAGGAGTACCGGTAAACACACCAGCAGAAGCAGCAACACAGACCTGGACGGCAGAGCACGCAGGACTTCTGGCACCTGCTGCAGCGGCGCTGAAATGCCCTCGACGCTCACCGACCAGCCCCGGCGACGCAACCAGGGCGTGACGTAGGTCAGCAACGGAATGGAGATCACCAGAGCGGTCAGGCTGTCAGCCAACCAGAGCGACAGAGCTACCTGTGGCGCCCCCTGTGCGGACAGGCCACGGAGCAGCAGCAAACTGCCGAGCAGCGCCAGACAGGTGATCGCCGTCGGCACCAATACGCCCAGCAGGATGAAACGCAGCAAGTGACTGATATCCGGTAACGCCGCGTCGAATGGCCGCCAGCGCAACGCCAGATAACAGAACACGACCCCCAGCGTCTCCGGCAACGCATGCACCGGCGCCCAATGCCAGTCGAGCCCCCAGAGCGGAGCGCTGAGCATCGCATTGGCGTACAACCCCACCAGCACGCGGGGTCCCCACCAGAGGGTCAGCACCAGTCCCAAGGCAAAAGGCAGATAAAGGATCGCTATACCACCCTGGAATTGAGTGGTCAGGGAAAGCAGCGTGGCCAGATGGAACGCCGGAAGCGGCAACCACCATGTCCAGAACGGCAGGCGCTCGGAAGTGGGGGGCATGCAGACCTCATATCGATACGCCAGCACAGCATAAATCAGCCGGAACCAACTGGGCAGCTGCCTGCCTCGAAATAAAGCCTAGCCGAAAATCACGCCGCGTCGCGCGGCAGCAGCAGCCCCAGCGGCAAACAGATTCGCGCTTCCAGCCCGCCACCGGTACGGTTGCGAAGCTCGACGCTGCCGCCATGCAACGAGGCGATGCGTTTGACGATAGCCAGGCCGAGCCCTGCACCCTGCCCCCCACGCGCCCGGTCGCCTCGGATGAACGGGTTGACGATGTTGCCAAGCTCGCTCGGGTCGATGCCGGTACCGCGGTCCATCACGCTGAGTACCACGTAGGGTGCACTGTGATCATCGGCCACCGAGAGAACGATCTCCACGGCACCGCCGCCGTAGCGCAGGGCGTTCTCGATCAGGTTGACGATCAGCCGCTTGATCGACACGCGGCGCAGCGGGAATGCGGGCACCGCCTCGAGAAACAGGCTGACCTGCTCCTGTTTCTGGTTGTAAGGCGTCACCACTTCGCGGATCAGCTCGGGCAGATTCAACTCCTCCACCGGCTCGTCACGGCCATCGCGGATGAATGCCAGGAACTGATCGAGAATGGCATCCATATCCTCGATATCGCGCACCATGTCTTCGGTCAGTTCGGAGTCGTGATCGAGAAACTCCAGCGACAGACGCAGACGCGTCAGCGGCGTGCGCAGGTCGTGAGACACCCCTGCCAGCATCAGTTCGCGCTCACGGCCGGCCTGCTCGACATCCTCGGCCATCTGGTTGAAGGCACGGTAAACCTCGGCCATCTCGCTCGGCGTGTCGCTGACCGGCAGCCGCACGCTACGCCCCTGACCGAACTGCCGGGCGGCGAACACCAGGCGCTTGAGCGGCGCGCTGAGCTGGCGCACGAAAATCCACGCCGCTGCGGTGGACAGCAGGCCGATACCGAGGAACCAGCCCAGTACGCTCC
Organism: Pseudomonas flavescens; assembly: GCF_013408425.1. Taxonomy (NCBI): domain Bacteria; kingdom Pseudomonadati; phylum Pseudomonadota; class Gammaproteobacteria; order Pseudomonadales; family Pseudomonadaceae; genus Phytopseudomonas; species Phytopseudomonas flavescens. The sequence continues at coordinate 5,370,616 of NZ_JACBYV010000001.1, read as the reverse complement.
AGATACGCTGGCCGCGCAGCGGATGCGGGTAGAGCGGCACCCGCAACCAGTCATCGCCCAACGTAGGGGCATGCACCCACAAGGCAGGCGGACTCTTGGCACGCACCCGGGTTTCGGTATCGGGACCGAGTTCGGACTGCATCTGCCGCTGGAATATTTCGCTGTAGGGCCAGTGCTCTTCGCTGGCAGGCACCTCGGTACGTGGCACCCGCTTGAGGCCGGCCGCCTCGGCGATATTGTTTCGGTCCTCCGGATCAGCCGCCCAGTAAGCGCGCAGCGTCAACGCAGCACCGTGACTGTACTGACGGTCGACCAGCACGTCCTCGTTCATCATCAGATAGACGAGGGTCAGCGCCTTGGAGAACAGCACGACGATCAGCACCAACCAGAGGGTGCGCGAGAAGAAGCTTTGCGGGAACCACAGCGGGGCTTTCATGGAGAACACACAATCCGTAGGTGTCAGCTAACTGGCGATCGGGATGCAAGGATCGCCAGCACGCTGGCTCCTAGATAGGTTTTGCCGCCGAACCGTTACTTGTTGCCGTCCGGCACGAACACGTAGCCCACGCCCCAGACGGTCTGGATATAACGTGGTTTGGAAGGGTCCGGCTCGATCAACCGACGCAGACGGGAAATCTGCACGTCGATGGACCGCTCCAGCGCATCCCACTCGCGACCGCGCGCCAGGTTCATCAGCTTGTCGCGGGTCAACGGCTCGCGGGCGTGCTGCACCAGCGCCTTGAGCACGGCGAACTCACCAGTGGTGAGCATGTGCACTTCATCGCCCTTCTTCAGCTCCCGTGTCGCCAGCGACAGTTCATACTCGCCAAAGGTGACGCTCTCGTCCTCGCTGCCCGGTGCACCTGGCACCACCGGTGCCTGACGACGCAGCACGGCCTTGATCCGCGCCAGCAACTCGCGCGGGTTGAACGGCTTGGCCAGGTAATCGTCAGCACCCAGTTCCAGGCCCTGAATACGGCTGCCCTCGTCGCCCTTGGCGGTGAGCATGATGATCGGCACCTGATTGTTCGAGGCACGCAGGCGTCGACAGGCACTCATGCCGTCTTCTCCTGGCAGCATCAGGTCGAGTACCACCAGGTTGAACAGTTCGCGCGAAAGCAGGCGATCCATCTGCTCGACGTTCTCCACCGCACGTACGCGGTAGCCTTGCTCGTCGAAGAAACGTTCGAGCAGACGCCGCAGACGGGCATCGTCGTCGACAATCAGGATTTTCTCACCTTCGACCGGTTGTGCTGCAGTGCTGCTCATAGGGGCTCCTTGATCGAGAATCCGCGACGCGACGCGCCCGACTTCAACGCGGCATTATGGCTCAGAGGCCGTATAGACCACGTATTGTCCATTGTTAGCAGATTTTTCGCTGCCCTTGGCGCACTTCGTTTCCTTTGATGGTCTCACGGCTGCTCATGTCGGTGACCTGAGCGCATCTTTGCGGGGCTATAATGCGCCGCTTTATCGTCCGGCCGATCATGAGCGAGGCCGGTTTTCGTAGTTCCAGGGTGGATTTTTCCTTCTATGCTCAGCATCAACAACCGTATCGCCGAAGAACTGGGCGTACGCCCGCAACAAGTCGCCGCCGCTGTCGCACTGCTCGACGAAGGCTCCACCGTGCCGTTCATCGCACGCTACCGCAAGGAAGTCACCGGCAGTCTCGACGATACCCAGCTGCGCAATCTGGAGGAGCGGCTGCGCTACCTGCGCGAACTCGACGATCGCCGCGCCAGCATCCTCGCCAGCATCGAGGAACAGGGCAAGCTGACTCCGGAGCTGACCCGCGAAATCAATCTCGCCGACACCAAGACCCGCCTGGAAGATCTTTACCTGCCGTACAAGCAGAAGCGTCGCACCAAAGGCCAGATCGCTCTGGAAGCCGGCCTTGGCGAGCTGGCGGACGCATTGTTCAATGACCAGAACCTGACCCCGGAAACCGAAGCCGTGCGCTTCATCGATGCCGAGAAGGGCTTCGCCGACACCAAGGCGGTGCTCGAGGGCGCCAAGTACATCCTCATGGAACGCTTTGCCGAGGACGCCAGCCTGCTCAGCAATCTGCGCGGCTACCTCAAGGACAACGCCACCCTGAGCGCCCGGGTGATCGCCGGCAAGGAAGCGGAAGGCGCCAAGTTCCGCGACTACTTCGAGCATGACGAGAAGTTCAAGGGCGCCCCGTCGCACCGCGCCCTGGCCATTTTCCGTGGCCGCAACGAGGGCATTCTCAGCGCCAGCCTCAAGGTCGGCGAAGAACTGCCGGGCACCCTGCATCCGTGCGAAGGCATGATCGCCGAGCGTTTCGGCATCTCCAACCAGGGCCGCGCCGCCGACAAATGGCTGGGCGAAGTGGTGCGCTGGACCTGGAAGGTCAAGCTCTACACCCACCTGGAAACCGACCTGCTGGGCGAACTGCGTGAGGGCGCCGAAGATGAAGCCATCAGCGTCTTCGCCCGCAACCTGCATGACCTGCTGCTGGCCGCTCCGGCTGGCCCGCGTGCGACCCTGGGCCTCGACCCGGGCCTGCGCACAGGCTGCAAGGTCGCCGTGGTCGACGCCACCGGCAAGGTACTGGATACCGCCACCGTCTACCCCCACGCACCGCGCAATGACTGGGACGGCACCCTCAACGTGCTCGCCAGACTGTGCGCCAAGCATGGCGTCGACCTGATCGCCATCGGCAACGGCACCGCCAGCCGCGAGACCGACAAGCTGGCCATCGAACTGATCAAGAAATACCCAGGCCTGAAGATGACCAAGATCATGGTCAGCGAAGCCGGTGCATCGGTGTATTCCGCCTCCGAGCTGGCTGCCAGAGAGTTCCCGGACCTCGACGTATCCCTGCGCGGTGCCGTCTCCATCGCCCGTCGCCTGCAGGACCCACTGGCCGAACTGGTGAAGATCGACCCGAAATCCATCGGCGTGGGCCAGTACCAGCACGATGTCTCCCAGCTGAAGCTGGCTCGCAGCCTCGACGCCGTGGTGGAAGACTGCGTGAACGCCGTCGGCGTGGACGTCAACACCGCCTCCAGCGCACTGCTGGCCCGTATCTCCGGCCTCAATGCGACCCTGGCGCAGAACATCGTCGCTCACCGCGATGCCCACGGCGCATTCAAGACCCGTGACGCCCTGAAGAAGGTCCCACGCCTCGGCGACAAGACGTTCGAACAGGCTGCCGGCTTCCTGCGCGTCATGAACGGTGAAAACCCGCTCGATGCCTCGGCGGTTCACCCGGAAACCTACCCGCTGGTGCAACGCATCGCCGTCGACACGGGCCGCGATATCCGCTCGCTGATCGGCGATGCCGGCTTTCTCAAGCGCCTGGACCCGAAGAAGTTCACCGACGAGACCTTCGGCCTGGTGACCGTGGGCGACATCCTCAGCGAACTGGAAAAACCCGGCCGCGACCCGCGCCCCGAGTTCAAGACCGCCGAGTTCCAGGAAGGCGTGGAAACCCTCAAGGATCTCGAACTGGGCATGATCCTCGAAGGCGTGGTGACCAACGTCACCAACTTCGGCGCCTTCGTCGATATCGGTGTTCACCAGGACGGTCTGGTGCATATCTCGGCGCTGTCCGAGAAGTTCATCAAGGACCCGCACGAGGCGGTCAAGGCCGGTGACGTGGTCAAGGTCAAGGTCATGGAAGTAGACATCCCGCGCAACCGCATCGCCCTGTCGATGCGCATGGGCGACACGCCAGGCGAGAAAGTCGAAGGGCCACGTGGCGGCGGTCGCCAGGGTGGCGGCAAGGGGGGTCAGGCACCACGCAGCGAGCGCCATTCGGGCCAGGAAAAACCTGCACCGGCCAATGCCGCCATGGCTTCGCTGTTCGCCAACGCCAAGCAACTGAGGAAGTGAGCCTGTGAACCAGCCCATGGAAGAAGTCGGCAAGAGCAGCGCCTTCGGGCGCCTGCTTGGCCTGCAGATCGTCAAGGCCGAAGCCGGCGAAGCGGTGATCCGCCTGAACATGCACGATGGCCTGCGCAACCTGCACGGCAAGCTGCACGGCGGCGCGCTGTTCTCGCTGATCGATAGTGCCATGGGCCAGGCCAGCCACAGCCTCAGTGACGGCGAGCCGAGCAGCGTCACCCTGGAGTGCAAGGTCAACTACATCCGCGGGGTTACCGAGGGTGAACTGAGCTGCCGGGCCTGGGTGGTACATGCCGGACGTCGCACCCAGGTGATCGAAGCCGAAGTGCACCAGCACGACAAGCTGGTCGCCAAGGCGCAGGCCACCTTCGCCTGCCTGTAGGGAACACGCTGGCCCTGCCTGCCAACAGCCTGCCAGGCCGTCGCGTCGCCCGACAGGCTTCCATCACGGGCAGCCCTTCGCCAGAGCGCCTTGCAGCGTTAGAATGCACGCTCTTATCGCCAGACGACCAACGTCAGCCATTCGCCCCCTTGTAGAGTGCAGAATCCACCCCCATATTGGGGCGACCGCTGCGTGAAGGAATGCAATCTTGAGCGACCTGTTCTCCCGCCGTCTGGCACTGCTCGGTGAGCACGCCAACCTTTCCCTGCTTTCCCAGTGCCTGCACGGCATCGAGCGCGAGTGCCTGCGCGTCGACAGCGAAGGCGAACTGGCACTGAGCGGGCACCCGGTCGCTCTCGGCTCGGCGCTCACCAACGCGCAGATCACCACGGATTATTCCGAGTCACTGCTCGAGTTCATCACCTCGACCGCCGTCGATCCGCGCGACACCCTGGACGAGCTCGACCGCATCCACCGCTTCGTCTACAGCAAGCTCGACGGCGAGTTCCTGTGGAGCCCGTCGATGCCTGGCCCGCTGCCGGACGAAGAGACCATTCCGATCGCCCGCTATGGTCACTCGCATATCGGCCAGCTCAAGTACGTCTACCGCAAGGGGCTGGCCCTTCGTTACGGCAAGACCATGCAGTGCATCGCCGGCATTCACTACAACTTCTCCCTGCCGGAGCAGCTGTGGGCCGTGCTGCAGCAGGCCGAAGGCGACACGCGCAGCGCCCGCGACTATCAGTCGTCGCGCTACATCGCGCTGATCCGCAACTTCCGCCGCTACAGCTGGTTGCTGATGTACCTGTTCGGCGCATCACCGGCGCTGGACAAGAACTTCATGCGCGGCCGTGCCCATCAGTTGCAGGAACTCGATGCCGACACCCTGTATCTGCCCTATGCCACCAGCCTGCGCATGAGCGACCTGGGTTATCAGAGCGAGGCCCAGGCCGGGCTGACGCCCTGCTACAACGACCTGGCCAGCTACACCGACAGCCTGCGCCAGGCAGTCGGTACGCCCTACCCGCCCTACGTCGACATCGGCACCAAGAAGGACGGTGACTGGCTGCAACTCAACACCAACATTCTGCAGATCGAAAACGAGTACTACTCCAACATCCGCCCGAAACGCGTGACCTACAGCGGCGAGCGGCCGATTCAGGCGCTTGTGGCCCGTGGCGTGCAGTACGTGGAAGCCCGCTGCCTGGACATCAACCCGTTCCTGCCGCTGGGCATCGACCTCACCGAATCGCGCTTCCTCGATGCTTTCCTGCTGTTCTGCGCCCTGCAGGACAGCCCGCAGTTGAGCAATGGCGAGTGCGGCAGCTGTTCCGACAACTTCCTCAAGGTGGTCAAGGAAGGTCGCCGTCCCGGCCTGCACCTGCATCGCCAGGGTGGGCCGGTGGTGCTGCAGAGCTGGGCTCATGAGCTGCTGGACGGTATCGAAGCGATCACCCGATTGCTCGACGGTAGCCAGGGTGGCGAAGCCCACGCCAGTGCCCTGCAGGCACAGCGTGCGAAAATCGACGACGCCAGCCTGACGCCATCGGCTCAGGTGCTGGCAGAACTGCAGAAGGGTGAGAGCTTTTCGGCCTTCTCCCTGCGCCAGAGCAAGCGCCATGCCGAGCATTTCCGCGGGCAACCGCTGAGTGCCGAGCAACAGGCCGAATTCGAGCAGGCTGCGCAGCGTTCCCTGCAGGAGCAGGCCGAACTGGAAGTGCATGAGGACGGTGACTTCGACAGCTTCGCCGCTGCCTATCAGGCCAGCATCCTGGCGTTGGCGGTCTGAGCGATAGCTCGATCGCTCACGCCAACCCCGTCACAAAAAAAGCCAGTGGTCATAAATCCGAGACCAGCGGCCCGGTTACACCCGCCGTATTTGGCTAGCATTGTTTGCAGGCACTCAATGCGAACCCATCTCATGAACCACCGCGAAAAAGACCAGCACTGGAGCCTGGAAAGCCTTACCAAGGCTTACCAACAGGGCTACATGGCTGGTCTGGCAGGCCACTCTTCAGACGCGCAGCCGTTCGCTGACAGCGTCCCCGCTGCAGCCTGGGAAGCAGGCTGGGTCGACGGAGAAGGCCAGCGCCGACTCAGCGCCGAGAAGATCAACCGCGCCGCCCCCAATCCCTCCACCACCAAAAAGCGCGCCTGATTACCCCCTGCAGCAGCCACTGGCCGCTGCAGGCGATGCGGGTGAGCGCCAACCGCCGGATGCCGCCCCAGCAGCAAGCGCGGGACAGCCCGACCTAAAGCGCTTTCTCGAATATCTTCGAATTACGCTGGAAGTTGTACAGCGAAGCCCGCGCCGCTGGCATGCGCTCGACGCTGCTGGGCTCGAAACCGCGCTCACGGAACCAGTGCGCCGTGCGGGTGGTGAGTACGAACAGGGTGTTGATGCCCATGGCCCGGGCGCGTTCCTCGATGCGTTCGAGCAGTTCGTCACCGCGCCCGCCGTGGCGGTACTCGGGATTGACCGCCAGGCACGCCAGCTCGCCACAAGTCGAGTCCGCAATCGGATAGAGCGCGGCGCAGGCGATGATCATGCCGTCGCGCTCGACGATGCTGAACTGGCCGATCTCGCGCTCGAGCACTTCCCGGGAGCGGCGCACCAGAATGCCCTGTTCTTCCAGCGGACTGATCAGCTCGATCAACCCGCCGACGTCGCCGATGTTCGCCTCACGCAGCGATTCGAACTGCTCGGGGTCGACCAGGGTGCCGCCCCCATCGCGGGTGAACAGTTCGGTCAGCAGCGAGCCGTCGCCGGTGTAGCTGACGATATGGCTGCGCTTGACGCCGCTGCGGCAGGCCTGGGCGGCGGCATCCAGCAGCTCGCCCTGATAGTCGCTGCCCAGGCGCGAGACATGGGCAGGAACCTGTTGCGGGCGTAGTTCGCGGATCAGCTTGCCGTCGTCGTCGAGCAGCCCCTGCTGGCTGCTGAACAGGATCAGCTTGTCGGCCGCCAGATCGATGGCCGCGCGCATGGCCACGTCCTCGCAGGCCAGGTTGAATATTTCGCCGGTGGGTGAATACCCCAGCGGCGACAACAGCACGATATTGCGCTCGTCGAGTTGGCGATTGATGCCCTTGCGGTCGATCCGCCGCACCTCGCCGGTATGGTGATAGTCGACGCCATCCAGAACGCCGATGGGCCGTGCGGTGACGTAGTTACCGCTGCTCACCCGCAGGCGCGAGCCCTGCATCGGCGAGGCGGCGATGTCCATGGACAGGCGCGCCTCGATGGCGATGCGCAACTGGCCGACTGCGTCGATCACACACTCCAGCGTCGGGCTGTCGGTCACGCGCAGGTCGCGGTGATAGACCGGTGTCAGCCCGCGATTGCTCAGGCGTGCCTCGATCTGCGGGCGCGAGCCATGCACCAGCACCAATCGCACGCCCAGGCTGTGCAACAGCACCAGGTCGTGGACGATATTGCCGAAATTGGGGTGGGCCACCCCTTCGCCGGGCAGCATGACCACGAAGGTGCAGTCCCGGTGGGCATTGATGTAGGGCGAAGCGTGGCGAAGCCAGTTGACGTAGTCGTGCATGTGCAGCGAAACCTTTGTGAAAACGAAAGAAGCATCGGTGGGCGCGAAGCACTCGCTTCGCAGGCAGGCTCAGTGCGTTATCGTCGTCGCAAAGGCATCAGCGGCAGGCTCCCTGTTTTACAGACAATAGTGACGGATCAGCTGTTGCAGCAGCTTGACCGTGGGTTGCAGGCGGTCTACATCCAGGTACTCGCCAGGCTGGTGGGCACAGTCGATGTCGCCCGGGCCGAGCACCAGCGTCTCACAGCCAAGCTGCTGGAAATACGGCGCCTCGGTACCGAAGGCCACTGCAGCTGCGGTGTGCCCGGTCAGGCGCTCGGCAAGGCGTACCAGCTCGGCATCGGCGACCTGCTCGAACGGCGGCACGCTGGGAAACAGCGGGGCGAAGTCGATGCTCACTTCATGACGCTCGGCCAGAGGCTGCAGCTTCTGACGGATTGCCGCGCGCAAGGCTTCCGGCTGCATGCCCGGCAACGGGCGCAGGTCGAACTCCAGGGAGCACTGCCCGCAGATCCGGTTGGGATTGTCGCCACCATGGATGCAACCGAAGTTGAGGGTCGGCTGCGGCACGCTGAATTGCGGGTTGCGGTACTCCTGCTGCCACTGGCGGCGCAACTGCATCAGCTCACCCATGACGTCGTGCATGGCATCCAGCGCGCTATGCCCCAGCGCCGGATTGGAGGAATGCCCGCTCTGCCCGAGGATATCGATGCGCTCCATCATCACGCCCTTGTGCAGGCGGATCGGCTTGAGCCCGGTCGGCTCGCCAATCACCGCCGCGCGGCCAAGCGGCCGCCCGGCTTCGGCCAGGGCCCGAGCGCCCGACATCGAGCTCTCTTCATCACAGGTGGCTAGGATGATCAGCGGTTGTTTGAACGGCTGGTCGAGCAGCCCCTGAACGGCCTCGATGATCAGCGCGAAGAAGCCCTTCATGTCGCACACGCCCAGGCCTACCCAGCGATCACCGGTATCGGTGAGTTTGAGCGGGTCGCTTTGCCACAAGGCTTCGTCGAAGGGAACGGTGTCGCTGTGCCCGGCCAGTACCAGGCCGCCAGGGCCACTGCCAAGGGTCGCGATCAGGTTGAACTTGCCCGGCTCGACCTGCTGTTTCTCGCAGGTGAAACCCAGGTCGCTCAGCCAGTTGGCCAACAGATCGATGACCTGAAGGTTGGATTGATCCAGCGCAGGCTGCGTGCAACTGACCGATGGCGCGGCAATCAGCGCCGCGAAACGATCCTTGAGGGTAAATGACATGGCGGCTCTCTCGGGTCGGTCGCCTCATCATAAAGAGAAGCGAGGCCCGCGAGAACCGCCAATGGAGAATTGCCGCTCAGCCAGAGTTCTTCGAGGTCTAGCGAGCTAGAGCAATGCAAGGCCTAGGCGGCCCCGCAAAAACAGGCGAGGAAGCGGCCGGGGTCGCGGGCGACTGTACTTTTGTACATGAGCATTACTCGCGTCGCTCGACCTTCGGGCCGCGCTTAAGCGCGTTAGCCGCAAGCGGCTATCCGAGCCTGTTTTTAACCCGCAGTGCCGACGCGCAGCAGACCGTCAGAGGATCACAAGAAAATCAGCATGAAGATTTCCAGATAGATGATCGCCAGCGCCGCGCCGATTGGCAGGGTGACCACCCAGGACGTGAAGATCTTGCCGACCACGGCCAGGTTCAGGGCGCCAATACCGCGTGCCAGGCCGATACCCAGTACCGCGCCCACCAGCGTGTGCGTGGTGGAGATCGGCAGACCGATGCCAGATGCAGCGACCACCGTGGCCGCGGTGGCCAGCTCGGCGGCGAAACCTCGGCTTGGGGTCAGCTCGGTGATCTTCTTGCCAATGGTGGCAATCACTTTCCAGCCGTAGGTGGCCAGGCCGATGACGATACCCACGGCGCCCATCAGCAGCACCCAGCCGGGCACCGAAGACTGACCGCCAATCGCCATGTCGCCACCGGCTTCGATCACGCCAACGACCGCAGCCAGCGGGCCCACGGCGTTGGAGACGTCACTGGCACCATGGGCGAAGGCCATGGAGCAGGCGGTGAAGATCATCAGCACCGCGAAGACTTTCTCGACGCTGGCGAAGTGGAAATCCTTGTCGGCTTCCGGGTCCAGCTTGATACGGCGCAACAGGAGAATGCCGAGACCGGCGACCAGCAGGCCGACACCGGCGGACAGCAGAATGCTCTGGCCGGTAGTGAAGTTCAGGCCAACGTGCTTGAGGCCCTTGGTGAAGGTCATCAGTGCCAGCATGAAACCGGTCAGGAACATGTACACCGGCACCCAGCGTTTGGCATTGCGGAACGGGTCTTCGGTGTCGAAGATCAACCACTGCACGCTCATGAACAGGCCAAAGGCGAGCAAGCCGGAGATGAACGGAGTGACCACCCAGCTGGAGACGATCGGTACCAGGCCGCCCCAGTTCACCGCATCGACCGACACGCTGACCGAAGCGAAGCCGATGATCGCGCCAACGATGGAGTGCGTGGTCGATACCGGCCAGCCACGCAGCGAGGCGATCAGCAGCCAGGTACCGGCAGACAGCAGAGACGCCATCATGCCCAGCACGAACATGTCGGCGGGAATCACCGACGCATCGACGATGCCGTTCTTGATGGTTTCGGTCACCTCGCCACCGGCAAGGTAGGCACCGCAGAATTCGAAAACCATGGCGATGAGAATCGCCTGCTTGATGGTCAGTGCCTTCGCACCCACCGACGTGCCCATGGCATTGGACACATCATTTGCACCGACACCCCACGCCATGAACAAACCAAAGCAGCAGGCCATCACGAGGAGTACGAAACCGTAGTCCGCGACAAGAGACATAGAGATTTACCTGTAAACCCAGAAAGGATGCTGGCGGCTTAGCGCGCCAGCAGTTGTTCCAGCCGGTTGCCCACGCGCTCGGCGCGATCGGCAATGTCTCCGACCCAGTCGATGATCCGATAGAGGAACATCACATCGACTGCGGGAAGATCCTTTTCCAGTTTGAACAAGGTGCGGCGCACCTCGATCTGCTGGCGGTCGGTCTCGCGCTCGATTTCTTCGAGCTCCTCGACCATGCGCTCGACCAGGGTGGCCTCACGACCGGCGAAACCGGCCTCGAGCAGCGAATCCAGCTCCTTCATTGCCTTCAGCGCCTGGGCGCTGGCATCCACGCAACGACGCACGTACGCCAACATCAGCGGTTGCAGGTCGACGGGAATGGTCATGGAGCGGCCCAGCATCAGCCCGGCGATGTCCTTGGCCCGGTTGGCCACCTTGTCCTGGGTGCTGAGCAATTCCAGCAGATCGGAACGTGGCACGGGCAGGAACAGGCTCTTGGGCAGGTGCATGCGCACATTCTTCTTGAGCTTGTCCGCATCGTGTTCCAGGCGAACCATCTCTTGCTGCACCTGCTCGACGCGTGTCCAGTCTTCGGCCATGACCGCCTCGAAGAATGGCACCAGATTGGCGGCGCACTCGTGAGCCTTGGCGATATGCTGTTGCATCGGCCCGATCGGCGAGCGGCCAAAAAGGCTGCTGATGAACGGATTGCTTGGCATGGGGGTGACCCCTGTCTGTCAAAGAGGCGGCAAGTATACGGATGACATCCTGGGCAAGCCAGCGCGTGTCATCGTTCCGTCACAATGACGTATTTCGTGACGGATTTTCCGCGAACGCCGGGGAAATATCGGTAAAGCTATGGTAATGCACAGTCCAGCCACTGCCTCCCGCTCCACGATGACCGTTCGCCGACCTGCATCCGTCGCGCTTTTCCACTACCCTGTACGGCCTAAGGTGCCGGGCAGCGTCCCGCACCGTGCAATCCCCGCCGCCGTCGCCGCTTCACCGAGCCCTCGCAATGAATAAAGAAACCGAAATCAAACTGCGCGCCAGTCGCGAAACCCTGGCTGCCCTGCAAACCCACCCGTTGCTGAAGAAACGCAGCAAGGGTGGCTGGGAGACGAGCGAGCTGCTCAACCAGTACTTCGACACCGAAGCGCGCGACCTCGCCGGCGCCAAGGTCGCCCTGCGCCTGCGCAAGGATGGCGATCAGGTGATTCAGACCCTGAAGAGTCGCGGTCAGAGCGTCGCCGGGCTGTCCGAGCGCAACGAGTGGGACTGGTACCTGACCAAGGCCAAACTGGATCTGAAGAAACTCGATGACAGCTGCTGGCCCGCCAGCCTGGCAGAGCTGGACAAGAAACAGCTGAAGCCGATCTTCACCACCGACTTCGTTCGTCAGCGCGCCGAGATCGCCTGGGGCCGCGGCAAGGCCAGAGTGGTCATCGAGGCCGCTCTCGATCTGGGCAAGGTGATCGTGGGCAAGCAGCAGGAAGAAATCTGCGAACTGGAACTCGAATTGCGCCAGGGCGAGCCCGAAGCGCTGCTGGAGCTGGCCGCTGAACTGGCCGCCGACCTGGCCCTGATGCCGTGCGACATCAGCAAGGCCGAGCGCGGGTACCGTCTGTTCGACGAAGCCAGCTACAGCCTGCAGTTGCCCACACCGCAATTGCAGGCCGAGCAGAGCCTGGACGACGCCGTCGCCGCCATCGGCTGGTTCCTGCTCGGCAGCAGCCAGCGCCTCGCCGAACAGTACCGTCACAATGGCCACTGGCGCCTGCTGGTCGACTGGCTGAACTGCCTGGTGGATCTGCGTGCCCTGCTCGGCAGCCTCGGCCAGGCCGCACCACGGGCCAGCAGCAGTGAGCTGCGCAAGGTACTCGACGCCCTGCTCGAAGATTGGCGCCCACGGGTGCTGGCCGGCCAGCAGGATGACACCGCTCGCCAGGACGCACCCGCGCAATTCACCGCCGAACTGGCACAGACCCGCTGGGGCCTGTTCTCGCTGAATGCCTCGCGCTGGCTGCTGGCCCGCAGTTGGACGGCCTCGCGCAACAAACGGGGCGACCGCCAGGGTGCTGCGGCCCTGCAAAGCTGGCTGCCCACCTTCATCGCTGAAGAAGGCCGCGATCTGCAGCTCAAGCGCTACCAGCAGCAGCCCGAAGATCTCGCCGAACAATTGCCGCGCCTAGAACGCCTGCTGCTCTGGCTGCACCTGGCGCGTGACGTGCTCGACGTTGCCGAGAGCGATCGCCTGTTCGGTGAGCTGAACAAACTGGCTGAACTGGCCAAGCGTCCACTGAGTCCAGAAGAACTGGAGCCACGCATGACCCAGGCGCAGATCATCATGAGTCTGAAGCCCTGGAAAACGCTGCTGAAAAACGGCTGACAAACCCGGCAGGTAGCTCGCCTACCTGCCTCGCTCGAAGACAGGACGCCCCATCGATGTTCAAACTCAGCCTGAAATCCATCATCGCGACCTGGCTCACCGGCCTGCTGGCCTTGCTGCCACTGGCGCTGACCATGGTGGTGCTGGCCTGGATCGTCAGCCTGCTGAACAACCTGATCGGCCCCTCCACGGCCATCGGTAGGCTTTTCGCGGCCCTGGGCACGCCCTTCGCGAGCAACCCCTACCTGGCCTACCTGCTCGGCACTCTGGTCCTGCTGATCAGCCTCTATCCACTTGGCCTGGCCGTGAAGCTGGGCTTGCGCAGGCCGCTTGGCTGGTTGATCGACGTAACCCTGCGCCGCACACCCCTGATCGGCAACTTCTACAATCTGGCTGACCGCTTCGTCGGCCTGCTGGACAAGAAGAACACCGACATCACCAGCATGCGCCCGGTATGGTGTTTCTTCGGCGGCGATGGCGTGGCCGTGCTGGCTCTGCAGCCCAGCTCGCAACCGGTCGATCTGGAAGGCCGTCCGCACTTCGCGATTCTCGTGCCCACCGCACCGATCCCCATCGGCGGCGGCTTGCTCTATGTACCGGCGGAATGGGTGAAGCCGGCCAACATGGGCGTCGACGCACTGACCAGCATCTACGTGTCCATGGGACTGACCCCGCCACCCGCTCTGGCAGTGCAGAGCCTGGAAGACGAAAGTGCCAAGGCCGACACTCAAGATCAGCCGCATCAGCAGGAGCAGTTGCCCCTGCGCGACGAGCAGCCACCTGTAAAAGAGTGACCGCACACAGAGCCTGCTCAAGCTTTGAACCGGCGCTTAGTCAACGTCACTGCAATCAGGCATGCTGACTGCCAGTACGGAGCACACCCTTTACCGGATCCTCAGGAGCCCGCATGTCCAGCCTCTCGCCTCAAGCCCCCGACCGCCTGCTGGACCTCAACGAGCTGCTGCGTGAACTGGTGGCCCAGGGGCGAATCGCCCAGGAGAGTGCCGAGCAATGCCTGGCGATCCGCCGCAGCGGTGCCAATAACGATCTGCATCCTCTGGAATTTCTTGCGGCCCAGCAGCTGGATGATCTGACACGCGCAGGTCGCAAGCTCGACCTGGAAAGCCTGACGCAGTGGTTGGCTCAACTGGCCGGCCAACCGTACCTGCGTATCGATCCGTTGAAGATCGATGCCGCAGCAGTCACCCCGCTGATGTCCTACGCCTTCGCGCAACGCCACAAGATTCTCGCCGTGGCGGTGAGCGCCGAATCGGTGACCATCGCCAGCGCTCAGCCTTTCATGCACAGCTGGGAAGCTAACCTCGTTCATGTGTTGAAGCGGCCAATCAAACGCGTAGTGGCCAACCCGGCGGACATCCAGCGCTTCACCGTGGAGTTCTACCGCCTGGCCCGCTCGGTCAGCGGCGCGACCAACAGCGACGCCAAGATCAGCAACGTCGGCAACTTCGAGCAACTGCTCAACCTCGGAGCCCAGGATCAGGAACCGGACGCCAACGACGCCCACGTGGTGAACATCGTCGACTGGCTGTTCCAGTACGCTTTCCAGCAGCGCGCCAGTGACATCCATATCGAGCCGCGACGGGAACAGGGTAGCGTGCGCTTTCGCATCGACGGTGTGCTGCACACCGTCTACCAATTCCCGGCCCAGGTGACCATGGCCATCGTCAGCCGCCTGAAGACGCTGGGGCGGATGAACGTCGCCGAAAAGCGCAAACCCCAGGACGGCCGGGTGAAAACCAAGACACCAGCCGGCAACGAGGTCGAGCTGCGCTTGTCGACCCTGCCGACCGCCTTCGGCGAGAAGATGGTGATGCGGATCTTCGACCCGGACGTGCTGCTGCGCGGCTTCGACCAACTGGGTTTCAGCCCGGACGACCTCAAGCGCTGGGAAAGCATGACCCGTCAGCCCAACGGCATCATTCTGGTTACCGGCCCCACTGGTTCGGGCAAGACCACCACGCTGTACACCACGCTCAAGCAGTTGGCGACCGACGAGGTGAACGTGTGCACCATCGAAGACCCCATCGAGATGATCGAGGGCGCCTTCAACCAGATGCAGGTGCAGCACAACATCGACCTGACCTTCGCCAGCGGTGTACGCGCGCTGATGCGTCAGGACCCGGACATCATCATGGTCGGCGAGATCCGCGACCTGGAAACCGCCGAGATGGCCATCCAGGCGGCACTCACCGGCCACCTGGTCCTGTCGACCCTGCATACCAACGATGCGCCAAGCGCCATCACCCGCCTGCTCGAACTGGGCGTGCCGCACTACCTGCTCAAGGCCACCCTGCTCGGCGTCATGGCCCAGCGCCTGGTGCGCACGCTGTGCCCGCATTGCAAGGCGCCGCTGGAACTCGACGAGGCAGACTGGCAGGAACTGACCCGGCCCTGGAACGCCCCCCTGCCAACCGGCGCGCACCGCGCCGTGGGCTGCGTGGAGTGTCGGGAAACCGGTTATCGCGGGCGCGCCGGGGTGTACGAGATCATGGTCCTGAACGACAGCCTCAAGCCATTGATCAGTGCCGATACCGACCTCACCCCACTGCGCCGCCAGGCCTTTAAGGACGGTATGCGCAGCCTGCGCCTGTCCGGTGCGCAGAAGATCGCCGCCGGCCAGACCACCATCGAGGAAGTGTTGCGCGTGACACCGCAAAGCGAGCAGCGTTAATCTCCGCTGAACGGGCTCAACGGGCCCGATTCAGCCAGGAGCGGCGCCATGAACATCCGCCAGAAGATGCTTGCCTGTGGGGCCGTCAGCATCATTGCCACGCTTCTGGTGGGGGGCATCGGCCTCTGGGGGCAGTCGCTGCTGAGCGATGCTCTGGTCGCCAACGAAGTGAATGCCAATGCACTGCGCAATCACATGGACGGCGACATGATGCACGACGCCCTGCGTGCCGATGTGCTCGGCGCGTTCCTGACCGCTCCCGGCGACAGCGCTGCAGCCACGCAGGTGCGCGACGATCTGCAGGAGCACAGCGATCGCTTTCGCCAGGCAATGGCAGAAAACGCCAAGCTGCCGTTGGCAGCCGACATTCGCCAGGCCATCGATGAGCTTGGCCCGGTTCTCGAGAACTATATCCAGTCCGCGACCCGCATCGTCGGGCAGGCCCTCGTCGACCCGGCGGCAGCACGCACGCTGATGCCCGAATTCTCGCGCAGCTTCGGTGAACTGGAAGAGCGCAACGAGGCGATCAGCGCGCAGATCGAGGCCAGCGTCGCACAGACCCGCACGGACACCGAAGCCATGGTGCGCCAGGCCTCCTGGTGGCAGTGGAGCAGCCTGGGCCTGGCGTGCCTGCTGATCCTGTGGATAACCCGACGCCTGCTGCAATCGGTCCTGCAACCGCTGGCGAAAATCATCCATGCAGCGCGCACCATGGCTCAGGGCAACCTGAGCACGACCATCAGCGTCGACAGCCAGGACGAGGCCGGGCAATTGCAGCAGGCCCTGGCGGAGATGCAGGCCAGCCTGCGCCGAATGATCGAGACCATTCGTACCGAGAGCGAAGAACTTCGCAAGGCCTCCCACAACCTCAGTGAAACCTCCGGTGAAGTCGCCAGAGGCGCCAGCGAGCAGGCTGACGCGGCGACCAGCATGGCCGCCGCCATGGAACAGATGATTGGCAACATCGCCCAGATCGCCGAACACACCCGCAGCGCCCGAGACATTTCCGAACACTCGGAGCACCTGACGAAAAGCGGTGGGCATGTGATTCTCGGTGTGGTCGACGGCATGAATCACATCGCTGACGCAGTCAACCAGTCGTCCCGGACCATCACCGCACTCGGCCAGTCATCCGAGGAAATCAACTCGATCATCCAGGTGATCCGAAGCATCGCCGAGCAGACCAACCTGCTCGCGCTAAACGCAGCCATCGAGGCGGCACGCGCCGGTGAAGCCGGGCGTGGCTTCGCCGTGGTGGCCGACGAGGTACGCAGCCTGGCAGCGCGCACAGCGCAATCGACCCAGGAAATCACCGGCATGATCCAGCGTATCCGCGAGTCCACGGTACAGGCGGTAAAAAGCATGGACTCGGGGGTCAGCCGGGTGAACGAGGGCGTCGGCATGGCGCAACAGGCCAATACCTCCATCAACGAGATTCGCCAGGGCGTACAGCGCTCGGCTCAGATGGTCGACGAGATCTCCCACACCATCACCGAACAATCCAAAGCCAGCAATGAAGTCGCCGAACGGGTGGAGATGATCAGCGAGGTCGCCCAGCGTAACAACCAGGCCATGCAGGAGCTGGCGAGCATGCTGGTGCAGATGGACAACTCGGCTCAGGCGATGCAGGCCTCGGTGCGACGTTTCGAGCTGTAAGCGAGGCTCTGCGCTGTGATACCAGCGCTCTCAGGATGAACAGTGGAACCAGTGACCCGGGCGCGCACTCTCAAGGAATAGAAAAACCAACAGGAGTTACCGCTATGCGCCGTCTAAGTTCGTTGCTGTTCGCTGGCCTGTTCCTGGCCGCATCTTCCCAGGCATTCTCTGCCAACCTGCGCGATATCCTGTCATCGGGTGCGACCACTGCGTCGACCTACCTGACGTTCAAGGACAACAAGATGATCATCCCTGCGCAGGACGATGCCAGCAGCTACATCGCCAGCAATGGCGAGATCCGTGGCCCGTACCTGGAAGCGGCACTGCAGAAGATTCGTGCGGATCACCCCGATCTGCAAGCCAGCGATCTGGAGCTGGCCACGGCGATTCTCACTGCCCAGCAGTGACGGAGAAGCCGGCCAAGGGGCCGGCTTTTTCATGCGCCTTCGATGGCTCAGCCGTCGATGCTGGCTTCATAACCGGCGCTGTCGAGCAGCTTCTCCAGTTGTGCGGCATCGCTGGGCTGCAGCTTGAAGAACCAGCTGCCATATGGATCGTTGTTGACGCTTTCCGGGCTGTCGGCGAGCGCTTCGTTGATCGCGATCACTTCACCACCGACCGGTGCATAGATGTCGGAAGCCGCTTTCACCGATTCAACCACACCGGCTTCCTGACCGGCGTCCAGCACCTTGCCGACTTCCGGCAACTCGATGAACACCACATCACCCAGAGCTTCCTGAGCATGATCGGAAATGCCCACGGTTATGCTGCCGTCGGCCTCGAGTCGCGCCCACTCGTGGCTGGTGGCGTAACGCAGATCGGCGGGGATAGAGCTCATGTTGTCGTTCCTCATCAGACAGGACGGCGACCGCGCCGTCAGGGAAATTTAGCAGGTGCGCACAGGTTGCATCCAGCCGCATGTAGCGGCCGCGTCTGGCCAACCATCGCTCGACCAGATTCAGCCGACCGTATCAGATCAACACTTTGCCGTGGCGGACGAAATTCGGCTGCACGACGCGCAGCGGGTACCACTTGCCGCGGATTTCCACCTCGGCGCGATCCCCTGTCTTGGCCGGCACTCGGGCCAGGGCGATGGACTTGCCCAGGGTGGGCGAAAAGCTGCCGCTGGTGATTTCACCTTCGCCCACGCCATCGACCCGCACAACCTGATGAGCACGCAGCACACCGCGCTCTTCGAGCACCACGCCAACCAGGCGTGAGTGCGAGCCATCCTGATGCTGGCGCTGCAGCGCTTCGCGGCCAATGAAGGCACGTTCAGCCGGCTCCCAGGCCAGCGTCCACGCCAGGTTGGCAGCCAGCGGGGAAACCTGCTCATCCATGTCCTGGCCGTAGAGATTCATGCCGGCCTCCAGGCGCAAGGTATCGCGCGCGCCCAGGCCGATCGGCGAAATACCCGCGCCGACCAGGTCATTGAAAAAGGTCACCGCTTCGCCAGCCGGCAACATGATTTCCAGACCATCTTCACCGGTGTAGCCGGTACGCGCGATGAACCACTGACCATCGGGCAGACCCTGGAACGGCTTGAGTTCGTGGATCAGGCTGGCACGGGCCTGGCTCACCAGTTCGCTGGTCTTGGCGCGTGCCTTGGGCCCCTGGATGGCGAACATCGCCAGATCGCTGCGCTCGTGCAGCTCGACAGCGAAATCGGTGCTCTGCGCGCGCATCCAGGCCAGATCCTTGTCGCGGGTGGCCGCGTTGACAACCAGCCGGTAGCTTGGCGCATCCGATGCATCGAGGAGATAGACGATCAGATCATCGATCACGCCGCCCTCTTCGTTGAGCATGGCGCTGTAAAGCGCCTTGCCCGGCGCCTGCAGACGTGCCACGTCGTTGGCCAGCAGGTGCTGCAGGTAGCCCCGGGCATCGCTACCCAGCACATCGACGACGGTCATGTGCGAGACATCGAAAACCCCGCAATCGCGGCGCACCTGATGGTGCTCCTCGACCTGCGAGCCATAGTGCAGCGGCATGTCCCAGCCGCCGAAGTCGACCATCTTCGCGCCGAGCGCGAGGTGCAGGTCGTAAAGAGGTGTGCGCTGTCCCATGGGATCTCCTTCCGGGCGTTGCAAGGCCGTGGCGCGCACTGATCGGGCCACTCCGGCACAGACGGAGATGGGCACATGACGGGCCGCAGCGAATGGCGCGCATTGTAGCCGCATGGTCGAAGCCGGTCATCTTGGACATTGGCAGGCCTTGTAACAAAGCCCGCAGGACACGCCATGAGGCAGCCCGGCGCCTGCCTGGCGACCGTTTATCCGATTCGCCGGGCCGAGCGGCGAATCAGCAGAATCACCGGCAACAGCCCCACCAGCACCAGGGTCAGGGCCGGTAACGCAGCCCGAGCCAACTCCCCCTCGCTGGTCATTTCGAAGATGCGCACGGCCAGCGTGTCCCAGCCGAAAGGCCGCATCAGCAATGTGGCGGGCATTTCCTTGAGCACATCGACGAACACCAGCAACCCGGCAGACAGCGCGCCGGGCATCAGCAACGGCAGATAGACCCGCAGGAACAGCGGCACGCCGCCGACGCCCAGGCTGCGCGATGCCTGGGGCAGCGAAGGACGGATGCGCGCGAGGCTGTTTTCCAATGGTCCGTAGGCCACTGCCAGAAAGCGGATCAGGTAGGCCAGCAATAACGCCCCCAGGCTGCCGAGCAGCAGGGCCTTGCCGGTGCCACCCAGCCAGGTCGAGAGGGGGATGACCACCCCGTTATCCAGGGTGCTGAAGGCCAGCATGATCGCCACGGCCAGCATCGAACCGGGTAGCGCATAACCGAGGTTGGCCAGACCGACGGTGGCGCCCATCAGCCGCGTGGGGGCCAGACGCCGGGCGAACGCCAGCAGCAACGCCACGGACACGGTGATCAACGCTGCCGCAGCGCCCAGATACAGGGTGTGCTGGATCAGTGCCAGGTAGCGCTCATCCAGATCGAAGCGCCCGCGCTGCCAGAACCAAACAAGCAGTTGCAGCACCGGGATTAAGAAACCACAGGCGAATACCAGCAGGCACCAACCACTGGCCGCAAACGCTCGCCATCCGCTGAGGTGGTACAGCGCGCCACTTCGCGGTCGCTCGGCGCAAGGCCTTACGGCTCCACGCGCCCGACGCTCGCCATAGAGCACCAGCATCACCGCGAACAACAGCAGGCAAGCCAGCTGCGCGGCGCTACCCAGGCTGTAGAAGCCATACCAGGTCTTGTAGATGGCCGTGGTGAAGGTATCGAAATTGAAGACCGACACGGCGCCGAAGTCGGCCAGGGTTTCCATCAGTGCCAGCGCCAGCCCGGCGCCGATGGCGGGCCGCGCCATCGGCAGGGCGACCCGCCAGAAGGCCTGCCAGGGCGAATGACCGAGGGTACGGGCGGCTTCCATCAGCCCCCTGCCCTGGGCCAGGAACGCGTTGCGAGCAAGCAAGTAGACGTAGGGGTAGAAAACCAGCACCAGAACGATGATCACCCCGCCAGTGGAACGCACCCGCGGAAACCGTATACCCGTGCCGAACCACTCGCGCAGCAAGGTCTGTACCGGGCCGGAGAAATCCAGCAGACCGACGAACACGAAGGCCAGCACGTAAGCGGGGATGGCGAATGGCAGCATCAGCGCCCAATCGAGCCAGCGCCGCCCGGGAAACTCGCAGAGACTGGTCAGCCAGGCCAGGCTCACGCCCAGCAGGGTCACGCCAACGCCTACGCCAAGCACCAGGATCAGGGTGTTGCCGATCAACCGCGGCATCTGCGTCTGCCACAGGTGCGACCAGATCTGCCGATCCACCTCGTGCCAGCTGACCAGTAGAACCAGCAGGGGCATGAGCACCAACAGGGCCACGGCGAAGGCGATGGGGTACCAGCGACGCTGGGCAGGATGAGCCACGCAAACTCCTGGAAAACGCAAAGCAAGACGCCCCGTACAGGCCGGGGCGTCGAATTACGGATGCCTGAGGAGCGGGTCGACGGCTCGCTCAGGCACAGCGGTCAGTCATCAGTTCCAGCCAGCGCGGTCCATCAGGCGGATGGCTTCGGCCTGGCGCTTGCCTGCCACTTCCACGGCAATGCTGTCGGCCTTGAACTCGCCCCAGGAGGCGACTTCCGCGGATGGCTTGACCGCTGGATTGGCCGGAAACTCCTTGTTGGCGTCGGCGAAGATGTTCTGCGCCTCGGCACTGGTCATCCACTCGACCAGCTTTTGAGCGGCCTCAGGATTCGGCGCATTCTTGGTCAGGCCGACACCGGACAGGTTGACGTGCACACCGCGGTCCTGCTGATTCGGCCAGAACAGCTTGGCCTTGAGATCAGGCTTCTGCTCGTGCAGGCGACCGAAGTAGTAGGTATTGACGATGCCAACATCGCACTGGCCAGCGGCAACGGCATTGATCACCGAGTTGTCATCGGGAAACACGTCGGTGGCCAGGTTGTTGATCCAACCCTTGACGATCTCTTCGGTCTTGGCCTCGCCATGGGTCTCGATCAGCGTGGCGGTGAGCGACTGGTTGTAGACCTTCTTGCTGGTGCGCAGGCACAGGCGACCTTCCCAGTTCTTGTCGGCCAGCGCTTCGTAGGTGGTCAGCTCGCCATCCTTGACGCGCTCGGGCGAGAACACGATGGTCCGTGCGCGCAGCGACAGGCCAGTCCACGCACCACTGGCGGCGCGATACTGAGCGGGAATGTTGGCGTCGACGACGCTGGATTTCATGGGCTGCAGAATGCCCATCTGTTCGGCCTGCCAGAGGTTGCCAGCATCCACGGTGAGCAGCAGATCCGCCGGCGTGTTCTCGCCTTCGGCCTTGATGCGCTCCATCAGCGGCGCTTCCTTGTCGGTGATGAACTTCACCGCGACCCCGGTCTTGGCGGTGTAGGCATCGAACACCGGCTTGATCAGCTCATCGATACGCGAGGAGTAGACGACCACTTCATCGGCCGCCTGCACAGCGCTGGCGAGCGTACTGAGGGTGAAAACAGCGAGAAGCGCACGGCGTACCGACATGGCAAGAACCTTATGGAAGCTGAAAGAGCGTTGATGATAGTGACTCTCATCTACGCCGCACACTGCCAGGTCATTGCCGGATATTACCGCCGTCGCCAAACGTCGAGTGCCCACGTCCCCGTGAGCACCCGATAACGCATCAGTAGTTGTATTGCAGGCTGGTCATGACATTGCGCGGTGCGCCATACAAGCCTGCTGCCGTGGTGGTGAGGTACTCCTTGTCGAACAGGTTGTTGAGGTTCACCGATGCCGACAACGCCGGCGTGAGCTGGTACTTCGCCATGAGGTTGACCAGCGCGTAGCTGCTCTGCGTGGTCGCGTAGCTGAGGTCGTAGCCACTCTCGCTCTGCCAATTCACACCACCACCAACGGTGAGCTTGTCCAGGGCGCCCGGCAGCCGATAGCTGGTGAACAGCTTGACGCTGTTGCGCGGGATCTCGGTGACGATCCGCTTGTCGTCGTCATTGAAACTGACGCTGTAGGAGTAGCCCCCCGTGAGCTGCCAACCGTCGGCGAGCTCACCATTGACCTCCAGCTCCACACCCTCGCTGGTCGTGCCGTTTTCCGCCTTGTAGGCCTGGAAGCCACTGGGCTGCAGCAGGCTGCCGTTGGCCACCGCAAGGTTGTCCTGCTCGACGCGGAACACCGCCAGGCTGCCGTTGAGGCGGCCGTCGTAGAAGTCGGCCTTCAGCCCGAGCTCGTAGCCGGTGCCTTCCTGAGGATCCAGAGGCGTGCCGTTGACGTCGCGGATGTTGGCGTTCTGCGGGTTGAAGATCTGCGTGTAGCTGGCGTAGGCCGTCCAGGTGTCATCGAGGTCGTAGACGAAGCCCGCGTAGGGAATGACGATCCCGGTTTCGGTACGCTCCGTCTTGCTGGTGGCGCCACCATACAAGCGGCTTTTGCTCTCGCGATTCCAGTCCACCACGCGCGCGCCGAGGATCAGGCTGGCTGCATCGGTCAGGTGCCAGCGCGACGTCAGGTAGGCGGCATACTGGGTTTCGGTCAAATCGCTCTCGCCGATCTTGTTGAACACCGGTTTCGGCGCCTGGCCGTTCCAGCCATAGATGTTGTCGATGCTGCCGGCATAACTGGAGCCCGGGCGTTGCCAGCCTCCGTAGTTGGAGGTTCCCCGCTCCTCGAGACGCGACAGGGTCACCCCGCCGATAAGCTCGTGCTCGCGCCCCAGCAGCGGGAAGAAGCCGGTCAGATAGGCGTCGAGATTGTCCTGCTCGGGCGTCGCCTGCCAGCGGGTCGGCATGATGTAGGCACCCGAGCCAGTAGCCGGATCGATCAGGCCATCCATGTAGCTGACCACGGTGTCGTAATCGTTGCGCGCGTGGCTGTACTCCAGCTTGCCGCTCCAGCCATTGGCGAACTGCTGTTCGACGGAGGTGAACAGCGTGCTCTGCTGGCGATCGTAGTACGTCCAGTCAGGCGAGCTGTTGAACGAGCGCTTGATGTCGGTTCTTCCGCCGTCGGTCGTGAACAATGGAAAGCCGGTGCGCATCGGCGCGTTGCTGTTGGTCGTCTGATGGCTGAAACCCAGGGTCAGCAGGGTCGATTCGCTCAGATCCAGCTCGGTGATGCCGTAGACGGTGCTCACCTCCTGGCTGAAGCGGTCGATCCAGGCGTGCTGATCCTTGTGATCGACGACGAAACGCCCGCGCACGTTACCGCTCTCGGTCAACGCACCGCCGACATCCACCCCCAAGCCGTAACGGTCCCAGCTACCGGCTTCGGCCGACAGCTGCACCTGAGGTTCGATGCCCGGGCGCTTGCGGATCAGGTTGATGGTCGCGGAAGGATTGCCCAGGCCGCTGACCAGGCCCGTGGCGCCACGCACCACCTCCACGCGGTCGTACATGGCGGTGTTCTGGGTGTAGTTGTCCATGCCCGCCGAGGTCGGTACGCCGTCGATGGCGAAGTTGCGAATGGCGAAGCCGCGCGACAGATAGGTGGTGCTGTCGGCCCCCAGACTTTCGCGAATCACGGTGATGCCGGCAGTGGCATCCAGGGCATCGGTCAGGGTGTCGAGGTTCTGGTCATCCATACGCTGGCGGGTCAGCACGGTGACCGATTGTGGCGTCTCCTTGAGTGACAGGTTCAGGCGCGTCGAGCTGCTGGACGATTCCGTGGTGTAGGAGCCCGTGCCCTCGGTGGTCGAACCCGGCGCCTTGCCGGAAATGCTCAACGCAGAGAGCTCAACTCCTTGGCCCCGACTGGCAGGTACCAGCACATAACTGCCGTTGCCCTGACGCTGGGCCTGCAAACCGCTGCCCTGCAGCAGACGTGCGAGTCCTTCGTCGACGCCGTAATCGCCCTGCAGGCCCGGCGAGTCGAGCCCTTCGGTCTGCACGGCAGCGAATGAAAGCGTCACCCCGGCGACCGTTGCGAACTGGCTCAGCGCGGTACCCAGCGAGCCAGGCGCAATACGGTAGCTCTGCACCCCTGCCTCCTGCGCCAGGGCGTGGCTCGGCAAGGCGCAGAGCATGGGTATCGGCGCGCCGGCCAGACCGAACAGGGCCAGGTGAACGGCGCGAGCCATCGGCTTGGCTGGCGAGAGAAAGCGGGGCATGGTCATTTCCTTGTCATGGGCTGGGCAGATCCGCGGCGATGCAAAACCGCTTCATGTGCTTGGCCGAATGAGAATGAAAATCGGCAACCCCGGATGGCTGTTTTTTTTGCAGGCCCGATCAGGCAGCCTCGATTCGCGCCCAGTAACGACTCAGGTAACGCACTCGAATCGGCAGCGAGGCGCCCAGGTTTTCCAGAATGATGTCCGTGTCGTCGATCCGGAAAGCACCAGAGAGGCGCAAGTCTGCCACCGCGTCGGCACAGCTGAGATAGCCGGGACGGTAGCGCCCCAGTTCGGCGACGAAGGCATCCAGGCGCCAGTCGATCACCGTCAGCATGCCCTGCGCCCAGGCACCTGCTCCCGGCGGCAATGCGCTGGGCGTGCCGACCGCAGCGGCCTCCACAGCGACTCGCTGATTGGCGCCGATATGCACTGCCCGACCAGGTTGCCGGGCCGCACGCACTTCGACCTCATCTTCCAGCACCGCAACCTGAGTGCTGTCGCCCTCGCAGCGCACGCTGAAACAGGTACCCAACGCCCGTACACTGCCCTGCGCGGTATGCACCACGAAAGGCCGTCCGGCCGGATCGGCAGCGGTACGCACGAGTATCTCGCCGCGATGCAACTGCAGTTGTCGCAGGCTGGCGTCGAAACGGATATCCACCGCTGTCGCGGTATTCAGATCCAGCACGCTGCCATCGCTCAGTTGCAGGTGACGACGCTCGCCAGTGGCCGTGCGCTGATCGGCAAGCCAGTCCTGAGTCGGCGCCAGGTCGAAGGACGCCCAGCCTGCGGCCCCGGAGGCGAGCAGCAGGCCCAGGGTCTTCAGCACCGCACGTCGCCGCGCCCGCACACCGTCCAGCGCGGGCAGCGCCACATCCGCCGGCAGGCCGCCGAGCTGATGCTGCAGGCGCTCCACCCGTGCCCAGGCCTGGCGGTGCCCGGGGTGCTGCGCGAGCCACTCGCGATGCGCCAGACGCTCGGCCTCGCTCGGCGGCGTGGCGTTGAGTTGCACATACCAGGTGGCGGCCGCTTCCAGGGTCTGGCGATCCATGGCTCAGTCTTCCATCAACAACAGGCAGTGGGTCATGGCGCGGATCATGTGCTTCTTCACCGTGGTCACCGACACGCCGAGGCGCTCGCCGGTAGCCACATAACTGAGCCCTTCCAGTTGCACCGCCAGGAAAATGCGCCGTGTGCGCTCACCAAGACCGTCGAGCATGGCATCGACCGCAGTGAGGGTTTCGAGGATCAGCAGACGGGTCTCCGGCGAGATGTCCATGGGCTCGGGACGCAGCGCCAGTACATCGAGATAGGCCTGCTCGACGGCCTGGCGGCGAAACTTGTCGATCATCAGCGCGCGGGCGATGGCGCTCAGGTAGGTACGCGGCTCGCGGATGGCCTGCACGTCGCGGGCGCTGAGCACCCGCACAAAGGTGTCCTGAGCCAGGTCGGCGGCATCGCTGGTATTGCCCAGGCGTGCCCGCAGCCAGCCCTTGAGCCAGCCGTTATGTTCGCTGTAGAGAAGATGCAACGCGGAATGATCCGGGCCGGACATGGCAGCACCAGGGCTAGAGATGATAATGCATCGCATTGTCTTCCAGCCACAGGTATGACGCAAGGCCGAACACCCGGTACAGCGCCTAGCGGGCCCTGGCCAGATCCGGCAGATCGCCGCTCAAGCCCAGCGCCTGGCGCACGAACAGCGCCTTGGCCTCGTCCAGGCCATCGACCAGCCCCAAGCCGGTGTTGCGCAGCAAGCGCAGCGTCAGTGAGTCGCTCTGGAACAGCCGCTGAAAACTCTCCATCGCCGCCATCATCGCCAGGTTGTGCGGCATGCGGCGGCGCTCGTAGCGGCTCAGCACGCGCTCGTCGGCAAGCCGCTCACCACGCCCGGCTGCCTGCGCCAGCACCTCGGCGAGCACCGCGGCGTCGAGAAAGCCGAGGTTGACGCCCTGGCCGGCCAGCGGGTGGATGGTGTGGGCAGCATCGCCAATCAGCGCCAGGCCGGGTTCGACATAGCGCTTGGCGTGGCGCTGACGCAGCGGAATGCATAGGCGTCGATCCACTTGCAGTACCTGGCCCAGGCGGTATTCGAACGCCTGCCCCAGGGCCGTGGAAAACTCATCGTCAGCCAGCGCCATCAAGTGGCTCGCTTGCTCCGGCGTGGTCGACCAGACGATCGAACACCAGTGCTCGCCATCGCGCTCGCCCAAAGGCAGGAAGGCCAGCGGGCCGTCGTCGGTGAAGCGCTGCCAGGCGGTGGCCTGATGCGCATCGGCACAACGCACGCTGGTGACGATGGCGTGGTGCAGGTAATCCCACTCGCGGGTTTCACAACCCGCCAGACGACGTACCGCCGAGTTGGCGCCATCGGCCGCGACCACCAGCGAGGTACGCAATTCGCGGCCGTCGGCCAAGGTCAGCAGCCAGTCGTCACCGGAGTGGCGCAGGCGCTCCAGCCGCGCGTCGGCGAGCAGACGAACATCGCTGGCATGCAGGCGCTCGAGCAACGCGTCCTGCACCACGCGATTCTCGACGATATGGCCGAGCATATTGGCATGCACGCTGGCAGCGCTGAAATGGATGCTGCCGGTGCCGCTGCCATCCCACACGCGCATTTCGCTGTACGGGCAACTGCGCCGCGCCAGCACGCCGGGCCAGGCGCCAAGGCGTTCGAGGATGCGCTGGCTGGCCATCGACAGCGCACTGACCCGAGGCTCGTAAGCAGCGTTGCCCTCGAACGGCTCGACCTGCAGCGGCCCGCCGTCCAACACCAGGCAATCCAGCCCCTGCTCGCGCAGGGCCAGCGCCAGGGCGCTGCCGACCATTCCGGCACCGACGATGATCATATCTGCACGCATGTCGTCCATTCCTCAGGCTGCCTGCCGCTGGCGCGGCTTGAGCCGCACGTAAAGAGTCTTGTGTACCCGAGCGACCAGGGTGCCATCACCGTCGCGGACCTCCACCTGCAACTCGGGCAGGTACTTGTCACCCGCGGCGGTGTGCTGACGCACCTCGTCGACGAAGGCCTGGTCGATGGCGAACGAGGCGAATACCGGGCCTCTGCCCGGCGCGATGAAGTCGATGCTGGCGGCCTTGTCCCAGACCACGTAATCGCGCCCCAGGTTCTCCATCAGCATCAACATGTAGAACGGATCGGTCATCGAATACAGGCTGCCGCCGAACTGGGTACCCACATAGTTGCGGTTGTACCAACCCAGACGCATCTTCACGTCGACCTGACGAAAATCCGCTGCGATGCGCCGAATCCATACGCCAGCCCCCAGGTAGGGCGGGTAGCAATTCATGACCCAGCGCAGCAGGCGGGCCTTGCGCGCCAGCCGCCGGGCACTCATTGCGGGGTACCGCGAGTACCTATGCCCATGGCCTGGCGTGCGAACCAGCGCTTGGCCGGCGGCAACAATTCCAACCCCAGCAGGCCGAGGTTGCGGCCCGCGGCGAGCAGCGGCTGATCGGTACTGAACAGCCGGGTGACCTGATCCGAAAAGCCGACCGTGAAGGCCTGATCGCCAGCCTGAACGGCTGCATAGCGCTGCAGAGTGGCCAGGTCGCCAAGCGGCGCGGAGCCCGCCAGCACAGTATCGGCCAGGGCACGAACGTCACGCAGCGACAGGTTGAAGCCCTGCCCGGCAATCGGATGCAGGCTGTGCGCGGCATTGCCCAGCACCACCAGATTGGCCCGTACCTGCTCGGCCGCCTCGACCAGCACCAGCGGGTAAGGCAGCCGCGCGCCGACCTGACGCAAAGCACCGAGGCGGTAACCGAAGGCCTCCTGCAGTTCGGCGAGAAACGCGCGCTCGTCCAGCTTGAGCAGCCGCTCGACATCACCGCTCGGGTGCGTCCATACCAGTGCACAGCGATTGTCCGAAAGCGGCAGCAACGCCAGTGGTCCGGACTCGGTGAAGCGTTCGAAGGCTTGGCCTGCGTGTGGGCGCGAAGGCGTGATATTGGCGATCACCGCAGTCTGGTCATAAGGCCGTTGGTTCACCGTGATGCCCAACTGTTCACGCAGCGAAGAGCGCCCGCCATCGGCGAGCACCGCCAGGGAGCAGTCGATCAGGCTTTCGTCATCGAGGGTCAGCCGATAGCCATCCGGCAGCGCATCCATCCGCTCGACCTGGGCCGGGCAACGCCACTGGATCACTTCGGCGTCGAGCGCCTGCCACAGGCAATGGCCAAGCCAGGCGTTTTCCACCACGTAACCCAGAGCAGGAACGCCTTCCTCCTCGGCACTCAGCCGCGCAGCGGCGAAGCGCCCGCGATCCGATACGTGTATCTGCTCGATGGGAGTGGCGTGCTCGGCGATCGCTGGCCACAGGCCAAGACCTTCGTAGATCAGCCGCGAGCCGTAGGACAGTGCCGTGGAGCGGGCATCGTAGCTCGGTTGGTAGCCTTCGCCGGGAGCGAATGGCTCGATCAAAGCGATTTTCCAGCCACGCGTGCGCGCCTCGCCCTGCAGCGCCAGCGCCAGGCTGGCACCGACCAGACCACCGCCGATGATCGCCAAGTCGACCCGCAGCATGGCCTCAGGCCACCTGCGCGCGAGCGGCGGCCATCAGTGTCTCGATCTCGTCGACGGTCTTGGGGACATCGCCGGTGAGAATCTCGCAACCGGTCTTGGTCACCACGACGTCATCCTCGATGCGCACGCCGATGCCGCGCCATTTCTTGGCCACGTTCTGATTGTCCACGGCGATGTAGATGCCCGGCTCGACGGTCATGGCCATGCCCACTTCGAGCACACGCCACTCGCCGCCGACCTTGTACTCGCCGACGTCATGCACGTCCATGCCCAGCCAGTGGCCGGCACGGTGCATGTAGAACGGCTTGTAGGCTTCCGCGGCGATCAGCTCGTCGACATTGCCCTTGAGCAGGCCCAACTCGACCAGACCAGCAGTGATCACCCGAACCGTGGCCTCATGGGCCTCGTTCCAGTGGCGACCCGGCGCGATGTGCTTGAAGGCTTCGATGTTGGCCGCCAGCACGATCTCGTAAATGGCCTTCTGCTCGGGCGTGAAGGTACCGCTGACCGGAAAGGTACGAGTGATGTCGCTGGCATAGCAGTCGATCTCGCAGCCGGCGTCGATCAGCACCACGTCACCGTCCTTCAGCACCGCGTCGTTCTCACGGTAATGCAGAATGCAGGCGTTCTTGCCCGCTGCGACGATGGAGCCGTAGGCCGGCATCTTCGAACCGCCCTTGCGGAATTCGTAATCCAGCTCTGCTTCCAGATGGTATTCGTAAAGCCCGGCGCGGCTTGCCTGCATGGCCTTGATATGGGCGCGTGCGGAAATTTGCGCCGCTTCGCGCATCACCTTCACCTCTCCGGCCGACTTGTACAGACGCAGGTCGTGGAGGAAATGATTGAGGGCGACGAACTCTTTCGGTGGCGTGGCGCCCTGGCGGGCCTTGGAGCGGATCACGTTGACCCACTCCATCAGATGACGATCGAATTCCGGGTTGGTACCCACGGCGTAATAGACACGCTCACGACCTTCGATCAGCCCCGGCAGGATGTCGTCGATATCGCCGATGGGAAAGGCATCGTCCGCACCGTAACGGCTGATGGCGCCTTCCTGACCAGCGCGCAAGCCATCCCACAGTTCACGCTCGGGATCACGCTCTCGGCAGAACAGCACGTATTCGCCGTGCTCGCGGCCGGGGATCAACGCGATCACCGCCTCGGGCTCGGGGAACCCGGACAGGTACTGGAAATCACTGTCCTGACGATAGATATGTTCGACATCGCGGTTGCGGATGAACACGGGTGCCGCCGGCAGAATGGCGATGCTGTTGGGTTCCATCTGCGCCATGAGCGCCTTGCGTCGACGGGCGTATTCCGCTTTGGAGATGCTGGTCATGGGCACGCTAGGCTCCGATCGGTCGAATGAGGGGCAGGATCAGTGCAGCGACGGTTTCGGCGCTGGGGCAGCCGGCTTGTTGCACTCGGCGAACAGCAGCAGCGGCGCCACACGCAGGTATTCGGTGACCTCCATGTAATCGTTCTCCCCGTCCTCGGACTCATCCAGGGCATTCTGCACCTGGGCGATAGCGGACAAATCCTGCAGCACTTCCATGGCTTCGGCGCTCAGCGCCGCGTCGCCGGAAGTGAGGCCGAAACCACCGAGGAAGCCCTGGCACCACTGGCCCAGAGCGGCGGCGCGTTCGGCCAGTGGGGCGTCGTCGGAAGGCAGCAACAGAACGACGGTGACATCGTCACCGGTCAATTCGCCGCGTACCATCTCCTGCAGACCGATCAACGCCTGGCGAACGTTCTCCGGCGGTTCGCTGCCGAGCAGCTCATTGGCGTCAACCAGCCAGGGACCGGCTTCGAAGCCGGCACCAGCGCAACTGCGGCCCAGCAGCAGGCCGTGCAGTTCAGCGGGAGAAACGGAGGTGCCGCCACTGGCGAGCAGGGTGGCGAATGCAGCGTAGGGAGAACTGGAAGTCGGCATCGATCACTAGGCGCCAAGAGGCGCAATCACTAGAATGTAGGCTTTGTATCGTAGCACCGGCAGACGCGCCAAGACCATCAGCGGGTTTGCACCCACCTGCCAGCGCGCCTATACACTGCGAACAACCCTGCCAAAGCGAGAGCCAATGGAAGACGCCGATCTACAAGCCCTGACGGCCAAGCTGGAGTTGCTGATCCAGCGTGTCGAGCGACTCAAGGCACACAACCGCCTCTTGCTGGAAAGCGAGCAGGCGTGGCGTGAAGAACGCGCTCATCTGATCGAAAAGAACGAAATGGCTCGGCACAAGGTCGAATCGATGATTTCGCGCCTCAAAGCCCTGGAGCAGGACTCATGACCCAATCGAATACCGTTACCGTCCAGATCCTGGACAAAGAATATTGCATCGCCTGCCCAGCAGATGAGCGTAGCAACCTGCAGAGTGCCGCCCGCTACCTGGACGGCAAGATGCGTGAGATTCGCAGCGCCGGCAAAGTGATCGGTGCAGACCGTGTCGCCGTGATGGCCGCACTGAACATCACCCACGACCTGCTGCACAAACAACAGAATCTGGATCAGCAGGTTTCTACCAGCCGTGATCATGTGCGTGATCTGCTGGGCCGCGTGGACGATGCACTGCGCGATGATGCAGATGGCCGTGGCGTCTGACCAACGGTCGCCACTTTGCGTTATACTGGCCACCGCTCCCTGGAGTGTGCGCCAGTCGGTGGTGTCCCTGAGCCGATACGCACAACCCCGGGGGTTGTCAGTTGAGGCCGGTGTGCATGTCCGCTCGACGGAAAGCCTTAAGGTTTCCTGCAACCTCCACCTTGAACTTTCGGGTTCAAGGGCTAAACCGACAGCGGCATGCTGGGGAGTCTCAATTTGTAGCCCGCTGCTGGCTCACGCCGGCAGTGGGCTTTTTATTGCCTGTGATTGCGCGCCAGCGACTCTACAGGCCTGCCCATGATCGACGCCAAAGACCTCACCCGCGCCCAACTGCGGCGCAAGCTGCGCCAGCGACGTCGCGAGCTGAAGCCTGCGGCCCAGCGACGTGCCGCCAGGGCGCTGTATCGACAGCTGGCGCATCACCCGCTGTTTCGCCGAGCCCGGCATGTTGCGTTGTACCTGAGCAACGACGGTGAGATCGACCCCTGCCTGCTGATCGCGGCAGCCCACGCCCGCGGCAAGCAGGTGTACCTGCCCGTCCTGAAATCCTGGCCGCGCACCAGCATGGTGTTTCAGCGTATCGATGCGCGCGAAAAGCTGGCAGCCAACCGCTTCGGCATCCCCGAGCCGCGTCGCGACAGCATGCGCCAACGCAAGGTCTGGGCACTGGATCTGGTTCTGCTGCCGCTGGTCGGCTTCGATCGCCATGGCGGGCGATTGGGCATGGGCGGCGGCTTCTACGACCGCAGCCTGGCTTATCGCGCAAGGCGCAAAAATTGGCACAAACCGACCTTGCTTGGGCTGGCCCACGGCTGTCAGCAAGTCGATCGCCTGCCCATGGCCAGCTGGGACATACCGCTGGACGCCACGGTCACCGATACAGGCTGGTACTAGCTTGCTGCCACTGGCTTTGCGCATAGCCGGTCATCACCATGCCCAGCCCGAACACCACCACCAATACCAGCAACAGATCAGGCTTGCGCCGCATACAACAACTCCTGTCCGGATCGAGCACCGGAACGTAACGACCTATAGTTCGACAATCATTTCCATCGCAGCAGAGCGCAGCCGAAAGGCATGCGCTCGCTGCCCGACTCAAGAGCAAAGTTCATGCCCTATTGGCTGATGAAATCCGAACCTGACGAACTCTCGATCCACGACCTGCAGCGCCTGGGCAAAACGCGCTGGGACGGCGTGCGCAACTACCAGGCGCGCAACTTCATTCGCAGCATGCAGGAGGGCGATCAGTTCCTGTTCTATCACTCGAGCTGCCCGCAGCCAGGGGTAGCCGGAATCGCCCGCATCGAAAGCGAGCCCTATGAGGATCCCGCCGCGCTGGACGCCAAAAGCCATTACTTCGATGCCAAGGCGAGCGCGGAGAAGAACCCCTGGACAGCCATCGACGTGGCATTCGTCGAGGCCTTCGCGCACGTTATCCCACTGGCGGAGCTGAAGGCTCAGAGCGCGCTGCAGGAACTGGCGCTGGTACAGAAAGGAAGCCGCCTGTCGGTGATGCCGGTTACCGAGGCGCAGTGGACGGCGATCCTGCTGCTGCGTTGATCAGCCCTGCAGAATCAGATTGTTGAACAGCAGATCCTCGACCAGTGGCTGGCCTTCTTCGTCGCTGAGCACCTGCTGCACCTGCTTGAGGGCTTCCTGGCGGAGCTTCTCCTTGGCGTCCGGCGTGGCCAGGCTTTCCTCGGTCTGCTGAGAGAACAGCATCACCAGTTGATTGCGAATCAACGGTTCATGATGGGTAACCTTGGCTTCGGCATCAGCGCCAGTAACTCGCAGCGCCACATCGGCCTTGTAGTACTTGAGCTTCGGCCCGGCACCGAAGTTACCCACCAACGCGGGCGTCAGGCTGTGGTAAATCACCTGCGGTGCAGCGCCCTCGCCTTCTCCTTCCTTCTTTTCCTCATTGGCGAAAGCCGGGATCGACAGCGCGCAGGCAAGCAGAAACGTGATGAAGGTTTTCACAGGACGATCTCCATTGGGTTGCCCGCAAGCATAGCAACGCCTGCGATGGATCCCAACGCTTATACCCAGCCATCAGGTCGAGCCATGCTCGTTGACCCGCGCAGCGGCCTACCTAAACTGCAGAGCCAATCGATGAAAGAGTGGACTGCGATGAAAGCGCTGCTATGCAAAGCCTTCGGCACCGCCGAAACCCTGGTTTTGGAAGACCTCGAGAGTCCACGCCCCAAGGCCAACGAAGTGCTGATCGATATTCAGGCCGCCGGTGCGAATTTTCCCGACACGCTGATCATCGAAGGCAAATACCAGTTCAAGCCGCCCTTCCCCTTCGCGCCGGGCGGCGAAGTGGCCGGCGTGATCAGCGCGGTTGGCGACAAGGTTACCCATCTACAGGTCGGTGCTCGGGTCATGGCGCTGACCGGCTGGGGCGGTTTCGCCGAGCAGGTCGCGGTGCCGGCCTACAACGTCCTGCCGATGCCCGACAGCATGGACTTCATCAGCGCCGCCGCCTTCGGTATGACCTACGGCACCTCCATGCACGCACTCAAGCAGCGCGCAGGCTTGCAGGCAGGTGAAACCCTGCTGGTGCTCGGTGCCTCCGGCGGCGTTGGCCTGGCAGCGGTGGAGATCGGCAAGGCCATGGGCGCCCGAGTGATCGCCGCAGCGAGCAGCGCTGCCAAGCTGGAAGTGGCCCGACAGGCGGGCGCCGACGAGCTGATCGACTACAGCACGCAGAGCCTCAAGGACGAAGTGAAGCGCCTGACCAACGGCCAGGGTGCCGACGTGATCTACGATCCGGTGGGCGGCGACCTGTTCGATCAGGCAGCGCGCAGCATCGCCTGGAACGGCCGGCTGCTGGTCGTTGGTTTCGCCAGCGGGCGCATCCCGGAACTGCCGGTGAACCTGATGCTGCTCAAGGGCGCTGCAGTGGTCGGTGTATTCTGGGGCGCCTTCGCTCAACG
The DNA here is from genome assembly GCF_013408425.1 of Pseudomonas flavescens. Taxonomy (NCBI): domain Bacteria; kingdom Pseudomonadati; phylum Pseudomonadota; class Gammaproteobacteria; order Pseudomonadales; family Pseudomonadaceae; genus Phytopseudomonas; species Phytopseudomonas flavescens. The sequence goes on along the minus strand of NZ_JACBYV010000001.1, from coordinate 5,335,593 downwards.
TCAGCCAGCTGACAACGCCGCCAACTTCGGGCAACTTTTCACCTGGCATGCCGAGGGCAAGCTGAAACCACTGGTCTCGCAGACCTACCCGCTGGCCGACGGCGGCGCGGCCATCGATGCCCTCGCGCAACGCAAGGCGGTCGGCAAACTGGTGGTCACGGTGCGCTGATCACGCCGGCGCGAAGCGATCGAGCTATGCAAATGAGAACTATTGCTATATAAAGCGCGCTTTATTTCTCTGGATATTGCGCGCATGTCGACCTTGTCCTGCCTGCACGACGGCCCCGTCGCTGCGCATCAGCTCTACAGCGAGCACCACAGCTGGTTACGCTTGCGCCTGCAACAGCGCCTGGGCTGTGCATTCGATGCGGCCGACCTGGCCCATGACACCTTCCTGCGCATTCTCGCCCGCCGGGATCTTGCCGATATCCGCGAGCCGCGGCCCTATCTGGCCACCGTCGCCAAAGGCCTGATGGTCAACCACCTACGCCGCAAGGCGCTGGAGCGGGCGTACCTGGAAAGCCTGGCGAATCTCCCCGAAGACCTGCTGCCAGGCCCCGAGGCGCGTTACCTGCTGCTGGAAACCCTGCTGGAAATCGATGCCCTGCTCGACGGCCTGCCTGCCAGGGTTCGCCAGGCCTTCCTGTTGTCGCAGCTCGACGGGCTCACTTACCCGCAGATCGCCGAGCACCTGGGCGTGTCCCTCAGCTCGGTGAAGCAGTACATGTTCAAAGCCATCCGCCACTGCATGCAGCCAGGCCTCTGAGCATGAAGTCCCGAACGCCCTACCAACCGTTGTCCGAAACAGCGCTCGACCAGGCTGCACACTGGTTCGTCACCCTGCATGCTGGCGATGCCAGCGAACAGGACCAGCAACACTGGCGGCTGTGGCTCGAAGCCTCCCCCGAGAACGCCCGGGCGTGGGCCTGTGCAAACGGCGTCGGCGGCCACTTCAAGGGGCTGCCAGTCGATCTGGCCAGAGCCACGCTGGGCGTCCCGGCGGGTATCGGCCGTCGCCGTGCGATCAAAAACCTGGCAGTGCTGATCGGCGTTGCCGGCAGCGGCTGGTTCGCCCTGCGCGAGCAGCCCTGGCAGCGTTGGACTGCCGACTATCAGACAGGCCTGGCCGAGCAGGGTGAATGGCGCCTGGCCGACGGCAGCCTCCTGAACCTCAACAGCAGCAGTGCCGTTCGCGTCGAGTTCAGCCAGGCAGAACGCATTCTGCATCTGCTCGATGGCGAGCTGCTTCTGGAAACCGGGTACGATCCCCGTCCGCTGCGGGTGATCACCGCCGAAGGCAGCGTCCGCCCCATCGGCACGCGCTTCTCCGTGACCCAACAAGCCGGACATTCACGGGTCGCGGTATTCAGTGGCCGCGTAGAGCTCACCCCCAGCGCCGCCCCGAGCAGCCGGCGCCAGCTCGACAGCGGACAGGTGTCGCGCCTGTACCGCGCCAGTAGCGACACGCCGATGCCTGCCAGCGATGACCTGCTCGCCTGGCTGCACGGCATGCTGATTGCCGATGACATGCCGCTAAGCGAATTCGCCAGTGCCTTCGAGCGCCAGCGCCGCGGCAGAGTGACTTGCGCGGCGGCGGTGGCCGACCTGCGCATATCCGGCGCATTCCCCCTGAACGACAGTGACCGCGCTCTCGATTCCCTGACCGCCAACCTGCCGGTGCGCATCCGCCGCTTCACCCGCTACTGGGTGCATATCGAGCCGCGCTGAAAAAAATCCTCTGCACGGCCTGTACCTTTTCGATTCTCGACTGGCCCTTCAATACACAACCCATTGGAGGGCAACATGGTCTCGCTCACGTCCTTTCCCAGCCGTCACCCGCTTACCCTCGCCATCGGCATGACCCTTGGCGCCCTGGGCACGCTTCCGATCAACCTGGCCGTGGCCGCTGAAAACCCCGCGACCAGCACGGCAACCCGCAGCTATGACGTGCCCGCCGGCCCGCTGGGTGCAGCCCTGTCGCGCTTCGCCGCGCAGAGTGGCGTGCTGCTGTCCTTCGACCCTGCCCTGACCGCCGACAAGAGCAGCGCGGGCCTGAAGGGCAGCTACGGAGTCGATGAAGGCTTCGCCCGGCTGCTGCAGGGTAGCGATCTGAGCACCGAGCGGGACGCGGACGGCGGTTACCGCCTGCATACCTTGCGCAGCGCTGCACATGGCGAACCGCTGCAGTTGCAGGCCTCCAGCGTGGTGGGTGACTGGCTCGGCAGCGCCGATGCGCTCGATGTGTACAACCACCCTGGCGCTCGCGACGTGATTCGCCGCGAAACCTTCGAGCAGGTGGGGGCCAGCAGCGCCCGGGAAGTGCTCAACCGCATTCCCGGCGTCAATGCGCCGGAAAACAATGGCACCGGCAGCCACGACCTGGCGCTCAATTTCGGTATCCGCGGTCTCAATCCGCGTCTGGCCTCGCGCTCCACGGTACTGATGGATGGCATCCCGGTGCCCTTCGCCCCTTATGGCCAGCCACAGCTATCCCTGGCCCCGATCTCCCTGGGCAACATGGATGCCATCGATGTGGTGCGTGGCGGCGGCGCGGTGCGTTATGGCCCGCAGAACGTCGGCGGTATCGTCAACTTCGTGACCCGCGCCATCCCTGACCAGCCGACCATCAAAGGCGGCCTGCAGACCGAAGTCAGCCCTTCCAGCAGCCAGGATGGCTTCAAGAAGACCGGCAATCTGCTGATCGGCGGCACCAACGACAATGGCCTGGGTGGCGCGCTGCTCTACTCGGGTACCCGCGGCAGCGACTGGCGCCAGCACAGCGATACGCAGATCGACGACCTGATCCTCAAGGGCAAGTACAGCGCCGACGATGTACACACCTTCTCGGCAATGGGTCAGTACTACGAAGGGCAGGCCGACATGCCGGGGGGCCTCAGCACCGCGGCTTTCGATGCCGATCCGTACCAGTCCACCCGCCCCTACGACAGTTTCTGGGGCCGCCGCACCCTGGCCAGCGCCAGCTACGCCTACACACCGGACGCCGATCGCGAACTCAGCGTGACCAGTTTCTTTACCAAGACCCTGCGCAGCGGTTTCCTCGAGCAAGGCAACTTCCTCTCCCTGTCGCCACGCGAGTACTGGGTGCGCGGCATCGAGACCCGCTACTCCCAAGCCTTCGACACGGGCACCCTGCACCATGAAGTGGGCGTGGGTTACCGCTATGTCAGCGAAGAAAGCCACGAGCAGCGCTTCCGCAATCCGACCAGCACTGGCGTACTGCCCAGCACCGCCAGCTTGCGAGACCGCAACAGCCGCGGCGAAACCGAAGCCAGTGCGGTGTATATCGATGACCGTATCGATATCGGCAACTGGACCATCACCCCTGGCGTGCGCTACGAGAAGATCGCCTCCCGCCAGGACAACAAGCTCAACGGCACCCGTGCCGCCGGGCGCTACAACACCGCCTTGCCGGCGCTGAATGTGCTGTACCGGGTCAATGATCGAGTCAACCTGTACGCCAATACCGAAGGCTCGTTCGGCGCCGTGCAGTACAGCCAGATGGGCAAGGCGCTGGCCAGCGGCGATGTCGAGCCGGAGAAAGCCCGTACCTGGGAACTCGGCACCCGCTATGACGATGGCCTGCTGCAGGCGGAGATCGGCGCCTTCCTGATCAACTTCGACAACCAGTACGAAAGCAATCAGCAGACCAACGACGTCACCGCACGCGGCGAGACCCGTCATCGTGGCGTGGAAAGCAGCCTCAATTACGCGCTCGAGGCGCTGAACCCTGCACTCAGCGGCCTGTCCGTGTACGCCACCTACACCTTCGTCGACGCCGAGATTCGCGAGAACGGCGACAACAAGGGCAATCAGGTGCCCTTCTCGTCGCGGCACAAGGGCGTGGTGGGGGCTCGCTATGAGACCGGCCCGTGGCAGTGGGGCGTGGATGGCAGCTACCAGAGCAGCCAGTTCGCCGACAACGCCAATACCAAAGCGGAAAACGCGGCAGGCAACAACGGCGAGATTCCCGGCTACATGGTCTGGGGGCTGCGCGGCGCTTACGATTTCGGCCCGCAGCTGTCCGACCTGACGGTCGCGGCGGGGGTCAAGAACGTCTTCGCTCGTGAGTACTACACCCGCTCGTTCGACGACAACAACAGCGGCAAGTACCTCGGCCAGCCACGTACCCTGTACGTGCAGACGTCGCTGGCGTTCTGATCGGTAGCATGGCGGCGAACCGCCTTGCGGGTCGCTGCGCCCTACCCGGCCTACGAGGCCTGACCGCAGCCGCCACCGAGCGCAGCGATGTGCGGGGAGCGTTCTTCGAGCCTGTTTCCATGCCGCGAAGAAAGTCGCTCCCTGGGTTTCGCTGCGCTCTACGCCCGGCTACCCGGCAAGCGCAAGATTAGCGTGGGGCGTAGGCGAATACGTCGGCGCGCATCTGGTGGGCGTCCATGCCCGCTTCTACCAGCGCATCCAGCGTGGCATAGACCATGTTCGGCGAGCCGCTGGCATAGACATGCAATGCGCCAAGGTCGTCGAAATCCTCGCGTATCGCTTCGTGCAGCAGGCCGCAACGCCCAGCCCAGCCACACTGATCGCTGACCACCTGGTGCAGGAACAGATTGGGCAGTGCCTGCCATTCTTCCCAGTGCGGCAAGCTGTAGAAATCCTCCGGCCGCCGCGCGCCCCAGTAAAGGTGCACCGGGTGCTCGAAGCCGCGCGAGCGGCACTCCTCGATGAGGCTGTGCATCTGTGCCATGCCGGTGCCTGCGGCGATCAGCACCAGCGGCCCGTCCGGCAATTCAGCCAGGTGGGCGTCGCCGAACGGCAATTGCACCCGTGCCACACCCTGCTCGCGCAGTTGCTGCAAGAGGTTCAGGGCACTCGCTTCGCGGCCCAGGATATGCAGCTCCAGATCACGACCTTCCTGAGGCGCCGACGCCAGGGAAAAGGCCGATTTCTCGCCGTCCTGACGCTCGATCAGCAGGTACTGGCCGGCGTGGTAGCGCGGCGGCTTGCCGGCCGGTGCTCGCAGGCGCACGCGCCAGACGTCGCCGCCCGCGTCGATGCATGCCAGCACCTGGCAGCCCAGGCTGCGCACCGCGAGCTCACCAGGCGCGAGCACGCCATCCCAGTGCAGCACGCAGTCTTCCAGGGGTTCGGCGATACAGGTGTACAACTCGCCGTGATCGAGCTCGGCGCCGTCCTGACGCACGCGCCCTTCCACCAGCAGCGCCACGCAGACATGGCAATTACCATTGCGACAGCTTTGCGGACAGGTGTAGCCGAGGCGTCGAGCGGCATCGAGGATGCGTTCGCCGGCGTCGACATCGAGCACCGCGCCGGAGGGTTGCAGGGTGACCTTCATCAATCGATTCCCAACTGGCTCCAGATTTCATCGACCCGGCGCGTGACCGCCTCGTCCTTGACGATCGCCCGCCCCCACTCGCGATTGGTCTCGCCCGGCCACTTGTGGGTGGCATCGAGGCCCATCTTCGAACCCAGGCCGGAAATCGGCGACGCGAAATCCAGGTAATCGATCGGCGTGTTCTCGATCATCACCGTGTCGCGCTTGGGGTCCATGCGCGTGGTGATGGCCCAGATCACGTCGTTCCAGTCCCGGGCGTTGATGTCGTCGTCGGTGACGATAACGAACTTGGTGTACATGAACTGTCGCAGGAACGACCACACACCGAGCATCACGCGCTTGGCATGGCCGGGGTACTGCTTCTTCATGGTCACCACAGCCATGCGGTAGGAACAGCCTTCTGGCGGCAGATAGAAGTCAGTGATCTCGGGAAACTGCTTCTGCAGAATCGGCACGAACACTTCGTTCAGCGCCACGCCGAGAATCGCCGGTTCATCCGGCGGCCGGCCGGTGTAAGTCGAGTGGTAGATCGGATCACGACGGCGGGTGATGCGCTCGATGGTGAACACCGGGAAGGTGTCGACCTCGTTGTAGTAGCCGGTGTGATCGCCGTAAGGCCCCTCTGGCGCGGTCTCGCCCGGATGGATGACACCTTCGAGGACGATTTCGGCACTGGCCGGCACCTGCAGATCATTGCCGATGGCCTTGACCAGCTCGGTGCGATGGCCACGCAGCAGGCCTGCGAAGGCGTATTCGGACAGGGTGTCCGGCACCGGCGTCACGGCGCCGAGAATGGTCGCCGGGTCAGCACCCAGGGCCACGCACACCGGATAGGGCTTGCCCGGATGCTTCTCGCACCACTCGCGGTAGTCCAAGGCACCACCCCGATGGCTGAGCCAGCGCATGATCACCTTGTTGCGACCGATGACCTGCTGGCGGTAGATGCCGAGGTTCTGGCGCTCCTTGTTCGGCCCCTTGGTGATCGTCAGCCCCCAGGTGATCAGCGGCGCCACGTCACCCGGCCAGCAATGCTGGATCGGCAGCTTGGAAAGGTCGACGTCGTCGCCTTCTTCGATCACCTCGTGGCAGGGCGCATCCTTGAGCACCTTGGGCGCCATGCTGATGACCTTCTTGAAGATCGGCAGCTTGCTCCAGGCATCCTTGAGCCCCTTCGGCGGCTCGGGTTCCTTGAGGAACGCCAGCAGCTTGCCGATCTCGCGCAGCTCCGACACCTCTTCCGCGCCCATCCCCAGCGCCACGCGCTTCGGCGTGCCAAACAGGTTGCCGAGTACCGGCACGTTATGGCCAGTGGGGTTCTCGAACAGCAATGCCGGGCCGCCCTTGCGCAGGGTACGGTCACAAATCTCGGTCATTTCCAGGATTGGCGACACCGGCGCCTGAATGCGCTTGAGCTCGCCGCGCTGTTCCAGGCCGCGGATAAAGTCGCGCAGGTCGCGATACTGCATGCTGGAGCCTCTCGATTCGGGGCGCAAAGTTTAGCGCCGAAGTCGGTATTGCAGAAGAATAGCGATACTACAGACAGACAAAAGCCGGGTTTCCCCGGCTTTGTCATGCCACCAGACGTTACTTGCGCTTCATGGACATGAAGAACTCGTCGTTGGTCTTGGTCGCTTTTAGCTTGTCGATCAGGAACTCGATGGCGGCGATCTCGTCCATCGGGTGCAGCAGCTTGCGCAGAATCCACATGCGCTGCAGCTCGTCTTCGGCGGTCAGCAACTCTTCGCGACGGGTGCCGGCGCGGTTGATGTTGATGGCCGGGAACACGCGCTTCTCGGCGATACGACGGTCCAGGGGCAGTTCCATGTTGCCGGTACCCTTGAATTCCTCGTAGATCACTTCGTCCATCTTCGAGCCGGTCTCGACCAGCGCGGTAGCGATGATGGTCAGCGAACCGCCTTCCTCGATGTTACGCGCGGCACCGAAGAAGCGCTTCGGCTTCTCGAGAGCGTGGGCATCGACACCACCGGTCAGCACCTTGCCGGAACTCGGGATCACGGTGTTGTAGGCACGTGCCAGACGGGTGATGGAGTCGAGCAGGATGACCACATCCTTCTTGTGCTCGACCAGGCGCTTGGCCTTCTCGATCACCATCTCGGCGACCTGGACGTGGCGGGTCGGCGGCTCGTCGAAGGTCGACGCAACCACTTCACCACGCACGGTGCGCTGCATTTCGGTCACTTCTTCCGGGCGCTCGTCGATCAGCAGAACGATCAGGTGGCACTCGGGATTGTTACGCGCAATGTTCGCGGCGATGTTCTGCAGCATGATGGTCTTACCGGCTTTCGGCGGTGCGACGATCAAGCCACGCTGGCCCTTGCCAATCGGCGCGCAGAGGTCGATCACACGGCCGGTGATGTCCTCGGTGGAGCCGTTGCCGGCTTCCATGGTCAGGCGCTTGTTGGGGAACAGCGGGGTCAGGTTTTCGAACAGAATCTTGTTTTTCGCGTTCTCGGGACGATCGAAGTTGATCGTGTCGACCTTGAGCAGAGCAAAATAACGCTCGCCTTCCTTCGGAGGGCGGATCTTGCCAACGATGGTGTCACCGGTGCGCAAGTTGAAGCGACGGATCTGGCTCGGCGAGACGTAGATATCGTCTGGGCCGGCGAGATAGGAAGCGTCTGCAGAGCGGAGGAAACCGAAGCCGTCCTGGAGAATCTCCAGCACGCCATCACCGGAGATTTCCTCGCCGCTTTTCGCGTGCTTTTTCAGCAGGGAGAAAATCACGTCCTGCTTGCGCGAACGGGCCATATTTTCTATGCCCATCTGTTCGGCCAATTCGAGCAGTTCGGTAATCGGCTTTTGCTTGAGTTCAGTCAGATTCATATAGGAATGACGTAATCGTATAAGGAGGGGATGGTAAGCATTGAGCTTGAGAGGCCGCAGCGCAGATAGGCGACAGGCGCCCGCTTTATTGTCGAATGTTCGATTAGGAATGCGTCGGCAGCGGCGTGCAGGGGGTCACTTAGGAAAAGCAACGGACCCGAATGTAACATCGGCTTTACGAATGCGTCTAGCCTTTAGCCAGAAAAAAGCCCCGTTGTCTACGGGGCTTTTCGGACGAGCTTACAGGTTGGCGTCGATGAAAGCCGCCAGCTGCGACTTCGACAGGGCGCCGACCTTGGTAGCTTCGACACTGCCGTTCTTGAACAGCATCAGAGTCGGGATGCCACGCACGCCGTACTTCGGCGGGGTGTCCTGGTTTTCGTCGATGTTCAGTTTGCAGATCTTCAGCTTGCCCTGGTATTCCTTGGAAATCTCGTCCAGAACCGGTGCAATCATCTTGCACGGGCCGCACCACTCAGCCCAGTAATCGACCAGTACCGGGCCTTCTGCCTGGATGACGTCCTGGTCAAAGCTGGCATCGCTGACGTTGGTGATGAATTCACTCATGGGAAGTCTCCGTGTTCGCAGGCTATAACGATAAAAGTGGCGCCCATCATAGCCCGGCTGGTCTGACACAGGAAGGCGCCTGCCATTGAGCGTAACTATATCGGCTATCGATGCCGGCGATAGGCCGCGCGCCCTGCAGACGGCGCCGTGCCCTTCAGCAAGGCGGTCAACAGGCCTGAATCGGCATACCTGCAACGGCAGTATGCGTTGGCGCGAGCGTTCTATCGTGTCACGATGACGGGGTTCTGCCTCGAGATTGACTGATCATGCCGCACTCCCATGCCGAGTCCTTTCCCCTGGTCGCCGCCATCGACCTGGGCTCCAACAGCTTCCACATGGTATTGGCCAAGGCCGATCATGGCGAAATACGCATTCTCGAACGGCTCGGCGACAAGGTGCAGTTGGCAGCGGGTATCGACGAACATCGCCAGCTCAGCGAGGAAGCCATGCAACGCGGCCTCGACTGCCTGAGTCGTTTCGCCCAGCTGACCAACAGCCTGCCCCAGGGCGCGGTGCGCATCGTCGGCACCAACGCCCTGCGTGAAGCCCGCAACCGCGCCGAGTTCATTCGCCGCGCGGAAGCCCTGCTGGGCCACCAGGTGGAAGTCATTTCCGGGCGCGAAGAGGCCCGGCTGATCTACCTCGGCGTGTCGCACAGCATTGCCGACACGCCCGGCAAACGTCTGGTCGCCGACATCGGCGGCGGCAGTACCGAATTCATCATCGGCCAACGCTTCGAACCGCTGCTGCGCGAAAGCCTGCAGATGGGCTGCGTGAGCTATACGCAGCGCTATTTCAAGGACGGCAAGATCACCCCTGCCCGTTATGCCCAGGCATACACCGCGGCACGCCTTGAGATAATGGGTATCGAACACGGCCTGACCCGCCTTGGCTGGCAGGATGCGGTTGGCGCTTCGGGCACCATCAAGGCCATCGGCCTGGCTATCCAGTCCGCGGGGCTGAGCAGCAACGGTGAGGTGACCGCCGAGGGCCTGGCCTGGCTCAAGCGCAAGGTCTTCAAGTGCGGCGATGTCGAACGTCTCGATCTGGACGGCCTCAAGCCGGATCGTCGGCCCATTTTCCCCGCCGGGCTGGCGATTCTCGAAGCGATCTTCGATGCCTGCGAGCTGAACCGCATGAGCCACTCCGAAGGCGCCCTGCGCGAAGGCGTGCTGTATGACCTGCTCGGCCGCCACCAGCATGAGGACGTCCGCGAGCGCACGCTGTCGGCGTTCATGGAGCGCTATCACGTCGATCAGGAGCAGGCCGCCCGCGTCGAAGCCAAGGCGCTGTCTGCCCTGGACAAGGTGGCGAAGGATTGGGAGCTGACCGACGACTGGCATCGCGAGTTGCTCAGCTGGGCAGCCAAGGTCCATGAGGTCGGCCTGGATATCGCCCATTACCAGTACCACAAGCATGGCGCCTACCTGATCGAGCACTCGGACCTGTCCGGTTTCTCCCGCCAGGATCAGCAGATGCTCGCCCTACTGGTGCGCGGCCACCGCCGCAACATTCCCAAGGACAAACTCACCGAGTTCGGTGAGGAAGGCGTGAAGCTGGTACGCCTCTGCGTGCTGCTGCGCTTCGCCATCCTGTTCCACCACATCCGTGGCAGCCAGAACATGCCGACCGTGCGCCTGAAAGCCGGGCCCACCAGCCTGGCGATTCAGTTCCCCGATGGCTGGCTGGCCGCCAATCCGCTGACCCAGGCTGACTTCGAAAGCGAAGCCGACTGGCTCAAGCGCATCGACATCACCCTCACCGTTCGCTGAACCGGCAAGCACGGCACTGCACCAGTGCCGCTGCAACGCTCCTACCTGCACGCCGTCGCGCTCGACGGCCGATACGCCGTGCCGCACTTAACGCTGCGGTTTCACGCAGATAAATCCCATACCCCATTGAGTTGTAACTATTTTTGACAGCGGCGCCAACGCGCAGGCTAGAATCGGGCTCGCCTCATGACCCGGGAGTCACGCCGCCTTGGATGCCAGTACGATCAACAGCCTGCTTCTGGTCGGCGCCCTGATGGTGGGTGCGAGCATCATGGTCAGCTCGCTGTCCTCGCGTCTCGGCATCCCGATCCTGGTCATCATCCTCGCTGTCGGCATGGTGGCGGGTGTCGATGGTGGCGGCATCATCTTCAACAATTACCCGACCGCTTATCTGGTGGGCAACCTGGCCCTGGCCGTCATCCTGCTCGACGGCGGCGTGCGCACCCGTGTCGGCAGCTTCCGGGTGGCCTTGTGGCCAGCGTTGTCGCTGGCCACGGTCGGCGTGCTGATCACCACGGGGCTGACCGGCATGGCCGCCGCCTGGCTGTTCGACCTGAGCCTGATGCAGGGCCTGCTGATCGGCGCCATCGTCGGCTCCACGGACGCCGCGGCGGTGTTCTCGCTGCTCGGTGGCAAGGGCCTCAACGAGCGGGTCAGCGCGACCCTGGAAATCGAATCCGGCAGCAACGATCCGATGGCGGTGTTCCTCACCGTGACGTTGATCGACATGCTCGCCAAGGGCCAGGGCGAATTCCACCTGAGTTTCCTCGGCCATCTGCTGCAGGAGTTCGGCATCGGTGCGGTGCTCGGCCTGGGCGGCGGCTGGCTGCTGCTGAAAATAATCAATCGCCTGGAGTTGGCCCACGGCCTGTATCCGCTGCTGGTGGTCAGCGGCGGTCTGCTGGTCTTCGCACTGACCAACACCCTGCATGGCAGCGGTTTTCTGGCCGTGTACCTGTGCGGCCTAGTACTGGGCAACCGACCGATTCGTTCTCGCCACGGCATCCTGCACATGCTCGATGGCATGGCCTGGCTGGCACAGATCGGCATGTTCCTGGTGCTCGGGCTGCTGGTCACCCCGCACGATCTGCTGCCCATCGCCCTGCCCGCTCTGGGCCTGGCGCTGTGGATGATTCTCTTCGCGCGGCCACTGTCGGTAATGGTCGGCCTGATTCCGTTCCGTGCCTTCCATAGCAAGGAGAAGGTGTTCATCGCCTGGGTCGGCCTGCGCGGTGCGGTGCCGATCATTCTCGCCGTATTCCCGATGATGGCCGGTTTGCCCAACGCGCAGCTGTATTTCAACCTGGCGTTCTTCATCGTGCTGGTCTCGCTGCTGCTGCAGGGCGCCAGCCTGCCGTGGGTGGCCAAGCTGTTGAAGGTCACGGTGCCGCCGGACCCGGCACCGATTTCCCGTGCGGGCCTGGAAGTGCACCCGACCAGCCAGTGGGAGCTGTTCGTCTACCGCCTGGGCGCCGAGAAGTGGTGCATCGGTGCGCACCTGCGCGACCTTAAGATGCCAGAAGAAACCCGCGTCGCCGCTCTGTTCCGCAACCACCAGTTGCTGCATCCCTCCGGCAGTACCGTGCTGGAAGCCGGCGACATGCTCTGCGTGATCGGCCATGAACACGACCTGCCGGCCCTCGGCAAACTGTTCAGCCAGGCGCCGCAGCGCGGCCTGGACCTGCGCTTCTTCGGTGATTTCGTCCTCGAAGGCGATGCCCAGCTAGGCGCGATCGCGGCACTCTACGGCTTGTCTACCGAGGGCCTGGACAACTCGCTGCAGCTGGGCCGCTTCATCGCCCAGCAAGTCGGTGGCGGCTCGGTGGTCGGCGATCAGGTCGAATGGCAGGGCCTGACCTGGACGGTCGCGGAGATGGACGGGAACAAGATCCGCAAGGTCGGCGTCAGATTCCCCGAAGGCGCCCGCCCGGGACCCGGTCTGTCGTTCTGAAACCGCCAGGATCTCGCCCGCCACAGCCCCGCCAGAACACGACAGGGCCGGCGCGCAGCAGATCGTGAACCGGTTCTGACAGATCGCCGCGCGGGACTCTCCACCAGTCTGTAGACTCAGCAGGACTCCACCCCCGCGATCATGGCCATGCTCTCATTCCGTCGTTTCCTTGCCGTTTCCCTGCTGGGCCTGTGCCTGGCCCAATCGCCCGTCTGGGCCGATGCCAACCCCACCAGCGCCGACGTGCAGCGCAGTCTGGATACCCTCGCCGACCGCAAATTGGTGGAGCCGGAACAGTCGCTGGTGCGCCAGACGCTGGAAAAGACCCTGGCGTCGCTCAATGCCCAGACGGAAAGCCAGCAGAAGCTGGTCGCCCTGGACAAGCAACTGGCGCAAGCGCCCCGCCAGACCCAGGACGCTCACCGTGAACTGGAAAAGCTCAAGGCAACCAAAGTGGTGCCCGTGGCCCAGCGCTACGCTGCCAGCAGCGTAGCCCAGCTGGAGCAGATCCTCAGCCAGCGCAGCGCACAGTTGAGTGACTGGCAGAAGCAGATCAACGATGCCAATACCCTGATCATCACCGCCCAGACACGCCCGGAGCGGGCTCAGGCGGAGATCAGCAGCAACCAGACGCGTACCCAGCAGATCAACACCCTGCTGAAGAATGGTCGCGAGGACGGCAAGCCGCTGACCAGCGAGCGCAGCAATCAGCTCAAGGCCGAACTGGCTCAGCTTGCCGCACAGACCCAATTGCGTCGTCAGGAAATGGCCGGCAACAGTGTGCTGCAGGATCTGGGCAGCGCTCAACGCGACCTCCTCGACGAGCAGATCAAGCGCCTCGACGTCGAACTGCAGGATCTGCAGACGCTGATCAACGAAAAGCGTCGCGACCAGTCCGAACGCACCGTTGCCGAGCAGTCCATGGAGGCCCAGAAGGTGGGCGGCTCCGACACCCTGCTGTCGCGGGAAAGCGCGCTCAACGTGAAACTCTCCGACTACCTGCTGCGTGGCACCGACCGGCTCAACGAGCTGACCCAGCTCAACCTGCGCACCCAGCAACAGCTCGACACCCTGAACCAGACCGATCAGGCCCTCGACGAGCAGATCAGCGTGCTGCAGGGCAGCCTGCTGCTGTCGAAGATTCTCTACAAACAGAAACAGGCGCTGCCCAAACTCAAGCTCGACTCCGGATTGGCCGACGAAATCGCCGATATCCGTCTCTATCAGTTCGAACTCAACCAGCAACGCGAGCAGATTTCCAATCCCGGTGCTTATGTAGACAAACAGCTGGCGACCCAGCCGCCGGAAAGCGTGACACCGGAGCTGCGCGCCTCCCTGCTGGATCTGATCGATACCCGCCGCGTACTGCATGACCGCCTGAACCGCGAACTCAATGCACTGCTCAACGAGTCGATCACCCTGCAGCTCAACCAGAAACAACTGCAGGATACCGCTACGTCGCTGCGCGCCACCCTCGACGAGCAGATGTTCTGGATCCCCAGCAACAACCCGCTCAACCTCGACTGGTTCAAGAACGTCCCCACCCAATTGCAACGGCAGATCGCCGACCTGCCCTGGCTCGACAACCTGAGCCAGCTCGGTGCCGGCCTGATCGAACGGCCGCTGCTGTTCCTGCCGCTGCTGCTGGTGATGGGCCTGCTGCTGTACAAGCGCCGCTACCTGAGCCAGAAACTCACCGATCTGCACAAGGACATCGGTCACTTCAGGCGTGACAGCCAGTTGCATACGCCAGTGGCGATTTTCCTCAACGTGCTACTGGCGTTGCCCGGCACACTGTTCCTGGCGCTGTGCGGCTTCGCCCTGCAGATGGATGCCCGCGGGCTCAACGTCAACCTCGGTTCGGCGTTCCTGGGCATGGCCCAGGCGTGGCTGGTGTTCTACACCGTGTACCGCATTTTCACCCCGGGTGGCGTAGCCGAGCTGCACTTCCACTGGGCGCGCTCCCACGTCGCCTACCTGCACCGGCAGATCCGCTGGCTGGGCGTGGTGGTCATGGCGCTGGTGGCGGTGGTCACCGTGGCCGAACACCAGCCCTCGAGCCTGTCCGATGACGTCATCGGCATCGCCGTGGTGCTGACCTGCTATGGCCTGATGATCTGGCTGCTGCAAAAACTGCTGTTGCGCGGCCCGGCCCGGGAGAACGCCTCGTCCTTCCGCATGTTCATCGGCGTGCTGTTCAGCATGCTGCCGCTGGGCCTGTTCCTGGCGGTGTGCTTCGGCTACTACTACACCGCCCTGAAGCTCAGCGACCGGCTGATCGACACGCTGTACCTGCTGCTCATCTGGCTGATCGTTGAGGCGGTATTCGTTCGCGGCCTGTCCGTCGCCGCCAGACGCCTGGCCTACCAGCGCGCCACGGCCAAGCGTGAAGCACAGACCACCGAGGACAGCGAAGGCACGGAAATCCAGCTGGAGGCACCGACTCTGGACATCGAGCAGGTCAACCAGCAGTCCATGCGACTGATCCGCCTGACCCTGCTCGGCACCTTCATCGCGGCGATGTACTGGGTCTGGGCCGATCTGATCTCGGTGTTCGCCTACCTCGACAACATCACCCTCTACGAATACAACAGCAGCACCGTGGTTGGCAGCGCCGCCTCGTTGATCCCGATCAGTCTGCTCGACGTCCTGTATGCACTGATCATCGCCGCCATCACCATGGCCCTGGGGCGCAACCTGCCTGGCTTGCTGGAAGTGCTGGTGCTGTCGCGTCTGCGCCTCGCCCAGGGCAGCGCCTATGCCACCACCACGCTGCTGTCCTACGTGATTTTCGGTACAGGCATCGTGGTCACCCTGTCGACGCTGGGGGTGAGCTGGAACAAGCTGCAATGGCTGGTCGCTGCGCTGTCGGTGGGGATCGGTTTCGGCATGCAGGAGATCTTCGCCAACTTCATTTCCGGCCTGATCATCCTGTTCGAGCGCCCGGTGCGTATCGGCGACCTGGTGACCATCGGCGGTGTGACCGGCACGGTGAAACGTATCCATATCCGCGCCACGCACATCATCGACAGCGATCGCAAGGAAGTGATCGTGCCGAACAAGACCTTCGTCACCAGCCAGTTGATCAACTGGACGCTGACCGACACGGTGACGCGCATCGTGCTGACCTTCGTGGTCAACCGCGGCGACGATCTGGAAAAGGTGCGCACCCTGCTGCTGCAGGCTGCCCAGGAAAACTCGCGGGTTATGCGCGATCCGGCGCCGACCGCTCAGTTGAGCGTCTATGCACCGGGCGGCCTGACCCACGAGCTGAAGTTCTACGTCAAGGAACTGGGCGACCGTGGCGCCGCCACCGACGAGCTCAACCGGCGCATCGACCAACTCTTCGCCAGCAACAACATCAACCTCTCCGGCACACCGAAGATGGATATCGTGCTCAGCCGCGCCGCTGCGCCCCATGACACCCTCAAGCTCGACGACGAACAGTTGGCGAGCGTCGAGAAGAATGGCGAGGCCAAACCGTGAAAACCCTCGACACCCTGACCTTCGAAAACCGTTTCGCCGGGCTGGGTGACGCCTTTTCCACCCATGTGCTGCCCGAGCCCATCGCCGAGCCACGCCTGGTGGTGGTCAGCGAAAGCGCCATGGCGCTGCTCGACCTCGACCCGCAGGAAGCGCAGCGCGAGGTGTTCGCCGAACTGTTCTCCGGCAACCAGCTGTGGAGCGACGCCGAGCCGCGGGCCATGGTCTACTCCGGCCACCAGTTCGGCGGCTACAGCCCGCGCCTCGGCGATGGCCGCGGCCTGCTGCTGGGCGAAGTACTCAACCACGCGGGCGAGCACTGGGATCTGCACCTCAAGGGTGCCGGCCTGACGCCCTACTCGCGCATGGGCGACGGCCGCGCCGTGCTGCGCAGCTCGATCCGCGAATTCCTCGCCAGCGAAGCCCTGCATGCACTCGGCATCCCCAGCTCGCGTGCGCTGTGCGTCACCGGTTCGAGCACGCCGGTGTGGCGCGAGAAGCAGGAAACCGCGGCCATGCTGGTGCGCCTGGCGCAGAGCCATATTCGCTTTGGCAGCTTCGAGTATTTCTATTACACCCGCCAGCACGACCAGCTCAGGCAACTCGCCGACCACGTGCTGGCCTGCCATTACCCGCAGTGCCTGGAGCAACCGCAGCCCTACGAAGCGCTGCTGCGTACCGTGCTGGAGCGCAACGCCGAGCTGATCGCCCGCTGGCAGGCTTATGGTTTCTGCCATGGCGTGATGAACACCGACAACATGTCGATTCTCGGCATCACCTTCGACTTCGGCCCCTACGCCTTCCTCGACGATTTCGATGCCCAGCACATCTGCAACCACTCCGACGACACTGGCCGCTACAGCTTCAGCAATCAGGTGCCCACCGCCCACTGGAACCTCTCGGCGCTGGCCCAGGCACTGACGCCGTTGGTGGAAGTCGATGCGTTGCGATCGATCCTCGACCTGTTCCTGCCGCTGTACCAGGCCCACTACAACGACCTGATGCGCAAGCGCCTGGGCTTCACCACGGCCGAGGACGGCGACGAAGAACTGATCCAGCGTCTGCTGACACTCATGCAAGCGGGCAAATCCACGGACTATCACCTGTTCTTCCGCCACCTCGGCGAGCAGGCGCCAGCCGATGCACTGCAAGTGGTGCGCAACGACTTCGTCGACCTCCAGGGCTTCGACGCCTGGGGCGCCGACTACCTGGCCCGCAGCAAACGCGAAGGCAGCGATCAGGCCGCTCGCCAGGCGCGCATGCACGCCGTCAACCCGCTCTACGTGCTACGCAACTACCTCGCCCAGGAAGCCATCGCCGCCGCCGAAGCGGGCGACTACGCACCTGTGCGAGAACTGCACGAAGTACTAAGCCGCCCCTTCGAGGAGCAAGCTGGCAAAGAACGCTACGCACAGCGCCCGCCGGATTGGGGCAAGCATCTGGAAATCAGCTGTTCGTCGTGAGGCCGCGCCAATGCTCTTTCCCTACTTTAGAGACCCCGACAACTTCGCCTATCGCCTCGCCGAGGCTGCGCCCTGCTCGCTGTGCAGTACGCCTGGGCTGTGGTTCTCGGCCGGAGGCTTCTACGGCCGCGAGACGATCGACTGCATCTGCGACACCTGCCTGGCTTCCGGCAAACTCAAGGCACTGGGGATCGAAACCAATGACGCCATGGAAGGTTCGCAGGAAGAGATAGACATCATCGTCTACGCCACACCGGCACTACCGACCTGGCAAGACCGTGTCTGGCTACGGATCGAAGGCCGTTTCTGCGTCTTCGAGCGCTTCGCTTCCCGGGAAGACTTCATCGACAAGGCCGAATTCATCGCATCCTTCGGCGACCGCTACCCAGGCTCCGACCTGGACTGGCTCTGGGAAATTCTCCCGGCGAAGCGCCTGACACATCACCGCCAGGGCGGCGACGTGACTGTCTACCTGTTCACCAGCAACGGCACCAAGCACTGCACTTGGGACGCCAACTGACAACTACGTAGGGCGTATTAGTCGAAGTCGTAATCCGCCAGCATGCCTGCACCGTCCCGCAACGCAACGTGCAGCATATCGCTCGGCAAGCACTTGCCGTTTGTCGGGCAACCTCTTATCGTCAAAACCCTCTGCTGGCGGATGCCTGCACGCGTAAATCATTGCCAAAAGGAACTTGCAGTGCACTTCGCCCCACCGCACCAATTTCGCAGCCTGCACAACCGGGCAGAAATACTGCACAGAACACAAGTCGCGCGAATACGCGGGGCACTGCATATCCACGTGTCACGTTATTGTTTTTTATGGAAATTCAGCCTGCATCGCTAATGAAGCAGGGACGTTATGTGGAATTCCGCCATAACGCATTAATGAAGAACTCCATCTAATCACTGTTAGCCGCCAAAGACCTTAAGATCCACAGCCAGAGAGCAATCATGTTTGCGGAGTTAAAAAGCAAGGAACTGCACCTTTACGGCAAGACAGCTGAGCTCAATACAGTCGCTAGATCAATTCATAAAGGCAGGCACGGCGCGTCAGCATCCTTTGATCTTTGCAGCTCAACCTGCTTGTTTTCCACGCTGCACACCAAGTGTCATGGCAAGCTCGCCACCATAGAAATTAAAGAATCGGAGATTTACATAACTTACTCAGAGTCCGTAAAAAACCACCTATACACCTACTTCTCAATGCCATCTGACACACAACCGGGCGCTCTGTTTTCCCTTACTCACTCAAGCCGAGACGATCCACCATTACTGGCAGACAACTCGCTTGAATTAATCATCCATGTTATTTCTAGCGAAACATGAGAGCTCGGCTAACAAATTGTTCAAGTCGCTCGCTCGGGACGGCGTTCCGCCGCCCCTTAACCAAACGTTAGAAGGCGTCAGCATGAAACTCAGGGCAGCAATCAGTGCATCGCCATATGACGCTGATTACGACATGGCATTAATGTACTGTTTTGATAGCGTGCAAAATTATTGTTTTTCCCTTACGCGCGCACCAAATTCAGATGAGATAGAAGTAATGGTTGTCGACCAAGTAAATCACAAAACTGATGACCTTACTCTTCAACTCCATCGCAATCATTTAAAGGCAATTATTAATTTCGCTCTTGCCAAGCTGCTTGATGGGCATGAAGAATACGTTATTGAATTCACTGCGAATGAGCAAGAGCATGAGAACCTTCAGCGTTCGCTCGAAAAAATATTTGAGGGCAAAAAAGGGCTTTCCATATGTACCTTCTAACAACTGGTTCAAGTCGTTCGCTTCGCTCACTGGGACGGGCTAAAGCCCGCTCCTTAACCAAACGTTAGGCTCATGGAAAAAGACTTGCTTCACCTCATAACCAAACGCGATGAAACTCAAATAAGCGATGAACAATGGGCTAGATCAGCAGAGCTTGCCCTAGCTAAGTCCGGGCTTCCCGAAGCTGAGTTCTGCCACGCCTATTCGCATCTCGTTGCCAGAGAGTTTGTTATGGGGGAGCTTTCATATGCCGAGGGTGATTTAGCTATGAACCGGCTATCTACACTATCTCGCGAACCTCTTTCTGGATTTTCATTAAAAATTTACTTGGCTTTTGATGCTGGTGAATACCAGCGCCCAAAAGACGCCACGACTATTATCCCGTGGTTGAATTACACAATACCTCTTATTATCGAGGCTCTAAAGTATCTAGAAAATCCGGCGAGCCATGAGCCTAACTAGTGGTTCAAATCGTTCGCTTCGCTCGCTGGGGCGGGCTAAAGCCCGCCCCTTAACCAAACGTTAGGTCATAATGCAGCCTGTGTTCTTCGCTGATATATATTTACTTCCCGCCGACGTTGGCGGCAGACAGTGGCCGTTAGTCTCGGGCGAGTGGCGCACGGTACTTAGCATCAATAAGGAGCACTGGTCTGCTCGCCTCACCTTTGAGGGGCAGCCTGCACCAGGCGAAACCTTCTATGCGGTTGTGCAACTCTTGCTTCCTGAACAGGCCTTGTCATACTTTGCCGTAGGTGCCGAGTTCACTGTCTGGGAGGGCGGCACCAAGGGTACTGGGCGGGTTGTGTCGCGAGCAACCTAACTAGTGGTTCAAACCGCTCGCTAC
This sequence comes from Pseudomonas flavescens, assembly GCF_013408425.1. NCBI lineage: Bacteria > Pseudomonadati > Pseudomonadota > Gammaproteobacteria > Pseudomonadales > Pseudomonadaceae > Phytopseudomonas > Phytopseudomonas flavescens. The sequence goes on along the minus strand of NZ_JACBYV010000001.1, from coordinate 5,315,569 downwards.
GCTCACTGGGACGGGCTAAAGCCCGCCCCTTAACCAAACGTTATGCATATGAATGAATACACCACCACAATGACGATGCTTGCACCTGAGCTGTTAATCCTTGCAGCTGGATTCTCTTTGTTTAGCATTGCATCGTTAATATTTTCAATAAGGCAGCGCTCAGCCATTGCCTTGTTATCATTCGTCTTTCTCACGCTCTGCGCCATTGCAAAACTCACAAAATTCTCAATAATTGCGTTCATCCCAATGCAATGCCCTAATGGTCGGTGTAACCCAACAGAATTCAACCAGCAAGTCCTAAATCTCTCGTCATTAATAGAGCCTTATTTGTTCCTAGCAGCAGCTATTTGCACAATCATTTACATCACAAAAACAAAGGCATAAACCGTGTGCAAATGCATAACAATTGGTTCAAACCGTTCGCTTCGCTCACTGGGACGGGCTAAAGCTCGCCCCTTAGCCAAACGTTAGGCAAAAACATATGTCCCGCGTACAGCTAGTAGAGATTGATCTCCGAGCTATCACTAGCGCAGAAGAACTGCACTCGTTGCTGATGGAGTCGCTGAATTTTCCGGGCTGGTATGGTGCTAACTGGGACGCTTTCTGGGACGCCATAACTGGCTTGGTTGAAATGCCCTACACAGTTAGGTTCTTTGGCTGGTCGCAGTTCTCTCAACGCCTACCTCGTGAGGCTGTGCTACTAAAAGAATGCCTTACTGAAATGCAGGGTGAATATCCGCAGCTCGCAAGCGAAGTGGTTTATGCCTAACAAGGCGCTCAAATCGCTCATTTCGTTCGCTGGGACGGCCTGCCGCCGCCCCTTAGCTTAATCGTTAGGCTCTGGAATGGATCACATCAGCGCATTAAAACATCAGGCGGGCTTTGCTAATTCCCCTTGCGCGTGGATAGCAATAAACGGAACCCCCATCGAGAAGTGGTGTGCCGAGACTTTCAATTATCCAGATGCCAATTCTTTGGGGCTGGCTCAAATCTGGCTACTAGACGAAGAAGAAGACAAGCTAGCTTGGTCACGTATAACACCAAGTGAGGATGAGTCCTCGACCGTTGTTCCAATATTAGTGTGTAGTGATGACATGGACTTTGACTGCATCGTCCTAGTGGTTGAACAGCTAATAATTAAAGACACCGTTCAATGGCTTCGCTGGGGTTTTAGCGCATCCAGTGGTCTGGAAGTAGGTATTTCGACAAAATGGCAAAGATCCACCAAGCCTCCTTTATCGACCTTTGACCGTAACGAATTTGAAGACTGCCTGAGTAAATTTAAGCAGATAATGGCTGGCTCGCTGTGAACCGCCTAACAACTGGTTCAAGTCGCTCGCTCCGCTCACTTTGGAGGACGTGGCAAGTCAAATTACAAAACAGCCCGGCTATCTAAAGTTCGGCTATGGTTCATGGGCGCTACCACAAAGCGGACTGGCATGGTTAATCAATAAAGTATAAAAACTGGCTAAAATCGTTCGCTTCGCTCACTGGGACTGACTGAAGCCAATTGATAGGATCATAGCCTTTGATTGCGTATCCAAGAATCAATCACTCTGGCCCTACTGATTATTAACCGCCCAATAAAGCCCCATCAGGAGCCCTTATGCCCTCACACGCCCTCAAACTCTTCGCCGACTACCACCAGTTCTATCTGCAGGATGAAGTGGCCGAGGGTGATCTCTCCCAGTCTTGGGGCACTGAAGCCGTCGAACGGATGCTCGCGGTAGCCGATGGTGTGGTGGGCGTCGGCACGCTGCGCAATATGGAGGTTTCGGTGACGCTCGAATTCCTCGACGCGGAACCAACCGTCGAACCGGCGAGTTTCGATCATATTGCCGAGGCCTCGCTCGTGGTTCGCAGTGGCACGCTGGTGATCGCCGGTTGCACGGACTATTTCCCGGATGCAGCGCGCTTCGCTCTGGCGGCAGGGAACTATAGGGTGCGGCTGTCAATTTCCGGTTTCGACACGCTCTCCGAAGATGGCCTCGATGGAGAGGATCACTACCTTGTGCAGCTGTGGCAGGCGCCGTTGATCGAGCCGGTGGTACTCAAGCAGGGTGAGTTCTAGCTCCATCGTCCAGCAGGTACGAGTGTCCGAACGTGGTAAGACGGAAAATAACTCGTAGATGGATCGGGGCGCGTAGCCTAGCCAAAGGCGTAATCCGTCGTTTACCGCGAACCGTTTTGTCGAATTACGCCTGCGGCTAATACGCCCTACACCTCGGACAAGGTTGCTCAAATACCGGTAATGAGCAGATCAAGCGCCGCGATGATTTCATCACGCTGCGCCGCTAAATCCGCAATCTTGGCACCCAGCTGTTTTTTGGCAATACCGGCCATTTGCGGCGTCATCATCACGTAGTGCTCACCCTCGATTTCAAACCGCGGGGTGAGGGTTCTCAGCATTTTTCCCTGCATGGCGCGGGCTGTATACAGCGGCACGACAACCCGCGTACCGAGCTCCGCGAGCAGGTCGCTCTGTACATTGAGCAGCAAGGGCACGGCGGCCTTGGTGGCAGGATTGGTGTTTTCGTAAACGGCAAACTGCGGCATCAGAAGCTCCGCAATTCGTCACTGAACACGCCATTGGACTCGACATGCTCATTGTATGCAGTGATGGCCTGTCGGTTGTCTGCCAACCATTGCTCACGCTGCTTTTCCTTTAGCGCCTGGGCCAATGCCTTCTCCAGGGTGGCAGAGAGGTTGATGTCGAGAGCCTTGGCCTTGTTGAGCAGATCCTCGTTGACACGAAGGTTGGCGGCTCGTTTCGGAGCGTTCAGATCGTACGAAGACAGCATGAGAATTTCCTCGCCAAGTAATGCGCACAATTTATGCGCATAAAAGATCTTGGTAAAGCGGCTTTCCGACGCATTCAGCCAACAAGCCACCACTCAGCCGCCAACCCGGCCACGCACAAGACTTCCTGGCGAAAACCCGGATAATGCCGGCCATTCGTTTTGCTTGCCGGTGCCGCTCCATGGAAATCAAGGTCAACTTTCTCGACAACCTTCGCCTCGAAGCCAAATTCGATGACTTCACGGTGATCGCCGATCAGCCCATCCGCTACAAGGGCGATGGCTCGGCACCGGGGCCGTTCGACTATTTCCTGGCTTCGTCGGCCTTGTGCGCGGCCTACTTCGTCAAGCTGTACTGCCAGACGCGGGACATTCCCACCGAGAACATTCGCCTGTCGCAGAACAACATCGTCGACCCGGAAAACCGCTACGCGCAGATTTTCAAGATTCAGGTCGAGTTGCCCGCCGATATCTCGGAGAAGGATCGCTTGGGCATCCTGCGTTCCATCGATCGCTGTACGGTGAAGAAGGTGGTGCAGCAGGGCCCCGAATTCATCATCGAGGAAGTCGACAACCTCGACGCCGATGCCCAGGCGCTGTTGATGCCGGTGTCAGATACCACCACCTACATTGCGGGCAAGGATCTGCCGCTCGAGCAGACCATTGCCAACATGTCGGGCATCCTCGCCGACCTGGGGATGAAGATCGAGATCGCCTCCTGGCGCAACATCGTGCCCAACGTCTGGTCGCTGCATATTCGCGACGCGCAGTCGCCGATGTGCTTCACCAACGGCAAGGGCTCGACCAAGGAAAGCGCCCTGGCCTCGGCGCTGGGCGAGTTCATCGAGCGGCTGAACTGCAACTTCTTCTATAACGACCAGTTCTGGGGCGAGGACATCGCCAATGCAGAGTTCGTCCATTACCCCAACGAGCGCTGGTTCAAGCCGGGCCCGAAAGATGCGTTGCCCGAAGATATCCTCGACGCGCATTGCCTGGCGATCTACAACCCGGATGGCGAGCTGCGCGGCTCGCACCTGTACGACACCAACTCGGGCAACACGCTGCGCGGCATCTGCTCGCTGCCCTTCGTGCGCCAGAGCGATGGCGAGACGGTGTATTTCCCGTCCAACCTGATCGAGAACCTGTACCTCTCCAACGGCATGAGCGCCGGCAACACGCTGGCCGAAGCGCAGGTGCAGTGCTTGTCGGAGATTTTCGAGCGGGCGGTGAAACGCGAGATTCTCGAAGGTGAGCTGTGCCTGCCGGACGTGCCGCAGGACGTACTGGCCAAATACCCGGGCATCGTCGCCGGCATCCAGGGCCTGGAAGAGCAAGGCTTCCCGGTGCTGGTCAAGGATGCGTCCCTGGGCGGTGAATTTCCGGTGATGTGCGTCACCCTGATGAACCCGCGTACCGGCGGCGTGTTCGCCTCCTTCGGCGCGCACCCCAGCCTTGAGGTGGCGGTGGAACGCAGCCTCACCGAACTGCTGCAAGGCCGCAGTTTCGAGGGCCTCAACGACCTGCCGCAGCCAACGTTCGACAGCCTGGCGCTGACCGAGCCGAACAACTTCGTCGAACACTTCATCGACTCCAGCGGCGTGGTGTCCTGGCGCTTCTTCGGCGCCAAGGCCGACTTCGAATTCGTCGAATGGGATTTCTCCGGGCAAGGCGCCGACTCCAACGAGCAGGAGGCCGCCACCCTGTTCGGCATCCTCGAAGACCTCGGCAAGGAGGTATACGTAGCGACCTACGATGACCTCGGCGCCAACGCCTGCCGCATCCTGGTGCCGGGTTACTCGGAGATCTATCCGGTCGAAGACCTGATCTGGGACAACACCAACAAGGCGCTGCTGTTCCGCAAGGACATCCTCAACCTGCATGCCCTGAGCGACCGCGAACTCAAGTCGCTGCTGCGCAACCTGAACAACACCGAGGTCGACGACTACACCGATATCAGCACATTGATCGGCATCGAATTCGACGACAACACGGTGTGGGGCCAGCTGACCATTCTCGAGCTGAAGCTGATGATCCACCTGGCGCTGAAGAAATACGACGATGCCAAGGAGCTGGTCGAGGCCTTCCTGCAGTACAACGACAACACGGTCGAGCGCGGGCTGTTCTATCAGGCGGTAAACGCGGTGCTGGAGATCCAGTTGGAGGACGACCTCGAGCTGAGCAACTTCGAACGAAACCTGCGGCGCATGTTCGGTGGCGAGCGCATGGACGCGGCAATCGGCTCGGTGGCCGGCAGCGTGCGCTTCCATGGCCTGACGCCGACCAGCATGACGCTCGAAGGCCTCGACCGGCATCTGCGCCTGATCGACAGCTACAAGAAGCTGCATGCGGCACGCGCCAACGCAGTGGCTTGAGCCAGCTGACAGCGGCCAAAAAACGGTAAAACGCCATCGCTGCAGGAGCGTGGATTTAGGCGCGATGCGATGATGGTCATTTCGCAAGCACGCGCCGTGGCCGCCATTCGCCGGCAAGCCGGCTCCTACATGGTCGGGTGCGTCACCAACTCCGTAGGAGCCCGCTTGCGGGCGATGCGATGATGGTTATTGCGTAACCTTCGCCGAAGGGTCGTCGCCTACAGAGCGCGCCTAGCTCGCGCGCCCCCGCCTGGGCGATGCGAACTACTGCCTGGCCGCCTCGAACCCGGCATGCTCAGCCAGTCGCTGAACCATATAGGAATAGAACGGATTGGACGTCACCCGCTGCAGGGCTTCCATGCTGACCAGCAGCACCCCTCGCTCACCACGCACGGACAACGCGCCGAGGTGCACGCCGTAATCCTCCGGCTCGTCAGGCTGCAAGCCGTACAACGAGTCGCTCGGCGGAAATGGCAGGGCGACGTGGGACAGCGAGAACACTTCACGGGGGAATGCCAGGCCGAGCGGTATCACCTGTTCCTCAGTGGCACCGGCTTCGGTGATACGGGCGGCAGCATCCAGCGTCTGCGACGAGGTATTGCCGATCAGCGTGGTGCGGTAATGACGCGGCGTGGCTGGCAGCAAGTCGGTAGGTGATTTGGCATGAGCACCGAGCAACGGCCCGAAGTCGACGAATCGATTGAGGTCGAACAGCACCAGTTCGCTGCCATTGGCGGGCAGATGAGCGTACAGGGCGTCGACCACCGCGGGCGTGCTGACCGTGTAATCGACCAGCGACTGGAACGTCAGCAGCGGCGGCAGCCCCTGCAAAGCACCGCGCTGGCTCAACGTGGCGATCTGCTCTTGCAGGGCCGAGGTGAACAGGTAGGACTGCCGCGCCGCGTTGAGGGCGAAGGAGTTGTACTTGAACGGGTTGTACTCGGGCAGTACATCCAGCCAGGCGGCCTTGGCGAAAGCCGGGAATATGGCAGGCAGCCCCGCCAGCCCGGCGAAGCGGGCATAACCGGCCACGCCGATCATCGGCGAGATCAGGGTCAATCGATCCGGCCGCGCCAGTTCATCGTTACCGAGGGCATCGAGAGCGTACTTGAGCGCCAGACCACCGCCTGCCGAATAGCCGACCAGATGCAGCGGGTCACCGGCACCGGTCAGCCGCCTGGCCTCGCGAACGGCCAGGCGCGTGGCGGCCAGCCAGTCCTGCCAGGTCACGTCGGTAAGCGCGCCGGGCGTGGTGCCGTGCCCCGGCAGACGCAGGCCGACGACGATGAAACCGGCGTCGCGATACAGCTTGGCGATGTGGCGCAGGCTGTAGGGTGAGTCGGTCAGCCCGTGAAGCATCACGGCGGCGCCTTTCGGCTCGCCATCGGGCTCCAGCACGTAGGATCGGTTCCAGTCCCATTCGAAGCGCGAGGCATTCAGCGGGCTGTCCGCGAAGTAGCGGTTGTCCGGCACGCGCTCGGCATCGTCGAGGCGCTCGTAGACCTTGTCCGGCAGCGAGGCGAACAGTGCCTGTTCGGCCAGCAGGTAATCCTGCCAACTGGCGGAGTCCAGTTCATCGGCATTCAGCTCGTGGGGCACGAAGGTATGCCAGGGGCTCAGATCAGGCTTGCTCTGGGCGTCGTAAATCCGCAGGGCGAAGAAGGTCATGGCAGTCACGGCAACTACCAGCCCGGTCAGGCGCACCCACTTTTTCACCGCTGCCTTCATGCCTCAACCTCTCCCCCGCAAACGATCCATGATAACCCTCGCCGCACGCGAACGCTGGCACGCAGTCTTGGTATAGCCGACTGGCGAGCATTTGCTTATCTATTAAACCGAATAGGCATATAGACCTTTCCAAAGGTTCTTAGACCTGCAGGCAAAAGCCGTTTATCGTCGCGCCGCTTCAACTCGCCTGTTCTACCACCCGCTGTCAGGCCTTTGCACTGCATGAAAATTCGCAATCTCGATCTCAGCAACAGCCCGGTCAACGACGAACACCAGGCACTGGGATTACCCCCCCTGGAAGACCACGTCTCCCACCCGGACAACCACCCGATCCTGCGCGCCGCCATGTGGTTCGCCATCCTCACCCTGGCTGGCCTGCTGCTGTTCCTCGCCTGGCGCCTGTTCTTCGGCAACCACGAAAGCACCGGCCTGGAGATCATCGAAGATGCGCTGACCAGTCGCGCCTTCTGGAGCGCCGTGGCAGTCGGCTTCTTCGCACAGGTCATCGACGGTGCGCTGGGCATGGCCTACGGCATCACTGCCACGACCTTCCTGCTCAGTACCGGCGCCACACCCGCTGCCGCCAGCGCCAGCGTGCACATCGCCGAAGTGTTCACCACCGGGCTGTCGGGGATTTCCCACGCCAAACTGGGCAACGTCAACAAGGCGCTGTTTCTACGCCTGCTGCTGCCGGGCATCATCGGTGCGATTCTCGGTGCGGTGCTGATCACCACCTTCGATGGCGACGTGATGAAGCCCTTCATCTCCGCCTACCTGCTGCTGATGGGCCTGTACATCCTGCACAAGGCCTATCGTCACGTGAGGCTGGTCAGGAAGGAGCCAAAACACGTCGGCAAGCTGGCGCTGTTCGGCGGTTTCGTCGACGCCGCTGGCGGTGGTGGCTGGGGCCCGGTGGTCACCAGCAGCCTGCTCGGCTCGGGCAGCGACCCGCGCACGACCATCGGCTCGGTCAACTTCGCCGAATTCTTCCTGACCATCACCAGTGCAACATCCTTCATCCTCCTGGCGGGTCAGCCGGATACCTGGTTGATGGTCGCCGGCCTGGTGTTCGGCGGCATGTTCGCCGCGCCGCTGGCGGCCCTGCTGTGCAAGACGCTGTCGGCACGTACCCTGCTGACCATCGTCGGCTGTCTGATCACCTGCATCAGTGCCTACAACATCTACGCCAGCCTGACCTGAGCATGAGGTGCGCCTTGCGATGGCAGGGCGCAGTCCATAGTCTGCGGAGACTTGAATGACTTTCCGGAGCCTGTCATGAGCGATTCGCCGATCATCCCCTGCCCCCGTTGCAGTAGCCTGAACCGCATTCCTGCGGCCCGCCTGAGCGAGGCGCCGCGTTGTGGCCACTGCAAGGCCGAGGTGCTTCCGGGTGCGCCGTTCGACCTCAGCCAGGGCAACTTCGCCGCACAACTCAAGGGCGACCTGCCGTTGCTGGTCGACGTATGGGCCTCGTGGTGCGGCCCCTGCCGCAGTTTCGCACCGACTTTCGCGCAGGCGGCCAGCGAACTGCGTACCCGCTGCCGACTGGGAAAGCTGGACAGCGAGGCCAACCCACAGCTCTCCACCCAGCTGGGTATCCGCTCGATTCCCAGTCTGATTCTGTTTCGTGACGGCAAGGAAGTGGCCAGGCAGAGCGGCGCCCTGCCCCTGCCGCAACTGCTCGCCTGGTTGAACACTCAGGGCGTTTGACCATGAGCAGTGCGTACCCTGCCTCAGCCGGGTCTCCCTGCGTGACCTAGAGCAGCATCACCGTCGCCTGTGGTTGAGGGCAGTGATAGCAAAGCCTTGGCCTGACGCGATCAGCGCTGCTGCAACAGGTCGTGCAGCTCGACGTACTGCTGAGTGAGTTTGTGCCGGGGGTCGAGATAGATCAACGGCGTGCAGGCCTGGTGTGATTCACGCATCTTCACCGAGCTCATCAGGTTCACCGGCAGCACCGGCAGCCCTTCGGCGATCAGCTCGTCGAGCAGTTGCTGCGGCAGCGAAGCACGCGGCTGAAACTGGTTGACCACGATGCCCTCCACTTCCAGCGTTTCGTTGTGATCCTCCTTCAGCTCTTCGATCTCGCGCAGCAAGCCAAACAGGGCGTTGCGCGAGAAGGTGTCGCAATCGAAGGGAATCAACACGCGATCGGCGGCAATCAATGCGGAAACCGTATAGAAATTCAGCGCTGGCGGCGTATCCAGATAGATCTGCTCGTAGTCCTCGGAAAGCTCTTCGAGCAATTTGCGCAGCTTGTTGATCTTGTGCTTCTGCTCCAGCTTGGGCTGCAGTTCCGCCAGCTCGGCCGTGGCGGTGATCACATGCAGGTTCTCGAACGGCGTTTCGTAGATATCGACCTTGCTCTTCCTGGAAATCGGCCCGCTGGACAGGGTCTGCTTGAAGAAGTCGGCGATGCCCATGGGGATATCGTCACCGGTCAGCCCGGTCAGGTAGTGGGACGAATTGGCCTGAGCATCCAGATCGACCAGCAACGTCCGATAACCCTGGGAGGCACTCACCGCCGCCAGGTTGCAGGCAATGCTGGATTTGCCCACTCCACCCTTCTGATTGAAAACCACGCGCCGCATCTGCACCTCCATATTGAGCCGGGTCCGCCGGACTTTCAGCGCAAACCGCGTGGTAGCACCGAAACCTCCAAAGCCCCTAGTACATTGATACTAGGCATATGTTCTTGACAGTAGCGAGAAACGCGGTGAAACGCGTCATACATCAGAAAATCGCTACTTAATGTTTGCGGGGCCAAGTTATCACCCGGATAATGGCAGTGCAGCATCGCTCCCATCGACAAGGCTCTTGTCGCACAGGGCAGTCGTACAGACAAGGAATGCCCGGCGGGCCAAGCAGAGTTCCATCTAGAAATGCATTTCAGGATCGATCAATGGCGTGCCTGGGCCCCCGGCCTGGACAGTACGGATGACTGGCTCGCCTGGAGCAAGGCGCCCGAGCACCTGCACGATTCTGGCGAGAGCCCGGATGTCAGCTTTCTGCCGGCCCTGCAACGCCGTCGCTTGAGCCGTTTGGCTCGCATGGTTTTCCAGGTCGCCTGGCCGCTTGCCGAAGGTCACTCGGCCTTGCCACTGGTGTTCGCGTCACGTCATGGCGAAACCCCGCGCAACCTGGCCATTCTCCAGGACCTTGCAGTAGCAGAACCGCTGTCGCCGACACAGTTCAGTCTTTCTGTGCACAACGCGATCATCGGTCAATGGTCGATCCTGCGCGGCGATACCAGCGAGATGACCGCGCTGGCCGGAGAAGGCGATGGCCTGGAAATGGCCATGCTCGAAGCCGCAACGCTGCTCGCCGATGGCGCACCGGCAGTGCTGCTGGTGATCGGAGAAGAGGCCCAGCCGGAACTTTACGCCTCGTTTATTGACGATGTTCCATTCCCCTATGCACTGGCTCTGCTGCTGGTGCCAGGCGAAGACTGGAGTTTGCAACTGCGCACGGGCACCGGCCCACGCGCGCCGTGGCCGCATCCACTGAGCCTGATACAAGGCCTGTGCAACGGCTGCACAACCCTCGAACACACCTGGAAAGAGCGCCAATGGACCTGGTCACACAAAAGCCCGTGAGGCGCTACAGCGCGCCCTACTGGTGGCGACTGATCGCGACGGCGGCGAGCTTTACCCTGTTCGGCATCGGCGGCGTGGTGCTGCGTGTGCTGGTGTTTCCCGTGCTGTCATTGCTGCCGGGCGGTGCCGCGGCTCAGCAGCGTCGCGCCCGCCAGGTGGTGAGCTGGAATTTCCGCACCTTCGTCAAGTTCATGCACCGCAGTGGCGTGCTCACCTATGAAGTCGAGCATGCCGAACGCCTGGGCCGCCCAGGACAGATGATCATCGCCAATCACCCCTCGCTGATCGATGTGGTGGTGACCATCGCCTTCACTCGCAATGCCAACTGCGTGGTGAAGCAAAGCCTGTGGAACAACCCCTGCATGCGTGGGCCGATCCGCTCCGCGGGTTACATCAGCAACAGCGGCAGCATGGACATGCTCGATGAAGCGGCCGGTGTACTGCAGCAAGGCCAGACGCTGGTCATCTTTCCTGAAGGCACGCGCACCACGCCAGGCTGTGCACCGGAGTTCCACCGGGGTGCCGCGGCCATCGCCTTGCGTGGCGCCCGTGTGATTACCCCGGTGGTCATCAGCGTCACACCTACCACCCTGACCAAGGCAGAGCCCTGGTACCGAATTCCAGCGCGGCGCTTCCACATTCACCTGCGCGTGGGTGAGGACATCGATCCGGCCCAGTTCAGCGCGATGGGTGCTGCACCGGTAGCGTCTCGCAAACTCAACGACCATTTGCATCAGCATTTCATAAAGGAGCTCGCAAGAGATGAGCGCTCTACAGCTTGAAATCAAACACCTGATCATCGACTCCCTGGGACTCGAAGACATCACCCCCCAGGACATCGACGACGACCTCACCCTGTTCGGTGAAGGCCTTGGCCTAGACTCGGTCGACGCCCTGGAGCTGGGTCTGGCGATCCAGAAGCGTTTCGGCATCAAGATCGATGCCGAAGCCAAGGACACCCGCACCCACTTCGCCAACGTGGCCAGCCTGGCAGCCTTCGTTGCCAGCCGCCAGGCAGCCTGAGGAAGGACACCATGCAAACCCGTGACGAAATCTTCGCCACCTTGCGCGACGCCCTGGTAGAGCTGTTCGAGCTGAGCCCCGAGCGAATCAGCCTGGATGCCAACCTGTACGAAGACCTGGAAATCGACAGCATCGATGCCGTCGATCTGATCGACCATATCAAGCGCCAGACCGGCAAGAAGATTGCCGCCGAAGCGTTCAAGTCGGTACGTACCGTCGGTGACGTGGTCGAAGCGGTCTACCAGTTGGTCAATGCGGAACCGGCATGAGCCGTCTGCTCGGCCTGCTGGTAGCGTTGGCCAGCGTGGCCTATCCGTTCGCCGTGTATTTCGGCGCGGGCCATCTTTCGCCCGCGGTGTTCGCCGGGCTGCTCGGCGGCCTCTGGCTGGCCCGCCTGCTCGCCAACCCGAATGATCGCAACAGCCGCAGGATGACCGGTGCGGTGCTGGTGTTCTGCCTGTTGCTGGCCTTGGCCGATGAGCCGGCGCTGCTGCGCTGGTACCCGGTACTGGTCAGCGCCCTGTTGCTGGCGCTGTTCGCCGGCAGCCTGAAGATCGGCATGCCGATAGCTGAACGCCTGGCACGCCTGCGCGAGCCCGATTTGCCAGAGGTCGCGGTGCAGTACACCCGCCGGGTGACCGAAGTCTGGGCAGTGTTCCTGCTCGCCAACGGCCTGGTGGTGGTGGCCCTGAACCTGTGGGCACCGCTGTCCTGGTGGACACTCTACACCGGGCTGATTTCTTACCTGCTGATGGGCCTGCTATTCGCCGGCGAATGGCTGGTGCGTCAACGTGTAAGGAGATTCGCATGAACTGGCTGAGCCTTGAAAACCTGCTGCTGGAGGCGGACGCCAGCCGCCAGGTAACCCCGACGCTCGATCACGCGCAGCTGTGCGGGCGAGCTCTGAGCCTGGCGGCACACTGGCAGGCAGCGGGTGTGAAGCGCATCGCCCTGCACCTGGAAGACGCCTCCGAGCTGGCCATTGCCCTGCTCGCCGCCTGGCAGGCCGACATTCACGTCCTGCTGCCTGCCGATGCGCAGCAGCAGACGCGCCAGCGCCTTGGTGCCCAGGCCGACCTTTGGCTGGAGCACCTCGATGACTCGATGGCTGCTGCCCCCCTGGCCGCCCGCCCGCTGGATCGTGAGCGCTGCCACCTGACCCTGTGCACCTCGGGCTCCAGCGGCGAACCCAAACTGATCGACAAGAGCCTTGGCCAGTTGGCCAACGAAGTGCAGGCACTGGAAACACTGTGGGGCGAACGCCTCGGCGATGCCCTGATCATCGGCAGCGTGGCCGCTCAGCACATCTACGGGCTGCTGTTCCGCGTGCTCTGGCCGCTGTGCGCCGGACGGGTATTTCTGCCCAGGGCGCTGCCCTTTCCTGAAGACCTGCAACTGGCCAGCCTGCCTCATCCGGCTTTCGCCTGGATCACCAGCCCAGCGCTGCTCAAGCGCATGGGCGACAACCTGGACTGGCCGGCACTGAGCCGCGTGCGTCAGGTATTTTCTTCCGGCGGCGCATTGCCAGCCGAAGCGGCCGCCTCCGTGCAGCAGCGCCTGGGCCAGTGGCCGACGGAAATCTACGGCAGTTCGGAAACCGGTGGCATCGCCTGGCGTCAGGGCGGAGAGCACTGGCTGCCGTTCGCTGACGTGAAGCTCGAGCTGAACGACGAAGGCGCACTGCGCCTGAGCTCGCCTTATCTGCCTGCCGGGCATTGGGAACAGATGGCCGATGCCGCACAAATCGAGGCTGATGGCCGCTTCATGCTCGGCGCACGTCTGGACCGCATCGTCAAACTGGAAGAAAAACGCATTTCCCTGCCCCTGCTGGAGCAGGCCCTGGCGCTGCATGACTGGGTCAGTGAAGCGCGCCTTGGCGTCTTGCAGCAGGGCCGTGCCTTTCTCGGCGCACTGGTGGCGCTGTCTCCGGAAGGCCTGCACGTGCTGCGTAATCAGGGCCGTCGCCATCTGACCGAGGGCCTGCGCCAGCACCTGGCCGGCCATTGCGAACCCATCGCCCTGCCACGCCGCTGGCGGCTGCTGCCCCATCTGCCGTACAGCAGCCAGGGCAAGCTGGGTCAGGCGCAGGTCAACGACCTGCTGGCCGCCGACCGCCCCACGCGGGTCGCGCCGATCAGCGCACGGGAAGAGCAAGGCGAGTGGCATCTGGAGCTGGACGTGCCCCTGGATCTGGCGCACTTCAGCGGCCACTTTCCGGGCACGCCGGTGCTGCCAGGTGTGGTGCAGATCGACTGGGCGCAACAGTTGGCGCGTACCCTGATCAGCGATCTGCCGCCATTGTTCGGCGGCATGGAAGTGCTCAAGTTCCAGCAACTGGTGCGCCCTGGCGACCGCCTGCAGCTGACCCTGCGTTTCGACGCCGAGCGCAACAAGCTGTACTTCACCTTCCGCAACGGCGAGGCCAACTGCTCCTCCGGCCGCATCCTGCTCAAGGCCGCGCCATGACACCGATTGCTGCCGCTCACCGCCCTTGCGCGCTGATCCCGGTGTACAACCATGAGCATGCGTTGCCCGCAGTGGTCGCAGCCCTGCTCGAAGCCGGGCTGCCTTGCGTGCTGGTCGACGATGCATCCAGCGCCGCTTGCGCGGCAGTAATCGACAAGCTCGCGACTGAAGCCGATACCTACCTGCTGCGTTTGCCCGAGAATCAGGGCAAGGGCGGCGCGGTAATGGCCGGCCTGCGCGAAGCGCAGCGCCTGGGGTTCAGCCATGCCCTGCAAGTGGACGCCGATGGCCAGCACGACCTGCTGGCGGTACAGGCCTTTCTCGACGAATCCCGTGCCCATCCCGAGGCGATCGTCTGTGGCTACCCGCAGTACGACGCCAGCGTGCCCAAGGGCCGCCTCTACGCCCGCTACCTGACCCACGTCTGGGTGTGGATCAACAGCCTGTCGCTGCAGATCCGCGATTCCATGTGCGGCTTTCGCGTCTACCCGCTGGCCGCCAGCGTGGCGCTGATCGACTCGGCGAAACTCGGCAAGCGCATGGATTTCGACTCGGAAATTCTCGTGCGCCTGTCCTGGCGTGGGCAGCCGATGCGCTGGCTGCCGACCCGCGTGCACTATCCCGCGGATGGCATCTCGCATTTCCGCCTGTGGCAGGACAACGTACTGATCTCGAAAATGCACGCGCGGCTGTTCTTCGGCATGCTCTGCCGGGCGCCCATGCTGCTCTACCGGCGGTGGCGCTGATGGACCGCAGCAGACATTGGGCCGGCCAGCGCGAGCGCGGCAGTTTCGCCCTTATGAAATTCACCGCCCTGGCCTCCCGCTACCTGGGCCGCCGTGCACTGAGCCCGCTGCTGTATCTGATCGTCGCTTACTTCTTCCTGTTCGGTGCCAAGGCGCGGCGCAGCGTTCGCCACTATCAGAACAACCTGGCGAGCTGGAGCGCACGCCCTGAGCTGCGCCCGACCCGTCGCTCGGTATTCGCCCAGTTCATGGCCTTCGCCGACAGCCTGCTGGACAAACTGGACGTATGGAGCGGCCGCCTGAATTTCAGCGACATCGAACTGATCGACCCGCACGGGCTGCACGGCCAGATGAGCGGAACACGCGGCCAGCTGCTGGTCGGCGCCCACCTGGGCAACCTCGAAGTGTGCCGTGCCCTGGCCGAGCTGAGCGCCCAGGTGCGCATGAACGTGCTCGTTCACACCCGGCACGCCGAGCAGTTCAATCGCCTGCTCAAGGAAACCGGTGCCAACAACCTGCGGCTGATTCAGGTCAGCGAACTGGACCCGGCGGTGATGATGCGCCTGGCCGATCACCTGGAGCGCGGCGAATGGCTGGCAATCGCCGGCGATCGCGTGCCACTGCACGGCGAGCGTACGGTGAACGTGGACTTTCTCGGCCAGTCGGCGCCCCTGCCCCAGGGCCCCTGGCTGCTCGCCGGGCTGTTGCAGTGCCCGGTCAACCTGATCGACTGCCTGAAGATCGATGGCCGCTACAAGGTCATGCTGCAGCCGTTCACCGAGGCCGTGCAGTGGAAGCGCAGCGAGCGCGAAGCGGTCATCCAGGCCTGGGCACAACGCTACGCCGACCACCTGGCCCAACGCTGCCTGCAAGCCCCGCGGCAGTGGTTCAATTTCTATCCGTTCTGGAACGACCATGACAACCAATCAGCCTGAAACGGTGACCTTCGGCGCTCAGCCGCTGCGTCTTGAACAGATCGTCGGCCTGGCCCAGCGCACTGCGCGCGGCGAGCTGGACAGCAGTGCCGAATGGCGCGATCGCATTGGCCGCGGCGCGCGATTCGTCGACAGCCTGCTGGACCGCGAAGGCATGATCTACGGCATCACCACCGGCTACGGCGACTCCTGCGTGGTGGCGGTACCGCTGCACCAGGTCGAGGCGCTGCCCCGTCATCTGTACACCTTCCACGGTTGCGGCCTGGGCAAGCTGCTCGACGAGCAGGCCACCCGAGCGGTGCTGGCGGCCCGCTTGCAGTCGCTCTGCCAGGGCATGTCCGGGGTTCGCCTGGAGCTGCTGGAGCGTCTGCAGGCGTTCATCGAACACGACGTGCTGCCGCTGATTCCGGAAGAGGGCTCGGTGGGCGCCAGTGGCGACCTGACGCCGCTGTCCTACATCGCTGCGACCCTGTGTGGCGAGCGCGAGGTGATGTATCGCGGCGAACGCCGCAGCGCCGCTGACGTTCACGCCGAACTGGGCTGGACGCCGCTGGTGCTGCGCCCCAAGGAAGCCCTGGCGCTGATGAACGGCACCGCGGTGATGACCGCCCTGGCCTGCCAGGCCTATTCCCGCGCCGATTACCTGCTCAAGCTGGCGACACGCATCACCGCGCTCAACGTGATCGCCCTGCAGGGCAACCCGGAACACTTCGACGAGCGCCTGTTCGCCGCCAAGCCGCACCCGGGCCAGAACCAGGTGGCCGCCTGGATTCGCCAGGACCTGGCCATCGACGCGCCGACCGCCCCGCTGCACCGCCTGCAGGATCGCTACTCGATCCGCTGCGCGCCACACGTGCTTGGCGTGTTGGCCGACAGCCTGGGGCTGCTGCGCCAGTTCATCGAAACCGAGCTGAACAGCGCCAACGACAACCCGCTGATCGACCCCGACGAGGAACGCGTACTGCACGGCGGGCATTTCTACGGCGGGCATATCGCCTTCGCCATGGACAGCCTGAAGAACCTGATCGGCAACCTCGCCGACCTGCTCGACCGTCAGCTCGCCCTGCTGGTCGACACCCGTTACAACCACGGCCTGCCAAGCAACCTGTCCGGTGCCCCGGCAGAGACCGCGATGATCAATCACGGTTTCAAGGCCGTGCAGATCGGTGCCAGCGCATGGACGGCCGAGGCGTTGAAGAACACCCTGCCGGCAAGCGTGTTCTCGCGCTCCACCGAATGCCACAACCAGGACAAGGTGAGCATGGGCACCATCGCCGCCCGTGACGCCCTGCGCAGCCTGGAGCTGGCCGAGCAGGTCGCCGCGGCCACGCTGCTGGCTGCCAATCAGGGTGTCTGGCTGCGCCAGCGCGCCGAAGCCAGCGTTCTGCCGGCCGCCCTCGCGGACATGCGCGGGCAGCTGGGCGAAGACTTCCCGCCGCTGATCGAAGATCGCGCCCTGGAAGGCGAACTGCGCCTGTGCCTGCAGCGTATCCGTGCCCAGCACTGGAGCCTGTATGCGTAATTCGCCTCATGCCGATGCGGGCCATGCCCGCGAATCGCGCGCATGGCGCGCTCCCACATTCTATGTCATGACAGGGGAGCTCATCGCCCATGCGCGCTAAAGGCGTTCTGCAGGCCGAGGTGGAAATCCTCGTGCCGTTCTTCGACGTGGACATGATGGAAATCGTCTGGCACGGCCACTACGTCAAATACTTCGAGCAGGCCCGCTGTGCGCTGCTCGACCGGCTCGACCACGGCTACCCGCAGATGCGCGACAGTGGCTACGCCTGGCCGGTGATCGATCTGCAACTGCGCTATATCCGCGGTGCCCAGTTCGGCCAGCGCATTACCGTGTGCGCCGATCTGGTGGAGTGGGAAAACCGTCTGAAGATCCACTACCTGATCAGCGACACCGCTACCGGCGAGCGCATGACCCGCGGCAGCAGCGTGCAGGTGGCCGTGGAAATAGCCAGCCGCGAGATGCAGCTGGCCTCCCCTCAGGTGTTCATCGATGCCGTACAGCGGGTGATCGCATGAAGTTACCTACGCGCTTCGTTGTGCTGCTCGGCCTGATGCTGACCACGCTGTGCAGCCAGGCAGAGCCCCTGACCCTCGACGAACTCGGCAAGCAGCTCTCCCAGCATGCCGTGGTGCGCGGGCCGTTCATTCAGGAAAAGCATCTGCGTGCCCTGCCCCAGCCCCTGACCAGCACCGGCGAGTTCGTGCTCACCGCCGATGCCAGCCTGCTCTGGAAGCTGCGCAAGCCGCTGCAGCAGGACTACCGTATCGACTCCAAGGGGATCGCCCGACGCACTCCTGACGGCTGGCAGATGCAGCCGGGGCGCGACGTTGCCGCGCAACAGAGCCGCCTTTTTCTCGACGTGCTCAAGGGCGACCACACCGGCCTGGCACGGGATTTCGACCTGCAACTGAGCGGCGACGCCAAGGCCTGGACGCTGACCCTGCTGCCGACGTCGATGCTGCTCAAGCAGGTATTCAGCCGCATCGATATCAGCGGAGGCGATCTGGTCGAGCGCATCGAACTGCACGAAACCCAGGGCGACCGCACATTGATGCGCATGCCCGCCAGCGTGGTGGACGACAGCCTGAGCGAACAGGAGCGCAGTGATCTTGCCCGCTGAACCTGGAAAAGCACTTATCGAACGCCGCCTGCCGCGGCTGTTCGCCGTGCTGCTGCTGGCGCTGCTCGCGCTGACGGCCTGGCAGTGGCGCAGCGGCCCGCCGGTGGCAGCCAGCATGCTCGCCCTGCTGCCCAGTGGCGCAGGCGATGCCCGCCTGCAACAGGCCGAAGCGCGCATGCAGGAGCCCATTCAGCGCGATGTGCTGGTATTGGTCGGCCACCCCGAGCGCGACCGTGCCGTGGACCTCGCGGCGACCCTCGGTCAGCAATGGCGCGATAGCGGTCACTTCGAAAAGGTGCGCTGGACACTCGACAGCGATCTGGATGCGCTCCGCCAGGATCTGCGTGAAAGCCGCCTCAACCTGCTGCCTGCTGCCGACCGTCAGTTACTGACCGAACACCCGCAAGCCTTCATCGAGCAGCGCACTGGGGAGCTGTTCGACCCCTTCGCGTCCTTCAGCCTGCTTGCCCCGGAACAGGACTGGCTCGGCCTCGGCGGGCGTGCTCAACAGGCATTGAATTTCGGCGGCCGCATACAGCCGGATCTGGCCAGCGGCACCTTGTTGGTCAAGGAATCAGGCATGACCTGGGCGGTGCTGAACCTGCACAGCCGCGGCGACGCCTTCGACATGCAGGCGCCACTGGCCATCGCCCAGAGCATCCAGGCAGCGCGTGCCACCACCGAGGCCGCGGGCGGCCAGTTGCTCGCCACCGGTGGTGCCCTGTATGCCGCGGCAGGCCAGAGCAAGGCCATGGGCGAGATGACCCTGATCGGCGGTGCCGCCAGCCTTGGTACCCTGCTACTTCTGCTGCTGGCATTCAGGCGCCCGCGCGTCCTGCTCAGCCTGCTGCCCATCGGCGTCGCCCTGCTGGCTGGCAGCGCCGCCTGCGTGCTCATCTTCGGGCAGATCAATGCCCTGACTCTGGTACTGGGCGCCAGCCTGATCGGTGTCGCGGCCGACTACCCGCTGCATTACCTGAGCAAGAGCTGGGGCCATGTGGAGTGGCGCAGCTGGAGCGCGCTGCGCAGTACCCTGCCAGGCCTGAGTCTGAGCCTGGGCACCAACCTGATCGGCTACCTGGCACTGGCCTTCACGCCGTTCCCGGCCCTCACCCAGATCGCGGCGTTCTCCGCTGCGGGCCTGATCGGGGCCTACCTCTGTTCGGTCTGCCTGCTTCCCGCCTGGCTGGATGGCATGCGACTGCGCCCGGCACCTCGCTTGCTGGCGATTGCCACACGCCTGCTGAGCTGGCATTCCCGCATACAGAGCGGCAACGGCAATTTCTGGCTGCTCGGCGCGTTCCTGCTGTTCTGCGCTGGCGGTATCTGGCAGCTGCACAGCCAGAACGACCTGCGCCAATGGCTGGGCAAGGACCCGGCGCTGTTCGCCCAGTCGCAACGCATCGTCGAACTCACCGGGCAGCAGCCCACCAGCCAGTTCTTCCTGGTGCGCGCCAGCGACGAGGCGCAACTGCTGCAGCGCCAGCAGGCGCTGGGCGCACGCCTGGATACGCTGGTGCAAAACCAACAGTTGCGCAGCTACCTGTCGCTCAACCAACTGGTAGCACCTGACGCACAATTACAGGCGCTGCGCACTGCCCTGACGGAACTGCCGAAACACTGGCAGGCACTGCTCGATCTGGGCGTGCCGGCAAGCGCCTTGCAAGCTGAGCTGCAGCAGTTGCTGGAACAGCCGCAGAGCAGCCTGGATCAGGCCCTCGCCGGCCCGCTGGGCGAACCGTGGCGAACCCTGTGGCTCGGCCGCGACGACAGCGGCGTGGCGGCCATCGTCAGCCTGCAGGGGCAGACCGACAGCACACTGCTGCAAACCGCCGCAGACGGCCTCGACGGCGTACAACTGGTCGACCGCCTGGGCGAGTTGAACAAGCTGTTCGCCGCCACCCAGATCAGCGCCGCCGAACTCAAGCTGATCTCCTGCCTGGCGATCGTGCTGCTGCTGTGCATCCCGTTCGGCATCGGCGGCGCACTGCGGGTGGTCTGCCTGCCGCTGCTGGCCGCCCTCGCAGCGCTGGCCTGCCTGGGTTGGCTGGGCCAGCCACTGACCCTGTTCAGCCTGTTCGGCCTGCTGCTGATCACTGCCATCGGTGTCGATTACGCCATCCTGATGCGCGAAAATATCGGCGGCCCCGCCGTCAGCCTGCTCGGCACCCTGCTTTCGGCGGTGTCCAGCTGGCTGTCGTTCGGCCTGCTGCTGATCAGCCAGACACCCGCCATCGCCAACTTCGGCCTGGCCATCAGCCTGGGGCTGATGTTCTGCTTCATGCTCTCACCCTGGGCCGCAACACGGTCTGACAAGGAGGTCATCGCGTGACCGTGCTTGGTTTCTGGCTGCTGGCCCTGGCGATCTACGCCTTGGTCAGCATCGTTGGCGGTCGTCGCCTGATCCCCATCGTTGGCCAGTTGCTGGTCGCCAGCCTGGCGGTACCCGCGCTGTTGCTCGGCTGGGTCGAGCCGCACCTGCAACTCAGTGCGGCCGACCTGCTCGCGCCCATCTGGATAAACCTGCTCTACGGCCTGTGCTTCGCTCTGCTGCTGGGCTATATCCTCAGCGATGTGATCGACCTGGAGCTGAGCCCGGCATGCCTGAAGATCGCTCTGCCAAGCTTTCTGATTCCCTTGCTGGCCGGCCTGGCCTGTGCGCTATGGGTACTGCCCGGTGACTATGGCTGGCTGAGCGCGGTGGGTATCGGCCTGTTGTTCTCGATCACCGCGATCCCGGTGCTCTACCTGTTCCTGCAGAGCATCGACTATCCGCCCGCAGCGACCAGACGCCTGCTGCACGCGGCGATCCTGATGGACTTCATGTGCTGGAGCCTGTTCGGCCTGGCCCAGGGCAGCAGCCATCCGATCAGCCTGCTGTGGCCTCTGCTGGCTGCCGCCCTGCCACTGCTGCTGCACCTGTTCAAGCTGCGCCACCCGCTGTTCTATAGCCTGCCGTTCTTCGCCCTGATGGTGCTGCTGCACAACCTCAAGCTCAACGCTCTGGTATTCGGCATCGCCTACATGCTGTGCCTCGCCGCGATCCGCGTGCCGTTCCGCCTGCCGCTGCCGGAGCGGCAATGGAAGCTGCTGATCAATGGCCTGGCCGTTCCGCTGATCCTCACTTGCGGCGTCCTGCGCGTGGACTTCCATGGCATTGGCGCCTCGGACTCCTGGCTCGCCGTCGGCGTACTGCTGGTGGCGCCAGTGGCCAGCAAGCTGCTGGGCAGTTGGCTTGGCCTGCATTGGGCCGAGCCCGCTGCCTCGGCGCGGATCAAGTGGCAGGAAAGCCTGCTGCTGAATATCCGCGGGCTGACCGAAATCGTCTTCCTCAACCTGCTCCTGCAATTGCAGCTGATCGATGCCATGGTCTATTTCGGCCTGCTGCTGATGAGCCTGTTCTCCACCCTGCTGCCGGCCCTGCTGGGTCGGCGTGCATACACACGCGAGGCGAAAAGCCGCTATGAAGTCTCCTGAAGTCCAACAGCATCAGATCGTCGTAGTCGGCGCCGGCCCATCCGGGGCCATCGCTGCCGCCATCCTCAAACGCAAGGGCCACGAGGTGCTGATTCTCGAGCGCCAGCGTTTCCCGCGGTTCTCGATCGGTGAAAGCCTGCTGTCGCATTGCCTGGACTTCGTCGAAGAAGCCGGAATGATCGACGCGGTGCGCGCGGCTGGCTTCCAGACCAAGCACGGCGCGGCTTTCGCCTGGGACGATCGCTACACCGACTTCGACTTCCGCGAGACCTTCACGAAAAGCTTCGGCTCGACCTTCCAGGTGCAGCGCGCCACGTTCGACAAGGTGCTCGCCGACGACGCCGAGCGCCAGGGCGTGACCATCCGCTACGAAGAGGAAATCGTCGCCGTGGACTTCAGCGGCGAGCAGCCGCTGCTGTCGGTGCGTCGCCTGACCGATGGCCACGAGTACCAGGTGCGCTGCACCTTCGTGCTCGACGCCAGTGGCTATGGCCGCCTGCTGCCGCGCCTGCTCGACCTCGAGCTACCGTCCAACCTGCCGATGCGCAAGGCGCTGTTCACCCATATCGAAGACCGTATCGATCACCCGGCCTTCGACCGCGAGAAGATCCTCATCACCACCCACCCGACCCTGCGCGACGTGTGGTTCTGGACCATTCCGTTCAGCAACGGTCGCTGCTCCCTCGGCGTGGTCGGCCTGGCCGAGCGCTTCGACGGCTACCCGGAGGACAAGGACGCGGCGCTCAAGCAGTTCGTCGCCGAAACGCCGAGCCTGACCAAGGTGCTGGGCAACGCCGTCTGGGATACCCCGGTTGGCGAGATCAAGGGCTACTCGGCCAATGTCAAAACCCTGCACGGCCCTGGCTTCGCCCTGCTCGGCAATGCCGCCGAGTTCCTCGACCCGGTGTTCTCCTCCGGCGTGACCATCGCCATGCGCTCGGCGAGCATGGCCGCGAATCTGCTGCATCGCCAGTTGAACGGGGAAAGCGTGGATTGGGAACTGGACTTCGCCGTGCCGCTCAAACGCGGCGTCGACACCTTCCGCGTCTACGTGGAAGGCTGGTACGACGGCAGCTTCCAGGACGTGATCTATTACCCCAATGCCTCGCCCGAAATCCGCGCCATGATCAGTTCCATTCTCGCCGGCTATGCCTGGGACGAGCGCAACCCATACGTTGCCGAACCACGCCGTCGCCTGCGGGTTCTCGCCGAACTGTGCGCCAGTGCCTGAGGAGATTGCGATGGATCGCGCCGCATCCAACTATGTAGAGGAAACCGGTTTCGGTTTCTGGTTTCTGCAAAGCCACGTGTGGCAGCACCATGTGCTGCGCGTGGCCATCGACGATCTGCACAGGCTGATCAGCGGCCCGTTGCCGAACACTCCAGTGCTGCTCGACGCCGGCTGTGGCCAGGGCAAATCGTTCGCCCTGCTGCAGCGGGCCTTTCAGCCAGCCCGCATCCTCGGCCTGGATGCCGACCCGCACAGCCTCGACTGCTCGCGCGCCGAAGCGCAGCGCCTGGGCCTGGACGTACAGCTCATCGTCAGTGACTGCGCGGCGATCCAACTGCCCGATGCCAGTGTCGACATCCTCTTCTGTCACCAGACGTTCCACCATCTGGTCGAGCAGGAACAGGCCCTCGCCGAGTTCTGGCGCGTGCTCAAGCCCGGTGGCCTGCTGCTGTTCGCCGAGTCGACCAAGTACTACATCGATACCTGGGTGATTCGCTGGCTGTTCCGCCACCCGATGGAGGTGCAGAAGAGCGCCGACGAATACCTGGGCATGCTGCGTGACCAAGGCTTCGAGTTCAGCGAGCGGAATGTGTCCTACCCCTACCTGTGGTGGAGCCGTTCGCAGGACTTCGGCCTGCTGGAACGCTGGGGCATTCGCCGACCCAAGCCCTTTGGCCAGCGCAACGAAACCCTGGTCAATGCGGCGGTGCGCAAACCATTCGAGCAGACGCCGACATGAACAAGCTGTTGCTGCTCGCCTGCGCGCTGTTGCTGACGGCCTGTGCCGCCCGCACGCCGCTGCCCGACTCATCACCAGCGCTGGTCGCCCCGCTGCCGATTTCGCTGCAGGTGAGCAGCGCCGAGGGCCAGGACTGGCTGCTGGTGATTCAGGCGGAGGGCAGCAGCCTGCGCTGGTCGCTGTTCGACCCGCTCGGCGTGCCGCTGGCCCGACAGTCACTGATCGCCGGCGCCTGGCACAATGACGGCCTGCTGCCGCCCAACGGCGATGCCCGCGAACTGTTCGCCGCCCTGCTGTTCGCCCTCACCCCGGCCGATCAGCTGGCGCACGCCTACGATCTGGCCGACTGGCAGCAGCAAGGCACCGATAGCCGTCGGCTCGCGCCCAACTGGCGCATCCACTACACGGCGCCGCTGGCCATCCGCCTGGATAACGGCAAGCAGCGCTACCAGGTGAGCCCTTTGGAGACACAACCATGATCGCTCGACTCGACGCCCTTGGCGTGGTCTGCGCCCTTGGCCAGGGCAAGCAGGCAGTGGCCGATGCGCTGTTCGCCGGTGACACCAGCGGCATGCGCCGCCAGGCTGGCTGGATACCGGAGCGCAGCGTGACCGTCGGCGCGGTCGACACGCCGTTGCCGGACATGCCCGCTGGCCAGGAACACGCCGCGAGCCGCAACAACAGACTGCTGCTGGCCGCGGCGCTGGAAATCCACGACGAGATCCAGGCCGCCATCGCTCGGCACGGTGCCGGGCGCATCGCCGTGATGCTCGGCACCAGCACCTCGGGCATCGCCGAAGCGGGCGAGCATATCGCTGCCTACGTGAACGACGGCGTGCTGCCTGCCGAGTACCGCTACAGCCACCAGGAAATCGCCGCACCGGCCACCTTCCTCGCCGACTGGCTGGGGCTGAGTGGGCCGGTTTACTGCCAGTCCACCGCCTGCACCTCCAGCGCTCGCGCCCTGCTCAGTGCCCAGCGCCTGCTGCAACTGGGCGTGTGCGATGCCGTGCTGTGCGGCGGTGTCGACAGCCTCTGCAAGCTGACCCTGAACGGTTTCGCCAGCCTGGAGGCGGTATCCGACGAGCGCTGCAACCCGTTCTCGGCCAACCGCCACGGGATCAATATCGGTGAAGCCGCAGCGCTGTTCCTGATGACCCGCGCGCACGACGGCGATCATGCCCCGGGCATTGCCCTGCTCGGCGGCGGCGCCAGCTCCGACGCCCACCATATCTCTGCGCCGCACCCTCAAGGCATCGGTGCCCAGCAAGCCATGAGCAAGGCGCTGAGCGCTGCGGGCCTGGCGGCCGAGCAGATCAGCTATCTGAACTTGCATGGCACCGCCACCACCCATAACGACGCCATGGAGAGCCTGGCGGTGCAGGCGCTGTTTCCCGCCGGCGTGGCCTGTTCGTCGAGCAAATCACTGACCGGTCATACCCTCGGCGCCGCCGGGGCACTGGAGGCTGCCTTCTGCTGGCTGACCCTGAGTGATTACAACACCGCCAATCGCTTGCCGCCTCATGTCTGGGATGGTCAGGCCGATACGCAACTGCCGCGCCTGAACCTGGTCGAAGCGACCACCCCCGTTCCACTGCCAACGGATGGACGCCGTTACCTGATGAGCAATTCGTTCGCCTTTGGCGGCAACAACATTTCCTTGATTTTAGGCTCCGTTGACCCTTCCGCACGACGTGCGCTGAAGCGCCAACAGCCCCTAGGAGACCTGCCGTGAGTGTATGGCCCGTCGCCGAGCTGGTGCCCCACGCTGGCGACATGATTCTGATCGACGAGGTGCTGACATTCGGCGCCGAGCATATAGAGACTCGCCTGGTAGTAAGCCCGGGCGGGCTGTTCAGCCATTCTGATGGCAGCTTGCCCGCGTCGGTCGGCATCGAGCTGATGGCCCAGAGCGTGGCGGCCTTCGCGGGTTGCCATGCACGCCAGGAAGGCCGCCCGGTGGAGCTCGGTTTCCTGCTCGGCACGCGTAATTTCACCTGCAACGTGGATCGTTTCCCGGCCGGCAGTACACTGCACATCACCGCTACCCGCTCGCTGCAGGACGACAACGGCATGTGCGTATTCGAATGCCGCCTGCAAGGCCCGGACATACTCGTCGAGGCCAGGCTGAACGTGTTTCAGCCCCGCGATGTGGCCACCTACATTCAGGAACCCCCCCTTTCTCAGGAGCCGTCCGCATGAGCGAGACCATTCTGGTCACCGGATCGAGCCGCGGTATCGGCCGCGCCATTGCATTGCGCCTCGCCCGCGCCGGTTATGACCTGGTGCTGCACTGCCGCTCGCGCCGCGACGAGGCCGAAGCGGTGCAGGCGCAGATCGAAGCCCTCGGCCAGAGCGCCCGCATCCTGCAGTTCGACGTGGCCGACCGCCTGGCCTGCCGCAACGCCCTGGAGGCAGACGTGGAAGCCCACGGCGCCTATTACGGCGTCGTGTGCAATGCCGGCCTGACCCGCGACGGCGCCTTCCCGGCGCTCAGCGAAGAGGACTGGGATGTGGTGCTGCGCACAAATCTGGACGGTTTCTACAATGTCCTGCATCCGTTGACGATGCCCATGGTGCGCCGCCGCAAAGCTGGGCGTATCGTCTGCATCACCTCGGTTTCCGGGCTGATCGGCAATCGCGGCCAGGTCAATTACAGTGCGTCCAAAGCCGGTATCATCGGGGCAGCCAAGGCCCTGGCTATCGAGTTGGGCAAACGCAAGATCACCGTCAACTGCGTGGCGCCAGGGCTGATCGACACCGAGATTCTCGACGAGCACGTACCGCTCGAGGAAATTCTCAAGATGATCCCGGCGGCACGCATGGGCACTCCGGAAGAAGTGGCCGGCACGGTGAATTTTCTGATGTCCGAAGAGGCGGCTTACATCACCCGCCAGGTAATCGCCGTGAATGGCGGTCTGTGTTGATCAAGAGCGAAGTGGCACGATGAAGCGCGTAGTCGTTACCGGCATGGCCGGCATTACCTCCCTGGGCGATAGCTGGGACAGCATCTCGGCGAACTTCCGCGCCAATCGCAATGGCATTCGTGTCATGCACGAGTGGGACCGTTTCATCGAGATGAACACCCGCCTGGGCGGCCCGGTGGACGATTTCGTCGTACCCGGCCACTGGACCCGCAAACAACTGCGCAGCATGGGCCGCGTGTCGAAGCTGTCCGTCCATGCCGCCGAGCGCGCGCTGGAACACGCCGGGCTGCTTGGCGATGCGCGTATCAAGGACGGCCGTATGGGCGTGGCCTGCGGCTCGTCCACCGGCAGCACCGATGAGGTCAGGGCCTTCGGTAACATGCTGATCAACTCGGTGGCCGACGGCCTCAACGCCAACTCCTACATCCGCATGATGCCGCACACCACGGCGGCCAATATCAGCATCTTCTTCGGCCTCACTGGCCGGCTGATTCCGACCTCCAGCGCCTGCACCAGCGGCAGCCAGGGCATCGGCTATGCCTACGAGGCAATCAAGTTCGGCCGCCTGCCACTGATGCTCGCTGGCGGTGCCGAGGAGCTGTGCCCGACCGAAGCCATGGTTTTCGATGCGCTGTACGCCACCAGCCTGAAGAACGATGCCCCACACACCAGCCCGCGCCCCTATGACAGCGGCCGCGACGGCCTGGTGATCGGAGAAGGCGCCGGCATGCTGGTGCTCGAAGAGCTCGAGCATGCGCTGGCACGCGGTGCCACCATCCACGCCGAGATCGTCGGCTTCGGCTGCAACGCCGATGGCCAGCACGCCACCAAACCCGTGCAGGCCACCATGCGCCGCGCCATGGAACTGGCCCTGGAAGACGCCGCGCTGGCGCCGGATGCCATTGGCTACATCAACGGCCATGGCACCGCCACCGAGCAAGGCGACGTGGCGGAAACCCAGGCCACCAGCGAATTGTTCGGCGCACGCATGCCGATCAGCTCGCAGAAGAGTTACCTCGGCCACACCCTGGGCGCCTGCGGCGCTCTGGAATCCTGGTTCAGCATCGAAATGCTCAACAGCGACAGCTATGTGCATACGCTCAACCTGGACCAGATCGATCCGGCGTGTGGCGAGCTGGATTATCTGCGCGGCGAATTCCGCGAGATGCACAATGAGTACGTGATGAACAACAATTTCGCCTTTGGCGGTGTCAATACGTCGCTGATCTTCCGCCGCTGGCACTGAAAGACCGTAACTTCTTCACTGACAAGGAACATGGATGATGTCTCGTTTCAACCGCATTGCTCTGCTCGCCCTTCTGCTCCTGGGCATCACCGCCTGCACCTCGAAGCCGGTGGTGAACATCGAAAACAGCGCCCCGCCGGCCGCGGTCAAGGGCCAGGACGACATGCGCAGGGCGGTGCTGACGGCGCTGCAGCGCCGTCAATGGACGGTGGAACGCGCAGACCAGGGGCAGATCCTGGCGTCGATCACCCGCCGCAGCCACCAGGCGCAAATCACCATTCCCTATACCGCGTCGACCTACTCGATCCGCTACCGCGACAGTCACAATCTCGGCTACCGCGACGGCAAGATCCACCGTAACTACAACAAGTGGATCCAGAACCTGGATCGCAGCATTCAGCAGGAATTGAGCAGTCCTTCCCTTTACATGCCCCAGTAAACACTCAAGGAGTTACCCATGAACGCAAAAACCTGGACCGCTGCCGCACTTCTCACCGCCGCCCTGCTGCCTGCCGTCAGCCAGGCCCGTGACACCGCCCACTTCCTGGACTTCCAGTCGGTGGTCAACGAAGCCACCCAGGCTGGCCGCCTCGATGGTTCGGTGAAGTTCTACCTGAACAAGACGCCAGCTGGCGCCAAGATCATCAACGCCAACGTCACCACCAGCCAGAAGACCAACGCCTTCAACAAGACCGACGAAGCCGCCTGCAGCTGGGCGCTGCAATCGGCGCTGATCAAGCTGCAGAACTCGGCCAAGGCGGCAGGCGCCAACGCCGTTGTCGACCTGGCCAGCAACTACAAGAACAAGGAATACCGCGACAACAGCAAATACGAATGCCACGCCGGCGCCATCATGGCTGGCGTCGCACTGAAGGCCAAGTACGCTCGCGTCAAGTAAGGCTGCCCGGTTTCAGAAAACCAAGCCGCCTGCGGGCGGCTTTTTCATATCAAGGAAGAGGTTGATCATGCCCAACGCCTTAGCCGCTCTATCGCTGGCTGCACTGGGAATAGCCCTGAGTGCGTGCACCGCAGTGCGTGTGACACCGCTGCAGAGTGCGCCGAGCACGATGTGTATCGAGGAAAACCTCAAGGTCAAAGTCAGCGACTTCGTACCAGTGCTACAGCAAGGCTTCGCTCGCCACGGTATCTCTACCCAGCTGTATTCGCAGATACCCTGGGCTCAATGCCCTTACGTGGTGACCTACACTGCACGACGCTCTTGGGATATGGCGCCTTACCTGTCGAGTGCAGAGCTGACCATCCTCGGCCCGCGGCGCCAGACACTGGCAAAAGCCAACTATCACCTGCGCGGCAAAGGCGGCCTCTCCTTGATGAAATGGCAAGGCACGCAAAGCAAGATGGACCCGGTTATCGATGAGCTACTGAGTGATGCCAAGTTGATTACCGAGCCTGCGCCGAGCGCGTCGGCGAAAACCCCTGCCGCGAGCACCACCAGTCTGGATGAACGACTGCGCGAACTGCAGCAGCAGAACCTTGACTACGAGGCTTACCAGCGAGCTTATCGCCAACTCATGCTTGAGAGTCAGCCAATAACTCACTGAACGCAGGGCTCAGAAAATGAACGGCACGAACATCCGACTGCGCGCCATGTAGTCGCGATAGGCATCGCCGAAGTAGGCCTGGCACTCACGTTCCTCGCACCTGGCGGCGAGCCACAGCGCCACACTCGACAGCAATGCCAGTATCAGCGTCACCGCCGTCGGCTGCTTCCAGGCGATGCCCCAGGCAAGCAGCAGCAGCGAGCAGTACATCGGATGACGGATGTAGCGGAAGATGCCGCTGGTGACCAGTTTCGAGGTGCGTTCGAAGGCGAACAGCTCGTCATCCTGACGCTGCTCATCGGCACGCCCGAAACGGCGCATCTGGTACACGCCGGCGAACAGCACCAGCAGTGAAGCCGTCAGCAGTACCCAGGAAACCCGCTGATGCGTCGCATCGCGGTCCTCGAACCAGAACGGCGCATTGAGCACCAGTGCCACTGCCATCAGTTCCCAGGCGATGAAACGGTAGAACCCATGGCTACGCGGGTTACCCAGCGACCGCCAGGAAATACCCGTCAGAACGATACTCAGCCCCACGAAAACCAGTAATTGCCAGCCCTCCACCACACTCCTCCCTAATCACCCTCTGTTACACTGCCACGCTCGCACGCCCAGACGCTCGCCATGGATCGCACCCAACTGCATACACTGCTGCCGCACCAGGGCAAGGCGCTCTGGCTGGACGCGCTAGTCGAACATGACGCCCGCACCATCCGCGGTCTGAGCGGCTGGCACCACCTCGACAGCCTGGGCAAGAACGCCTCACCCTGCCTGCTGTTCGAAGCCGCTGCTCAACTGTGTGCAGCGCATGGTGCCTTATACGGCAACGACAGCGCCATAAAAATGGCTCTGGTCGGCAAGCTCTCGCAACTGCAGTTGCACCACCACCCCGTGCAGCGCAGCGGCGACCTGCTGGTCGACGCGGCCCAGGAGACCATCAGCCCGTTGGGCGCGCTGTATGGCTTCAGCGTGCACAGCGAGGGCCGCCTGCTGCTCGATGGCAAACTTCTCCTGGTGCTCGTCCGTGCTTGAGCTGAAGAACCTCGGTTATCGCTACCCCGAAGCTCAACAGCCGGCGCTGCAAGGTATCGACCTGCACCTGCAGGCGGGGCAATGCCTGGGGCTGCTCGGCAGCAACGGCGCAGGCAAGACGACCCTGTTGTCACTGCTCAGCGGCGTGCTGCAGCCGCTCGGCGGAGAGATCGTCTGGCAAGGCGAACGGCGCCTTGGCCTGGTGCCCCAGCAACTGGCGTTCTATGCCGGGCTGAAGGTCAGGGAAAACCTCGCATTGTTCGCCGATCTCTACGAGCTGCGCGGTCCGGAGCGTCATCAGCGCCTCGCTCGCTGCATCGCCAGTACGGCTCTGGAAGACAAGCTCGATCGCCGTGCAGAACGGCTTTCTGGCGGTGAGCAGCGACGCCTGAATTTCGCCATCGGCCTGTTGCAACCGGCGGAGCTGTATCTGTTCGACGAAGCCACCGTCGGCGTCGACGCTGCCAGCCGGCAGATGCTCCTCGAAGCCGTCCAGACACTGACCGCCGAGGGCAAGGCGGTGATTTACACCAGTCATTATCTGGACGAAGTGGAGCGAGTAGCGGATCGCATCCTGCTGCTTCACGAAGGTCGCGTGCAGCTGGACATCGACAAGCAGCAGTTGCTCGGCGATCAGCCAGGCCTGTTTCTGGAGTGGCCCGAGCGCCAACCTGATGCCCTGCTACCACTGCTCGACAGCCTGGGCCTGAGTGTCGAACAACGAACCAATGGCGTGCGCATCGCCTCGCTGGACGTGGAGCAATTGCTGACGATTACCCGCTTCATCAGCGAACAGCAACATGCACCGAGCCTGCTGCGCTTTGGCCGCCCGTCACTGGAGCAGCTCTACCTGCGCCTCAATGGAGGCAGGCTATGAGGCTGCGTGCCCTGGTTCGCAAGGAAATCCTTCTGCTGCTGCGTGACCCTCACGCCCTGGCCGTGCTGTTCATCATGCCGACGCTGTTTCTGGTGATCATGGCCGGAGCCATGTCCAGCTACCTGCAGGATCGCCTACCGCCCCTGCAACTGGTGATCGAAACACCGCAGCAGAGCGATTCCAGCCGTTTTTTCCACAGTGCGCTGCAGGCGCAACTGCCTGACAGCCAGTTGCTGGCCAGTGGGCCGCCCGAAATGACGCGTATCAGCCTGGCCGCCGACTTCGACGACAGGCTGCTGGATACCCCCCACCAGGGCCCTACCCTGAGCTTTCCGGCGCAGTTCGACCGTCTCTCGCGCCAACGCTTGCATGGTGCCGTGACCATCGCCCTGGCCCAGACCCGACTGCTCGCCTATCTGCAGGACAGCGGTGCGCTGGATGAGGGCCTCAGCCCCAGCGAACAACTCGAGCTGATCCAGCAACGTACCGAGAGCCAGATCGACGAGCAGGAGCGCCTGGCCAGCGGCGACCTGAGCAACCAGGCCAACGCCACGCAGATGAGCGTCCCGGCATGGCTGATTTTCGGCATGTTCTTCGTGGTGCTGCCAATGGCCGGCAGCTTTCAGCGCGAACAGCAGAGTGGCGCGCTGCTGCGCTTCCGCTGCCTGGGCCTGGGGCTCGGCACCCTGGCACTGAGCAAGATGCTGCCTTACCTGGCCATCAACCTGTTGCAGTTCGTGCTGCTGCTGAGCATCGGCATGCATGGCCTGCCGCTGGTCGGCCTGCCGGCGCTGGAACTCAATGGCAGCCTGGCCGCTTACGCCCTGCTGGCAGCGAGCATCGCACTGGCCACCAGCAGCCTGGGCCTGCTGCTGGCCGCACTGGCACGAAGTAGTGAACAAGCCCTATTGCTTGGCGGCGGGATCAATATCATCCTCGCAGCCATCGGCGGCATCATGGTACCCAAGAGCGTGATGCCGGAGGCCATGCGCCAACTGGCGGAAGTTTCTCCAATGAGCTGGGCGCTAGACGCTTTCCTCACCCTGCTGGTGGGCCACGGCTCACTGAACGACGTAGCCCCCTGGTGCGTGCGCCTGCTGCTGTTCGCAGCGCTGGCCGGTGCCAGTGGCTTGTTCCTGTTCCACAAACGAGTACAGCAAACGCAATGGACCACACATTACTAGAAGAAAAGCTCAAGCAATTGCTGATTCGCGAGTGCGACAAGGAAGACGACATCGACTGGCAGAGCATTGAGGATGACGAGCCGCTGTTCGGTCAGCAGAGCCGCATTCAGATGGACAGCCTGGACGCGCTGCAGGTCTCGCTGGCCCTTCAGCAGCACTACGGGGTGCGTATCGAAGGCGCCAAGGACGGGCGGCGCATCCTCAATAGCATCTCCAGCATCGCGGCCTTCATCAGGCAGAAGCAGTGACGCCCGTCTACCTCCAACGAGGTGCCCTGCACAGTGCGCTTGGCGCAGATCTGCACGCCGCCGGTGAGGCCTTGCAACGCGGCGTACTGCCCGAAGCGGGCAACTTCGTGCTGCATGAACTGCTGCAGCCGCGCGCCCACCTCGGCCTGCCTGCGGGCGAAAGTCGGCATCAGCACGTCGACCGCCTGATCCGCGAGACACTTGGCACAGATGCCGGCCCGTTGGACGATTGCCTGCTGATCGTCGCCAGCACCAGCCTGGATATCGACGAACTGGAAGAGCGTACGAAGCGGCAGGCTGGCTTTCATCACGATCACTCGACCTCTCTCGACCTGATCGCCGAGCAATTGCGCGAGCGCTGGGGCTTCGCCGATGCCTACACCCTCAATACCGCCTGCACCAGCGCCGCCAACGGGCTGCTGTACGGTGCCCGACTGCTCGGTGCGAAGCTTTATCGCCGCGCCCTGGTGCTGGCTTTCGAAACCCCCAGTGCCATAGCGCAGCAAGGCTTCGGCGCATTGGATCTGGTCTCGCCCAGCGGCCGCTATCGCCCCTTCCACCCTCAGCGCGACGGCTTGATTCTCGGCGAGGCTTACGCGGCAACGCTGCTGGGACTGGAGCCAGGCCCGGCACCGCTGGCCAGACTGCTTGGTGGTTTCAGCGCCTGCGACACCAGCAACCTGACCACCACGCGGGAAGACGGCAGCCACATCGACTGGGTAATGCGCGAAGCCCTGCGTAGCGCGGGCAGCAGCGTCGAGCAAATCGGTCTGGTGAAACTCCACGGTACAGCCACCGGCGCCAATGACCGCGCCGAGAGCAACGGCGTGCGCCTGCTGTTCGGCGACGCGCTGCCGCCGCTGTGCGTGCTCAAACCGTGGCTCGGCCATACCCTGGGCGCCTGTGGCCTGGCTGAAACCCTGCTGCTGGTGCAGAACCTCGCGCACCTGCCAGGCTGCGATTACGCCGACGAAGCGCTGCTGCCCCTGGCGGCAGCCCCCCTGGCGATCGCCGATGACAGCCTGCTGCTGGCCAATTTCTTCGGCTTCGGCGGCAACAACGCCAGCCTGGTGCTGCAGCGTGGCACGGGAGAAACACCATGAGCACGGTCATTGCCGCCTGCAGCGTCCGCGGTGACGCCAGCGCTTCCGACAAGGACCTGAAGGCCACTCTGAGTCAGTGGCTGGCCAGCCCGCCTCGACGAATCGATCGGCTGATCCTCCAGGCACTGCTGTGCAGCGCGCCACTCAAGGCGAAGGTACGCCGTGATTGCGGGCTGTATCTGGCCTCTCGTCATCCGGCCAGAGGAACCATGGGCTCGCTGCTCGACGCGGTATGCGTGAATCAGTTGCAGCCCAAGCCCTTCGAATTCGTCAACAGCGTAAGCAACGCAGCGGGCTTTCACGTCGCCGCGCAGCTGGGGCTGGAGGGGCCGAACCTGTTCATCGGCGCAGGCCCGCGTGCCTGGAAACAGCTGCAGGCCCTGGCCGGGCTGGATCTGGCAGACGGCCTGATCAGCCAGGCGTTGCTGGTGGTGATCGATGAAGACGGTGAGTTCGAAGCCCAGGCGGTACTAATCGCCGGCCCGAGCCAGGCAGCAGATTTTGCCGAGCTGACGGCCGGGATCGACGTGCTGCGGTTGCCGCTATAAAACAGTGGCTGCTCACTGTGGGAGCGCGCCATGCGCGCGAAAAATCGCGGGCATGGCCCGCTCCCACACTACTGCGCCGATGACCGCTATCGCCTTTCTGCAGCGCTCGCTTACCCCTTGCGCTTGGCCCAGGCGCCCAGCTCTTTCATCAGCACGCGTTCCTGACTGGCGATGCCGCGCAGCCTATCGGCGATCGGCCTGAAATCCGGTGTTTCGCCCTTGCTGCGGCTGGCCCGCACGCATGCCGAGGCGAACTGGCGCCAGTCATCGCCTACGGCGGTCATGCGTGTCGAGGCTTCCTGCAACGTGGTATCACCGATCCTCTCACCGGCCTCCTGCAAGAAGCTCGCGTACATGAAGCGGAAGCCCGCACCACCGGTACCGATCTCCTCTTGCATGCGCACGATATGGGTGAGGTACAGGCGGTTGTACTTGGCCTGCCCCGGGTCGAGCACCTCGACGCGCTTGGCCAGGTGCTGAATACCGCGAATGCCGATCCACGGCAGCGGCATGCCATCGAGGATGCGTGAGGTCGACAGCACGCTCTTGCGAATCAGCCGCTCCCAATCCTGATCGGGGGATACGTCGTCCAGGTAATACATCAAGCCCTTCGCCGCCAGGGCACCCTTGGCGAAGCGCGCTTTCTGCAAATCCTCGGCAGCACAGCGCACCGGCGCTTCGAAGACTGGATCGCTGAGCAGGTACTCGTTGCCCTCACGACCATAGGCCAGCAGGTTGTGGGCATTGAAGTGAAAGCGCATCTCCGGCGGAAAGTACGGCAACCAGAACACCGAACTCTGCAGCCCGGCCAGGCGACCACTGTCGAGCGCGGCATCCAGAGCGACGCGGCCCTGCTCGGGATTGGCGAAGGTACGGCTGGTCAGGCGCACGCCCAGACGCTTGCTCAGCGTCTTGATCAGGTGGCGGGGCGGCATCCGATAGGCAATCAGCGGCATGCCGCCCAGCTTGACGATCGGCAGGTAGGCGAATGCCAGGCCCGATGCCAGGCCGAACGCCATCGGCTCGCTCATCGGCAGGCCGGCATGGGTCAGCAGACTGGCCATGACGCCGCTTTCGCAGTGGGCGCTCTGACGGTGCTCGAACGCGCTCATGGCAGTTCCTTCTGGTAGCGACGCAATTCGTCGACGGACAGGCCAAAGGCCTCGGCATAGCGAGCCAACAGCGAATCGTTCAGGCGTCGGTAGATCTCGGGTCGAAAATGCCGGCGCACGCGCCACTGCCAGAGCCCGGCGATCTGCGCCAGCGCCGGCTCGTCCATGCGATAGCGATACATCAGGCACTTCAACGGCGACAGCTCACCGCGCTGCCAGGCAGCATGGGCTTCGGCCTCCTGCGCCTCCAGCTCGGCGACAGCCAGCTGGGTGGAGTAGGACTCTGGCTCCCAACCGGCACTTTGTGCCCCTTGGTAATGTCCTTTTTCATCCACGGCATACAGCAACTTGCTGTGTCCGCCGTATGCAGAATCGGGGTCCTGGGGGACTTCATCAAGCTTCATTGCCGACCACCGTAAGGTGCATGAATGCACTGGAGAAACGCCCGCTTTCCGGCACGTAGCACAGCAGTTTCTGACCGCTGCGCAGCTGTCCGCCATTGAACAGTTCTTCGAGGATGATGAAGATCGACGCCGCCCCGGTATTGCCCTTGCGAGTCAGGTTGGTGAACCAGCGACCCATCGGAATCGGCAGGTCGACATTGGCCAGGCCCTCGGCCAAACGGTCGCGAAAGAATTCCGAGGAATAGTGCGGCAGGAACCAGTCGATATCCGCCACGCGCAGTTCACGGCGCGCCATGATGCGCCGCAATGCCTCTTCCACGGTGTACTTGACGATATTCTCGTTGAGCAGTTTGACGTCCTGCTTGATCGCCATCACCGATTTGCGGGCGCGCTCATCGGCGTCGTAGCGGCTCCAGCCACGCAGGCTGCCGTCCTCCATATCGGCACCGGCGTACATGCAAGCTGGCATCTGATCGGCGAACGAGAGAATATCCAGCCAGTCGACACGCAGACTCAACCCGCTGGCGTTGGGATGATTCTGCAGCAGCACGGCGCCAGCACCGTCGGAAAGCATCCAGCGCAGGAAATCCTTCTCGAAGGCGATCTCCGGATGACTCTCCAGCTCCTCGATGCGGCTCTCGTATTCGGCATTGAAGTTGCGCGCCTGCATCAGCGTCGACGCCACTTCGGAGCCGCAGGCCACGGCGTTGCGGCTTTCACCGCTGGCGACGCTCATCCAGGCGTATTTCAGCGCGGTCATACCGCACAGGCAGATACCCGCCGTGGTGGCGACTTCGCAAGGCGGGTTGCCCAGCTCGCCATGCACCATCACCGCATGGCCTGGCATCACCTGGTCGGGCGAAGAGGTGCTGGCGACCAGACAATCCAGACCCTCCAGCGCGAACCCCTCGCCGACCAGGCCACGGATCGCCGCAGCGCTAAGCTGCGCGTTGCTCATGCCTGGCTCGCCGGTGAGCGGGTCGATGACGTAGTGGCGCTGCTGAATGCCGTTACGGCGCAGGACCAGCTTGCGGGCGCGCGACGGCTTGCCGCCGACCATGCCGAGGCGAGCTTCCATCTGCTCGTTGTCGACCGGATCAAAGGGCAGGCTTGCACTGACGCGATTGATGAATACAGGAGATACCACGGGATTACCTCGGACCAGTTTATTCGCCGGACGGGCCGGCGAAGTAGGCCTTTTCACGCTGGATTCGCGCCTTGGACAGCGGGGCCAACAACTTTTTCAACAGGGCACTGATCGGCACCACGGTCAGAATCAGGCAGATCAGGAAAACGATGTAGACCACCAGCCCGGCACCCCGCCGCCTGCTCTGCTGCGGGCCGAGGGCGGCAAGCAGTCGGCTCCACAGCGTGAAACTGCGATTGCCGACCTTCTCGCTGGCGATCAGCTTTTCATCCACCTTGACGGCACCGAGACCGCCCAGCATCGGCTGCTCGATCGGCTGCTGGTCAGCGAGCAGGCGCCGTGCCATGGCATCACCGAAACGGCTGGCGGCGGCCATCTCATTCTCGTCGATACCGGCGCGCGGCACCCAGCTGTAGGGTTTCTGCCGGCCGGTGAACATCCACAGCGGCGTGGCCAGAAAACTCGCTGCCGTGCCGCAGGCGTCGGTCAGCACGGCGTTGTCGACCAGCTTCGCGCCCAGCGCCTGCAGACGGGCCTTGACCTTTTCCTGGGCCATCAACCACATGTTGCGACAACCGATCAGGGTCATCACCGGCGTATCCTTGAGCAGCCGAGCGGCCTCAGGCGACGCGAGGAAACTGGTGAAGGGCAACGAGGGTGACAGGAACCACACCTGGTAGGCGAGAATGATCAGGTCGTAGCGTTTGTCGGGATCGACCGTCAGCGGCAACAAAGGCTGCGGCTTCATCAACACGGTTTCCGGGAATATCCGGAAAAAACCAAGGAAGGGCCACGGGAAGGGAAACGGCTTGGCCGGTTGCAGCGCCAGGAAATCCACCTGAATGCCTTCACTCACCTGCAACGGCGCACAGACCGATTGCACCAGGCGGTTCAATTGGCCAGTCTGTGAGAAGTGAACGACTAGAACCTGACGCATTTAAAGCGAATCCCTGCAAAATGGGCGGATTATGCCACAGAGAATTCTTCAAATCGTAACCAAACGCTGCACGGTCTGCGCAGTGGTTCTCCTGTTCGTCTGTTCGTCGGCGCAGGCGGGAGATCTGCTGATACGCGTGGAGGGCAACGGGAGTGCCGCCAGCCTGTATCTGGCACTAGTGGCTGCCGAGCAGAAAGACTGGGAGCCGATGCTGCGCGAGCTGCAGGGTGAAGGCGAGCAACTGATCGTCAAAGACGTACCGCCCGGGCAATACGCCCTGCAACTGTTTCAGGACAGCAACGGCAACGGGCGTCTCGACCTCAGCCCGCGAGGCATCCCTCTCGAGCCTGTGGGTTTTTCCGGCAATCCGTCACTCCTGAAGGGCAAGCCCACCCCAGGAGGCGCCAGATTCGAGCATGGCGAAGACGACACCCTGGTCGATGTACGCCTGCGCCAACCGCGCGGTGGGCGCCAGGCGCAGTGATGCCGATCAGCGGTGATAGTCGGCAGACAGCTCATGCACCGCTTCGAGGAAGGCCCCTGCATGAACAGGGTCGACTTCCGGGGTAATCCCATGCCCCAGGTTGAAGACGTGACCGCTGCCGGTGCCATAGCTGGCGAGAATGCGCGCGACCTCGGCGCGAATTGCCGCCGGTTTGGCATACAGCACGGTAGGGTCCATATTGCCCTGCAAGGCCACTTGAGAACCGACTCGGCGGCGCGCCTCGCCAATGTCGCAGCTCCAGTCCAGCCCCAGCGCATCGGCGCCAGTGGCTGCCATCGATTCCAGCCACAGCCCGCCATTCTTGGTGAACAGGATCACCGGGATCCTGCGCCCGTCATGCTCACGGATCAGACCGTCGACGATCTTTTGCATGTAAGCCAGGGAGAACGTCTGGTAGGCCGCTGACGACAGGTTGCCACCCCAGGTGTCGAAGATCTGCACCGCCTGGGCACCGGCGAGGATCTGCCCATTGAGGTAGGCGGTGACCGATTGCGCCAGCTTGTCGAGCAGCGCGTGCATGGCCTCGGGCTGGTCGTAAAGCATCGCCTTGATCTTGCGGAAGTCCTTCGACGAGCCGCCCTCGACCATGTAGGTCGCCAGCGTCCACGGGCTGCCGGAAAAGCCGATCAGCGGAACACGGCCGCCTAGCGCCGACTTGATGGTGCGCACTGCATCCATCACATAGCCCAGATCCTTCTGCGGATCAGGGATCGGCAGCGCGTCGACATCGGCAGCGCTGCTGATGACCTTCTTGAAGCGCGGCCCTTCACCCGTCTCGAAGTACAGCCCCTGGCCCATGGCGTGGGGGATGGTGAGGATGTCGGAGAAGAGGATGGCTGCATCGAGCTGTGGGTAACGATCAAGCGGCTGCAGGGTGACTTCGCAGGCGAACTCGGGGTTCATCATGAGGCTCATGAAATCCCCGGCCTTGGCCCGGCTGGCCCGGTACTCCGGCAGATAGCGGCCCGCCTGACGCATCATCCACACCGGGGTGACATCGACGGGTTGCTTGAGCAGAGCACGCAGGAAACGGTCGTTCTTCAGGGCAGTCATGGCACAGGATTCCAGGGACGGCAGACCCGCCATTGTCGCAAAGCGCGACCTAAAAGACACGGCGCAGGTGCTCAGCTGCGGCTTTTGGCCACGCCAAACCTGCTCTTTATATTCCTTGATGAGGTACTGAAAAGAAAACGTTATACCCAAAACGAAGATTACGCGTGCTCGCTAGTTCCGTCCGGTTCTATATTGAGGGCCATCCACATCAGGTTCGATTTCGGAGCTCAGCATGGCCCGTTCTTTCCGCTTCCCCAGCCGTCGCGCCTTTACACTGGGCCTCCTGGCGGCTGCCAGCGCTGTCTTGCTGCCTTGGCAAGCAGCCCACGCCGAGAGCGCCAAGACGCTGCGAATCGGTTACCAGAAGTTCAACAGCGTGAATATTCTCAAGGGAAGCGGCGCACTGGAGAAGGCGCTCGAAACCCGGGGCGTCAAGGTCAGCTGGCACGAGTTCGCCGCCGGCCCGCAATTGCTGGAAGCGCTGAGTACCGGCGCCATCGATCTGGGGCACGCTGCCGATGCGCCCTCGGTATTCGCCCAGGCTGCCGGTAAACCGGTGGTCTATCTGGCAGCAGAGCAACCCTACCCCAAAGGCATCGGCATTCTGGTGCACAATGAGGGCGGCATACAGAACATTGCCGACCTCAAGGGCAAGCGAGTAGCCACCGGCCGAGGCTGGAATGCCCAGTACCTGCTGGCCCTGGCTCTGCAGGAGGCCGGCCTGAGCTATACCGATATCACGGCGGCATACGTCAACAACGCCGCGGACGCCATCGCCGCGCTGCAATCGGGTTCCGTGCAAGCCGTCACGCTGTGGGATCCATTCCTCGCTGCAGCCGAAAAGAAGCTGCCGGTGCGCAACCTGCGCGATGGCCAGGGGCTGACCAACAACCGCACCTTCTACCTGTCCACAGCCGAATTCACCGACCACAACGGCGATCTGGTGAAGACGTTCTTCCAGCAATTGGCGCACGTCAGTGACTGGGCCAACAAGAATCCTCAGCAGGTCGCCGACCTGCTCGCACCGCAATTGGGAATAGCACCGGACGTACTGCTTCTCGCCACCCAGCGCCGCAACTATGCCGCCGAGGCGATCACTCCCGAGATCGTCGCGGAGCAGCAAAAACTGGCAGATACCTTCCTCGGCCTCGGGCTGATCCCCAATCCCCTGCGCGTCGACGAGGCGGTCTACCCGCAGTCCCTGTTGCCCTGAAAGGAGCATGCGCCTGGCCGAGCCGACTAGCCTCCCGCCCAACCGGGTGGGGCGGCCACTTGCCATTGCCCTGTCCGTGTACCCTACAACGGTGGAGCCGTCATGACCTCCCGCACACCGATCCGCTTCAACGCCTTCAGCATGAATGCCGCCAGCCACCAGTCACCCGGCCTGTGGCGCCATCCACTCAATCGCAGCCAGCACCACAACCGTCTGCCTTATTGGCTTGAACTGGCGCATCTGCTCGAGCGGGGGCTGTTCGATGCGCTGTTCATCGCCGATGTACTGGGTGTCTACGATGTCTATCAGGGCAGCCCGGATGCAGCGGTGCGCGGGGGCGTGCAGGTACCGGTCAACGATCCGCTGCTGATCGTGCCTGCCATGGCCGCCGTGACCCGGCACCTGGGTTTCGGCGTGACGTTCTCACTGACCTACGAGCATCCCTATCCCTTCGCCCGGCGCATGTCGACCCTGGATCACCTTACCGATGGCCGGGTTGGCTGGAACATCGTCACCGGCTATCTGGACAGCGCGGCACGCAACCTGGGCCTTGGCAGGCAACTGGGCCATGACCAGCGCTATGAGCTGGCCGAGGAATACCTGCAGGTGCTCTACAAACTCTGGGAGCGCAGTTGGCAAGATGATGCGGTCAACCGCAGCGGGGCCGGAACCTCCTACATCGACCCAAGCAAGGTGCACCCGATCGGCCATCATGGCGAGCACTACCAGGTGCCCGGCATCCACCTTTGCGAACCGTCCCCGCAACGCACACCGGTGCTGTTCCAGGCGGGCGCCTCGCCCCGGGGCCAGGCCTTCGCGGCTCGCCATGCCGAGTGCGTATTCATCAGCGGCCCCACCCAGACCGTCCTGAAGGGCCTGGTAGCGGGCTTGCGCCAAGCCCTGCGGGACGCAGGCAGGCAGCCGGAGGAGCAATTGATCTACGCCCAGGCGCTGATCATCGTCGCGCCGAGCCGCGCCGCTGCCGAGGCGAAGCTGGCCGACTATCGTCGCTACGTGGACGTCGAGGCCGCGCTGGCGCTTCTATCCGGCTGGACAGGCATCGACCTGTCGAACCTGCGCGGCGACCAGGTCATCGAGTACCTGGAAAACGATGCCGGGCGCACAGCCCTGGCGTCCTTCACGCGCAGCGATCCGAACCGCCAATGGACAGTGGCCGAAGCCGCCGAGTTCGTCTGCCTGGGTGGTCGCGGGCCTGTTCTGCTCGGCTCCCCCGGCGAAGTGGCCGATCAGCTGGAGGAATGGCTGGACGCCACCGGCATCGACGGTTTCAACCTGACCTATGCCGTCGCCCATGAAGACCTCAGCGCGGTGGTCGATCTGCTGGTCCCAGAGCTGCAGCGCCGTGGCCGCTACCGCCAGGCCTACGAGGGCGGCAGCCTCAGGCAGCAACTGTTCGGCCAAGGCGACCGCCTAGCCCCTCGCCACGCCGCCCATCGGGCAGCTATCTAGCCGCCTGAAGTCGACGGCAGCCCTCGGCGTCGGCGGTACGCATGGCGGCAAGCACGCTCTGCGCATCTACCGCAAAGGGCTCGTTGTGGATACTTTCACCCGCGGCGCAGGCAAGCTCGGCGGCGCGCAGCAGATCGACATCGCTGACATCGGGCAGACCGATCTCGGCGAGCGTGACCGGCAAGCCGACGGCGAGACAGAAACCATAGACCTCATCGATCAGTCTCGGCTCGCTGTCACGCAGCATCAGCATGCTCAGCACGCCGAAGGTGACCTTCTCGCCATGCCAGTAGGCATGGGTACCCTCGAGGACCGTGAAGCCATTGTGAATCGCGTGAGCTGCGGCGAGGCCGCCACTTTCGAAGCCCAGACCGGAAAGCAGTGTGTTGGCCTCGATGACATGTTCCAGAGCAGGCGTCACCACCTGCTGGCGGCAGGCCTGCAATGCCAGAGGGCCGTACTCCAGCAACGTGTCGTAGCAGAACCGGGCCAGTGCATGAGCCGTACGCGGGCCCTGCCGACCGGTCATGTTCGCGGCGCCGCTGATGCGGCAATCCTCGGCCTCGAACCAGGTGGCCAGAGCGTCCCCCATACCGGAAACCAGAAAGCGCGCCGGTGCCTGGGCGATCACCTGGCTGTCGACCAGCACCAGATCGGGGTTGCGCGGCAGCACCAGATACCGTTTGAAGGCCCCCTCGGCGGTGTAGATCACCGACAGTGCGCTGCAGGGGGCGTCGCTGGAGGCCAGGGTGGGCACCACAGCAACGGGCAGGCGCAGTTCGTAGGCAAGCGCCTTGGCGGTATCCAGTGCCTTGCCGCCGCCCATGCCGAGAATCACCTCGGGCCCGGCCTGCCGAGCCAATGCCACCAGACGGGCGATTTCTTCGTCGCAGCACTCACCGGCAAAACGCACCCGCTGACAATCGAGATGGCCGGCACAGGTGTTTTCCAGCAGATCGCCCAGGTGATCGTCAGCGAAGGGATCGAGCAGCGCCAGTGCCTTGTTGCCGAAGCGCGACAACTCGAAGCCGAGTTGCTCGAGCGCGCCGCGGCCCTGCACGTAACGGGATGGGAAGATGGCAGTGGTCAGCATGGGAACCTCCTGAGAAAACGATGGAGGTACTGTAAAGGCACGATCAACGCGGCGTATTGCCCCAGGTCAGCCAGGAACCGGTTACATCCGCTGTGCGCCGGCACTGCTACGTCGAAAACAGGCTCTAGAGGGCCTAAAACGACGAGGCCGGCGTACGGCCGGCCTCGTCAGCAAGGGTGAGACTCAGACACCGAGGTAGTCGAGAATCCCTTCAGCCGCATTGCGGCCTTCGTAGATGGCGGTCACCACCAGGTCGGAACCCCGCACCATGTCACCACCGGCGAACACCTTCGGGTTGCTGGTCTGGTGTTTGAAGGTCGCCTTCTCCGGCGCGACGACACGGCCCTGGGTATCGATACGGATATCGAAATCATCGAACCAGGGCGCCGGGCTCGGTCGGAAACCGAAGGCGATCAGCACGGCTTCTGCCGGGATGATCTCCTCGGAGCCCGGGATTGGCTCGGGGCTGCGACGGCCACGGGCATCGGGCTCGCCGAGACGGGTCTCGACCACCTTTACGCCTTCGACCTTGTCCTCGCCGACGATGGCGATGGGCTGGCGGTTGAAGAGGAACTTCACGCCCTCTTCCTTGGCATTCTTCACTTCCTTGCGCGAGCCCGGCATGTTCGCTTCGTCACGGCGATAGGCGCAGGTCACGGCCTTGGCGCCCTGGCGAATCGAGGTGCGGTTGCAGTCCATCGCAGTGTCGCCGCCGCCGAGGACCACGACGCGCTTGCCCTTCATGTCGACGAAGTCTTCCGGCGCCTTCTCGAAACCGAGGTTGCGATTGACGTTGGCGATCAGGAAGTCCAGCGCGTCGTGCACGCCCGGCAGGTCCTCGCCCGGGAAGCCGCCCTTCATGTAGGTGTAGGTGCCCATGCCCATGAACACGGCATCGTACTCATCCAGCAACTGCTGCATGGTGATGTCCTTGCCGATCTCGGTGTTCAAACGGAATTCGATACCCATGCCGGTGAAGACTTCGCGGCGATTGCTCAGTACGCTCTTTTCCAGCTTGAACTCGGGAATGCCGAAGGTCAGCAGGCCGCCGATTTCCGGGTTCTTGTCGAACACCACCGGCGTCACGCCATTGCGCACCAGAATGTCCGCACAGCCCAGGCCGGCCGGACCGGCACCGATCACCGCGACACGTTTGCCGGTCGGTTTGACCTTGGACATGTCCGGGCGCC
Organism: Pseudomonas flavescens; assembly: GCF_013408425.1. NCBI lineage: Bacteria > Pseudomonadati > Pseudomonadota > Gammaproteobacteria > Pseudomonadales > Pseudomonadaceae > Phytopseudomonas > Phytopseudomonas flavescens. The sequence goes on along the minus strand of NZ_JACBYV010000001.1, from coordinate 5,270,965 downwards.
AGCCCATGGCGAAAGCGGTATCGGTGATGTACTTCTCCACCGAGCCGATGGTCACCGCACCGAAGCCGTCGTTGAGGGTGCAGGCACCTTCGCACAGACGATCCTGCGGGCACACGCGGCCGCAGACTTCCGGCAGGGTGTTGGTCTGGTGGCTGAGTTCGGCGGCAGCCAGAATGTTGCCTTCGGAGACCAGCTTCAACCAGTTGGGGATGAAGTTGTGCACCGGGCACTTCCACTCGCAATACGGGTTGCCGCAACCCAGGCAGCGGTGTGCCTGATCACCGGCCTGAGCCGGCTTGAAGGTGTCGTAGATTTCGACGAATTCTTTCTTGCGCTGACGCAGCAGCTTCTTCTTCGGGTCTTTGCGCCCGACTTCGATGAACTGGAAGTCGTTATTCAGACGTTCAGCCATGTCATAAACCTCTTAGCAGCAGCGCCGAGCGACACGCTCGAAGCTGCAAGACAATCACGTTGAGCGGCGAGCCCCGCTGTCAGGGCTCGCCGCTTGAAGCTGCTTATTGCGGGTTGGCGCGGATGCTGGAGAGCAGCGACTTGAGGTTCGCAGCCTTGGGTTTCACCAGCCAGAACTTGCGCAGGTAGTCGTCCAGGTTTTCCAGCAGATTGCGCCCCCACTCGCTCGACGTCTCTTCGACGTACTCGGCCAACACCCGCTCCAGGTGGCTGCGATAAGCCTCCATGGACTCGTTGTTGATCCGTTGAATCTCTACCAGCTCGTGGTTGACCCGGTCGTAGAAGCTGTTGTCCAGGTCCAGCACGTAGGCGAAACCACCGGTCATGCCTGAGCCGAAGTTGTAGCCGGTCTTGCCCAGCACGCAGACGAAACCACCGGTCATGTACTCGCAGCAATGGTCACCCACGCCTTCCACCACGGAATGGGCGCCGGAGTTGCGCACCGCGAAACGCTCACCTGCGGTACCCGCTGCGAACAGCTTGCCACCGGTGGCGCCGTACAGGCAGGTGTTGCCGATGATCGCGCTGTCCTGGGTTTTGAACGGGCTGCCTTTCGGCGGCACGATCACCAGCTTGCCAGCGGTCATGCCCTTGCCGACGTAATCGTTGGCGTCGCCTTCGAGGTAAAGGTTCAGGCCACCGGCGTTCCACACACCGAAGCTCTGCCCGGCCGTGCCCTTGAAACGGAAGGTGATCGGCGCCTTGACCATGCCCTGATTGCCATGCACCCGGGCGATTTCGCCGGAGACGCGGGCACCGATGGAGCGGTCGCAGTTGCAGATGTCCAGTTGGTAGTCGCCGCCACTGGCGCTGTCGATCGCCGACTTGGCCATGGACAGCATCTCTTCGGCCAGCAGCCCCTGGTCGAACGGCGGGTTGCGATCGACTTCGCAGAACTGCGGTTTGTCGGCGGGAATGTGATCGCTACCCAGCAGCGGCGTCAGATCCAGGTGGTTCTGCTTGGCGGTTTCGCCCGGCAGAATCTCCAGCAGATCGGTACGACCGATCAGCTCGCCCAGGCTGCGCACGCCCAGCTTGGCCAGCCACTCGCGGGTTTCCTCGGCGACGAAGGTGAAGAAATTCACCACCATGTCGACGGTGCCGATGAAGTGATCCTTGCGCAGCTTGTCGTTCTGGGTCGCCACGCCTGTGGCGCAGTTGTTCAGGTGACAGATACGCAGGTACTTGCAGCCCAGAGCGACCATTGGCGCGGTACCGAAGCCGAAGCTCTCGGCACCGAGGATGGCAGCCTTGATCACGTCGAGGCCGGTTTTCAGCCCGCCGTCGGTCTGCACCCGTACCTTGCCGCGCAGGTCGTTGCCGCGCAGGGTCTGGTGAGTTTCCGCCAGGCCCAGCTCCCACGGCGCGCCAGCATACTTGATCGACGTCAGCGGCGAAGCGCCGGTGCCGCCGTCATAACCGGAAATGGTGATCAGGTCGGCGTAAGCCTTGGCGACACCGGCGGCGATGGTGCCGACGCCCGCTTCGGATACCAGCTTGACCGATACCAGGGCACTGGGGTTGACCTGCTTGAGGTCATAGATCAGCTGCGCCAGGTCTTCGATCGAATAGATATCGTGGTGCGGCGGCGGCGAAATCAGGGTGACGCCCGGTACCGCGTAACGCAGCTTGGCGATCAGCCCGTTGACCTTGCCACCCGGCAGCTGACCACCTTCGCCAGGCTTGGCACCCTGAGCCACCTTGATCTGCAGCACTTCGGCATTGACCAGGTATTCCGGGGTGACCCCGAAACGGCCGGTGGCGATCTGCTTGATCTTGGAGCTCTTGATGGTGCCGTAACGCGCCGGGTCTTCACCGCCTTCGCCGGAGTTGGAACGTGCGCCCAGGCGGTTCATCGCCTCGGCCAGGGCTTCGTGAGCCTCTGGCGACAGCGCCCCCAGGGAGATACCGGCTGCGTCGAAGCGCTTGAAGATCGACTCCAGCGGTTCGACGTCATCCAGCGCCAGCGGCGTATCGGCCAGCCTGACCTGCAACAGGTCACGCAGCATCGACACCGGGCGGGTATCAACCAGTTTGGTGTATTCCTTGAAGGTCTCGTAACTGCCCTGCTTCACCGCTGCTTGCAGGGTGTTGACCACATCGGGGTTGTAGGCGTGGTACTCGCCGCCGTAGACGAACTTCAACAGGCCACCCTGCTGGATCGCCTTGCGGTTGTTCCAGGCTTCGCCCGCCAGCGCCTTCTGCTCGGCTTCCAGATCGACGAAACGCGCGCCCTTGAGGCGGCTCGGTACGCCACGGAAGCACAGACCGGTGACCTCGTCGGCCAGACCGACCGCCTCGAACAGCTGAGCACCGCGGTAGGAACCGACGGTGGAGATGCCCATCTTCGAGAGGATCTTCAGCAAGCCCTTGGAAATGCCCTTGCGGTAGTACTTGAAGACTTCGTACAGATCACCCAGCACCTCACCGGTACGGATCAGATCACCCAGCACTTCGTAGGCCAGGAACGGGTACACCGCCGAAGCGCCGAAACCGATCAGCACCGCATAGTGGTGCGGGTCACGGGCGGTGGCGGTTTCGACCAGGATGTTGCAATCGCAACGCAGGCCGGTCTCGGTCAGGCGATGGTGCACCGCACCGGTGACCAACGCGGCATGGGCCGGCAACTTGCCCGGCGCGATGTGACGGTCGGTCAGAACCAACAGTACCTTGCCGGAGCGCACGGCTTCTTCGGCCTGGTCGGCCATGTTGCGCACGGCCGCTTCCAGGCCGATCGACTCGTCGTAGTTGAGGTCGATGATCTGCCGCTCGAATCCCGGGCGCTGCAGATTCATCAGGGTGCGCCACTTGGCCGGGGAGATCACCGGCGAGCTGAGGATCACCCGCGACGCATGTTCCGGGGACTCCTCGAAGATGTTGCGCTCGGCACCGAGGCAGATCTCCAGCGACATGACGATGGCTTCACGCAGCGGGTCGATCGGCGGGTTGGTGACCTGCGCGAACTGCTGGCGGAAATAGTCGTACGGTGAACGCACGCGCTGACTCAACACCGCCATCGGCGTGTCATCGCCCATCGAGCCAACCGCTTCCTGGCCCTGCTCGGCGAGCGGACGCAGCACCTGGTCACGCTCCTCGAAGGTGACCTGGAACATCTTCATGTACTGCTTGAGCTGATCCGCTTCGTAGAAGGCCGAACCATGGTCGTTGTCTTCCATGGTCGCCTGGATACGCAGCGCGCTCTTGCGCAGCCACTGCTTGTAGGGGTGGCGGGACTTGAGGCGATTGTCGATGTCGTCGGTGGTCAGCACCTGACCGGTTTCGGTATCGACGGCAAGGATCTGGCCCGGGCCGACACGGCCTTTGGCGACCACGTCTTCGGGCTGGTAATTCCACACGCCGATTTCCGAGGCCAGGGTGATGTAGCCATTGGTGGTGGTCACCCAACGCGCCGGACGCAGGCCGTTGCGGTCGAGCAGGCACACGGCGTGACGACCATCGGTCAGCACTACGCCAGCGGGGCCATCCCAGGGCTCCATGTGCATGGAATTGTATTCGTAGAACGCCCGCAGGTCGGCGTCCATGGTTTCGACGTTCTGCCAGGCTGGCGGAATGATCATGCGCACGCCGCGGAACAGGTCGATGCCGCCGGTGACCATCAGTTCGAGCATGTTGTCCATGCTCGAGGAGTCGGAGCCCACGCGGTTGACCAGCGGGCCGAGCTCTTCGAGGGCAGGAATCTGGCCGTTCTCGAATTTGGTACGGCGTGCCTGCGCCCAGTTGCGGTTACCGGTGATGGTGTTGATCTCGCCATTGTGGGCGAGGAAACGGAACGGCTGAGCCAGCGGCCACTTCGGCAGGGTGTTGGTGGAAAAGCGCTGGTGGAACACGCAGATCGCAGTCTGCAGGCGCTCGTCACCCAGGTCCGGGTAGAACTGCTGCAGGTCGGCCGGCATCATCAGGCCTTTGTAGATGATGGTCTTGTGCGAAAAGCTGCAGATGTAGTGCTCGCTGTCCGCGGCGTTGGCAACCGAGGAGCGGCGACGGGCACAGAACAGTTTGATGGCGAAGTCCTGATCGCTCAGGCCATCGGCACTGATGAACACCTGTTCGATCTGCGGCAGGCGCTCCAGAGCCAGGCGGCCAAGCACGCTGGTATCGATCGGCACCTTGCGCCAGCCGACCAGAGTCAAACCGGCAGCCTGGATTTCGCGATTCATGTTGTCGCGGGCAGCACTGGCCTTGGTCTCGTCCTGATTGAGGAAGACCATGCCTACGGCATATTGCTTGGGCAGTTCGACGCCGAAGGTGTCCTTGGCGACGGCGCGCAGGAACAGATCGGGCTTTTGAATCAGCAAACCACAGCCATCACCCGTCTTGCCGTCGGCGTTGATGCCGCCACGGTGGGTCATGCAGGTCAGTGCTTCTATCGCGGTCTGCAACAGGTGATGGCTGGCCTCACCCTGCATGTGTGCGATCAGGCCGAAGCCGCAGTTATCCTTGAACTCATCAGGATGGTACAGACCTGCTTTCATAGGGAACTCTCACCAGACTGCCTTACTCGGCATTTTTCTTTCTAATTCAACCAATTACTCTGCGCGCAGGTCGATGCGCCCGGCTTTGCGCAGGCAAACGGAGGTCATTGTACATAGCGAGAGAAGCGTCACAAAGAACAATGTGACGAAAAACAGGAATAAAATGTCGCAAAAATGAAAGAGCCCGTTGCAGCGGTTACGCTGCAACGGGCACGCTTCTGTCAGGGCGCCATTTCCTGAGTGACACTGGCGAAGGTTTTCGGCCACGGCTTGCCGGCCTGAACCTTGGCGGGCAGCGTCTTCACGGCAGCCTGGGCGGCGTCGCGGCTGGCAAAACTACCATAAGTGATGACGAAAAGCGGCTTACCCTGGTGCATCTTCTTGAAGTAGCGGTATTGCGCGCCGTTCTGACTCACGAATGAACGCGCACTGGCTTCCGTGCTGGTACCGAGAATCTGCAGGGTGTAATGGCTCTTGGTCTGCGCCGCATACCAGCCACTGCCCTGTGCGGCACCGGCTGTCGCGGGCGCTTGGGCGGCAGGAGCAGGCTTTGTTGCCGGGGCAGGAGCCGGCTTCGGTTGTTCAGCCGGCTTCGGCTGCTGCGCGACCGGTGGCGCTGCCCGAGGAGCCGGGGCGGGAGCGGGCGTGGCCGGCGGCTCAGTTGCCGGCGCCGACTGGGACGCTACCGGCGGCACGGTCACCGGCGTGCTTGTCACGGGCTCTGGCAACTCCACATTTGCCTCACCGTCCGTCTCGCCTGCAGCCTGCGCAAGCGGCTGACGGATCACCGGCTGGGATTGACCAACCAGAGGCAAGGGCAGGGGCTGATTGCTGCCGGCGAATTCGATGGCAGGCCGACCATCAGCGCCCTGCTCGGCACCAGGCTGAGCCGCTTGAGTTTCGGGTTGCTGCTGCGGCTGCTGCGCAGCATCGACAGGCAGTTGCGCCTGGGTTGCCGGAGCATCCGTGGAACCCGAGCGACCCTGCATCAGCAGGGCCGCGACCACACCGATGGCAACCACACCCAGTGCCAACAGATGCTTCCTGGGCAGGTTGAAGGAGAAACCACCCGTCTTCGCCGCGCCACGGCGTGATGCCATGGCATCGACCAGAACATCGCGGGCAACACGATTGATCTCACCCGGCCAGCCACCAGAGCGGTCATGGATCAGTTCGACCTGCTCGTCGGAGAACAACTCGATCCCCTGAGCGGCCCCCTCGAGGCGCAGAGCCAGATACTCGCGCGTCTCATCCTCGGCGTAGGGCTGCAGCTCGATGACGTGAAAAACCTCTTCGGCGCCAGCCAGCGCTTCGAGGCGCGAGATGAGATCGGTATCGGCGAACAGGAAGACGTGGGGACGCCCTTCCGGGCTGCCCTGAGCCAGGACCAGCAAGGCCTCCAGCGCCGCTTCGCTGAGCTCTTCGGCATCATCGATCAGCAGATAGACTTCCTGCCCGGTCAGCGAAAGCTGACCGACCTGAGCCAGCAACGAGGCCCGATCGGTCTGCTGAGTGTTGAGACCTTGCGCGATATGCCGCATCAGCGTCGCAGGGTCGGCAGCGCCCTGAGCGGATACCACGACATTGTGAACGGCCTGCTTGTTGGTGCTGGCGACCAGCGCCTGGCGCAGCAAGGTCTTGCCACTACCCTCCGGCCCCGTCACCACCAGCAGCAGTTGGCTGTAGCGGGCCAGGTGATGCAATTGCCCAAGCACCGGCTTGCGCTGTGCGGGGAAGAACTTGAAGCCCGGCACCCGCGCCGCGAATGGATCATGGGTGAACTGGTAGTGATCGAGAAACGCTTCGTCGGCGTGCAAACTGGTCATTGAATACTCACTGATTGTTAAGCCGGGCCACCAGTGCCGGATAGTCGGCAGCCAGGGTGGCACTCAAGATGTCTCGCGGGTAATCGCTGGTCACTACCGCTTCGCCCAGCGAGCGCAGCAGCACCAGACGCAACTGGCCATCCAGCACCTTCTTGTCGACAGCCATGTGTTCGAGAAAATCCGCAGGGGTCATTGCCTGCGGCGGCACCACGGGCAGGCCGGCGGCGAGAAACAGACGAATGCCACGGTCGCGCTCATCGGCAGTGAGCCAGCCCAGGCGGTGAGACATCTCCAATGCCATCACCGTTCCGGCGGCTACCGCCTCACCGTGCAACCAGACGCCATACCCCATGTGGGTTTCGACGGCATGTCCAAAGGTATGCCCGAGATTGAGCGTGGCGCGCACGCCGGTTTCCCGTTCGTCGGCGCCCACCACACGCGCCTTGGCCGCACAGGAGCGCTCGATGGCCTGGGTCAGTGCAACCTGATCAAGGCCGCGCAACGCTGCCATATTCTCCTCGAGCCAGCCAAGGAAAGGCTCGTCGCAGATCAATCCATACTTGATCACTTCAGCCAGCCCCGCCGACAGCTCGCGGGGCGGCAGTGTATCCAGACTGCGGGTGTCGATCAGTACCGCCTGTGGCTGGTAGAAGGCACCGACCATGTTCTTGCCCAGAGGATGGTTGATCCCGGTCTTGCCACCTACCGAAGAGTCGACCTGGGAAAGCAGCGTAGTCGGGATCTGGATGAAATTCACGCCACGCTGATAGCAGGCCGCCGCGAACCCCGCCATATCACCGATCACTCCACCACCAAGGGCAATGACCGTGGTCCGCCGGTCATGGCGGGCGCCGAGCAAGCCGTCGAAGATGGTCTGCAGCGTTTCCCAGTTCTTGAACGCTTCGCCATCGGGGAGCACGACCGAGGTGACCCGGTACTCAGCGAGCGTCGCTTCCAGCGCAGCCAGGTACAAGGGTGCGACGGTCTCGTTGGTGACGATCGCCACCTGGCGACCGACGATATGCGGCGTCAGCAGATCGGCACGACCGAGCAGGCCGTCACCAATATGAATGGGGTAGCTGCGCTCAGCGAGATCGACATGGAGTGTTTGCATGGAGCCCCCGATTGAAAAGGGCTCTAGGATAACGCAGTTCGGCCCTGTCATTAACGGGGCGCTAGCGCTTCCAGCCGCTCGAGAATTTCCTGAACCACCATACGCGGTGGGCGCTCATCGGTTTCGATGATCACATCGGCGATTTCCCGATACAGCGGATCACGAATGGCGAGCAGATCAGCCAGCACCTGCCCCGGGTTGGGTGCACGCAGCAATGGGCGATTGCGATCGCGCGCAGTGCGATCGATCTGCTGCTCGACGGACGCATGCAGATAGACCACGCGCCCTCCCGCACGCAATGCCTGGCGATTCAACGGCCGCAAGACCGCACCGCCCCCAGTGGCCAACACCAGACCATCGGACTCGCAAAGCGAGCAGATTACCGCCTGCTCGCGCTCACGGAAGCCCTGTTCACCCTCGACATCGAAAATCCAGGGAATGTCTGCACCGGTACGCTGCTCGATCTCCTTGTCGGAGTCCTTGAATGGCAACCGCAACTCTTTGGCAAGCAAGCGCCCGATGGTGCTCTTTCCAGCACCCATCGGGCCGACAAGGATCAGATTACGCACAAATTACCGACTCACGGCCACCGCGGAAGTGTTCATGATGCGCGGAGTGATGAAAACCAGCAACTCGGTCTTGTTGTCGGTGACCGTATCGCGACGGAACAAACGTCCCAGATAAGGCACGTCGCCAAGGAAAGGGACCTTCTCCGTGGACTTGGTCTGGGTATTTTCAAACACCCCACCGATCACGATGGTTTCACCGTCTGCAACCAGAACTTTTGCATTGACCTCGTTCTTGTTGATCGGCGGCACATTGTTGACGGCATTAGCAAAGTCTGGCGCATCCTTGGTGACCTTGACTTCCATGATGATCCGGTTATCCGGCGTGATCTGTGGAGTCACCTCCAAGGACAATGCCGCTTCCTTGAAGGATGTCGAAGTCGCGCCACTGGAGCTGGCTTCCTGGTAAGGAATCTCCTGCCCCTTGAGAATCTTCGCGGTCTCCTTGTCGGAAGTCACGACCTTGGGCTGGGAAACTATTTCGCCATTACCCGAGCTTTCCATCGCGGAAAGCTGCAGATCCAGGACAACGTTATTGCTCAAGAAGCCAATACCAATACCGGAAGTGCTGTTGGCTACGCCCATATCCACGAAAGGTAAGCGCGCCAATCCATCGTCCAGCGAAGTGCTGCCGATAGTATCAGTACCAACGAAAGGAGCTCTGGCACCAGTATCCTCATCAAAAGCCTGAACACCGTCCTTACCGCTTACATCCCATGCACCCCGCCTTGCGCTGCCCCCCCAGCGCACACCCAGCGCCTTGTCATAGTTGACCCTGGCCTCAACGATACGCGCCTCGATCATCACCTGACGAACCGCCACGTCGAGCTGAGCCACGATTCGGCGCAGCTCGTCCAGACGCTCCTGGGTCTGATAAGCGATGATGCTGTTGGTGCGCTCATCGACGGTAATAGAGCCACGATCGTCAGCCGCGCCACCATCGGCACTGGTCACCGACTGGAACAGCTTGGCCATGTCGGCAGCCTTGGCGTAGTTGACCTGAATCAACTCGCGGCGTAGCGGTGCCAACTCGGCAATCTGCTTCTGCGACTCCAGCTCCTGGCGCTCACGGGCGGCGATCTCTTCAGCGGGCGCAACCAGCAGCACGTTACCGATCTGGCGCTTGTCGAGCCCCTTGGTTTTCAGCACCAGATCCAGCGCCTGATCCCAGGGCACGTTCTGCAGGCGCAGGGTGATGTTGCCGGCCACGGTGTCACTGGCGACCAGGTTGAGGTCGGTGAAATCAGCGATCAGCTGCAGCACGGAACGCACGTCGATATCCTGGAAGTTCAGCGACAGCTTCTCGCCGGTATAGGCGAAACGCTCGGCCTGACGCTTATCGGCGTCTTCCTGGGTCAACGGCTTGACGCTCAGAGTCAGCTTGTTTTCGGTCTGATAGGCCAGGTAGTCGAAAGCACCGACGGGCTCGATGACGATGCTCGCATCGTCACCGGCACCACTGGCGCTGACGAACTGCACCGGCGTAGCGAAGTCCTTCACATCCAGGCGGACACGCAAGGCTTCAGGCAACTGGGTGCGGTTGAAATTCAGGATGATCTTGCCGCCGCGCTCCTGGATATCGGGGCTGACCGAGGCGTCGGAGAGGTTGATGACGACGTTGCCTTCACCCTGCTCGCCGCGCTGGAAATCGATATTGCTGATCGCCTTGTTGACTGCACCGAAGACTTTCGGAGTAGCCGGGGCGGCAACCGGTGTAGCGGCCACGGGGGCAGTGCGTGCAGCCGCCGGCGCGCTCGCCGGGGCGGCTGAGGCGCTGGCTGAGGAAGTGGCGACCCCGGTTCCAACCTGAACGAACAGGTTGTTGCCTTCGGTACGGGTATTGTAAGGCGCCAGACTGGACAGGTTGATGATCAACCGTGTGCGATCCTTGGCCTCGACCACGGTAAGGCTGCGCGCATTGCCCATCCCCAGCTCGCGGTTCTTGACGCCCAGCTTGTTGGAAACGCCTGGCAGATCCAGCGCGATACGGGCTGGCTGCTCGATGGTATAACCACGCGGTGCGGTGACCGGCTCGTCGAATGACAGTTTCAGCTCGACGCGGTCACCCGGCAGAGCTACGACATCCAGCGCTTGCAGATTGGCTGCCAGGGCTGCGGGAGAGAGCAGGATCGCCAGCAGCGAAACGCTGAGACGCGAAAGAGAGCTGTTCATGCTTGGGTTCCGTTTGGCAGACCGGTTATTTCTTTTCATGCTTCACCTCGCTCCTCAGGAGCGCTCCTTCAGAGTGAGGGTACGGGGGCGCTCGAGCCAGCCACCATCACCGTCAGGGACGATTTCGACGACGTCGATCTTGGCACTGTCAATGGCCACGATACGGCCTTCATTGCGCCCCAGGTAATCCCCGACCCTGACGCGATGAACACCACCGGCACCGCTGACCAGCGCGAACGAGCCGTTGCCATTGGCCAAGGTGCCGACCATTTCGAAGAGCTCGATATTGAAGCCCTCGAGGAACTGCTTGACCCGGGTTTCGTCCGGCTTGATTTCCTTGTCCCCCTTAGTCCGATTGACCAGGTCGATCTTCACGGGGGGCTGGAACGGGCTGCGCAACGCTGCTGCGCTATAGGTGAAGCTTTCATAGGGCTCAGGCTGCGGAAGCGGCTCGATCTGGCCTTTCGGCCGCGCGCGCACCTCATCCATGTAGGCCTGAAGGTCACTGAAATCACCTCCACCGCAACCACTCAGGCTGAGCAACAGCAGGCTCGACAGGAAGACACGCTTCATGGCTGTGCTCCCTTGTCGTTATAACGATAGGTCTTGGCAAGAATGCTCATCCGCAGCTTCGAGGTGCTCCCCTCTGCCGCAGGAACCAGTTCGAAATCATGCAACGTGACGATGCGTGGCTGGCTGGCGACACCGCTGACGAAGGTCGCCAGGTCATGATAACCACCGACCACCTTGATCTGAATCGGCAGCTCGATATAGAACGGCTGAGTGACTTCCGGCAGCAACTTGATTTCCTCGAACTCCAGACCACTGTCCAGGCCGATGCGGGTAATGTCCTCGAGCAGCCCCGGGACCTCCGTATCGCTTGGCAATTGCTTGAGCAGGGCACCGAACGAGACCTCCGCTTCCTTCATCTGGTCGCGGTAGGCTTCGAGGTTGGCGGCCTGAAACGCCTTGGTCGAGAACTGCTCCTTGAGCGACTCCTCTTCCATGCGCTGCTGATCAAGGCTTGCCTGCAGATCTTTCAGGTGGAAGTTGTAGCCGAGCGCCAGCACCAGTATCACGGCGATGATGCCAGCGATGACCTTGACCGCAGCGGGCCAGGATCCAATGTTGTTGAGGTCGAGATCGTTGAAGTCGACCTTGCGCAGGCTCGCCAGGGAATCGTTGAGGCTCATGGCTTGACCTCCGCTTCTTGCTTGACCGGCTGCGCTTGCTGCACGGTCAACTGAAAGGTATTGGCCTGGTCCACCGCTCCAGCGGTAACCGCCTTGACCTCGGTCAGGTTGGGCGCTGCCAACCAGTCGGAGGCGTCCATGTCACGCATGAGACTGGAAACCCGACTGTTGGATTCGGCCGCACCGACGATCGCAATGGTCTTGTCGGTCATTTTCACCCCGGTGAAATACACGCCATCAGGCAAGGTCCGCACCAGTTGATCGAACACACGACCAATGATCGGGCGATTGCCCTGCAGGTCCTGAATGATCTTCATCCGCTCGAGCAATTGCTGGCGGCGTGTGCGCAGCTCGCTGATCTCGGCGATTCGCGTATCGAGAACAGCGATTTCCTTGCGCACGAAGTCGTTGCGCGCCTGCTGGTTCTCGATTTCGCCGCTGAGATACTGATCACCCAGAAAGACCACGCCTGCAGCTACGACCAAAAGGCCGCCAAGGCTGACCAGAAAACGCTGCTTGCGCTCTTCGCGCAGCTGTTCACGCCAGGGAAGGAGGTTAATGCGCGCCATCAGTCGAAACTCCTCATCGCCAGGCCGCAGGCAATCATCAGTGCCGGCGCATCACTGGCCAGTGCCCCTGCATTGACTTTGCCGCTCAGGGCCATGTCCGCGAACGGGTTGGCGACCAGCGTCTGGGTACCGATCTTCTGCTGAATGAGACGGTCCAGATCAGGGATCGAGGCCGTGCCACCCGCCAGCAGGATGTAATCCACATCGTTGTACTGGCCAGCAGCGAAGAAGAACTGCAGGGAACGGGACACCTGCTGCACGAGCGCGTCCTTGAAGGGCTGCAATACTTCGCTTTCATAGTCGTCGGGCAAGCCACCCTGCTTCTTGGCAAGGCCGGCCTCATCGACGGACAGGCCATAACGGCGCTGGATTTCCTCGGTCAACTGACGACCACCGAACAGTTGCTCACGGGTGTAGATGGTACGCCCGTTGTGCAGCACGCTGAGGGTGGTCATGGTCGCGCCGATATCGACGACGGCCACGGTCAGATCGTCATGCACGCCACCGAGCTGCTCGGAAAGCAACCCATAGGCACGCTCCAGCGCATAGGCCTCGACATCCACCACCTTGGCAGTCAGCCCAGCCAGCGCAAGAGCCGCCTCGCGAACTTCGACGTTTTCCTTGCGACAGGCTGCCAGCAGCACTTCGACCCGCTCGGAATTGCGCGCAGAGATGCCCTGGACCTCGAAATCGATCGCCACCTCTTCCAGCGGGTACGGAATGTACTGGTCAGCTTCGAGCTTGATCTGGTTTTCCAGCTCATCGTCCGAAAGCCCCGCTTCCATCTCGACGGTCTTGGTGATCACCGCAGAGCCGGCCACGGCGACGGAAACCGAACGCACATTGGTCTTGGCCTTGGCCAGAACCCGCGACAACGCCTGACCGACTCCCTCGAGTTCGGCGATGTTCTTTTCGACGACAGCATTGGCGGGGAGCGGCTCGACAGCGTAAGCCTCTACCTTGTAGCGGCTTCCTGAGCGACTCAATTCGAGGAGCTTGACTGAGGTCGAACTTATATCGATCCCCAAAAGCGTATTCGCTTTCTTACTGAAGAGCCCTAGCACGACCGATTTCCTATTCACATCCATAACTTACGGACGATTTATGTTTTTCCACATTAAATAGCAGACTTGACAGAAGCGCAAATGGCTCCCCAGCAAAAAAAACGCTTATAATGTGATCAGTTTTTGCCTTTTCGCTTTGTCTTCCGCTTAACTCATTCTTTTATCTGGAAATCCAAAAATCTTGATGCGTTTGCTGAAGTTTTTCTGTTGGTCCGTTATCGCTGTTTTTTGTGCGCTACTACTCAGCGTCAGCGGTGCCTTCCTCTACCTGAGCCCGACTCTACCCTCTGTCGATGCCCTTCGCAGCATAGAGCTGCAGATCCCGCTTCGCGTCTACAGCAGCGATGGGAAGCTCATCGCAGAATTCGGAGAAATGCGCCGTTCCCCCATCGCCTTCGCCGACATTCCGCCTGACTTCACCAGCGCACTGCTCGCCGCAGAGGACGACAATTTCGCAAACCATTATGGCGTTGATCTTACGAGCCTGATGCGCGCTGCCACGCAATTATTGAAAACCGGTCAAATTCAATCGGGTGGTAGCACCATCACCATGCAGGTGGCGAAGAACTTCTTCCTCACCAGTGAGCGTAGCTTCTCGCGCAAGATCACCGAAATTCTTCTCGCTCTGCAGATCGAGCGCGAATTGAGCAAGAACGAAATCCTCGAGCTCTACGTCAACAAGATCTACCTCGGCCACCGTGCATACGGAATCGAAGCCGCCGCTCAAGTCTATTACGGCAAATCCATCCGAGACTTGAGCCTTTCCCAGCTTGCGACGATAGCCGGTCTTCCCAAGGCACCTTCGGCCTTCAACCCGCTGACCAACCCGACCCGTGCCAAGGAGCGTCGTGACTGGATCCTCGGCCGCATGCACCGCCTGGGCCGCATCGATCAGGCTCGTTACGAGACAGCGCTCGCCGAGCCGGTGGATGCCAGCTATCACGTGCAAACTCCTGAGGTGCCGGCACCTTACGTGGCCGAAATGGCGCGCGCCGAGATGGTCGGTCGTTATGGCAGCGACGCATACACCCAGGGCTTCAACGTCACCACCACGGTGCCCAGCGATCTTCAGCAGATGGCCAACAAGGCGCTGCGTGACGGTTTGATCGACTACGACCAACGCCACGGCTATCGAGGCCCGGAAAGCCGCTTGCCCGGCATGACCCGGGAAACCTGGCAGGCCGAGTTGAGCAAGCAGGGCCTACGCGGTGGGCTGGAGCCAGCCATCGTTACCCAGGTCGAGAAAAGCGGCATTCTGGTACTCACGCGTCGCGGCAGCGAAGAGGCCGTATCCTGGGACAGCATGAAATGGGCTCGCCCCTTCCTCAACACCAACAGCCTGGGACCCAGGCCACAGCAGCCAGCTGACGTGGTACAGATCGGCGACCTGATTCGCGTGCAGCGCCAGGACGACGAAAGCCTGCGCTTCGTGCAACTGCCAAGCGCACAGAGCGCCCTGGTTTCTCTCGACCCGCAGAACGGCGCGATTCGTGCTCTGGTTGGCGGTTTTTCCTTCGAGCAGAGCAACTATAACCGCGCGATTCAGGCCAAACGTCAGCCCGGCTCGAGCTTCAAGCCGTTCATCTACAGTGCCGCACTGGACAACGGCTACACCGCCTCGAGCCTGGTCAACGATGCCCCGATCGTGTTCGTCGACGACTACATGGACCAGGTGTGGCGTCCGAAGAACGACAACAACACCTTCCTTGGCCCGATCCGCCTGCGGGAAGCCTTGTACAAGTCGCGCAATCTGGTATCGATTCGCCTGCTGCAGGCCATGGGTATCGAGCAGACCCTGCGCTATATCGAGCGCTTCGGCTTCAACCGTCAGGACCTGCCACGAAACCTGTCGCTGGCACTCGGTACCGCCAACCTCACCCCGATGGAAATCGCCACCGGCTGGACGACGTTCGCCAATGGCGGGCACAAGGTTCAACCGTACCTGATTCAGCGCATCGACAATCGCCATGGTGATCCGCTGTTCATCGCCAACCCGCCAAGCGTGCCCAATGCCGCACAGCCTGAAGTGCCGCCACCGGTCAACGAAGAAGGCGTGATGAGCGCCGCGCAAGCAAAACCGGAGCAGTTGCCCGAAGCACCGGAGCCGGCACAAGCCGAACGCATTCTTGACGAGCGCACCGCCTACATCATGACCAGCATGCTGCAGGACGTGATCAAGCGCGGTACCGGGCGCCGCGCCATGGCGCTGGGCAGAACCGACCTGGCGGGCAAGACCGGGACCACCAACGAATCCAAGGACAGCTGGTTTTCCGGCTACAACGCCGATTACGTAACCACCGTGTGGGCAGGTTTCGATCAACCGGAAAGCCTGGGGCGCAACGAGTACGGCGGTACCGTGGCCCTACCGATCTGGATGAGCTACATGGGCGCCGCGCTCAAGGACAAGCCCAACCACAGCCCGGCTGAGCCTGATGGCATCCTGACCCTGCGTGTCGATCCGCACAGTGGCCGCGCAGCGGCACCAGGCACACCAGACGCCTATTTCGAGTTGTTCAAGAGCGAAGACTCGCCTCCCCCCATGAACGAACTCGACCCAGGCATGGGCGCGCCAGGCAGCCCACTGCCTGCCGACGAGGCGGCGCCGATCGACCTGTTCTGACGAAACGTCGGCGACTGCAGGTTCACGCTTGCAGCCGCCGCACCCGAGCCGCAGGGCCTTCACTTGCCCTCCCTCTCCTGCTACCGCGCATCAATGGCCAGGCCATGACTTCCCAGGCATAGGTGCCTCGCCCTTAAAACGCAGCCACAAAAAAACCCGCCGAAGCGGGTTTCTCATGTCACCAATCCATCACTCAGCCGTTGAACACGTCGGCGACCGACTGCAGCGGGTAGTGCTTGGGATACGGCAGGGTCGCCACACCGCTTTCGATGGCAGCCTTGGCCACCGCATCGCAGACCACGGTGATCAGACGGGCATCCATCGGCTTCGGAATGATGTACTCGCGACCGAACTCCAGGGAGATGCCGCCGTAGGCGTCGCAGACTTCCTGCGGTACCGGCAGCTTGGCCAGCTCACGCAGAGCGTTGGCGGCAGCGATCTTCATCTCTTCGTTGATGCGGGTGGCACGAACGTCCAGGGCACCACGGAAGATGAACGGGAAACCCAGCACGTTGTTGACCTGGTTCGGGTAGTCGGAGCGACCGGTGGCCATGATCACGTCGTTACGGGTGGCATGCGCCAGCTCCGGCTTGATCTCCGGATCCGGGTTCGAGCAGGCGAACACGATCGGATTCGGCGCCATCAGCTTGAGGCCTTCGGCACTCAGCAGATCCGGGCCGGACAGACCGACGAACACGTCGGCACCGGTCAGCGCATCTTCCAGAGTGCGCTTGGTGGTTTCGGTGGCGAATACCGCCTTGTACTGGTTCAGATCATCACGACCGGCGTGGATCACACCCTTGCGGTCGATCATGAAGATGTTCTCGACCTTGGCACCCATGCTCACCAGCAGCTTCATGCAGGAGATGGCTGCGGCGCCGGCGCCCAGGCAGACGATCTTGGCCTCCGGCAGGGTCTTGCCGGCAATTTCCAGGGCGTTGAGCATGCCGGCCGCGGTCACGATCGCGGTACCGTGCTGGTCATCGTGGAAGACCGGGATGTCGCACTGCTCGATCAGCGCGCGCTCGATCTCGAAGCACTCGGGAGCCTTGATATCTTCCAGATTGATGCCACCGAAGGTGATGGAGATACGCTTGACGGTGTCGATGAACGCCTGCGGGCTCTCGGCATCGACTTCGATGTCGAACACATCGACACCGGCGAAACGCTTGAACAGTACACCCTTGCCTTCCATGACCGGCTTGGAGGCCAACGGGCCGAGGTCGCCCAGACCGAGGATCGCGGTGCCGTCGGAAATGACTGCTACCAGGTTGCCTTTACCGGTGTAGCGGTAGGCGAGCTCCGGATCGCGAGCGATCTCGCGCACCGGCTCGGCGACGCCCGGGCTGTAGGCCAGAGAGAGATCACGGGCAGTGGCGGTAGGCTTGGTGAGTTCGACGCTCAACTTACCTGGACGGGGCTTCTCATGGTATTCGAGAGCGGCAGTTTTCAGATCAGACATAGTGGCATTTCCGCTTTTTGGGGCTATTGACTGGCAGGCGGCCGAGGATACGCAAGTTGCAGGGGCCTGCACAAGACTATGCAGTCAGCCTGCAAACGTGACTCAGCGAACCGTCTTGAACCATTCACCGGGACGGGGCTCGCCCTGTGGATAAAGATTGTTGAGCAGCCGCAGGCTGCCTTCGGCATCACCGGGAAGGCCGCTCTTCGCCGCCAGGGCCTTGACCGTCTGGCCCGCCTTCACGCGCACCAACTGCAGCCTCAACGGCTCGGCCAACGTGCGCTCGGCAGCCTGCAACGGCCGGAAACTCTTGATCGCGGCGATGAACTGGGCATCGTCCTGCGCCTGCACTGCGCGGCCTTTTACCGCACCGACGAACAGGTACGCTTTGCCGCCCTTGAGAATAGCGGCTACCCGACGCGGCGCACTGCCGTCGATCACCCCCATGTGACCCTGCAGGCCAGCCTGCTGCAACGGCACCTCCTCGCGCAGGCGATTGCCGCCGATACGCTGACGCAGCAACGTCGCGGCATCGAGCTTACGGGGGTTGTCCTCGAGAGTCATGGCGACGAAGACCTGCTCGTCAGCCGAGTGACCGATCAGCGTCTGCGGCTGATTGATGATGCTCCAGCCCTGGGGGAAGGTCAGCGCGAAGTCGAGGTCACGATGATAGAAGCGCTCACCGCGCCGGATACCACTTTCGGCCGAATCACCAAAGGGCAGGTTCTGCAGACGCTGGAGAAAAACGTCGCGATTGACCTCCTGCTGCCCGTTCACCAACGCCCGGGCCGGGCCAAGCACCTGCTGCAGGCGCCGATCGTTGTCAGGGTGAGTATCGAACAGGCCGTGGTAGCCACCAGCAGGTTGCTGCTCACCGCGCCTGGCAGCCTGATCACGAGCGAAATCCTCCTGCAGCTTGAGCACCTTGACCACTTCGATCATCGCCTGCGGGTCGTAGCCGCCGCGCGCCAGGTATTGCGCCCCGAGGCCATCGGCCTCCAGCTCCATGTCACGACCATAACCACGCACGAATGCCGTCCCCAGAGCGCCGGTCACATCCGCTGCCGCACCGACTCCGGTACCCATCGCCACCGCCTGACCGAGAATGCCCCAGGCCGTCGACTGGCTTTGCTGGCGTACGCCATGGCGCGCCGTGACATGGCCGACTTCGTGCCCGAGTACCGCCGCCAGCTCCGCCTCGGAGCCCAGGTAAGCCAACAGACCGCGATGGATATAGATGTAGCCGCCCGGCAGCGCGAAGGCATTGATATCCGGGCTGTCGATCACCGTGAACCGGTAGTCCAACTGACCGCGATGGCTGTGCCGCGCCACGCGTTCACCCACACGCTGCACATAGGCCTGCAGCGCCTCGTCGGCGTAACGCGGGTATTGCTGAAGAATCTGCTGATGAGCGTCACGACCAAGGGCGAGCTCCTGAGCCTCGCTCATCATCACGAAATCGTTGCGCCCGGTTGCCGGGTTGACCGCACAACCGGCCAGCACGGCCAATAGCGAGAGCGCGACCAGCAGGCGAATCATCACGGCAATACCTCCAGCATGGCCCCGTGGGTCAGAGGCAGCATCCAGCGTGCCTGGCCGGTCTTCAGCCCACCCTTGCGGGAGCGGTCGATCATCCAGCCACGCGCTTCGATTCGCTTGCCCTGCAATTCACGCAACAGCTTCGGATCGAAGGTATCCAGTACCTGTGGCGCGATACGCAGCACCACTGAATGGCCAAGCTCGACCCAGACCCCGCCCCGGTTGCGCTCGACCCGTTGTACCTGCCCCTCGAGCAGCGCGAAGCCCCCGCTGCGAACGGCCCGCGCCGGCAAGGGGCGCAACTGCGACCAAAGCCCGACCCGGGCACTGCGAGCCTGGCGCTCGGCCTGACGATGACAGGTTACCAGCGCCGCATTGGGCGCGACCGCAACCAGCTGACCTAGACCCTCGGCCAGCATCCGCGCTTCGAGGTTCTTGCCGCCGCGGTCATACAGATGAGCCAGGGTACGCCCGTAGCGATCCTTTTTCTGCTCACCGGCCTTGACGCCCACACGCCCGCCATTGGCCTCCACCAACTGGCTAAGGCGATCACGCGCGGCCTCGGCATATGGCTCCGCGGGCCGCCCCTTGCGCGCCAGCTCCGGGGCATTGATACCGATCAGGCGGACACTGCGACCATCCACCAGCCGCAGGGTATCGCCATCCACCACGCGCTGTACCTTGACCTGGGCCAGCTTGCCGGGAGCCGGGCAGAAGGCATGGGCCGGAAGGCATGCGACAGAAACGAAAAAGGCGCCCACGAGGGACGCCTTCTTCAATAGTGCGAAAACAGCCATCTGGGCTTTCTTCGCTGCTCGGACGCTTACTTGGCGCCGAACACACCGAAACGCTGCTTGAAGCGGTCGATACGGCCGCCAGCGTCCAGCACTTTCTGCTTGCCGGTGTAGAACGGGTGGCACTCGGAGCACACGTCCAGGCTCAGCGGCTTGGCCAGCGTGGAGCGAGTCTTGATGACGTTGCCGCAGCTGCAGGTGGCGTCGATGGCAACGTATTCCGGATGGATATCGGCTTTCATGATTCTTTCCTCGGGTCTTGTGCCGCCACCAGACTGGATGTCGGGTACCGCACGTAGGTTGGCCGCGGATCATACCAGAGCACAGCCACGATGCAAGCCACGGACTCTGCCGGCCGTCGCCAGGCAAGGCGTACTGGCGGGCCGCTGCAAAAACCCTGCACCGCAAATTAGCATGGGCAGCTCCACCCGCCCTTCGGCAGCGCTGCAATGCGTTAACCGCAAGCGCCTTGTCGAGCGTGCGTGACCACGGCGCTGGCAGCGTAGGTGGTTTTTCAAGGGCCTGTTAATATCGCGCCTCGCCTGCCTGGAGCCTCCGCGTGCCCGACGCCATCCTGCGACTTGCCCTCCCCTCGCCGCTGCGCCGCCTGTTCGACTACCTCGCCCCACCGGGTGTGTCGGCCCGCGACCTGCGTCCAGGAGCGCGGCTGCGCGTGCCGTTCGGCCGCCGCGAGATGATCGGCATACTGGTCGAGATCAGCGACCACAGCGACGTACCGGCCAACAAACTGAAGCCGGCCCTGCAACTGCTCGACCTGCAATCGCCCATGCCGCCGGCACTGCTGCGCCTGTGCCAGTGGACGGCGCAGTACTACCAGCACAGTCTGGGCGACACCCTAAGCTGGGCATTGCCGGTGCTATTGCGCCAAGGGGAGCCGGCAGAAGCACGCCAGGAGCGCTTCTGGCTGATCGCCAAGGACGCCCACCTGGATGACCCGCGGCTGGCGCGCGCGCCCCGCCAGCGCGATGCCCTGAAGACCATCGCCCAGCACCCCCACGGGGTTGCCCATCAACTGCTCAGCCAGCTGCAGATCAACCGCGACAGCTTGCAGCTACTGCAGGAAAAAGGCCTGGTGCGCGTCCAGGTTCGCCGCCTGAGCAGCCCGGAGCGACATGCCAACTGGCTGGCTCAGCCGGAACTGCCGCTCAATGCGGAGCAACGCGCGGCAGCCGAGGCGGTACGTGCCGGCTTCGACAGTTTCAATGCGTTTCTGCTTGCCGGCGTCACCGGCAGCGGCAAGACCGAGGTCTACCTGCAACTGATCCGCGAGACACTGGAAGCTGGCAAGCAGGCACTGGTGCTGATTCCGGAAATCAACCTCGGCCCGCAGACCCTGGCGCGCTTCGAGCGTCGCTTCAACGCGCGCATCGCCCTGCTGCACTCGGCAGTTAATGACCGTGAGCGCCTGGACGCCTGGCTGGCCGCCCGCGATGGCGAGGCCGACATCATCATCGGCACACGCTCGGCACTGTTCACGCCGATGAAGCGGCCCGGCCTGATCATCATCGACGAAGAACACGACGCGTCCTACAAACAGCAGGAAGGCCTGCGCTACCACGCACGCGACCTGGCGGTGGTGCGCGCTCACCAGGAAAACGTACCGATCGTGCTCGGCTCGGCCACTCCCTCGCTGGAAAGCCTGCACAACGCCCACAGCGGCCGTTATGCCATGCTGCGCATGAATCAGCGTGCCGGTGGCGCCCAGTCGCCACGCTTCCTGCGCCTGGATATCAAGAGCCGCCCGCTCGACGCCGGCATGTCCCCGCCGCTGCAACAGGCCATCGCCCAGACCCTGGCTGCCGGTCAGCAGGTGCTGGTTTTTCTCAATCGCCGCGGTTTCGCACCAACGCTGCTGTGTCACGAATGTGGCTGGCTGTCGCAATGCCCACGCTGCGACGCGCGCATGACCGTGCACCAGCGCAGCCGTGAACTGCGCTGCCACCATTGCGGCCATGCCGAACGCCAGCCGAGCAATTGCCCGAGCTGCAACAACGTCGACCTGCGCCCGGTCGGTGCAGGCACCGAACGTGCGGAGGAGCGTCTGGAGATCCTGTTCCCCGACGTGCCGGTGCTGCGGGTCGACCGCGACACCACCTCGCGCAAGGAGGCCATGACCACCCTGTTCAACACCGTACAGCGTGGCGAGCCGTGCATCCTGGTCGGCACCCAGATGCTCGCCAAGGGTCACCATTTCCCGCGGGTGACCCTGGTGGCCATCCTCGACGCCGACGGCGGCCTGTTCTCCGCCGACTTCCGTGCCAGCGAACGCATGGCCCAACTGATCGTCCAGGTTGCTGGTCGTGCCGGGCGTGCGGAGGAGCCGGGCAAGGTGATCATCCAGAGCCACCTGGCCGACCACCCGCTGCTGGTGCAACTGACCGAGCAGGGCTACTTCGCCTTCGCCGACCAGGCACTCAGCGAGCGTCGCGCCGCCGGACTGCCGCCGTTCTGCCACCTGGCTCTGCTGCGCGCTGAAGCGCACAAGCCCGGCCAGGCCGAAGGCTTCCTCGACGAAGCCTGCAACGAGGCCGAACAATTGCTGGGCGAGTTGAACCTGACAGGAATCGAGTTGCTCGGCCCAGTGCCAGCACCCATGGAGCGACGCGCTGGCCGCTACCGCGCCCAGTTGCTGCTGCAAGGCAATGCCCGCGCGCCCCTGCACAAGCTGCTCGCCCACTGGCTGCTGGTACTCGAAGGCCTGCCCAGCGGGCGTGCCGTGCGTTGGTCGCTGGATGTGGATCCGATCGACCTGTTCTGAACGGCTGCGCGTTGAGCAAGGCGCAGAGCGAAGCGATGGAGGCGGTGCAGCACGCGCAATGCGCAGATAATCTGCCGCCGAGCTTCCCGTTGCACGCTTCATGCAACAACTGCGGCGCGCTTTTCCTCGTAGCTTGTGGCTTGCAGCTTGCCGCTGCTTTTATAATGCCCAGTTTTCCACCCACGCTTTCGAGCGGCGCCGCCTCACGCGGCCGAATGAGCAGACCATGAAAGACAGTATTCGCCACCTGATCCAGCAAGCCCTTACCCGCCTGACCGCCGAAGGCGTTCTGCCCGAAGGCCTGAGCCCGACGATCCAGGTGGAGAACACCCGCGACAAGACCCACGGCGACTTCGCCAGCAACATCGCCATGATGCTGGCCAAGCCCGCGGCGATGAAGCCCCGCGACCTGGCCCAGAAACTGATCGACGCGCTGCCTGCCGATTCGCAGGTCAGCAAGGTCGAAATCGCCGGCCCGGGCTTCCTCAATTTCTTCCAGAACAGCGACTCGCTGGCGCAGCGCCTGGAAGACGCGCTGGCTGACGATCGTCTCGGCGTACGCAAGGCCGGCCCCGTCGAGCGCGTGGTCGTCGACCTGTCCTCGCCCAACCTGGCCAAGGAAATGCACGTTGGGCACCTGCGTTCGACCATCATTGGCGACGCCGTGGCACGAGTGCTGGAGTTTCTCGGCGATGACGTGATCCGCCAGAACCATGTGGGCGACTGGGGGACCCAGTTCGGCATGCTGCTGGCCTTCATGGAAGAGAATCCTGCCGCTGCAGAAAGCGAGCTGGCTGATCTTGAAGGCTTCTATCGCGCTGCCAAGAGGCGTTTCGACGAATCCACCGAGTTCGCCGAGCGCGCTCGTGCCCTGGTCGTCCAACTGCAAGCCGGCGAGCCGGAGTGCATGCGCCTGTGGCATCGCTTCAACAGCATCTCCCTGAGCCACTGCCAGAAAGCCTACGACCGCCTCAACGTCAAACTGACGCCGGCCGACGTCATGGGCGAAAGCGCCTACAACACGGAGCTGCCAGGGGTGATCGAAGCCCTGCGCGAGAAAGGCCTGCTGACCGAAGACAACGGCGCCCAGTGCGTTTTCCTCGACGACTACAAGAACGCCGAAGGCAACCCGCTGCCGGTGATCGTGCAGAAGGCCGGTGGCGGCTACCTGTACTCGACCACCGACCTGGCCGCCATGCGCTACCGCAGTCAGCAGCTCAAGGCCGACCGCGCCCTGTACTTCGTCGACCAGCGTCAGGCCCTGCACTTCCAGATGGCTTTCGAAGTCGCGCGCCGTGCCGGCTTCGTGCATGAGGGCATGCAACTCGAACACATGGGCTTCGGCACCATGAACGGCGCCGATGGCCGCCCGTTCAAGACTCGCGATGGCGGCACGGTGAAGCTCATCGACCTGCTCGACGAAGCCGAGGTCCGTGCCTACGAGCTGGTCAAGGAGCGCAACGACCAGCGCGCGGCAAAGGGTGAGACGCCGTTCGACGAAGCCGAACTGCGTGAAATTGGCCGTGTCGTGGGCATTGCATCGGTGAAGTACGCTGACCTGTCCAAGCACCGGACCAGCGACTACAGCTTCAACTTCGAGCTGATGCTCAGCTTCGAGGGCAACACCGCGCCCTACCTGCTTTACGCCTACACCCGTGTGGCAAGCATATTCCGCAAACTGGGCAAAGGCGTCGAAGAGCTCGACGGCCGCATCGAACTTCAGGCGCCACAGGAAATCGAACTGGCCGGCAAACTCGCGCAGTTCGGCGAGGTGCTGGGCAGCGTCGCGGACAAGGGCACGCCGCACGTGCTGTGCACCTACCTGTACGACGTTGCCGGGCTGTTCTCCAGTTTCTACGAGCATTGCCCGGTGCTCAGCGCCGAAGACGAGCCCACCCGCCAGAGCCGCCTGCGCCTTGCCGCGCTGACCGGCCGCACACTCAAACAAGGCCTGCAATTGCTCGGCCTGGAAACTCTGGAGCGCATGTAAGTGGCAGCCCGCAAGAAGCCCGCCCCGAAACGCGGCGCCAGCCGTTACAAGGCCCCGAGCAAACGCCCGGTACCGGGCTGGATCTGGCTGGCCTGCGGCCTGGTGGTTGGCGTGTTCGCCATGCTGCTGTTCAACCTGCAGCCGGGCAGCGATGCGATCAAGCGTGAAAAACCGCAGCCGGAGCGCGCCAGCAACACGCCCAAGGCGACGCCGTCGGCGACCAGCCAGGAACCGGGCAAGCCCAAATACGACTTCTACACCCTGCTGCCGGAATCGGAAGTCATCGTGCCGCCGGACGCCGTACCGCCGCCCACCACCCCGACGCCAGAGCAGAAGCCGGTCACTCCCGAAGAAGCGGCGAAGATCGACGCCGCTCGCGCCCAGGCAGCCCTCAACGGCGAAACGCCACCGCCACCGCCCCCCGTGGTCAAACCGGCGGAATCCGCTCAGGCGCCGCTGACCACGCAGTTCTTCCTGCAGGCCGGCTCGTTCCCGAGCAAGGACAAGGCCGAAAGCATGCGGGCGCAGATCATCCTGCTCGGCCAGAACGTGCGTGTAGAGTCCGGCACGGTGGCAGACAAGACCTGGCACCGCGTGCTGGTCGGGCCCTTCGCCAACCGCGAGCAGTTGGCCGGTGCGCAGAAGTCCCTGGCGGCCGGCGGCTTTGGCAATCTGCTGTTGCAACAACGCCAGTTGCGCTGATCACTCTTTAACCCGCTGCCGGTTGAAAAGCCGCGGCGGGCACCCCATCTGAGAGTTTACCAGGGCCATTTTGCCCCGCAGCGTGGAGACTCTCCCCTTGACCACCATCGTTTCAGTCCGCCGCCACGGCAAAGTCGTCATGGGCGGCGACGGCCAGGTTTCCCTCGGCAATACCGTGATGAAAGGCAACGCGAAGAAAGTCCGCCGCCTGTACCACGGTCAGGTCATCGCCGGTTTCGCCGGTGCCACTGCCGATGCCTTCACACTCTTCGAGCGCTTCGAGTCCCAGCTCGAAAGGCATCAGGGCCATCTCGTCCGCGCCGCCGTGGAGCTGGCCAAGGACTGGCGTACCGACCGCTCTCTGAGCCGCCTGGAAGCCATGCTGGCCGTGGCCAACAAGGACGCTTCGCTGATCATCACCGGCAACGGTGACGTAGTCGAACCCGAGCACGGCCTGATCGCCATGGGCTCCGGTGGAGGCTTCGCCCAGGCTGCGGCGCTCGCACTGCTACAGAAAGGCAGCGAAGACCTCGACGCCCGCGAGATCGCCGAAACCGCGCTGAAGATCGCCGGATCCATCTGCGTCTTCACCAATCAGAATCTGACCATCGAGGAGCTGGACTCGGCCATCTAGGCCAGTCCTGATCGGAGCCCGCTCATGTCCATGACACCCCGCGAGATCGTCCACGAACTCAACCGCCACATCATCGGCCAGGACGACGCCAAGCGCGCCGTGGCCATCGCCCTGCGCAATCGCTGGCGGCGCATGCAGTTGCCGGCCGAGCTGCGTGCCGAAGTGACGCCCAAGAACATCCTGATGATCGGCCCGACCGGCGTCGGCAAGACCGAAATCGCCCGGCGCCTGGCCAAACTGGCCAATGCGCCCTTCCTGAAAGTGGAAGCGACCAAGTTCACCGAAGTCGGCTACGTCGGCCGCGATGTCGAATCGATCATCCGCGACCTGGCCGATGCCGCACTGAAGCTGCTGCGCGAACAGGAAATCGTCCGCGTGCGCCACCGCGCCGAAGACGCTGCCGAAGATCGCATTCTCGACGCCCTCCTGCCACCGGCACGTAGCGGTTTCGCCGAGGAAGCTGCATCGGGCAACGATTCCAACACTCGCCAGCTGTTCCGCAAGCGCCTGCGCGAAGGCCAGTTGGACGACAAGGAAATCGAGATCGAAGTGGCCGACAGCCCTGCCGGTATCGAGATCATGACGCCGCCCGGCATGGAAGAAATGACCAGCCAGCTGCAGAACCTGTTCTCCAACATGGGCAAGGGCAAGAAGAAGAGCCGCAAGCTCAAGGTCAAGGACGCCCTCAAGCTGGTACGCGAAGAGGAAGCCGGGCGCCTGGTCAACGAGGAAGAACTCAAGGCCAAGGCCCTGGAGGCCGTCGAGCAGCACGGCATCGTGTTCATCGACGAGATCGACAAGGTGGCCAAGCGCGCCAATGCCGGTGGTGCCGACGTTTCCCGTGAGGGTGTGCAGCGTGATCTGCTGCCGCTGATCGAGGGCTGCACCGTCAACACCAAGCTGGGCATGGTCAAGACCGACCACATCCTGTTCATCGCATCCGGCGCCTTCCACCTCAGCAAGCCGAGCGATCTGGTGCCGGAGCTGCAGGGGCGCCTGCCGATCCGTGTCGAACTCAAGGCGCTGTCGCCGGAAGACTTCGAACGCATCCTCAGCGAGCCCCATGCATCGCTCACCGAGCAGTATGTGGCGCTGCTGCAGACCGAAGGCCTGGGCGTGGAGTTCGCCGAAGACGGCATCAAGCGCTTGGCCGAGATCGCCTGGCAGGTCAACGAGAAGACCGAAAACATCGGCGCCCGTCGCCTGCATACGCTGCTGGAACGCCTGCTGGAGGAGGTATCCTTCAGTGCCGGTGATCTGGCCGGCCAGCAGAATGGCGAGGTCATCCGTATCGACGCGGCCTACGTCAACAGCCACCTCGGCGAGCTGGCTCAGGACGAAGACCTGTCACGCTACATCCTCTAAGAGCAGCTGCAAGCTGCAAGCTGCAAGTCAGAAGCCCCTTCACTCAGGCTCTTCTTGCAGCTTGGAGCCTGCCGCGTGGAGCTTGCGTAATGCTTATCCCCACCTCGATCAAGCTGCACAAGGCTTCCCGCACGCTGGAACTGCAATACGGCAATGATAGCTACAGGCTGCCGGCCGAGTTCCTGCGCGTGCATTCGCCTTCGGCTGAGGTGCAGGGGCACGGCAAACCGATTCTGCAGACGGGCAAGCTGAATGTCGCGCTGATCGGCATCGAGCCTGCCGGTAATTACGCCCTCAAACTGACCTTCGACGACGGCCACGACAGTGGCCTGTTCAGCTGGGACTACCTCCATCAACTGGCGCTGCGCCACGACGAACTCTGGCGTGACTATCTCGCCGAACTCGCCGCAGCGGGCAAATCCCGCGACCCCGATGAGTCGGTCGTGCGCCTGATGCTCTGAGGCGCAGTCATCCGTAACGATCTGGCGCAGCTATTTTCCTGCTGCAACGAAAACGCCCGGCACAAGGCCGGGCGTTGTCGTGACCGCGTACGACCTCAGGACTGATTGCCTGAGGCTGGCGTTGTAGCGGTTGCCGGCGAGGCAGCAGGCGTCGGTGTGCTGACAGGCGCAGGCTTGGCCGCCGCGGGCTTCTTCGCTGCCGGCTTGCGTACCGGCTTGGCAGCAGGTTCAGGCGCAGCTTTCGCAGCGGGCTTGGCAGCAGGTTTGGCGGAACTCTTGCTGGCAGCCGCTGGCTTGGCGGCTACCGTTTTGCCAGCAGGCGCCTTCTTCACCGCGACAGCTTTGCCCGTTGTCGCTTTGGCGGCTGGCTTCACAGGCGCTTTCGCCGCAGGCTTGCTGGACGGCTTCGCAGCAGCAGACTTGGCAGCCGGTTTGGCCGCTGCCTTCGTGGACGAGCCGGTCAATGCCTCCAGTTGCCTGGTCAACAACTCGACCTTGTCGCTGAGCGACTTGACCTCGCTGCGACTCGGCACGCCCAGGCGCGAGATGGCACTGTTGAGACGTTTGTCGAAAGCCTCCTCGAGTTCGCCCCACTTGCCGATTGCCCTGTCCTTGACCTCATCGACACGGGATCTGGCAGGCTTCGTTGCCTCTGCTTGCTCGCCTGCATCGCTCTTGGCGGCCTTCTCGGCTCTCTCGCCATCCTTGACCAGCGTGTCGAACAGCTTGGTGCCGTCCTTGCTGACCTTGGAGTACGCGCCCAAGCCCGCCAACCAGATCTGCCGCGAGTACTTTTCAACCTCGCCGACCCACGAACCGGTCTGTTTCTCGGATTTCTTTTTGACAGCCATCCTGCTCTCCTTATTGGGTAAGCGCGACGTGCTCGAGCAACGCGCTCAGCTCATCCAGCGTAGCAGACAAGGCTGGGGGGCCTGTCGCGCGGGAATGCCGAGCCGGTTGGGGGCGCCTGCCACGCCAGGGTCCAGGGCCCGCTCGATCTTTCGATACTCACGACGACCCTGTTCTTCACGAAGGACACTCTGTTTCTGACTCCATCGGCTGGCCTGTTGACCAACTCGACTCCTTCATTGACCCGATTCTTGGCGCGCTGTTCCGCGGCATGGCCAATCCAGGCCAGTGGCCTGCCGCTTGCGAAACATGGAAGCGACAACAGGGAAACGTTCGCAACCGGCAGGCGCGGCTGAGAGGTGTCGAAAGCAGGGAGGCAAGACAAGGGGTGCGACAGTGAATCGATGCGAGCCGTGCACTCGCGGGAGACAGCCCGCGAACGCTCAGAGAGGGAGCGCTCGCAGGCTTTCAGGCAGCTGAATCAGCTGGCGCTAGGCGGGGTTACACCATTGGCATTGCTCGCTGCCGGCGCTGGAACCGGGCTCTCGCTGGCAGGCTTGCCTGCAGCAGGGGCTGCAGCAGCCGGTTTGTCAGTGACGGCCGGCTTGGGCGCGGGTTTGGCCACTGCCGGTTTCGCCGGTGCTTTGGCAGCCGGTTTGGCAACAGGTGCAGGCTTGGCTGCTGGTGCAGGTTTTGCAACTGGCTTGGCGGCTGGTTTTGCAGCCGGCTTGGCTACAGCAGGTTTTGCAGCGGCTTTAGCAGCCGGCTTGGCAGCAACAGGTTTCGCAGCGGTGCTAGCAACTGGCTTGGCGGCAGCAGGTTTTGCAGCGGCTTTAGCGGCTGGCTTGGCAGCAGCAGGTTTCGCAGCAGCTTTAGCGGCTGGCTTGGCAGCAGCAGGTTTCGCAGCAGCTTTAGCGGCTGGCTTGGCGGCAGCAGGTTTTGCAGCAGCTTTAGCGGCTGGCTTGGCGGCAGCAGGTTTCGCAGCAGCTTTAGCGACTGGCTTGGCAGCAGCAGGTTTCGCAGTAGCTTTAGCGGCTGGCTTGGCGGCAGCAGGTTTCGCAGCAGCTTTAGCGACTGGCTTGGCAGCAGCAGGTTTCGCAGTAGCTTTAGCGGCTGGCTTGGCGGCAGCAGGTTTCGCGGCGGCTTTGGCAGCAGGCTTGGTGGCAGCGGGTTTAGCGACGGCTTTGGCAGCGGCAGGTTTCGCAGCGGCCTTGGCAGCTGGCTTGGCAACAGTTGGCTTAGCGGCGGCTTTGGAAGCCGGCTTGACAGCGGCAACTTTGGCCGGGGTCTTGCTGCGAGTGGCCAGAACCTTGCTGGCAGCTTCACGGACCTTGCCGACGCCCTGGGCCAGCTTCAGGCTTTCCTGAGCATCACGCTTGAGCTGCACGATGTACTGACGGGTTTCGCTCTGACGGGCCTGCAGGCCGTCCAGTACGCCTTCCAGCTCGCTGACAGCGGACTTGGCCTTGGACTGAGCCTTGGCTTTGCCTGCAGCAACGGAGGCCTGCAGTTTGCCGCGAGCCTTGTGCAGTTTTTCCTGTGCAGCACCGCGTTGCTTCTCCAGCTTGGCGAGCACTTTTTCAGCGTCGACCAAAGCTTGCGAGCAGGCACTTTCGAGATGCTCGAGCAAACTTCCGGAAAGCTGTTGAAGCAGGTGCAGCGGAGTGGTGACCGATTTCTTTTTCACGTTTTTCGTGGCCGACATGACGCGCCTCCTGGCGGATGAGATGAAGCCATACTAGACCTGTGAATTTGCGCCCGCTAGAGGTGCTTTGCAAGCACATGCGTACAGCAACCGGAGCGGGCATCCGCACACGGACTCGGAGGAGGCTGAAACGCCGCGAACTCGCGCGGCGTTGAGCGTCATACAGCGGCGGCGGTGGCCTGCTGCTGGTGAGCGGTGTGCAGCACTTCGATCAGACAGTCTTCGAGTTCGAAGCGCTCATGCAGCATCTGCCCGAGGCGTTTGAGTTCGGCACTGACCGCCTCGACATCGCCACAATCACCTTCATCACAGCGATCATTGAACGCCAGTGCGGCTTCGGTGATCACTTCGAGGCGCGGGTAGATCTGCTTGGCCAGCTCGAGACCGCGCTGGTCACCGAATGCTCGGGCCTCTTCGGTAAGCTGCTGGTAGACCTCGAAATGCCCGGCAGAAACGTAGTCGACGAGGATCTCGCAGAAACGCTGCATCACCACCTTGTCGCTGACATCATCGATGGCCGCATAAGCCTTGATCAGTTCAGCGCGCTCCTGCAACCAGCGATCGATCAACAGGTGTACGCCACCCCACCGCTCCTGTGCATTCTGGCAACTCTCGAGCATGGTGATCTCCCTCCCTTATCGGTATTTCCTGTAGGCATCCGGGCAACGACTATCGTTCAGCAAATCGTCGGAGCCCCGAATCGGAAGTTGGCTGATCGCCCTATCGACAGCATTCACCTGCTGCCGCTCTGGTGTGAGCCATGCTCGTGCACCGACAACGACGAAAGCGTCACGCCTGATCCCTGAACGTGCAGCCGAGTCCGGACACTAGCATGATTCGTATTGCAGTCCGAACACTCATTTCGCTCAGGGTATGCCCCCTCACCCAAGGCTTCAAGACGCTTCGTCATAAACGCCGGAGCGGGGCCGGCGCGCGTCTTCACGGTTCAGCTTGCAGGGCGCACGGCCTGTGGCTCGGCGGCAGCGACGGCGGGAACACCGACAGCCTGCCCACTGAGGCGGTGATCGAGCAGGCCGAGGCCTTCCTGAAACAAGCGGTTACTGCGTTCCACTTCACCCAGTTGCGCGAGCAGTCGTGCGAGCTCGGCACAGGTTTCCGGATGCCGCTCCAGAGTCAGGCTACTCTCGAAGTAGTCGCGGGCCTTGCCCCACAGCTGGTTATGCAGGCTCAGGCGGCCAAGGGTGAGCAGCAATCCGGCATCATTGGGGTGCTGCTTCAGCCAGCCTTCGGCGGCTTGCAGTTGGCGGGCCGGATCGCGCCCATGCAGCAGTCCGTAGAGGCGTGCCAGGCGACTGTCGTATTCGCGATTCAGTGCCTTGTTGAGCAACTCCTCGGCACCGGGCTCTCCCCCCAGCACACGCAGACGATCGGCATACACGGCCAGCAGTTCGGGTTCGCCGCGCAGGTTGGGTGACAGCCGTTCCCAGGCCTGGGCCAGAGAGGGCAGCGCGCCTTCATCGGCAGCGTTCAGGTCTATGCCGGTGAGGTATTCGCGCCAGGCACGACGCTCAAGCATCATCAACTCGGCAGGCGCCAGCGCCTTCTCCTTGCGCAACACCGGCAGCAGTTTGAGCAGTGCCTGCCAGTCGCCGCGCATCACGTACAGATCCTGCAATTGGCGTAGCACCTGCGGGTTTCGCGGATGACGTTCCTGCATCACTTGCAGTGTTTCCTGGGCAGTCTCCACTTGCCCACGCGCCAGCTGCAGCTCGGCATGGGTCAGGGCGATGGCCAGTTCGGCATTCGGCTGACGCTCCAGCGCCTCGGCCAGCAGCGCATCACTTTCCTCGTAGTGCTCGAGATTGTTGGCGGCACGGGCAGCCCCCAGGTAGTGAATCAACGGACGCGGCTCATTGCGGGCAATGCGGCTCAGATGCGTCTGGGCCTTGGCCCAGCGGCCCTCGATCAGTTCCTGAAAGCCATGTTCCGAGGCACTGCGCACACGGCGTTCACGGTGCAGGCGTGACCAGGGATTGACCAGCCCAAGCGAGGTCAACAGCGCCCGCACGACCAGGCGCAGCAGCCACAGCGTCAGCCATACCGCCACGATCAGCAGCACGAACGCCCACAGCGTCGACTCGTAGCGGAAGCCCTGGTAGGCAAAAAGCACATAGCCCTTGTGTTCGGAAATGGCCAGGCCAAGCAGCGCCAGACCACCGATCACCACCAGGGCGAGCAGCAGCAGGTAAACGCGCTTCATGGGCGCCCCTCCTCGTTGCCAGTTGCCTCATCGGTGGGGGCGTCCTTGAGACGCTCACGGGCCGATTGCTTGTGCTCGATGTAGGCCTGCACCGCATTGAGGGATTGAGTCAGCTCGGGCACCTCGACTTCGACGGGTTTGTCGACCAGCTCGCCCACCCGCGTGCGCAAGGCGCGGCTGTCGGGATTGTCACGATTGAAGTTGGCGTCCAGTACCTCGCCAGCCTGCTGCAGCGCCTGACGATAGACCTGGGTCTCGCCATGCAGCGCGGCCCATTGCGCCTGCTCGAGCGCAAGACTCAGCGCCAGGCGTACCTGGGTCAGGCTTTGCCCGGCGAGCAGCGGGCGGATGTTCTGATCGGCATTGAAATCGAGACGGAAGTACTGCGACAACGTCTGCAGACCGTGACTCCACCAAGTGCCTGGCTCGCTGTCTGCAGCCAGCTCGCCGAGCACACCACCATCGGCCACGAATTTCGGATTCAGCGAGTTCAGTTGCGATGCCTGCTCGCGGAGAGCGCCCAGTTGCAGGAACAAGCCGGTGCGATCAGGGTTATCGGTCGAACGCAGGGCTTCGAGGCTCCTGGCCAGTTGCTCTCGGGCTGCGAATGCCGCCGGGTCATCCTGATCGCGAAGGATCTCGTCGGCCGCCTGTACCAGCGCTGTCGCGCTGTTGGTGTCCTGCAAAGCGGACAAGCGCAGACTGGCGAGACGCAGCAGATGTTCGGCCTCGGCCAGGCGCCAATCCTGGCGGCTGGCGCCCAGCACGGTTTCCAGGCGCTGATTGAGCAATTGCTGATCGCCCTGCAACTGGGCCACCAGGCGACGGCGCTCTTCGAGCTCCTCGACGGTCGGCAACTGCCCGAAACGGTTGTCCAGGCTATTGGTACGTTGCGACAGCGCCTGGGTCTGGCTGCGAGCTTCTTCGAGCTGCCCCGACTGTTGCTGGGCGTCGGTCTGCAAGGCGCGCAGTTGCCAGACACTCCAGCCACCGACACCAACGCCTATCGCGCCGACCAGCAGGGCCACCGCGGCCAGCGCAGAGCCCCGCGAGGCGGGCCTGGCTTCGCCGGCAGCCGGAGAAGATTCGAGGGCGGGTTGTGCAGGCTGCTCCTGCTCTTTCGGGGTAGTCGCTTCGCTCACGTATCCATCCTTTGCTTCACAAGTCGGGCGAAGCCTGCGCACGCAAGGCCGCCAACAACGCCGCGGTATCAGCACCACGGCAATCCACAACATTCGACGCACCCAATTCACGGGCCATGACGGCGACTCGCGGACTGGGTACGAACACGGGTAGTTGCGCCAGCTGCGGCCAGTCATCCGCCGCCAGCTGGCGCAGATGCATCAGGCCCTGCCCACTGCTGACCGCCACGCCATTCAAGCGTTCCACCTGAAATAGCCGCTGCAGGGTGCCAACAGGATAACCCGGCAACACTCGCCGATAGACCGGCAGGTAATCGACCTCGACGCCCTGAGCCCGCAATTGCTCGGCTAGCAGGGTGCGCCCATCCTCGCCACGAATGATCAATACCCGAGGAAACAGTGCATACTGCAGCGCGGCCCGCAGCTCGGGCAAGGCCAGCAGGGCCTCGCTGTCATCACCATCACCGGGCCAGGTTACCGGTAGCCCGTAGTCGGCGAGAATCTGTCCGGTTCCCGCTCCCACGCTGAACCAGGGCTGATCGGCCAGCGGTTGCGGCCAGTAGCGATCGAGCAGGTCGAGACCGAAGCGGGCAGCCGGCTTGCTCACCACGATGACCGCAGTGTAGCGGTGCAGGTCACAGATGAGCGCACTCTGCTCCGGGGTCTCCGGCAGCGCCTCGATATTCAGCAGCGGCAGACAGGCGCCATGGACGCCCTCACTGGCGAGCGCCTTAGCGAGCGCCTGACATTCCTGCTCAGGGCGCGTCAGCAGCAGACGCCAGCCGCTCACTCGCCAGCAGCCTCGCCGTAAATGGCCTGCAGAATTTCGCCAGCCCCCAGGGCAAGGAGCGCTTCGGCTACCTCGATGCCCAGGCGCTCGGCATCCTCTGCGCCACCGCGCTGCTCGGCACGCAGCAAACTGCTGCCATCCGGCTCGCCGACCAAACCGCGCAGCCACAGTTGCTCGCCTTCAAGAATCGCGTAGCAGGCGATAGGCACCTGGCAGCCGCCATTGAGGCGCTTGTTCATGGCCCGTTCGGCAGTGACTCGCAGCGCGGTCTCGACGTGATTGAGCGGGGCCAGCAGGGCTTGCAGCTCGGCATCACCAACCCGGCATTCGATACCGACCGCACCTTGACCACCAGCAGGCAGGCTGTGCTCGATGGCGATGGAATCGCGAATACGTGCCTCGAAACCCAAGCGAATCAGGCCGGCAGCGGCGAGGATGATGGCGTCGTACTCACCGGCATCCAGCTTGGCCAGGCGGGTGTTGACGTTGCCACGCAGAAACTGGATTTTCAGATCGGGCCGACGCGCCAGCAACTGCGCCTGACGACGCAGGCTCGACGTGCCGACCACGCTGCCCTGGGGCAATGCGTCGAGGCTGTCGAAGTGGTTGGAGACGAAGGCATCGCGCGGGTCTTCGCGCTCGCAGATGCAATACAGCCCGAGGCCCTCGGGAAAGTCCATCGGCACATCCTTCATCGAATGCACGGCGATATCGGCCTGGTCCTCCAGCAGCGCGGTCTCCAGCTCCTTGACGAACAGCCCCTTGCCACCAATCTTCGCGAGCGGTGCATCGAGCAGTTTGTCACCCCGGCTGACCATCGGCACCAGGCTCACCAGCAACCCTGGGTGGGCCTGTTCGAGACGAGCCTTGACGTATTCAGCCTGCCAAAGGGCCAGGGCACTCTTGCGGGTAGCGATGCGAATCTCGCGGGGCATGGGGCAATTCCAGAAAAACGATTGCCACCGATGATAACAGGCTCGCGGGTCGCCAGCCCGAAGCCAGGTGCGACCCGTCGCCCCGGTGCGCGCCCTAGATGTGATTCATCATCTTGCGCACACCCGCCACGTGACGACGACTGACCACCAGCGCATCACCATTGAGCCCTTTCAGATAGAGCTGAAAATGCCCCAGCGGCGTGCGCTGCAAGCGCTCGATGCGCTCACGCGACACCAGCGCATTGCGGTGAATACGCACGAAACGATCGCCGAATTCGTCTTCCAGCGCCTTCAGCGGCTCGTCCAGCAAGACCTCGCCCCCTTCGTGACGCAAGGTCACGTACTTGTGGTCGGCGATGAAGTAGATGACCTGATCCAAGGGGATCAGCTCGATACCCTTGCGAGTACGCGCACTGATGTGACTGCGCGGACCGACGCCGCTTTCTGCGGCAGGGCGGGTCAACGCAGCGAGTTGGACACGGTTCAGGCGCTCGGCCTTTCTCAACGCGTCCTCGAGAAGTTCGGGGCGCACGGGCTTGACCAGATAGCCCACGGCGCTGACCTGGAACGCCTCCACGGCGAACTCGTCATGAGCCGTACAGAAGATCACCGCAGGTGGCGCCTCGCGCTCACACAGGCGGGCAGCGGCCTGCAGGCCGTCGAGGCCGGGCATGCGGATATCGAGCAACACCACGTCGGGCTTGAGACTCTCGACCAGAGCCAGTGCCTCTTCACCGTTGCTCGCAGAGGGCTCGACAACACGATAACCCTCCAGCGCGGCAACCATACGGCTCAAGCGCTCTCGGGCAAGGGGTTCGTCATCGACGATCAAGACATTCATAATGATCTGGCTTCCTGCATGAGTCTTGCGCATGGGTAGCGAAGACGGGTGTAGTGACGGCCATCACGACGCTCCACGCTGAGACTGGCCTGCGGACCGAAAAGTGCCGCAAGACGCGCGTCGATATTGGCCAGCGCCTGTTGGGTTCCGCGCGAAGCCAGAGGCTTGCCGCCGTCCTCGTATGGATTGCTGACGCTGAGATGGAACACACCATCGATGTAATTGGCTGAGATCTGCACCAGTCCCCCTTCGATACGTGGCTGGATACCGTAGATCAATGCATTCTCCAGCAGCGGCTGCAGGGTCAGCTGAGGAATGGGTAAATCAGCGGGGACATCATCCACCTCCCACTGCAACTGTAGTCGCTCGCCGAGCCGGTAGTGCTCGATCGACAGGTATCTCTGCGCCAGCTCCAGTTCCTCACTCCAGCTTACGAGGGTACCGGGCCTGGCCAGGCTAGCCCGGAACAGGTCGGAAAGATCCAGCACGGCCTGTTCCGCCCTGACAGAGTCTGTGACAACCAGGCTTGCGATGCTGTTCAAACTGTTGAACAGGAAATGCGGACGGATCCTCGCCTGCAACGATTCGATGCGGGCGCGCAGTTCGGCCTGCTCCTGACGTCGCCACTGGCTCTGCAGATAGAAATAACGCAGCAGCAACGCCGACATGATCATGCTGATCAGGGCATGGCGCAGGTACAGGTTCACTTCGCCGTCATGGGGCAACGGACCACCGAGGTCGTAATAATCGGCTACCGCCGTGCAGCCGAGCGTCAGGCCGATGACCAGGGCGCAGCAGGCCGCCCCTGCCCACATGGCCTGCAAGCGCGCGAGCAGCGGCCGCAAGCGGCACAGCAGCGCCGATGACAGCAGCACGATCCACTGCACGAACAGCGAAGTCAGCGCCAGGCGGCCCCAGTCGAAACCGGGCAGCATCGGCTCGGCGAGTACCAGCACCAGCACCAGCAGTTCGGCGAGCAGCACGGTGGTGAGCAGCGCCTCGGGCTGACACAGCTCCGGCACGAAGAAATCGTTGGGCCCCGCGGGTTTCGAGATGTTCAGATTCTTATCCATCGGCGCAGTTTCCGCGCGCGCTTCGAAGCGGGCAAGAGAGCCCATCGCAAGCGGGCGAAATAACCCACCGAAATGCCTGCTGGCGGGAGAAAATGTGATCCAGACGACACTCGAGCAGCCCGCTGCGCAGGCCGACGTGTCTGTTATCATCAGCGGACTTTTCCGTCGTGCCGGAAACTTCCGGCCCGTCCGCACCTGCATACAGCCGAGTCAGACCATGAGCAACGAAAAAACCAATCAGTCCTGGGGCGGCCGCTTCAGCGAGCCCGT
The DNA here is from genome assembly GCF_013408425.1 of Pseudomonas flavescens. Taxonomy (NCBI): domain Bacteria; kingdom Pseudomonadati; phylum Pseudomonadota; class Gammaproteobacteria; order Pseudomonadales; family Pseudomonadaceae; genus Phytopseudomonas; species Phytopseudomonas flavescens. The sequence goes on along the minus strand of NZ_JACBYV010000001.1, from coordinate 5,233,325 downwards.
CGACGCCTTCGTAGCCCGTTTCACCGCCTCGGTGGAATTCGACAAGCGCCTGTATCGCCACGACATCATGGGCTCCATCGCCCACGCCACCATGCTGGCCAAGGCGGGCGTACTGACCGACGCCGAGCGCGACGCGATCATCGAAGGCCTTACCCAGATCCAGGGCGAAATCGAGGCCGGCCAGTTCGACTGGCGCGTCGACCTGGAAGACGTGCACATGAACATCGAGGCGCGCCTGACCGACCGTATCGGCGTGACCGGCAAGAAGCTGCACACCGGCCGTTCGCGCAACGATCAGGTGGCCACCGATATCCGCCTGTGGCTGCGTGACGAGATCGACCTGATCCTCGCTGAAATCACCCGCCTGCAGCAGGGCCTGCTGGAGCAGGCCGAGCGTGAAGCCGAGACCATCATGCCTGGCTTCACCCATTTGCAGACCGCTCAGCCCGTGACTTTCGGCCACCACCTGCTGGCCTGGTTCGAAATGCTCAGCCGCGATCACGAGCGCCTGGTCGATTGCCGCAAGCGCACCAACCGCATGCCCCTGGGCAGCGCCGCACTGGCGGGCACCACCTACCCGATCCAGCGTGAAGTAACCGCCGAACTGCTCGGCTTCGACGCCGTGGGCGGCAACTCGCTGGACGGCGTGTCGGATCGTGACTTCGCCATCGAATTCTGTGCGGCCGCGTCCGTGGCGATGATGCACCTGTCGCGCTTCTCGGAGGAGCTGGTGCTGTGGACCAGTGCCCAGTTCCAGTTCATCGATCTGCCGGATCGCTTCTGTACCGGCTCCTCGATCATGCCGCAGAAGAAGAATCCGGACGTTCCCGAGCTGGTGCGTGGCAAGACCGGCCGCGTATTCGGCGCCCTGACCGGCCTGTTGACCCTGATGAAAGGCCAGCCGCTGGCCTACAACAAGGACAATCAGGAAGACAAGGAACCGCTGTTCGACGCCGCCGACACCTTGCGCGATTCGCTGCGTGCCTTCGCCGACATGATTCCGGCGATCAAGCCCAAGCACGCCATCATGCGCGAAGCGGCCCTGCGTGGTTTCTCCACCGCCACGGATCTCGCCGACTACCTGGTGCGCAAGGGCCTGCCATTCCGCGATTGCCACGAAATCGTCGGCCATGCCGTGAAGTACGGCGTGGACAGCGGCAAGGATCTGGCCGAGATGAGCCTCGAAGAACTGCGCCGTTTCAGCGATCAGATCGAACAGGATGTGTTCGCCGTGCTGACCCTGGAAGGCTCGGTGAACGCCCGTGACCATATCGGCGGTACCGCACCGCGCCAGGTACGCCTGGCTGTGGAGCGCGGCAGAGCCCTGCTCGCTTCGCGCTGATGGAGGCCTGGGTACCCGGCCGACGTATTTCGGTGGTCGGCTGTTCGGGCGCGGGCAAGACCACGCTATCGCGCCGCCTGGCGCAGCGCCTGGGCTACCGTCATGTCGAGCTGGATGGCCTGTTCCACCAGCCCGGCTGGCAGCCGCTGCCCACCGAACAGTTCCAGCACGCCGTAGCCGACGCCCTGCAAGGTGACGGCTGGGTCGTGGAGGGCAACTACTCGGCCGTGCGCCCACAAATTCTGGCACGAGCGGACACGGTGATCTGGCTGGACCTGCCCCGAGCGGCGGTAATGCGCCAGCTGATTCCGCGTACGCTAAGACGCCTGACCCTGCGTCAGCCCCTGTGGAACGGCAATCGTGAGCGCTGGAGCAACCTGTTCAGCCTCAAGCCCGAGCAGTCGATCCTCGCCTGGGCCTGGACACGCCACGCGACCTATCGCCAGCGTTACGGCGAGGAAATGCGCAACGCCCCGGCTCATCGTCGTTACCTGCGCCTGGATTCACGCCAGGCCATCGAACGCTTTCTGAGCAGCGTGCCGGCTGACGTCCCCATTCGATAACCCCATTCACTCTTGCGGAAGCACCAGATGCCACTCAACATTCGCCCCGCGGTACGCGAAGACGCCGCCCTGATCCTGCGTTTCATCACCGACCTGGCCATCTACGAAAAGGCCGAGCATGAAGTGAAGACCGATGTCGCCGGTATCGAAAACAGCCTGTTCGCCGACGGCGGCACCGCCCATGGTCTGATCTGCGAACTGGACGGCGAGCCTATCGGTTACGCCGTGTACTTCTTCAACTATTCGACCTGGCTGGGCAAGCATGGCCTGTACCTGGAAGACCTCTACGTCACCCCGCAGCAACGTGGTGTCGGCGCCGGCAAGGCCCTGCTGCGCCACCTGGCCAAGCTGGCGGTGGCGCGTGGTTGCGGTCGCTTCGAATGGTCGGTACTGGACTGGAATCAGCCGGCCATCGACTTCTACGAGTCCATCGGCGCCAAACCCCAGAACGAGTGGATCGGCTACCGCCTGACCGGAGACGCGCTGACCCGCTTCGCCGCCAGCTGATCAGCCGGCCAGGCGCGCCTTCATGTGCGCCATGAACGGCCCGAACGCCGCCTCTTTGTCAGCCGCTATGCGCTGGACATGAGGGTTCGTGGCGAAACGTTCGAGCAGTGCGCCAGCCTCGGGAAAATCGCCGAGCAGATCAATCTCGAACAGTTTGTGCGCCACCCCAGCCGCCAGGTCGATGCTGTACAGGAAGTAAAGGTCGGCCAGGCTCAGGTGTTCACCGGCCACATAAGGCGCGAACCTGCCCAGGCGCTTGAGCGAGTCGATACCGGCGAGCAATTCCTCGCGACCCTTCTTGAGAATCGCCGGGTCCAGTTGCATACCGAAAAACGCCTGGGCGTAGCAGTATCGCGCTGGCAACTCGATGTACAGCTCGATGTGCCTGGCCAGCTCGCGCACCCTGGCCTGCTCGAACGCACCCCGCGGTAGCAACGCGGTGCCCTGCCCCAGGGTTTCGAGGTACTCCAGAATCGCGGCGGTCTCGCTGATGAAGCCCTCGTCGCATTCCAACACCGGCACCTTGCCGCGCGGACTGATGCTCAGAAAGGCCTCGTCACGGGATGCGTAGGCACGCACCTCTTCGAAGGGCAGCCCCTTCTCCAGCAGCGCGAACTTGACCATGTTGTAGTAATTGCTGACGGCGAAACCGTGGAGCCTGAGCATGGATAGGTATCCTCTGATAGACAGCCGGGACGAGCACGCTAACCTCATTTCAGGCGCTTTACCACGAGCGCTCCAGGCCAACTGGCTGCGACCGCTCTGGCCTGCTACTCTGCCGCCGCCTTGGGCTCGGCGCCCGGGAACCCCTACCATGGACTGGAGTTACACCATGAAGAACCTGTTCTTCTTCGACGCGATGCTCACCCCGAAAATCATCACCTTCGTCTACTGGCTGTTGCTGCTCAGCGTGGCGATCAGTGGCCTGACGATGATGTTCAGCGGTTATGGCAGCTTCCTCGGCGGCCTCGGCACCCTGATCGGCGGCGCCATCGGCGCGCGTATCTGGTGCGAGCTGATGATCGTGCTGTTCAAGATCCACGAGAACCTGCAGAAGATCGCCAACCGCGCCTGATTCCGCTACGCCCGCGCACCTTGCATGCGCGGGCGCTGCTGCTACTCCAGCGCAGCAGCTGCGGCCTGCGCCACCTGCCCGTCCTGGGTCGGGTGCATGCCCGACACGCCGATGGCACCGATGACCTTGCCGTTCTGCACCAGCGGTACCCCACCCTCCAGCAGAATGGCGTTGTGCATCGACAACAGGCGCAGTGCCGCACCACCGGTCGCCAGGGTCTCTTCGAAGCCCTTGGTGGAGCGCTTGAACAGCGCAGCGGTGGAAGCCTTCTTGATCGCTACCTCGACACTGCCCAGGGCCGCTTCATCGAGCTTGTGCAGCAGCACCAGATGCCCCCCGCTGTCGGCCACGGCAATCACCATCGGCCAGCCGTTGGCGAGCGCCTCCCGCTCCGCAGCCGCGGCAACCTGCCGAGCCTGCGCGAGGCAGATGGGCGCGCCATAGCTCAACACCCCTGGGGCGAATGCGATCGGCACATTCATGGCATCGCCTGCCCGCCGTTGACGTCGAGCACCTGACCGGTGATGTAACCACTGCACGCATGGGACGCGAGAAACAGGTACGAGGGCGCCATTTCCTCCGGAGTGCCGAAACGGCCCATGGGAATGGTGGTGCTCACCGCAGCGCGTGCAGCATCATCCTTGTCGGCATGGAAGGCGGTGTCCACGGTGCCCGGCGAGACGATGTTGAAGCGGATATTGGCCGGGGTGAATTCACGCACCCAGTTGCGCTGAATGTTGTGCAGCCAGGCCTTGGCGGCCGCATACAGGCTCGCGCCCGGGCCGCCGCCGCCATGTGCGGCGATCGAGCCGGTGGTGATCACCGCCGCGCTCTGCCCGCTGGCCCTGGCCGAGGCGCGCAGATGCGGGATGGCTTCACGAGTGACCATCAGTGCCGAACGCAGATTGACGTCGGTCATGGCGTCGAAGAAGACGTCATCGATGTTCTCCAAACCTCGTCGCTCCAGCAGTGCGCCAGCGTTGTTGATCAGCACGTCGATACCGCCGAAGCGCTCGACGAACGCCGCGACGGTGGCCACGCAGGCATCGGTCTTGCCGAGATCACCGGCGAAGAAGGCGGCCTGGCCACCGTCGGCCGACAGCTCGCTGAGCAGCGCGTCGAGGTTGTCCGGCGTATTGCGCGCGGTGATGCCGACATGGGCGCCAAGCTTGGCGAAGGCCCGGACGGTGGCCAGGCCGATGCCCAGGGTGGAGCCGGTGATCAGCACGCGCTTGCCGCGCAGGTCATTGAAGGTCATTGGGTACATTCCTCTTTGCGGTGAGCAGGTGATTGCGGAGGGACGCCGGCACGGCGCTTGAGCACGCGCAGCAGCAGCGGCAGCATCCACAGCGACAGGGTGATGATGGCCAGCGTCAGGGAAACCGGGCGTTCGAAGAACACCATCAGGTCGCCCTGGGCGCGCATCATCGAAGTGATGAAGGTTTCCTCGAGCATCGGCCCGAGAACGATGCCGAGAATCATCGGCGCCAGCGGAAAGCCGTTCTCTTCCATCAGAAAGCCGACGATGCCGAAGGCGAGAATGGTGACGATGGCGAACAGGGTGTTTTCCACGGCGAAGGCGCCAACGATGGAGAACGCCAGGATCACCGGCATGAGGATGCTCTGCGGCACCTGCAGCACGCGCTTGAACAGCTTGATGGCGAGAAAGCCGAAGGGGATCAACAGGATGTTGGCGAGCAGGAAGGCCAGGAACACCGCGTTGATCATGTCGGCGTTCTCGGTGAAGATCGTCGGCCCCGGATTCAGCCCCTTCATGAACAGCACGCCGATGACGATGGCGGTAAGCGAGTCGCCAGGAATGCCGAACACCGTCGCCGGGATGAAGCTGCCACCCACCGCCGCGTTGTTGGCGGCGGTAGCCGGAACGATCTTGGCCATGTTGACCTCGTCCGGCGTGGTGCGTTTGGCCGCAGCACGCTTGGACATGGCGTAAGAGATGTACGCGGCCACGTCGGCCCCCGCCCCCGGCAGGATGCCGACCAGTACGCCCACGAACGACCCCTGAGCGACGCCCGCCTTGTATTTGAAGATGTCGCGCAGCGCCTGCAGCAGCATCGGTTTCTGCGCTACCAGCGCGGCCTGCCGGGAATTGCCAGCGCGGCTGTTGCGGGTGCAGAAACGCAGAATCTCCGCCACCGCGAACAGGCCGATGATCACCGGGATGAAGCCCAGGCCGCCGAGCAGGTCGGCATTGCCAAAGGTGAAACGCGCCTCGCCGGACACCGGGTCCAGCCCCACGCTGGCCACCAGCAAACCCAGCAGCAGCGAGACCGCGCCCTTGACCGGTGAGCTGTCGGACACCGCGATGGCGGCGGTCAGCCCCATGCAAGCCAGCCAGAAGTATTCGAACGAGCTGAAGTTGAGGGCGAACTCGGCCAGGAACGGCGCAAACAGAATCAGCGCCAGTACGCCGATGCTGCCGCCGATTGCCGAACTGACCGCGCTCATGCTCAGGGCATATTCGCCCAGGCCACGTTGCGCCAGGCTGTAGCAGGGTTCGGTATAAGCCGCCGAAGCCGGCGTGCCGGGCATGCGCATGTACACCGCGGGCAGGTCGCCGGCGAAGATCGCCATGGCCGCCATGGTGACGATGGCGGAAATCGCCGGCACCGGATCCATGAAGAAGGTCACCGGCACCATCAGCGCCACCGCCATGGTAGCGGTGAGCCCGGGAATGGCGCCGACGAACAGACCATAGATGGCAGCCACCACCATCACCGCCAGGACCTCGAACGTCATCACCATGCCGAAAGCATTGATTATCGCGTCCACGTTCAGCCCCCCAGGTAATCGGTGAGAAAGCCCATGGGCAGTTGCACGCTCATCACCTGCTGAAAGAACAGGTAGAGGAACAGGGTGACCAGCACCGCCGTCACCCACGACAACAGCGGTCGGCCACTGAAGCGCTGGCACAGCACGCCGACCAGCACCACGCCACAGAGCAGGAAGCCGACACGTTCGATGGCAGCGATGAACGCCATCACCAGCAACGGCACCAGCACGATGTTGATCACCCGCTCGCGATCACGCAGCCAGGGGCCGGCCTGCACCAGCCAGAAGCCACCGCCCTGCTGAACCATCGCCAGGCGCACGCCCTTGATCAGCAGGATTACCCCGCAGACCGCCAGCAAGCTGCCGATGATCGACGGGAAAAAACCGGCACCGTATTGGAAGAACGGTGAAACCTTCATCTGCTGACCGTGCAACAGAACACCCAGCCCAAGCAGGGTGAAGAGCACCCCGAGGGCGATGTCGCTGAATTTCATGCTGTGCGCTCCTGATGATCGCCGCTGCACCGCGCCTGCCAAACCGGCAGGCGGGTAGTACGACGATTACGGATTGAGCTTGCCGATCAGCGCCTGGACGTCACGGGTGTGCTGCTCCAGGTACTCACCGAAGGCTTCGGCATTGCGCCACTGCGGACGGAAGCCGCGGGCCTCCATTTCCTTGCGCCATTCGGGGTCGTTGTAGATCTTCTCCAGGGTCGCTTCGAGCCTGACCTTGATGTCGTCCGGCAGGCCGGCAGGTGCCACCAGCGCGCGGAACGAACCCAGCTCCAGATCCAGGCCGGTTTCTTCTTTCAGGGTCGGCACGTCCGGGTAGGCGGCCTGGCGCTCGGAACCGAACACCGCAAGGCTGCGCACCTTGTTGGAACGCAGCAGCGCATCGGCCTCCGGCAGCGAGCACGGCACGAAGTCGACGCCACCGGCAGCCAGATCCTGCATTGCCGCAGCGGCGCCCTGGCCGGGAATCATGCGGATCTTCTGCAGATCGACCTGCCAGGCATCCAGCAACCCGGCCACGGCCATCGGCCAGGAGCCGCCGCAACCGCCGGCACAGGCGATGGTGTACTTGGCGGGGTCGGCTTTCAGCGCGTCGAGCGCCTGGCGCAGGCTGGTGAAGGGAGAGTCGGTATTGACCTGAAAACCGGCCAGGTCGAAGTTGTACTGGCCGATGGGCGTGAAGTCACTGGCCTTGAAGTCGGCCTGGCCCATTTCCTTGTAGTGGGCATAGTTGAACAGGATGCCCAGGGTGTAGCCGTCGGCCTTGGAGGTGATGATCTTCTGGATGCCGACCACGCCACCGCCCTGCCCCAGGTTGATGACGTTGAACTGCTGCCCCAGTTCCTGTTTGAGGTACTTGGACAGGATTCGCGCGGTGCCGTCGGAGCCTCCGCCCGCACCCGCCGGCACGATGATGCTCACCGGGCGGCTCGGCCATTCGGCGGCCAGCGTCGGCATGGCCAGGCCCAGCGCCAGGGTCAGTGCAGCCAGCTTGCAGCCGGCGCGGCTCAGCAGTTTGCCGAGGGTGGAAGACTGTGACATGCGAGGTGCATGGTTAACGAGCATAACGAGCTCTCCTTTTATTATTGTCGAGTACGGCTGTCATGTTGATCGGGTGCGGCGAATCTCAGTGTTGCGTCGCCCTCCAGGCCGCCACGAAGGCCTTGCCGTTTTCGCCCACTTCGGCAGCGCTCATGCCCGGTTTGTACAGCGCCGAACCGAGACCGAAGCCACTGGCACCGGCATCCACGTACGCCGCCATGCCGGCAGGCGTGATACCGCCGACCGGCAGCAGGGCGATATCGCGCGAGAACACCGCGCGCCAGGCCTTGACGATCGCCGGGTTGAACTGCTCGGCGGGAAACAGCTTGAGCACCTGAGCACCGGCCTCCAGCGCGGCGAAACCTTCACTCGGCGTGGCCACCCCGGGCGAACTGAACAGCCCGGCGCGGCGTGTGGCGCGAATCACCTCAGGGTTGCAGTTGGGCGACACGATCAGCCGGCCACCGGCCTGGGCCACTTCCTCGACCTGCCCGGTACTGAGTACGGTGCCGGCGCCGATCAGCGCGCGTTCGCCCAGCTCGGCCGCCAGCAAGCCAATGCTCTGCAAAGGCTGGGGCGAGTTGAGCGGAATCTCGATCAGCCGGAAGCCGGCGTCATACAGCGCCAGGCCGACCGGCACGATTTCCTCGGGCGTGACGCCACGCAGGATGGCGATCAGTGGCAATTGCTGCAGATAGGATTCAGACATGCATAGCACTCCTCGAAACGGCGGTGGGCGTTGCGGTGACAAGCGCGGCGGCGCAGGCCAGGTGCCAGAGCCCTGTGACCCCGGCGTTTTCCAGGGTGCGTACGGCGGTCACGCCAAAGCGCCCAAGGGCCAGGCGATAGCGTTCGCACAGGTGCGCATCGCCGATCAGTACCAGTGGCGGGCAGGCGTGCTCCTCGAGACTGGCGAGCACGCTGCGCAGCTCCTCGCCGATCAACAGCCCGGAGAGGTAATCCAGGCTTTCGCCTGCCGTCAGGCGCTCGGTCAGCAACAGGCTGCGGGTGCTGAACAGGCGTCCGGAAACACCCTCGGCGGCACTCTGCCGGGCGGCGTCGAGGCCCCGGCAAAAGGCCTCGTCGCTACGTTCGATCCCCTGTTCACGGGCAGGGCGACCAAGAATCGAGTGATCACGCAAGACGGCGAACAGCTCGCCGGTCATATGGGTGGTGAAGTGGCTGATCGCGCCGTCGCGCACCGACACCCATTTACTGTGGGTGCCGGGCAACACCAGCAGAGCATGCTCACGCAGCTCCGGCGCCAGTTGCAGAGCACCGAACACTTGGGTTTCTTCACCGCGAATCACGTTGGGTAGTGCGCTGGCATCGAGCACACCCGGCAGCAGATACAAGGGGCCATAGGCGGTATCCACAGCCAGCAGCCCATCTACCAGATTGCTGGAAGTGGCCGGGCACAATGCGTAAGGCACCTCGCGCCACCCCTGTCGGCTGCCGATCATGCCGCATGCCAGCGCAGGCAGCCCCGGCCATTGGCGGCACCAGTCTCCGACCAGCTCTTCATAGGCCCGGGCGAAGTCGCCATCCGGCGTGTGCTGAATACCCCAGGGACGGCTCTGGGCGGCCAGCACCCGGCCGCCTTCACCCAGCAGATAGGCGCGTAGCGATGAGGTGCCCCAGTCGAGGGCGATCAGCGCAGGCGCGAGGCGTTCGCTCATGAGGCACTCCAGCCCAGTTCTCGGGAAATGGCGATGGCACAGGCGATCACGTCCGGGCGCAGCTCGTGCAGGCGCGCTTCCGGCATGTAAGGGATGGCACTGGCGACACTCAACGCGGCAACGATCTGCCCACTGGCATCACGCACGGGGGCGGCGACGCAACGCACACCCAGTTCGTTCTCCTCCAGATCGAAGCTGAAACCGCCCTCGGCATAGCCGCTCATCAGGCCGCGGAAGTCGTCCCAGGGCGTGAATTCCTCGCGCAGCCCAGACTGCCCGGCGCGACGCTGCAGGCCCTGCTGGTAGAGCTCCTGCCACTGCGCCTCGGGCAGGTCGAGCATCAGCGACTTGCCGATGCCGGTCAGCGCCAGCGGCATGCGCAGGCCGATTCGCGAGCGCATTTCCAGGCCGCGACTGCTCGGTAGCTTCTCGATGTACAGCACATCACCGTCGTCGCGCACGCCCAGGTGCACGGTGTCCTGGGTGAGCCGCGCCAGCGCTTCCAGATGGGGCCGTGCAACGTTGGCCAGGGGCATCTGGGCGCGGGCCTTGTAGCCGAGTTCGATGAGTTTGGGACCGAGCTGGTAGCCACCGGCGCTACCGCCAATGCCACGCAGATAGCCGGCCTGCACCAGCGCGGCGATCAGCCGATGGGTGGTGCTGCGTGTACAGCCAATGGTCGCGCCGATGTCGACCAGGCTGCTGGCACCCTGGGCAACGGCGTCGATCACGGCCAGGCCTCTGAACAGCGCCTGGGCACCCGTGGGTGCTTGATTGTTGTTTTTATCGGGCATGGGACTCTCCTGGCGTTGGACTCTAATCCGCTTTTTCGCAATTCTCAATATGCGAAACAAACTCCCATATTATAGGAATTGAATGGCACACAGCGCATTTCGCGTGGCGAGCGCGAACGGGCACTGTCAAACTGAAGGCTCTTTCCAGCCAATGCGGACCTGCACCATGAGCACTGCCGACGAGCACGACGACGACACCTTCACCGAGCATGCGCTGGTTGAGGCCATCGAGAATCAGCTGGAATCCGGCGAGCCGGCGTTCACCCAATCCGTGCTCAACAAGCTGACGCTGGTGGGCTACGCGCGCGAAGAAATCGTACAGATGATGGCCATGGTGCTCGCCCACGAAGTGGATGCCATGCTGCGCGAGGACCGCCCGTTCGATGCCGAAGGTTACGAGCAGGCGCTACGCGCGCTACCGACGCTGCCTGAGGAAAGCTGAGCCTACCCAAGCTGTCCGCCGTCGCGTTCACGGAAACCGAGCAGTGACCAGCGACCATCTTCTCCGCCGCACGGCACACTGCTAAGGTGGCTCGATAGCCCGTGTGGATCTGCTACGGATGCGCCATTCCACCTTCAACCGCTGCTGCCTTGCGCTGCTGCTGATCGCAGCGAGCGGTGTCGCATCGAGCCGGGAAGCGCTGCGCATCGGTGCAGAAGACGACTGGTACCCGTACACCGCCTACCGCGACGGCAAGATTCAGGGCATGTCGGTGGATATCGTCAAGGCAGCCTTCGCGGCAGCCGATACGCCCATCGAGCTGGTTCCCTACCCCTATTCCCGCTGCATGCAAATGGCTCACGACGGCCAACTGGCGGCATGCTTCAACACCTCACCGGACCAGCGCATCGACAGTGATTTCCTGATCCCGCGGGAGCCGCTGTTCAGTGATGACATCCTGCTCTGGGCGCCACGCGAGAGCGCCCCCGATGAACGCCTGGAGCACCTGCGCGGACGCAAGGTCGCGGTGACCATCGGCTACGAGTACGGGCCACGCCTGGATGACGATCCGCAGGTGATTCGCGTGCCGGTGCGCCGTGACCTCAGCGGCTTTCTGATGCTGCAGCATGGCCGGGTCGATTTCGTCGCCGCCTACCGCGGCACCGCCCAGGCGCTGTTTCGCGAGAACCCCGAGCTGCAGGGGCAGTTCGTGGCAGTAGCGACCCTGCACCGCCCCAAGCTGTACTTGAGCGTCTCGCGCCACCAACCCGATGCGACGCGGTTGGTCGAACGCTTCGAACAGGGCATGCGAACCATCCATCGCAATGGACGCTATCGGCAGATTCTCGATCAATGGCAGCACGCCCCGGCAAATTGATGGAGGCTTGACTACACTCAGGCTGCGGGGCGCCAGACACCCCCGAAGCCCACGGCCTGCGCCGTGCACGACAACAACAGGCAGGAGTCACCAATGGCCTTTACCGCCGAACTGGTCGCCGAACTGGAAATCCTTTTGCTGTTCAATCTGGACAATGGTCAGGAGGGATTGAAGATCCACCACCACGATGCCGCCCCCTCCGCCGTCGCCGCTGCCGGGCGCCTGCATGACAAGGGGCTGATCAGCCTCGCCGATGGCGGCTATCTGACCCGCCTGGGCCACGAAGCGGCCGAGCACGCCCATGGCCTGCGGGCCATCCTCACCGTTCCACAACCTGCCTGAGCCCCAGCAACGCCTGCCGCCCTGATGGTGGCAGGCCCCTCTCCCACAGGCTGTCCAGCCAACGATTGCGACAGGGCACTCCACGACTGTAGTCTTGCTCATCACCCGGCCGAGCCCGAGCATGACGCGCCATCTGCCCCTGCGACCCAATATCGACGATGGCATCGACCGCAAGGTGCTCACTCAGCTGCGCGCACGCTTCATGCGCGTCAATCACGGGCGTCAGCTACGCGCCATGCAGGCGCTGTCGACGCGCCAGCAACGGGTACTCACGCTGCTGCCGCTGCTGTTCCACGTCAATCACCCACTGCTGCCCGGCTATGTATCCGCCCAGACACCCGCAGGCCTGAGTGGCTACGAGCCAAGTGCCGAGCTGCTCGCCGAGGCACAGCGCCTGACTCGCTCGTTCGCCTACAAGCCGGCCCGCGGCCCCGCGCCCACGCCGATCCATGGCCTGTTCCTGATGGGCAGCCTGGGCACGGTGGCGCAGGCCGAGCAAAGCGACATGGACCTGTGGGTCTGCCACGCCAGCGATCTGACTGCCGCAGCCCGCGACGAACTGCGCCGCAAGTGCGAGCTGTTGCAAAGCTGGGCGTCTACACAGGGCACCGAAGCGCACTTCTTCCTCATCGACCCGCAGCGCTTTCGAGCCGGAGAACGCGAGGCGCAGCTCACCTCGGACGACTGCGGCACCACCCAGCACTTCCTGCTGCTCGACGAGTTCTACCGAACCGCGATCTGGCTGGGCGGCCGCACGCCGCTATGGTGGCTGGTGCCCGCTGTCGACGAGCACCGCTACGAACAGTTCACCGCGACACTGCTGAGCAAGCGTTTCGTCCGCGAAGAGGATGTCATCGACTTCGGCCACCTGGCCCACGTGCCTTCAGGAGAGTTCATCGGTGCCGGCATGTGGCAACTGTTCAAGGGCATCGAGTCGCCCTACAAGTCGGCTCTCAAGCTCTCTCTGACCGAGGTTTATGCCAGCGAGCACCCGAGGGTCGAATGCCTGTCGCTGCGCTTCAAGCAGTCGGTGTACGACGGTCAGCTGGATCTCGATGAACTCGACCCCTATGTGCTGATCTATCGGCGCCTGGAGGAATACCTTGTGGCACGCGGCGAGCCCGAGCGCCTGGAGCTGATGCGCCGCTGCCTGTATCTGAAGGTCAACAAGAAGGTCAGCAAACCGCCGCGCAACCGCGCCAAGAGCTGGCAGCGCCTGCTGCTCGAACGCCTGACCGCCGAGTGGGGCTGGGGCGAGCGCCAGTTGGTCATGCTCGACAGCCGCAGCCAGTGGAAGGTCCGCCAGGTAAGCGCTGAGCGCCGGGCGCTGGTCAACGAACTCAACTACAGCTATCGCTTCCTGACCCAGTTCGCGCGCAGCCAGACTGACGACGCAGCCCCCGACAACCGCGAACTGGCGGTACTCGGCCGCCGCCTCTACGCAGCGTTCGAGCGCCGTGCCGGCAAGGTCGAATTCATCAACCCCGGCATCGCCCCCGACCTCGGCGAGGACACCCTGACGCTGGTGCACTGCCCCACGCCGAAGGGTGAGCGCTGGGCATTGTTCAATGGCAGCCTCGGGCCTCAGGAATGGCTGGACTTCGCACCCCTGCGGCAAGCCCGCAGCCTGATCGAACTGCTCGCCTGGGCACACCGCAACGGCGTCATCGACAGCGGTACGCACCTGTCACTGCACCCGGGCGATAGCGACCTCAGCGAATTCGAACTCGGCCACCTGCTCGCCAGCCTGAACCAGGCGCTGCCCATGCCGCTGGACAGCATTGCGGAAAGCGCCCTGCTGCGTGCCCGCCAGCCAGCGCAGGTCATGCTGCTGGTCAACGTCGGCATCGATCCGCTCAAGCAGCACAGCCAGATGAACGTGCACATGACCAGCGAACGTACGGACCCTCTGGGTTACTCCGGTGTTCGCGAAAACCTGGTGCTGACCCTCGACCAGATAACCCTGAACAGCTGGAACGAGCTGCTGGTCGACCGCTACGACGGCGCCAACGCCCTGCTCGACTGCCTGACCGATCTGCTCAACGCATTGCCCACCCATGGTGAGCGGCCCAGCGTGCGGGTGCACTGCTTCTGCCGCAATCGCGCGGCAGCCATCGTCGAGCGCGTCGAAGAGCTGGTGCGCGAGCTGATCGCCGGCCTCGTCAGTGATCAGCGTCAACGCTATCTGCTGCAGATCACCCGTCGTTACCACATGCTCGAGTTGGCGCCTGGCGAGGTTCGCCACACCACGCTGGATGACCTGCCCGCCCTGCTCGAACACCTCGCCCAGGACCGCGCCGAGTACAACCCGCTTCGCCTGGACCGCAATGTGCTGGAGGGCGAAGACCTGGCACTGATCCTCAACGCCAGCCGCCCGGCCTGCATTCAGGTGTTCTATCGACTGCAGGAAGGCGAGCCCCAGGCACAGATCACCGTGCTCGACGAACATGGTGCGGTATGGCGGACCCAGGCGCCGTTCCACGACGAAGCCAGCTTGCTGGCGCCCCTGCAGCGGTTTCTGCAGTCGCTGCTGTACCGGCGCAATGCCGCGCTCACCCTGGAGAGCCCACAGGCGCCACTGGAGATCGTCTATCAGCAGTTGCAACCCGCCGCGCCGCTGCGTGCCCAGCGCCTGGAGCTGCGCCCCGCGCCACTGACGCAGGTCAGCCAACCGTTCTACGATGTCCAGGCGATCGTCGAACCGGGTAGCGGCCAGCGCGCCTACATCAGCCTGTACTGCAACCACCGGGAATTCTCCGAGCTCGAATACGGCGACAGCCTGTTCAGCAACGTGGCCCGGCATATTCTCGCCCTACGCAGCGAGGCAGAGCGCTATCCCTGTTACATAACCGACCTGGATCTTTCCGCCCTGCTGGGAGATCGACAACCGTCGGTGGTGCATTACCTGCGTTACAAGGCCAGCCTGGAAGAAGCCTTGAACAATGCCCTGCGTGCCCTCTAGACGATTATTGATAACAATTCTCAACATGAGCTAACATGCGCTTTCGCTGTGGCACGCCTGCTGTGCACGGCTTCCGGCAGTCATCATCGTGTCTCCACCCAGCCAGAAACTCGACCTCTATCTCGCCCACCGCAACGCGCTGGTGGACTATGCCGCCTCTCTCGTCAGTTGCCGTGCCCAGGCCGAAGACGTGGTGCAGGAGGCCTGGCTGCGTTTCAACAGCCGCGGCAGTGCCGAAGCGGCAATCGACCACCCAGTCGGCTACCTCTATCGCATCGTGCGCAACCTGGCCTTCGACCTGAGTCGACGCAGCGTCACCGAGCGCCGCCAGCCGGGTAGCGCAAGCCTGCTGGAAACGCTCTCCGATGACAGCCCCGGCCCCGAACAGCAGGCCAGCAGCATCACCGAACTGCGCATCGTCAACACGGCCCTGACAGAGCTGCCGGAGCGCGTACGCCGGGCCTTCGAAATGCATCGCCTGGAAGGTCACACCTTGCAGCACATCGCGATCACCTTGGGCATCTCCGTCGGCCTGGCCCATCAACTGGTGCATCAGGCGCTGTGCCACTGCGCGGATCGGCTGGAGCAGGCCAATGGATGAGTTCGCCAAATCGCTGGCTGCTACGTGCTTTGCTCAGGGCATTGGACTGTGCGAACCTCTTGCACCTTTTCACCTGACCCCGTCCCGCCCATGACCGGCAATCTCAGACATACCGCACTGGACTGGCTATTGCGCGTCCAGCAGAGCCCGGAGGATACCGGGCTGCGCAGCGACCTGGCGGCCTGGTTGTCGATCGACGACAGCCACGCCGAGGCCTATCGCAAGGCGGAGCGGGTCTGGAGAATCACCGGCATGGCCCAGGCCGCTGCACTCGCGGATGAGCCACAAGCCCCACCGCAACCGACCCTGGCGGCACACACAACGGCCGCCGTGCCACCAGCGCGCCCGCGTCGACGCCGCTGGCCCGGCCTGCTGGCAGGCGCACTGGCCGCCTGCCTGGCAGTGGTCATCGCCCCCGGCGCCTACATTGCCCTGCAGAGCGACTACCGCACCGGCCTTGGCCAACAGCGCACAGTGGAACTCGAAGACGGCAGCCGCATACACCTGGACAGCGAATCGGCGATCTCCGTGGACTACAGCGATGGTCAGCGCGAAGTCTGCCTGCTGGCCGGTCAGGCGTTCTTCGAAGTGGCTCCGGACCAGGCCCGGCCGTTCAGCGTGGATGCCCGACCGCTGCGAATCACCGTGACCGGCACGGCATTCAACGTCGCGCTGCGACAAACCGGGCTGGCCGTAGCGGTACAACATGGCTCGGTGCGTGTAGAGGAAAATGACACCACGCTGGCAGACGCATTGAGCGCGGGTGATCGCCTGCGCTGGCAGCGTGGTAGCCATGAAGTCACACGCGACACGCTTCCCGTCAGCCAGATCGCAGCCTGGCAGAAAGGCCAGTTGGTGGTGCGCGATGCGCGTATCAGCGATGTACTGGAGGAACTGCGTCCCTACCTGCCCGGCAAGGTATCCCTGCGCGATGCGGCACTGGGCGAGCAGCGCATTACCGGCGTCTACGCCCTGGCCGATCCGGACGCGGCCTTGCGTGCGGTCATTCAGCCCTATCAGGGCACGGTCAGCATCTGGACACCGTGGCTGCGGGTGATCAAGCGCCACCCCTGACAGGGCTCGCAAGCCGGGTTTTTCCGATAAATAAAAAATAATTCACGAATTCCTGAAAATTCGTCGGGCCGCTGCGTCATTGCCTCGAACACGAATCGATACAGATTCGCATTAGCTTTTCAATTAGGCCGCTTGGCCAGTTCGGGGAAGACCATGAAAAAGCAGGTGCACCGGCTCAAACATCCCTCTACAGGCGCCCGGAAACTCGGCGCTTCCATCAGCCTGGGGCTGCTGAGCCTGTGCGCCACGCTGCCCATGCACAACGCCCACGCGCAGGAAAACACCGAGCCTGCCAGCGCCTTGCTGCAACGCCAGCACAGCTTCGCCATCGATGCCCAACCCCTGGCCGACGCACTGATCGCCTTCGCCCAGCAGAGCGGCCTGCAGGTGAGCGTCGACCCAAGCCTGGTCGGCCACCTGCGCGGCAATGCGGTACGCGGGCAGATGAGCAGCGAACTGGCACTGTCACGACTGCTCGATGGCAGCAACGTGGGCTGGGAATACGGGCAGCAGGTGGTGACCTTTCATCAGTTGGCGAGCCAGAACAGGGCGTTTGAATTGGCCAACACAGTGGTGCTGGCAACGCCTGAAAATGCCTTTCAAGGCGAGACCGTAATAGACCGCAGGGCGATCGAGAATTTCGCCGGGGCCAATGGTGACCTGACGACGCTGTTGAAAATGCACCCCAGCGTCCGATTCGACACCACCCAGCAGAGCTCCAATACCCCCGGAGAACTGAACCCAGCCGACATCAGCATCAATGGCGCCAAGTTCTACCAAAACAACTTCATGATCGACGGGGTAAGCATCAACAACGATCTCGACCCTGGCGCCAGCAGCGGCTCACGCAGGGATATCAACGGTCTCTACAACTTACCCAGCAATTCATTCGGCATCGCTCTGGACGCCGACCTGCTCGAGGAAGTGAAGGTCTACGATAGCAACGTGTCCGCAGAATTCGGAGGATTCAACGGTGGTGTGGTCGATGCGATCACGCGTCGCCCAACCGAAGACTTCCACGGCAAGGTATCGGTAGGCATGAGCCGTTCGGAATGGACCAATTACCATATAAGCGGCGATGAGGAAGCCTTCAAGTACTCGAGTAACTATGCCAACCAACCAGAATTCAAGAAAATAACCAAGCGTGTCGTACTCGAGGGGCACGTTACCGAGAACTTCGGCCTCATCGGAAACTTCGTACAGAAGACGTCGGAAATACCTCTTTACGCATACAGCGATGGTTTCACGAGTGAGGGCGACAGACGCAAGAAGACCCAGCATCGAGAAATCGACAACTATATGCTCAAGGGCTTCTGGACGCCCAACGAACGATTGGATCTCACGTTCACATTGGTCGATGCGCCCCAGACTGGAGAATATTTCAAGGAAAACCAAAAGAACTCCAATTTCACCATAGAGCAAGGCGGCTACATCGGCGCGCTACAAGGGATCTGGAAAGGCGATAACGCGACATACACCCATAAACTCTCTTACAACTTCTCCCAGACCTCCAGAAATTCCGACAGCAACGTCAACAAGCTGTGGCGATGGTCCGATCAGAAAAACTGGGGCGCATCCACTACCAGCGTAGAAGGAGGAATGGGAAATCTGGAGCAACAGCAGACCGGAGCTAAATATGCCCTGAAAGCAGAATTGCTCCCCACCATGCTGTTCAACACAGAGCACAAACTGATAACTGGCCTGGAGCTCAACTACCAGAAGGCCAGCTATGAACAGATGCAAGATGCATGGACTGCTACCACGCCCAGAAGGGTGACCTTGTCACCGAACAACACTTCAACGTGCCAAACCGTCAGCGGTAGCCTTGACAGTGAATATTGCTCCATTGGCACGGCTCGTGATGGCACACTGGAGCGCCAGTACTTCGGATTCCTCAATTACTACCGCGCAGGGAAGATCGAACTGGAACAAACCAGCCTCGGACTATTCCTTGAAGATGAAATTCGCATTGACCGTCTGACGTTGCGCCCCGGGCTGCGCTTTGATGCAGATGATTATATGGACAAGAAAACCTTGGCCCCGCGTTTCGCGGCAAGCTATGACCTGTTCGGAGATCAAAGCACTGTCTTCAGCGCCGGGCTCAACCGTTATTACGGGCGCAATTTATTTAAATACCGCCTGGCCGATGGCCGTGAATCGCTGCGGGCGCGCCAGACCCGAGCCCGGGTGACCAACGATGTGATTCCCGACTTCGACCCTCTGGTCTCCTACGGAGTGGATGAGAGCTCATTCCGCCAGATCGACATCCCCTATGATGACGAGTGGATGGTTGGCCTCAGTCAAGTATTCAAGGATGTGCTCTTCGAGCTGAAATATGTGAACCGGGAAGGCAAGAATCAGGTTGTACGCAGTCGTGCTAATTACCTGGGCCTCGAAGCCGGTGACAACGTTGGGGAAATCAGCAATTACTACGTTTATACCAATGCCGGTGAAAGCCGGAGCAAAACTGTCACCTTGGCCATAACTCCGCTGCAAGAACTGACACTGGCCGGCACTAGCACCCGAATGCAGGCAGCCTTTGACTGGAACCAGACTTATACCAGCTATCCGGATTACGAAACGGTGTTCAGCGAGGATCGGCTCAATGATGTCGATGTGTATTTCGACGGTAAACTGATCCCTTACAGCGACCTGCCGTCAGGGAACTTCAACCGTCCCTGGACGGCTCGTCTCAATACGATTACTGCCATACCAGCACTGAACCTGACCGTTAGTAACTTCTTCCGCTACCGGGGCCCCTACGAGCAGATTTTCAGCGGCTCTCCTTCGAATATCTTGGTCGATGGCAGCAGTTATGCCAATTACGCGGTGGGCAAGGTCGGCGGCGCACCCACCTGGGATATGCGCGTGAAGTGGCAGACGCCAACCTTCAAGGATCAATCCTTGTACGTCGCCGCAGATATCACGAACGTCACTGACAAGGTGAACAAAATCGTCAGTGAGACAGGCGGCAGCATCAGCTACGAAGTTGGCCGCCAATATTGGCTCGAAGTCGGCTACCAATTCTAAGAAAAGGCGCTCCATGCATCCCGTGAAAACCCTGTTCACGGCACTGGCAGCGTTGCTGCTCGGTGCCTGCACCCATTTGCCTGCAGGGGACACGCCCCTGCAATGGCACCCCGTCGTCACCCGTGGCGAACTGCCCAACGGCCTGCGCTACAACCTGATTCCCATCGATACGCAGAAAGGCCGCCTGGACATGCGCCTGACGGTGCATGCCGGCTCGGTGGACGAGGCCGACGATCAGGTCGGCGTCGCCCATATGCTCGAACACCTGGCGTTCTACAGCCGTGGTGGCGACGCCCTGAATGTACGCCAGCGCCTGCAGAAGGCTGGCTGGCAACAGGGCCGCCACTTCAATGCGGTCACCAACTACGAGCGCACGCAATACCTGCTGAGCCCGCCTGACGGGGCGGCGAGTGTCGAGCTGTCGCTGAAAACGCTGGCCACGATGGCCTTCGCCGGCGACTTCACGGCGGACGATCTGCAGCGCGAACGGCCCATCGTCATCGAAGAATGGCGAGGTGGCCTGGGTGTCGCGCAGCGCATGAACGCCAAACGTGCCGCGGCGCAGCGCACCGGCTCCCGTTATCCGGCGCATCGCACCATCGGCAACCGCAAGGCCATCGAGCAGGCGCAACTGCAGGCACTGCAGGCGTTCCAGCAGCGCTGGTACCTGCCGAACAACATGGTGCTGAATGTCGTCGGTGACGTCGATCCCCAGCAGATGATCGCGCATATCGAGCGCCACTTCGGCCATGCGCAACGGGGCGAACGTCCCCCGCGCGAGCACCTCGAACTGCCGCTGGACGACGAGCTGAAAGTGTTCCGCGTGCAGGACAGCCAGAGCGGCAGCAACCAGGTCGCTCTGCTGATGCGCTTCCAGCAGATGGACATTCGCGAGCAGACGCTTGCGGGCGGCCGTGATCGACTGCTGGATCGCCTGGCACTCACCGCATTGTCACGGCAGTTGCGCCGCCAACCCCTGGACGAAGGCGTAGGCAGCCTGACAGCGGTGAAAACCCAGATTGGCCGCCGTACGGGTGTACTGGCGGTGGCCGCCAGCGTCAAAGGTCAGCGCCACGACCAGGCGCTGCAGACCCTGTTGCGCGAACTCGAGCGGCTGCGCCAGCACCCGTTGCACGACGAGGACGTCAAAGCGGTCAAGGACGAGGTGCGGCAGATCGCTGAGCGCATGCTGGCGAAACCGGCAGCGCGAGACTTCGACGCCTGGGTGCGACAACTCAACGACGCCACCCTGGGCGAGCGGGTGCTGCAAGACCCCGAGGCCATCGCCCGCAACGCCCTGACCAATCTGGACAGCATCGGCAAGCGCGAGCTGCAACAGCGCATCGTCAGTTGGCTCGACAGCCCGGACCGGGTGCTGCAACTCAGCGCCCCAGGCGGCACGCCGCTGAAGCTGCCTGATGTCGCACGCGTCGAGCAGCAGGCGCTGCAGTTCGCCGCTACCCGCCTGGAAGCGCCAAAGCCCCCCGTGGCACAACATGCGCTCAGCATTCCCAGCCTGGAAAGCAGCACGCCGCCCGGTAGCATCGAGACACGCCGCAGCTTCGCAGCCGAGAAGGTCGAACACTGGCAACTGAGCAACGGCGACCGCCTGGTGTGGCTACGTGCCGAGGGCGCGGACGGCAAGGCGCAGTTGCGCGTCGATTCCAGCGCTGGTTTTCTGTACCAGGGCGCGCAGTCCTGGCGCGCGCAGATCGCCAATCAACTGGCCCTGCAGCTACCTCCCCAAGGCTGGAGCGATGAGCAGCTCAATGCCTGGAAACGGCGCGAAGCCGTGCAACTGTCGTTCACTCAAGGGCCGCAGCGCCTGGAGGCGCAGGGCAGTGCCACGGTGGACAAGCTGGGCAGCCTGCTGGCGCTCTATCAGGCGCAGCAGACCCGCAGCGCTCTGGATGAAGAAGCCTACCTCGAGAGCCTCGCCGACCTGCGCGAAGGCCTGCTGCGGCGGCGTGATCACGTGCGCAGCGAGCAAGACGCGACCTGGCGCAGAATCAAGCAGGGCGAGGATGACTGGCAGTCGCCAACGACCAAGGACCTCGACGCACTCAGCCGCGCCGCACTGGAAGTGGAATGGCGCCGCCAGGCCGCGGCTCCAGTGACCTATTACCTGATGGCCAACATGCCGGAGCAGGAACTGGAAGCGCTGGTCGACCGTTATCTGGCAGGCATCCCGCGCGGCGAGCCACTGCTCAGCAAGGCCAACCCACGGCAACCCGGTCAGCGCCAGGCCACCCTGGCCATCGCTCGCGAACCGCGCGCCAGCCTCTATGCGGGCAGCTTCCAGCCCCATCCTTGGAGCCCGGCGGATGCCGCCCGGGTAGCGGCGCTGCGCGAGATCGCCAACGGCCTGCTGAAGCGGCGCCTGCGCGGCGAAGCGGCAGGCGTTTACAGCCTGCAATTCGACAGTGAACTGAGCCCCGAACATCAGCGCATCGACAGCGAGCTGAGATTCAGCAGTGACCCGCAACGCGCCGACGAGCTCTGGCAACTGGCGCGACGGACCTTGTCCAGCCTGCCCGACGCCATCGACGAGAAACACGTCGCCGCCCTGCGCCAGGAGCTGACCCGCCAGGAAGCGTTGCGTCGCGAGGATCCCGGCATCCAGTTGCATCGCCTGATTCTCAGCGAGCGCGCATGGCACGACCCGCGTTACCTGAGCGAACAGCATCGACTGCCTGCGGCACTCGAGCCTGCGGCCCTGAAGCGCCTGGCTCGCCAGCTTTTCCCGAAAGGCAATCAAGTGCGCATGCAGGTGCTTCCCGCGCAGGGCATCGAAACATGAGAACCCTGCATCTTTTCCTCAGGCTTTCCCGCCCATTCTGGGCCAGTCGCGCCGGTTGGCCGGGCTGGTTGCTACTGGCTTCGGTGTTCGCCATGGGCATCGGCATCGTGCAGGTCAACGTCTACATCAACGCGTGGAGCAAGACGTTCTACGACACCCTGGCGACCTTCGACGGCAGTGCGCTGCTCGATCTCATGGGCAGTTATGCACTGGCAATCTGTGCGCTGGTGGTGGTGATCGTCTCGAAGAACTGGTTGACCAAAGCGCTGATCCTGCGCTGGCGCCAGCACCTCAACGATCACATGCTCGAGCACTGGCTGAGTGAGCGTCGCTACTACCGACTGGGGCTGAGCGGCGAGCCGGACCACCCCGATCAGCGGATCGCCGAGGATGTGCATCTGCTGGCGGACAAGACCGTCGGCCTGATCGTATCGTTGTTCATCAACACCATGCAGATCGGCGCCTTCGTCAGCGTCCTCTGGCAGCTCTCGGGTACTCAGACCTTCACCCTCGGCGATTACAGCGTAACCCTCGATGGATACCTGGTCTGGGCCGTGCTCATCTATACCCTGATCGGCACGCTGGTCACTCACTGGCTGGGCCAGCCACTGCACGCTCTCAACTATGAGCGCCAACGCAGCGAGGCGGCCTTTCGTGCGGACCTGTTACGCAAACGCGAGCATGCCGAGCAGATCGCGCTGTACGGCGGCGAACAGGCAGAGCGGCAGAGCCTGGGCCTGCGCTTCGCCGCCATAGCCGATAACTGGCGTGGCCTGATGCGCCGTGAGCTGAAGCTGGGGACATTCACCGTCGGTTACGACCGGGTCAGCAATATCGTGCCCGTGTTCATCGCCCTACCCGCGTTCCTGGCCAAGACCATCACCCTGGGCGGGTTGATGCAGATCCGCACGGCCTTCGGCGCCGTACACGGATCATTGAGCTGGTTCATCTACTCTTATCGCACCCTGATGGAGTGGAGCGCCACGGTCCAGCGCCTGGGCCAGTTCCAGCAGGCCATGGAGCGGCTGGAGCCGGTCGAACTGAGCCAGGGCGAGGCGCTCAACACCTGCGGCCTGGATGTGCTGCGCCCAAATGGCGAAGCGCTGCTGTGCGGCCTGACCCTGCAGGCTCGCCCTGGTGAGTGGCTGCGCCTGGCGGGCGCCAGCGGCCTGGGCAAGACCACCTTGCTGCGCACCCTGATGGGCCTCTGGCCCCATCACCGCGGCAGCTGGCAGTTGCCGGGCGGGCGCAGCCTGCTGCTGCCGCAGAAACCTTACCTGGCCAGCGGTCGTCTGGATCAGTTACTGGCCTACCCGGCAACGCAGATACCCCAGGTTCTGGAACTGATTGGCGCGCTGCAGGACGTTGGGCTCGACCATCTCATCCATGAGCTGGACCGCGAAGCCGAATGGGGCAGAGAGCTTTCCGGTGGTGAGCAACAGCGCCTGGCGCTGGCCCGCGCCCTGCTCTATCGCCCAGACACCCTGTACCTCGACGAAGCCACCAATCAGCTCGACGAACATGCGGCCTGCGGGTTGCTCGCGCGCCTGCGAGAGCGCTTGCCCACCTGCACGCTGATCGGCGTCAGCCACCAGCCCGCGGTGCAGCGCCTGTTCGAACGCAGCATCGACCTGCAGGAATGTGGGACGGCTTGCAAACCGGCGACGCCGGAACTGCTGCCGACTTGATCGGCAGCCCGGGTGTAGCCCCGGGCTGCCAGAAGGCAAGACTCGGCACGGCACGAGCCGAGTCAGATGATACGAGGCGCTTTAACGGGCGTATTCGCCCGCCGCTTCCGGCTGATACTCCACCGCCAGCAAGGCAAGTTTGAGCTGTTTGCCGCCGGGTGCCGGCCAGTCGATATGCTGGCCAACGCTCAGCCCCAGCAATGCAGTGCCAACGGGTGCGAGAATCGACACCTTGCCTTCACCGCCAGCGTCCTGGGGATAGACCAGAGTCAGGTGATAGTCCTTGCCACTGCCTTCCTCGCGGCAATGCACGCGGGAATTCATGGTGACCACGCCTGCCGGCACCTGATCGTGGCCGACCACCTCCGCTCGATCCAGTTCGGCCTGCAAGGCTTCGGCAGTCGGGCCGAAATCTTCGAGGCTGTCGAGCAATTGCTCCAGGCGCTGCAGATCGAGGCGGGTAATGGTGATGGACGGTGTGCTGGCCATGGTGCGGGCATATCTCCTTTGCTGGACGCCAAAAAAGCAAAACCCCATCGAGACGACGGGGTTTTGCACAGGTTGAGCCGACCGTAACACAGCCACCCAAATAAACAAGGGCAGCCTCAGGGCGCCGCCATCAGACGCTCTTCGGCCAGCGCCCGAATGGCCCGACGGCGCCCGTCATCGGCATTGCCCCACTCGAGAATTTCCGCCAGCAGACGCCCGCAACCCAGGCACCTGTCGGCCTCGTTCAGGCAGCAGCGCCGACGACAGGGCGACGCGACAGGCGCCTCGCCCAGCGCCGAATCAGCGGCGGCTTCAGATCTCATCGAACTCGAGACTGGCGCCGGACTGCTCGACCACGATGCGATCGAGCATTTCGCTGAGCAACTCGTCGCTGGTGTCGCAGATCCAGCGCTGGTTGTCTTCGTCGTAGTCGAAATGGAACCCACCGGAACGGGCCGCCAGCCAGAGCTGACGCAGCGCTGGCTGGCGACTGAAGATCAGCTGCGAGCCATTTTCGAAGCGCACCGTCAGTACGCCAGCGGAGTTTTCCAGATCGAGATCCAGATCGCTGTCGTCGAAGATGTCTTCCACCGCCTGCTGCACGGCATCGACCAGGTCGTGGAAACGGGCTTCGGTCAAACTCATTGCACTTACCTCATGAAAGATTCAGCAACATCGTACGCAAAAGAAAGAATCGCCGCGCCCCGTTCGGCGCGCGCCAGTATGCCAGGGCAAAGCCCCGCCGGACGGGAACCCCACTGCATAGGCAACATGCCGGGGGGTCGGTATACTCCGGGGCAATTATGCTTTATTACAAGGATTTGACCATGAAGCGGCTGTTCACTGCCCTCATCGCGCTCGTCGCCGTCACCACCCTGCTCAGTGGCTGTGGCCAGAAAGGCCCACTGTACCTGCCGGATGATACCCAGTCCGCACCTGCGCAAGACAGATAAGGACGGCTCATGAACACCTTCGAATACCGCGACGGCTCGCTGTTCGCGGAGGGTGTGGCGTTGTCCGCCGTTGCCCAGCGCTTCGGCACGCCCACCTATGTCTACTCGCGCGCTCATATCGAGGCGCAGTACCGCGCCTACGCCGACGCGCTCGATGGCCTGCCGCATCTGGTGTGCTTCGCCGTCAAGGCCAACTCGAACCTCGGCGTGCTGAACGTCCTGGCGCGCCTGGGCGCGGGCTTCGATATCGTTTCGCGCGGTGAACTGGAGCGTGTGCTGGCCGCTGGCGGCAACGCCGACAAGATCGTCTTCTCCGGTGTCGGCAAGACCCGCGACGACATGCGCCGCGCCCTGGAAGTGGGCGTGCACTGTTTCAACGTCGAGTCCACCGACGAGCTGGAGCGCCTGCAGCAGGTCGCAGCCGAACTCGGCAAGATCGCGGCGATCTCCCTGCGCGTCAACCCGGACGTGGACGCGGGCACTCACCCGTACATCTCCACCGGTCTGAAAGAAAACAAGTTCGGTATCGCCATCGCCGATGCCGAAGCGGTCTATGCCCGCGCCGCGGCGCTGCCCAACCTGGCCGTGGTCGGCGTCGATTGCCACATCGGCTCGCAACTGACCAGCCTGCCGCCGTTCCTCGATGCGCTCGACCGCCTGCTGGTACTGGTCGACCGCCTTGCCGAACAGGGCATCAACCTTCGTCACATCGACCTCGGTGGCGGCCTCGGCGTGCAGTACCGCGATGAGCAACCGCCACTGGCCGGTGACTACATCCAGGCGGTGCGCCAGCGCATCGAAGGTCGTGATCTGGCACTGGTGTTCGAGCCGGGCCGCTTCATCGTCGCCAATGCCGGCGTGCTGCTGACCCGCGTGGAGTACCTCAAGCATACCGAGCACAAGGATTTCGCCATCGTCGACGCGGCCATGAACGACCTGATCCGCCCGGCCCTGTATCAGGCCTGGATGGACGTGGTGCCGGTGCAGCCGCGTGAAGGCGCCAGCCGCCAGTACGACATCGTCGGACCAATCTGCGAAACCGGTGATTTCCTCGCCAAGGAACGCGATCTGAGCCTGGCCGAAGGCGACCTGCTGGCCGTGCGCTCGGCCGGTGCCTATGGCTTCGTGATGAGCTCCAACTACAACACCCGCGGCCGCGCGGCCGAGGTGATGGTGGACGGCGAGCAGGCCTTCGAGGTGCGTCGGCGAGAAACCCTGGACGAACTCTTCGCGGGCGAAAGCCGCCTGCCGGAGTGATGCCGATGTTATTGCGATTTACCAAGATGCATGGCCTGGGCAACGACTTCATGGTCCTCGACCTGGTCAGCCAGCATGCCCATATCCAGCCCAAGCACGCCAAGCAGTGGGGCGACCGCCACACCGGCGTCGGCTTCGATCAGCTGCTGCTGGTCGAACCGCCGCAGAATCCGGACGTGGATTTCCGTTACCGCATCTTCAATTCCGACGGCAGCGAAGTGGAACAGTGCGGCAACGGTGCGCGCTGTTTCGCTCGCTTCGTGCTCGACAAGCGCCTGACGGTGAAGAAAACCATCCGCGTGGAAACCAAGGGCGGCATCATCGAATTGCAGGTCCGTGCTGACGGCCTGATCACCGTGGACATGGGCGCGCCGCGCCTGGCGCCCGAGCAGATTCCCTTCCAGGCCGACGCTGAAGCCCTGAACTACGCCGTCGAAGTCGAAGGCAGGACTCATGCGCTTGCCGCGGTTTCCATGGGCAACCCCCATGCCGTGCTGCGTGTCGATGATGTGGACAGCGCGCCGGTGCACGAACTGGGAGCGAAACTGGAACACCATCCGCGCTTTCCACAACGAGTGAACGTCGGCTTCCTGCAGGTCGTCGATCGCCAACGCGGTCGCCTGCGTGTCTGGGAGCGCGGTGCCGGGGAAACCCAGGCCTGCGGTACCGGCGCCTGCGCCGCCGCCGTCGCAGCGATCCGCCAGGGCTGGATGGACTCACCCGTCCAGTTGGAACTGCCGGGCGGCAAGCTGACCATCGAGTGGGCAGGCCCTGGCCAGCCGGTTATGATGACCGGCCCCGCCGTGCGCGTGTACGAAGGACAGGTTCGCCTATGACTGACCAGCAGGATTCGCCCAAGCCACTGGACTCGGAAACGGTTGCCGCCTACCTGCGCCTGCACCCCGAGTTCTTCATCGACCACGATGAGCTGATTCCCGAGCTGCGTATTCCTCACCAGCGAGGTGATACGGTTTCGCTGGTCGAACGCCAGGTCAAACTGCTGCGTGAACGCAACATCGAGATGCGCCAACGCCTGTCGCACCTGATGGACGTAGCTCGCGACAACGATCGGCTGTTCGACAAGACGCGCCGCCTGATACTCGACCTGATGGACGCCAGCAGCCTCGAAGAAGTGGTCAGTTGCGTGGAAGACAGCCTGCGCCGTGAGTTCCAGGTGCCCTTCGTGGGGTTGATCCTGTTCAGCGACACACCGCTGCCGGTCGGCCGCAGCGTCAGCAGCGCAGAGGCCCATCAGGCCATCGGTGGCCTGCTGGCTGGTGGCAAGACCATCTGCGGCGTGCTGCGCGAGCACGAGCTGAACTTCCTGTTCGGCGACGCGGGCGCGGACGTCGGCTCGGCAGCCGTTGTCGGCCTTTCCCATCAGGGCCTGCATGGCGTGCTGGCGATCGGCAGTGCCGATTCGCAGCACTACAAGAGCTCTCTGGGCACCCTGTTCCTCGGTTATATCGCCGAAGTCCTGTCGCGGGTGCTGCCACGCTTCTCCGCACCGCTGCGCTCGGTCCGCTGAAAATAGCCACAAGCTTCAAGCGGCAAGAAAGCAGAAGCGGCCTTTCACTTGGAGCTTGATGCTTGACGCTTGCAGCTGACCTGGATGCCTATCTCGAACACCTGCGCAGCGAGCGCCAGGTGTCTGCCCATACTCTGGATGGCTACCGCCGCGACCTCAACAAGCTGCTCGCTTACTGCGAGAAGGAACAGCTTGCCGAGTGGGCGGCTCTGGATACCTCGCGCCTGCGCCGCCAGGTGGCTCGCCTGCACATGGAGGGTCAGTCGGCACGCAGCCTCGCGCGCCTGCTTTCCGCCACCCGCGGCCTGTATCGCTACCTGATCCGCGAGGGCCATTGCCGGCATGACCCGGCCAGCGGACTGACGCCCCCCAAGGGCGAGCGCAGGCTGCCGAAGGTGCTGGATGTGGATCGCGCCACCCAACTGCTGGACGGTGCCCAGGAAGACGATTTCATCGCCCGCCGCGATCACGCCATGCTCGAACTGTTCTACTCCTCGGGGCTGCGTCTGTCGGAGCTGGTCGCACTCGACCTCGACGGCCTCGATCTGCCCGCTGGCCTGGTGCGCGTGGTCGGCAAGGGTAGCAAGGTGCGCGAGCTGCCAGTCGGCAGCAAGGCCCGTGAAGCGCTGGAGCAATGGCTGCCACTGCGCGCACTGGCCAACCCGGCGGATGGTGCGGTATTCATCAGCCGTCAGGGGCGACGCATAGGCGCCCGAGCGGTGCAGCTGCGGGTGCGCCAGGCAGGCATCAGCGAACTGGGCCAACACATTCATCCGCACATGCTGCGTCACTCCTTCGCCAGCCATATGCTCGAATCCTCTCAGGACCTGCGCGCAGTGCAGGAACTGCTGGGCCATGCCGATATCGCGACCACGCAGATCTATACCCACCTGGACTTCCAGCACCTGAGCAAGGTCTACGACAGCGCTCATCCACGGGCCAAACGCCGCAAGGAACAGGACTCATGAGTATCCGCCTGGTCACCTTCGACCTCGATGACACCCTGTGGGACAACCGCCCGGTGATACTGGGCGCCGAGAGTGCCATGCGCGACTGGATCAGCAGCCACGCACCGCGCCTGGCGAGCCAGCCGGTGGATTACCTGGGGCAGACCCGTGGCCGCCTGCTGGAGGCCGAACCCAGCCTGAGATATCGCCTCAGCGAGCTGCGCCGACGCACCTTGCGTCATGCCCTGGAGGGCGTTGGTCATGCCCCCGACGAAGCCCAGCGATTGGCCGAAGGTGCGTTCCAGGCGATGCTCGAGGCGCGTCACGCGATCACCTTCTTTGCCGATACCGTCACCACACTGGAGCGACTGGCCAACCAGTACCATCTGGGCGTGATTACCAACGGCAATGCCGACGTACGCCGATTGGGATTGGCCGACTACTTCAGCTTCATCCTCAGCGCCGAAGAGCTGGGTGTCGGCAAACCCGATCCCAAACCGTTCCAGGAGGCGCTCCGCCGCTCCGGCATCGACGCTGAACAAGCCGTGCACATTGGCGATCATCCCGGCGACGATATCGCCGGGGCACGAGCAGCGGGCTGGCGCGCGGTATGGTTCAACCCGCAAGGCAAGGCCTGGACTGGCGAAGACGAGGCCGACGCGCAGGTCCGCAGCCTCGGCGAGCTGCCGGCGCTGCTGCAACGCTGGGCGTAGCGTTGGTGGGCCGAAGCCCACCCGACAGGCACCCCGCAGGCCGGGCTTCAGCCCACAACATCGTATACCCCACCCCGCACTCTCAATACCCTGAAACGCAAAAGCCCGCCTGATAAAGGCGGGCTTTTGCGTGTGCAACCGGCGTTTGCCTCAGATGGGGCGACTGCCGTATTTGCTGTCTGGCTTCTTGGGCGGATCGGAAACCACATTGGGCTCCACTTCCTGCACCTTGCCACCACGGGACAGGAACTCTTCCATGGCGCGAGCCAGCGCATCGCGTTCCTTCTGCTTGGCTTCGACACTCGGCAGCTCGTCGACTTCGACCGCTTTCTTGGCCTTGCCCTTGGCAGGTACCGCGCTATCGGATTCGCTGTCGTCATCACCGCCGTCGCTATCCGCGGCCGCCAGCTCCTCGCCGTCGTCCTCTTCTGCGCCTTCCAGCTCGTCTTGTTCCAGTTCTTCGTCGCTCATGTTCAGCCTCATGACTTGCGAAAAGCAGGTTAGTTATAGCCCAGTCGTACGACGTTGCCGAACGCCTGGAAAAAATTCAATTTGCCGTACCTTGCAAGGTCGCCAACACTCGGCGCGCACCACCCTGCTCACGGTGCTCGCCCAGGTAAATCCCTTGCCAGGTGCCCAGTGCAAGACGCCCATCACTCACGGGTATCTGCAACTGAACGCCCAACACGCTCGACTTGAAGTGCGCCGGCAGATCATCCGGGCCTTCGTCGCAGTGCTCGTAACCCGCTGCGTCCTCAGGGACGAGACGGCGAAAAAAGCGCTCGAAGTCACGGCGTACTGCCGGGTCCGCATTCTCGTTGACGGTCAGTGACGCCGACGTATGCTGCAGCCACAGGTGTAACAGACCCACCCTGTAGCTCGCCAGTTCCGGTAACGCATCCTGCAATTCATCGGTTACGAGATGGAAGCCCCGTGCCCGCGGACGCAGGGTGATCAGCCGTTGCTGCCACATGTTCGTCGTCCTCTTTTCGACGCGCGCATTCTAGCGCGCCGTAGAAAAAAACAAAGGGCGCCTGAGCGCCCTTTGCGATTGTTCGACCATCATTTTTCGTGATGAGCAGCCCGTCAGCTGTGCATCACTTCTTGTTGGTGAATTCGGGATAGGCTTCCATCCCGCACTCGACCAGGTCGACACCTTCGTATTCCTCTTCTTCGGAGACCCGCAAGCCAACCACCGCCTTGATGATGCCCCAGACGATCAGGCTGGCGATGAAGACCCAGGCGAAGATGCTGGCGATACCCAACAGCTGCGCGCCAAGGCTCGCCTCGCCATTGGTCAGGCACACGGCCAGGGTGCCCCAGATGCCGGCCGCGCCGTGTACGGAGATCGCGCCGACCGGATCGTCGATCCTGATCTTGTCGAAGGCGAGGATCGAGAACACCACCAGCACCCCACCGACACCCCCGATCAGGGTGGCCTGCAGCGCGGTCGGGGTCAGCGGTTCGGCGGTGATCGACACCAGGCCGGCCAGCGCACCGTTGATGGCCATGGTCAGGTCGGCCTTGCCGAACAGGATACGCGCCACGATCAGCGCGGCGATCAGGCCACCGGCAGCGGCCATGTTGGTGTTGACGAACACCTGAGCCACGGCGTTGGCGTCTTCGATGGTGCTCATCTTCAGTTGCGAGCCACCATTGAAGCCGAACCAGCCCATCCACAGGATGAACATGCCCAGGGTAGCCAGCGGCAGGTTGGCGCCCGGGATGGCGTTGATCTGGCCATTGGCGCCGTATTTGCCCTTGCGCGCACCGAGCAGAATCACACCCGCCAGAGCAGCTGCGGCACCCGCCATATGCACGACGCTGGAACCCGCGAAATCCAGGAAACCGGCTGCGTCGAGGAAACCGCCGCCCCATTTCCAGAAGCCCTGGACCGGGTAGATGATCGCGGTCATGACGATGGCGAAGGCGATGAATGACCAAAGCTTCATGCGCTCTGCCACGGCACCGGACACGATGGACATGCAGGTGGCAGCGAACACGATCTGGAAGAAGAAGTCCGAGCGTGCGGCGTAATAGGGGGCGTCTTCGCCACCGGCCAGCACGGACTCGACGCTGTTCTCGTCGCCGATCAGAAAGCCGAAGCTCGGCAGGATGCCGCCTTCAGGGCTGGAGTACATGATGTAGTAGCCGATCAGCAGATACATGATGCAGGCGATGGCGAACAGGGCCACGTTCTTGGCGAGAATCTCGGTGGTGTTCTTGGCACGTACCAGGCCAGCTTCGAGCATGGCGAAGCCAGCGGCCATCCACATCACCAGAGCGCCACAAATCAGGAAGTAGAAGGTATCGAAACCGTACTGCAAAGCAGTCAGTGCTGTGTTGTCCATTTTTTATTCACCTCTGGCCGTTGCGCTTGTTTGTGCGCTGTGCGGTCGAGGCGCCCGGGTTGGCTCCGGGCGCACTCCGTGTGCGTTGGGCCCGCCGCACGCAGCGGGCCCTGTGATGCTTACAGGATGTAGCCACGCTCGTTGTGCTGAGCCAGGTCGAGGCCGACCGACTCTTCTTCTTCAGTGACACGCAGGCCCATCACGACATCGATGACCTTGAGGATCACGAAAGTGACGATGCTGGTGTAGATCACGGTGAAGGCGACGCCTTTGAACTGGATCCACAGCTGCAGGCCGATGTTCTCGACTTCGCCGAAACCGCCCAGGGCAGGTGCTGCGAAGATACCGGTCAGCAGTGCGCCGACGATGCCGCCCACGCCGTGTACGCCGAAGACGTCCAGAGAGTCGTCGTAGCCCAGCTTGCGCTTGAGGCTGGTGGCGCAGAAGAAGCAGATCACGCCGGAAGCCAGACCGATGATCATCGCGCCCATCGGGCCGACGGTGCCGGCAGCAGGGGTGATGGCGACCAGGCCTGCGACCACGCCGGAGGCGATGCCCAGAGCGCTTGGTTTACCGTGGGCGACCCACTCGGCGAACATCCAGCCCAGTGCCGCGGCGGCGGTGGCGATCTGGGTGACCAGCATGGCCATGCCAGCGGTCTGGTCAGCGGCGACAGCGGAGCCGGCGTTGAAGCCGAACCAGCCTACCCACAGCATCGCAGCGCCGATCAGGGTGTAGCCGAGGTTGTGCGGCGCCATGGCCACGCTCGGGAAGCCCTTGCGCTTGCCCAGCACGATGCACGCCACCAGACCGGCGATACCGGCGTTGATGTGCACCACGGTGCCGCCAGCGAAGTCCAGTACGCCCCAGTCCCACATCAGGGCACCGTCGCCGCCCCAGACCATGTGCGCGATGGGCGCATAGACAAGGGTGAACCATACGGTCATGAACACCAGCATCGCCGAGAACTTCATGCGCTCGGCGAAAGCACCGACGATCAGTGCAGGGGTGATGATGGCGAAGGTCATCTGGAAGGTGATGAACACGCTTTCCGGGAACGCGGCAGTCAGCGACTCCTTGGTCAGATTGCCGAGGAACATGTTGCCCAAACCGCCCACGAAGGAGCTGAAGTTGGTCACGCCGGCTTCCATCCCGGTGGTGTCGAACGCCAGGCTGTAGCCGTAGGCGAACCACAGGATGCTCATCAAAGCGGTGATGGCGAAGCACTGCATCATGACCGACAGAACGTTCTTGGAACGCACCATGCCTGCATAGAACAGCGCCAGGCCGGGAATGGTCATGAACAGGACAAGGGCGGTAGCGGTCAGCATCCAGGCTGTATCACCGGAATTCAGCGTCGCTTCCTGCGCCATGGCCATGCCGGGGAAAAACAGGGACGAAAGGGCTCCGAGCCCTGCGACTTTTCGCAGAGTCATGATTTAACTCCTGGGACGATTTGGGGGGGTGGGGGGCGGAGCTTAGATCGCGTCGGTATCGGTTTCGCCGGTACGGATGCGGATCGCCTGTTCCAGGTTTACGACGAAAATCTTGCCGTCACCGATCTTGCCGGTGTTGGCAGCCTTGGTGATTGCTTCGATGACACGGTCCAACTGATCGTCGGCGATGGCCACGTCGATCTTCACCTTTGGCAGGAAATCGACGACGTATTCGGCACCGCGGTACAGCTCGGTATGACCCTTCTGACGACCGAAGCCTTTCACTTCGGTCACGGTGATGCCTTGCACCCCGATTTCCGACAGCGACTCGCGGACGTCGTCCAGCTTGAACGGCTTGATGATGGCAGTGACTAGTTTCATGAAACTCTCTCCCGTGTAAGGTGGACTTGCCCCAGGAATTCTTACCCCGTCGCAAGTCTAAGCTCAGTGTCTGGCTTTTGTATGCATCGGTTGCCAAGACAGGGCTGATCCGATACCACCGACTGCTCCCGGCGAAACATTCCCCGCCCGCACGATACAACCGAACCGCATCGGTGCATGGGTCATGAGCGACTAAGCAGAAAGCTTGCCAATACCAGCAAACCGCCTCATTTCAGGACGTTACGAGCGCGCAGGGGCTCGCAGGAAAATATCTCGACGTGCCGGCGCACCAGAACAGCGCCAAAGCGCACCCTGCAATGCTCGATATTGGTGCGATAGCGTCGACTCGGTCACAAAAATCGCCGTGTTACACTGCGTTCAATCGTTTTCGGAAGGTTCCCATGCTGCCACCCAAAGCTTTGCTCGACGCCCTCAGCACGCAGGCCAGCCGCCTGCTCAGTGGCGACACTCCCCTGCCACGCAGTGAAATCGAAAGCCAGCTCAAGGCACTGCTGCAAAGCACCTTCAGCAAGCTCGATCTGGTCAGCCGCGAAGAATTCGACAGCCAGATGGTCGTGCTGGCCCGCACCCGTGCACGCCTCGAGGCCCTGGAAGCCAAGGTTCTGGAAATGGAGTCGCGCAGCGCCCCCGCGCAGCAGCAAACAGCGGTCGAGTAACCTGCTCGGCCGGCAGACGATCAAGGAGTGATCGATGTCATTGGCCATAGTCCACAGCCGCGCCCAGATCGGCGTAGACGCCCCTGCCGTCACCGTAGAGGCCCATCTGGCCAACGGTTTGCCGTCCCTGGCGCTGGTTGGCTTGCCAGAAACGGCGGTCAAGGAAAGCAAGGATCGCGTGCGCAGCGCCATCCTCAATTGCGCACTGGATTTCCCTCCCAGGCGCATTACCCTGAACCTGGCACCAGCCGATCTCCCCAAGGACGGCGGCCGCTTCGACCTGGCCATCGCCCTGGGCATCCTGGCCGCCAGCGGTCAGTTGCCGCCAGACGCGCTGGCTCCTCTCGAATGCCTTGGTGAACTGGCGCTGTCCGGTACGGTACGCGCCGTGCGAGGGGTCCTGCCTGCCGCCCTGGCGGCTCGGGAAGCGGGGCGCACCCTTGTGGTGCCCAGAGAGAATGCCGAAGAGGCCAGCCTGGCGTCCGGGCTGACGGTACTGGCAGTCGATCATCTCCTGGAACTGGTCGCTCACCTGAACGGCCACACGCCGCTGGCGCCGTATCAGGCGCAGGGCCTGCTGCGCCAGGCCCTGCCCTACCCCGACCTGGCCGAGGTGCAGGGCCAGGTCGCCGCCAAGCGAGCGCTGCTGGTTGCCGCCGCTGGCGGCCACAATCTCCTGCTCAGTGGCCCGCCGGGCACTGGCAAGACGCTGCTGGCCAGCCGCCTTCCCGGCCTGTTGCCCCCCCTGACCGAGGAGGAAGCCCTGCAGGTTGCCGCGATTCGCTCCGTCGCCAGCCACACGCCGCTGCAAAGCTGGCCACAAAGACCGTTCAGACATCCCCATCACAGCGCTTCGGGCCCCGCACTGGTGGGCGGTGGCAGCCGGCCACAGCCCGGCGAGATAACCCTTGCCCATTACGGCGTGCTGTTCCTCGACGAGCTTCCCGAGTTCGATCGGCGCGTCCTCGAAGTGCTGAGGGAACCCCTCGAAAGCGGTCATATCGTCATCGCCCGGGCAAGGGACAAAGTCAGTTTCCCCGCCAGGTTCCAGCTCGTTGCCGCCATGAACCCCTGCCCCTGTGGCTTTCTCGGCGATCCCAGCGGTCGCTGCCGCTGCAGCGCCGAGCAGATCCAGCGCTATCGCGGCAAGCTATCCGGCCCGCTGCTCGACCGTATCGACCTGCACATCACCGTCGCCCGCGAGAGCACCGCGCTGGGCCCCACCCGGGAAAGCGGTGAAACCAGCGCCACAGCCGCAGCCCGTGTCGCCGCGGCGCGAGACATCCAGCTGCGCCGCCAGGGCATCGCCAACGCCTTCCTGGACCTGCCGGGGCTGCGCGAACACTGCCCACTGGCCGACGTCGACCGGCAGTGGCTGGAGCACGCTTGCGAACGCCTCACCTTGTCACTGCGCTCTGCGCACCGAGTGCTCAAGGTGGCGCGCACCCTGGCGGATCTGCAGGCGCAGGAGGGGATCAACCGCCAGCATCTGGCCGAAGCCCTGCAGTACCGAACCAACCTCTGAGGAGCAGGGAAATAAGCTGAACGAAACGGCACGCGGACCTATCGATAGCTGGCACTTTCAAGAACCCGACTATCGGTAATGTACAATGGCGGGTCTTCCGCCTTTGGCGGCCGTCCGATAAACCGAGTCGCTTCTCCATCCGCTCGCCACCCGGCCAAGCTCCAACGGGTGTGCGCATACGTCATGGACTGACTCCGACCAAGGAGAGCTAGCTCAATGGAGGCACCTCTGTCTTCCCGCTCCACCCTCAACCCGCCGGTTTTCTTCGGCTCGACCTTTCTGATCGCCTGCCTGGTGATCTACAGCACCGTGTTCAAGGACAACGCCCAGAGCGTGTTCGGTGCCACCCAGGCCTGGATCATCGAGAATGCCAGCTGGGTCTATATCCTGGCCGTGGCCCTGATCCTGATCTTCGTGGTGTTCCTCGCGGTGAGTCGCTATGGCGACATCAAGCTGGGCCCCGATCACAGCGAACCGGAATACAACAACAGCACCTGGTTCTCCATGCTGTTCTGCGCCGGCATGGGTATCGGCCTGATGTTCTTCGGCGTGGCCGAGCCGGTGATGCACTTCATCGCGCCGCCGGTAGGCGACCCGCAGACCGTCACGGCGGCGAAGGAAGCGATGAAGCTGACCTTCTTCCACTGGGGTCTGCATGCCTGGGCGATCTACGCCATCGTCGCGCTGATCCTGGCCTACTTCGCCTATCGACATAACCTGCCGCTGACCCTGCGCTCGGCGCTCTACCCACTGATCGGCGACCGTATCTACGGCCCCATCGGCCATGCCGTGGACATCTTCGCGGTAATCGGCACGGTACTCGGTGTGGCGACCTCCCTGGGCTACGGCGTGCTGCAGATCAACACCGGCCTGAACCACCTGTACGGCCTGCCGACCACCACCGCGGTACAGATCGGCCTGCTGGTCTTCACCATGGCGCTGGCGACCATTTCCGTGGTCAGCGGCCTGGACAAGGGCATTCGCCGCCTTTCCGAGCTGAACATGATTCTCGCCGTGGGCCTGCTGCTGGTCGTGCTGATCCTGGGCCCGACCGTGTTCATCATGCAGACCTTCGTGCAGAACACCGGCGGCTATCTGTCGGAGATCGTCAGCAAGACCTTCAACCTCTACGCCTATGAGCCGACCGACTGGATCGGTGGTTGGACGCTGTTCTACTGGGGCTGGTGGCTGTCGTGGTCGCCGTTCGTGGGGCTGTTCATCGCGCGGATTTCCCGCGGTCGCACCATCCGCCAGTTCATCAGCGGCGTGCTGGTGGTGCCGGCCGGCTTCACCCTGCTGTGGATGACCGTATTTGGTGATACCGCCATCCACATGATTCTCGTCGATGGCGTCACCGATCTCGCCGAGGCCGTGAACAAGGACAGCTCTCTGGCACTGTTCGCCTTCCTCGAACACTTCCCGATGTCGATGATCCTGTCGCAGATCGCGGTGTTGATGATCGTGGTGTTCTTCGTCACCTCGGCGGATTCCGGCGCCATGGTGGTGGATATGCTCGCCTCGGGCGGGCAAGACCAGACGCCGGTGTGGCAGCGCATCTTCTGGGCAGCGCTGATGGCGGTGGTGGCGGCTTCGCTGCTGCTCGCCGACGGCCTCAAGGCCTTGCAGACCGCGACCATCGCCAGTGCCCTGCCCTTCGTGATCGCGCTGATGGCGTCGATGTGGGGCCTGCTGCGCGCGCTGCAGCTGGATGCGGCCAAGCGCAGCTTGCGCGATCAGGTTTCCCTCAGCTCGCGCAGCAGCACGAGCCCGGGCGGCTGGCAGCGTCGTCTGCGCAGCATGGTCATGCTGCCACGTCGTTCTCATGTGAATCGCTTCATCAGCGAGACCGTCCTGCCCGCCTGCGAGCAGGTTGCAGAGGAGCTGCGCAAACAAGGCCGCGAAGCGACCGTGGAGAGCGGTGAAGATGGCCGCGTGACGCTGTCGGTCAGTCACGGCAGCGAGGCTGACTTCCAGTATCAGGTGCGCCCACGCGCGCTGATCCAGCCAAGCTTCGTGATGCGCGACACCCGCGACGACACCAACGAAGAGCGCAAGTATTTCCGCGCCGAAGTCCACCTGGACGAAGGCGGTCAGGATTACGACGTGATGGGCTGGAACCGCGAAGAAGTGATCGGCGATATCCTCGACCAGTATGAGCGCCACATGCACTTCCTGCATCTGACCCGCTGACGTACCACGCAAGATAAAACGCCCGGGCCAATGCCCGGGCGTTTTCGTTATGGCCTGTTATTCGTATCGGCGAGCGACTCCAGCTGGCGCGCTGATGACAACCATGACGAGTAGGAGCCGGCTTGCCGGCGATGCTCTGGATAAGAGTCTCGCCAGCAGACCGGCTCTTACAGCATCGGCAACGCAACGCCCGCCAGAAAGCACAATGCCCGCCCTGCTGACGCAGTGGCGGGCATTGTCTGTCGAGCAAACGGGCTTAGTGAGCGGGTTTGGCCTCTGGGCGTGCATGAATCGCCGCCTGACTTTCTTCCATGATCTGCTGAATCGCCCGACGGCGACGCTCTTCCGCGCGGTGGGCGAAGAACCACACCAGGAAGGTCGCCAGGGACACCGCCAGCAGGATCAGGCTGGCCACGGCGTTGATCGCCGGGGTAACCCCCAGACGTACCTTGGAGAACACCTCCATTGGCAGTGTGGTGGCACCAGGGCCGGACACGAAGCTGGCCAGCACCAGATCATCCAGGGACAGGGCAAAGGACATCATGCCACCGGCCACCAGCGAAGGCGCGATCATCGGGATGGTGATCAGGAAGAACACTTTCCAGGGTCGCGCACCAAGATCCATGGCGGCCTCTTCGATGGACAGGTCCAGCTCACGCAGACGCGCCGAGACCACCACGGCCACGTAGGCCGAGCAGAAGGTGGTGTGGGCGATCCAGATGGTCATCATGCCGCGTTCCGCCGGCCAGCCGACCAGTTGTGCCATGGCCACGAACAGCAGCAGCAACGACAGACCGGTGATCACCTCGGGCATGACCAGCGGCGCGGTGACCAGGCCGCCAAACAGCGTGCGTCCCTTGAAGCGGTGCACCCGGGTCAGCACGAAGGCCGCCATGGTGCCCAGCGCCACTGCGGCGATCGCCGTGTAGCAGGCGATTTCCAGGGAGCGCCATACCGCGCCCATCAACTGGCGGTCATCGAGGAGGCTGACATACCACTTGGTCGACCAGCCACCCCACACCGTCACCAGCCGCGAGGCGTTGAACGAGTAGATGACCAGGATGAACATCGGCAGATAGATGAACGCGAAACCGACCCAGAGCATGAGCGTGGAGAAGCGGAAGTTCTTCATGCCTTGCCCTCCATTTCCTTGGCCTGGTTCTTGTTGAACAGAATGATCGGAATCAACAGCAGCGCCAGCATCACCACCGCCAGGGCGGAAGCTACCGGCCAGTCGCGGTTGTTGAAGAACTCCTGCCACAACACCTTGCCGATCATCAGCGTTTCCGGGCCGCCAAGCAGCTCGGGAATGACGAACTCGCCCACCACCGGAATGAACACCAGCATGCAGCCGGCGATGATGCCGTTCTTCGACAACGGCACGGTGATCTTCCAGAAGCTGTTGAAGTTGCTCGAGCCGAGATCCGAGGCAGCCTCCAGCAGGCTTTGATCGTGCTTCACCAGGTTGGCGAACAGCGGCAGGATCATGAACGGCAGGTACGAATAGACGATGCCGATATACACCGCGGTGTTGGTGTTGAGGATCTGCAGCGGCGTGTCGATCAGCCCGATGCTCTGCAAGAAGCCATTGAGCAGGCCGTTGTTGCTGAGGATGCCCATCCACGCATAGACGCGGATCAGGATCGCGGTCCAGGTCGGCATCATCACCAGCAGCAGGAGAACCATCTGGGTCTCCTTTTTCGCACGGGCAATGGCGTAGGCCATCGGGTAACCGATCAGCAGGCAGGCCAGGGTGCTGAAAAAGGCGATCTTCAGCGAGCCCAGGTAGGCAGCCACGTACAGCTCATCTTCGCTGAGGAAGATGTAGTTACCCAGGTTGAGCACCACCTGCAGGGTGTTGTCCACCCAGGTGTAGATTTCCGTATAAGGCGGAATCGCCACATCGGCTTCGGCGAAGCTGATCTTCAGCACGATGATGAATGGCAGCAGGAAGAACAGAAACAGCCAGATGAACGGAACGCCGATCACCAGGTGTCGGCCGGTAGGCATACGCTTGGTCAGGCTGCTCATTTTCATGACTGCAGCACCACGCCGCTGTCGTCTTCCCAGAACACCACCACCGGGTCATCCCAGGTCGGTCGTTTGCCGCGACGCTCGGCGTTGGCGATGAAGCACTGCACGATCTGCCCGGAGGTGAGCTTGACGTAGTACACCGAGTGACCGCCCAGGTAGGCGATGTCGTGAACGCTGCCGTGGCTCCAGTTGTAATCCGGGTGCTCGTGGTCGCTGGGCAGTTGCGTGGCCATCAGCAGCTTTTCCGGGCGCATCGCATAGGTGACCTGGGTCTCCTGGGCGCGGGTGCTGATGCCATGGCCGATGTAGATCGGCTTGTCCAACTGCGGACAGTTGATCACCGCATGGTCGGTGTCATCGTGAACGATCTCACCTTCGAACAGGTTGACATTGCCGATGAACTCGCAGACCAGGCGACTGGCCGGCGTCTCGTAGATGTCGATCGGGCTGCCGATCTGCGCGATCCAGCCCAGGTGCATGATGGCGATGCGCTGGGCCATGGTCATGGCCTCTTCCTGGTCGTGGGTCACCATCACGCAGGTCACGCCGACGCGCTCGATGATCTCCACCAGCTCCAGTTGCATCTGCGAACGCAGCTTCTTGTCCAGCGCGCCCATGGGCTCGTCGAGCAGCAGCAGCTTGGGTTTCTTCGCCAGGGAACGGGCCAGGGCCACACGCTGACGCTGGCCACCGGAAAGCTGATGGGGCTTGCGCTTGGCGTACTGGCTCATCTGCACCAGCTTGAGCATCTCCGCCACGCGGGCGTCGATCTCGTCCTTGGGCAGTTTGTCCTGCTTGAGGCCGAAGGCGATGTTGTCGGCCACGCTCATGTGCGGGAACAGCGCGTAGGACTGGAACATCATGTTGATCGGCCGCTCATAGGGCGGAATGTCGGTGATGTCCTGGCCATCGAGGAAAATGCGCCCCTCGGTCGGCCGTTCGAACCCGGCGAGCATGCGCAGCAGGGTCGACTTGCCCGAGCCGGAGCCACCGAGCAGGGCGAAGATCTCCCCCTTGTTGATGGTCAGCGACACATCGTCGACGGCAATGGTCTCGTCGAACTTCTTGGTTACACGCTCGATCTTGACCAGCACCTCTTTCGGTTGCTGGCTCCCTTCGATGACCTTCTTGTAGGTACTGGAAGCAACTGCCATTACCAAACTCCCGCAGCAAAAATGGCGCCCGGCAAAGGCCGGGCGCTAATGGGTTCATCTTCCGGACTTGATCTTCGTCCAGCTTCGCGTCATCAGGCGCTGCGCCGTGGGCGGCAGTTCGGCTGAGATGTACAACTTGTCCAGAACGGCCTGCGGTGGGTACACCGACTCGTCCTGGCGAATGTCCTGATCCATCAGTTCCCCAGCCTTGGTGTTGGGGTTGGCGTAACCGACATAGTCACTGACCCCGGCGATCACTTGTGGATCGAGCAGGTAGTTGATGAAGGCATGGGCCTGCGCGACGTTGCCGGCATCCTTGGGGATGGCGAGCATGTCGAACCACAGGTTGGCGCCCTCCTTGGGAATCGCATAGGCGATTTCGACGCCCTTTCCGGCCTCCGCGGCACGGTCTGCGGCCTGTAAAACATCACCGGAGTAACCGAACGCCACGCAAATGTTGCCGTTGGCCAGATCGCTGATGTATTTCGAGGAGTGGAAGTAGCTCACGTAGGGCCGCACTTCCAGCAGCTTGGCTTCGGCCTTGGCGTAATCATCGCCACTCTGGCTGTTCGGATCGAGGCCCAGGTAATTGAGTACCGAGGGAATCATCTCGTCCGCCGAGTCGAGGAAGGAAACGCCGCAGGTGGCCAGCTTCTTCATGTTCTCCGGTTCGAACAGCACGGCCCAGGAGTCGATTTCATCGACACCCAGCACTTCCTTGACCTTGGCGACGTTGTAGCCAATGCCGTTGGTGCCCCACAGATAAGGCACCGCGTATTGATTGCCCGGGTCGTTGGCTTCGAGCTGCTTGAGCAGCGCCGGGTCGAGGTTGTTCCAGTTCGGCAGCAGCGAACGGTCGAGTTTCTGGAACGCGCCCGCCTTGATCTGCTTGCCGAGAAAATGGTTGGACGGCACGACCACGTCGTAGCCGGTACGGCCGGCGAGCAGTTTGCCTTCCAGGGTTTCGTTGGAGTCGAAGACGTCGTAGACCGGCTTGATACCCGTGGCCTTCTGGAACTCGGCCAGCGTTTCCTCGCCGATGTAATCGCTCCAGTTGTAGATATGCACGGTACCGTCCGCATGTGCCAGGGTTGCCAAGCCAACCGAAAGCGCGGTCGTTGTCAGGATCTTGCCCAGGGGAAAATGCACAGGTCGTCCTCTTGTTTTGGCTCGTCACCAGAACCGGTGACGCATCGCGATTCGAGTGAGCGTCACGGCTGGGCCGCAACGCTCGGCGGGCGGCGATCCGCCCGTTATCCCTGCACGAGCACGTACCGCAGCGCACGAAGGCGCTGCGGTCGCGGCTCGATCAACGACCGGACTTGATCTTCGTCCAGCTGCGGGTCATGGCGCGCTGGGCTGCCGGCGGCAGATCCGGGAAGGCGTAGAGCTTGCCCATGGTTTCCTGGGTCGGGTAGATGCCCGGGTCGTTACGAATGGCTTCATCCACCAGTGGCGTCGCCTTGGCGTTGCCGTTGGGGAACTGCACTTCGTTGGTGATCTCGGCCATGATTTCCGGCTTCAGCAGGAAGTTCAGGAAGGCATAGGCCGACTCGATGTTTTCGGCATCGGCAGGGATCGCCAGCATGTCGAAGAAGGTACCGGCACCTTCCTTAGGAATGTTGTAGGACACCTTGACCTTGCCACCGGCTTCTTCGGCACGGGACTTGGCCTGGTACACGTCGCCCGAGTAACCCACGGCTACGCAGAGGTTGCCGTTGGCCAGGTCGGAGATGTACTTGGACGAGTGGAAGTAGGTCACCGAAGGACGGATCTTCAGGAACAGTTCCTCGGCTTCCTTGAGTTGCTTGGGATCGGTGCTGGTCGGCTCGTAGCCCAGGTACTGCAGGGCGATCGGCAGGATCTCGGTTGGCGAATCGAGGAACGACACGCCACAGGACTTCAGCTTCTCGATGTTCTCGGGCTTGAACAGCAGATCCCAGGAATCCACCGGGGCGTTCTCGCCCAGTGCAGCCTTGACCTTCTCCGGGTTGAAGCCGATACCGATCGAGCCCCACATGTAGGGGAAGGCGTACTGGTTGCCCGGGTCGCTGACCTCGACGGTTTTCAGCAGATTCTTGTCCAGGTTTTCCCAGTTCGGCAGCTTGGACTTGTCCAGCGGCTGATAGATCTTGGCCTTGATGTGCTTGGCCAGGAAATTGTTCGACGGCACCACGATGTCGTAACCGGATTTGCCGGCGAACAGCTTGGCTTCCAGCGTCTCGTTGGAATCGAAGACGTCGTAGGTGACCTTGATGCCGGTTTCCTTGGTGAACTTGGCCACGGTGTCCGCAGCGATGTAGTCCGACCAGTTGTAGACGTTCAGTACCTTGCTGTCAGCCTGCGCCACGCCGGCCATGGTGCCGGCCAGCGTCACCGCTAGCAGAGTCTTGCCGAAAGTCTTGATCATGCGGTTCAGCTCCATTGGTAGTGTTGATTATCCGGGTTGCCACGCGTTGCCGCGTGGTCCCCTTTTTTGGCCGGCGCAGTCTGGCGATAACTGCTCCATCGCTCAAGCCTCAGGCCAGTAAAGCACGCGCGGTAAGATCCAGGCATTTACGGGCCTTTTCCACCAGCTCGTCGATTTCCGTCTTGCTGATCACCAGTGGCGGCGAAATGATCATGGTGTCGCCGACGGCGCGCATGATCAATCCGTTCTCGAAGCAGTGACCGCGGCAGATCATACCGACAGCCTTGTCGCTCGGATAACGTTCGCGGGTCTGCTTGTCCTTCACCAGTTCGATGGCGCCAAGCATGCCCACTCCACGTACCTCCCCCACCAGGGGATGATCCGCCAGTTCACGCAGTCGTTTCTGCAAATACGGTGCCGTTTCCTCTCTGACTCGCTCGACGATCTTTTCTTCGCGC
Organism: Pseudomonas flavescens; assembly: GCF_013408425.1. Taxonomy (NCBI): domain Bacteria; kingdom Pseudomonadati; phylum Pseudomonadota; class Gammaproteobacteria; order Pseudomonadales; family Pseudomonadaceae; genus Phytopseudomonas; species Phytopseudomonas flavescens. The sequence goes on along the minus strand of NZ_JACBYV010000001.1, from coordinate 5,188,700 downwards.
AGAATTCGAATGTTTTCCAGCGCCACGGCCGCTGCCACCGGATGCCCGGAGTAGGTGAAACCGTGGTTGAAATCGCCACCTTCGTTGAGCACCTGGACGATTTCGTCACGCACCACCAGGCCGCCCATCGGCACATAGCCGGAGGTCAGGCCCTTGGCGATGGTCATCATGTCCGGTGTATTGCCGTAATAATCGCTACCGAACCACTCACCGGTGCGGCCGAACCCACAGATCACCTCATCGGCGACGAAGAGGATTTCGTACTTGGCGAGGATCTCGCGCACCTTGGGCCAGTAGCTGTCCGGTGGGATGATCACACCGCCTGCCCCCTGGATCGGCTCGGCGATGAATGCCGCGACGTTGTCTTCACCGACTTCGAGAATCTTCTTCTCCAACTCCTCGGCTGCCCAGATGCCGAAAGCCTCCGGGGTCATGTCGCCGCCTTCGCCGAACCAGTAAGGCTGAGCGATGTGCACGATGCCGGGGATCGGCAGATCACCCTGTTCATGCATGCCTTTCATGCCACCCAGGCTGGCACCGGCGACCGTGGAGCCGTGGTAGCCGTTCTCGCGGGCGATCACCACCTTCTTCCCGGGCTTGCCCTTGAGCGCCCAGTAATGGCGCACCATACGCAGCATGGTGTCGTTGCCTTCGGAGCCCGAGCCGGTGAAGAACACATGGTTCATGCCCGCTGGAGTCACCTCGGAAAGTGCCTTGGCCAACTCCAGCACGGGCGGGTGGGCGGTCTGGAAGAAGGTGTTGTAGAAGGGCAATTCGCGCATCTGTTTGCTGGCTGCCTCGACCAGCTCTTCACGGCCATAGCCGATGGCGATGCACCACAGTCCGGCCATGCCATCGAGAATCTTGTTGCCTTCACTGTCCCACAGGTGCACACCTTCGCCGCGGGTAATGATGCGCGGACCCTTATCGGCCAATTGCTTGAAATCACTGAAAGGCGCCAGGTGATGGTCGCGGCTCATGGCCTGCCATTGCTGGGTCTTCGGGTTGTTTACCGTCATGTTCACCTCTTATGAATGCGGGGCCGTGCGGATCGCGCGCCGGCCCCGGGCTGAATCAGACCGAGAGCAGCAGGAACTCGCGTTCCCAGGAGCTGATCACGCGCTTGAAGTTCTCGTGCTCGGCACGCTTGACCGCCACATAGCCACTGACGAACTTGTGGCCCAGGTACTGCTCGACCACCTGGCAGGTCTCCATGCGCTCCAGCGCGGCTTCCAGGGTCAGCGGCAGGCGCAGGTTGCGGCGTTCGTAACCGCGACCGACCACCGGAGCGCTCGGCTCGATGCCTTCGACCATGCCGATGTAACCGCACAGCAGGCTGGCCGCCAGGGCCAGGTAAGGGTTGGCGTCGGCGCCAGCCAGACGGTTCTCGACCCTGCGGTTCTGCGGCGTGGCATCCGGTACGCGCAGGCCAACGGTGCGGTTTTCCTCGCCCCATTCGACGTTCACCGGTGCCGAGGTATCCGGCAGGAAGCGGCGGAACGAGTTGACGTTGGGGGCGAACAGCGGCAGCAGTTCCGGGATGTACTTCTGCAGGCCGCCGATGTGGTGCATGAACAGCTCGCTCATCGAACCGTCTTCGTTGGAGAAGATGTTCTTGCCGGTGTTCTTGTCGATGATGCTCTGGTGCAGGTGCATGGCACTGCCCGGCTCGTCGGTGATCGGCTTGGCCATGAAGGTCGCCGCGACGTCGTGCTTGAGTGCCGCCTCGCGCATGGTGCGCTTGAACACCAGAATCTGGTCGGCCAGGTGCAGCGCTTCGCCGTGACGGAAGTTGATTTCCATCTGCGCCGGGCCCTCCTCGTGGATCAGGGTGTCCAGATCCAGGCCTTGCAGCTCGCACCAGTCGTACATGTCTTCGAACAGCGGATCGAATTCGTTGGCCGCGTCGATCGAGAAGCTCTGCCGGCCGGTTTCCGGACGCCCGGAACGGCCCATCGGCGCCACCAGCGGGAAGTCCGGGTCGCTGTTGCGCTTGGTCAGATAGAACTCCATCTCCGGCGCCACGATCGGCTGCCAGCCCTTGTCGGCGTAGAGGCGCAGCACTTTCTTGAGGATGTTGCGCGGCGACAGCTCGATCGGATTGCCTTGCTTGTCGTAGGTATCGTGGATCACCTGGGCGGTCGGCTCGATGGCCCAGGGCACGATGAACACGGCGTTCTCGTCCGGCCGGCAGATCATGTCGATGTCGGCCGGGTCGAGCAGGTCGTAATAGACGTCGTCTTCGACGTAATCGCCGGTCACGGTCTGCAGCAGCACGCTTTCGGGCAGGCGCATGCCCTTCTCGTCGAGGAATTTGTTGGTCGGCGAGATCTTGCCACGGGCGATACCCGTCAGGTCGCTGACCAGACATTCGACTTCGGTGATCTTGCGTTCTTTCAGCCAGCTGGAGAGCTGGTCCAATTTGGTACTCATAGAGACCTCAGGGTTTTTGAAACCGGCATCCTCGGCCGGCTCGACATGCCCCGCGCACCTGACGCACTTCGCTTCGAAGCCGCCTGGCGCGCAGGATAATCCGGGTTGTCGCGCGGGCTCGGCCAAGGCCCTGCACCCCATCCAGGCATGCGGGCCCGACCTTCGCGCGGCGCTAGCGCTGTTTCGCCACACTGCCGACGACTGTAACCGACCTTTGTTGCACTCGACAGACCCAGCCTCACCTGCAAAGCACGGGCCGCTGCGTCGGGGCACGAATCAGCTCGATGAAAAACGCCAAAGCCTTGGCTGAGCAAAGACCGATGTGAAGCGCCACGCAATTCTGGCTGGCGAGGCACGATGGTCGTGAGCGGAGAGGGAAAGCTGACGGAGTGTGCAGATTTTCGAGCGGGACGAACGAACCGTACTGCGCCGTTCGAGCCACGCAGCGAATGGCGGACGATCGTCGCCCAACAGGCATGGCTGCCAGCGGCCGCCCCCGGGTACGCCCCGGACTGCGCGGCACGAGCAATGACGCTGGAGAGCGACATGCGAATCATGAAACACCCGTATTGTTGGATTATCTGGGCTTTTCCCGAGCTTATCCTTGTTCATTTTTTTATACAACACGACAACATTCACTCAACGCCTGGCATTGCTCACGACCAAAACGGTGCAAAACTTTGGCGTCGAAATGCCCTGAAACGCCCTAAAAATGGCCACAACGCTCTTATTTAGGGCAGCATCGGCTTGCCTTGACAGCATCTGGCGTTTGGGATTGACTCCCGGTGTGTCAGTAATTGATTGATATTTTTAACAACATAGGTGTTGCATCATGTCGGTACCCCCGCGTGCCGTTCAGCTCAATGAAGCGAACGCGTTCCTCAAGGAACATCCTGAGGTTCAGTTCGTCGACCTTCTGATTGCAGATATGAATGGCGTGGTGCGCGGCAAGCGCATCGAACGCGCCAGCCTCCACAAGGTGTATGAAAAGGGCATCAACCTGCCCGCTTCGCTGTTCGCCCTGGACATCAACGGCGCCACCGTGGAAAGCACCGGCCTTGGCCTGGACATCGGCGATGCCGACCGTATCTGCTTCCCCATCCCCGATACCCTGTGCAAGGAACCCTGGCAGAAGCGCCCGACCGCGCAACTGCTGATGACCATGCACGAACTGGACGGCAACCCTTTCTTCGCCGACCCCCGTGAGGTATTGCGCCAGGTGGTACAGAAGTTCGACGAACTCGGCCTGACCATTTGCGCGGCCTTCGAACTGGAGTTCTACCTGATCGACCAGGAGAACGTGAACGGCCGTCCACAACCACCGCGCTCGCCGATCTCCGGCAAGCGCCCGCACTCGACGCAGGTCTACCTGATCGATGACCTCGACGAGTACGTCGACTGCCTGCAGGACATGCTCGAAGCCGCCAAGGAGCAGGATCTGCCGGCCGATGCCATCGTCAAGGAAAGCGCCCCGGCGCAGTTCGAGGTCAACCTGCATCACACCAAGGATGCCCTCAAAGCCTGCGACCACGCGCTGCTGCTCAAGCGCCTGATCAAGAACATCGCCTACGACCACGAGATGGACTCGACCTTCATGGCCAAGCCCTATCCGGGCCAGGCGGGCAACGGTCTGCACGTGCACATCTCGCTGCTCGACAAGAAGACCGGCGAAAACATCTTCGCCACCGAAGACCCGGAACAGCATGCCCCGCTGCGCCATGCCATCGCCGGCATCCTGGAAACCATGCCGGCTTCGATGGCCTTCCTGTGCCCGAACGTCAACTCGTACCGCCGCTTCGGCGCCCAGTTCTACGTGCCGAACGCGCCGAGCTGGGGCCTGGACAACCGCACGGTCGCAGTACGCGTGCCCACGGGCAGCAGCGACGCCATCCGCATCGAGCACCGTGTGGCCGGCGCCGATGCCAACCCGTACCTGATGATGGCGTCGATCCTCGCCGGCATTCACCACGGCCTGACCAACCAGTTGGAGCCGGGCGAGCCGATCGAGGGCAACTCCTACGAGCAGTTGGAGCAGAGCCTGCCGAACAACCTGCGCGACGCCCTGCGTGAGCTGGACGACAGCGAGGTACTGAACAAGTACATCAGTCCGGATTACATCGACATCTTCGTCGCCTGCAAGGAGGCGGAGCTGCAGGAGTTCGAGACGACCATTTCCGACCTCGAGTACAACTGGTACCTGCACACCGTGTAGGGTCTGGAACGCCGGCAACCGCCGGCGTTTCCCTACCAAGCCCCATTCCAGAGCCATCGAATGGCTAAAGGCCATTGACGCCGCCGCACGGCGCCCGCCTAATCGGCGTCATTGCCAACCAGGATGACTGCAATGATCCGTCGTTTCGCCCCCCTGTTACTGGCCCTCAGCCCGCTCTTCGCAACGGCTGCAGATGGCGACAGCATTCGCGTCTACAACTGGAACGATTACATCGCCCCCGAGGTGCTGGAACGTTTTCAGAGAGAAACCGGTATCGCCGTCGACTACCGTACGTTCAGCACCGCCGAAGAACTCGACGCCGTGCTGGCCAGCGGCGAACCTGTCGATATTGCCGTGCCCTCGCACAACAACCTGCCCGCACTGCTCGCAGCTGGCCGCCTGCAACCGCTGGACTTCAGCAAGCTGCCCAATCGCAAGCACCTGGACAGGGAGTTGCTGACCAAGCTGGCAGCGGTCGACGCCGACAACCTTCATGCGGTGCCATACCTGTGGGGCGCCGTAGGCCTGGCGATCAACCAGCCCAAGGCCGAAGCGGCGTATGGCGGGCCGTTGCCACAAAGCTGGAGCCTGCTGTTCGACCCGGCTCAGAGCGCCCGCTTGAAAAGCTGTGGCGTCAGCACCCTGGACGCGCCGGAAGAAGTGATGTCGGTACTGTTCAACTATCAGGGCCGTAGCCTCGCCCGTGCAGCCCCCGCCCGTATCAAGCGTGCAGGCGAACTGCTGCAGCAGGTGCGTGCGAACCTGCGCTACGTGGACAGCGAGCGCTATATCGACGACCTCGACAACGGCAACCTGTGCATGGCGCTGGCCTGGGTCGGTGACGCCCTGGGTGCAGCCAGAAATGGCCAACCGGTCAAATTCGTGATCCCAGAAGAAGGCTCGGTGCTGTTCATCGACAATCTGGTGATTCCGAGCAACGCCCCTCATCCGGACCTGGCCCACAGATTCATCGACTACCTGATGCGCCCGGAAGTCGCCGCGCAGATCACTCGTGAAACCCTCTACCCCAGCGGTAACGCCGATGCCCGCCAGTTTCTCGACAGCAGCCTGAGCAATGAACCGGCGCTCTATCCGGACACCGAGCTGAAACGCCGCCTGCATGTGCTGGAAACACTGCCAGCCAAACAGACCGAAGTGCGTGAAGCGGTGTGGAAGCGCTTTCGTGACGGTGCCTGAATGAGCGCACGCAAACCCCGCGCCAGCAGCCAGGCGCGCATCGAACTGATTCTCGCGGCAGCCCGCACCCTGCTAGCAGAGCAGGGCGTCGCGGCCCTGTCGATCTATACCGTTGCCGAGCGCGCCGCCATCGCGCCCTCCTCGGTCTACCATTTCTTTCCCAGCGTCCCTGCTCTGCTGCAGGCGCTGACTGCCGACGTGCATGGCGCCTTCCGTGCATGCCTGCAGGAGCCCATCGACGCCACGACACTGCAAGGCTGGCGCGACCTCTCGCGCATCGTCGAACAGCGCATGCTGACGATCTACGCCAATGACGCTGCCGCGCGGCAGTTGATCCTCGCCCAGCATGGGCTGAGCGAGGTGACCCAGGCAGATCGTCAGCACGACATCGAACTCGGCAAGCAGATGCAGGCACTGTTCGAACGGCATTTCGAGCTGCCTTCCCTGCCGGAGGATATCGACGTATTCACCCTGGCGATGGAACTGGGCGATCGCGTCTATGCCCGCTCCATACAGCAGCACGGCCACATCACCCCGCGTCTCGGCGAAGAGGGTATGCGCGTGTTCGATGCCTATCTGAGCCTGTACCTGCCGCCCTATCTACGCAAACGAACGACGGTCTGACCCCCATCGCGAAAGGAGGCGACCTAGCGAGCACCTCATCAGGCGCCCGCGCAACGTTCGCCAGCCCTCTCGCCCAGACCGGGGGTGAAGAGATGGACGACCAATAAAAACCAGATACTTATCCGCAAAAAAGTCTATAAAAATATGAGAATTTTACTAAAACCCTATTAATGCGGATTTTTATCGAATATAAACAGCAGGCAGCACTGGAAAGGTTCCAGCGCACTCACCCATCTGTCTCGACACGTCTGCCAAGGTTCCGACCTTGCGAACCGCGTCCTCTGGAGGTCGTTCATGTCCCGTTCCGTTACCGTTGCCGCTACCCAGATGGCCTGCTCCTGGGATACTGCAGCGAACATCGCCAACGCCGAAAAGCAGGTACGTGAGGCAGCGGCCAAGGGCGCCCAGATCATTCTGCTGCAGGAACTGTTCGAAACGCCGTACTTCTGCCAGAAGCCCAACCCCGACTATCTGCAGTTGGCCAGGCGGGTCGAAGACAACCCGGCAATCGCGCACTTTCAGAAGATCGCCAGAGAGTTGCAGGTGGTATTGCCGATCAGCATCTATGAACTGGCCGGGCGAGCACGCTTCAACAGCATCGTGGTGATCGATGCCGACGGCAAGAACCTCGGTATTTATCGGAAAAGCCACATCCCGGACGGCCCCGGCTACCACGAGAAGTACTATTTCAATCCCGGCGACACCGGTTTCAAGGTATGGGACACCCGCTACGCCAGGATCGGCGTGGGCATCTGCTGGGATCAGTGGTTCCCGGAAAGCGCGCGGGCCATGGCCCTGCTGGGCGCGGAGATACTCTTCTACCCGACCGCCATCGGCAGCGAGCCCCACGACGCCAGTATCCTCTCCCGCGATCACTGGCAACGGGTGCAGCAAGGCCACGCCGGCGCCAACCTGATGCCGCTGATCGCCAGCAACCGGATCGGCGTCGAAGAACAGGATGGCTACAGCATCACGTTCTATGGCTCGTCCTTCATCGCCAATCAGTTCGGCGAAAAGGTCGAAGAACTGAACGAGAGCGAAGAAGGTGTACGGGTGCACAGCTTCGATCTCGACCAACTGGAGCAGGTGCGCAGCGCCTGGGGCACTTTCCGTGATCGCCGCGCGGATCTCTACGGCCCGCTGAAAACCCTGGATGGCACCCTGGCCTCCTGATCCTGTCCTCTTTTATCGACCGACTTCCGCTACGGAGCAATGCCATGACCACCCTCACCTCCACACCACGCGCCGATGGCTTTCGCATGCCAGCTGAATGGGAGCCCCACAGCCAGACCTGGATGGTCTGGCCAGAGAGGCCGGACAACTGGCGCCTGGGCGGCAAGCCAGCACAGCATGCGTTCACTGCCGTGGCCAGGGCCATCGCAGAATTCGAGCCAGTGACCGTCTGCGTTTCCGCCGGACAATACGAGAATGCCAGCGCGCACCTGCAGCACGAGCGCATTCGGGTGGTGGAAATGACTACCGATGACGCTTGGGTACGCGACACCGGTCCGACCTTCGTGACCAGCGCGAATGGCGAGTTGCGGGGGGTCGACTGGGGCTTCAACGCCTGGGGCGGCTTCGAGGGCGGCCTGTACTTCCCCTGGCTGCGCGATGACCAGGTGGCCAGCAAGATTCTTGGCCTGGAAGGCCGCGATCGTTATCGTACCGAGGGCTTCGTGCTCGAAGGCGGCTCGATCCATGTCGACGGCGAGGGCACGCTGATCACCACCGAAGAGTGTCTGCTCAACCACAACCGCAACCCGCACCTGAACCGCGAGCAAATCGAAGCCGTGCTGGCCGATCACCTGGCCATCGACACCGTCATCTGGCTGCCGGACGGCCTGTTCAACGACGAGACCGACGGCCACGTCGACAATTTCTGCTGCTACGTACGCCCGGGCGAAGTGCTACTGGCCTGGACCGACGACCAGCAAAACCCCAATTATCCACGCTGCCAGGCGGCCCTGCGCGTGCTGGAGAACACCCGCGACGCCAAGGGCCGCGCCCTGACCGTACACAAGATGCCGATCCCAGGCCCGCTCTATGCGAGCGAAGAAGAATGCGCCGGAGTCGACCGCGTACTGGGTAGCCAGGAACGCAGCCCGGATGTGCGCCTGGCCGGATCCTACGTGAACTTCCTGATCGTCAACGGCGGCATCGTCGCGCCGAGTTTCGATGATCCCAAGGATCAGGAAGCCAAAGCCATCCTCGAGCGCCTGTTCCCCGAGCACCGTGTGGTCATGGTCCCGGGCCGCGAGATCCTGCTGGGCGGCGGCAACATTCACTGCATCACGCAGCAGCAACCGGCAGTCCGGAGCGCGGGCTGACGGCTACTCTCGGCGCCCAGACAAGCAAAAGCCCGGAACCAGTCCGGGCTTTTGCTTCGAGACGAGCCGCCGCGTGGTGCGGCTCGGCATTGCGGCTTAGAGCAGCGGGATGCTGTAGCTGACGATCAGGCGGTTCTGATCGGCATCGGCGTTCGCCACTTCGGAACGCAGCGAAGCGTTACGCCAGGCGAAACCAAGGCCTTTCATGGCGCCGTCCTGCAGCACGTAGCTGACGGTCAGGTCGCGTTCCCACTCTTTCAGGTCGCCAGTGGCCGACTTGATGTTGTCGCCTTTCATGTACAGCACGTTGGCAGTCAGGCCAGGAACGCCGATCTTGCCGAAGTCGTAGCCGTACTGGGTGATCCAGGTGCGCTCGCCAGCACGACCGAAGTTGGTGATCTGACGGTCGGTGATCAGGTAGGTGGTGGAACCGCCCTGGCCTGGGATCGAACCCTGGTTCAACTGGATGAAGTTGCTGTCACCGGAAACCTGCTGGTAACCGGCGCTCAGCGCATGGCCTTCCAGGCTGTAGGTGAAGAACGCGCTCCAGGTGCGGTTGTCCACTTCGCCGAAGCTGGAGTTGGTGTTACCACCATTCCAGAAGCCTGAGCCACGGTAGCCGTCAGCACGACCGGCAGCACTGCCGTTCTTGCCGTCGGAGCCGGTGTCGAAGTAACGCAGGTCGGACTTCAGCGAGCCGGCACCCAGTGCCAGGGTGTGGGTCAGGCCCAGGAAGTGCTGCTTGTAGAAATCGTCCAGATTGCCGTAGTAGTACTGAACCAGCAGATCCTTGTTGATCTTGTAGTCGGCACCAGCGTAATAGAACTTGTTGCTGTCCGCGCCAACGCCTGCACCGGCAATGGCCAGCGAATCGGCATTGCTCGAGGTACGACCTTTGGCGTGCTCCAGCTGACCGGCAACCAGCGTCAGGTTGTCGATTTCATTGGAGGTGATCTGCGCGCCTTCGAAGGTCTGCGGGATCAGACGACCGTCGTTGAAGGTCACGACTGGCAGCTTCGGCTGCAGGGTACCGACATGCGCCACGGTCTTGGAGACGCGAATCTTGCCGGTCAGACCCAGGCTGCTGAACTCGTCACGGGCACTGCCATCGCTTTCCAGCGGGAACAGTGCGCTAGGAGTACGGGACTGGCCAACCTTACCGCCACGACCGCCGCCATCCAGACGTACGCCCAGCAGACCCAGCGCATCCACACCCACGCCGACGGTGCCTTCGGTGAAGCCCGACTGCAGGTTCAGCTGGAACGCCTGGCCCCACTCACGCACCTGACCGCTGTGGGCGTTGGCAACACCGACTTCACCCTGGCTTTCACGGTTGTCGTTGTCGAAATAGAAGTTACGCAGATCCAGTTTGGCGGTGCTGTCTTCGATAAAGGCAGCGTTTGCGACGTTGCCCAGGGTCAGACCCAGAGTGCCGGCGGCTACGGCCAGCGCCAGGGAAGCTTTTTTCATCGTGATCTCTCCAGTGTCTTTTCTTTTATTGGTGCAACACATCGGTCTGATGGGCGATGCCGCCAGGGGCTCAAAATCAGCCGAATTCAGGGCACGACCGTCGGTTACCAGGCAGCCAGACTGACGCCACAGGTAGTTTCAACGGCAGCACGAATGCGCTCAGGAATGAAGATGTATCGGTTGGAACTGAAGACGAAGGCGAAGGAAAAACGGCATCGTTCGATTCTCTGCATTGTTATTGTCGGCCACAGTCGGGCCGTTGCTGATGAATCTAGCACAGCAGGTTGCGTGCCATGGACGACTAAAGTCGCATAACACTCAACATTTCAATATGTTGCCAATATTGGCAAGAGAACCAGCGGTCACTCACGCACCAAAATGAGCGATTAACCGCCGATTGAGAGACAGAATAAGGCGGTTTTCCGCCAAATTCAGCTGGTGACGATCTGATTCTTGCCCTGGCGTTTGGCCTGATACATGGCGGCATCCGCCCGCGCGTAGAGCACATCGAGGCCTGGATCACCACTGCGCAGCGAGGTCAGCCCCTGACTGACGGTGATGCCGAAGGCGTGCCCCTCATGATTGAAGGCCAGACGCTGAATTTCACGCTGCAGGCGCTGGGCGATCTGCGCTGCCAGCTCCGGCTCACAGCCCGGGAACAGTGCGGCGAACTCTTCTCCGCCAATACGCCCGAACAGATCGCCGCGGCGCAGCACCGAACTGGCGCAGTTAGCCAGTTGCTGGAGCACCTGATCCCCGACCTGGTGACCATAATTGTCATTTATGTGCTTGAAGTCGTCGAGGTCCAGCAGCAGGAATGCCAGGGGCTGCCCCTGATCGCGGGCCAGTTCGAATTCGCTCTGCGCACACTCGAAGAAGTGCCGGCGGTTGCTGCTCTGGGTCAGCACGTCGGTGGTGGCCAGGCGATGCAGCTCGCCTTCCAGCTGCTTCTTCTCGGTGATGTCTTCAGCGATACCGAAAATGATCGGCGAAGCCAGGCTGTCACTGTGGCGGCCGATGAAGCACTTGTCACTGAGCCAACGGATTTCGCCATCGGCCCTGATGATCCGGTACTCGCGGGCTTCCACTGCACCGGTTTCCAGCACCTTGGCCATGCTCTCGGCGGCGAACTCCAGGTCATCGGGGTAGATGCTGTTGAGCCATTCGCCGTAGTCGGCAAGCAGCAGCCCAGCCGAACGCCCGAAGATCAGCTCGTAAGCCGGGCTGACGTAGGTGATTTGCTGAGACTCCCAATCGAATGCCCAGAGCACTGCGTTGACGCTGCCCAGCAAGGTACTGAACAACTGCTCGCGCTCACGCAAGCGGGTGCCTTCCGCGCGGCTGTGCAGCAGCGCGAGGGTCAGCTCTTCCAGGTCGATAGTGCCAAGTTCATCCATATACCGATCCAGAGCAGGGCCTTTTGATTGCGGTGGGGCTGCCGAACAGGATCAAAAAAGCCCGCCTAACGGCGGGCTTCCTGTGGCAACCGGGTCAATGCTATGACCCTGGGGGCTCTGAGCGGTTCACAACTGCGTGTGCGAATGCGTGCCAGGTCACACTGTGGCAGGTCGCAACGAGTAGGTTTTGAGCTGCTCGGCGAAATCGCGAAGGGACTGAATGCCACTGGCTTCGGCATCCTGTACCCAATGCTTCATCGCCTCGAGCATGTCGTGACCATTGGCACTGGTCTTGGCCCAGATCTGCTGCAGCGCCAGGCGCTTCTCGTAGATGACCTTGAGCGCCTGACTGTGCGCCAGCATGGCATCGATATGGACCTGCTGCTTGTCCTGCAGCAGGCTCGGCTCCCGCGACAACAGGCGCTTGGCGCGGCGGAACTGGTGTCGGACCGACTCGTCGGCCTTGGCCAGTTCCTGCTTGACCAGCGGGCCGATCACCAACTTGCGGTACTGGGCCATGATCTGGAAGCGGTTGTTGAGAATCGCCATGGCGGTGTCCATATCCAGAATGCCCTTGCCAGGCACCCGATGCGCGATCGGCGCGACACGCTGCACCTTGGCCAGACGCAGGAAGCTGAACAGGCGTATCCACGCCCACCCCATGTCGAACTCCCAGCGCTTGACCGACAGCTTGGCCGAATTGGGATAGGTGTGGTGGTTGTTGTGCAACTCTTCGCCGCCAACGATGATGCCCCAGGGCACCAGATTGGTGGCCGCGTCGCGGCACTCGAAATTGCGGTAGCCGACCGCATGGCCAAGGCCGTTGATGACGCCTGCGGCCCAGAACGGAATCCACATCATCTGGATCGCCCAGACGGTGAGACCCAGTGCGCCGAACAGCGCCACATCGATGATCATCATCAGGGCGATGCCACCCATGGGGAAGCGCGAGTAGACCTTGCGTTCGACCCAGTCATCCGGGCAGTTCTTGCCATAGATACGCAGGGTGTCCTGATTCTTCGCCTCTTCGGCGTACAATTCGGCACCTTTGCGCATGACCGTGCCCAGCCCTTTGACCACCGGGCTGTGGGGGTCTTCAGCGGTTTCGCACTTGGCGTGGTGCTTGCGATGGATGGCCGTCCACTCGCGGGTGTTCATGGCGGTGGTCAGCCACAGCCAGAAACGGAAGAAATGCTTGAGCGCAGGATGCAGCTCCAGGGAGCGGTGCGCCGAGTAACGATGCAGATAGACCGTTACACTGACGATGGTGACGTGGGTCATCAGCAAGGTGACGATGATGAGTTGCCAGACCGACAGGTCGAGTAAACCGTTGTACCACATGGGCAGGGGTACCTCTTGCAGGGAAAGACGCGTGCGGCCGACAGACCGCTTACGCATTATCGCCCTCATCGGGTGGAAAACCACTTGGTCTTTTGGCTGAGGATGTTACAACGGTGGCACCAAGCGTCGCCCCTACCCGCAACAAAGAACCGAATCACCCGTTATGAGTACTCGCCAAGGCGCATTGCGCCTGACTTTGAACTACCTGCTGGCAGCCGGGCTGTGGATCGTCTTCAGCGATCTGCTGCTGGCATCGCTGGGCCTGACTGTCCGACAGACGGAGCAGATTCAGGTCTGGAAAGGCCTGATCTTCGTGCTGCTGACCAGCGTCCTGCTCTACGTGACCATACGCCGTCATCTCGAGCGGCAGGCGCGTATCGGCACGGCCCTGCACGCCAGCGAAGAGCGCCTCAGCCTGGCCCTGTCGGCGACCGAAGATGGTCTCTGGGATTGGGATCTGCGTAACCAGAGCGTCTTCTACTCGGCCGGTTATCACGCACTGCTGGGCATGAAGGATGGCGAACTGAGCGCTGATCGCGACCAGTGGATGCAACTGCTGCATCCTGACGACAGACCGCATTACCAGCGCGTTCTCGCCGATATCATGCAGGCGACCAGCGATACCTCGTACGAGAACACCTACCGCCTGCGCCATCGAGACGGCAGCTATCGCTGGGTGCTGTCCCACGGCCGCCTGCAACTGGACGCCCAGGGTAGACCGGAACGCTTCATCGGCACCGTAAGGGATATCACCCAGCGACGCGCCGACGCCGAGAGCCTGCGCCAGGCCGCTGCGGTTTTCGAAGCCACCCAGGAGGGTGTGCTGGTCACCGATGCACGGCAGAACATCGTGCACATCAACCCGGCGTTCAGCCGGATCACCGGTTACAGCGAAGCGGAAATCCTCGGCAAGCACCCGACACTGCTGAAGTCCGGCCGCCACGACGCCGCCTTCTACCAGCATCTCTGGCATACCCTGCAGACCCAGGGCACCTGGAGTGGTGAAGTCTGGAACCGTCGCAAGAACGGTGAAATCTACCCGCAGTGGCAGTGCATCCGCGCCATCCACGATGACAACGGCCTGCTCGGCCACTATGTCGCGGTATTCTCCGACATCACCGTCCTCAAGCATTCCCAGCACGAACTGGACCACCTCGCCCACCACGATCCACTGAGCAATCTGCCCAATCGCCTGCTCTTCACCGAACGTGTCGAGCATGCGCTGGAGCGAGCACAGAGCGAAGCGGACAGAGGCGCGGTACTGGTGGTCGACCTGGACCACTTCAAGCACATCAACGAGAGCCTGGGCCACAACGTCGGTGACCTGCTGCTCAAGGCCACCGGCGAACGCCTGGCCAGCCAGCTCGGCAAAGGCACCACACTGGCGCGCCTGGGCGGCGACGAGTTCGGCCTGCTCAGTGAAGACTGCACGCAGGCCGAGCAGGCCGCTCACCTGGCGCAACGCCTGATCGACTGTCTCAACGAGCCCTTCATACTCGATGGACAGGAGCTGTTCATCTCCGCCAGCGTTGGTATCTGCCTGTATCCGGATGACGCGCAAACCGTCGAACAGGTGCTGCGCAACGTGGACTCCGCCCTGTTCAAGGCCAAGAGCAGCGGCCGCGAAGGGTTCGCCTTCTATGACCAGGAACAGACCGAATACGCCCGGCACCGTGTGGAACTGGTCGCCGGCATGCGCCATGCGCTCGACAACGAGGAACTGCGCGTGCATTACCAGCCGCTGCGCTGCCTGACCGACGGGCGCATGATCGGGGTCGAGGCGCTGGTGCGCTGGCAGCATCCGCAGCGCGGCCTGGTACCTCCGGGCGAGTTCATTCCGATCGCCGAGGACAGCGGCATGATCAGCGCCATCGATGCCTGGGTACTCGATCATGCCTGCCGGCAAATGGTCAGTTGGCGTGCAGCGGGAAGCACGCTGCAGTTCGTCGCGGTGAACATTTCCAGTCGCCTGTTCAGCCGTGGTGAACTCGATCAGCGGGTCGCGCAGGTGCTTGCGGACACGGGGCTGCCAGCCCAATGCCTGGAGCTGGAAGTGACCGAGAGCGCGGTGATGGACGACCCGGACCAGGCCCAGGCGCTGCTCGAGCGCTTGCGCAGTCTGGGCGTACGCCTGGCCATCGACGACTTCGGTACCGGTTACAGCTCACTGGCACGCCTCAAGCGCCTGCCAGTGCAAAAGCTCAAGCTCGATCAGAGCTTCGTCGCCGGCCTGCCCCATGACAAGGACGACCGAGCGATCACCCGCGCCGTCATCGCCCTCGCTCACAGCATGGAAATGAAAGTGCTCGCCGAAGGCGTTGAGCGCGGTGAACAGCAGGACTACCTGCGCCAGCTCGGCTGCGACTACGCCCAGGGCTACTTCATCGGCCGCCCCGTGCCCGCTGACGTGCTGGAACAGACGTAGCGATGGCTAACCCGAGGAGCCCAGTCGACGGTGCCGGGCTCGCCACGCATGCAGCGCCCGGAGGCGCTGCCAGGCCGGCTCAGAAGAGCGCTTTGCGCGCTTCGCTGCTGAGCACGTCTTCGGGGCGCTGGGAAATTGCCTCGGCAACCTGATAGGCGCGCTGCACCGCAGAGCGGTTGCCCATGCGCGCCAGCCAGGCGGCCATGTTGGGGAAATCTTCGAGGCGCTGGCGCTGCAGCTCCCAGCCTTTGGCCCAGGGATAAATGGCGATGTCCGCTATCGAATAATCGCCCGCCACGTATTCCCGCCCCTCGAGCTGACGATCCAGAACCCCGTACAGGCGGGCGGTCTCCTTGACGTAGCGGTCGATGGCGTAAGGAATCTCCTCAGGCGCGAAACGCACGAAGTGATGATTCTGTCCGGCCATCGGCCCCAGGCCGCCCATCTGCCAGTGCAGCCATTGCTGAACCTCGACGCGCAGCCGCGGCTGCAGCGGCATGAACCGCCCGACCTTGTCGGCCAGATACTCGAGAATCGCACCGGACTCGAATACCGAGATCGGCTCACCGCCATCACTGGGGTTGTTGTCGACGATGGCGGGAATCCGGTTGTTCGGCGACAGTTTCAGGAAGTGCGGCTCGAACTGCTGGCCGGCACCGATATTCACCGGGTGTACGTTGTAGTCCAGGCCGCTTTCCTCGAGAAAGATACTGATCTTGTGGCCGTTGGGGGTCGTCCAGTAGTGAAGGTCGATCATGGGGCGCTCCTGTCGATCGGGCTTGCAGCTGCACGGCAGCTGCCGATTGCAATGGGTAGAGCTTGGAGCCGGACCGCCAGCGCAGAGTTCAGGCCCGGTGACCTGCGCGGCCCACACGCCGTCCAGCATGCCTGTCGATGCCGTGACGAGCAGCGATACTTTTAACTTGATGGCGCGAACCGCCTCTCGCCCTGCACACTCCAAGCGAGGCACAATCGAAGCGCCGCATGCCGATGGCTGCGGTTCAGTCCATTCACCCGCGAAGGTCGCCAACCCGGATGTCGTCCCCCTCCCTGCGCCACTCCCTGCGTCGTCTCTGGGCAATGGACAAGTTCAGCTACAGCCTGCGGGTGTTCATCGCCCTGGGCGGCAGCCTGGCGCTGTGCTGGTATCAGGGCTGGATGCACAGCCTGATACCGCTGTTCCTCGGTGTGATCGCCAGTGCCCTGGCGGAAACCGACGACAGTTGGCAGGGCCGTTTGACCGCGCTGCTGGTGACCCTGGGCTGCTTCAGCGCCGCGGCCTATACGGTGGAGTTCCTGTTCCCCTACCCCTGGTTGTTCGTCAGCGCCCTGGCCCTGTCGGCGTTCTCTCTGACCATGCTGGGTGCCCTGGGAGAACGCTTCGCGACGCTTGGCTCGGCGACGCTGATCCTCGCCGTGTACAGCATGATCGGCGTGGAGCAGCGCGGCGGCATCGCCGGGCTGTGGCTGGAGCCGTTGCTGCTGGTCGCCGGCGCCGCCTGGTACGGCGTACTGTCGGTGCTGTGGCACGCCTTGTTCGCCCATCAGCCGGTGCAGCACAGCCTGGCGCGCCTGTTCCGGGAACTGGGCCTGTACCTCAAGCTCAAGGCGGCGCTGTTCGAACCCTTGCGCCAGCTCGACGTGGAAGCCCGCCGCCTGGCTCTCGCCAAGCAGAACGGGCGCGTGGTGGCGGCGCTCAACGCGACCAAGGAAATCATCCTTCATCGGGTCGGCAACGGCCGCCCGGGGCCTAAAGTCAGCCGCTACCTGAAGCTGTACTTTCTCGCCCAGGACATCCACGAGCGCGCCAGCTCTTCGCACTATCCGTACAACGCCCTGGCCGAAGCGTTCTTCCACAGCGACGTGATGTTCCGCTGTCAGCGCCTGCTGCGCCTGCATGGCAAGGCTTGCCACGCCCTGGCCCAGGCCATCGAACTGCGTCAGCCGTTCGAGTATGGCGAGCAGCACGGTCAGGCCCTGGCCGATCTGCAGGCCTCGCTGGAGCACCTGCGCATCCAGAGCAACCCCGCTTGGCGCCACCTGCTGCGCTCGCTCGGCGCCCTGGCGGGCAACCTCGGTACCCTCGACCGCCTGCTGGGCAGCGCCAGCAACCCCGATGCCCTGGCCGAGGAACAGGACAGCTCTCTGCTCGACCGCGAGCCACAATCACTGCGTGACGTCTGGGAACGCATCCGTCTGCAGCTCACCCCCACGTCACTGCTGTTCCGTCATGCCCTGCGCCTGTCCATCGCCCTGGCTGCCGGCTACGGCGTGCTGCACTGGATTCATCCGACCCAGGGCTACTGGATTCTGCTGACCACCCTGTTCGTCTGTCAGCCCAACTACGGCGCCACGCGGATGAAGCTGGTGCAGCGCATCATCGGCACCGTGCTCGGCCTGCTGCTGGGCTGGGCATTGATCGACCTGTTCCCGGCGCCGCTGATCCAGGCGTTCTTCGCCGTCGCAGCCGGCGTGGTGTTCTTCGCCACCCGTTCGAGCCGCTACACCGTGGCGACGGCGGCCATCACCCTGCTGGTGCTGTTCTGCTTCAATCAGGTGGGCGACGGCTACGGGCTGATCCTGCCGCGTCTGTTCGATACCCTGCTCGGCAGCCTGATCGCCGGCCTCGCGGTATTCCTGATCCTGCCGGACTGGCAGGGCCGTCGCCTGAATCGCGTGGTCGCCAACACCCTGAGCTGCAACAGCACCTACCTGAGGCAGATCATTCGCCAGTACGCCGAGGGCAAGCGCGACGACCTCGCCTACCGCCTGGCCCGCCGCAACGCCCACAACGCCGACGCGGCGCTGTCCACCACCCTTGGCAACATGCTCATGGAGCCCGGGCATTTCCGTAAGGAAGCGGATATCGGCTTCCGCTTTCTGGTGCTCTCGCACACCCTGCTCAGCTACCTCTCGGGCCTCGGCGCACACCGCGGCGAAGCCCTGCTGGCCGACGAGCAGAGCGAGCTGCTGAGTAGCGCCGGGCGCATCGCCGAAAGCCTCGACGAAATCGCTCGCGGCCTCAACGAACAGAGCCCGATAGCCATTCAAAGCGATAGCGAGGAACAGCTGGCCGCCGCCCTGGAGCAGATACCGGAGGAGCTGGAAGACGCGCAGCGGCTGGTACAGACCCAGCTGTCACTGATCGCCCGGCAGCTCGCACCATTGCGCACGCTGGCCGTTCACCTGCTGAAGAATCGTCCCAAGGCGACTACATGATGGACAAGCAACCCATCGTCCAGCAGGTCATCGAGCAGTTGTCTGCCGACCTGCTGGCCGCCGAACAGGCGGCGCGGGTCGCCCACGAAACGGCGACCCACGAAGAGAACATCGCAGAAAACAAGTACGACACCCTGGGCCTGGAGGCTGCCTACCTGGCGGCCGGGCAGGCACGCCGGGTGGAAGAAATCGGCCAGAGCCTGCGGGCCTGGCGGCAGTTGCAACTGCGCCCCTACGACGCGGCACTGGGTATCCGCCTTGCCGCTCTGGTACTGCTCGCCGACGACGATGGCCACGAGCAATGGCTGTTTCTCGGCCCCGACGGTGCAGCCATCAAGGTACGCACGGAGCAGCGGGATATCCTTGTACTCAGCCCCAATGCGCCACTGGGCCAGCGCCTGCTGGGGCGTCACCCCGGCGACGAGATCGAGCTGAGGATCGCTGGGCGGGTTCAGCGTCACGAGATCATCGAAGCGCACTGACCAGCTCACGCGGCCTCAGCCCGGGGTGTTCGTCTGCAGATCGCGCCAGGTCAGGTACAGGCGCAGGTCGAACTCCAGTTGCTGGTAGTCCGGCAGCATGTATTCGCAGAGCTTGTAGAACGCCTTGTTGTGGTCGCTTTCCTTCAGATGCGCCAGTTCGTGCACCACGATCATCTGCAGGAACTGCGGTGCGGCATCGCGAAACAGCGAGGCCACACGAATCTCTTTCTTGGCCTTGAGCTTGCCGCCCTGCACCCGCGAGATGGTGGTATGCAGGCCAAGGGCACGATGGGTCAGGTCGAGGCGATTGTCGAACAGCACCTTGTCGATGGCAGGCGCGTTCTTCAAGTGCTCCTGCTTGAGCGCCATGACGTAGGCGTACAGCGCCTTGTCGCTCTGGATCGCATGGCGCCCCTCGTAACGCTGCGCGAGGTAATCGCCCAGGCGCTCACCGGCGATCATCTGACGCACCTGCTCCTGCAGCGAGACGGGATAACCCTGGAGATACTTCAGTGGTGTCATGACGGTTCACGAATCAGGGCGGGCTTCGAATTATGCCTCAACCTACAGGGGCACGACCCGCAGCAGCCTGCCCTCGGCGCTGTCGGTAAGCAGGTACAGCGCACCATCAGGCCCGTCGTACACGCCCCGAATGCGCTCTTCGAGCTCTTGAAAGAGTACCTCCTCACCGGCCAGCCGACCCTTGTCCAGGCGTACTCGGCGTACGCTCTGCTCGGCCAGGGTGGAAACGAACAGGTCGCCCTTCCAGTGCGGGAAGCGATCACCGGTGTAGAGCGCCAGACCGGAGGGAGCTACCGACGGCGTCCAGTGCAGCTGCGGCGGCAGATAACCCGGCAACTCGGTAAATGGCGTGACCATGGCGCCGGTGTAATCGACGCCAAAGGAGGTCAGCGGCCAACCGTAATTGCCACCGGCTTCGATCAGATTCAGCTCGTCGCCGCCCTTGGGACCGTGCTCGTGGCTGTACAGCCGCTTGCGCCTGCTGTCATAGACGATGCCCTGCACGTTGCGGTGTCCCAGGCTGTAGATCTCTTCGGCGGCGCCGGGCTGACCACGCAGGGGGTTGTTCTCGGGGATGCTGCCGTCACGGTTCAGGCGTACCGTCTTGCCGAGGTGATTGGCCGGGTTCTGCGCCTGCTCGCGCCAGTCGAAGCCGTCGCCAAGGGTCAGTACCAGGGTTCCGTCGGGCAGAAAGGCGATCCGACCGCCGTAGTGCGAGGCACCGGCCTTGGCCGGCTGGGCGGTGAACAGCACTTCCAAGTCGCGCAACTCGCCGTCTACCAGGCGAGCGCGGGCCAGTCGCGTGTTATTGGCACCGACATCGCCATGGGCGTAGCTCAGATAGACCCAGGGGTCCTCGGCGAACGCAGGATCCAGCACTACCTCCATCAAGCCTGCCTGGGTGGCGACGAAGGGCGTCGGCGTTCCCTTGACGGGTTCGGTCTGTAGCTTGCCCTCGGCATCGATCAGGCGCAGTTGTCCGGTGCGCTCGGTAACCAGCATGCGGCCATCGGGCAGGAAGGCCAGCGACCAGGGATGTTCGAGACCACTGGTGACGGTTTCGATACGGTAATCGGCATGGGCCAGGACACCTGCGCAAAGGCCCAGCATGAGCAGGACAGCTTTCAACGTCACACCCTTGATTCGAGGAAAGATCATCGCCGGCCAGCACCACTGAAACGTGCGAAGGCCAGGCTACCCAGGCTGCCGCAGACCATCAGCGCCAAAGTGCCGGCCAGGCTACGGTTTGCGCCGATCAGTGTCGGCATGGGCGCCACGGCATTGGCCACGCTCAAGGCCAGCCAGACCGCCAGCGCGCCGGCAAGCACAAACACCACCCAACGCAGCGCGCCCAAACGCGGCGCCAACCAGGCAGCCAGAGGCAGTGCGACGATGAACGAGGCGATGACCAGCGCGGCGAACGTAGGGCTGAACCCCAGCAGATCGTGCAGGGTGGCCTGCATGCGTACGCCCATGGAGATGCTTGCGCCAAGCTGTTGCAGCGCGGCGAGATTGAACTGGGTCTGGACGATGCTGCCGAGCAGCGTAGCCACCACGACGGCCACACAGAACGACAGCCAGGGACGGGAATTTTGAGGCATGGGAGCCGACATCCTGAAGCGCGTGGCGGCAGTATGGCGTAGAGCAGGCAGCAAAGCGGCGCAGGTGTTTTACATGGTTTTACGCAAACCGTTCACGAGCCGGAAAACATGGCGACACACGGACTGGAAGGGCCGCGTCAAGGCACATGAATGCTGGTCGTCGAGCACCATCGGTGCCGAGGTGCTGGGCTCGAGCCCCCCTACGCGCCGATAGCGGCAGGACCAGGGCTCCTCGCCCTGCGTGGCCCGGCTCATCCTGCGAGCGGAGCACATGAAAAAGCCGCTTGTCCTGGACGGACAAGCGGCTTCTAGGTGCGCGGCGAAACGCTTCGATCAGTTGATCTTGGCGACCAGCTCACCCTTGGCGTAACGCTGGAACATGCCTTCCAGGGAGATCGGTTTGATCTTCGAGGCGTTGCCGGCGGTGCCGAAGGCTTCGTAGCGAGCGATACAGATATCACGCATGGCGGTGATGGTATGGGCGAAATACTTGCGCGGATCGAACTCGCTCGGGTGCTCGGCCAGGAAGCGGCGGATGGCACCGGTGGAAGCCAGACGCAGGTCGGTGTCGATGTTGACCTTGCGCACGCCGTACTTGATGCCTTCGACGATCTCTTCGACCGGCACGCCGTAGGTTTCCTTGATCTCGCCACCATGCTCGTTGATGATCGCCAGCCAATCCTGCGGTACCGAGCTGGAACCGTGCATCACCAGGTGGGTATTGGGGATGCGTTTGTGGATGGCCTTGATGCGTTCGATCGACAGCACGTCACCGGTTGGCGGCTTGGTGAACTTGTAGGCGCCGTGGCTGGTGCCGATAGCGATGGCCAGGGCATCGACCTGGGTCTTCTTGACGAAGTCGGCGGCTTCTTCCGGGTCGGTCAGCAACTGGCTGTGATCGAGCACGCCCTCTGCACCAACGCCGTCCTCTTCACCGGCCATGCCGGTTTCCAGGCTACCCAGGCAGCCCAGCTCACCTTCGACCGACACGCCACAGGCGTGAGCGAAGGCAACGGTCTGCTGCGTGACGCGCACGTTGTAGTCGTAGTCGGCCGGGGTTTTACCGTCTTCTTTCAGCGAGCCGTCCATCATCACCGAGCTGAAGCCCAGCTGGATGGAGCGCTGGCAGATGTCCGGGCTGGTGCCGTGATCCTGGTGCATGCACACCGGGATATGCGGGAATTCTTCGATGGCGGCGAGAATCAGGTGACGCAGGAAAGGCGCACCCGCGTACTTGCGGGCACCAGCGGAGGCCTGGACGATGACCGGCGAATCGGTCTTGTCGGCGGCTTCCATGATGGCGCGCATCTGCTCGAGGTTGTTGACGTTGAAGGCCGGCACGCCGTAGCCGAATTCGGCGGCGTGGTCGAGCATCTGGCGCATGCTGATAAGTGCCATGTTTTGCTATCTCCCGATAGGGCTCGTTAATCGTGCAAGCCTGCCGCAGTGGCAGGCGCTATTCAAGTACCGCTGTCAGGGCGCCTTGCAGCCACGCCCCAGCAAATCGTCATTGGCGGTACGGTAGATCAGACCTTCCTCACCCTTGGTGTGGAAGGACAGCGTACCGTCGCTGTACAACACGCCGGAACCCGCAGGCTCCTGGCTCAAACGGTGAACGACATCACTGCCGCCCATACGCACATCGACTTTCTCGTGGGTGCTGTCTGCATAGCGCCAGAACACCTCGGCCTGGCTGTCGCACACCCAGCGGTTCCACTCCTGGCTGTCGGCATATTCCTTCCCGGCACAGCCGGCGAGCATGACCAGACCGAGCGATACAGCGGCACCTTTATAAAGATTCATCGCATTTTCCTCGTTATCTAGCAGTTCTGTTCGCCGACTGGCGGGGTCGAATCACCGGTGCTCTGCCCTTCGATGCGCGGTTCGTCGCGCGTGGTCGGCAGATCGATTTCTGCCGGGCTGAACACATCGCACGCTCGTTCGCGCGGCGATCCACCACCGGCACACCCGCCAAGAACAGCACACACCATCACTACCACGGCCGTGTTACGCATGAGGTCACTCCTTGCTGGCTGGTTTCCATACAAGGGTAATGACCGCCTGCGACAGCCAAGGTTTAGCCGAATTGCCTCACTTGGCTGCGCGTTGCTGCAGCACGTCCACGGCCGGCAGTACCTTGCCTTCGACGAATTCGAGGAAAGCGCCACCGCCCGTGGAAATGTAGGAAATGCGCGACGCCACATCGTACTTGTCGATGGCCGCGAGCGTATCGCCACCACCGGCGATGGAAAACGCCGGGCTTTCCGCGATGGCCAGGGCCAGCGCCTTGGTGCCTTCACCGAACTGATCGAACTCGAACACGCCGACCGGACCATTCCACAGGATGGTCTTGGAGGCCTTGAGCAGCTCGGCGAACTGCGCTGCAGTTTGCGGACCGATGTCGAGGATCATGTCGTCATCAGCCACGTCGGCCACCGCCTTGACGGTCGCAGTCGCGGCTTCGGAAAACTCCTTGGCGACCACCACGTCCACAGGCAGCGGCACGCTGACCTTGGCAGCGATGGCCTTGGCGGTGTCGACCAGATCGGCTTCGTAAAGCGACTTGCCGACCGGGTAACCGGCAGCGGCGAGGAAAGTGTTGGCGATGCCACCACCGACGATCAGTTGATCGCAGATGCTGCTCAGGCTGTTCAGCACGTCCAGCTTGGTCGACACCTTGGAGCCAGCGACGATCGCTGCCATCGGCTGAGCGGGGGCACCCAGGGCCTTGCCCAGTGCATCCAGCTCGGCAGCCAGCAGCGGGCCGGCAGCGGCGACCTTGGCGAACTTGGCCACGCCATGGGTGGAACCCTCGGCACGGTGGGCGGTGCCGAAGGCGTCCATGACGAACACGTCGCACAGGGCAGCGTACTGCTGGGCCAGTTCGTCGGCGTTCTTCTTCTCGCCCTTGTTGAAACGTACGTTCTCGAACAGCACCAGATCACCGGCTTTCAGCTCGACACCGCCGAGGTAGTCCTTGATCAGCGGAACGTCACGACCCAGGGCCTTGCTCAGGTAATCGGCTACCGGCTTGAGGCTGTTCTCTTCGCTGAATTCGCCTTCGGTAGGGCGCCCCAGGTGCGAGCAGACCATCACTGCGGCGCCCTTTTCCAGCGCCAGCTTGATGGTCGGCAACGCCGCGAGAATGCGCGCATCGCTCTTCACCACGCCGTCCTTGACCGGCACATTGAGGTCTTCGCGGATCAGCACGCGCTTACCTTGCAGGTCGAGGTCGGCCATTTTCGCGATGTTTACGGAAGCTGCAGTCATTGAGTCAGTCCTTAACAGGGGCTGGTGATAGGGGAGCGGCGGCATCGAGAAAATGCACGGCCATGTCGAGCATGCGGTTGGCGAAACCCCATTCATTGTCGAACCAGGCCAGCAGGTTGACCAGGCGTGGCCCGGAAACCCGCGTCTGACTGCCGTCGACGATCGCCGAATGGGGATCATGATTGAAGTCGCAGCTGGCGTGCGGCAACTCGGTGTACGCCAGCAGACCCTGCAGCGGCCCCTGTTCGGAAGCCCGGCGCAAGATCCGGTTGATCTCTTCGGTGCTGGTGTCACGGGCGGTCTGCAAGGTGATATCCAGGCAGGACACGTTGACCGTCGGCACCCGAATGGCTTTGGCCTGAATTCGCCCGGCAAGTTCCGGAAGCAGCCGTTCGATGCCTCGAGCCAGGCCCGTGGAGACCGGAATCACCGACTGAAAGGCCGAGCGCGTACGGCGTAGATCCTCGTCGTGATAGGCATCGATCACCGGTTGGTCGTTCATCGCCGAGTGAATGGTCGTGATCGAGATGTACTCCAGCCCGATCGCCTCATTGAGCAGCTTGAGCAACGGCACGCCGCAGTTGGTCGTGCAGGAGGCGTTCGACACCAGCCGCTCGGTGCCCTCGAGGCACTGCTGATTGACGCCGTACACCACCGTGGCATCCACATCGCTCTCGCTGGCCATCGGCTGGGACAACAGCACCCGTGGCGCACCGGCCTGCAGAAAACGCTCGGCCTGCTCGCGGGTGGTGTACTGCCCCGAGCACTCGAGCAGCAGGTCGATATCCAGCCCAGCCCAGTCGACACCCTCGGGTTCACGCTCGCGCAGCACGCGCACGCGTTCGCCGTTGATGTGCAGGCAATCGCCAACCACCTTCACCTCGCCGGGAAAGCGCCCGTGGGTGGAGTCGAAGCGGGTCAGGTACTCGATACTGGCCTGATCGGCCAGGTCGTTGAGCGCGACGATTTCCAGACGTGCGGCGCCAGCACGCTCGTGCAAGGCACGCAGCACGCAACGACCGATGCGGCCGTAGCCGTTCAGAGCAACGCGGTAGGGACGATAGGACATCGCAGATCTCGGATGAACCCGTAGGGTGGATCGCGTTTTATCGATCCACCAGGCGCCATGGGGCGGATGAGAAGAGCGTCGGCTACGCGCCTCGTTCCACCCTACGGCGTCGTTCTCACTCAGGCGTCGAGCAGTTCTTCGGCAGTGCCGATGATGTTCTCGACGGTGAAGCCGAAATGCTCGAACAGCTCGCCGGCAGGAGCCGACTCACCGTAGGTTTCCATACCGATGACGCGACCTTCGAGGCCAACGTACTTGTACCAGAAGTCGGCGTGGGCAGCTTCGATGGCGATCCGCGCGGTGACCTGCAGCGGCAGTACGGACTGCTTGTAAGCGGCGTCCTGCTGGTCGAACACGTTGGTCGACGGCATCGACACCACGCGCACCTTGCGACCCTGCTCGGCCAGTTTGTCGGCAGCCTGGATGGCCAGACCGACTTCCGAACCGGTGGAGATCAGGATCAGCTCCGGCTCGCCAGCGCAATCCTTCAACACGTAACCACCACGACTGATGGCCGCTTCGGTTTCATGGTCGCGCAGGTTGTGCGGCAGGTTCTGGCGGGAGAAGATCAGCGCGCTAGGGCCGTCCTTGCGCTCGACCGAATGCTTCCAGGCCACTGCGGCTTCGACGGTATCCGCCGGGCGCCAGGTGTCCAGGTTCGGCGTGGTGCGCAGGCTGGTCAGTTGCTCGACCGGCTGGTGCGTCGGGCCGTCTTCACCCAGGCCGATGGAATCGTGGGTGAACACGTAGAGCACGCGCAGTTTCATCAGCGCGGACATGCGTACCGCGTTGCGGGCGTATTCCATGAACATCAGGAAGGTCGCGCCGTAAGGCACCAGGCCGCCATGCAGGGCAACGCCGTTCATGATCGCGCTCATGCCGAATTCACGCACGCCGTAGTACATGTAGTTGCCCGAAGCGTCTTCGGCGACCACAGGCTTGCAGCCCTTCCACAGGGTCAGGTTGGAACCGGCCAGGTCGGCCGAGCCACCCAGCAGTTCCGGCAGCAACGGGCCGAAGGCATTCAGGCAATTCTGGCTGGCCTTGCGGCTGGCGATGGTTTCGCCTTTCTCGGCCACGGCGCGGATGAACTCGCTGGCCTTGGCGGAGAAATCGGCAGGCAGCTCGCCAGCCATACGGCGGATGAACTCGTTGGCCAGTTCCGGGTAAGCAGCGGAATAGGCCGCGAAACGCTGATCCCATTCGGCTTCGGCAGCCAGACCGGCTTCCTTGGCATCCCATTCGGCATAGATGTCGGCCGGGATTTCGAACGGCGCGTGGC
Organism: Pseudomonas flavescens; assembly: GCF_013408425.1. NCBI lineage: Bacteria > Pseudomonadati > Pseudomonadota > Gammaproteobacteria > Pseudomonadales > Pseudomonadaceae > Phytopseudomonas > Phytopseudomonas flavescens. Next base: position 5,161,829 of record NZ_JACBYV010000001.1, on the reverse strand, counting down.
TCCAGTTCAGGGCGGCGCGGGTCAAGGCGATTTCGTCATGGCCCAGCGCGGCGCCGTGGGACTCTTCCTTGCCCTGCTTGTTCGGCGAACCGAAACCGATGATGGTCTTGCAGCAGATCAGGGTCGGCTGCTCGCTCTTGCGAGCGGTGTCGATGGCCATCTTGATCTCTTCGGGATCGTGACCGTCGACATTGCGGATCACCTGCCAGCCGTAGGCTTCGAAGCGCGCCGGGGTATCGTCGGTGAACCAGCCATGGACTTCGCCATCGATGGAGATGCCGTTGTCGTCGTAGAACGCGATCAGCTTGCCGAGGCCCAGGGTACCGGCCAGCGAGCAGACTTCATGGCTGATGCCTTCCATCATGCAACCGTCACCCAGGAAGGCGTAGGTGTAGTGGTCGACGATGCTGTGGCCATCGCGGTTGAACTGCGCCGCCATGATCTTCTCCGCCAGGGCGAAGCCCACGGCGTTGGCGATGCCCTGGCCGAGCGGACCGGTGGTGGTTTCCACGCCTGGCGCGTAACCGTATTCCGGGTGGCCCGGGGTGCGGCTGTGCAGTTGGCGGAAGTTCTTCAGGTCGTCGATGGACAGGTCGTAGCCGGTCAGGTGCAGCAACGAATAGATCAGCATCGAACCGTGGCCGTTGGACAGCACGAAACGGTCACGGTCGGCGAACTTCGGATTGGCCGGGTTATGTTTCAGGTAGTCACGCCACAGCACTTCGGCGATATCCGCCATACCCATAGGGGCACCGGGGTGGCCGCTGTTGGCTTTTTGCACGGCATCCATGCTCAGGGCACGAATGGCATTGGCACGCTCACGACGGCTGGGCATCGCTGAATCTCCTGCGGGGTGGCTGCCGAGGCAGCTAGGACGAAAAAGGCGGCCATTTTCGCCCAGCCAACCCCGCGGGGCAATCACAGATGGTCGTTAGGCGAACGATTCCGGCGGATTTCCTGGAGAAAACCACCCTGAGCGCCAGACAGCGCCTGCGTATGACCCTTTAACAGAGCCTGCATCGAATCCAATATCAAAACTTTTTGATATTGGCCTTGCCGCACCAAAAGCCACCGACTAGACTGCGCAGCCTATGACTTCGCGTGCCTCCCAGCTCGATTTCGAGCCTGCCGACACTCTTTCCGCCCTGTGCAAGGCTGCGGGCGACCCGTTGCGCCTGAACGTGCTGCGCGCACTGGCCAACGATTCGTTCGGCGTGCTGGAACTGGCGCAGATTTTCGCCATCGGCCAGTCGGGCATCAGTCATCACCTCAAGGTGCTGGCCCAGGCCGGTCTGGTCGCCACCCGCCGGGAAGGCAACGCGATCTTCTATCGCCGCGCCCTGGCTCACGCGGAAACCATCGGCGGCACGCTGCACGCCGCCTTGCTTCAGGAAGTCGACCGGCTCACTCTGCCCGTTCAGGTGCGCGAGCGCATCGCTCAGGTTCATCAGCGACGCGCCACCGCCAGCCAGGACTTCTTCGCCCGCAGCGCCGAGCGCTTCCAGGCCCAGCAGGACCTCATCGCCGGGCTGCCGCAGTACCGCGACAGCGTGCTGGCACTGCTCGACTCGCTGGATTTCGCTGCCAACGCCCGTGCGCTGGAGATCGGCCCCGGCGATGGCGGTTTTCTGCCGGAGCTGGCGCGCCGCTTCGGCCAGGTCACCGCGCTGGACAACAGCCCGGCCATGCTCGAACTGGCACGCCTGCGCTGCGCACAGGACGGCCTCGACAACGTCCGCCTGCAGTTGGCCGACGCCCTGCTCGACGATTACCCCAGCGCCGACTGCGTGGTCCTGAACATGGTGCTGCACCACTTCGCCGCACCGGCCCAGGCGCTTCGCAAACTCGCCAGCCAGGTCAACAGCGGCGGCAGCCTGCTGATCACCGAGCTGTGCAGCCACAATCAGGGCTGGGCCCGGGACACTTGCGGTGATCTCTGGCTAGGCTTCGAACAGGACGACCTGGCCCACTGGGCCGTCGCCGCCGGCCTGACCCCGGGCGAAAGCCTGTACGTCGGCCTGCGCAATGGATTTCAAATTCAGGTGCGGCATTTCCAGCGCACTCATCCACTCACGCACGTGGCCGATAGGCCCTCACTCGCCAGGACAACCGATAGATGAGCGAATACTCCCTGTTTACCTCCGAGTCCGTGTCCGAAGGTCATCCGGACAAGATCGCCGACCAGATTTCCGATGCCGTCCTCGACGCCATCATCACCCAGGACAAGCACGCCCGCGTGGCCGTCGAAACACTGGTCAAGACTGGCGTGGCGATCATCGCCGGCGAAGTCACCACCAGCGCCTGGGTCGACCTCGAGCAGATCGTTCGCGACGTGATCTGCAACATCGGCTATACCAGCTCCGACGTCGGCTTCGACGGCGCGACCTGCGGCGTGATGAACATCATTGGCAAGCAGTCCCCTGACATCAACCAGGGTGTCGACCGCGCCAAGCCTGAAGATCAGGGTGCCGGCGACCAGGGCCTGATGTTCGGCTATGCCAGCAACGAAACAGACGTGCTGATGCCGGCGCCGATCCGCTTCTCTCACGCGCTGGTAGAACGCCAGGCCGAAGCCCGCAAATCCGGCCTGCTGCCATGGCTGCGCCCAGACGCCAAGAGCCAGGTCACCTGCCGTTACGAGCACGGCAAAGTGGTTGGTATCGACGCCGTGGTGCTGTCGACCCAGCACAACCCGGATGTCAGCCTGAGCGACCTGCGTGAAGCGGTGATGGAGCTGGTGATCAAGCACAGCCTGCCCGCCGAGCTGCTGCACAAGGACACCCAGTACCACATCAACCCGACCGGCAACTTCGTGATTGGCGGCCCGGTGGGCGACTGCGGCCTGACCGGTCGCAAGATCATCGTCGACAGCTACGGCGGCATGGCTCGCCACGGCGGCGGTGCCTTTTCCGGCAAGGATCCATCCAAGGTCGACCGCAGCGCTGCCTATGCCGGCCGTTACGTCGCCAAGAACATCGTTGCCGCCGGCCTGGCCGAGCGCTGCGAAATTCAGGTGTCCTACGCCATCGGCGTCGCCCAGCCGACCTCGATCTCGATCAACACCTTCGGCACCAACAAAGTGGCTGACGAGACCATCATCAAGCTGGTGCGCGAGGTCTTCGACCTGCGCCCGTACGCCATCACCAAGATGCTCGACCTGCTGCACCCGATGTATCAGCCGACCGCCGCTTACGGCCACTTCGGCCGCGAGCCGCAGCAACTGACCGTCGGCGACGACAGCTTCACCAGCTTCACCTGGGAGAAGACCGACAAGGCTGCAGACCTGCGCGCCGCCGCTGGCCTCTGACCAGCCGCGCAAAAAATAGCCCCGCCAGCGTGAGCTGTGCGGGGCTTTTCTTTGCAGATGTACTTGATTGCCGAACAGAGCCCGGGACGAACGGCCCCTTCGCTCAGGACACTTTCAAACCGCCCCCGAGATACATCATCCCCAAGCCAACCGCCATTATCAGCAGCGGAGGACGCATGGACTGCTCGTAGAGGGCAAAGATGCCCTGCGAGATAGGCGGAAACATGAAGTTGAGCACAACACACAGCAAAGAAACCTGGATACCACGTGACACAGACCAGATCCAGGCTACCAACGCTATGAGGAACCCCATAGTTACCATTCACCACTCCTTGGCTAGCGTACGAATTGGAGCGAGAAAATATCAGTTTCTCGAACAACCACAAAGCACGGATCGGCTCACGGTGAGCCATGCGCAACGCTCTTGAATATATCGCTCTGATCGCGCCCAGCCGGTGCTATCTCCACTCATCCAGCAAGTCACGGGCCGATCCTATCGTGACGTGCACCGCCAGCTGACAGCAGGCGGCGGATACGAAAAAGCCTCCGTGGGCTCGACCCTCACGGAGGCTTTTTCATTCCTGCGGTGCAGGCTGACCGATCACTTGCCGAACAGCGAACCCAGACCTTTCAGAGTTTCTGCGGCAGCAGCGATGTTGTCGGCCTTGCTGTCACCCTGGGCTTGCGCGACCGTCTCACCCGAGGTGGCGGCGTTGGCACCGAGCTGGTCACAGCCACCCTCGACCTGGGCGATGGCATCGTTGGCCTGCTGATTGCCGAGCAAACCGGCCAACTGCTTGACCTGGGCGATCTTCTCGGCGTTGGCCGACAGTTTTTGCTGGCACTTGAGCTGAGTGTCTTCGGCAGCGTGAGCGAAGGAGCTGGCCAGAGCCAGTGCAGCGGAGCAGAACAGGATAGAAAGACGCATGAGACCCTAGACCTTCAGATATGAGGCCCGGCAATACCTTTCCCGCCGCCGGGCAAATCCATTTGATGTGCGAGACGCGGAACTTTATCACCGCCTCGTCGCTAGCGACAAACCTCGGCTACCGCAAATGTCGCCCAGTACCCATTCCAGCTCGAGAAAACGGATATTTGCGCCAGGCGGACTCTGTGACTAGCCTGCACAATCATCGCCCGAGCAAGGATGCTCCGCCCATGAAACGCTGGATTGCCGCCACCTTTTCCGTCCTGTTGATCACCGTCGTCCGTGCCGACGACTGCCCTGAACCGACAACCGCGCACAACCGCCAACTCGATGAACTGACCGCCCGGGTGGCCGAGTGGGACGACGCCTATCACCGTCAGGGGCGATCGCTGGTCAGCGATGATCTGTACGATCAGGCCCGCGCCCGCCTCGAGCACTGGCAAGCTTGCCTCAGCGGCAGGCCTGCAACCGATCCGCTTCACGGTGCAGGTGGCCCAGTGCAGCACCCGGTCGCTCAGACCGGCCTGCGCAAGCTGGCGGACGAGCGCGCAGTGAGCCACTGGATGCACTCCCGCCAGGACCTGTGGATTCAACCCAAGGTCGACGGGGTCGCGGTCACCCTGGCCTACAGGGGTGGCCGACTGCAGCAGGTGATCAGCCGCGGGGATGGCAGCACCGGGCAGGACTGGACCGCCCGGGCCAGACGAATCGCCACGATCCCGGAGCACCTCACCGAGTACACCGACGTCATACTGCAGGGGGAGCTGTACCTGCAGCATCCGGGGCACATTCAGGCCAGCCACGGCGGTGCGTCGGCACGCAGTACCGTTGCCGGATTGATGGCACGCCACGATCTGCAGGTTTCCCAGGCGAGGCAGATAGGCCTGTTCGTCTGGGACTGGCCCAATGGCCCAGAGGACATGCAGCGGCGCCTCGACCGCCTGGAACGACTGGGCTTCCCTGATAGCCGCCAGTACAGCCAGCGGATCGGCAGCATCGCCGAAGCCAGCCAATGGCGCGAACACTGGTACCGCAACCCGCTGCCTTTCGCCACCGATGGCGTGGTGCTGCGCCAGGGTCAGCGCCCGAGCGGCGAACGCTGGCGAGCCGAACCGCCGCACTGGGCTGCGGCCTGGAAATACCCGGCCAGCGAAGCGCTGGCACAGGTCAGGGAGGTCGAATTCAGGGTCGGCCGCAGCGGCCGCATCACGCCACTGCTGCACCTGCATCCGGTGAAAATCGACGACCGCAGCATCCGCGTGGTCAGCGTCGGTTCGCTGGAGCGCTGGCAGCGACTGGATATCCGCCCGGGGGATCAGGTCGCCATTCAACTGGCCGGGCAAACCATCCCACAACTGCATAGCGTGGTGATACGGACCGCACCTCGTCCGGCTCTGGACGTGCCGCGTGGCGATGCCTATCACGCACTGAGCTGCCTGCGAGCATCCGCCACGTGCAACAGCCAGCTCCACGCCCGCCTCACCTGGCTCAGCGGCAAGCAGGCACTGAACCTGCCTGGGGTCGGCGCTGGCACCTGGGAGAAGTTGCTGCGAGCAGAACTTATCCACAGCCTGCTCGATTGGCTGCAACTCAGCGAAGATCAGTTACTAGCGGTGCCCGGCATCGCTCAGCAGAGCGCCCGCACCTTGACCCGCCGCTTCAGCGAGGCCAGGCAACGCCCCTTCAAGGACTGGTTACGCGCACTCGGCCCCCCAGCGCATCCCGACAGCCTGGCCGCCGATGACTGGGCGCAGCTACAGCGACGCAGCCTCGCCGACTGGCAGAAACTACCAGGGATCGGCCCGGCCCGAGCTGCGCAGCTGCAGACATTCTTCCAGCATGAGGACATCCGGGCGCTGGCCGACCAGTTGCGCCTGGCAGGGGTCGAGGGATTCTGAGTCGCCAGGATGCATGGGGCCTACGGCCCCCATGCACGGCGTGGGCTCAGTCCTTGAACTGATCCTTGATGTAAGTGATTTCGGTCTTGCCGTGGGGCGCAGGCTGGCCGTTCTCGTCCAGATTGACGAAGACCATCTTGTCGATGGTCAGGATGCTCTTGCGGGTGATCTTGTTGCGCACTTCACAACGCATGGTGATCGAGGTTCGACCGAACTCGCTGGCGGTGATGCCCAGTTCGATGATGTCGCTCTGCCGGGCCGAGGCGACGAAGTTGATCTCCGAGATCAGCTTGGTCACCACGCGCTGAGTGCCGAGCTGGATGATGGCGTAGATCGCGGCCTCTTCGTCGATCCACTTCAGCAGACTGCCGCCGAACAGGGTGCCGTTGGGGTTGAGGTCTTCGGGCTTTACCCACTTGCGTGTGTGGAAGTTCATCTGCACTCCTTATCCATCGCTATCGTTCGCCCTGCATGATCGCAAAGGCAGGCGGCAGTTGTCGCGGGCACGTTTTCAATGGCATCGATAAAGGCTCGGTATCGAATGCCCGCGATGGCCGATTCGGGACGACGGAAAACCTTGGGCTGGCGCGCTGGCAAGGCTATAATCGCCGGGCTTCACACGCTCGGCACTGCCTGAGCGTTCCCGCCACCTGTCCGAGGGGCGCTGCAGCAAGCCAAGGCTTGTCAGGCTCGGATGGGGCGTTACCCAAACGCATCAACGGCGCCCAATCGGACTGCGTGAAAACGTAGCGAGCCATGGCCATCAGGCCCGGCACACCGGTTTTCACCTATCTGATCACAGATCAACGATTGGAGAGCTTTTGCATGAGCGCTGCTTTTACCGACTACAAGGTCGCTGACATTTCCCTGGCCGACTGGGGCCGCAAAGAACTGATCATCGCCGAATCCGAGATGCCGGCACTGATGGGCCTGCGTCGCAAGTACGCTGCCGAACAACCGCTGAAAGGCGCGAAGATCCTCGGCTGCATCCACATGACCATCCAGACCGGCGTGCTGATCGAGACGCTGACCGCGCTGGGCGCCGAAGTGCGCTGGTCGTCGTGCAACATCTTCTCCACTCAGGATCAGGCCGCTGCAGCCATTGCCGCCGCCGGCATTCCGGTATTCGCCTGGAAAGGCGAGACCGAAGCCGAATACGAGTGGTGCATCGAGCAGACCATCCTCAAGGACGGCCAGCCATGGGACGCCAACATGGTGCTCGACGACGGCGGCGACCTGACCCAGATCCTGCATGACAAGTACCCGCAGGTACTGACCAACGTCCACGGCGTCACCGAAGAAACCACCACCGGCGTACACCGCCTGCTCGACATGCTCAAGGCCGGCACCCTGAAGGTCCCGGCGATCAACGTCAACGACGCGGTCACCAAGAGCAAGAACGACAACAAGTACGGCTGCCGTCACAGCCTCAACGACGCCATCAAGCGCGGCACCGACCACCTGCTGTCGGGCAAGCAGGCGCTGGTCATCGGCTACGGCGACGTGGGCAAGGGCTCGGCTGCCTCGCTGCGTCAGGAAGGCATGATCGTCAAGGTTTCCGAGATCGATCCGATCTGCGCCATGCAGGCCTGCATGGACGGCTACGAACTCGTTTCGCCGTACATCGACGGCCGCAATGACGGCACCGACGCCAGCATCGACAAGGCCCTGCTGGGCAAGATCGACCTGATCGTCACCACCACCGGCAACGCCAACGTCTGCGACGCCGGCATGCTCAAGGCGCTGAAAGCCCGCGCTGTGGTCTGCAACATCGGCCACTTCGACAACGAGATCGACACCGCCTTCATGCGCAAGAACTGGGCGTGGGAAGAGGTCAAACCGCAGGTGCACAAGATCCACCGCACCGGCGCTGGCCAGTTCGACCCGCGCAATGACGACTACCTGATCCTGCTGGCCGAAGGCCGTCTGGTGAACCTGGGCAACGCCACGGGCCACCCGAGCCGCATCATGGACGGTTCCTTCGCCAACCAGGTTCTCGCCCAGATCTTCCTGTTCGAGCAGAAGTTCGCCGACCTGTCGGCCGAGAAGAAGGCCGAGCGCCTGACCGTCGAAGTGCTGCCGAAGAAACTGGACGAAGAAGTCGCACTGGAAATGGTGAAAGGCTTCGGCGGCGTGGTCACCCAGCTGACCACCAAGCAGGCCGAGTACATCGGCGTTCCGGTCGAAGGCCCGTTCAAGCCGGACAGCTACCGCTACTAACCCCAGCTACACGCTACGCGCCACACGCTGCACGAGGGAGACGACTCCACTTGCAGCGTGTGGCGCGAGGCTTGTCGCTGAGAAGGGAACCTTCTCCATGATCCAGAAAAAAACCAACGTCAGCTTCGAGTTCTTCCCGACGAAGACCGATGCCGGACATGAAAAGCTGCTCAACACCGCGCGCGAGCTGGCCGGCTACAACCCGGACTTCTTCTCCTGCACCTACGGCGCCGGTGGTTCCACCCGTGACCGTACGCTCAATACCGTGTTGCAACTCGACGGCGAAGTGAAGGTGCCTACCGCACCGCACCTGTCCTGCGTCGGCGACAGCAAGGCCGAGCTGATCGAGCTGCTCAATCTTTACAAGAGCAAGGGCATCAACCGCATCGTCGCCCTGCGTGGCGACCTGCCTTCGGGCATGGGCATGTCCAGCGGTGAACTGCGCCATGCCAATGATCTGGTCGAGCTGATCCGTCAGCAGACCGGTGATCATTTCCATATCGAAGTGGCGGCCTACCCGGAGATGCACCCCCAGGCGCGCAACTTCGAAGACGACATCGCCAACTTCGTGCGCAAGGCCAAGGCCGGTGCGAGCAGCGCGATCACCCAGTACTTCTTCAACGCCGACTGCTACTTCTACTTCGTCGAGCGTGTACGCAAGCTGGGCGTCGACATCCCGGTGATCCCGGGCATCATGCCGATCACCAACTACAGCAAACTGGCGCGCTTCTCCGACGCTTGCGGCGCCGAGCTGCCACGCTGGGTACGCAAGCAACTGGAAGCCTACGGTGACGACACCCAGAGCATCCAGCGCTTCGGTGAAGAGATGATCACCGCCATGTGCGAGCGCCTGCTCCAGGGTGGTGCACCGGGCCTGCACTTCTATACCCTCAACCAGGCCGCCCCCAGCCTGGCGGTGTGGAAGAACCTGCAAGGTTGAAGGCTGATTGCCGGGGCCGCGAATGTTAGAACTTTCGCGGCCCGCGTCTTTCCTAAGAACCTGTTCACGATCTGCTGCGCGTCGGCCCTGCTGCGTATAAAAGAGGCTTCAGCCGCCTGCTCGAAACTGCGGCAACGCCATCGTTTTCAACAGCCCGCACCTCGGTACCCGTTGACCCGGAGTCCCTCGCTGGCCGACAGTACAGCGCCATTACCCGGACGCCCCATCATGGGTCACGACCACCGGGACTGAATTCTTCATCGCGCGATCAGCCAGGATCGGCTCGAGTTGTCGCGTTACCACGGGATGCCTGCATGCTCACTCGCCAGAAAATCAATGCTTCGGTCTCGCCCAAGGGCAGCCTGGAAACCCTTTCCCAGCGTGAAGTCCAGCAATTGCGCGAAACCGGTTCCGGTAGCGTCTACGCGCTGTTCCGCCAATGCGCCCTGGCGATTCTCAACACCGGCTCGCACAGCGACAACGCCAAGACCATTCTCGAGGCCTACCCGGACTTCGAAGTGAAGATCCACCAGCAGGATCGCGGCATCCGCCTGGAGCTGATCAATGCGCCGGCTGACGCATTCGTCGATGGCGAGATGATCGCCAGCACCCGCGAGATGCTGTTCAGCGCCCTGCGCGACATCGTCTACACCCAGAGCGAGCTGGAAAACAAACGCGTCGACGTGGACAGCTCCAGCGGCCTGACCGACTACGTTTTCCACCTGCTGCGCAACGCCCGCACCCTGCGCGCTGGCGCCGAGCCGAAGATGGTGGTGTGCTGGGGCGGCCACTCGATCAGCACCGAGGAGTACAAGTACACCAAGAAAGTCGGCCACGAACTCGGGCTGCGTGCTCTGGACGTGTGCACTGGGTGCGGCCCGGGCGTGATGAAGGGGCCGATGAAAGGCGCCACCATTTCCCACGCCAAGCAACGCATCGTCGGTGCCCGCTACCTGGGGCTGACCGAGCCGGGCATCATCGCCGCCGAGGCGCCGAACCCGATCGTCAACGAGCTGGTGATCCTCCCGGATATCGAAAAGCGCCTGGAAGCCTTCGTGCGCATCGGCCACGGCATCATCATCTTCCCGGGCGGCGCGGGCACGGCAGAAGAATTTCTCTACCTGCTTGGCATCCTCATGCACCCGGACAACGCCGAGCTGCCCTTCCCGCTCTTGCTGACCGGGCCGAAGAGTGCCGAAGCCTACTTGCAGCAGTTGCACGCATTCATCGGTGCAACCCTGGGTGTGGAAGCGCAGAACCGCTACGTGCTGATTCCCAACGACCCGGCCGAAGTGGCTCGCCACATGGCGGCAGGCATCAAGGCGGTGAAGCAGTTCCGCCGCGAACGCAACGACGCATTCCACTTCAACTGGCTGCTGAAGATCGACGAGAGCTTCCAGCATCCCTTCGAGCCGACCCACGAAGCCATGGCCAGCCTCAACCTGACCCGCGAGCAGCCCGTGCACGAGCTGGCCGCCAACCTGCGCCGTGCCTTCTCCGGCATCGTCGCGGGCAACGTCAAGGCCCATGGCATCCAGCTGATCGAAGAGCATGGCCCGTATGAGTTGCGTGGTGACAAGACCATCATGCAACCGCTGGATCGCCTGCTGCAGGCCTTCGTCGAGCAGCACCGCATGAAGCTGCCCGGTGGTACCGCCTACGAGCCGTGCTATCGGGTCGTCAGCTGACGCCGGCATGTGACGGTAAGGGTGGACAACGCAAGCGTGTCCACCTGGTCCGGCGCCCGTGGCGATGCCACGTCTCGGGGACGGCGCCAGCGCCTCGCACTGGAAGCCATCCGTATTAAGTGATAGTAATTCTCACATGAATGACGGCGATCTCTACCGTCGCAACAGGAGAGTTCAATGCCACGCCCTGCTCCCCGTACCCTGCGGGTCATTTCATCCACTTCCGTCACGCCGCACATGCTGCGCATCACCTTGGGCGGCGACGAAATCGACAGCTTTCCAGCCGATCAGGAAAGCGCCTACATCAAGCTGATCTTCCCCGCCCCCGGTAGCGACGGCACGCTGATGCGTACCTACACCGTGCGCCATCAGCGTGCCGAGCAGTTCGACGTCGACTTCGTACTGCACGATGATGCCGGCCCTGCTTCGCAGTGGGCCAAGGACGCCAGCCCGGGCGACAGCATCACCGTAGGCGGCCCCGGCCCGAAGAAACTGGTCGACAACAGCGCGGACTGGTTTCTGATGATTGGCGACATGACCGCACTGCCGGCACTCAGCGTCAACCTCGAGCAACTGCCAACTGACGCCCGCGGCCACGCCATCATCGAAGTGATCGACGAGCGCGATATCCAGCCGCTGCAGCACCCTGCTGGCGTCGAGCTGCACTGGCTGATCAACCCGCATCCCGGTGAAGACAGCCAACTGCTGGTCAATCGCGTGCGCGAGCTGGCATGGCTGCCAGGCCGGCCGAGCATCTGGGCGGCCTGCGAGTTCAGCGGCATGCGGGCCCTGCGCCAGCATTTCAGGGAGGAACGTCAGGTCGACCGCAAGAACCTGTACATTTCCAGCTACTGGAAGCTCGGTAGCAGCGAGGATCAGCACAAGCTCGCCAAGCGCGAAGACGCTGACGCCGCGGGCGACTGATCCCCATCGTTTCGCGCGCCAAAAGCCATCTCAACGGAGGCGCGCGCAACCCGCTCGGCGGCAAGTTGTGCCGATCCTCTGCAATCCTGTTACACTCGGGCCTTCCCGCCAGGCTTGCGCCCGGATGCTGACCCCAGAGGCCAGCAGTACCGGACGGGATTGCGCGCCCCACGTGCGATTCAAGCCAGGCACTACACCTATAGGGCCACGCCCTCACCAGACAGGATTGCACATGTCCTTTGCCTCCCTCGGTCTCTCCGAGGCTTTAGTCCGTGCGGTCGAAGCCGCCGGCTACACCCAGCCCACTCCGGTGCAACAGCGGGCCATCCCCGCCGCGTTGCAAGGTCGCGACCTGATGGTGGCGGCCCAGACGGGTACAGGTAAGACAGGCGGTTTCGCACTGCCGATCCTCGAGCGACTGTTCCCCAACGGTCACCCGGATCGCGAACAGCGCCATGGCCCGAAACAGCCGCGCGTACTGGTGCTCACGCCCACCCGCGAACTGGCCGCTCAGGTGCATGACAGCTTCAAGCTGTATGCTCGCGACCTGAAATTCGTCAGCACCTGCATCTTCGGTGGTGTCGGCATGAACCCGCAGGTACAGGCACTGGCCAAGGGCGTCGACGTCCTGGTCGCCTGCCCGGGTCGCCTGCTCGACCTCGCTGGACAAGGCAGCGTCGACCTGTCCCACGTGGAAATCCTCGTGCTGGACGAAGCCGACCGCATGCTCGACATGGGCTTCATTCACGACGTGAAGAAAGTCCTCGCCCGCCTGCCGGCCAAGCGGCAGAACCTGCTGTTCTCGGCGACCTTCTCGAAAGACATCACCGACCTGGCCGGCAAGCTCCTGCACAATCCGGAGCGTATCGAAGTCACGCCGCCGAACACCACGGTCGAGCGTATCGAGCAGCGCGTATTCCGCCTGCAGGCCAGCCACAAACGTGCCCTGCTCGCTCACCTGATCACCGCTGGTGCCTGGGAACAGGTTCTGGTGTTCACCCGTACCAAGCACGGCGCCAACCGCCTGGCCGAGTACCTGGACAAGCACGGCCTGCCTGCCGTGGCGATTCATGGCAACAAGAGCCAGAACGCCCGCACCAAGGCCCTGGCCGACTTCAAGGCGAACAAGGTTCGCATTCTGGTCGCCACCGACATCGCCGCACGCGGCCTGGACATCGACCAGTTGCCTCACGTAGTCAACTTCGAACTTCCCAACGTCGAAGAAGATTACGTGCACCGCATCGGCCGTACTGGCCGTGCTGGCCGTAGCGGTGAAGCGATCTCCCTGGTTGCCCCGGACGAAGAGAAACTGCTCAAGGGCATCGAAAGGATGACCAAGCAGAAGATCCCGGACGGCGATCTACTGGGTTTCGATGCCAGCAAGGTCGAGGCCGAACGCCCGGAAGTGCGCGAACCTCAGAAGCCACGCCCACCGCGCGGTGCCAAGCCTGAAGGCGGCGGCCGCAAGGACAAGGGCAAGGACGGCGGCAAAGCCAAGACTCAAAGCAAAGCCAGGCCTGCTCGCGACCAACAACCGCGTGGTACGGCCCGCGCCGCAGCGCCAGCAGTACCTGCGTTGCCTCCGGACCGTGCGCCCGACGAGTTCCGCGACGACGAGATCGACAACTTCGGCAACCGTGCCGACTACGTGAGCCCGAACCAGAACAACGGCCAGGGTCGCGGTCGTCGCCCCGGTGCCGCCGGTAGTGGCCCAAGCGCCAGCAACGGCGTTGGCCAGGGCCCTCGTGGCCAGGGCAAAGGTCCGCGCAGCGGTGGCGGCGGTGCTGGTGCAGGCAAGCGCCAGGGTCAAGGCCAGGGCCAAGGCGCCGGCAAGGGTCGCAGTGGCGCGGGCAACCGTGGCCGCGGCCAGCAGCGCGATACCACCACGTCGCTCAACCGCGATGAACTGCCACGTCAGGAGCCTGCCGTGCGCAGCAGCCGCGACAAGCAGCCGGTGATCGTGCACAAGAGCTCGCGTAGCGACCGCCTGCCGACACCCGAGCAGCTCGACCAGCTGCAAAGCACCCGCCCCCGCGGCGAGAAGCCAGCCCTGCTGACCCGCAATCGCGACAGCTGAGCAGTGGCTCATTGAAAACGCCGGCCTCGTGCCGGCGTTTTCATTCGTGCAGCGAGTGCGGCTTTTCGCTGCGCCCATCAGGGTAGCGGTTGGCGTATCAGGAATGCCGGGCAAAAAAACGCCGACCCCAAGGTCGGCGTTTTTCATGCGGCGTTCAGGCTTACTTGCGTACGCCTTCCACGGAGATGATCAGCTCGACTTCCTGCGAAGCCGGACCCAGATCCTTCTCGATGTTGAAGTCTTTCAGCTTCAGTTTGGTGCTGCCCTCGAAGCCTGCACGGTAGCCGCCCCATGGATCGTCGCCCTGGCCGATGAACTTGGCAGCGATCACTACCGGCTTGGTCACGCCGTTGAGGGTCAGGTTGCCGGTGATATCGGCGGTGCCTTTGCCAGTCGACTTGACGGCGGTAGATGCGAAGGTTGCGGTCGGGTTCTTGCTGACATTGAGGAAGTCCGAACCACGGATGTGCTTGTCACGCTCGGCGTGGTTGGTGTCGACGCTTTCGGTCTTCAGGGTGACGTTGACCTTGCTGGCCTCAGGGTTCTTCTCATCGAAGCTGAAGCTGCCGTCGAAATCCTTGAAGGTACCGTACAGCCAGCTGTAGCCCAGGTGGCTGATCTTGAAATTGACGAAGGCGTGCTGGCCTTCCTTGTCGATGGCGTAGTCAGCAGCCATTGCATGGCCAGCGCCCAACAGTGCGGTGCCCAGTGCCAGTGCGGCGAAAGTCTTCTTCAACATGGAAACTCCTTGTGAGATGAAATGAACGACGCCGCGGGGCAACGCCGAAACGGCTTGAAGATCAACGCCCGAAGATACGCAACAGGGTGCGGTCACGGTCGATGAAGTGGTGTTTCAATGCAGCCAGGCCATGCAATGCAGCAAAGATCACGATAGCCCACGCCAGATATTCATGGATCAACCCGGCGATATCGCCCTGATTGGGGATGCTGGTCACGCTTGCCGGCACCTCGAACAGCCCGAACACGCTGATCGGGCGACCGTCGGCGGTGGAAATCAGGTAGCCGGAAATCATCAACACGAACAGGCCGAGGTAAAGGAAGCTGTGGCCCAGCTTGCTGGCCACTCGGGTCAATCGGCCATGCTCGGGCAGCGCAGGTGGTGGCGGGCTTGCCAGGCGCCATGACAAACGGGCGACCATGACCACGAACAGCAGAATGCCGATGCTCTTGTGAATATTCGGGGCTGTCTGGTACCAGGTGCTGTAATAGCTGAGGCCGACCATCCAGAAACCCAGCGCGAATAGACCGAATACCGCAATGGCCACCAGCCAGTGCAGAGACACGCTGACGAGACCGTAACGAAGGGTTGAGTTACGCCACTGCATGGCCTGATTCCAAGGGATGAGAGTCCAGAGATTAGCAACAAACCTATCGACTTAAAGCAGAAATTGTTGCTTTGAAATATCTACTAAACCGATATATACCGCACCTGCTCGCTGGTCAACCAGATTAGTGAAGCCCCCACGGGCGGAGTTCAAAACCCTCTACGCGAGCGGTCGTTTTCCCCGATCAGCGGGCGCTGCGGCAGCAAAACGTCGCCTTGCCGCATCTGATAGGCTTGCCCGCTGTTGATTGAGAGAGCACGTCGATGACTAACCAACACTGGATGCAGCGTGACCTGGAGGTTCTCTGGCACCCCTGTACGCAGATGAAGGATCACGAGCGGTTGCCGCTGATTCCGATCCGCCGCGGTGAAGGCGTATGGCTGGAGGACTTCGAAGGCAAGCGCTACCTCGACGCGGTGAGCTCCTGGTGGGTCAACGTGTTCGGCCATGCCAACCCGCGTATCGGCGAACGCATCAAGGCGCAGATCGACACTCTCGAGCATGTGATGCTCGCGGGCTTCAGCCATCAGCCGGTGGTCGAGCTGTCCGAGCGCCTGGTGCGGATCACCCCGGAGGGCCTGAACCGGGTGTTCTATGCCGACAACGGTTCCTCGGGCATCGAAGTGGCGCTGAAGATGAGCTTCCATTACTGGCTCAACAGCGGCAAGCCGGCGAAGAAACGCTTCATCACCCTGAGCAACAGTTATCACGGCGAAACCGTGGCGGCGATGTCGGTAGGCGATGTGGCGCTGTTCACCGACACTTACAAGGCACTGCTGCTGGACACCCTCAAGGTGCCGAGCCCGGACTGCTACCTGCGCCCGGACGGCGTGAGCTGGGAAGAACACTCGCGGACAATGTTCACGGCAATGGAGCAGACCCTGGCCGACCACCACCACGAAGTCGCGGCGGTGATCGTCGAGCCGCTGATTCAGGGCGCGGGCGGCATGCGCATGTATCACCCCATCTACCTGACCCTGCTGCGCGAAGCCTGCGACCGCTATGGTGTGCACCTGATCCACGACGAAATCGCCGTCGGCTTCGGCCGCACCGGAACCATGTTCGCCTGCGAACAGGCGGGCATCACGCCGGACTTCCTGGTGCTCTCCAAGGCCCTCACGGGTGGCTACCTGCCGATGGCGGCGGTGTTGACCACCGATGATGTCTACAGCGCCTTCTACGACGATTACGCCACCTTGCGTGCGTTCCTCCATTCGCACACCTACACCGGCAACCCACTGGCCTGCGCGGCGGCGCTGGCGACGCTGGATATCTTCGAGGAGGACGGCGTGATCGAGGCCAACAAGGCGCTGGCCGCACGCATGGCCAGCGCCACCGCTCACCTGGTGGACCACCCACACGTCGCCGAAGTACGCCAGACCGGCATGGCCCTGGCCATCGAGATGGTTCAGGACAAGGCCGGCAAGGTCGCCTACCCCTGGCAGGAGCGACGGGGCCTGCAGGTGTACCAGCATGCCCTGACCCGCGGTGCGCTACTGAGGCCGCTGGGCAGCGTGGTGTACTTCCTGCCGCCCTACGTGATCAGCGCAGAGCAGATCGACTTCCTCGCCGACGTTGCCAGCGAAGGCATCGACCTGGCCACTCGCACCTCGGTCAGCGTGGCGACGGGCGATACCCGTTACCCGGGCTTTCGCGACCCGGGCTGAGCGATACGGCAGGCGGGGGTGGCCCGCCTGCCGTCATGTCGCGCTCAGAGCACGCTCAGCGGATACTCGACGATGAAGCGCACCTGGTCGGAGTCCACATCCGAAGTTCCGGAAATGCGGTGCGTCGCCTGACGCAGACGGAACTTGAGATCCTTGGCCGCGCCACTCTGCACCACGTACTGCACGTTCACGTCACGCTCCCAATGCTTCTCGTTGTCGGCGTAATAGCCGTAAGGGCTGGACGCATCCATCTTGCTGCCATCGACATTGTCGCCGCGGATGTACGAGACGTAGAACGACAGCCCCGGCACCCCGTAACTGGCCAGATCCATGGCGTAGGTGGCCCGCCAGGAACGCTCGCCCGGGCCATTGAAGTCGACCAGTTGCGACGAGTTGGCCAGGTAGATGGAATCCTGCGCGCCACCACCGCCAAGCGTCAGGTAGTCGAACGGCTGGTCGCCATGAACCCGCTGGTGGGCGATGGTGAAGGTGTGTGCGCCCACCGAGTAGGCGGTTGCCAGCGACCAGGCGGTGACGTCGATGTCGCCAGCCACGGACTTGCCCTCGTCCAGCGTACGGTAGATGTTGAAATCGACATTCAGTGCCTGCTCGTCACTGAGCGGCAGGTTGTAGATGGCATTGCCGTAGTACTGACGCCACAGGTCTTCATAGCGCGAGGCGTAGGCGCTGAAGCTCAAGGCATCGCTGGCTAGCCAACTGGCGCCCAGATAATCGACATTGCCGCCTTCCACGCCTGGCGCGTAGGTGCTGTAGAAGCCGTCGCGACTACCGGCCTGATTGAAATCCCTGGACGACGTGAAATGACCGGCGTCGATGATCAGCCCGTCGATCTCGGCGCTGGTCAGCTGGAAACCGGTGGCGGTGGCGGGCACCAGGCGGGCGTCGGCTACCGCGATGACCGGATTGTAGGGACGCAACTGCCCGTACTTGAGTTCCGAATTGGAGAGGCGCATCTTCACTGCCCCGCCCAGAGAGCCGAATTCGTCGTCGGCACGACTGGTGGCCGAATCCACCGGCAGCAGCCCGGACCCCGAACGCCCGCGACCGCTGTCGAGCTTGATGCCCATGTAGGCGTTCAGATCGGCGCCAAAGCCGACGGTGCCCTGCGTGTAGCCCGAGCTGTAGTTCAGATGAAACCCCTGGCCCCACTCGCGGTTGTCCTGGGCGCCCGTCGCATGGCGGTCCATGTGCCAGTAGACATTGCGGGTCAGCAGATCCAGCGTGCTGTCTTCGAGAAACCCCTTGGATTCGGCCTGGCTCGCCTGCGCGGTGGAGATGGCCAGAACGCTGGCGCTCAGCGCCATCAACGATAATCCGGTACGTTGCACTTTCATTATTATTCCCTATGCGTGGAATGTGACGGCGGATACTCCGCCCTTGGATCGGGGCAGGCTGCAGCGCCCACGACGATGCACGGCAACAGGTCTCCCCAGCCTGACGTGCGTACGAGTGAGCCACCCGCCCCTTAACCAGCCCTGCCGTGTTGAAGCGCCCCGGGAATGCAGCCCGGGAGCAGAGCCGTTCTTTTTTTACCCTATGGGTTATGGGCGTATCACCGCAACCCTCGATGCCAGACGGAGGCGCACGACCGTCTCAGCATGGCCTGCAGCGATGTGCAAACGCCCTGACGGCCTGCAGAAAAAACGCCACCCGGTTATGCTTGGCCACCCTTAGCCCATACCCGTTACCGCCATGCGCCTTTCCCGTTTCTTCATCGATGCCCCTCTTTCCCTCGGTCAGCACGAGCTGCCGGAGGCCCAGGCCCACTACATCGGCCGCGTGCTGCGCCATGCTGCGGGCGATGCGGTGCAACTGTTCGATGGCAGCGGCCAGGAGTTTCGCGGTGAACTGATCGAGGTCGGCAAGAAGAGCGTACGTGTCGAACTGCGCGAGCAGCTCGCCGGGCAGGCCGAGTCGCCTCTGCACATTCATCTGGGCCAGGGCCTGTCTCGCGGTGAGCGCATGGATTGGGCCATCCAGAAAGCCACCGAGCTGGGCGCCCAGGTGATCAGTCCGATCGTCAGCGCCCGCTGCGAGGTGCGCCTGAAGGATGAACGCGCCGACAAGCGCATGGCGCACTGGCGGCAGGTGGCGATCAGCGCCTGCGAGCAATGCGGACGCTCGGTGATACCGCTGATCAATGCGCCCATCCCTTTGGACGAGTGGCTGCAGCAAAGCCAGGCCGACCTGAAACTGGTGCTGCATCCGGTCGCCGAACCGCTGACCAGCCATGCCCGACCAGGATCCCTGGCATTTCTGATCGGCCCTGAGGGTGGCCTGAGCGACGCAGAGGTGGAACAGGCACAGGGCGCCGGTTTCCATGCCGCGCGCCTGGGTCCGCGCGTGCTGCGCACGGAAACCGCGCCGGTGGCAGCGCTGGCGGTAGCCCAGCACCTCTGGGGCGATTTCTGAGCCCGCAATGGGTGAGGGTTTGCACGTGAACTCGTCGAAAACCGGACTGTTTCTTTGACAAAACGGGCCTACAGCCGCTATCAATCAATGACGACAAAACCACAAAAAACGTCTGGCCAAATGGGTATGATCGCGCGCTGAGAGCTGGCACGCAGCGGGTGCCTGATGAGAGGCGGAACCATGAAGCATCGCTATTCGAGCACCCAGATCGGCCTGCACTGGCTTACCGCCCTGCTGGTGCTCTGCACGCTGTTTCTGCCCTATGGCCAGGATCTGGTCGCGGACTTGCTGGGCGGCACTGGTGGCGTGTTCACGCTGCACAAGTCCCTGGGCCTGACGATTCTCCTGCTCACCGTGGTGCGCTTGCTGGTACGCGCCCGCCACGGTGCCCCGCACCTGCTGCGCGATAGTGCGATCTGGCAGCGCCGCGCCGCCAAGGCCGGCCACATAGCGCTCTACCTGTTGTTGCTGCTGATGCCGTTGAGCGGCCTGCTGTTCGGCAGACGCCCGGTGGAGCTGTTCTGGCTGGTGCAAATCGACCCGTTGCCGCTTTCCGATGGCGCAAGAGCACTTGCCCGCCAGTTTCACCTGACGGCCAAGTACCTGCTGTTCGCACTGATTCTGGGGCACACGTTCATGGCGCTCTGGCACCACTATCGGCTGCGCGACGGGGTGCTCAGAGCGATGCTGCCGCGTCGCGGCTGAAGCCCCGAGAGTTGAACACGCGCCAAGGCAAAGCGGTTCGGGAGCGCACGCTCACGCGAGCGCAGTTCACTCGATGAGCTGACGACTCAGATCAGCTCGGCATCGGCCAGCAATTGCTCCAGCCCTTCCAGATCGGGGATGCGCAGCACCGCATCATCCACCTTCACCGCTGCAAGCTCGAGGGCGGCCAGCGGCACATCCGCACGCGGCAGGTCCTCGGCAACGCGCAGCGAGCGAGGAATGCCCTGCACCAACAAGGCGATGAACTTGACGTTCGGGCGCCCACCGAGGGCATTGAGGATGGCGATACGGGCCCCGTCCCCCACTGCCGCCTGGCCGCCGGAGGCCGCCTCGAAAGACAGCAGTGGCAGGCGCAGGTCACGCCAGGCTACCTGACCGAGAAACCAGTCAGGCAGGCCAGCCATCGCTGGCGGGGCACGGTAGGGAATCAGCTCGGCCACGGCCACGTTGGGCAGCAGCAGCGTGCGATCGGCCAGCGGCACGACCAGACCGGTCAGGCTGCTGACGCTGTTCTGGGTAACGACGGCTTGGCTCATGAAGACATCCTGTTATGCAGCGAATTCATTGGAAGAAAGGCACACGTGGTCAGCGGCACTGCTCGACGAGATGGTCGACCAGCGCAGCGGCCAGCTCGCGTGGATCGGCGCTGAAGCTGCTGTAACCGCCCTCGCGCAGGCTGTCAGGCATGCTCGAACACACGCAGCTATCGGCGCGCTGCGTCCAGATCACCCCGCCCTGACGCTTCACGTAGGCAGCGGCCGCACTGCCGTCGCTGCCCATGCCGCTGAACGCGATGACGCCGCTGCACGCTGCATAGCGCTGCGCCAGGTTGAGCATCATCTGGTCGATCGACGGGCTGTAGGGTTCGGGCCAGGCCCGTGCCGTGACCTGCAGGGCTCCGTCGTCGGCGAAAGCCAGCTCGTTGCTGACCGGCACCACGACCACCTCACCGCAACGTACGCTGTCGCCATCGCGCACGGTGCCGACACGCCACTGGCTGTGCCGACCCACTGCCTGAGGCAGCGTCGTCTCGAAGCTGGGATCGATATGCTGGGCGTACAGAAACCCGACCGGCAAACCGCCAGGCAGGGCATCGAGAAAAGCTTTCACCGCCGCTGGCCCCCCCAGAGATGCCGCCAGCAACCACACCTGCTTGGCGGGCTCGCCGACTTGCAGTGGGGTATTGGCCAGCACCGCCGGTAGCTCGACGCGCCCGGGGCGTTGCGCCTCGGCGAGCACACCCTCCAGGCTTGCGCCTGCCGCCAGAGCCGGATCTCCAACCAGTTTTTTCAGTTTGCCGACCAGACGCCGCTCCCAGCGCGGGTAATGCTCTGAACTGCGCTCGGGCGCATGGCCCTCGCCGAACAGCACTGGCACCCTGGAGTCTTCCATCAAGGCATCGATCAGCGGCAGATCATCGGACTGAGCCAGGTCGACCAGCCACAGCTCGGCCTCGCAGGCCTGCAGCGCAGCGTCATCGAGCCGCGCCGGATCACTGTTGAGTACCACCTGATAACCATTGCTGCTCAACGCCTGCTGCAGCACGTGGCGCTGCAGGGAGGTGTCGGCGATCACGGCAATGCGTGCTGCGCTCTGTTCGCTCATGGGCGTTTCGCCCATTTTTCGATGGCGCTCAGCAACAGCGACTCCTGGTAGGGCTTGCCGAGGTATTCGTTGACGCCGATGCTCACGGCGCGCTCACGGTGCTTCTCACCGGTACGCGAGGTGATCATGATGATCGGCAAATCCTTCAGCCCTTCATCGTGACGGATCAGGTTGGCGACTTCGAAACCGTCCATGCGCGGCATCTCGATGTCCAGCAGCATGATGTCCGGGCGATGTTCCTGAAGCTGGGCGATGGCGTCGACCCCATCCTTGGCGGTCAGCACGTTCATGCCGTTACGCTCCAGCAGTCGGCTGGTGACCTTGCGTACGGTCACCGAGTCATCCACCACCATGACCAGGGTCGGACGCTCCACTTCGGCCTCGAGCGCCGCGCCAGCGTCGGCGGACAGTCGTGGACGTACCTGATACTGCAGATGCGCATGCAGCTCACGGATGGTCGCCAGCAGGTCGAGAATCACCACCACGCGGCCGTCGCCGAGGATGGTCGCGCCGGAGATACCGTGCACCGTAGCGAACTGCGGCCCCAGGCTCTTCACCACGATCTCCCGCGAACCGGCCAGCGAGTCCACCTGCACCGCCACCGTGTGCTCGCTGGAGCGAACCAGGATCACCGGCAACGGCAGGCTCTGGCCAACCAGCTTGGGATGCTGACCGTTGTTCAGCAGGTCACCCAGGTAGCGCAACTCATAGGCCTGGCCGGCATATTCGAAACGCGGCGCGTCCGGACCGTAGTAGGCCTCCAGTTCGTAGGGCGAAACCCGCACGATACCTTCGATGGTGTTCAGCGGGATGGCGTACAGATCTTCGCCGGAGAGCACCATCAGCGCGCGGTTGACCGATACGGTGAACGGCAGACGGATGCGGAACGTGGTGCCCTGACCAGCGACCGAGTCGATGCTCATGGAGCCACCGAGTTGCTTGACCTCGGCGTTGACCACATCCATGCCGACGCCACGCCCGGAAATCTGCGTGACCTTTTCGGCGGTGGAAAAACCGGCCTCGAGGATGAACTGCAGAATCTCGTGTTCGCTGAGATCGGCACCGGCGTCCATCAGGCCGCGTTCGATGGCCTTGCGACGGACGGCGTCGAGGTTGATACCGGCGCCATCGTCGCTGAGGGTCAGCACGATGTCGCCGCCCTCGCGGGACAGGCCAAGGCGGATGCTGCCCTGCTCCGGCTTGCCGGCATCGCGGCGTGCAGCCGTGCTCTCGATGCCATGGTCGACGGCGTTGCGCAGCATGTGTTCGAGCGGTGCGACGATACGTTCCAGCACCGTGCGGTCCATCTCGCCATCGGCGTTGCCGACGATGAACTCGACCTGCTTGCCCAGTTCGCTGGCGACCTGACGAACGATACGCCGCAGGCGTGGCACCAGACGATCGAAAGGCACCATGCGCGTACGCATCAGCCCTTCCTGCAACTCGGTATTGACCCGCGCCTGCTGCAGCAGCAGGGTTTCCGCATCGCGGTTACGCGACGCCAGGGTTTCCTTCAGATCCAGCAAGTCGGAAGCCGACTCGAAGAGGGCTCGCGACAACTGCTGCAGCTGAGAATGGCGGTCCATTTCCAGCGGGTCGAAATCTTCGTAGCCAGCGCGCTCCGCCTCGGCCTGATAACGGCTGAGAATCTGCGCCTGGGTCTCGGTATCGAGACGGCGCAACTGATCACGCACGCGGTCGATGGTGGCTTCCATCTCGCTGAGCGTGAAGCCGAAGTCACTGACCTGCTGTTCGACACGCCCACGGAAGATCGAAGTCTCACCCGCCAGGTTGACCAGGCCTTCGAGCAGATCCGCCGGCACCTTGACCAGCTCCTGCGGCGCACGGCGAGAGGCCGCTTCTTCAGCTGCCGCCTCGGCACGCTGCACGAAAGGCAGCACGCGATGCTGGGCGTGCGCGACAGGCTGCTCACTGGCGGCAACGATGGAGGTCACCGCACGAACGGGGGCTTGCTCCGGCTCCGCGGGGCGCTCATCCACAGGCTGTTGCTGCAAACGCAGGCGCAACTCGTCGAGGCTCTTCTGCAGCCCCTCGAAACCGGATTGCACGTCGAGGTAGAGGCTTTCCGGCCAGGGCGCACCCTGGATCTGGGCTTCGGTGAGGTGCTGTTCCAGGTCGTGGCTCTGGTCACCCAGGTGTTTTTGCCCGGCGAGGCGTGCACCGCCCTTGAGGGTGTGCAGCACACGCAGCAATTCATCGATGGCGCCCGTGTCGTCACGGCGCTCTTCCCAACGACCGATGCCTGCTTCCATCGCTTCGAGCAATTCGTCTGCTTCTTCGAGGAAGATATCGAGAATGTCCTCCTCGTTATCAAACGCCTCGTCGTGAACCGCACGCAACGGTACCGCGGTGGGCATGCTGAGCTGCTCGTCGGGGTTGGCGCGCAAGCGGCGGATGGTTTCGATCAACTCGTCGCCACCGGGTACAGGGCGATGGGCACGCACCGCATCGAGCATCTCCGCCAGGCGGTCATGGCAGGCCTGCAACAGCTCGAAGAGCATGGGGCTGGCGCGCAGACGGCCATTGCCGAGATCCTCGTAGAGGAACTCCAGTTCGTGGGCCAGGTCACCGATCTCGCGGATTTCGGCCATCCGCGCACCACCCTTGAGGGTGTGCAGATCGCGCTGCAGCGATTCCAGGTCGAGGCTGTTGTCGACGTCATCCATCCAGTGCGACAGCGCCGCGCCGGCACTGTCGATGATGTCGAAACCCTCTTCGAGGAAGATTTCCACCAGTTCCGGATCACGATCGTCGCTCACCGCAGCTTGCTGAGGCTGCAGCGGCTCTGCGGGCTGGACGTTGTCAGCCATGTTCAATGGCTCGATGAGCGGCGCGTCGTAGGGCTCGATCGGCGCAGTGTCTTCAGGCTGCGGTTCGAACGCATCGAGCGGCTCTGGCGACGGCGGCACATGCGTCTCCACGGCCAGCTCGTCCTGCCCGCCACGCTGGCGGAACTGACGAATCGCCGTGACCAGCTCATCCGCATGCTGCGCGGGTTGGCGCTGATGCAGGCTGTTGAGCATGCTGACCAGCAGGGCATGGCCCTGCTGCAGGCTGTCGGTGACGAAGGGCGATACGCCATAGCGACGATCTACCAGCCCCTCGTAAAGCGCTTCGAGCTCATGGGCCAACTCGCCGATCGGCACCACCCCGGCCATGTTCGCCCCGCCCTTGAGGGTGTGCAGGTCACGTTGCAGTGAAGACAGCGCGGTACGATTGTCCGGCTCCGCCAACCAGCGTTCCAGGGCCAGACCGGCGCTGTCGAGAATGTCCACGGCTTCTTCGAGGAAGATGGACACCAGTTCGTCGTCGGCTGCATCGACTGGCAGTGTCGAATCGCTGCTCTCGTCATTGGCCGCATCGACGCCCAGAGATTCTTCCAGAGCACGGGTGGCTTCATCGAGCTCGACCACTTGCAAACCGGGCACGTCTCCAGAGAGCAGTGCCAGCTTGGCGGGATCGAGCGCTTCATCGAACAGGGCCCGCAACGCGGCGACGCGTTCGGGGCTGGCACTGACCTCGAGGCCGGCCGCGACCTGATCCATCATGCTGACCAGGGCTTCGTGGGCCTGCTCGGCCTCATCGAAGAAACGCTCGCTGACCGCCAGGCTGCCGTCTTCCACCGCACCGTAAAGATCGAGCAGTGCCTCGCACAGCTCGTCGATCTGCGGAAGTTCGGCCATTTCCGCACCGCGGCCGAGGGTCGTCAGCTCCTCCAGCAGCGCACTGAGCTCCTGACGTTCGGAGGGGTGCTCGCGCCAGCGGCGCAACAAATCTTCGGCATCCAGCAGGATATCCATGCCTTCGGCGAGGAAGATGCTGATCAGCTGCGGATCGCGGCTTTCGCCCGGTACATCCTGGCGCTGGCTCTCGGCATGCTGGATACGCTTGTCATGCAACTGCTGCACGCGCTCCAGGTATGCCTCGGTACCGGGAAGCGGCCGCAACGGATCGCTTTCCAGCTGCGCCAGCCCCTGACGGAACAGCGCCTGGGCTTCGACCAGCACTTCGGCTTCGGCTAGATCCAGCGGCAGCAGGTTGGCCTTGAACTCCTTGACCATCTTCTCCAGCGGCGCAGCGACTTCGGCCATTGGCAGGATGCCGGCCATGTAGGCACTGCCCTTGAGCGTATGCAGGGCACGCTGCAGGTCATCGGTCACCGGCTGCGGCAGCTCCCGTGCGCAGTCATCGAGAAACGCGGACAGGGTTTCGAGGTGGGTTTCCGCCTCGTTGCGGAAAATCTCCAGCAACTGCGGATCCAGCACCTCGCTTTCATCGACAACGGCAGCGGCAGCCTCGATCTCGCCCGCGGGCTCGGCTACCGCGGCAGCCGGGGCGTCATGCTTTGGGAGGCTAAGCCCCTTGGCCAGCGCATGCGCGTCGGCGGCCAGGCGGTCCACGTCATCACGCTGACGCTGGGCTTGAGCGGCGAACTCATCGACCAGCTCAGGCATCAGAGCGACGACCTGACCGATGACCTGCTGGACCTCGGCACCCGGCTGGATGCTGCGGTCGAGCACGCGGTTGAGCAGGTTCTCTATCGACCAGCCCAGCTCGCCGATGACCAGCGCACGTACCATGCGGCCACTGCCCTTGAGGGTGTGGAAGGCACGACGCACTTCGATCAGCGCTTCCCGGTCCTCGGTATCGGCGCACCAGCGCGGCAGGAACTCGGCGATGGTTTCCAGAACTTCGCCCGCTTCTTCGATAAAGACTTCACGCAGCTCTTCATCGATAGGTTCTTCGTCGGCAGGCGGCGGCAGCAGGCTTGGCGGCACGTCCAGCGCTGGCGGATTGATCGCCTGCACCGGAGCGGCCATCACGTCGGCCATGGAAATGGCTTTGTCCGCGGCAGGCGCCTCGAGCACGGCAGGCTCGGGCATACCGGGCAATTCGACTTCCGGCAGTTGCAGATCGGCCAGATCGACGTCGTCCCACTGCACGTCAGTGTCGGTATCGAGATCCAGCGATTCGAGCTCCAGCGGCTGCTCTTCGAAGCCCTCTGAAGGCAGATCCAGGGCGGGCAGCTCATTGGCTGGACGATCGATATCGACCAGATCGAGGCGAGTCTCCAGTTCCTCGAGCGACCACAGCGTATCCTCTGCCGCGCCCTGTGGCTGCTGCAGGTCAGGCGTTTGCGACAGGCCGGACGATTGCTCGTCGAGATCGAAAGACCAACCATCATCGGCCAGCGACGGCTTGCGATCCGTGCCAGACAGGGCGTCGAGTTCACCAAGATCCACAGGCTCGGCTGCGGAAAGCGCCGCGTCATCCAGGGTCAAAGGCGAGCGGTCTGGCTCGTCGACGAGCAGGTCGCTGTCGTCCAGCGACCAACTGTCGTCGGCGATCGAGGCCTTCGCATCGGCGTAAGGATCTTCATCCAGATCGCCAAGATCGATGGTCGGCGGCGCCGTCTCGGGTTCGGCAGAGAGCACGGTCCGAGGCAACTCGTCGTTGTCCTGCGGCCAGCTGTCATCGGCCACCGATGCCCGTGCATCGGCGCGGGGATGATCCTGCTCTTCGGTATCGGCAGTTTGCGCGGCTGAAGACCAAGCCGCCTCGGGCTCGGCGGCAAGCGGCGCCTGGGGCTGGGCGTCATCACTCTGCGGCCAGCTGTCGTCGGCCACCGATGAGCTGTCGTCAGCAGTAAAAGCCGTGTCGGGGTCGCCAAGCTCGAGCGCTGGCTCATCGGCTGGAAGCGCCTCGGCGAGCGGTGCTTCATCGCTACGCGGTGCGGGCTCTTCAACGACGCTGTCGAGAACCGGCGCGGCCAGCACATCGATATCGTGCAGCGGGTCATCCAGCGGCGCGGGCTCTTCGTCGAACGATGCGGCATCGAGAATCGACGGTTTTTCCTGCAGCGGATAGCCGAGTGCCGCGAGACTTTCCTCGGCGACATCGAGAATCAGGTCGCCCTGAGTCGCGTGATCCTCGGAGAGGCGCTCCAGGTAGTACTCGACGCTGGTGATGGCGTCGGCCAGGGTATCGAGGTTCTGCCAGTTCGGCACCGCCTTGCGGGCCAGCAGTTGCTCCTGGATGTAGCGGTTGCAGGCGTTGAGCAGAGCGGCGGCGCGATCCAGAGGGATCATTGCCAACCCGCCACGCACCTGGGTCAGGAGTTCCGGCACGCGGGCCAGGTGCTCGTGGTTCCATTGCGAAGCGATGAATTCGATGATCGCGTCCTTGGCCTGTTCGAGGCCATTGCGCGCTTCCTTGATCACCAGCTGGTGAATCTGCCCCACGTCGGTGGTCGGCAGGTGGCTTTCCTCACGCTTGCCGCTGTCGTTCTGGCCGACCATGCCGGTCAGTGTGGCCTCGACGTAAAGCAGCGCACCGGCCACGTCCATCAGCACCGCATCGCTGGGTTCCTGAGCACCTTGCGCCAGGGCACGCACGACATCGAGCTGGTCGACGATGACCTTGCGCGGCTGGGCGAAGCCGAGCACGGCGAGGGTATCGGCGATCTGCTTGAGAGGCACCAGCAGCGCCTCGAGATCTGCAACCTTGGCACGGTCGCTACGCACGAACAGGTCGAGGCTGTCCTTGACCCTAACCAGTTCTTCGCACAGCGCGCCAACCACCGAGCGCATCGCATCGCGGTCAGGACCAGCCAGGCGGGCGCGTTCCTCGTCGACCACATCATGATCAGGCAGCGCGTCGTCGAGGCTGTAGCGATCTCGCAGCACGCGGTTGCGCGGTGACTGTGGCGACGCCTTGGCGACATAGAACAGAAGGTTCTTGGTGAGTTCGTCAGGCGCCGGCTGGTTGATGCCATCGGCGCCCTGCTCGGTCAGACGCTTGAGTTCCTTGTCGACCTGGCGCAACAGCGTGCGTACGGACGTACCGTTGGCCACGCTGCCATTGGACAGCCCTTCGACCACGCCCGATGCGATCTGCCAGAGCGACTCGAGGGGCGAATCCTTGCACAGGGTTTCCAGGCGCGCGAAAACCCGCGCCATGTAGCCAAGGTTGGTGCCCAGATCCTGCTGGCGGATGACCCCGACCAGCGCGACCTGCAGCATCTGCCGAAGCTTGCGCAGCAAGGCTGGCAGCTCGGCGGTACGCAGTTGGGTCAGCGACTCAGGCGAAAGAGCGGAGGCGCGGGCGGACAGATCGGGAGAGAACAGGCTGGTTTCCGACAGCAGCTTCTCGCCCCGCGCAGCGCGCAGGTCGTTGAGCAACGGCAGCACGACCATCGGCAGATCGCGGCGGGCGGTCTGGATGCGATCCAGATAGATAGGCAGTTGCAGGATCGCCTGCATCAGCACTTCCAGCGCCTCGCCCTGATTGGCCACGCGACCATCGATCAGCGCCTGGGACAGGTGCTCCATTTCCTCGGCGAGCAATGCCGCGCCGAAGAACTCGACCATCTGCAGGGTGCCGTGAACCTGATGCACATAGGTCTGGCAGAAACGCATGCGTGTCGAATCCTGCGGATTCTCGACGAACGCCTCCAGAGCCTGTCGCGCCTGCTTCAGGGTTTCCGCGATTTCGCCCTTGACCCATTCCAGGGCGACATAGTCGTGCCGATCACCCATACACACTCCGTTTCTTAGCCCTTGCGGGTATACGCCAGCACTCGCTCATCGGCGACCGGAAGCATGTCCGGGTGCTGCCAACCGACCACCTCGCCCACTCCGACCACCAGCAAGCCCCCAGGCGCCAGGCACTCGGCCAGGCGGTTGAGGATCTCGCGGCGCCGCCAGCGACGAAAGTAAATCAGCAAGTTCTGGCAAAAAATAACGTCCATGCCGGTCATTGGCGCTTTGTCCAACTCCAGCACATTGAGCTTGGCGCAGCACACTCGCGCAGCCAGCCCTGGTAACACCTTGAAGCGTCCATCGGCCTGCTGCTGGAAGTAGCGTTCGCGCAGGCTTTCATCCATCTGTTGCAAACGGCGCACGTCGTACAGACCATCTCGCGCCTTGCTCAGGGCACTGCGGCTGATATCGGTGCCGGTGACACCGAACAACCCCTCAGCACCCAGTACCTCGCTGGCGCCAATGGCCAGCGAGTAGGGTTCTTCACCACTGGAGCAACCCACGCTCCAGATCGCCAGCGGTGCATCCAGCCCCTGTTCGTCGCGGCGGGCGACGTAGGCTTCGTACACCTCGAACGAGGGCGGATGCCGGTAGAAGCGGGTTTCCTGCACGGTCAGCCGATCCAGCAGATTCGCCCATTCCACCGCCCCGCGCGGGCCATCGGTGACCTGCCGGTAATAGCTGGCGTAATCACTGATGCCCAGTTCGCGCATGCGCGTGCTGAGGTTGGTCTGCAGGAAGATCCGGCGCTGCTCGTTGAGCACCATGCCGAGCCGTGATTCCAGCAACTGTTGCCAGTCACGGAACTCCGTGGCGGACATGTCCGCCAACGGTTGCAGGGCCCAGACGCCTGACTGCATGTCGTGCACCTCGCTCACGCCTGCGTCTGCCGCGCAGCGCATCGTTCAATGCGCCGCCCGGCAGTCGATCAGGCCTGCTCGCCGTCTTGTGGCAGGGTGAAGCCGGATACCGAATGACGCATTTCACTGGCCATCTTGGCCAGGTTACCAATGCTCTTGGCGGTGGCCGTGGTACCGGACGACGTCTGCGAGGTGATCTCCTGAATCACGTTCATGGTGTTGGAGATGTGGCCAGCGGACGAAGCCTGCTGACGTGCAGCGTTGGAAATGTTCTGGATGAGCGCCGCGAGGGTCTTGGATACCTTCTCGATCTCTTCCAGTGCCACACCCGCATCCTGTGCCAGTCGAGCACCACGTACCACTTCGGAGGTGGTCTGCTCCATGGAGATAACGGCTTCGTTGGTGTCGGTCTGAATGGTCTTTACCAGTGCCTCGATCTGCTTGGTCGCGCCCGAGGAACGTTCTGCGAGGCGCTGTACCTCGTCCGCTACCACGGCGAAGCCTCGGCCTGCGTCACCGGCCATGGAGGCCTGGATCGCGGCGTTCAGTGCGAGGATGTTGGTCTGGTCGGCGATGTCGTTGATGAGGCTTACGATGTCACCGATCTCCTGGGACGATTCACCGAGGCGTTTGATCCGCTTCGAGGTGTCCTGGATCTGCTCACGGATGTTATCCATGCCGGTGATGGTGTTGTGTACGACTTCGTTGCCCTTGTTGGCGATGGCTACGGAACGCTCCGCTACCGCGGAGGACTCCGAGGCGTTCGCCGATACCTGGTCAATCGACACGGCCATTTCGTTGATCGCCGCGGAAGCACCGGCGATTTCCTGAGCCTGGTGCTCGGAAGCCTCGGCCAGATGCATGGCCGTGGCCTGGGTTTCCTGGGCAGCGCCAGCTACCTGAACGGCGGTCAGGTTGATCGTGGCTACCAGGTCACGCAGCTGGTCGATGGAGTAGTTGATGGAGTCGGCGATGGCACCGGTGAAGTCCTCGGTTACCGTCGCGGCCACCGTCAGGTCACCGTCGGCGAGGTCGGCGATCTCATCGAGCAGACGCAGAATCGCAGTCTGGTTACGCTCGTTCTTCTCGGCGGTTTCGGCGAGACGGCGGTTTGTCTCACGCACCATCACCAGGCCGATGATCAGAATCGAACCCAGCGCCAGGGCACCCAGCAGGTAACCGGCGACGGTGTTCAGCGAACGACCGGCAGCCAGGCCTTCGAAGCCTTCGGACAGAGTGGAGGCTTTGTCCAGCAGCGTCTGCGACAGGGTGAAGATGGTGTTGGCCGATTCACGAACCTGGAACAGCTCAGGCGAGGTTTCCAGAATCTCGTCCACGGAACCGGAAACGAATTCGAACAGCTCGGAAATTTCCGCCAGGCGCTCGAGAGCTTCCTGGTCGCTCACCTTGGCGATTTCCATCGCCGCGTTGCCTTCCTGCATGGCGCTCAGTACGCGACCGAACAGGCTGGCATCACGACCGAACATGTCGGCGGCCTGAACCGAATCCTGGTCACCGGCGAGGACCTTGTTCACCGAGCCGAGAATCCGTTCGGCGAGCAGCGACTGGCGCTGGGCAACCGAAACCTGGGCAGCCGGCGCGCCGCTTTCCAGCAGGATGTCGACCACTTCTTCGTACTCGACCTGCAGTTGCGGAATGGTTTCCGCCAGCGTGGCGGCAACCTGGTGCAGCGACAGAACGGTCTGCTCGCTGGCCAGGATGGCATCGGCATTCTGCCGCAGGCCGTCCCAGTCCTGTTGCACGGCAGCCATCTGTTCCTGCACGGCGGCAGGCGCAGCGGGCAAGCCGCTCTGCGCGTTACCGTCGGTGAGGTACGCCCAGCGCTCCTGGAAATCGTTACGCGCGTCGCGCAGCAGGGCGAAGGCGGCAGGCGTACCCGCAGCCGCTTCGGTGGCGTCCTTGGAGATACGCTGGGACAGCACGCGCAGCTCGCCAGCGTGACCGATGTACTCGGTGTCGTAGTTACTTTGCGTATTCACATACGCGAAGTTGGCGAACAGCATCACGATCGAAATGATCAGGACGACGAACAGCCCCGCTACGAGGGCACCAACTCGTGTCCCCGCCAGCACATTGTTTGAGGTTTCTCTTTTCATCTTCTGGCCCCCGCCTGGACCCTACAGCACTACGAATTCCATATAACATCAGAAGGCTGGCTACGCCGCCCCCACCGAAAAGCTCTCAAAACGCAACGTCGATAAACTCTGGAGCCTGTGCCAGCGCGTGAGGGCTGAACACCAGCCATGGCTGCTCGCGCTGAAACACACCATGAATGAACGGCTGAATGGCCGACTCGAGCGGTGGCAGCTGCTCGGAGAAGGTATCCACCGCGAAGTGCTGCATGCCGAATACCTCGTCGACCGTGAGGCCAGCGAAGACATCCTGATGATCGACGACCAGCACGCGCCGCTGCTTGCGCAGCGGTGACAGTTCACTGCCGAAAAAACCGCACAGATCCATGACCGGCAGCAATCGCCCGCGCACGTTGGCCACACCCTTGACCCAGCTCTTCACGCCGGGCAGCAGGGTATGCCGTGGTTCGTGCAGGACTTCACCGACCTCTCCCATCGGTGCGACGAACAACCGTTCGCCCATGCGAAAACCAATCCCGCTCCAGGTCTGTACCGCCACTTTCTGCGATGGCAGACCAGCCGCCACCGCACGGCAGCGCTGCTCGATGCCGAGAAGAATCTGAAAAGGGGTGCGTGTCTCTGACATGCCTGCCGTGACCTTCTTCTTGTGCTGCGATGCGGTCCGGCGTCAGCCGGCCAGCACCGCGTTCAGGGTTTTCAGCAGAGTGGCTTCATCCACCGGCTTGGTCAGGTAATCCTTGGCGCCCTGGCGTTTGCCCCAGACCTTGTCGGTTTCCTGATCCTTGGTGGTGACGATGATCACCGGAATATGGTTGGTCTCGGCATCCTTGGTCAGCTGCCGGGTCGCCTGGAAGCCATTGAGGCCAGGCATGACGATGTCCATCAATACAGCGTCGGGCTTTTCCTGGCGCGCCAGAGCGACACCATCAGCACCGTTTTCGGCCTTGAGTACCTGGTGCCCGTGTTTTTCCAACATGGCGGTCAGCTTGTACATTTCGGTCGGCGAGTCATCAACAATCAGAATTCGAGCCATGATGTTTCCCAATACATAAAGAGGAGGCGTCTGTGGCGTCAGCCGGACGTCAGGATGCCTGTTCGACCGGAGAGAACTCCGGGACATGGGTCTTGATCGCGCCGAGCAGCTCTTCCTTGCTGAATGGTTTGGTCAAATATTGATCAGAACCCACGATACGGCCCTTGGCTTTATCGAACAGGCCATCCTTGGACGACAGCATGATAACTGGCGTGGATTTGAAGGCGCTGTTGTTCTTGATCAAGGCGCAGGTCTGATAGCCATCGAGACGCGGCATCATGATGTCGACGAAAATGATGTTCGGATGGGTATCGGCGATCTTTGCCAGAGCATCGAAGCCGTCCACCGCAGTGATCACCTCGCAACCCACCTTTTTCAGCAAGGTTTCCGCTGTACGACGAATCGTTTTCGAATCGTCGATCACCATCACCCTCAAACCTTCGGATTGCTGTTCCATGTCTGCCCTGCCACCACTTCGGTGAGTCGTTGTGTTACGCCATTTCCAGTGTGCCGAAAGCCCTGAAACCATTGGGCCCGGCCCATCGCTGGGCCTTTTTAGCACACTCTCCCCATGCAAGCCATCAGCCCGGTTTCCCTTGACCACCAGCCCTGTCAGCGCCACCCTTGGCGCTGACCCCCGCTACCTTTGCGGCGGTATTTTCAACCGCCCTTCACGGAGATACTTCAATGAGCGTTCGGCTCGGCATCGTCATGGATCCCATCGCGCAGATTTCCTACAAGAAGGACAGCTCGCTGGCCATGTTGCTGGCTGCCCAGGCCCGCGGCTGGAGCCTCTTCTATATGGAACAGAAGGATCTCTACCAGGCCGCTGGTGTCGCCCGGGGCCGCACACGCCCCCTTCACGTATTCGCAGATCCGCAACGCTGGTTCGAGCTCGGCGAAGAGCAGGACCTGCCGCTTGCCGAACTGGATGTGATCCTGATGCGCAAGGATCCGCCCTTTGATAACGAATTCGTCTATTCAACTTACCTGCTCGAGCAGGCCGAAGAAGCCGGCACCCTGGTGGTCAACCGACCGCAAAGCCTGCGCGACTGCAACGAGAAATTCTTCGCCACCCGCTTTCCGACGTTCACGCCGGAGACGATTGTCAGCCGCAGACCCGACATTCTGCGCGATTTTGCGCGACAGCAC
Organism: Pseudomonas flavescens; assembly: GCF_013408425.1. Classification (NCBI taxonomy): domain Bacteria; kingdom Pseudomonadati; phylum Pseudomonadota; class Gammaproteobacteria; order Pseudomonadales; family Pseudomonadaceae; genus Phytopseudomonas; species Phytopseudomonas flavescens. The sequence goes on along the minus strand of NZ_JACBYV010000001.1, from coordinate 5,127,349 downwards.
CGTGACATCATTCTCAAACCCCTCGATGGCATGGGTGGTTCGATGATCTTTCGTCACCGCGAAGGTGACCCGAACCTGTCGGTGATTCTCGAAGCCCTTACCGCTCATGGTAGTCAACAGATCATGGCGCAGCGTTATCTGCCGGCCATTCTCGACGGCGACAAACGTATTCTGATGATAGACGGTGAACCGGTGCCTTACTGCCTGGCACGCATTCCCGCCAGCGGCGAAACCCGTGGCAACCTGGCTGCAGGCGGCCGTGGCGAAGCTCGTCCACTGACCGATCGCGACCGCGAAATCGCTGCGGCAGTCGGCCCGAGCCTGCGTGAGCGAGGCCTGCTGTTCGTCGGCCTGGACGTGATTGGCGACCGCCTCACCGAGATCAACGTCACCAGCCCGACCTGCATTCGCGAGATCGATGCAGCCTTCGATACACGCATTGGCGAACAGTTGATGGACAAGATTGCCGAAAAGCTCAATGCGCGGAGTGCTTCATAGACTTTTCTCGGACGCCTCGGCAGACTGCGCGGCAATCCAGAGGCCGTGCCCACCCGGCATGGCCCTGTGGTTTGCGCTGAAACGAAACCAGCCCTGAGGGGCTGCTGACGCTCCAGCACAGCCGCACCGACCGTTGACAGACTCTGACGACCGAAGACCGATGAACGCAGCAACTACCCCACCCGATGTCACCGCCTCCGGCGTTCGCCCGGCGGATCGCCTGGGGTTCACCCTGTTTCTCGCGGCCGTGCTGCACGCAGCGCTGATCCTCGGCGTGGGCTTCTCTTTCGTCGAGCCAGGGCAGATCAGCAAGACACTGGAAATCACCCTGTCCACCTTCAAGAGCGATGAAAAGCCCAAGGAAGCGGACTTCCTCGCCCAGGACAACCAGCAGGGCAGCGGCACCCTGGATAAGAAAGCAGCGCCGACCACCACGGAACAGGCGCCCTTTCAGGACACCGAAGTCCGCAAGGTTACGCCCGCGGCTGCCCCACCGCCGCCCGCGGTAAAACCGGAGGCGCCCAAAGCGGTCGTCACCACCAGGGCGCCACAGGCTCAGAAAGCGCCCGCCAAGCGCGAAGAGACCAAACCTACGCCCCCAGCCCCTACCGCCCCGGCATTCGATAGCGCACAACTGTCTGCGGAAATCGCCAGCCTGGAAGCGGAGCTGGCCAACGAGGTGCAGCAGTACGCCAAACGACCGAAGATTCATCGCCTCAACGCCGCCTCGACCATGCGCGACAAGGGTGCCTGGTACAAGGACGAGTGGCGCAAGAAGGTCGAACGCGTCGGCAACCTGAACTACCCGGACGACGCCCGACGTCGGCAGATCTACGGCAGCCTGCGGCTCCTGGTATCGATCAACCGAGACGGCAGCCTGTATGAGGTGCTGGTACTCGAATCCTCTGGCGAGCAGGTCCTCGACCAGGCCGCCATGCGTATCGTCCGCCTCGCGGCCCCTTATGCACCGTTCGCTGGCGACCTCGCGGACATCGACCGCCTGGAAATCATCCGTACCTGGCGCTTCGAGCGTGGCGACCGCCTGTCGAGCAACTGAAGAAGCAGGCTCGTGCTGCAACAATTCGACCGCGAGACGAACGGACGATCAATCGCGTTTCGCTCTCACTTGCAGCTTGTAGCTTGAGCCTTGCAGCTTCAAACTAGCGTCCATGAAAGACGCCACCCCGAGCATCCTCAAACATCACTTTCTGATCGCCATGCCGCACATGGCCGATCCGAATTTCGCGCAGACCGTGATCTATCTGATCGAGCACAGCGATCAGGGCGCCATGGGGCTGGTGATCAACCGTCCCAACGGCCTGAACCTGGCCGACGTGCTCGAACAACTGCGCCCTGACAGCGAACCATCGGTGCTCTGTCAAAGCCTGCCGATCTTCAGCGGCGGCCCGGTGCAGACGGATCGTGGTTTCGTGCTGCACCCTAGCGGCCCGCACTTCCAGGCCACTCTCGACCTGGGCGATCTGGGCCTGTCGACCTCCCAGGACGTGCTGTTCGCCATCTCCCAGGGCGAAGGCCCGGCCCGGCATCTGATCGCCCTCGGCTATGCGGGCTGGGGAGCCGGGCAGTTGGAAGAGGAACTGGCCGACAACGCCTGGCTGACCTGTCCGGCGGATCAGACGATCCTGTTCGAGACGCCGTACGACAAGCGCCTGGGCGCTGCCGCCGCGCTGCTCGGCATCGATCTCAACCTGCTCACCGCCCAGGCGGGGCACGCCTGATGGCCGAGGCGAGCAGCAAACCGCTGCGCCTGCTGCTCGGCTTCGATTACGGCACCAAGCAGATCGGTGTCGCCGTGGGCCAGCCGATCACCGGCTCGGCCCGCGAGCTGTGCATCCTCAAGGCTCAGAATGGCGTGCCGGACTGGCAGAAGGTCGAAGCGCTGATACGCGAATGGCAGCCTGACGCCCTGGTCGTCGGCCTGCCGCTGAACATGGACGGTACCCCCAGCGACATGAGCGAGCGCGCGGAGAAGTTCGCCCGCCGCCTCAACGGCCGCTTCAACCTGCCGGTTTTCACCCACGACGAACGCCTGACCACTTACGCCGCCAAGGGCGAACGCCTGCAACAGGGCCAGACTGGCGGTTATCGCCAGCGCCCGGTAGACGCCCTCGCCGCGGCCCTGCTGCTGCAGGGCTGGCTGGAAGAAAACAGCCCGGGCTGAATCAGCCACGGCCACAAGGAGCTTTTCGATGAGTCTACCCAACCCCGCCGAACTGCTGCCGCAGATGGCATCCTCGCTGATCGCTCACCTCAACCGGCGGCAGATTGCCACGCCGCGTTTCATCGGCATCCGCACCGGTGGCGTATGGGTAGCCCAGGCGTTGCTGGAGCAACTGGGCCGCGACGAGCCACTGGGTATCCTCGACGTTTCCTTTTACCGCGACGATTTCACCCAGAATGGCCTGCACCCTCAGGTACAACCCTCCGAACTGCCGTTCGAGATCGAAGGCCAGCATCTGGTGCTGATCGACGACGTACTGATGAGCGGCCGGACCATCCGTGCGGCCCTCAACGAGCTGTTCGACTACGGCCGCCCCGCCAGCGTGACCCTGGTCAGCCTGCTGGACCTGGATGCCCGCGAACTGCCGATTCGTCCGGACGTGGTCGGCGCGACGCTGTCGCTGGCGGCCGATCAGCGGGTAAAATTGTCCGGCCCCGCCCCCTTCACCCTCGAACTCCAGACGCTTTCCGACCAAGGCCGTCCGCAATGACCCCAATCGATGCCAAGCGCCCGCTGCAACTGAACGACCAAGGCCAGTTGCGCCATTTCCTGTCCCTCGACGGCCTGCCGCGCGAGCTGCTGACGGAAATCCTCGATACCGCCGACTCGTTTCTCGAAGTCGGCGCCCGCGCCGTGAAGAAGGTCCCGCTGCTGCGCGGCAAGACGGTGTGCAACGTGTTCTTCGAGAACTCCACGCGCACCCGCACCACCTTCGAACTGGCTGCCCAGCGCCTGTCGGCCGACGTGATCAGCCTCAACGTGTCGACCAGCTCGACCAGCAAGGGCGAAACGCTGTTCGACACCCTGCGCAACCTGGAAGCCATGGCTGCCGACATCTTCGTGGTGCGCCACGCCGATTCCGGCGCTGCGCACTTCATCGCCGAGCACGTATGCCCCAACCTGGCGATCATCAACGGTGGTGACGGGCGCCATGCGCACCCGACCCAGGGCATGCTCGACATGCTGACCATTCGCCGCCACAAGGGCAGCTTCGAGAATCTTTCGGTGGCCATCGTCGGCGACATCCTGCACTCGCGAGTGGCGCGCTCCAACATGCTGGCGCTGAAAACCCTCGGCTGCCCGGACATCCGCGTGATCGCGCCGAAAACCCTGCTGCCCGTGGGTATCGAGCAATACGGCGTGAAGGTCTACAGCGACATGACCGAAGGCCTCAAGGATGTCGACGTGGTGATCATGTTGCGTCTGCAGCGCGAGCGCATGACAGGCGGCCTGCTGCCCAGCGAGGGCGAGTTCTATCGCCTGTTCGGCCTGACCGAGCAACGCCTCAAACTGGCCAAGCCGGATGCGCTGGTCATGCACCCGGGGCCGATCAACCGCGGGGTGGAGATCGAGTCGGCGGTCGCCGATGGCCCGCAGTCGGTCATTCTCAACCAGGTCACCTACGGCATCGCCATCCGCATGGCCGTGCTGTCCATGGCCATGAGCGGCCAGAACGCGCAACGACAACTCAACTCCGAGGAGCACAACTGATGCGTACCCGGATCCTCGGCGCCCGCGTAATCGACCCACTCAGCGGCCTCGACAAGGTCGCGGACATCTATGTGCAAGGCGACAAGCTGAGCGCTATCGGTCAGGCACCCGCCGGCTTCGAAGCCGATCACACGCTCGATGCCCAGGGGCTGATCGCCGCACCCGGCCTGGTCGATCTGTCCGTCGCCCTGCGCGAGCCCGGTTACAGCCGCAAAGGCAGCATCGCCAGCGAAACCCTGGCAGCCGCTGCCGGCGGGGTCACCAGCCTGTGCTGCCCGCCCATCACCAAACCGGTGCTGGACACCTCGGCGGTTGCCGAGCTGATTCTCGACCGTGCTCGCGAAGCCGGTCATACCAAGGTGTTTCCCATCGGCGCCCTGAGCAAGGGTCTCGATGGCGAGCAGCTCGCCGAACTGGTCGCCCTGCGCGATGCAGGCTGCGTGGCGTTCGGCAACGGTCTCAACAACTTCCGCAACGCACGCACCCTGCGCCGCGCCCTCGAATATGCGGCCACCTTCGACCTGACGGTAATCATCCACTCCCAGGATCATGACCTCGCCGAAGGCGGCCTGGCCCACGAAGGTGCCACCGCCAGCTTCCTCGGTCTGTCGGGAATTCCGGAAACCGCCGAAACCGTGGCCCTGGCTCGCGACCTGTTGCTGGTCGAGCAGAGTGGCGTGCGTGCGCACTTCAGCCAGCTGACCAGTGCACGTGGCGCACAACTGATAGCCGACGCTCAGGCACGCGGCCTGCCCGTCACCGCCGACGTGGCGCTTTATCAGTTGATCCTGACCGACGAAGCGCTGATCGATTTTTCCAGCCTCTACCACGTGCAACCACCGCTGCGTACCCGCGCAGACCGTGATGGGCTGCGTGAGGCGGTGAAGAGCGGAGTGATCAGCGCCATCTCCAGCCATCACCAGCCCCATGAACGTGACGCCAAGCTGGCACCTTTCGGCGAGACCGAACCCGGCATGAGCGGCGTTCAGTTGTTGCTGCCACTGGCGATGACGCTGGTCCAGGATGGCCTGCTCGATCTGCCCACCCTGCTCGCCCGCCTGAGCAGTGGTCCGGCCGAGGCCCTGCGCCTGCCGGCTGGCAAACTGCAGGTCGGTGGTGCGGCGGACATTCTGCTGTTCGATCCCCAGGCTTCCACCGTGGCCGGCGAGAGCTGGCACTCCAAGGGTCGCAACAGCCCCTTCCTCGGCCACTGCCTGCCCGGCCAGGTGCGCTATACGCTGGTGGATGGGCATATCAGCTACCAGGCTTGATGCCTGGTAGCTGACGGTGGGCTGAAGCGGATCGCCGCCCGGCCCACGATACGTCCGAGGTTAGCGCTGCGCCTGTGCGTTCTTGATCGACACCTGGTTGTTCAGCGTCCAGAGGTCGTAGAGCACGCCCAGCAGGAACAGGCCACCGGTGAAGAAGTACAGGATGCCGGTGATCCACTTGCCCTGATACATGCGGTGTGCGCCGAAGATGCCGAGGAAGGTCAGCAGGATCCAGGCAACGTTGTAGTCCGTTTCGCCAGCGGTGAAACGCAGGTCGGCTTCACGATCCATGGCCGGAATCAGGAACAGGTCGATGATCCAGCCGATGAAGAACAGCCCCAGGGTGAAGAACCAGATGGTCCCGGTTACCGGCTTGCCGAAATAGAAACGGTGAGCGCCGAGAAAACCGAAGATCCAGAGCAAGTAGCCAATGATCTTGCTGTGAGTGTTTGCACGCTGCATCGAAAAGTACCTCGCTTTCATCTATCCAGATAATGAGACGCTCGCTACCGCCTCAACATCACGCCTCCGACAAGACGCCCTTGAGCGAGCGGCTTCCTTGCCTGATACTGTATATAAATACAGCTATCGGATCACGCCATGCAACTGATCGAAAAGCTTACCGTACTCGCCGACGCCGCCAAATATGATGTGTCCTGCGCCAGCAGTGGCGCACCCAAGCGCAGCTCCAAGGGCCAGAACGGCATGGGCGCCACGGACGGCATGGGCATCTGCCACAGCTTCACTCCCGACGGGCGCTGTGTCGCTCTGCTCAAAGTGCTGCTCACCAACTTCTGCCTGTACGACTGTCAGTACTGCGTCAATCGCCGCTCCAGCGATGTGCCCCGCGCACGCTTCACGCCGGAGGAAGTGGTCACGCTGACCCTGGATTTCTACCGGCGCAACTGCATCAGCGGGCTGTTTCTCAGCTCCGGGATCATCCGCTCGGCCGACTACACCATGGAGCAACTGGTACGGGTCGCCAAACTGCTGCGCGAAGAGCACGAGTTTCGTGGCTACATTCATCTCAAGACCATTCCCGATGCATCGCCGGAGCTGATTGCCGAAGCGGGCCGCTATGCCGACCGTCTCAGCGTCAATATCGAGCTGCCCACCGAAAGCAGCCTGATCCGCCTGGCACCAGAGAAAAGCGTGGCGCCGATCAAGCTGGCCATGGGCACCATTCGCAACGGGGTCGAGGAGGCGGATAGCGAGAAACGCGCGCCGGCCTTTGCGCCAGCCGGGCAAAGCACGCAGATGATCGTGGGCGCCGACGCCACCGATGACAGCACCATCCTGCACACCGCCCAATCGCTGTATGGCGACTTCCGCCTCAAGCGCGTCTACTACTCGGCGTTCAGCCCGATTCCGCAAAGTCCCAAGAGCGTGCCATTCGAAGCACCACCCCTGCTGCGCGAGCACCGCCTCTATCAGGCGGACTTCCTGATGCGCGGCTACGGCTTCAAGGCCGCCGAACTGCTCGACGGCCCCGGCAACCTGGCCCTGGATATCGACCCCAAGCTGGCCTGGGCACTGAACAACCGCCAGCATTTTCCCGTCGACCTGAATCGCGCCGATGTAACCATGATCGCCCGCATCCCCGGCATCGGTGTACTCAGCGCTCAGCGTCTGGTCGCCCTGCGACGGCAGAAGCGCATTCGCTTCGAGGACGTCGGCCGCCTGCGCTGCGCTCTGGAGAAAGCCAAGCCCTTCATCGTCACCCAGGATTACCGCCCGCTTCAGGCCACTCGCGAATCCCTGCTGCTGCGTCAGCAATTAAGCGAGCCTCCCCGGCAAATGGGGCTGTGGTGATGCACCAGGTTCGTTTCGATGGCAGCTTCGCTGGCTGGCGTGAGGCCGCCAGGACGCAACTGCGCCGCGGCCTGGCGCCCCACCAGTTGAGCTGGGTGCAGGACAGCCAGGAGAATCAGGATCTGTTCGGCCAGCTGGACGAGCCGCAACAGGCCGTGGCCTGCGATCGCCCGGTGCGCGTGCCCCGCGCTCTACTCGACCAGCTGGAAAGTGCTGCACGCTTTCGCTGCCCCCAGCGCTGGGCGCTGCTTTACCGCATTCTCTGGCGCGTTGCCGCAGGCGATCAGGCCGCCATGCTGGCCGGAGATATCGACGGCAGCGAACTGCATGGGCGCCTCAAAGCCGTGCGCCGTGAAGCTCACCATCTGCATGCGTTTCTGCGTTTCAAACCGCGGGACGCCACGGCCGGAGGCCCGCAACTGGTGGCCTGGCACGAGCCTGCGCACGACATCCTGGCCAGCGCCAGCATGCATTTCGCCGAACGCCTGGGTCGGCAGACCTGGATGATCGCGACACCCGACGACGGCGTGTACTGGGACGGCGAAAACCTGCACCATGCCAGTCCTTGCCCGCCCGACTGGCAGCAACTGGCGCAGGGCACCGATGATCGCAACGAAGCCATGTGGCTGGCCTATTACGGCAGCACCTTCAACCCGGCTCGGCTCAATCGCAGCGTGCTGGAAACCAACATGCCGGTGCGTTTCTGGCGCAACCTGCCGGAAGGCCCGCTGATTCCAAGGTTGATGAGCCAGGCCCGGGCAGGCGCCCAGGCCAATGGGCAGGCTCAGGCGGTGGCGGTCAGGCCTGGAAAACGCATCCAGGCTGACGCCGAGCAGGTACTGCCTATTCGAGCGACAGCCCGAGAGGTGCCGGGCGGTATACCCAGCAGCCCGACAGACCCGGCGTCGATCAGCGGAAACGCCGCCCCGGATCTTCGTCGGTGACTTCCAGAGACAACCCCTGGGACATGCTGGTCAGATGCTCGCCATCGGTTTCCGAGCCGAGCTTGATCATCAGGCGCAGGTCGTTCGCCGAGTCGGCGTACAACAAGGCATCTTCGTAGGTGATTTCGCCCTGGCTGTAGAGGTTGTACAGCGCCTGGTCGAAGGTCTGCATGCCTTGCTCGGTGGAGCGCTTCATCAAGCCCTTGAGCTCATGCACTTCGCCCTTGCGGATCAGGTCAGCCGCCAGCGGCGTATTGATCAGCACCTCGATGACCGCGCGACGCCCCTTGCCGTCCGGCGTGGGGATCAGTTGCTGGGCGACGATGGCCTTGAGGTTCAGCGACAGATCCATCCACACCTGATTCTGCCGGTCCGCCGGGAAGAAGTTGATGATTCGGTCCAGCGCCTGGTTGGCGTTGTTGGCGTGCAGGGTGGCCAGGCACAGGTGGCCGGTCTCGGCGAAGGCCACGGCGTGGTCCATGGTTTCGCGGGTCCGCACCTCACCGATCAGGATCACGTCCGGGGCCTGCCGCAGGGTGTTCTTCAGCGCTACTTCGAAGGAGTCGGTGTCGATCCCCACTTCACGCTGGGTGACGATGCAGTTCTGGTGCTGGTGGATGTACTCGATCGGGTCTTCGATGGAGATGATATGGCCACTGCTGTTCTTGTTGCGGTAGCCGATCATCGCCGCCAGCGAGGTGGACTTGCCGGTACCGGTAGCCCCCACGAAGAGCACCAGACCGCGCTTGGTCAGCGCCAGCTTCTTGAGGATCTCCGGCAGCTTGAGGTCATCCAGCGTCGGGATGTTGGTCTCGATGCGGCGCAGTACCATGCCGGCCAGGTTGCGCTGATAGAAGGCACTGACGCGGAAGCGGCCGATACCTCGGGCGCTGATGGCGAAGTTGCATTCGTGGTTCTCGGCGAAGTCCCGACGCTGCTGCTCGGTCATCACCGCATGAACGGTTTCGCGGGTCATTTCCGGCGACAAGGGGGTCTTGGTCACAGGCATGATCTTGCCGTTGACCTTCATCGACGGCGGCACGCCAGCGGTGATGAACAGATCGGAGCCGCCTTTTTCGACCATCAGGCGCAACAGTTTTTCGAATTCCATGGGGCCTACCTAAATGCGCTGGCGCGACGATCAACGGCTGGCGGACAACTGTCCACCAGCATGGCTCAGAAGTTTTCCGGGGTCTTGGCTTTCTCGCGCGCGCTTTCGCGGCTGACCAAGCCTTTGGAAACCAGTCTTTTCAGGCACGAGTCCAGGGTTTCCATGCCCAGCGCACCGCCGGTCTGGATGGCCGAGTACATCTGCGCCACCTTGTCCTCGCGGATCAGGTTACGGATCGCCGGGGTGCCGATCATGATTTCATGGGCGGCCACACGACCGCCTCCGATCTTCTTCAGCAGGGTCTGGGAAATCACGGCCTGCAGCGATTCGGACAGCATCGAGCGCACCATGGACTTCTCTTCCGCGGGGAACACGTCGACCACCCGGTCGATGGTCTTGGCGGCGGAGGTGGTGTGCAGGGTGCCGAAGACCAGGTGACCGGTTTCCGCGGCGGTCAGCGCCAGGCGGATGGTTTCCAGGTCGCGCATCTCGCCGACCAGAATGATGTCCGGGTCTTCGCGCAGCGCCGAACGCAGGGCCTCGGAGAAGCCGTGGGTGTCGCGGTGCACCTCACGCTGGTTGATCAGGCACTTCTTCGACTCGTGAACGAATTCGATCGGGTCTTCGACGGTGAGGATGTGGTGGTACTTGTTGCTGTTGATGTAGTCGAGCATCGCCGCCAGGGTGGTGGACTTGCCCGAGCCGGTCGGCCCGGTCACCAGAACCAGCCCGCGAGGCACGTCGGAAACCTTCTTGAAGATCTCGCCCATGCCGAGGTCTTCCATGCTCAGCACCTTGGAAGGAATGGTACGGAACACCGCACCGCTGCCACGGTTCTGGTTGAAGGCGTTGACCCGGAAGCGCGCGACACCCGGCACTTCGAACGAGAAGTCGGTCTCCAGGAACTCCTCGAAGTCCTTGCGCTGCTTGTCGTTCATGATGTCGTAGATCAGCGCGTGCACCTGTTTGTGATCCAGGGCGGGCAAGTTGATCCGGCGCACGTCGCCGTCGACCCGAATCATCGGCGGCAGGCCTGCCGAGAGGTGCAGATCCGACGCGCCTTGCTTGGCGCTGAAGGCAAGCAGCTCGGTGATATCCATGGGACTCCCTAATGACGGTAGAATGCCGCGTAACTCAGGATAGGGGGCCTTGAGGAGTCACCATGCGGCTGCGTGAGCACGCCCTTCGGAGACCACCGTCAAGCCCGCAGAAACGCTCAGGCGGCAGGCGCAGGTAATGTCCACGATAGCAGAGAATATTGCAAAGGTCGGTGTGCGTATCCGTGAGGCGGCGCAAGCCTCGCAGCGAGATTTCGCGAAAATCGGCCTGTTGGCGGTGAGCAAGACCAAACCTGCCGCAGCCATTCGCGAGGCTCATGGGGCCGGTCTGCACGATTTTGGCGAGAACTACCTGCAGGAAGCGCTCGACAAGCAGGTGCAACTGGCCGACCTGGCACTGACCTGGCACTTCATCGGCCCCATCCAGTCGAACAAGACCCGCCCCATCGCCGAACACTTCGCCTGGGTGCATTCGGTGGACCGCTTGAAGATCGCCGAGCGTCTGAGCGAACAGCGCCCGCCCGAGCTGCCGCCACTGAACATCTGCCTGCAGGTCAACGTCAGCGGTGAGCCCAGCAAGTCCGGCTGCCAGCCCGACGAACTCGCGGCGCTGGCACAGGCGGTTACACAACTGCCCAAGCTGCGCCTGCGCGGATTGATGACAATCCCCCAGCCTACCGACGACATCGCCATGCAGCGTGCGGCCTTCGCCCGCCTGCGGACGCTGCGGGACGACCTGAACCTCGATCTCGACACCCTGTCCATGGGCATGAGCCACGACCTCGAGGCGGCCATCGCCGAAGGCGCGACCTGGGTGCGCATCGGCACGGCGCTGTTTGGTGAACGTGACTACAAAAAGACCTGAATCACCCGATCTCGACTCTCTAGATAGGAAACTCACCATGACCACTCCCCGCATCGCCTTCATCGGTGCCGGCAACATGGCTGCCAGCCTGATCGGCGGGATGCTCGCCCAGGGTCTGCCGGCCAGCGCGATCCGCGCCAGCGACCGCGGCGCCGAGCAACGCGAGAAGATCAACCGGGAACACGGCATCGAAGTACTGGCCAGCAATGCCGAGGCCTGCCGCGACGCCGACGTGATCGTACTGGCGGTCAAACCCCAGGTGATGAAGGATGTATGCCTCGACCTGGCGCCACATCTGCAGGCGGGCCAGCTGATCGTGTCCATCGCCGCGGGCATCACCAGCGCCAGCCTGGAAAACTGGCTCGGCCCGCGTGCCGTGGTGCGTTGCATGCCCAATACGCCGTCGCTGCTGCGCCTGGGCGCCAGCGGCCTGTACGCCAACGCGCGGGTCAGCGCCGAACAGCGCCAGCAGGCCGAGCAGCTGCTCAGTGCCGTCGGCCTGGCCGTGTGGCTGGACGAGGAAAAATTGATCGACGCCGTTACGGCCGTCTCCGGCAGCGGCCCGGCCTATTTCTTCCTGCTGATCGAAGCGATGACCGCCAGCGGTGAAAAGCTCGGCCTGCCCCGCGAAGTGGCCGCCAGGCTCACCCTGCAGACCGCGCTGGGTGCCGCGCAGATGGCATTGAACAGTGATGTGGACGCCGCCGAGCTGCGTCGCCGCGTGACCTCGCCGGCCGGCACCACCGAAGCGGCCATCAAGACATTCCAGGCAGGCGGCTTCGAAGCGCTGGTCGAGCAGGCCGTCAAGGCCGCCGATCACCGCTCGGCCGAGCTGGCCGAACAACTGGGTCAATAAGGAGACAATCAATGATCGGTCTGAACACCGCAGCCGTTTACGTTCTGCAGACCATCGGCAGCTTCTACCTGCTGATCGTGCTGCTGCGCTTCATCCTGCAACTGGTACGGGCGGACTTCTACAACCCGCTCAGCCAGTTCATCGTGCGGGCCACCCACCCGTTGCTCAAGCCACTGCGCCGCATCATCCCCAGCATCGGCGGCCTCGACCTGGCATCCCTGGTACTGGCGCTGATCGTGCAGTTCGTGCTGATGGCACTGACCCTGATGCTGATGGGCGTCGGCGTCGGCGATCCGCTGCTGATCCTGGTCTGGTCGATCATTGGCGTCACCGCCCTGCTGCTCAAGGTGTTCTTCTTCGCCCTGATCATCAGCGTGATCCTTTCCTGGGTCGCCCAAGGCACGCACAATCCGGCCGCGCTGTTGGTCAATCAGATCTGCGAGCCGCTGTTGACGCCGATCCGCCGCATCCTGCCGAACCTGGGTGGCCTGGATCTGTCGCCCATCGTGGCGTTCCTGATCCTCAACCTGATCGACATGCTGGTGATCCGCAACCTGGCGGTCAGCACCGGCATGTTCAGCGGCCTGAGCCTGGCGATCTAAGCGTCCGTGAGCTTCCACCGCTGGGACGGCGATGCGCTGATCCTCGACTGTCACCTGCAGCCCAAAGCCAGCAACGATGCGTTTGCCGGGCTGCATGGTGAGCGTCTGAAGATCCGCCTCACCGCACCGCCGGTGGACGGCAAGGCCAACGCGCACCTGCTGGCCTTTCTGGCCGATGCCTTTGGCGTCGCCAAGAGCCAGGTCACGCTGGAAAGCGGCCAGCAGAGCCGCCAGAAACGGGTGCGTATCCAGGCCCCCAGGCTGCTGCCAGCCGGTCTCGGCCTGACCGTTCGCCCTACCTGAACAACCACCAGCGCCATTGCCACCCGCCAGCCATTGACGGCACCGTCTCCCTTCGCATAATGCTCGGCAGCCCGCATCGTCGACCGATGCCCTGTCAGGGAATCCCCCATGAGCATGGAACGCCTCAGTGAACAGGTAGATGCCTACGTAGGCTGGAAGCGCGAGCTGGTCCGCGAGATCACCCGCTACCGCAGTTGGCTGGCGCACAACCGGCTGAGCAGCGAAGGCGTCGAAGCGCGCCTGGAACGCGCTCTGCGCCTGCTGCGTACCGATCACATTACCCTGGCTTTCGTCGGCGAGTTCTCTCGCGGCAAGACCGAACTGATCAACAGCCTGTTCTTCTCCGAATACGGCCAGCGCATGCTGCCCTCCCAGGCCGGGCGCACCACCATGTGCCCCACGGAAATCCTTTTCGATCCAGGCGCCGAGCGCCCGTACATCCGCCTGCTGCCGATCGAAACACGCATCTCCGAGGCCAGCGTGGCGCAGTTCAAGCGCACGCCCCGGCACTGGGTGGACATCCCGCTGGACACCAGCGACCCGAACAACATGGCCAAGGCCTTCGCCCAGGTGGCGGCGAGCAAGAGCATGCCCGTGGAGAAAGCCATCGGCCTGGGCTTTCACCCGGACAACCTGGAAAGCACCGATAGCTGCGGCCAGGTGCTGGTACCGGCCTGGCGCCACGCCATCGTCAACTTCGATCACCCGCTGCTGCGCCAGGGCCTGCGCATCCTCGATACACCGGGCCTGAACGCCCTGGGCTGCGAGCCGGAGCTGACCCTGTCGATGCTGCCCAGCGCCCAGGCGATCATCTTTCTGCTGTCCGCCGACACCGGCGTCACCGCCAGTGACCTGGACATCTGGCAGCAGCACGTCCAGCCCATGGACGAAGAGACCCAGAGCTGCCTGTTCGCCGTGATGAACAAGATCGACGTGCTCTGGGACGACCTTGCCGGCGAGACGTCGGTCGCCAACGCCATCGAGCGGGTGCGCATGCAGGCGGCTCGCCATCTGGGCATCGCCAGCCAGGACATTCTGCCGCTCTCGGCCAAGCAGGCGCTGCTCGCCAAGGTCCGCAAGGATCCGGCACTGCTCGCCCGCAGCCAGATGGCCAGTCTCGAGTCGCTGCTCTGCGAGCGCATCGTGGCCCAGAAGGAGCGCCTGCTCGAAGAGCGCGTGGTGCGCCAGGTGCTGGCCATGCTCAACAACAGCCAGCATGTCCTCGGCCTGCGCCTGGGCAAGGTCGCCGAACAGCTGGAGCTACTCGACGAGCGCCGTCAGGACAACGGACAGATGCTGCTGGAGCTGACCGCCCGCACCAAGGATGACCATACCGTGCATCACAAGCGCCTGGTCGCCCTGAAAACCAACCAGCGCCTGCTGCGCAACCAGGGCGAACGCCTGAAGAGCGCAGCGCGGCCGGAGAAGCTCGACGCCCACCTCAATCTGTTGCGCCGCCAGCTGACGGGCAGTTGGACGACGCTGGGGATCAATCAGGCCATCCTGCAGTTCTTCACCGCCGTGGAAGACGACCTGCACAGCCTGTCCCACGACGCCGAAATGGCCAACCGCATGGTCGATGCCATCTACCGTCGACACAACGCCGAGAATCCCCTGCAGGCCGTCGACGCACCGAGCTTCGAACTGGCCCGCTACGTGCGCGAGTTGCGTCACCTGCAGAAGAAGGCCGACCGCTTCCGCCTGGGCCTCAAGAACCTGCTGACCGAGCAGCGCAGCCTCAGCCGACGCTTCTTCGCCACTCTGGTGCAGGAAGTCATCGGCATGCACCGCCGCCTGCGCCGCGACGCCGAACAGTGGGCCGACGAAGCACTGATGCCACTGATGCAGCACACCCTGGAGCACAAGCAGTTGCTGGAAGGCCACATGCTGCGCCTCAAGGCGCTGGCGCAGGATACCCAGCACGGCCGTCAACGCCGCCAGCAACTGGCGCACTATGGCGAGGAGCTGAAGCAACAGCTGGCACAGGCCGGCGAGATGCTGCGCGTAATGCGTCGCCCCGCACCGATCCAGCGCCAGGGCAAGGTGGTGACGCTGCAAGGCATGCCGCGTCCGCAGGGCAACGCCGACTAGCGGCAGGCCGCCGCCCGGGTTCGACAGCAACCGCCGTACACCGCGATGCCGGGACAGGGGCAACGCGGTGCGCGCTTTCCTTGCCGCTGACAGGCGCGCTCTTTAGACTGCTGCACTTTCCTACGTACCTTTTATTATCCGAGCAGGGTCGATGCCGACTGTTTTTCCTCAAGACTCCGTTGGCCTGGTCACGCCGCAGATCGCCCATTTCGCCGAGCCCCTGGCCCTGGCCTGCGGGCGCAGCCTGGCCGACTACCAACTGACCTACGAAACCTATGGCGAGCTGAACGCCAGCGCCAGCAATGCCGTGCTGATCTGCCACGCGCTGTCCGGCCACCACCACGCCGCCGGCTACCACAGCGTGGATGACCGCAAACCGGGCTGGTGGGATAGCTGCATCGGCCCCGGCAAGCCGCTGGATACCAAGCGTTTCTTCGTCGTCAGCCTCAACAACCTGGGCGGCTGCAACGGCTCGACCGGCCCGTCCGACATCAACCCGGCGACCGGCAAACCGTTTGGCGCCGACTTCCCGGTGATGACCGTGGAAGACTGGGTCAACAGTCAGGCCCGCCTGGCCGACCTGCTGGGCATCCGCCAGTGGGCCGCCGTGGTCGGCGGCAGCCTGGGCGGCATGCAGGCCATGCAGTGGACGATCAGCTACCCGGACCGCGTCCGCCATTGCCTGGCCATCGCCTCGGCACCCAAGCTCTCGGCACAGAACATCGCCTTCAACGAGGTGGCTCGCCAGGCCATCCTCACCGATCCGGAATTCCACGGTGGGCACTTCCAGGATCAGGGGGTGATCCCCAAACGCGGCCTGATGCTGGCACGCATGGTCGGTCACATCACCTATCTGTCCGATGACGCCATGGGCGAGAAATTCGGCCGCGGCCTGAAGAACGAGAAGCTCAACTACGACTTCCACAGCGTGGAATTCCAGGTCGAAAGCTACCTGCGCTACCAGGGCGAGGAGTTCTCCGGGCGTTTCGATGCCAACACCTATCTGCTGATGACCAAGGCACTGGACTACTTCGACCCGGCGGCCGAGCACGATGGCGACCTGGCCAGAACCCTCGGTCAGGCCAAGGCCGACTTCTGCGTGATCTCGTTCACCACCGACTGGCGTTTCTCGCCGGCGCGCTCGCGGGAAATCGTCGACGCCCTGCTGGCCGCCCGCAAGAACGTCTGTTACCTGGAAATCGACGCGCCCCAGGGCCACGATGCCTTCCTCATGCCGATTCCGCGCTACCTGCAGGGCTTCGGCAGCTACATGAAACGGATCGAGGTGTAAGCATGCGAGCCGACCTAGAGATCATCCAGGAATGGATTCCCGCCGGTAGCCGCGTCCTCGACCTCGGCTGCGGCGATGGCGAGCTGCTCGCTTGGCTGAGCGCCAACAAGCAGGTCAGCGGCTATGGCCTGGAAATCGACCCGGAAAAGATCGCCCAGTGCATCGTCAAGGGCGTCAACGTCATCGAGCAGAACCTCGACGAAGGCCTCGGCAACTTCGCCAGCGACAGCTTCGACGTGGTGGTCATGACCCAGTCGCTGCAAGCGCTGCATTTCCCCGACAAGGTATTGGCGGAGATGCTGCGCGTCGGCAAGACCTGCATCATCACCTTTCCCAACTTCGGCCACTGGCGCTGCCGCTGGTACCTGGCCAGCAAGGGCCGCATGCCGGTGTCGGACTTCCTGCCCTACACCTGGTACAACACGCCGAACATCCACTTCTGCACCTTCGAGGACTTCGAGCGCCTGTGTCACCAGCAGAGCGCCCGGGTACTCGATCGCCTGGCGGTCGACCACGAACACCGGCATGGTCTGGCCAGCCGCGTATGGCCCAACCTGCTGGGCGAGATCGGCATCTACCGCATCAGCGGGCACAACGCCCGTGACGTGCGCATCGCCAACTGAGCAATCGAACCCATGCGCCTCCTGCTGATTGCCTTATGCCTGAGCCTGCCGGTAAGTGCCGCCGAACGAATGCAGCGCCTGGGTTATCTGCAGGTGCATTACAGCGCCTTCAACGCCAGCTACCTGCAACCGCAGATCGCCCAGGCCAGCGGCCTGGTGCGCAGCGGCAAGCAGGGCGTGCTGAACATCAGCGTGCTGCGCGCCGGTAAATCCAGCCCGGCCACGGTCAGCGGTGAAGTGAAGAACGTGCTTGGCCACGGCCACACGCTAACCTTCATCGAACAGCGCGAGGGTGAATTCGTCTCGTACCTGGCGCAGTTTCCCATCCCCTCGCGCGAGGTGCTGCTGTTCAACCTGCAGGTGAACGGCCAGCGCCTGGACTTCAACCAGGAACTCTTTCCGGAGCCATGATGCCTTTCCCAGAACTCGTCCTCGCCAGCCACAACGCCGGCAAACTCAAGGAACTGCAAGCCATGCTCGGCGACAGCGTGCGCCTGCGCTCGGTCGGTGAGTTCAGCCAGGTGGAGCCGGAGGAAACCGGCCTGTCGTTCGTCGAGAACGCCATCCTCAAGGCCCGCAATGCCTCGCGCCTGTCCGGCCTGCCCGCTCTGGCCGATGACTCGGGCCTGGCGGTCGATTACCTCGGCGGCGCGCCGGGTATCTACTCCGCCCGCTACGCCGATGGCCAAGGCGATGCCGCCAACAACGCCAAGCTGCTGGCGGCGCTCAAGGACGTGCCGGATGCCGAGCGCGGCGCCCAGTTCGTCTGCTGCCTGGCCCTGGTGCGCCACGCCGACGATCCGCTGCCGATTCTCTGTGAAGGCCTGTGGCACGGCAGCATCCTGCATGAAGCCCGTGGCGAACATGGTTTCGGCTACGACCCGCTGTTCTGGGTCGAAGAGCACCAGTGCTCCAGTGCCGAGCTGTCGCCGGTCGACAAAAACCAGCTCAGCCACCGCGCCATCGCCATGGCTCTGCTCAAGCAGCGCCTGGGCCTATGAACGCCACAAGCCACAAGCCACAAACTGCAAGCGAAACCAGCTCGCAGGCGTCTCAGCTTGTGGCTCGCCGCTTCGAGCTGCCGCCGCTGTCGCTGTATATCCATATCCCGTGGTGCGTGCGCAAATGCCCCTATTGCGACTTCAACTCCCACGCTGCCGGCCCGAATCTGCCGGAAGAGGCTTATGTAGACGCGATGCTCGCCGATCTCGATAGCGACCTGCAGCACGCTCACGGCCGTCCGCTGACGTCGATCTTCTTCGGCGGTGGCACACCCAGCCTGTTTTCCGCCAAGGCTCTTGGTCGCCTGCTGGAAGGCGTGGAACGGCGCATTCCGTTCGCCAGCGACATCGAAATCACCCTGGAAGCCAACCCGGGTACTTTCGAGCAGGAGAAGTTCGCCGCCTACCGGCGCCTGGGTATCAATCGGCTGTCGATCGGCGTGCAGAGCTTCCAGGCAGAAAAGCTCAAGGCCCTGGGGCGAATCCACGATGGCGATGAAGCGATTCGCGCCGCCGACATGGCCCGCGCTGCCGGCTTCGACAACTTCAACCTGGACCTGATGCACGGCCTGCCGGATCAGTCGCTGGACGACGCACTGGGCGACCTGCGCATCGCCATCGCCCAGGCACCGACCCACCTGTCCTGGTATCAATTGACGGTGGAACCGAACACGGTGTTCTGGAACCAGCCGCCGGTCCTCCCGGAAGACGATACCCTGTGGGACATTCAGGAGGCGGGCCAGGCGCTGCTCGCCGAACATGGCTACGGCCAGTACGAAGTCTCGGCCTATGCGCAACCCGGCCGCGCCGCCCGGCATAATCTGAATTACTGGACGTTCGGTGACTTCCTCGGCATTGGTGCTGGTGCCCATGGCAAGCTGAGCACGCCAGACGGCCGCATCAGCAGAACCTGGAAAACTCGCCTGCCCAAGGACTACCTCGACCCCGCCAAGCACTACAGCGCGGGTGAACGCCTCCTCAGCGCCGACGAGCTGCCGTTCGAATTCCTGATGAACGTACTGCGCCTGAGCGATGGCTGCAGCGCCGAGCTGTTCAGCCAGCGAACCGGCCTGCCATTGCAGCAATTGGCCGCTGCACGCGAACAGGCAGAACGCCGCGGCCTACTGCAAGAAGATCCGGCTCGCCTGACTGCGACCCGCGAAGGCCAGCTGTTTCTCAATGACTTGCTGCAATACTTCCTGCCCTGAATCACGGCCGCCATAGAACCAAAGGCGCGCCGGATGATCCCAGGCAGCAGGAATCAATCACGACGTGCCCAAGGAGCAACGATGGATTTTCTGCTGGACTTGATCGCCACCGTGTCACGCTGGAGTCGTGGCCACCTCAGCGAGATTTCCCTGGGGCTCATCGCCACCTTGCTGGTGCTGTTCGGCCCAGCCATCAACGCCTGGGTACAAGGCCGTATCGGCAGCTTCAACTTCGTGCTGCGCACGCTGATCTTCGTCGTGGTCTGCGTCGTCGGTTACGGCCTGGCGATGGTTTACCTGACGCCGCTGCTGACCCAGGTGCTTGGCCATTTCAACAACTACACCCTGGCGCCTGTCCTGCTGGTGGTGATGTTTCTGATCGGCGTGCTGGCGGATCGCAGCTGAATGGGCCTCAGGGCACCAACTTGAACCAGTCGATCACACCCACATCCTTGTTCGGATAGATCCCCAGCACTTCACCCGCGGCGCTTTGCGCCACGGACAGGTCGGGCTCCACGGGCTTGCCGCTGCGGCGATCCTGCGCAGGGACATCGGCAATCGGGCTGAAGAGCAGATTGCCCTGATACTGACGAACGCGGGTTCCAGCCGGGTACTGCATGACCCCCAACTCCAGCGCCGCCGCCAGCTCACCCTGCCAATCCTGGAGGTCGCCTTGCGGGCCATCCAGCCATAGATTCACTGCGCGGATCTCCAACCCCTGAAAACGCGCGGGCGTGCTGCCTGCCTCCACCAGCCAGCGGCCTCTCTCGACGGCGTGCACGCTCACCTGCCCGGGCCAGGCGACCCCAGCCACCTCGCTGCCGGGCACCAGGGTGCAGGCCTCCAGATGCCAGTCGGCAAGCACGAATGGCGCACCGAACGGATAAGTGAAACTGACGGCTGCCTCTGGCGAGCAGTTCCAACCCTGCAGCTTGGCGGCGTCCAGCAACTTCAACTCGGCCAGGCCTCGACCCGCGTCAAGATCGAGGCTCTGCACGCGCATGCCAAGTACCAGGCCAGGCTCGCGATCGAACTCGACGCGCTTGACGCTTTGCAAGCCATAAGCCAGTGGCTTGCCACTCAAGTCCTGCATGGGCTCCAGACGTTCCATCCACACCCGCGTACCCGCGGGTAGCGTCAGATCGCCGAGCACCTGACTGGTCTCCAGGCGAGGGCTGAGGGCACGCCGTTCGAGCCAATGATCGAGCTGCCACCTGATGAATTGCATGGTGGGGAGACTGCCAGCGGCCAGGAATACCGCCAATAAACCGAACCACCAGCGGCGCTTCGCGATGAAGCGTCTGGAGCGGCGCAACAGAAAGGCCACCAGCAATACCAGCAGCCCGCACAGGCACAGAACGGAAACCAGCAGGAACAACGAGCCGAGCATCATGGCCAGCGGATTAATCGGGATCATCGGTGTCCTTGTGAGCGCCAAACGCCAGTATCGCCGCAGAGCTTATAGAGTCGCCCGCGCCTGAATCAATACCTGCAGCGCCATAACGAAAAAGCCAGCAGTTAGCTGGCTTTTTCGTCGATCAGGGGGCGACCTTCACTTCACGAACCGCAAGCAGAACGGGTAGCGATAGGCGCGCCCTTCTCCCGCCTTGATACCGGCAATGATGGTCAGCACGATGGTACCGATGCACAGCAACCCCATCAGCAGGAAGCCGATCAGCACCAGCATCAGCAGCAGGCAGACGATGCCAGCGATGGCCACGGTGATCTGAAAGTTCAGCGCTTCCTTGCCCTGCTCGTCGATGAAGGCATCCTGATCCTTCTTGATCTGCCAGACGATCAGCGGGCCGATCAGGTTGCCGAAGGGAAAGATGAAACCGAGGGCCGCGGCGAAGTGGCAGATCATCGCCCACTGGCGCGCTTCCTTGCTGGGCTCGGGGGCGGGCGTCAACAGGTTGCTGTCATCCATCGTGGTTCTCCTCGGTCAGCGACCGGTCACTCGGCCAGGGCGGCCTGCTGCAGGGCGAACAGGTCGGTCATGCCTTGCTGCGCCAGGGCCAGCATGGCATTCAGCTCGGCAGGCTGGAAAGGCGCACCTTCAGCGGTGCCCTGAACTTCGATGAAGCCGCCGGTACTGGTCATCACGACGTTCAGATCGGTTTCGGCTGCGGAGTCTTCCAGGTAATCCAGATCAAGCACCGGCTCACCCTGATAGATGCCCACGGAAACCGCCGCGATCATCTGCTTGAGCGGGTCGCCGCCTTTCAGGCCGCCACGCTTCTTCATCACCTTGAGCGCATCGACCAGCGCGACCATGGCACCGGTGATCGAGGCGGTACGGGTACCACCATCGGCCTGGATCACGTCGCAATCGACGTACAGGGTGTTTTCACCGAGCTTGCTCATGTCCAGCGCGGCGCGCAGCGAGCGGCCGATCAGGCGCTGGATTTCCAGGGTACGGCCGCCCTGCTTGCCCTTGCTGGCCTCACGCTGATTGCGGTCACCGGTAGCACGCGGCAGCATGCCGTACTCGGCGGTCACCCAGCCCTGGCCCTGGCCCTTGAGGAAGCGCGGTACGCCCTGCTCGACGCTGACGGTGCAAATCACCTTGGTATCGCCGAACTCCACCAGCACCGAACCTTCGGCGTGCTTGGTGTAGTTGCGGGTGATGCGAATCGAGCGCAACTGATCGGCCGCGCGGCCACTGGGACGTTTCATCAAGGAATACCTGCTCGCGTTCTATATGGAATCGGAAATCTGGCGCGCATTATAGGGTCTGTTGCCGCCTGGCCGCGACCGCGCCTGTCCGACAGACGCGGTCACGATTGGGAGCCGTCGCCGCACTGCGCTACAATCGCCGCCTTTGGCCAACGCCAAACCGGCAGAACTTCACGAGGTAAGCAGCATGATCCACAGCATGACGGCCTTCGCCCGCACCGAGCAGGCAGGTGCCAACGGCACCCTGAGCTGGGAGCTGCGCTCGGTCAACCACCGCTACCTCGAGCCCCACCTGCGCCTGCCGGAAGCCTTTCGCGACCTCGAAGGCGCGGTACGCGAAGCGCTGCGCCAGGGCCTGTCGCGCGGCAAGGTGGAGTGCACCCTGCGCTTCACCGAAGACAGCGCCGGCAAACCGCTGCAGGTCGACCGCGACAAGGCCACGCAACTGATCGCCGCCGCAGAAAGCGTGGCAGCACTGATCAAGCAGCCGGCCCCGCTCAACCCACTGGAAGTCCTCAGTTGGCCAGGCGTTCTGGTAGCCGACGGCAGCGACCCTCAGGCCCTCAACAGCGCTGCCCTGAAACTCTTCGCCAGCGCCCTCGATGAACTGAAGAAAGGCCGCAGCCGTGAAGGCGCCGAGCTCGCCAAGCTGCTCAACGAACGCCTCGACAGCATGCTTGGTGAAGTGGCCGCCCTGCGCGAGCTGGTGCCGCAGATGCTCGATGTGCAGCGCCAGAAGATTCTCGAACGCTGCCGCGAGATGCAGGCCGACCTCGACCCGCAGCGCCTCGAACAGGAACTGGTGATGCTCGCGCAGAAGAGCGACGTGGCCGAAGAGCTGGATCGCCTGAGCACCCACGTCAGCGAAGTGCGTCGCGTGCTCAAGGCGGGCGGTGCGGCAGGCCGACGCCTGGACTTCCTGATGCAGGAGCTCAACCGCGAAGCCAACACCCTGGGTTCCAAGGCCTTCGACCCACGCAGTACGCAGGCAGCGGTCAACCTCAAGGTATTGATCGAGCAGATGCGCGAACAGGTTCAGAACATCGAATAATCGACGCCCGGCCTCCGCTGCGCGACCTCCCGACCTCACCGTTTCAGGACAGATCCATGAGCACCACCGGCACGCTCTACATTATTTCCGCCCCCTCGGGCGCTGGCAAAAGCAGCCTCGTCAAGGCGCTGATCGAAAGCGAACCCCATGTTCGCGTGTCGGTATCGCACACCACCCGCGCCATGCGCCCGGGTGAGAGTGACGGCGTGCACTATCACTTCGTGGATCACGCGCGATTCACCGCCATGCTCGAACAGAGCGAGTTCCTCGAGCACGCCCAGGTGTTCGGCAACTACTACGGCACCTCGCAGCGCGCGCTGGAGAAGACCCTGGCCGAGGGCATCGATCTGATTCTGGAGATCGACTGGCAAGGCGCTCAACAGGTACGCCGCCTGATGCCGCAGGCGAAGTCGATCTTCATCCTGCCGCCGACCCTCGAAGCGCTGCGCCACCGCCTGACCAGCCGCGGCCAGGACAGCGGTGAAGTGATCGAACAGCGCATGCGCGAAGCGGTCAGCGAAATGAGTCACTACGTCGAGTACGACTACATCGTGATCAACGATGATTTCTCCCACGCACTGAGCGACCTGAAGGCGATCTTCCGGGCCAATCAGTTGCTGCAACCGGCCCAACAGCAGCGCCACCTGGGATTGCTCAACGAACTGCTGGCGTGAGGTGAAACGGGGCCGACTCACACCTGTGCGGCCCTGCAGAGGTCGCTCGAGCACCGAAAATCGCGCCCTGCGTTGCGAACTTGTGCCTTCCAGCGACTTTCTCTTCCCTTAATGCTGGCGTTTTTCTAGACTATCCAGTCCGCTCGCCCATTTGGGCCCAGCTTATTTTTTGCATTCGCTACGAGGAACACCATGGCCCGCGTTACCGTTGAAGATTGCCTGGACAACGTCGATAACCGCTTCGAGCTGGTCATGCTCGCCACCAAGCGTGCTCGTCAGATCGCTACCGGCGGCAAAGAGCCCAAGGTGGCATGGGAAAACGACAAGCCGACCGTGGTCGCTCTGCGTGAAATCGCCAGTGGCCTGGTAGACGCCGACATCGTCGCGCAGGAAGACATCATCGAAGAAGAGCCGCTGTTCGCTGCCTTCGAGGAAGAGGCGAACGAGCCTCTGTAAGCCTATGCCCGGTCGAAAGCGTACGTCGCAGGTGCACAAGGCCTGGCAAGGGAGCCTCCCATGCCGAGCATAGACGCCCTCGCCGATCGACTTTCGACCTACCTGGGTGACGAACAGGTCAATCTGGTTCGTCGCGCCTACTTCTACGCCGAACAGGCGCACGATGGGCAGCGCCGCCGCAGCGGCGAAGCCTACGTCACCCATCCGCTGGCCGTGGCCAGCATCCTCGCCGACATGCATATGGATCATCAGAGCCTGATGGCCGCCATGCTGCACGACGTGATCGAGGATACCGGGATCGCCAAGGAAGCCCTGCACGCGCAGTTCGGCGAATCGGTGGCAGAGCTGGTGGACGGCGTCAGCAAGCTGACCCAGATGAATTTCGAGACCAAGGCCGAGGCCCAGGCCGAAAACTTCCAGAAGATGGCCATGGCCATGGCGCGCGACATCCGCGTGATCCTGGTCAAGCTGGCCGACCGCCTGCATAACATGCGCACCCTGGAAGTGCTGTCCGGCGAAAAACGCCGACGCATCGCCAAGGAAACCCTGGAAATCTACGCCCCCATCGCCAATCGACTGGGCATGCACAGCATGCGCGTGGAATTCGAGGATCTTGGCTTCAAGGCCATGCACCCGATGCGCTCCGAGCGCATTCGTGCGGCCGTGCGCCGGGCCCGTGGCAATCGCAAGGAAATCGTCACCCGTATCGAGGAATCGCTGCTGCACTGCCTTGAACGCGAGGGCATGACGGGCGAGGTGATGGGCCGCGAGAAGCACCTGTACAGCATCTACCAGAAGATGCGTGGCAAACGCCGCGCCTTCAACGAGATCATGGACGTCTACGCCTTCCGCATCGTGGTCGACAAGGTCGACACCTGCTATCGCGTACTGGGCGCCGTGCACAATCTCTACAAGCCGCTGCCGGGCCGCTTCAAGGACTACATCGCGATCCCCAAGGCCAACGGCTACCAGTCGCTGCACACCACCCTGTTCGGCATGCACGGCGTGCCCATCGAGATCCAGATTCGCACCCGCGAAATGGAAGAGATGGCCAACAACGGCATCGCCGCGCACTGGCTGTACAAATCCAACGAAGATGAAACGCCGAAGGGCAACCACGCCCGCGCGCGCCAGTGGGTCAAGGGCGTGCTGGAGATGCAGCAACGCGCCGGCAACTCGCTGGAATTCATCGAGAGCGTGAAGATCGACCTGTTCCCGGACGAGGTCTACGTGTTCACGCCCAAGGGCCGCATCATGGAGCTACCCAAAGGCTCCACGGCGGTGGACTTCGCCTATGCGGTGCACACCGATGTCGGCAACACCTGCATCGCCTGCCGCATCAACCGCCGCCTGGCACCGCTTTCCCAGGCTCTGGAAAGCGGCTCCACGGTGGAAATCGTCAGCGCGCCGGGCGCACGCCCCAACCCGGCCTGGCTGAACTTCGTGGTCACCGGCAAGGCGCGCACTCACATTCGCCACGCCCTCAAGCAACAGCGCCGCTCCGAGTCGATCAACCTCGGCGAGCGCCTGCTCAACAAGGTGCTGGCCAGCTTCGAAAGCCATCTGGACAAGCTGCAGCCCGAGCGCCAGCAGGCGGTTCTCAACGAATACCGCCTGGAGACCTTCGAAGACCTGCTCGAGGATATCGGCCTGGGCAACCGCATGGCCTACGTGGTCGCTCGTCGACTGCTGGCCAGCGAAGGCGAGGAACTGCCCAACGCCGAGAGCCCACTGGCCATTCGCGGCACCGAGGGCCTGGTGCTCAGCTATGCCAAGTGCTGCACGCCGATTCCGGGCGACCCGATCGTCGGGCACCTCTCGGCCGGCAAGGGCATGGTGGTGCACATGGACACCTGCCGGAACATCAGCGAAGTGCGCCACAACCCGGAAAAATGCATCCAGTTGTCCTGGGCCAAGGACGTCACGGGCGAGTTCAACGTCGAGCTGCGTGTCGAACTGGAGCACCAGCGCGGCCTCATCGCGCTGCTGGCCGGCAGCGTCAACGCGGCTGACGGCAACATCGAAAAGATCAGCATGGACGAACGCGACGGCCGCGTCAGCGTGGTCCAACTGGTGGTCAGCGTGCACGACCGCGTCCACCTGGCGCGGGTGATCAAGAAGCTGCGCACCCTGCCCGGCGTCATGCGCATCACGCGCATGAAGGCATGACCCTCTCCCCAGCCGCCGGCACGCAGCGATCCCCGGCAACATCCAACGAAAGCCTCATCACCTTGACTCGGCTTGAGGTGGGCAACGCCAGCCTGTAGCCTGCCTGGGTTCTTCCTGCAGCTTGAGCCCTGTCGCTTGAAGCTGCCCTTACCCAGGAGTTTTCCATGAGCAAGAGCGTCATCAGCAGCGACAAGGCTCCGGCCGCCATCGGCACCTACTCCCAGGCTATCAAGGCCGGCAATACCGTTTACCTGTCCGGGCAAATTCCTCTGGACCCGAAGACGATGGAACTGGTGGAAGGCTTCGAGGCACAGACCGTGCAGGTATTCGAGAACCTCAAGTCGGTCATCGAAGCCGCCGGTGGCTCGTTCAAGGATGTGGTCAAGCTGAACATATTCCTCACCGACCTTTCCCACTTCGCCACCGTCAACGAAGTGATGGGCCGCTACTTCCAGCAGCCCTACCCGGCCCGCGCCGCCATTGGCGTGGCCGCCCTGCCGAAGGGCGCGCAGGTCGAGATGGACGGCATTCTGGTCATCGACTGACCAGCGCCAACGCCCGGAGCCCAGGCTCCGGGCGACACGCCTTATCGTTCACGCAACACCGCGCCATACCCCTCTCGATAGCTGGGATATTGTGGCGACCAGCCCAGCGCCCGAGCCCGGGCATTGCTGCAGCGTTTGCTGCCGGAGCGGCGCACGGTCGACTCTTGCGCCCAATGCTCGACACCGAGTTGCTGCCGTAGCCAGCCCACCACCTCGTGCAACGGCGCAGGCTCGTCATCCACACCGATATAACAGTCATCCAGTGGCTTGCCTGCCCAGTCCGCCTGAAGCAGAAAGGCCAGCAACCCGGCTGCGTCATCGGCATGGATGCGGTTGCCATAGAGCGGCGGCTCCACCGACACCCGATACCCCATGCGCACCTGCTTGAGCAGCCACTCACGGCCCGGACCGTATATGCCGGTCAGACGCACCACGGTGGCTGGCACCTCAGCCCCCCACGCCACCTGCTCCGCCTCGCGGATCACCCGGCCCGAGTAGCTCTGCGCCTGGGCGGGCGAGGTCTCGTCTATCCATTCGCCATCCGCCTGGGCGTACACGCCGCTGCTGGATACGAACAACAGGCGCTTCGGACGCTGTCCTCGCGACTGCAGCCAACTCAGTACGTGACGCAGGCCATCGACGTAGGCCCGACGGTAGCCGGGCTCGTCGTGCTCGGTGGCCGCCGCGCTGTATACCAGATAATCCAGTTCACCCTGCGGCCATTGCTCGGGGCAACCAGGCCCGTGCAGATCACCTGCGACCGGCAGAATGCCTTCGGGCAACTCGGACACCGTTCGGCGCATGCCGAAAACCTGCCAGCCAGCGCCATGCAGACGCACTGCAAGACGCCCCCCCACATCCCCGCACCCGGCGATCATCACGCTTGCAACTCTGCTCATCATTGCCCTCTCTCAGCCCGGCGAACGCTCTATCACGACGACCTGAATGTAATATAGTTACATTAACGCTTTCATAAACAAGAATTACTTGCAATAATGTTCAGCCTTTTTTGCCGCGCAGGGTTTCGCCCGCGCAGGTCACCGTCATCACACTTAGGTCCGGCAAGCATGAACTCTACCGCCCATAGCGCTAAGCCAACCACTGTCGCCGCTCGGCCGCAACGCCTCGGCGCGCTCCTCGCCCTGCTGCTCAGCCTGACGCTGGCTCCGACCGCAAGCTTCGCCGATCAGTCGGTGACTGCGCCTGCCGAGCCCGCTGCCGGTGCGCAGCAGGCACCTGACGCGAATGCTCAGATACCAGCACAAACGGACGCGGCACCAGCAGCACCTGCTCTGGATCCCCGCCTGGCCTCCGAAGAGCTGGAGAAGCGGATCGACGCCCTCGGCCCCGATGCCACTCCACAACAGATCAGGGAAGTGCGCGAACAGTTCATGATCGAGAATGGCGTGCCACCAGAAATCCTGCAGAACATGCTGGATCTGGCTGCAGCGGCCGATAATCTGGACATCGAAAATGGCTCCGCCGCCGAAGCAGAAGCGGTCTTCCACGATCTGTCCCCATGGGGCATGTATCAGGGCGCCGACGTCGTGGTCAAAAGCGTGATGATCGGCCTGGTGCTGGCATCCATCCTGACCTGGACCATCTGGATCGCCAAGACCATCGAACTGGTGACCGCACGTCGCCGTCTGCGTCGTGAAATCATCGAACTGAAAGGCGCCCGCAACCTGGCTCAGGCCAGCGACCAGGCTCGCGCCAAGCACAGTTTCAGCGAAATCCTCATCGAAGACGCCCGCGAAGAGCTGAAACTCTCGGCTACCAGCCGCGAGAAGGAAGGCATCAAGGAACGCGTCAGTTTCCGCCTCGAGCGCCTGGTCGGCGCCTGCGGTCGCGACATGAGCAAAGGCACCGGGGTACTCGCCACCATCGGTTCCACCGCCCCCTTCGTCGGCCTGTTCGGTACCGTCTGGGGCATCATGAACAGCTTCATCGGCATCGCCAAAACCCAGACCACCAACCTGGCCGTCGTCGCTCCAGGCATCGCCGAAGCACTGCTGGCCACCGCACTGGGCCTGGTTGCCGCGATTCCTGCGGTGATCATCTACAACGCCTTCTCGCGCTCGATCAGTGCCTACAAGGCGCAGGTCGCCGATGCATCCGCTCAGGTGCTGCTGCTGGTCAGCCGTGACCTGGACATGCTGCCGAACAGCGATCGCGCCCAACAGCCTCACATGGTCAAGGCGGGTTAAGGCCATGGGTCTTCATCTCAACGAAAACGGCGGCGACGATCTTCAGGAAAACCACGAGATCAACGTCACGCCCTTCATCGACGTGATGCTGGTGCTGCTGATCATCTTCATGGTCGCCGCGCCACTGGCTACCGTCGACGTGAAGATCGATCTGCCTGCATCCAGCGCCAAGCCGGCACCGCGCCCGGACAAGCCGATCTACCTGAGCATCAAGGACGACAAGAAGCTGTTCCTCGACAACGACGAGGTACAGCCGGCCATGCTCGGCGCGGCGCTGGACAAGCTGACGCAGAATGACAAGGACAAGACCATCTTCGTACGCGGTGACAAGGGCGTCGAATACGGCGACCTGATGGAAGTCATGGACACCCTGCGTGGCACCGGTTATCTGAAGATCGGCCTGGTAGGCCTGGAGACGGTCGGCTCGCAATGAAGAAATCCAGCCGCACGTTCTCCTGGTTCGCTAGCCTGGTCATCGTGGTTGGGCTGCACATCGGCCTGTTCCTCTGGGCCATGTACTGGCAACCCCAGGCGACGCCCATCGAACTGCCCCCCGCAGCCATGATCGTCGAACTGGAGCCACTGCCCCCGGCCGCGCCCAAGCCTGCACCGCCACCGCCACCGGAAGTCGTTCCGGAGGAGCCCGAGCCTCAGCCGAAACTGGTCGAAGCGCCGAAGCCGACGCTGGCGGTGACGCCACCCAAGCCCAAGCCGAAGCCCAAACCCAAGCCGCCGAAGCCCAAGCCACCCGAGCCGAAGCCGCCGGAGCCTCAGGACGAACCGCCAGAAGACGCCCCACCTGCGCCTCCTGCACCGGCGCAAGCCAAGCCGGCCGCCCCCCAGCAGGCGCCGATCAGTTCGCCGAGCAAGGCTGAAGTCAGCTGGCAGAGTGAGCTGCTGGGCCACCTGGCCAAGCACAAGCGCTACCCGGAAGACGCGCGCCGTCGCGGTCTCGAGGGCGTCAACCGCTTGCGTTTCGTGGTCGATGCCAATGGCATGGTGCTGTCGTACACGCTGGTCGGCAAATCCAGCAGTGCGGCCCTGGACCGGGCCACGCTGCAGATGATCCGCCGTGCACAACCGCTGCCGAAACCGCCAGCCGAACTGCTCAAGGATGGCAGCGTGGAAATCGTCGCACCATTCATCTACTCCCTGGAGCGCGGCCGCGGCCGCTGATGCCGTTATCCGCCCCTGGCCGAAAAGCCGGGGCGGATACCCTCCCCAGCTGCAATATCCGCCCCGCAGACACACCTCAGTGGTTGGTTACATGGAAGACAGCGGCTATGCTTGGCTGCATCTCAATGGACTAAGACTATGACCCTCACTGAACTGCGCTACATCGTGACGCTCGCTCAGGAACAACATTTCGGTCGAGCCGCGGAGCGCTGTCACGTCAGCCAGCCCACCCTGTCGGTCGGCGTCAAGAAACTCGAAGACGAACTGGGCGTGCTGATCTTCGAACGCAGCAAGAGCGCCGTGCGCCTGACGCCAGTCGGCGAAGGCATCGTCACCCAGGCTCAGAAGGTACTGGAGCAGGCTCAGGGCATCCGCGAGTTGGCCCAGGCTGGCAAGAACCAGTTGGCGGCACCGCTGAAGATCGGCGCCATCTATACGGTCGGCCCCTATCTGTTCCCTCATCTGATCCCACAGCTGCATCGCGTGGCCACCCAGATGCCGCTGTACATCGAAGAAAACTTCACCCACGTGCTGCGCGACAAACTGCGCACCGGCGAGCTGGACGCGATCATCGTCGCGCTGCCGTTCCAGGAAGCCGACGTGCTGACCCTGCCGCTGTACGACGAGCCCTTCTACGCCCTGCTGCCTGCCGATCACCCGTGGACGGCAATGAAGACCATCGACACCAAGCTGCTCAATGACAAGAGTCTGCTGCTGCTTGGCGAGGGCCATTGTTTCCGCGACCAGGTGCTGGAGGCCTGCCCGACCTTGCGCAAAGGCGAGGAACAAGCCCGGCACACCACGGTGGAATCCAGCTCGCTGGAAACCATCCGTCATATGGTCGCCTCGGGCCTCGGCGTTTCCATCCTGCCGTTCTCGGCAGTGGACAGCCACCACTATGCCCCGGGCGTGATCGAAGTACGCCCCCTCAGCCCGCCGGCGCCGTTCCGCACCGTAGCCATCGCCTGGCGCGCCAGCTTCCCACGGCCAAAGGCCATCGAAGTGCTGGCCGACTCCATCCGCCTGTGCTCGGTTGCCAAGCCCCTGCCGATTAACGTCTGAGGGCAACGATGAGTGAGCTGTCGACGGTTTCCGTCACCGACCTCAAAGGCGTTGGTGCGGCCCTGGCGGAAAAACTCGCCAAGGTTGGCCTGGAAACCCTGCAGGACATCCTTTTCCACCTGCCTCTGCGCTATCAGGATCGCACCCGGATCGTCCCTATCGGTGCCCTGCGACCTGGCCAGGATGCCGTGGTCGAGGGCACCGTTTCCGGGGCCGATGTGGTCATGGGCAGGCGTCGCAGCCTGCTGGTGCGCCTGAGTGACGGCAGTGGCACGCTCAGTCTGCGCTTCTACCATTTCAGCAATGCGCAGAAGGAAGGCCTCAAGCGTGGTACCCAGGTGCGCTGCTACGGTGAAATCCGCCCGGGTTCGTCCGGGCTGGAGATTTACCATCCCGAGTACCGCGCGCTCTCCGGGGACGAACCGCCGGCCGTGGAACAAACCCTGACGCCGATCTATCCGACCACCGAAGGGCTGACCCAACAGCGCCTGCGCCAGCTCAGCGAACAGGCTCTGGTTCGCCTTGGCCCGCACAGCCTGCCGGACTGGCTGCCCCGCGAGCTGGCCGACGACTATCAGCTGGCGCCGCTGGACCAGGCGATCCGCTACCTGCATCGCCCGCCACCGGATGCAGACCTCGAGGAGCTCGCCGAAGGCCGGCACTGGGCCCAGCATCGGCTGGCCTTCGAAGAACTGTTGACCCACCAGTTGTCGATGCAGCGCCTGCGAGAAAGCGCTCGTGCGCAGCGCGCGCCTGCATTGCCGGTCGCGCAGAAGCTGCCAAGTAAATTCCTCGCCAACCTCGGCTTCACCCCCACCGGTGCGCAGCAGCGGGTCGGCGCAGAAATCGCCTATGACCTGAGCCAGGGCGAACCGATGCTGCGCCTGGTGCAGGGCGATGTGGGTGCCGGCAAGACCGTGGTCGCGGCCTTCGCCGCACTACAGGCAATCGAAGCCGGCTATCAGGTCGCGCTGATGGCGCCCACGGAAATCCTCGCCGAGCAGCATTACCTCAATTTCAGCCGTTGGCTGCAGCCGCTGGGCCTGGAAACCGCCTGGCTGGCCGGCAAGCTCAAGGGCAAGGCGCGCGCCACCGCCCTGGAACAGATCGCAGCCGGTGCCCCCATGGTGGTCGGCACCCACGCGCTGTTCCAGGAAGAGGTGCGCTTTCGCAACCTGGCCCTGGCGATCATCGACGAACAGCACCGTTTCGGCGTACAGCAGCGTCTGGCACTGCGCCAGAAAGGCGTTGGCGGTCGGCTCAGCCCGCATCAGCTGATCATGACCGCGACGCCCATCCCACGCACGCTGGCGATGAGCGCCTATGCGGACCTGGACACCTCGATTCTCGACGAACTGCCGCCGGGCCGTACACCGGTGAACACCGTACTGGTGGCGGACAGCCGTCGCTTCGAGGTGGTCGAGCGGGTGCGCTCGGCCTGCAACGAAGGCCGTCAGGCGTACTGGGTCTGCACGCTGATCGAAGAGTCCGAGGAGTTGACCTGCCAGGCGGCGGAAACCACCTACGAAGACCTGGCTGCAGCGCTGGTCGGTCAGCAGGTCGGCTTGATCCACGGGCGCATGAAGCCCGCCGAAAAAGCCGCGGTGATGGATCAGTTCAAACAGGGTCAACTACAGTTGCTGGTAGCCACCACGGTGATCGAGGTGGGCGTCGACGTGCCCAATGCCAGCCTGATGATCATCGAGAATCCCGAGCGCCTTGGCCTGGCACAACTGCATCAGTTAAGGGGAAGGGTCGGCCGGGGCAGCGCGGCCAGCCATTGCGTGCTGCTCTACCATCCGCCGCTGTCACAGATCGGTCGCGAGCGGCTGGGCATCATGCGCGAAACCTGTGATGGCTTCATCATTGCGGAGAAGGATCTCGAGCTGCGCGGCCCCGGAGAAATGCTCGGCACTCGACAAACCGGCCTGCTGCAGTTCAAGGTAGCTGATCTGATGCGTGATGCCGACCTGCTGCCGGCGGTTCGCGATGCGGCTCAGGCCCTGCTGGAGCACTGGCCACAGCATGTCAGCCCGCTGCTGGAACGCTGGCTGCGGCATGGTCAACAATATGGGCAAGTTTGAACATTACACAGGACGATCGTCGACTCGCGAGGTCGCATTGTCAGCTTGCTGGTTATACTTGGGGAGCTGCATCCCCCTTTACGACGGAACACGTCATGACTGAAGTAGCCATCGCCGACCTCTCCCCCCAACCGCCTCTGGTGATTCGCCAGTTGCTGGAAAAGCTTGGTCTGAGCTATCAGGTGCGCAATGAGCAGCCTGGGCTGCCAGCCGCACAGCGCGTACAGACCGTGCTGCTCGAGGATGCGGTGGGCGCCCTGCTGGTGCTGTTCCCTCAGAACCAGTTGCTGGACCTCAATCGCCTGGCCGAACTGACCGGTCGCAAGCTCACGGCGGTCAAACCCGAGCGCCTGGATCGCATGCTCGGCAAGCATGACCTGGTGATACTGCCCGGCATCCCCGCACTGACCAGCTCGCCCTGCCTGTACGACGAGCGCTTGCTCGAGGCGCCGAGCCTGTACATCCAGTCGGGCGAGCCCGGCGTGCTGCTGGAACTCCATACCGAATCCTTCAAGGGCCTGCTGGGCAAGGCCAGTGCCGCGCGCTTCGGCGAGCCGGTGAGCAAGGTGCGGCTCAATCTGACCCGCCCCGACGATGATCGCAACGAGATCAGCCACGCCGTACAGGCCTTCACCGCGCGGCGCATCCAGCAACGTCTGGAAGAGACCATCGAGATTCCACCGCTGGCGGAAACCGCGCAGAAGATCATCAAGCTGCGGGTCGACCCCAACGCCACTGTCGACGATATCACCGGCGTGGTCGAGACCGACCCGGCCCTGGCGGCGCAGGTGGTGAGCTGGGCGGCATCGCCCTACTACGCCGCCCCCGGCAAGATCCGCTCGGTGGAAGACGCCATCGTTCGCGTACTGGGCTTCGACCTGGTGATCAACCTGGCCCTGGGCCTGGCCCTGGGCAAGACCCTCAGCCTGCCCAAGGACCAACCGCAGCAGACCACGCCCTACTGGCAACAGGCGATCTACACCGCCGCCGTGATCGAAGGCCTGACGCGCGCCATGCCGCGTGCCCAACGCCCGGAAGCGGGTCTGACCTATCTGGCGGGGCTGCTGCACAACTTCGGCAATCTGGTGCTGGCTCACGTGTTCCCGCCGCACTTCTCGCTGATCTGCCGCCACCTGGAGGTCAACCAGCACCTGCCACACAGCTATATCGAGCAGCACCTGCTGGGCATCAGCCGCGAACAGATCGGCTCCTGGCTGATGCGTTACTGGGACATGCCCGAAGAGCTGGCGGTGGCACTGCGCTTTCAGCACGACTCGAGCTACAGCGGCAACCACTCCACCTACCCGAACCTGGTCTATCTGGCGGTCAGCCTGTTGCGCAACCACGGTATCGGTACCGGGCCGGAGCGTGAAATCCCGCAGAGCCTGCTCGACAACCTGGGCATTACCCGGGACAAGGCGGAAGAAGCGCTGAGCAAGGTGCTGGCCGCAGAGGTCGCGCTACGCGATCTCGCGTCGCAGTTCGGGTCACCGAACTGATAGCGGCTGCGGCCACTCGCGCTGCGCGTGGCCGCGAAGGTTTTCCGCTGGATCAGGCCGCTTTCTTGTCGGCCGGGCGCTTGGGACGCAGGTATTTGGTCAGACCCTGAAACCAGATCACCAGAGCGGGATTGCCCTGAATCTGGATGTCCTTGTTCTGGATACCCTGCATGAAGGCCAGTTGCTTGTTCTTCGCCGTCAGGGTGGCGAAGCCGAAAGGTGAATCCTTGAAGCCGATGGCGAAGGCCGGCTCGCTGGCCATGCCGCGCTTGCTGCTGACGCGCTGTTCACGGACGACGAAGTGACGAGCGACTTTGCCATCGAGCGTATGCAACTGAAACACCAGATCGCGACCCTCCAGTTGCTGACGGAATGCCGGATTGTCACGGCTTGCCTTGGCCATGAGACGGCCCAGCATCCAGAGAAGAAAACGGAATTTCATGGCATGGCCTGCTTGGGCGGAGAAAACGGAGGCCGCCGATTGTAGCGACTTACCGCAAGCCTGACAGCTAGCCTGGGGACATTGCTAGCGCCAGCTCCAGACGAGGGTCTGCTGACATTTCGGAACAGCCGGCTTTCAACACCCGCATGACTGAGCGCAGTAGTTTTCACACATTCCGTGATTGCCAGCATTGCGCTGAAACGTCAGCAGACCCCAGGGCTCAGTTGACCGAGTCCTTGAGAGCTTTGCCGGGTTTGAAGGCGACGGTGTTGCTGGCCTTGATCTTCACCGGCTCCCCGGTCTGCGGGTTCTTGCCGGTACGAGCACCGCGATGGCGCTGTACGAACGTACCGAAGCCGACCAGCGTCACACTGTCCTTGCGGTTCAGTGCACCGGTGATTTCTTCGAGAACGGCGTTGAGTACACGATTGGCCTGATCCTTGGTCAGATCGGCTTTTTCCGCGATAGCGGCGGCGAGTTCGGGTTTGCGCATAAATGCCTCATTTACGGTTTGTTGTTGTTGTGTTCCGTGCCATGCGGCGCCAAGGCGCCGCGACAGCTCTACACTGCGGCAGGCATGGGGAGAATGGCACGCTCCAGAGGGCTTCGCCAGCCCCGTTTCAGGCTAAATCAGGCAATTTTGTCGAGCAGGCGACAGAACGCTCAGGGCAGCAGGGCCGGCAGTTGACGATTGAGTGCCAGTTTTTCCTGAACCGCTGCGCCGGTCAGCGCATACCCCAGCAGGGCGCCAGAGGCGTCGTGGCATAGCGCCCGTATATCCGCACCGCTGCCCTCGACCGTCCAGTTGCCATGGCTTCCACGCGGTGGTGGCGACACGACCAATGGGCAGGCAGGGGTTTTCACGGTCACCGGCATGGCCCCGTAGGTCACCTCTCCCGGCGTACCGCTGAGGGTTTTCGCCAGTGCACGGGCGCAGGCCATCAGCGGCATCACATAGAGCAGATTGAGACCGTCGACCTCCGCACAATCGCCGAGTGCGTAGATATTGGCGTGGGAGGTGCGCAGTTGGCGGTCGACCATGACGCCGCGGTTGATGGCCAGGCCGGCAGCGGCAGCCAGATCGGTGCGCGGGCGCAGACCAACCGCAGAGATCACCAGATCACAGGCGATCGACCGGCCATCGGACAGATGCGCCTCGAGCCCGTCACCCGCATGTTGCAGCCGGCTGACCACCGGCCCCAGGTGCAAGCGCACGCCCAATGCCTCCAGCCCCGCCTGCACGGCAGCCGCCGCTTCGGCCGGCAGCAGGGCCGGCATCAGTTGTTCGCAGGGTGCAACCAGATCGACCTCGTAGCCACCGAGCGACAGGTCGTTGGCGAACTCGCAGCCGATCAGGCCGGCGCCCAGAATCAGCACGCGGCGCTTGCCCTGTGCCGCCTGGCGAAAATGCCCGTAACCGTGCAGGTCGTTGACCGTGAACAACTCCTCGCTGGCGTCGCCCTCGATGGGCACGCGCAGCACCTCGGCGCCCCAGGCGAGCACCAGATCACGGTATGGCACCGCCTCCTCGCCGATCCACAGGCGTTGGTGCCCCGGGTCGATACCGGTAACCCGCGTGTGGGTCCACACCTGGGCAGCCAGCTGTTCGGCCATCGCCCCGGGCTCGGCCATGCACAGGCCATCGGCATCCTTGCTCTTGGCGAAGCCGGTGGACAGCATCGGCTTGGAGTAAGAACGACCATCATCGGCAGTGATCAGCAACAGCGGCGTTTCGCTGTCCAGCTTGCGAAATTCACGTGCCAGGTTGTAGCCGGCCAGGCCGGTGCCGACGATTACCACGGGGTCGCTCATTGCTCGTTCCTGTTGGGTTGGTCTCGCGAGGGCTCAGTTGATCTCGATCATCTCGAAGTCGATCTTGCCCACGCCACAGTCGGGGCACAGCCAGTCTTCCGGCACATCTTCCCAGCGGGTGCCGGGCTCGATGCCGTCATCGGGCCAGCCATCACGCTCGTCGTAGATCAGTCCGCAGACCACACATTGCCACTTTTTCATAAACGCTCTCCGGCGTAGTCACGGTCATTGCGCGGGCACGCTACCGCAAATGCCAGGACGCGCCAAGCACACGCGACGAACGCCGGGGCAGGCCGAAACCCGCGGCAATGCCCATGCTAGACTTCGCGCATCTCCATATCGCGAATCCGCACCGTGCCCCGTTCCGCCTCCCAGACGCCAGACTGGCTGTCCCGCGATCAACTGCAGCCCGCGCCATCAGCCACCATCTGCGCCTGGCTGTTCGACGAGCGCTCGCTGACCCGTCGGCTGAGCGAACTGTCCGACGGCGGTTTCAGCGTCATCCCGCTGCGTGAAGGCTGGCTGGAACTGCGTGACGACGAGTGCGCCGCGCTCGATGTGCCGTCTGGCAGCCTTGGCTGGGTGCGCGAGGTGCATCTGCGCGGCAATGCCGAGCCCTGGGTGTTCGCTCGCAGCGTAGCGGCCCGTGAGGCGCTGACCGACTCCGGCCTCGACTTGCAGCAGCTGGGTAGCCGCTCCCTTGGCGAGTTGCTGTTCAGCGACCAGGCCTTCGAACGAGGCGCATTGCAGGTGTGTCATTACCCGGCCGCCTGGCTGCCTGCAGACAACCCGCATCAGGGACTGTGGGCGCGGCGCTCATGTTTTCGCCGTGACCGTCTGGCGGTGCTGGTCGCCGAAGTGTTCCTGCCCGCGTTCTGGCTCGCCGCCCACTAGCGCCGACACACCTGGCGCGCGGTGCCTGCGCCCGTATAATCCGCGCACCCCGCCAGGAGAAACCGACGATGTACACCCGCCTGCTGCAATCGCTCAACCGCCTGCACCCACGGGCATGGGACTTCGTGCAGTTGATGCGCCTGGAAAAGCCGATTGGCATCTACCTACTGCTCTGGCCGACCCTGTGGGCACTGTGGATCGCTGCCGAGGGTGTACCGAGTACCAGAAACCTGGTGATCTTCGTGGTCGGGGTGATTCTGATGCGCGCGGCGGGCTGCGTGATCAACGATTACGCCGACCGCAACTTCGACGGCCATGTCAGTCGCACCAAGGCCCGCCCGCTGGCCAGCGGGCGGGTCAGCGCCCGCGAAGCGCTGATCCTGTTCGCGGTGCTGATCGCCCTCAGCTTCGGCCTGGTGTTGCTGACCAATGCCACCACCGTCTGGCTGTCGTTCGGTGCACTGGGCGTGGCCGCGCTCTACCCCTTCATGAAACGCTACACCTATTACCCCCAGGTGGTGCTGGGCACCGCGTTCTCCTGGGGCATGCCGATGGCGTTCACCGCAGAAACCGGCAGCCTGCCGGTGGCCGCCTGGCTGCTGCTGCTCGCCAACGTGATCTGGACCGTCGCCTACGATACCTACTACGCCATGGCCGACCGTGAGGACGATCTGAAAATCGGCGTGAAATCCACGGCGATCCTGTTCGGCGACGCCGACCGGGTGATCATCCTCGGCCTGCAGGGCCTGACACTGCTATGCCTGTGCCTGGCCGGTGCGCGCTTCGAGCTGGGCCTGTATTTCTACCTTGGCCTGCTGGCCGCTGCTGCCTGTTTCGCCTGGGAATTTCACATGACTCGCGAACGCGAGCCGATGGTCTGCTTCCAGGCATTCCTGCACAACCACTGGGCTGGCCTGGCGATCTTCATCGGCATCGTGCTGGATTACGCCCTGCGCTAGGACCTTGCGCAGCGCCCGCCGCGCCTCGCCTTGCCGCACGGCTGTCATATCGCTGCAATAATTCCGTTATCTAATGCGCCGCATGACAGTTGAATGAATTGAGGCTCGACCCATGGTTGGCAAGAACATCCTGATCGTCGATGACGAAGCGCCGATCCGCGAAATGATCGTGGTAGCGCTGGAAATGGCCGGATACGAGTGCCTGGAAGCGGAAAATACCCAGCAGGCCCACGCCATCATCGTCGATCGCAAACCCGATCTGATCCTGCTCGACTGGATGCTGCCCGGCACCTCCGGCATCGAGCTGGCCCGACGCCTCAAGCGCGACGAGCTGACCGGCGACATCCCGATCATCATGCTCACCGCCAAGGGCGAAGAGGACAACAAGATCCAGGGCCTGGAGGTCGGTGCCGACGATTACATCACCAAGCCCTTCTCGCCCCGCGAGCTGGTCGCCCGCCTGAAAGCGGTACTGCGCCGCGCCGGCCCCAGCGACAGCGAGGGCCCGATCGAAGTGGGCGGGCTGTTGCTCGACCCGATCAGCCACCGCGTGACCATCGACGGCAAGCCGGCGGAAATGGGGCCCACCGAATATCGCCTGCTGCAATTCTTCATGACGCATCAGGAACGCGCGTACACTCGCGGCCAACTGCTCGACCAGGTATGGGGCGGCAACGTCTACGTCGAAGAACGTACCGTCGACGTGCATATCCGCCGCCTGCGCAAAGCGCTCGGCGAAGCCTACGAAAATCTGGTGCAGACGGTGCGCGGCACCGGTTATCGTTTCTCCACCAAGGGCTGACCGGCAGCCTGGAGCGCAACATGACAGGGACACGCGGACGGATGAGCGCAACGTGACGAGCAACTGGCGCGGCGCCATAACCCGCCGCCTGCTGCTACTGGTCGCCGCCTGTCTGGTGCTGGGCGTGATCACCGGCCAGTATGCCTGGGCACTGGCCCTGGGTCTGGCCATTCACCTGGCATGGACGCTCAGCCAATTGTTGCGCCTGCATGCCTGGCTCAAGGATCACCAGCCCGACGAACCACCGCCAGACGGCTACGGCCTGTGGGGCGAGGTGTTCGACAGCATCTATCACCTGCAACGTCGCAACCAGCGTGCCCGCGGCCGCCTGCAAGCGGTGATCGACCGTGTCCAGGAGTCCACCGCGGCCCTGCGCGATGCCGTGATCATGCTCGACAGCCACGGCAATCTGGAATGGTGGAACAAGGCCTCGGAAACCCTGCTGGGCCTGAAAACCCCTCAGGACAGCGGTCAGTCGATCACCAACCTGGTACGTGATCCACGCTTCAAGGAATACTTCGAGCGCGGCAAATACCTCGAGCCGCTGGAGCTGCCCTCGCCGGTCAACCCGCGCAAGCAGCTGCAACTGAACATCACCCGCTATGGCAATCAGGAACACCTGATGCTGGTCCGTGACGTGACGCGGCTGCATCAGCTCGAACAGATGCGCAAGGATTTCGTCGCCAACGTTTCCCACGAGTTGCGTACGCCGCTCACGGTGATTTCCGGCTACGTGGAAACCCTGCAGGACAACGTCGACGAGATCAATCCGCGCTGGCGCCGTGCCCTGCAACAGATGCAGCAACAGGGCTCGCGCATGCAGTGCCTGCTCAACGATCTGCTCCTGCTGGCCAAACTGGAAGCCACCGACTACCCGTCCGACAACCAGCCCGTGCCGGTCGAGCAACTCCTGCTGGCAATCAAGACCGATGCCCAGGCACTGTCCGCGGAGCATAACCACCGCATCAGCCTGGACGCCGACGCCGGAGTCAGGCTCAAGGGCAGCGAGTCGGAACTGCGTAGCGCCTTTTCGAATCTGGTGTTCAATGCGGTCAAGTACACCCAGGCCGAAGGCGAAATCCGCATTCGCTGGTGGCAGGACGAACAGGGCGCGCACCTGTCCGTGCAGGACACCGGGCCGGGCATCGAGGCCAAGCACCTGCCGCGGCTGACCGAGCGCTTCTATCGGGTGGACTCCAGCCGTGCCAGCAACACCGGCGGTACCGGTCTGGGCCTGGCGATCGTCAAGCACGTGCTGCTGCGCCACCGCGGCCAACTGGACATCACCAGCGTCGTCGGCAAGGGCAGCCTGTTCACCTGTCACTTCCCGGCGGCCCAGATAGCGCAGCGCGAGCGCTGACTACTTTAGGGCCTGTGACCCAGGCCCTATTGCAAAGCACAGTCCCAAGCCCCACCCTTTAGCAATATCTGGTCACACGAACTCCCCATGGATCCCTCTACGAGCGTCTCCTTCTCCACCTATTTCGCCGATTTCGGCCTCGTGCTGTTCGCCCTGTTTCTGGTGCTGCTCAACGGCTTCTTCGTTGCCGCCGAGTTCGCCATGGTCAAGCTGCGGGCCACCAAGGTCGAAGCCCTGGCCCAGGAGAATGGCTGGCGCGGACACATCCTGCGTACCGTGCACAACCAGCTC
Source organism: Pseudomonas flavescens (assembly GCF_013408425.1). Classification (NCBI taxonomy): domain Bacteria; kingdom Pseudomonadati; phylum Pseudomonadota; class Gammaproteobacteria; order Pseudomonadales; family Pseudomonadaceae; genus Phytopseudomonas; species Phytopseudomonas flavescens. Next base: position 5,085,923 of record NZ_JACBYV010000001.1, on the reverse strand, counting down.
GACGCCTATCTGTCGGCCTGCCAGTTGGGTATCACCCTGGCGTCCCTCGGCCTTGGCTGGGTCGGTGAACCGGCTTTCGCCCACCTGCTCGAACCCCTGCTGACCTCCATCGGCATCGAGTCGCAGAAGCTGATTCACGGCATCGCCTTCTTCACCGCCTTCTTCATCATTTCCTACTTGCACATCGTCGTCGGCGAGCTGGCGCCCAAGTCCTGGGCGATTCGCAAGCCCGAGCTGCTGTCGCTGTGGACGGCGGTGCCGCTGTACCTGTTCTACTGGGCCATGTACCCGGCGATTTTCCTGCTCAATGCCAGCGCCAACGCCATTCTGCGTATCGCCGGCCAGGGCGAGCCGGGGGCGCACCACGACCATCACTACAGCCGCGATGAGCTCAAGCTGATCCTGCACTCCAGCCGTGCCAGCGACCCGACCGACCAGGACATGCGCGTGCTCGCCTCGGCGGTCGAATTGGGCGAGCTGGACGTGGTGGACTGGGCCAACTCCCGCGAAGACCTGATCTACCTCGAGCTCAACGCCTCGCTGGATGAAGTGTTCAGCGTGTTCCGTCGCCACAAGTACAGCCGCTACCCGATCTACGACGAGGCCGCTGGCGAGTTCGTCGGCGTGCTGCATATCAAGGACCTGCTGCTGCACCTGTCGCTGCTGGAAATGCTGCCCTCGACCCTGCGCCTCAGCGAGCTGATGCACCCCCTGGAGAAGGTCAACCGCAACCTGCCACTCTCCGAGTTGCTGGAGCAGTTCCGCAAAGGCGGCGCCCACTTCGCGCTGGTCGAGGAAGCCGATGGCAAGGTCATCGGCTACCTGACCATGGAAGACGTGCTCGAAGCCCTGGTCGGCGATATTCAGGACGAACACCGCAAGGCCGAGCGCGGCATCCTCGCCTATCAACCCGGCAAGCTGCTGGTGCGCGGTGATACGCCGCTGTTCAAGCTGGAGCGGCTGCTCGGCGTCGACCTCGACCATATCGAGGCGGAAACCCTCGCGGGGCTGATCTACGAAACCCTCAAGCGGGTGCCCGAGGAAGAGGAATCACTCGAGGTCGCCGGCCTTCGCCTGATCGTCAAGAAGATGAAGGGCCCGAAGATCCTGCTGGCCAAGGTCATCAAACTCGACTGATCGACGCGCATCCCAGGCGTATCAACGCCTGGAGGCGGGTCGAATGAAGCGCTCGAAAAAGCTGACCAATCGGTCATCTACGCCTCTATCCAGCACACTCATATCTGATCCGAAACAACCACTTACGACCGTTCGTCGGGCTACTCGAATAACTTGTGCAAGTGGGCAGTCCATCGGCGTGCACCGCATCGAATGGGTGCACGCCATCACATGAACAGACTGCCAAGGATTCAGCCATGCAACTCAATGGAATCACGTCGAAAACCGCACTCGCCCTCTGCCTCGCTGGTGCTTCGCACGCCTACGCCGACTCTATCACTGACCCGATCTCCACCATCGGCGTCATCGGCTCGCACAATCAGTACAAGCTGAGCACCTTTGGCGAAAGCGACAAGGAGCGTCTGAATCAGGGCGGTCTGTTCTATAACTTCGGCAACAAGCTGACGGGCCATGAAGGCTTCATCTATCAAGCGGGCATCGAAGCCCAGTACCGCAAGAAAGACGACGACAAGTACCAGGCAGCCCGTGCCGACCTCGACCTGGGCTTGCGTGCCGCGCTGAGCACCAACAACTACATCGACTTCATCGTTGGCGGCGGCTATGACTGGGGTCGCATCGAGCAGGACGATGCCGGCCCGCTTGATACCAACGTCAAACTGACCAGCAAAGCCCCCTTTGCCAAGGCCGGCATCGGCTACAACTACCTGACGTCCGATTACACCGTCCGCCTCGAGGCCGGCGCACGTTATTCGCTCGATGCAGAAGCCGAACTGAAAGTCAGAGGCGAAGGCAGCGACACCGTTGACCTGAAGGACAAGGCCAACCCGTACGCCGAGCTGACCGTGCTGTGGAACAAGGGCATCAACAACCTGCCAGTCAGCACCAGCCTGTACTACACCCGCACGAACTACAAAGTCGACAGCGACAGCGTGCTGGCTGAAAACAGCAAGCTCAAACAGGAACAGGTTGGCCTGAAAGTCGGCCTGGCGTTCTAAGCTTCCTGCACAAGCGAGTGCCTGGCCGTCGGGCTGGGTACTTCGCTGCTCAGGATAAAATCCGCCGCTCGCTCGCCGATCATGATGCACGCCGCGTTGGTGTTGCCGCTGATCAACGTCGGCATGATCGAGGCATCGGCAACCCGCAGGTTCTCCATGCCGCGCACCTTCAGCGCCGGCGTCACCACCGCCATTTCGTCAGTGCCCATCTTGCAGGTACCAACCGGGTGAAACACGGTAGCCGCGCACTCGCGCAAATGCGCCAGCAACTGCTCATCCGTCTGCACTTCCGACCCTGGCAGCATCTCGACGCCACGCGAATTATCGAAGGCTGGCTGGGCAAGAATCCTGCGCGCCAGTTTCACACCCTCGATCAATACGCGCGCGTCCGCTTCATCACTGAAGAAGTTGAAGTCGACAAGCAGGCTGCGTCCCGCCCCCAGACGCACCTCACCGATGCTTTTCGGGCGCAGCACACAGGTATGGATGGCGTAGCCATGGCCCCACTCGAACAGCCGTCCACGGTGGCTGCGATAACCGGGCACGAAATGCATCTGCACGTCGGGCAACGCTTCGGCCAGGGGCGTACGGGCAAAGCCGCCGGCCTCGACGTAGTTGGTGGTCAGCCAGCCCATCTTCTGTGCCAGGTACTTGAACGGCGACACCAGCACCTTGGGTAACGAACCGAGGGAGAAGCCCAGCGATAGCGGGCTCTTCGAGCGCACGGTAACCAGGCCATCGACATGGTCCTGGAGGTTCTTGCCTACGCCGGCCAGATTAACCCGGCAAGCCACACCGGCGGCCTCCAGCTCGGCCTTGGGGCCGATGCCGGACTTCAGCAGCAGATGCGCTGAACCGAGGGAGCCGGCACACAGAATGGTCTCACGACGACACCGCAAGGTACGCCACTGTTCGCCCTGCTGTAGCTCTACGCCGGTGACGCGGTCACCCTCGAGGATCAGCCGTTCCACCTGGCAGCCCGTGAGCACGGTGAGGTTACTGCGTTCACGCACCGGATGGACGAAGGCCCGATAGCTGGACAGGCGCTTGGCGTTCTTCTGGGTCACGTTGTAGATACCGACGCCTTCCAGGGTACCGCCATTGAAATCGTCGTTTTGGCGCAACCCCAACTGCTCGGCCGCGCGGATATAAACCCTGGACAGCGGGTTGGGATCGCGCGGTTTGTCCACCAGCAATTCGCCCTGAGTGCCGTGGTACAGCAGCGACTGGCCGAGGCGGTTACCTTCCGACCGTTTGAAGTACGGCAGCACGTCCTGCCAGCTCCAGCCGGGGCAGCCCGCCGCCTGCCAACGCTGGTAATCGCTGGCATCACCGCGGATGTAGATCATGCTGTTCATCGAGCTGGAGCCGCCGAGCACCTTGCCGCGCGGCGTGTGCAGGCTGCGCCCGGCCAGATGCTGCTGGGGTGTGGAAAAGTAGTTCCAGCTGAATACGCGGCTCTTGTACAGGGTGATGGTGCCGGCCGGTACCTGCACGCGCGGGCTGGCGTCGCTGCCGCCCGCTTCGATCAGGCACACACGCACGCTAGGGTCGGCGCTGAGGCGGTTGGCCAATACACAGCCGGCGGAACCGGCACCAACGATCAGGTAGTCGAAGCTGTCATCCATTTCAGTGCACCGCTTCCATGTCATCGTGCAGCAGGCCGAGGATATGCCGCTTCATGCGGATGAACTCCGGCTCCATGACCACGTCCAGATTGCGTGGCCGCTCGATGGGCACGTCGAGAATTTCCTTGATCCGCCCGGGGCGCGCGCCCATCACGTAGATTCGGTCGGCGAGCAGGATGGCTTCGTCGATGTCGTGGGTGACGAACACCACGGTCTTCTTGCTGTTGCCCCACACTTGCAGCAGCAATTGCTGCATCTGCAGACGCGTCTGGCTGTCGAGGGCGCCGAAGGGTTCGTCCATCAGCAGGATCTGCGGGTCGTTGGCCAATGCGCGGGCAATCGCTACGCGCTGCATCATGCCGCCGGACAATTGCTTGGGGTAATGCCCGGCGAACTTGGCCAGCCCCACCTCGCCCAGATAGTAATTGACGATGGTATTGATCTCGCCACTGGCGAGCCCACGGCGTTTGAGGCCGAACTCGATGTTCTGGCGTACCGTCAGCCAGGGGAACAACGTATAGCCCTGGAACACCATGCCGCGGTCGGCGCCGGGGCCCTCGACCTTCTTGCCACCGACGTAGATGTCGCCATCACTGGGCTCGTTGAGACCAGCGGTGAGGTAGAGCAGGCTCGACTTGCCACAGCCGGACGGACCGACGATCACCGCGAACTGTTGATCCGGAACCTCGAAGGAAACCCGATCCAGGGCGGTGAAGGTGTCGCCGTTGGGCGACTGATAGCGCAGGCTGACGTTGTCCACACGCAGGCGTGCGGTGACCTCGGCGTACTCGCTGAGCGCGGGCATCACGTAGGGTTTCTTGGCTACTGCGCCCATGCGGTAATCCTCAGTCGAAGCAAGCGGAACAGTTGATCGGTGAGCAGCCCGAGCAGGCCGATGATGGCAATGGCCAGGAAAATCACGTCCACCTGGAAGCCGCGCATGGCCTTGAGGCTGATGTAGCCGAGGCCACTCGAGGCCGCGACCAGCTCGGCCACTACCAGGTAGGTCCAGGCCCAGCCCATGGTGACTCGCAGGGTATCGAGAATGCCCGGCAGTGAGGCCGGGCCGAGAACGTGCAGCACGACGTCACGGCGACTTGCACCGAGGGTGTAGCTGGCGTTGATCAGATCCCGCGGCACGCCCTTGGACACGTCGGCAATCATCACCAGCTGCTGGAAGAACACCCCAAAGATGATGACCGCCACGCGCTGCTCCAGACCGATGCCGATCCACAGGATGAACAGCGGCACGAAAGAGGTCACCGGCAGGTAGCGGATGAAGTTGACCAGAGGCTCGAGGAACGCCTGGACGATGCGAAAGCTGCCCATCAACAGGCCCAATGGCACCGAGACCAGAGACGAAACCGCAAAGCCGATCAGCACCACTTCCAGGCTGGCCAGCACATGCTTGCTCAGGGTGCCGTCACCGGCCAGGCGCACGCCGGCTTCGACGACCTGACCAGGGTTTGGCAGAAACATCGACGGCACCACGCCCCCGTAGGACAGAACGGCCCATAGGCCGAGCACCAGCAGCCAGCACAGGGCGCCCGTGCCAAGCACCAGCTTGCGTGGCAGCTCTACTTTCGGCGTCAGACAGCGCTGCGCCCAGTTTTTTTGCGTGGCCATGACCACCTCGTGTTGCAGGTATTTGAGAAGCCCGTGGCTGCCACATCTCACACCGCGCGCGAATGCCGGGAGGCATCGCGACAGTGGCGTGAACAGCCCGCGGGCGGAACGCTTACGGGGTAACGAACGAGGTATCCACCAAGTCCTCGTAGCTCACTGCGTAAGGCTTGCCCTGCAGGCTGGTCCAGGTTTCGTTGGCCAGGCTGATAACGCCGGCGATGTCGCCCGGTTTTCCCGGAGTGCCGAGCAGTTTTTCGCTCATGGCCTGGTCATAGAACTTCACGCCCTTGGCTGCCTCGGCCAGATCCTTCGGATCGGACAGATAGCCGCCGACGCCCTTGGCCATGATTTCGTAGGCTTCCTGCGGATGGGTCTTGGTGTACTCGACTGCCTTGTACAGGCCAGCGACCAGTGCCTTCACATCTTCAGGTTGCTTCTCGATCACGTCGCAGGACAACGCCACCACGTCGACGATCACCCCGGGCGTCTCGCTGCTGTCGACCAGCACCTTGCCCTGCCCTTTCGCCTTGACCAGCGACAGGTGCGGTTCCCAGGTAACCGCCGCCGGTATGCGGCCGGCGATGAATGCGGTGGCCGCATCGTCAGCCGTCATGTTCTGGATTTCCAGATCGCTCATGCTCATGCCCTTCTGTTTGAGCAGGTAGGACAGCCAGAACTGCGATACCGAACCTTCGTTGACCGCCACCGCCTTGCCTTTCAGCTGCTCCAGACTGGTCACTTCGTTACCCACCAGTACACCGTCGCCACCGTGACTTTCGTCCAGCGCGGCAACCGCCTTGAAGCAGAAGTTCTTCGAGCGATACTTGAGGATTTCATCGATGGTCGACGCTGAGCCCGACAACTTGCCAGAGGCCTGAGCCGCCATGTACATGGCCGACTCCTCGATCACGGTGAACTCGACATCCAGCCCTTGCTCCTTGAAATAACCGAGGTCACGGGCCAGATAAAGCGTGCCGTAACCGACCCAGGTGGTGTGCCCGAGGGTCAGGGTTCCGGCCTGGGCGCTGGCGGCCATGCCGGCGGCTACGGCGGTGCATGCAAAAGAGCGGACGATACGGTGGCGCGAGGACTTGTTCATGAAGCACTCCCACAGCCTGTTGGCTTGTTTTTGGTTTTCATGGGGCAGGGACAGGCCAAGGGCCAAGGGCGTATCGCAGGCCGGCCTCGTGGGGCCGGCACAGTAGTCTTCAGCGCTCTCTACGGAACGCTTCGGTTTACAGCAGATTCAGTTCACGACCGGTTCGATCCACCGCACGGCGGGTCTTCTCCACCAGCTCATCCAGTTCTGCATGAGTGGCGACCAGCGCTGGCGCCATGATAATCCGGCCGAGGGTCGAGCGAATGATCAGGCCCTCATCGAAACCCACGGTGCGGCAGTGCCAGGCGATATCGTTCTCGTTGGCGAAACGTTTGCGCGTGCCTTTGTCTTCGGCGAACTGCAACGCGGCAACCAGGCCGACACCCTGGATATCGCCGATCAGCGGATGCCCGCCAAAGGTCTCTCGCAGCAGTTTGTGCAGGTAGGGGCCGGTGTCGGTTTTCACCGTTTCGACGATCTTCTCGTCACGCAGCGCAGTGAGGTTGGCGATGGCCACTGCCGCCGCCACCGGGTGCCCGGCATAGGTCAGGCCATGAGCGAACAGGCCACCCTGCTGCACCAGCACCTCAGCCATCCGCGCACTGAACACCAGACCACCCATGGGGATGTAACCACTGGTCAGCCCCTTGGCGATGGTCAGCGTGTCCGGCTCAAAACCGAAATGCTGATGGGAGAACCACTCGCCCGTGCGGCCGAAGCCACCGATCACTTCATCGGCACACAGCAATACGTCGTACTGACGGCAGATGCGCTGTACCTCGGCCCAGTAACTGGCCGGTGGGAAGATCATGCCGCCGGCACCCTGAAAGGGCTCGGCCACGAAGGCGGCGACGTTTTCCGCGCCCAGCTCGAGGATCTTCGCCTCGAGCTCGCGGGCGGCCTTGAGGCCAAACGCCTCCTCGCTCAGCTCGCCGCCTTCGACGAAATAGTGCGGCTCACCGATATGGGCGAAGTCCGGCAGCATGCCGCCCATCTCGTGCATGAAGCCCATGCCGCCGAGCGCGGTGCTGCCCAGGGTCGAACCGTGGTAACCGTTCCAGCGGCCGATCATCACCTTCTTCTGCGGCTTGCCGAGAATCTGCCAGTAACGCCGCACACTGCGAATCAGTACCTCGTTGGCCTCGGAACCGGAGTTGGTATAGATGGCATGGCTGTAGTGCTCTGGGAGCAGGCTGAAGAGCAGCTCGGAGAGTTCCACGACCCGCGGGTGCGTGGTGTGAAAGAACAGGTTGTAGTAAGGCAGCTCTTCGAGCTGCCGACTGGCAGCGGCATTCAGGTCGGCACGCCCATAGCCGAGCGCAGTGCACCACAGCCCGGACATGCCATCCAGATAGCGTTTGCCATCGGTATCCCACAGGTTCAGGCCGTGCCCCTTGGCGATCACCAGAGCACCCTTCTCGTTCAGCGTTTTCTGGTCGAGAAAAGCATGGATGTGGTGGGCCGCATCCAGCGCCTGGTATTGCTGCGTGCTGTGTTTCGGGGCGGTCATGGCAAGGCTCCTGTGATCGGGTTCGGCGCGACGGGCATGGCTCAACGCAGCTGGAACCACGTGGTCTTCAAATGGGTGTATTTGTCGAACGAGTGCAGTGACAGGTCGCGACCGAAACCGGATTGCTTGCCGCCGCCAAACGGTACGCTCACGTCCAGGGCATCGACCGTGTTGACCGACACGGTGCCCGCCTTGAGGCGATGCGCCACGCGATGGGCACGATTGAGGTCGTCGCTCCACAGCGAGGCGGCAAGGCCATAGATGCTGTCGTTGGCCAGTTGCACGGCTTCGTCTTCGCTGTCGAAGGGCATTACCGCCAGTACCGGGCCGAACACTTCTTCGCGGGCCAGCCGGCTGGTGGGAGAAACCTTGGTGAACACCGTCGGCTCGATGAAGTTGTCCGAGCCATTGAAGCTGAGCTGGCGCCCGCCACAGACCAGGTGCGCACCCTCACGCTGGGCGTCGTCGATAAAGGCCATGATCCGAGCGGTCTGCCGTGTCTCGACAATGGCGCCGGCGCGGCTGCTCGGACTCAGAGGATCACCCGGCTGCCAGTCGCGGGCCTTGCTCAGCAGGCGCTCGACGAATTGGTCATGGATAGAGCGTTCGACCAGCAAGCGCGAGTTGGCCGAGCAGACTTCGCCCTGATTGAAGAAGATGCCGAAGGCAGCTTTCTCTACAGCCAGATCCAGATCCTGGCAGTCGGCGAACACCAGATTGGCGCTCTTGCCACCGCACTCCAGCCAGACTTGCTTGAGGTTGGACTGCGCCGAGTAAGCCATGAAGAACTTGCCGACCTCGGTGGAGCCGGTAAAGGCCAGGCAGTCGACATCCATGTGCAGGCCGAGGGCCTTGCCGGCGCTTTCGCCGAAGCCGGGCACCACGTTGAACACCCCTGGAGGAATACCCGCTTCCAGCGCCAGCTCGGCCAGGCGCAAGGCGGAAAACGGCGATTGCTCGGCGGGCTTGAGGATCACCGAGTTACCGGCGGCAAGGGCTGGCGCAAGTTTCCAGGCGGCCATGTCCAGCGGGAAATTCCACGGCACCACCGCGGCAACCACTCCCAACGCCTCACGCGTCACGGTGGCGAGCACGTTGCGGGCCGTCGGCGCGACTTCGTCGTACAGCTTGTCGAGGCTCTCCGCGTACCAGCGGAACACACCGGCGGCGCCGGGCACGTCGATGTTCCAGGCATCCATCACCGGCTTGCCCATGTTCAGCGAGTCGAGCAGCGCCAGTTCATCTCGATTCGCCAGGATCAACTCAGCGAGCTTGAGCAGCACCTGCTTGCGCTCGACCGGCGCACGTTGCGACCAGTCCCCCGCCTCGAAGGATTGCCGTGCGGCGCGCACCGCCAGGTCGACATCCGCCGCATCACAGGCCGCGACGTTGGCAAGCAACTGGCCGGTGGCCGGGTTGATCGAAGCGAAGGTGGCACCGGATTGCGCTGCAACTCGGCGGCCTCCGATGATCGCCTGGCTGATGAAAGGTTGCTGCCGAGCACGTTGCTGCCAATCGCCGAGTCCGTACACCACCATCCCCTTTTTTCGCCACTTGATTGCTGCTGCGGCCCGATAGTGGCGTAAAGGATGGTCAATAGAAAAATATTAAAAATATCATCGGGACATACAAAAAAGCTGGCTTGCAGAGCACTGAAAAAGAGCGGACAGCACCACTTTCGAGCATTTTTAACGAGCCTCTGCTGCGCCGATCAACACTCTCAATTACAGCCACTGATTCAGTGAAGAAAAACAGAGGATTAACGGGGTTTGCCAATCTGTTTGGCAATGCAAGGTGCGCAGAATGCCCCAATAAAGTGCGCCGAATATCCTGCCGAGCGCGTTTTATTCCACTGGAGAGCAGACAGATATATGGACTATGACGGTGAGCCGAACGATAGCCCGGCCGCTAGCAAGCAGAAGCGTGGAGTCCTATTGGCGGTGAGGGCCTCTGATATACTTGCGCCTCCTTCGCACAGACACGCTCCCTGCGTGCTCCACGCCGCCTTTCATGCCGTCATCGCCTACTGATCCCATGTCACTCAACATCGCTTCCATCAATATCGAACGCTCCAGACACCTGCCGCGCGTCGAGGCCTTCGTCAATCGTGAACGCCCGGAGTTGCTCTGTCTGCAGGAGCTCTGCGAGCGCGACATTCCATTCTTCGAAGACCTGATGGGTGGCCGCATGTCTTTCGCGCCCATGGTGCGCTACCCGGGGGAAGGTCCTTCGGATGTAGTCGGCGTCGGCATGATCGCTCGTGAAGTGGTACCCACGGATGTGGTCGCCGAATACTACTCGGGCAGCGCAGAAAGCATTCGCGAAATGACCTTTTCCATCATGCAAGGCCAGCGCACTGCTGACCCACTGAGCATCGCCGAAGTCATGCTGACGGCCACCGTGCGCGGCATGCGCATCGCCGTGACCCATCTCAACGTGACCCCGCTCGGCAGCTCCACGGCGTACCAGCGCGAAAGCGCCGGCAAGCTGATCCAGCTGGCCCAGGCGCAAGCTCGGCAGGCTGGCGATCTGCTGCTGGTAGGCGACTTCAACGCCCCGCGCGGCCGCGCTACCTTCGACCTGATCGCCGAGCATTTCATCGATGGGGTACCGGCGCACTACACGAGCAGCATCGACGGTTCGCTGCACCGCGCCGGAGACATTCCGTTCATGGTCGATGGGCTGTTCCACACGGCCGGCTATCGGCTGAAAAACGCCAGCATGAGTAGCGGCGTCTCCGACCACTGCGCACTCAGTTGCCGCCTCATAAAAGCCTGAGCCGGCGCGTACCCGCAGGACACTCGAAAACGGCTTGAAAATTGGGTGCCGCGTGTCTCAATCGCCGCCCACGGCGAAGTTGGGCAGGCTGTCCACCGGCTGGCTGAACTCGAAGGGAATCGATTCCAGCGCCATGCCGACGTTGCGCTGCACCACGAAGTGCAGATGCGGGCCCGTGCTGTTGCCGGTATTGCCGGAGCGGGCGATGGGCGTTCCGGTGGCGAGGCGCTGGCCTTCACGAACGCTCACCGAGCCCTGCATCAGGTGCAGGTAGACGCCCATGGTGCCGTCGTCGTGGAGAATGCGCACGAAGTTGCCGGACGGGTTGTTGCCACGCCCGCTCTGGGCGTTCTCGGTCTTCACCACGATGCCACTGCGCGCCGCGACGATCGGCGTGCCTTCGGGCATGGCGATATCCATGGCGTAGCGACCTTTCGGGGTGAAGTGGCTGTATTGGCCATTGGCGCCCTGGGTCAGCCGAAAAGGCCCGCCCTGCCACGGCAATGGGTAACTCTTCTTGACCGGCAGCAGCCGCGGATCGCCCAGCGCGTAACTAAGCTTCGGCGTATAGCGCAGCGGCTTGGAAGGATCGAGGGGTGCCAGCGTGGCCAGGCGAATCTCGCTACGCGGCGGCAGCACCCAACTGATCGGTTTTGCCGGTACGCCACTGGCGTTAGCGACGTTCTCGAGCTTGAGCTCCACCTGAACCGGCGCATACAGATCGTTACGCACCAGCAGGGTCTCGCCAGCAGCGTGCTTGCGGGTTTCCAGCTTCACCTGGTTATCGAGTTTCTCGACCATGCGGTCGCTGAACACGAACACCTTCGCACCGGGCGCGGCCTGGTCACTGTAGGTGACCACGCCATTGGCATCGGTGTACTTGTAGACGGTCAGTGCACTTGCCTGAAAGGCAAACGCACAGAGTCCTAGGAAAAGTGAGAAGCGCCCTAGCATATCGAGTCGATCTAGTTATCAAGTGTTGGCGAGCAGAGACTAGCAGCGTCTCGCTGGCCGGGCGACTGCCGCCTGTGAGCTTTGCGACAATCGGCACAGGCCGGGCGTGCCTGATGCACAGAATGCACTGATGCACTTACTGAAAGATGCAACGGGATACGTACGCAGCACTGCAGCAGCCGGCGGCGATACGGCCCTATCAGCCCTGTTCGATGCGGTTGCGGCCACTGCGCTTGGCGCGATAGAGCGCCTGGTCGGCGCGCTCGAACACTTGCTCGCTACGCTCCGCGGCACTGAACGAGCTGATGCCGCCAGACAGGGTGATGGTCACCCGTTCGCCCTTGAAGTGGAACGGGCAGCTCTCGATCGCCGTGCGCAGGGTGTCGAGCAGTTTCAGGCCACCGTCCATGGGCGTGGACGGGATAAGCAGCACGAACTCCTCGCCGCCGAAACGGGCGATGAAGTCGGTCTTGCGCAGCCGTTTGAACAACTCGCCGGCGATGATCTTCAACACCTTGTCACCGGCCAGGTGACCGAAATCATCGTTGATGCGCTTGAAGTGGTCGATATCCAGAACCGCCAGCAGCAGATCGCCGCCATAACGCTGCCAGCGCGCCAGCTCGAGGTCGAGGCGCTCGGTCCACGCGGCCCGATTGGGAAGCCCGGTGAGCGGGTCGAGCAGAGCTTTCTGGCGCTGCTCCTCGAGGTGGTCGCGGAAGCCTTTGGCCTCAAGCTCCATGCTCGCAACACGCTCGACCAGAATCTGCAGACGCTCTCCCACCTGTTGCTCGCGCTCGTCACGCTGGTGCTGATATTGCTCCATGGTGCCGAGCAGGCCACTGAGGCGGTTTTCCACCAGGCTCTTGAGGCTGTCCAGATCGGTGGCTTCGAGCACACTGCTGTGCAAGCCATCGACCTGCTGGCGCAGCTCGCTGTCCAGGCTGCGGGCCGCCTGGGTCGAGTCGGCATAATCGGCGTGCACGTCACGCAGGCTGCCCTGAAAAGCCGCCAAGCGCTGATTGAGCTGCTTGAGATAGCCTTCGAACTCGCGCTGACCGACGTCGGCGATCGCCAACATCAGCACACCCAGGTCGTCCAGCACCGGTACCAGCTCGTACATATTGAGACCGGCGGTGATGCGCTGGCGCAACACGTCGGCCTGTGCCTGGTGACGTTCGGGTAGCGGCAGCTCTTCGAGCAAGCCCAGCAGGCTGCTTTCAACATGGCTGGCGATGGCGCTGTAGCCAGGCTCGGGCGCAGGCGGCAGCGCATAGGCAGGATCGACCTGCAGCGGTGCATCAGCGGCTGGCGCGGTCTCTTCCAGCGCAACCTCTACAGGCGTGGCGGTTTCCACAACCTCGGCAGCAGGCTCTTGCGCGCGCGGGGCGACAGGCGTCGGCATCAGCAAGGCAGATGGCAGTGGCAAACTGTCCAGAAGCACGGTGCCGTTAGCCGCTGCCGGAACGGCTGCCAGCACAGCAGGCTCGAGCATCGTGGGTTGCGGCAACGGTTCGGAAACAACGGGTGCCAGCTCGACTGCAGCAGGCTGCTCGGCCAGCGCAACGGCAGCGGGCGCGGGCGCGGCTTGCAGCGGCACCAACTGGGCAACGGGTCCCGACTCAGCCAGCGCCTCGTCTGGTGCGCTCGGGCTGGCCGCATCACGGCTGCCGAACAGCCGCTCGATGAGCCCCGGCCGCTCGACCTGCTCCGCTCCCAGAACAGTCAGCGCCTGTTGCTGCAGTTGGCTCAGTTCGGCCAGCAGCGCGGGCAGCTCGCGAGATTGCCGGGCTCGCTCCTCAACCTGCTTGGCGTAGCGCTTGAGCGGTTTGCGCACGTCACTCGGCAAATCCATCTTCAACAGCTGCGCCACCAGGTTGGACAGGCCGCTGGCAACCTGTTCGATGCGCTGCTGACGGCGCTGCTCGGAGTCCAGCACGGTCTTTTCCAGGCGCGGGATCAGTGCGCTGAGCCCAGCGTCCATATCGTCGCGGCGGAGGATCTCACGCAGGTCCTGCATGCACTGGTCGACCGACTTGTCGGAGCCCTCTGCCGCCAGGCTGCTGCGCACCAGGCCACGGCGCAGCAAGTCGATACGCGCATCCCAGCGACGCTCGAGCTTCTCTTGCTGCTCGAGGTTGGACAGGTACTTCTCGCGCCAGCGCTGGGCGTCGTCGGCCATGCTCAGGGCTCCTGGATACAGGGCGGCAACGGTGGTGCGAAGGAGTTGGGCAGACGGATTTCCACAGCCACCGGCAGGTGGTCGGAGATCGGCTGGGCCAGCACCTGAAAGCGCTCGAGCTCCAGACCGGGGCTGAGCAGAATATGGTCGAGGCAGCGCTGCGGGCGCCAGCTCGGAAAGGTCGCTTCGATCTGCGGCGCGATCAGGCCGAGGTCGCGCAGAGGCGAGTGCTCGAGCAGGTCGGCAGCGTGGGTGTTCATGTCGCCCATCAGGATCTGATGGCGGTACCCGCTGATCAGCTCGCGGATATAGGCCAGTTGCCGGGTACGGGTACGCGGCCCCAGCGCCAGGTGCATCATGACCACGGCGATGGCGTCGTCACCCTCGCCGATGCGCAGCAGGATCGCGCCACGGCCGGCCGGGCCGGGTAGCGGATGATCCTCGAGTATCGACGGGCGCAAGCGGCTGAGCAGCCCATTGCTGTGCTGGCCGAAGCGGCCAAGATTGCGATTGAGCTGCTGATACCAGTAGGGGAAGGCGCCCAGGCGGGCCAGGTGTTCGATCTGGTTGACGAAGCCGGAGCGCACGCTGCCACCGTCGGCCTCCTGCAGCGCCACGATATCGTAATCACCGAGCAGATCGCCGATACGCTGCAGATTGCCGGCGCGCCCCCGATGCGGCAGCAGATGCTGCCAGCCGCGGGTCAGGTAATGGTGATAACGCTCGGTGCTGATACCGACCTGGATGTTGAAGCTGAGCAGACGCAGGCGCCCGTTCTGCGGCCAATCGCCATCGGGGGTGCAGTCAGGGTTGACCTGTGGGTCACACAGGCCAGCCTGACGGGGCATCGAACGGTGGCGCAGCATGGCAGGGCGCTCCGTATGGATCAGTTACTTGGCTGCGCGCTCTTTGGCGATCAGGTGGTCAGCGACCTGCAGAGTCTGCTCCGGGCCGCCCGAGCTGGAGATATCGAAACGGTACTTGCCGTTGACGATCATCACCGGAACACCATTGATCTGGTAGGCCATGGCCAGTTTCTTGGCCTTTTCCATCTGGCTCTTCACGCCAAAGGAGTTGAAGGCCTTGAGGAAGGCGTCACGGTCGATGCCCTGGGTAACCAGGAAATCAGCCATTTCGTCCGGGGTGGCCAGCTTGCGACCTTCCTGGTGGATGGCACGGAACACTTCGTTGTGCACCTTGTGCTCGACTTTCATGCTTTCCAGGGTCAGGAACATCTGACCGTGGGCGTTCCATACGCCGCCGAACAGGGCGGGAATACGGATGAAGTTGACGTCTTGCGGGAGCTTTTCGACCCAAGGATTGAGGGTCGGCTCGAACTGGTAGCAGTGCGGGCAGCCATACCAGAACAGTTCCACGACTTCGATCTTGCCGGGTTTGGAAATCGGTACCGGGTTGCTCAGTTCGACGTACTGCTTGCCGGCTTCGATCTCGGCGGCATGAGCAGCAACACCGAACAGGCTGGCACCAGCCAGAACCGCGGAAAGGATCAGATTACGCATGCATGACTCCTTGCTGTGAGGGTACTGCGGATAGCTTCGCTTCGACTGGATAGCCACCCGGCAGGTTCCGTGCATTGTAGCCGCCTCGCCAGCGGAAAAGGGTGGTCAACGCCAGCCTTTTTCGTCACCGGTAGATAAACGCCGATCAATGCCTCAGTGCAGGCCCTGGACGTAGCTGGAGATCGCCTGGATATCCTTGTTGCTGAGCTTGGCGGCGATATCGCGCATGATCATGCTGTCACCATCGTTGCTGCGCTCGCCCTCACGAAAGGCGGTCAACTGTTTGACGATGTAGTCGGCGTGCTGACCACCCAGGTGAGGATAGCCGGCGGCGGCGATGCCGCTACCGTCCGGCGAGTGGCAACCGATGCAGGCCGGCATGCCCTCCGCCAGCTTGCCGCCACGGAACAGCGCCTGCCCGCGGTCCACCAACGCAGGGTCTGCGGCGCCGACGGAGATTTTCTGGCTGGCGTAATAGGCCGCCACATCCACCATGTCCTGGTCACTGAGCGGCTCGAGCATGCCGGTCATCTCGACCACCGGCCGGGCGCCTGATTTGATGTCCTGCATCTGCTTGAGCAGATAGCGCTCGCCCTGGCCGGCCAGTTTCGGGAAGTTCGCCAGAGGGCTGTTGCCATCCTGCCCATGGCAGGCACCGCAGACGATGGTCTTCGCCTGCCCCGCAACCGGATCGCCTGCAGCCTGAACAGCCCCGACCAGGCCCAGAGCCACCAGCAGACTCACTATCATCTTGTTCATCAGCTAATCCAAAACGGCTAAGAGAGAAGTGTTGTGAACCGGGGCGCTTCGCCCGCCGTGTGATGCACGGCAGTGCGCGGAGACTCGAACCGTACGTTTCTGCACGAACGCTGGGGTGGCGTGCATTCACCGGGAAACGCCTCATTCAGCACGTCGCCCCTGCCCCCGACAGCCTGGTCACCCACCCGGCACCCGCCATGATTGCCCAGGGCCGCACTGCCGATAGTGACCGGCATCAATCCCCCGTGCACATTCATGACGTGGGGGCCGTCGACGCTGAGCGACGGAGCTGTCGGAGCAGTCTATACGAACGCCGCTGCGGGCCAGGGCCTTGGGTCGCCAGGTGCGCTAGCTAGAGACACCCAACATGTTCTGCCTGCCGAGATTTCTCGCCGCAACGCGGCGCGCGCTGAAACGTCCACAGCCCCTGGCCTGGACGGCAGGCATAAAAAAACCGCGCCAGGCGCGGTTTTCCATACAGCCAGGTGTCAGGCCTTGCAGCTGGCCGGTGCCCAGTCACCCATATCCGGGTTGTTGCACACATCGCTCACCAGCGTGCGGCCTCGGCTGGCAACCTGCTGGCTTTCCTTCTGCTTGGCCTGGGCCTTCTGCAGCGATTGCTCGGTGTTGATGACTTCCTTGGTCACCTTGGTGGTCGCCTTAGGCTGCTTGGCGGTGGCCACCTTGGTCACTTCCTTGCGCTCGACGCCAACGGTCTGCAGGTCCTTCTCGTATGCCTGTGTGTAGGTGCTGACGTTCTCGCCGGTACGGCCGTCCACCTTGGCCAGCAGCGCATTGGTTTCGTTCAGGCCACTGACGATTTCCGCCAGGCGCGTACGACCATCGGCGTCGCTGATCTTGTTCGCCTTGCGATCGGCACGCAATTGAGTGAACGCCTGCTGGTAGCAGCTCTGGGCAGCGCTGGCGTAACGGATGTTGCGGTCGATGTTCTGGTTGTTGGTGTCGATGTCGGCGGCATAGGAAGCCAGACGCGCGTTGTCGTCGGTGATCTGCTGCTGACGCTGGTTGTAGTAGGCCACCGCACCGCCCGCCAGGGCACCACCTGCGGCGCCGATGGCGGCATTGCGACCACGTTTCTCATCGTCGACCAGAGCACCACCAAGGGCGCCCATCAGGCCGCCGGTCACGGCACCGATAGCGACACTGCGACTCATCGCGTCTTCCGAGCTGCGCAATTGCTTCACAGGCTCGTAGCATTGCGGAAAGAACTCCGCTTTGGTGGTCGCGGCAACCTGGGAGCTCGGCGAGCCGGCGCAACCGACCAGCAGTACGCTGGTGCAGGTGACGGCGGAAAGCAGCGCAGTGCGTATCGAGGAAAAAGCGGGGGCCTTGTTGGGATTTTGCATCGTCGTCGATCTCGTACTTGAGTGAGTGTTTATTCCATTCAGGCTGCGTCGCATGACAACCGCCTGCTTGATCACGGCCAAGGCCGCCAGAGTTCCTTTCAAAGCCGGCTCGGTCAACCGCCGATGCCCGGCATCCATCGTTGCAGTGCTGCTGCCGCTATCAGGGCGCCAGCAGCTGTTTCAGAATCACTTCGGCGTCGGCCTTGCGGTTCTTGCGGTATTCACCGACATGTCGCACGAACAGCGTAGCCCGATTCACCAGACTTTTACCCAGTACCGGCTTGCGCGCCAGCTCCTCCTTGGTGCGCTGGAACTGCGCCTGGATGACCGCATTGCTGTAACGCGTGCCGTTGTCCAGGTTGTCGATGTAGATCGCCAGCGCACCGTCCAGCGCACTGCGACCATTGGCCATCGCCGCCTCGAACAGTTTCGCCGAGGCTTCATCCTTGGCACTGCGAGCTTCGTCACGGCTCTTGCGTAAATTGGTCAGGCGAATGTTGTAGTTGTTGATCGTCTCGGCCACCAGCGCCGCCGACTGGATCAGGTTGCCTGCCGCATCCTCGCGCTGCTTGGCGATCAGCGACACGCTGCGCTTGAGCTCCTCGTTGACGATCGCCAGGCGATCACGCAGTTGCGGATCGTCGCTGTTGGCGATCAGGCCATCGAGTAGTTTGGTGGCGTCCTGTTCTTCGTCGATCTCGTCGGTGAGCGTACTCACTCGTCCTTCGTCCTTCCATTGCGCAAACAGTTCCTTGTAACGCGAACGCGGTGCCGACAAGGCACCGATGGAAACACGGAAGCCGGTGGTTTCGTTGCGCTGCTCGGTACCGTCGGCAGCGAATAGCGGGTACTCGCGGCGCATGCCGGTGAACAGGGTCATTTCCCCTTCCAGGTAGTTGCCGCCCTTGACCACGAAGCCGCCGTAGGTGCCCTGGCGGCGCCCTGCGTGCACCAGCTGGAACGACTCCTGGACCATCTCCGCAGCGTTGCCGACCACGTCGAACAGGCCGACCGGGTTGGGCTTCTTCAGGCCAATGGGCAATAGCCGCGCGTTCTGCCCGGTACCGCCGGATACCTGATTGAACACCGCCCAGTCGCCAAGCGGCCCGTCGCTGTCGCTGCCCTCCACCGGGCGTGGAAACAGACGCGCCTCGAGTTGCTGGCGGCTGACCGCATGACCGCCTCGGGCCGCGTATTCCCACTCCACTTCGGTCGGCAGACGCACGAAGCCCTGGCCACCGTCTTCGCGATTACCGCTACGACCACTGACCGGTAGCAGGTCACGATGATGCTTGAGCAACCAGGCGCTGTAGACCGCCGCGAAACGCTCGGCGTCGAATCGCGACAGATTGACCTTGGGCAGCCGACCCGCCATTCCGGACGGCGCCTCGCAGGCCGGCGCCTCGCCCTCTCCGGCCAGCGCCGGGGCCTGGGCCGTGACCAGATCGTACTGACGCTGGGTCACTTCGTACTTGCCGATGAAGTACAGCATCGGCTTGAGCGGCGTCACCCCGTCGGCCTTGGGCAGCTCACCGCGGACGTGGGCCTGCCAGTCCTTGGAGAGGTCGCCGAGGGTGAACTGACCATTGATGTAGTCGCGTCGGTAGCCCGAGATGAACGACTGCTGATAGCCCGGTTCACCTTCGCTGAAGGGGTAGCCGAGGGTTACCTCACGGTCGTCCAGCGAGCCCTTGGCAAGCACGTAGACATGCCGGAAGACCATCTGCCCCTCGCAGGGCAGCGGCAGACTGACGTCACCCTTCAACGGCTTGGGATTGTAGAGCGGGTCGGCATCCGCCTCGGCCCGGGCGACACCGGTGAAACAGCATAGAACCAGCGCGGCACTCAGCACCTTATACATGACGCAATCCTTCCGAGGCTTCCAGGTAGGCCGCCCGCCAGCCACCAGCGGCCGCCGCGAGCATGCAGCACAGCAGCGTTGCCAGTGCCGCCAGCAGGTAATGAGAGAACAACAGTCGGCAAGCATATTCGCCGGACGCCGACTGGAACAGCAGATTCAGGCCGCTCGCCGCGATGCCGTACAACAGCGCCGACAGCAGCAGGCTGGCAATCCCGGTGTACAGCGCCTGCAGGACCACGAAGGCGACCAGCGCTGCCGCCGGAAAACCCAGCAGACGCAGTACCGCCAATTCATGACGCTTGCGCTCCACTGCGCCCAGGGTACTGGCGGTGAGTGCGGCGAAGGCTCCGGCCAGGGACAGACAGGCCACCGACCAGAAAATCCACGCCAGGTTGCGGCTCAGGGTACGGACCTGAGCCACCGCTTCGGCCTGGGTCACCACGGCCTGCCGCGCCTGCTGGAAATGCAGGCGCAGGCTTTCCACACCATCGAGATCACGGGCATACAGGCGAAAGCCGGGGTAAACCCGCTCCGACCGCGCCGTGGCCTGCGCTCCCGGCCAGCCGAAATCGGCGACCGCCAGGCCATCACGATAATCCTCCACCGCCTCCAGCAGCGGCAATGCGGCGAACAGGGCGTCGCGCGAGAATGCTGCCAGCGGCAGTACCGCCTGCACCTGCAGGCGGGCACGCGCGTATTGCGGCGCGCCCTGCACGGTACGCCCGAAGCCTGCCTCGAGGGTGTCCCCCGCCGTGACGCCGAGTTTCTCCGCCGCGCTCTGGCTGAGCAGCACGGCATCCCTGCCAGCTGGCGCAGGCAAGGTGCCGAGCAACGGATCGCCGACTGCAGTCGGCAGCATTTCCACGGTGATGGCCTGCCCCGCGCCCTGCAGTTCGGCGGTAGCGGCGATCTGCCGGGTTCGCGGAATCACGAAGGCCACGTCGTCACGTCGGGCCAGCGCCTCGATGGCCTGCAGGCTGTAGCGGGCACCGCCGAGCGGAATGACCTCGCGCACGCCGGGGTCGCGCTCCAGGCGCTCGGTGAGCGTCGTCACCAGGCCGAACTTGAGGCCGAACAGCACCAGCAAGGGTGCGATGACGGCCGCCAGGGCGAGGATCGCGCACCAGGACAGGCGCGCATCGCAGCGATAATCCTGCCAGGCCAGACGCGCGAACAGGGCCAGGCGCATCAGCCCGCCTCCCCCAGCCGTGCAGCCACCAGGCCGTCACTGCGCTGCTCCACCGTCAGGCGCATGGGTGTCAGCCCGTAGCGCACGGCCAGCGCTTCGTCGTGGGTGGAGATCACCAGACACAGGTCACGCACCGCCGCCTGCTCAACCAGCAGGTGCATCACCCGCTCGGCGTTCAGTGGGTCGAGCGATGCGGTCGGTTCGTCGGCCAATACGATGGCGGGACGATGAGCCAGGGCGCGGGCGATACTGACGCGCTGCCGTTGACCGACGGAAAGCCGTCCCGGCTGCCGGTCGAGCAGATCGGCAATGCCCAGTTGCTCGGCCAGTTGCTCGACCGCACCGTCCATTGGCAGCCCCAGCAGTTCGCGGGGTAGCTGAATATTGCCGCGTACATTCAGAAAGCCGAGCAGCCCGCCGGTCTGCAGCACGTAGCCGAAGGCGCGAGCGCGCAGCTTTGCCAGCTCGTCATGCCGGCCAAGACGCCACAGCTCGGCGAGGTCGAGAGACTGCACGCTGTCGTCCCAGCGCAGACTGCCGCCCGAGTCAGGCGACAAGGCCAGCGCCAGCAGATCGAGCACCGTGCTCTTGCCACTGCCGCTGGGGCCGATCAGGGCGATCCGCTGTCCGGCGCGCAACCCCAGAGCGGGAATTTCCAGGCAATAGCGCTGCCCTTCGCTCCCACGGGTCTTGCTGATCGCGCCAAGGGTGAGCATCAGGGCAGGGTCGACAGGGGCACGCGATACAGCGCGTCTCCCGGAGCCGCATCGCCGAAACGCACCCAGTTGGCGGTGTCGTTGTGGAAGGTCTCGTAGAGCTGGATCTTCGAATCCAGCTCGTCGATGAAATCCTCCTGCTCGGCCACGCTGAGCGACAACCACAGATCCTGGCTCATGTTCAGCACCTTGCTGCGATAGGGCAAACCATCCAGGTACTCACCCAGCACGCCGCTCTGGGCCAGGTTGCCGCCCTTGACCATGGCCGACGGATCGCGACTCATATGGGCACTGGCGCTGGCGATCTCCTGGAAGAAGTCCTTCGGCGAGCTCTGCGTGCGCCGCGCCGCATCGACCACCATGCGCAGCGACTGCTGCAGGTCGTTGAGATGCAGCTTGGTCAGCAGCACGCAGACCTGGAAGGCCGGCAAGGCAGGATCGGTGATGTCACGATCGCTGGTCCACGCAGTGACCACCTGGGGCGCCCGTGCCTCGGCCTGGTGACCGAGGAAGTCCATGTGCATGGCGTAGCCGACCGCCGCGGACTTGTCGGCGATGCTGGCACCGCCCTTGGGTTCGGGCAGGCTGTTGTCGGTGCGCACCTGATGCACCAGATCGGCGAAGGCGCTGCCGATTTCCGTCACGCTGTTGCCGAAGGCGTTCACGTCACCGCCGGCCACCGGAACGTACAGGTCGCCGATGCGCGGGTTGGGGTCGGCGGTGAGGCTGCGGTACTGCTGCTCGGCAAAGCCATGATTGCGCTTGCCGGTGGCGGTCTTCAGGTGCAGGGCATAGATTTTGATCTGCTTGCGCAGTGCCGCCTCGCGCACTTCCGCCTCGTTCATCTTGGTCAGCCCCAGCGGATCGCTCTTGCGCAACGCCCCGGCATCGCTGACCAGCAGGATCAGGCGGCCGCCATAGCCATTCCAGTCCATGCCATCGACGGCCTGCATGACGCCGGCGAAGGCGTCCTCGTTGAAGTCATGACTGGACACGTCGGTGGCCTTGATCTGCTGCGCCAACTGCAGAAAACGCTCGGGATCACGCCCCTGCTCCAGGGATACCAGGGTCTTGGCGGTGTACTCCAGGCCCGGCGTCTTGGCGGTATTGCTGCGGAAACCGACCATGCCGAAGCTGACGCTGTCCAGATCGCCACGGCTGGCGATCTGGCCCTGTAGTTCGTGGACGACGTCGCGTACCCGGTCGATATAGGGCTGCATCGACACCGAGGTGTCGACCACCAGCACGATGGCCGTTCTGAACCCCTCCGGGCCTGCCACTGGCGCGCTTTCACCCTGGTTCTGCGGGGCGTTGCCGGGGTCGATGGAGGCGACGTTGAGCAGTTGCATCGGCTGGCCGTTGGCGTCGAAGGTTTCTTCCGAGTCGAAGATCGGCAGCAGGTAGAACTGGTCCTGCGGTACCGCACTGCCACCCGGCTCCACCGCCACCACATTGTGGC
The DNA here is from genome assembly GCF_013408425.1 of Pseudomonas flavescens. Taxonomy (NCBI): domain Bacteria; kingdom Pseudomonadati; phylum Pseudomonadota; class Gammaproteobacteria; order Pseudomonadales; family Pseudomonadaceae; genus Phytopseudomonas; species Phytopseudomonas flavescens. The sequence goes on along the minus strand of NZ_JACBYV010000001.1, from coordinate 5,063,146 downwards.
CGGTACCCTTCAGCGCTTCACGCAATGCCTCGCGAGCGCGGGCCGGCTCGGCCAGCAGTTGCTCCAGAGCCGAGGCGTCGCGCACGAACATCACCGGGGCACGACCGGAGCGCTCGGTGAACTTGAGCACCAGGCTCTGCTTCCAGTCGCTCACCGCCGTGGCGGGCAGCCAGCCATCGCGGCGGCCGTCGCTGGAGGCACCGATCTGCAGCCACGGCTGGCCGTCGATGTCCTGCCGGGCATACACATAGAACACCGAAAACGCCGGCATGTCCTTGCCGCTGCTGGCACCCGCCGTCTCGACCAGCTTGGCGCCGGGTTTGCTCAGCACGCGCTGGAACAGGGTTTTCTTGCCTGGCATGAGCAGCGGGCGATCACCACCATCGCTGTCCGCCACCGCCGAGATCGGGCCAGCCTCGCCACTTGGCGGGGCCAGAGGCTGAGCGGGCTCGCCGGCTACCGGCGGCGAGGCTGGCGGCGCGCTGTCGGAGCCGAACAGCCAGTAACCACAACCGGCCAGCAACAGCACGCCAGCCAGGGAAGCGCCGAGAATCAGCGGCTTCCTGCTGGAGCCCGCGTTGCCTTCACGTACCGATGATGCCAACGGCGAGGGCTGCGGGCGCGGTGGCGGCACGGCGGTATCCGCCGCCGGTGCATGGGTCGGTATGTCCACGGAAACCGCTGCCAGCGGCGGCACGCTGGTATCGCCCTTGACCTCGGCGACGGGTGGCAACACCAGCGGCTGGAACAGGGTGGCATCGTCGATGGCAGCGGCTGGCACCTGCAGGCGATCGAGCGCGGCAATCAACTGCGCCGCATCGGCGAATCGCTCGTTGGGATCCTTGGCCAGCAGGCGTTCGAGAATCGGCTGGTAGCGGCCATGCACCATGGGCAGCGCGGGCAACGGCTCGGTCAGATGCGCCAGGGCCGTGGACAGCGAATCGCTGCCGATGTAAGGCAGCTTGCCGGTGAGTATCTCGTACAGCACCACGCCGAGGGCGTAGAGATCGGCACGGCCATCGATATCCAGACCACGGGCCTGTTCCGGGCTCATGTAGCTGGGCGTACCGACGGCGAAACCGGCCTGGGTGAACTGGGTACGGTCGTCCAGCGCCTTGGCGATCCCGAAGTCGCTGAGCACCGCCGTACCGTCAGCGCGAAACAGGATGTTGGCCGGTTTGACGTCACGGTGAACCATGCCCTGGGCATGAGCGTAACCAAGGGCCGAGGCGATCTGGCGAATCCACACCAGCCCCTGATCGATGCTCAGGCCCGCGCTGATGCGCTCCTTGAGGGTACCGTTGGGCAGGTATTCCATGGCCATGTAGTAGAGGCTACCGACATTGCCGATGTCGTGGATGGTCACGGTATTCGGATGCGACAGCCGCGCCAGGGTCTTGCCCTCGCGCAGGAAGCGCTCGCAGAAGGTCGGGTCCGCGGCCAGCGAGGCCGCCATGATCTTCAGCGCGACCTTGCGGTCGAGGGAACGCTGTGTAGCCAGGTAGACCACGGCCATCGCACCATCGCCCAGCTCGCGTTCGATGTCGTAACCCGGTATTTGCATGTCCATGCTATCGGTCTTCCGAGGCCACCCCGAGAGACTCGGGCGCGGCAGCTATTTGAATGTTTGGCAGATCAGTGTGCAGCGGGCGCCCATCGAGCATTTCGACGGGCTGCCTGGCCAGCCGGTGAAAACCACCTGCTTCGCCAAGGTCTTCACCAGCCCGTCAGGCGGCCTTGATCACCACGGCGGTAATATTATCCGGAGCGCCTCGGGTCAAGCCAAGGTGTACCAGGCTGCGCACCATCTGGTACGGATCCTCGTGCCCCAGCACCTCGCGCAATTCGTAATCCTCGACCGTCTTGTTCAGGCCATCGCTGCAGAGCAGAAAGGTGTCGCCCGGTCGCACGTCCAGGCGTGCGCTTTCCAACTGCAGGTCATCCTGCACGCCCAGGGCACGGGTGACGATATTGCCCATGGGGTGGCTGCGCGCCGCCTCTTCGTCGAGCAGGCCGCTGTCGACCAGTTCCTGAACGTAGCTGTGATCCCGGCTGATCGGTTGCAGGTCACCGTTGCGCAGCCGATACAGGCGGCTGTCCCCGGCCCACAGGCACAGCGCTTCGGCACCCCGCGCGGCAAGCACCACCACGGTGCTGCCCATGGTCGCCCCACCACGCTTCTCGGCCTCGATGCGCACCTGCTGATTGACGTGATCGAGGGTGTCGATCAGCGCCCCTTCATAGGTGCTCAGGACGGCGCTGGGCGGCAACGCACGCAGACTGTCGATGATCAGGCTGCTGACGTAATCACCGCTGGCGTGCCCGCCCATGCCGTCGGCGACAGCCCACAGGCCGTTGTCCGGGGCATCCAGGCAGGCATCTTCGTTGATCGTGCGCACCATGCCGACGTGGGTATGGCTGGACGAGTGGTATTGGGTAACGCTTGACGGACTCATGCCTCGCCTCCTGCGGACTCGCTGAGCAGGCGACAGAACGCCTCGGCCGGGGGCAAGCCGGCGAACCGCACCAGGCCGGGCGCGACACGCTCGGAACCGCGCCCCCACCACAGGCTGGCGCCGCTGCAGGCGTGCTGCATCAGGGCCAGGCCTCGCGCTCGCGGATTATCCACGGCCCAGATCGCCGCCCCGCTGGCATCCTGGCGCTGGGCGCTGCCGATCGCCAGCAGCGGACTGCCAAGGGTGCCTACGCCGCGCTCGAAGGCATCGGCATCGGCATCGGCTTCCAGGGTCGAGAGCAACAGCGCCTCGGCACGCTCGAACCAGTCGTCGCTGTCGCTGAGCAGGTGACCGATATCGGTCTGTGCCGGCAGCGGCAGGGCGATGGTCAGGGGAAAGTAACGACCGACGCGGTCGACGCTGGGCATCATCACCCCGCAAACGGCTTCCTGGCCAAGCAGGCCCGGCGCGATCGCGAAGCGCCAGAGCGGGCTGACCAGATAGGCATCCAGCCAGGCTTCGCCCAGGGTTTGCCGACTGGCGGTGAGGCCAGCCGTCAACCAGTTGTCCCAGGCTTCGATGAAGCCCGGCGCAAGACCGCGATGAATGAAATCGCCACGTACGGCCAGCTTGCCGTAGAAACCCGGGTTACTCACAGACGCTCCGGCAGGGTGAAACCGCTGACGACCTGGCGGCGGAATGGATTGAACGCACTGCTGGCCCGCAGCTCGCTGGAAATGCTGGCGTTGTCGACGCGCATGCGCAGGGTGAATCGATCGGGTGAATTCCCCTGGGCGAGATCCGACTGATCGAGCAGTCGGAACCAGGCCCAGGGCCCCTCCAGGGTGATCCCCGAACGCCCGGTGACCGAGGCCGGCGAAATGTTCAGACGTACCACCCCGGTGCCGTTGCTGCTCGGCCACTGCATGGCGACCGGCCTGGCCGGGCCGTGGTCGTAGCTGAACTGCTGGCCATCGAGGTCAAGCTGGAACTGCTCGATGCTGGAGTCCATCGCCACCGGCCTCAGCTCGAAGCGCACCATCGGCTGGGTACCACCGGAACGGAAGAACGCCTCGCGAATGCTCGCAGCACGCTGGAAGGTCTGCAGCACGCCGCTGCCGATGCCGAGCTTCTGCGCAGCGCCGGGCTGCCAGCGCCAGGTGCTTGCCGAGGTATCCACATAAGGCTGCAGGTACTTGCGGAAGTAGCTGTCGAGCACCCCGCCCTGGCCGAAGAAATGACCGAAATCGTCCAGGGTCGCATCACGGCTGCTGCCACGGTCCAGCGGGTAACGCCCGGCCAGGGACTGGCGGTACACCGACACCACCTCGCTCATCCAGGCGGCATTCAACTGGTTGCGGATGCCGCCCATCATGGTGCCGGTGGTCGAGCCGACCACCGACTTGAGGAACCCCTGTACCAGCGGTGGCTGACGCTCGGCACTCAGGCGCACCTGATCGGCAGCGGCCGTGGTCTGGTTGCGCGACTCGCCCAGCAGTGCCTCGCCACTGGCGCCACTCATGGCGCTGACCTGCACATAGAGTGCGTTGAGGTCCTGCAGCAGGGCATCGATGGCTGGCGTCTGGCCGTCCGTGTCTTCGACCAGACCGTTGAGTTCGGCGAAGTGCGCGGTGATCGGGTCCATTTCGCTGGCCAGGGCATTGACCACACCCTCCTCCGACTGGCCTACCAGGGAACCGAGCTGCTGCTTGAGGCGGTCGACGGTATCGTCACCACGCGCCTTGAGCTTCTCGGCGACCAGACGTTCCTCCTTCTGCAGATCGGTTTCCTTGGCGACCGCCTGAAGCAGCTTCTTCAGCGGCGACGCCGGCCCCGACAGCACGCGCAGCACGTCCGCCGCCTGGGCCACGCTGGTCACCGGCACGAAGTCGATATCGGCGAGCAGCGCATCCCATTGAGCCATGTAGTCCTGCACGTAAAGACGCCGGACCTCCAACGCCAGGGCGGCGGCATCCTGTCCATCGTCCAGGCTGCGACCGAGGACCCACTGCTCCTCGGCCAGGGTACCGGCCTGGCTGACGCTGCCGACCAGAAAGGCCTCACGGTAGCCACGCTGGGTATAGAAGCCGCTGAGCGGCTCGTTGAGCGGCTTGCCACTCTTGCGGGTGAACACCAGCGCGGCATCACGGCCGGCGGCATCGCTGAGACGGAAGTCCGCGATGCCCTCGGGCAGCTTCTGGCGCTTGACCCGGTCATAGGCGCGCTGCGCCACGGACAGCCGCTGCAGACGCCGACGCACGTCCTCGACCAGATTCTCGTCGAGGCGCACCACCGGTGGCTGACGGTCATACAATGCGGCCAGATGCTGATTCAGTGCCTCGCGCTGCTCCGGCAGCAGATCCCGCGGCAGGCTGCGATCCCAGTCGAGGGCGATCCAGGCCTTGATGAAGTCGGCATCGTAATGCTCGGACTCGCCGAGCATCAGGTAAGCCTTGAGGCCTTCGTAAAGGAAGTCCGAGTTGCCCCCGGTGCGCAATTGCTCTTCCAGCCGCGCCAGCACCCGCGGCGCCATGACCGCGATCAGCAGCTTGCGGTAGACGCTGGACGCTTCGCTGTCGAGCATGTCGCCCTGGTAGAGGCCAAAGCCCTCGGCCCAGCCCGGCGCATCGCCACTGACATTGCGGATGGCATTGAGCAGCGGTTGCACCGCCAGAACGTCGCGCTGTGCCGGGCTGAGCGCCTGCAGCTCGCCACGCAGCGGCTGCACGCGGGCATCCACGGCGGCGATGTAGGCCTGGTTGGCACGGAAGCTGGCGAACCATACCGCCGCAGTGCCGAGCACCAGAATCACGCTCGCTGCAATGACGCCTCGCGCCAGCCAGCGCTTCTGCCGCTCCACCTTGGGGTTGGCACCGACCAGGCCGCGTTCGCCGAACACCACGTCACGCAGCAGGCGTTCGATGAAGTAGCTGCGCCCGGTACCGGTCTGACGGGCCAGGTGCTGACGGTCGAGGCTCATGCTCTGCGCCATGGCACCGATCAGACGGTCGATCGGGCTGCCTTCCTGGGTACCGCTGGTCAGATAGACGCCGCGCAGCAGCACGCGCTCTTCATAAGGGTTGGGCTTGAACACGCCGTCGAGGAAGCCGGCCAGCGCTTCACGCAGCGCGGCGAACTGCTGCGGGAAACCATAGATCAGGTCGCGCCGCGCAGGGTCGCGCTCCTGTTGCAGGCGCTCGACCAGGCGCTCGTTGAGGCGCAGTTCCAGCGCATCGAACTCGCTGCGAAATACCTGCAGCGGGCCCTCGGCACTCTTGCCATCGTCGAGGTTGAAGGTCATGCCCCAGACCTGAGCACGCTCTTCCTTGCTCAGGCCGTCGAAGAACTCCATGAAGCCGGGCACCAGGTCCAGCTTGGTCAGCATCACGTACACCGGAAAGCGCACGCCGAGCTGGGTATACAACTCCTGCACACGGGCGCGGATGGCCACGGCGTGCGCCGCCCGCTCGCTTTCGCTGCCGAGCAGCAGATCGGACAGGCTGATGGCGACGAAGGCACCATCGATGGGCCGACGCGAACGCTGCTTTTTCAGCAGGTCGAGGAAGCCCAGCCAGGCGGCCTTGTCGACTGCGGCATGGCTGTCCTGAGTGGTGTAACGCCCGGCGGTGTCGAGCAGCACGGCCTCGTCGGCGAACCACCAGTCGCAGTTGCGCGTGCCGCCGACGCCGCGTACCGCGCCGCCGCCCATCTGCTCGGCCAGCGGGAATCGCAGCCCGGAGTTGGCCAGCGCGGTGGTCTTGCCGGAACCGGGCGGGCCGATGATCACGTACCACGGCAACTCGTACAGGTTGCGCCGCTCACCGCCGCCCAGCTTGGCGCGCTTGAGCAGGCCCAGGGCTTCGTCCATGCGCTGACGCAGGGTGGCCAGCTCTTCCGCGGTGGCCACGCTGGTCGGGTCCGGTGCAACGTCCACCAGGCCCTGCATGACCCTGGCCGCATTGCGACGCGCCTGGATAATGCGCAGCACCCGCCAGGCCGCCCACAGGGCGAACAGCAAAATGATCAGGGTCCAGCGCGCGGTGCTGCTGGCCAGCGGTTCGAAACCGCCGATGGCGATCAGCGGACCGACGAACCAGATCACCAGGCTCAACGCCAGCAAACCCAAAACCGGCATGACCCAGCGGGCCATGAAACCGAAAAACGCCTTCACTCGACGCCCTCCGCAAAGACTGTGATTTCGACCCGGCGGTTACGCGCGCGGCCCTCCGCCGTAGCGTTCGAAGCTTTGGCTTCGGTGTCGCTGCGTCCCTCGGCACGGAAGCGCTCAGGCTGGCCGGTCTTGGCCGCCAGCACGTCCATCACCTGCTGAGCGCGATCCTGAGAGAGTTTCCAGTTGGACGGATAACGCAGCGTCGCGATGGGCTGGTTGTCGCTGTGCCCGGTCACCAGCACCTGGCCGTTGACCTTGCGAACGGCTTCGGCGATGCGCAGCAGCAGCGGCTGGAAGTCATCGGCGATCGAGGCACTCCCGGAGGCGAACAGCTGATCTCCGCGGATGGTCACCACGGAACGGTCGACGGCATCTTCCACCGCGACCTTCTGCGCGCGAATCTCTTCGGCCAGGAAGCCAGCCAGGCGTGGACGCTCGACGACGCGCGGCTGCTGGGCCGGACGGTCGATGGTCTGCACCGGCACGTCGCCAAGGGCGTGCAGATTGCGAAACACCGGCTCGGCTTCGGCAGCCAGTTTCATGCGCAAGCCGAACAGCAGCAACAGCAGGATCGCCAGGCCAATGGCGACCGCCACCCACGGCGGCAGGAACTGGCGCAGGCGGTCACGGGCGACCACCAGACCGCGCCAGTGCGGCGACAACTCGCGTTCGATCTCGCCCCGCGTGCTGCGAATGGTCGCGCTGACCCGCTCGCGCAGCGCGTCGAGCTGGCTGCGGCCATCCTGCATGACCCGGTAACGACCTTCCATGCCGAGGCTGATGCACAGGTACAGCAGCTCCATCAGGTTCAGGCGCTGGCGGGGGTTCTGCAGGCAATGGTCGAGCAGTTGGAAAACCTTCTCGCCCCCCCAGGCCTCGTTATGCAGGGTGATCAGCAGGCTCTGCTTGCTCCAGTCACTGGCGCTGCCCCAAGGCGTGCTGAGCACCGCCTCGTCCAGCGCGGTGCAGAGCACGTAGCGCGCCAGCATCACCTCATCCTGAGCGACTCCGGCGGCTCGCGCCTTGTCTTCGAACTGGCGCAGGTAGCCGAGCAGTTGCGCTCGCAGGCTGGCCGGCGCGGGATGGGAGATGGTGCTGCGCAAGCGGGTAAGCAGCGCCAGCATTGGCCCGGCGGCGGCCTCGATGGGATTCAGGCCAAGCCCCCGTGCGGCCAGTGGCGGCGCACTGGGCATGGCGGGCGGCGGCGAACCGGCGGAGGTCGGCCGCGAGGGCTCGGCGCCGCGGCCACCTGGCCGCGGCATGATCATGGTGCGGTCGTTGCCCGCCTGGTCGTGTCCTTTGCCGGGCTGGCCGGGCAAGGCGCCAAATGGATCGTCGATGGTCATCGCGCGTCAGCCTCGGATGGCCCAGAAGGCCAGGTTCAGGCCAGGGAACTGGCCAGCGATATGGAAAGCGAAACCGCCGGAATGGATCAGTTGCTTCCAGTGGTCGCTGCCCCGATCCAGTTCGAAATAATTGGAGCCGGCGTGATACGGCAACTGCCGTGGTGCGACCGGCAGGGGCAACAGGCCGATGCCCGGCAACTGCAGGTTGACCAGGTCGCGGATGTGCTCCACGGAGCCGATCTTCGCCTGCTGCGGGAAGTGCCCACGCAGACTCTCGCCCGGAACGTCCGCACGGACCACCAGGATGAAGCTGGCGGAATCGAGCAACGACTTGTCCGCCAGCATCGCCACGTGTACGCCGTAGGATTTCTCGATGATGGGGATGGGGATCGCGCGGCTGTCGATGACCATCGACAGCGCCTGACGCAAAGCCAGCATCACCGGCGCGAACGTGGTGGTCAGGTCGTCGTGCTCATAGACCGGGTATTCGCCCGGTCGCCGTTCGCTGGCCGTGAAAGTGGCGAACTCACCGGCCAGCGCCACCAGCTCGCGGTACAGCACTTCCGGATGCAGCGGCGTGATGCGTGCCAGGTGCGCCACCAGCGGCTGTGCGCGGTTGACCAGTTGCAACAGCAGGAAATCGGCGATTTCCGACGCACCACCGGCACCAGAGGCGACCACCCGACCAGCCAGGGCCTCGCCACGCTGATGCAGCAGGCCGAGCAGTTCGTTGCGAAACGCCGAGAGTGCCCGCGAGGCGCTGACGTCGAGCAGCGGCGGGATGTAACCATCGTCCAGCAGCAGGCTGCGGTCTTCGCGCTTTTCCACCACGCGCACGACACCGATGGCCGCGTGCTCGTCGAGGCCGTCACGCTCGGTGATCAGGCGCAGGGCCAGGGAGCCGATGGCCACCGGCGCACGGCTCTCGAGGGAGGCGTTGTCGTCACGGACCTCGTGCACGCTGCTCTGATAGCGGGCCGAGCCCAGGCTCTCGCCGCTTTCCACGGTGTCGCGCACGCCGGCACGGCGCAGCGGCAGGGCCAGGTAGATCACCCCGTCACGCAGGCTGTCATCGATATTGAGCGGAGCCGGCGCCGCATCGTTCTCGGGAATGTTGAACGGCGTGCCATCGGGCAGCAGGCCCCGCGCGGACAGAATCGCCAGCTTGCCCTGGGTCAGCAGCGCGCTGTCGATGAGCAATTGCGAAAAGCCCCAGGCACCGGGTTGCGAGGCATGGTTGCGGCCCTCGACCAGGGTTTCGATATAGCGATCCTGCTGCTGGAAGTGCTGCGGACGCAGGAACATCCCCTCCGACCAAACCACACGATTGTTCCAGGACATGAACGGGTCTCCAGTCACTCAAGAGGGGTCAGCGGCGTGGCGCTGATGGCATAGGCGTCCAGCTGCAGGCGCAGGGCGCTTGCCTGATGGGCCGGAATTTCGATGACCTGGCGCCAGATCGAACGGTCGAGGGCGCGATAGGCCACGACCACGCCAAGATGGCGAGTGGCTTCGTCCAGGGTCAGCGACTTGCGCTGGTTTTCGCCGGGACGCACCACGAAACGATCATGCTCGATCAGCTCGCCGACCAGGGTGGCGTCGGCACGATCGACCAGCGAGAAGAAGTCGGCACGGGAAAAGGTCGAGGCGTTGCGCAACTGGTAGACGTGCACCCATACCGGCGCGGCGGCGCCTTCGAGCGCCGGGTTGAGATCGCGGCTGGCCTGCAGCTGCAGCTCGACGGTGGAGGGTACCGGCTTTTCCGGCCCGGACGCGCAGGCGCCGAGCAACAGGAAAACCAGCAGTGTCAGACTCCTTGGCATAACGCTTCCTCAATGATTGCAGCAGGCCCGCGAGTGCGCGGGCCCGAATGATCTCAACGGCCCCGCAAGCGTGCGATGTGCTCCTCGTAGGCGCGGCTGAACTCACGACCGAACAACTCCTGAAAACCATCTTCGGCCTCCTGGGAAATGGTCGCGTAGAGCTCGGTGAACAGTTCCCAGTAATGGGCACGACGGCCATTGGGCAACAGTGCCGAGAGCCCGCTCGGCTTGTTCAGACGCCCTTCCAGCTCGCGCGGTTCAAACCGTGCCAGCAAATATTTGATGGCAGCCTGAACGCCAGCCATCAGCGCCAACTGGTGGGCGCGCAGATCGTCGAAACTCTCGCCGACCGCCTGATCGGGCGCCATGAAAGCCTGATTGTCGTGACGCAGCAACATCAACAGCGCTTCATCGACGTTGGGCGCGAACTTCAGCGGGTTGTTCTGTACGGGCTGGATCATGGTCTGCGCCATGCGGAACTCGCCCTTGAGGCTGGCCCGCGCACGCAGCACGTCGATCAGCCCTTCGACCATCAACCGGTAACTGCGCCCGATGGCCTCCATCTGCGCGGCAGCCGCGGCACGATCCAGGCGCAGATGCTGCAGGCCGGCACCACGCAGGAACGCCTCCATCAACTCGCCATCATCAATGGCAGCCGGCGTGGCGGGTGCAGGTGCAGGTGCAGGTGCAGGTGCAGGTGCAGGTGCAGGTGCAGGTGCAGGCTGGGGCACCGCGACCGGCTCGCCAAGCGGTAACGGCTGGACCTGCTGCACCGGCGACTCATCCACGACGAAGGGAGGGATTTCCACTGCCGGCATCGGTGGCAATTCGGCGAACGGGTCCGGCACCTCCATGGCGTCGACACTGGGCGGTTCGGCGAAAGGATCGGGCATCGGCTGCGCTGCCGATGCGGCGCGAAGGTCGGCAAAAGGGTCCCAATCGTCCGGAATCACCGAAGCCGGTGCGGTGACGGGCGCAGCAGGAGCCGCGACCACGGCAGGTGGCGGCTGTGACGGTCGCGGCGGGCGAAAATCGTGCTGCTGGGCCGGCACATGGTCGGATACCGATGGCGCCACGGCTGCCGGAGGGCTGAGGAAGTCGAACAGATCCGGCTTGGTATCGAATGGCGAATCACGCCGTGGTGTCGGGCTCACGGGCGCTGCCGGGGCGTTCACCGGTGGCATCTCGAGAGGCTGAGCACTGCGGCTCAGCAACGCCTCGAAGCTGTTGAACGGATCGTCCGGGGCGTTACCGCTCGCTACCGGCGCCGCGGCCAGGGCAATGCCGCTGATCTGCACACGGATCTCGTATTCGCCGATCTTCAGCACTTCGCCATCTTCCAGAGGCTCACTGCTGCCGCGACGCAAACGCGTACCAGCGGTCTGCAGGATCACCCCGTTGGTACTGGTATCGGTGATGTAGTAGATGCCGTCGCGGTACTGGATCACGCAGTGCTGGCTGGACACCAACCGCTCGGGATCGGGCAGCACCCAATCGTTACCGGCGCTGCGCCCTATTTTCAGCTCACCCCGATCGAGCTCGACCTCGGCCCGCTGTCCGGGCGTCAGTTTGTGATAGGTGGTGATGACCAGACGCAGCGGCATTGCGGCTCCTTGCAGTGCGGTAAAAAAACCATGTTCTTCGAGGGGTGTCGATATGCCAAACGCACTATTTTTTGCCCTTGGCCAATACTGTTCAATGCCCAGGCGGGCATATATTTCGAAGCGGTTGTGAGTCACTGCACAGAAGAAGGAAATACTGTGCCTCATGACAGTTTCTACCGCCTTGCCCTCGCTTGACAATGATCTGAGAGCACTCGGAGAATGATCCGGATTAGCATCGAACCCTGCCTGAATAGTGGCATTTTGCCGCTTTATGTGATGAATCCAGTCTGACGGGCAGCTCGCCGTCACTGCTTCATTTCGACTTCCAGGCCTGACATGGAGAGCACCTGACGTGGTGGATGTGTCGCACTTGCTCAACGCAGTATCCGACGAAAACCCATGCGGGGAAGACCTCGAATACGATGCCGATTTCCTCGAGCTGGAGCGCCTGGCGCTGGGCCAGCCGGAACGCCAGATGGGCCAGTCGGTCATCGCCGCCGAACCGCCGGACTGGCGCCAGGTACGCGAACGCGCCAGCGAACTGTTCGCCCGCAGCAAGGATCTGCGCCTCGCCAACCTGTACCTGCAGAGCGCCATCGCCCTCGAGGGCCTGAGCGGCCTGGCACAGAGCCTGACGCTGGTTCGTGAGCTGCTGACCCAGTATTGGGACGGTGTCTATCCGCATCTGGATGCCGACGACGACAACGACCCGACCATCCGTATCAACGCCCTCAACGCCCTGAGCGCCGAGCCGGTGATCGTCCTGCTGCGTGAAGCCAGCATCACCCGCTCGCGCGCCTTCGGCTCGGTGAGCATCCGTGCTGCCCTGAACGCCGCGGACCTGCAGCGTTTCTCCAGCGAGACGCTCTCCGCCGACCAGTTGCGCGGCGCCTTCCTCGACACCGATGCCGAGCTGCTCGACAGCACCCGCACCGCCCTCGACGAAGCCAGCGCGGCGCTGGCCGATATCGAGGGCCTGCTCAGCGAGCGGGTCGGCTCGGCACAAAGTGCCAACCTCGAAGTGCTCAAGCAGGTACTGCGCCACACTCGGCAGATCTTCAACGACCAGGCACCCGCCGCAGGCAACGACTCATCATTTGCCGATGACGCTTACCAGCAGGCCGACGAACAGCCTTCGCAGGGTGCAGCAGAACACACAGCGCGCCAGGCGCCGGCAGCACCGGGACGCATAGCCAGCCGCGACGACGTGCTGCGCACGCTCGATCGTCTGCTGGAATATTACGCCCAGCACGAACCTTCCAGCCCGGTGCCGGTCTTACTGACGCGCGCGCAGAAGCTGGTCACCGCAGACTTCGCGGAAATCGTGCGCAATCTGATTCCCGACGGTATGTCGCAGTTCGAAAACCTGCGTGGCCCCGAATACGACTAACGTGCGGCGGATCTTCAGGGAAGCCCCACGCACATCGCTACCGGCCTATGGCCGACGAAGCCAGTGCACATGCACAGGAGGAGCAACATGAGCAGCAATACCAGCAGCCAGAAATTCATCGCGCGCAACCGCGCCCCGCGGGTACAGATCGAATATGACGTAGAGCTGTACGGTGCCGAGAAAAAGGTGCAGCTGCCCTTCGTCATGGGCGTGATGGCCGATCTGGCCGGCAAACCCGCCGAGCCCCAGGCCGCCGTGGCCGACCGCAAGTTCCTGGAAATCGACGCCGACAACTTCGACTCGCGCCTCAAGGCCATGAAGCCGCGCGCGGCCTTCCACGTGCCCAACGCACTGACCGGTGAAGGCAACCTGAGCCTCGACATCACGTTCGAGAGCATGGACGACTTCAGCCCGGCCGCCATTGCCCGCAAGGTCGACTCGCTGAACCAGTTGCTCGAAGCCCGCACTCAACTGGCCAACCTGCTGACCTACATGGACGGCAAGACTGGCGCAGAAGAGCTGATCATCAAGGCGATCAAGGATCCGGCGCTGCTGCAGGCACTGGCTAGCGCGCCCAAGCCCCAAGACAACGAGCCGCAAGCTTAAGAGGACGTCCCGATGGCCCAGTTGATTCAGGATTCCGCGCAAGCGGCCGCCACCACCGAGCAGACCAGCGAGTTCGCTTCGCTGCTGCTGCAAGAATTCAAACCCAAGACCGAGCGCGCCCGCGAAGCGGTGGAAACCGCCGTACGCACCCTGGCCGAACACGCACTGGGCAAGACCGACCTGATCTCCGATGACGCGATCAAGTCCATCGAGTCGATCATCGCGGCGATCGATGCCAAGCTGACCGCTCAGGTCAACCTGATCATGCACCACCCGGACTTCCAGCAGCTGGAAAGCGCCTGGCGTGGCCTGCACTACCTGGTCAACAACACCGAGACCGATGAGCAGCTGAAGATTCGCGTGCTCAACATCTCCAAGCCCGAACTGCACAAGACCCTGAAGAAATTCAAGGGCACCGCCTGGGATCAGAGCCCGATCTTCAAGAAGCTCTACGAAGAGGAATACGGTCAGTTCGGCGGCGAGCCTTACGGCTGCCTGGTGGGCGACTACTATTTCGACCAGTCGCCACCCGACGTCGAACTGCTCGGCGAAATCGCCAAGATCTCCGCGGCCATGCACTCGCCGTTCATCTCCGCCGCCTCGCCGACGGTCATGGGCATGGGTTCCTGGCAGGAGCTGTCCAACCCGCGCGACCTGACCAAGATCTTCACCACCCCCGAGTACGCCGGCTGGCGCTCGCTGCGTGACTCCGAGGACTCGCGCTACATCGGCCTGACCATGCCGCGTTTCCTGGCTCGCCAGCCGTACGGTGCGAAGACCGATCCCGTCGAAGAGTTCGCCTTCGAGGAAGAAACCGACGGCGCCGACAGCAGCAAGTACACCTGGGCCAACTCGGCGTACGCCATGGCGGTCAACATCAACCGTTCGTTCAAGCTGTACGGCTGGTGCTCGCGCATCCGTGGCGTGGAGTCGGGCGGTGAAGTGCCGAACCTGCCGGCGCACACCTTCCCCACCGACGACGGTGGCGTGGACATGAAGTGCCCGACCGAAATCGCCATCTCCGACCGCCGCGAAGCGGAACTGGCGAAGAACGGTTTCATGCCGCTGCTGCACAAGAAGAACACCGACCTGGCGGCCTTCATCGGCGCCCAGTCGCTGCACAAGCCGGCCGAGTACGACGATCCGGACGCCACCGCCAACGCCAACCTGGCCGCGCGCCTGCCGTACCTGTTCGCCACCTGCCGCTTCGCTCATTACCTCAAGTGCATCGTGCGCGACAAGATCGGCTCGTTCAAGGAACGCGACGAGATGCAGCGCTGGCTGCAGGACTGGATTCTCAACTACGTCGACGGTGATCCGGCGCACTCCACCGAAACCACCAAGGCCCAGCACCCGCTGGCCGAAGCCGAGGTGGTGGTCGAGGAAATCGAGGGCAACCCCGGTTACTACAGCTCCAAGTTCTATCTGCGCCCGCACTACCAGCTCGAAGGGCTGACCGTGTCGCTGCGCCTGGTATCCAAACTGCCTTCGGCCAAGGGGGCCTGAGGTTCGTCACTGTGGCGTCCGCTCTCGCGGACGCAGTTGAAACAGAGTGGCAAAAGCCACGAAAGGAGGAATGATGGCTGTTGATATGTTCATCAAGATTGGCGACGTCAAGGGCGAGTCCAAGGACAAGACCCATGCCGACGAAGTCGATGTACTGGCCTGGAGCTGGGGCATGAGCCAATCCGGCTCGATGCATGTTGGTGGTGGCGGCGGTGCCGGCAAGGTCAACATTCAGGATCTGTCGCTGACCAAGTACGTCGACAAGTCCAGCCCCAACCTGATGATGGCCTGCTCCAGCGGCAAGCATTATCCGGAAGCCAAGCTGACCATCCGCAAGGCCGGTGGCGATTCTCAGGTCGAGTACCTGATCATCACCCTGAAGGAAGTCCTGGTGTCTTCCATCAGCACTGGCGGTAGCGGTGGCGAAGACCGCCTCACCGAAAACGTCACCCTGAACTTCGCCCAGGTTCTGGTCGACTAT
Organism: Pseudomonas flavescens; assembly: GCF_013408425.1. NCBI lineage: Bacteria > Pseudomonadati > Pseudomonadota > Gammaproteobacteria > Pseudomonadales > Pseudomonadaceae > Phytopseudomonas > Phytopseudomonas flavescens. The sequence continues at coordinate 5,047,763 of NZ_JACBYV010000001.1, read as the reverse complement.
CAGCCGCAGAAAGCCGACGGCGCCAAAGACGGCGGCCCGGTCAAGTACGGCTGGAACATCCGCCAGAACGTCAAGGTGTAACACCCGCCCGAGCTTCGGGCGTACATCGATGCCCGGCACCACGCCGGGCATCGATGGTTTTGACCATAGCGAATTTCAATGGTCCGTAGCTCGCCTGCCCACAGGGCGAGGGCCGCGGGCCTCATGGCCATCGCCCTGCAGCGATGGCCGCGCCAGTACAGGGAACGACGATGACTGCCGAAGAACACCTGCGTAACGCAAGGCTCGACGAGGCACTGAAGGCGCTGCAGGATCAGGTGCGGGCGCAACCCGCCAAGGCGGAGCTGCGGGTCTTCCTGTTCCAGCTGCTGGCCGTGATGGGCCAGTGGAGTCGCGCCCAGAACCAGCTTAAGGTTGCCGGCGACCTCGATGCCGCCTGCCTGCCCATGGTGCAGACCTACAGCACCGCGCTGAACTGCGAAGCACTGCGTGAGAACGTGTTCGCCGGGCGTACCTCGCCGGTAGTCCTCGGCCAACCCGCCGAGTGGGTGGCACCGCTGATCCTGGCACTGGAGCAGGATGCCCAGGGCAACGCCGATGCCGCCCAGAGCCTGCGCGACCAGGCCTTCGAAGCCGCGTCAGCGGTACCGGGCCAGCTCGATGATGCCCCCTTCGCCTGGCTGGCCGATGCCGACCCGCGCCTGGGCCCGGTACTCGAGCTGATCGTCAATGGCCGCTACGTCTGGCTGCCCATGGAAAACATCGCCAGCCTGAGCCTGGAAGCGCCCAGCGACCTGCGTGACCTGGTCTGGTTGCCGGCTCAGGTGACCCTGACCAATGGCGGCAGCACCGTGGCGCTGATTCCCAGCCGTTATCCCGGTAGCCACACCAGTACCGACGGCGCGGTGCGTATGGCGCGCAAGACCGAATGGCAGGACAACGGCCTGCCACTGGGCCAGCGGCTGTTCGCCTTCGATCAGGGTGAACAGGCGCTGTTCGATGTCCGCACACTGAGTTTCGAGCACGGGAATGCAGCGGCATGGCCGACCTGAAACGTCAGGAGCGCCTGCAACCTGCGCTGCTCGATCGCCTGCTCGACGACGATCCGGGCAACCCGGTGGAAAGCGTCGACAAGCGCGTGCTGACGCTCAACCAGTTGCGCGCTTCGGTGCTGCGCGACCTTGCCTGGTTGTTCAACACCGTCGCACCGCTGACCAGCGATGACGAGGCGCTGACCCGGGCTGGCAGCTCGGTGGTCAATTTCGGCCTGCCGCCGCTGGCGGGGCACAGCGCCTCGAGTATCGATATCCAGGCGGTGGAACGCCTGCTGACCAAGGCCATCGCCGACTTCGAACCACGCATCGTGCGCGCCTCGCTGCGCGTGCGCGCCCGCCAGGAGGCCGAGGAGATGAGCCACAACTCCCTGAGTTTCGAGATCGAAGGCGACCTCTGGGCACATCCCATGCCGCTACGCCTGCTGCTGACCACCGAGCTGGACCTGGAAACCGGCCACGTTCAGGTATTACCCGCCGACGCATCACGGAGACGACGATGAACCCGCGCCTGCTCGGCTACTACAACCAGGAACTGCAACATATCCGCGAGAGCGCCGAAGAGTTCGCCGGCGAATTCCCGAAGATCGCCAGCCGCCTGACGCTGTCCGGCGTGGAGTGCGCCGATCCTTACGTGGAGCGACTGCTCGAGGGCTTCGCCTACCTGACCGCACGAGTCCAGCTCAAGCTCGATGCCGAGTACCCGACCTTCACCCACAACCTGCTGGAGATCGCCTACCCGCACTACCTGGCGCCGACCCCGTCGATGACCGTGGTGCAACTGTGCGCCGATCCCAACGAAGGCTCTCTGAGTAGCGGCTTCACCCTCGAACGCGGCGCATCGCTACGTGGCCTGCTCGGCAGCGAAGCCCAGACCGCCTGCGAATACCGCACCTGCCAGCCAGTCACGCTATGGCCGCTGGAAGTGACCCAGGCCAGCTATTTCGGCAACCCGACGACGCAGCTCGGCCGCCTCGCCGCCAGCGAGCCCGGTGCCAAGGCCGGTTTGAAACTGCGCCTGCGCACTGGCGCCGGCCTGCCCTTCAATGCCCTGGATCTGGATACCCTGACGTTCTTCCTGCACGGCGCCGACGAGCAACCCTTCCGTCTTTACGAACAATTGCTCGGCAATGCCTGTGCCCTGTTCGTACGGGCGGTGGATGGTTCGTGGGTCGAGCGTCTGCCCCCCGACAGCCTGCGTCCACGGGGTTTCGACGACCAGGACGCGGCACTGCCGGTGGTGCCCCGAGCGTTCCAGGGCTATCGCCTGCTGCAGGAATACTTCGCCCTGCCGAACCGTTTCCTGTTCGTCGAACTGACCGGGCTCAAACGCGCCGTGCAGCGCAACGCCAGCCAGGAGCTGGAGATCGTGGTGCTGTTCAATCGCCTCGACAACAGCCTGGAAAACAGCATCGGCGCCGAGCAGTTCCGCCTGTTCTGCACTCCGGCGATCAACCTGTTCGCCCGGCGCGCCGACCGCATTCACCTCAGCGACCGTGTCCACGAACATCAGATCATCGCCGACCGCACGCGCCCGCAAGACTTCGAGATCCATTCGATCACCGAAGTCAGCGGCCATGGCAGCGGCCCGGAGCAACCGTTCCAGCCGTTCTATGCCGTGCGCGACCCTTCGCGCTATGGTCGCGAACAGGCCTGGTACAGCCTGCGCCGCGAGCCTCGCGTGCTGTCGAGCAAACAGCGTCGCAACGGCCCGCGCTCCACCTACATCGGCAGTGAGACCTTCATCTCCCTGGTCGACGCCAACCAGGCACCCTATCGTCACGATCTGCGCCAACTGGGCATCGCCGCACTGTGCACCAATCGCGATCTGCCGCTGTCGATGCCGATCGGCGGGACGCGCAGCGATTTCACCCTGGAGGACAGTGCGCCGGTGGTCGCGGTGCGCTGCCTGGCCGGCCCCAGCCGACCGCGCGCCAGTCGCGCCCATGATGCCAGCGCCTGGCGCCTGATCAGCCAGCTGTCGCTCAACTACCTGTCGCTCAGCGAACAGGGCCAGGGCGCCGCCGCCCTGCGCGAGCTGATGCGCCTGTACGGCGACGCTGGCGACAACGCCCTGCAGTTGCAGATCGACGGCCTGCGTCAGGTCAGCAGCAAGGCCTGCACGCGACGCCTGCCGATGCCCGGGCCGATCGTCTTCGGCCGCGGCCTGGAGATCGGCCTGGAGTTCGACGAGAACGCCTTCCGCGGTACCGGGGTGTTCCTGCTCGGCTCGGTGCTGGAGCGCTTCCTGACACGTTACGTATCGATCAACAGCTTCACCGAAACGGTGCTGCGCACCACCGAGCGGGGCGAAGTGATGCGATGGAGGGCCAAGCCCGGATGTCGGCCGACCCTGTAAACACGCTGGCGGCGATGGCCGATGCGCCCTGGAACTATGACTTCTTCCAGGCCATGCGGCGCATCGAGTGCGAATACCCCGAACGCCCGCGCCTCGGCCATTCCGTGCGCCTGGTCGACGACCCGCTGCGTCTCGGCCAGAAGCCGGACTGCGGTTTCGCGCCCTCGACCCTGGCCAGCGTCATCCACGACAGCACCGGCACACCGCGCATCGAGCAGTTCTTCTTCGGTCTCACCGGGCCCAACGGCCCGCTGCCGCTGCACCTGACCGAACACGCCCGCGAGCGCCAGCGGCACCACGGCGACGCCACGTTCAAGCGCTTTCTCGACGTGTTCAATCATCGCCTGCTGACCCTGTTCTACCGCGCCTGGGCCGAGGCACGGCCCACCGTCAGTCAGGATCGTGCAGGCGATGACTACTGGTCACCACGTCTCGGCGCGCTGTCGGGCCGAGGCATGCACAGCCTCATGGGCCAAGGCCCGATCAACGACGCCGCACGCTATTACTTCACCGGCCACTTGGCCGCGCAGACCCGCTATCCGGACGGCCTGCAGGCGATCCTCAGCGAGTACTTCGGCGTGCCGGTGGCTCTCGAGGAATATGTCGGCCAATGGTTGCAACTCCCCGAATACAGCCGCCTGGGCGCCTCGACCTGCACCCTCGGCGTGGACCTGTGCCTGGGTACCCACGTGTGGGATCGGCAACACAAGTTTCGCTTGCGCATGGGCCCGTTGAGCCTGGCGCAGTACCGACGTTTGCTGCCGGATCAGCCCCTGCTCGCCGAGCTGGCGGCCTGGGTGGCCGAATACGTCGGTGAAGAACTGGACTGGGACACCAACCTGGTGCTCAAACAGGAGGAAGTACCGCAGGCCAACCTGGCCGGCGATTACCGACTCGGCTTCGATACCTGGCTCGGCACGCCCGACCAGGATGCAAAGGATCTGCTGCTGGCACGACAGCATGTCGTCAGCCAGCCGCTCCATACCCCGAATTAGAGGACAGAAAAATGGGTGAAATCAGTCGCGCCGCGCTATTCGGCAAGTTGAACAGCGTCGCCTACAAGGCCATCGAAGCCGCCACCGTATTTTGCAAGCTGCGTGGCAATCCCTACGTCGAGCTGACCCACTGGCTGCATCAGATCCTGCAGTTGCAGGACTCCGACCTGCACCAGATCGTGCGTCAGTTCAGCATCGAGCCGGGCCGCCTGGCCAAGGACATCACCGAAGCCCTGGATCGCTTGCCGCGCGGCTCCACATCGATCACCGACCTGTCCTCCCACGTCGAGGAAGCGGTCGAGCGCGGCTGGGTCTACGGCAGCCTGATGTTCGGTGAAAACCAGGTACGCACCGGCTATCTGGTGGTCGGCATTCTCAAGACACCGAGCCTGCGCAATGCCTTGCTGGCCATCTCTCGCGAGTTCGACAAGGTCAAGATCGAGACCCTCACCGAACGCTTCGACGAGATCGTCGGTGCCTCGCCGGAGAATGCCCTGAGCGCCACCGACGGTTTCGATGCCGGTGCGGTGCCGGGTGAAGCCAGTGGTGCCATCGCGCCAAGCGCAATGGGCAAGCAGGAGGCGCTCAAGCGCTTCACCGTCGACCTCACCGAACAGGCGCGCAGCGGCAAGCTCGACCCCATCGTCGGGCGCGACGACGAGATTCGCCAGCTGGTCGACATCCTCATGCGTCGCCGTCAGAACAACCCGATCCTCACTGGCGAGGCCGGGGTCGGCAAGACCGCGGTGGTCGAAGGTTTCGCCTTGCGTATCGTCGCCGGCGACGTACCGCCAAGCCTCAAGGACGTCGAGCTGCGTAGCCTGGACGTCGGCCTGCTGCAGGCGGGCGCAAGCATGAAGGGCGAGTTCGAACAGCGCCTGCGGCAGGTCATCGAGGACGTTCAGAGCTCACCCAAGCCGATCATCCTGTTCATCGACGAAGCCCACACCCTGGTCGGCGCCGGTGGCGCCGCCGGTACCGGCGATGCCGCCAACCTGCTCAAGCCTGCGCTGGCCCGCGGCACCCTGCGTACCGTGGCCGCCACCACCTGGGCGGAATACAAGAAACACATCGAGAAGGACCCTGCGCTGACCCGCCGCTTCCAGGTCGTGCAGGTGGACGAACCTTCCGAGCACCGTGCGATCCTGATGATGCGCGGCGTTGCCTCGACCATGGAAAAACACCATCAGGTGCAGATCCTCGACGAAGCCCTGGAGGCTGCCGTCAAGCTGTCGCACCGCTACATTCCGGCCCGTCAGTTGCCGGACAAGTCGGTCAGCCTGCTCGACACCGCCTGCGCCCGCGTAGCCATCAGCCTGCACGCCGTGCCCGCCGAAGTGGACGACAGCCGTCGGCGCATCGAGTCCCTGGAGACCGAGCGCGCGATCATCGGCCGTGAACAGGCCATTGGCGTCACCATCGGCAGCCGCCTGCTGGACGTCGACACGGCGCTGGCCGAAGAACGCCTGCGCCTGGTCACCCTGGAAACCCGCTGGGCCGACGAGAAGGCCCTGGTGGACCAACTGCTGGCCACCCGTGCCCGCTTGCGCACCGCCGCCGAGCCGGTGGACGACACCAGCCGTGAAGCAGGCGCCGAACAACCGGCTCTGAGCGACGAGGAACGCAGCGCGCTGCGCGACACTCTCACTGATCTGCAGCAACGTCTCAGTGCCCTTCAGGGTGAAACGCCGCTGATTCTGCCGACCGTGGATTACCAGGCGGTCGCCTCGGTGGTCGCCGACTGGACGGGCATCCCGGTCGGGCGCATGGCACGCAACGAGCTGGAAACCATCCTCAAGCTCGACCAGCACCTGAAGAAGCGCATCATCGGCCAGGACCACGCCCTGGAGATGATCGCCAAGCGTATCCAGACCTCCCGTGCCGGCCTGGACAACCCCAACAAGCCGATCGGCGTGTTCATGCTCGCGGGCACCTCCGGCGTGGGCAAGACCGAAACCGCCCTGGCCCTGGCCGAAGCCCTCTACGGCGGCGAGCAGAACGTCATCACCATCAACATGAGCGAGTTCCAGGAAGCGCACACGGTTTCCACCCTCAAGGGGGCGCCACCGGGCTACATCGGCTACGGCGAGGGCGGCGTGCTGACCGAAGCGGTGCGTCGCAAGCCCTATAGCGTGGTGCTGCTCGACGAGGTGGAGAAAGCTCACCCGGACGTGCACGAGATCTTCTTCCAGGTGTTCGACAAGGGCGTGATGGAAGATGGCGAAGGCCGTCAGATCGACTTCAAGAACACCCTGATCCTGCTCACCACCAACGCCGGTACCGAGATGATCGCCGGGCTGTGCAGCGACCCGGAGCTGATGCCCGACCCCGAAGGCATCGCCAAGGCACTGCGCGCCCCCCTGTTGCAGATCTTCCCGCCAGCCCTGCTCGGCCGCCTGGTGACCATCCCCTACTACCCGCTCTCCGATGACATGCTCAAGGCGATCACTCGCCTGCAACTCGAGCGCATCAAGAAGCGCATCGAAAGCACCCACAAGGTGCCGTTCGATTACGACGACAGCGTGATCGATCTGGTGGTCTCGCGCTGCACCGAGAACGAGAGTGGCGGCCGGCAGATCGACGCCATCCTGACCAACAGCATGCTGCCGGACATGAGCCGCGAGTTCCTGACCCGCCTGCTCGAGGGCAAACCGCTGAGTGGGGTGCAGGTAACGCAGCAGAACAACGAGCTGCATTACAACTTCGAACGAACGCAGTGAGCATCAGCGGCGCTCGCCGCGCTAGAGGACGCTAGATGGCAATCACTCAGGATGCACGCATGGCAATCGTCACCACCCCGCTGGGTGGTGACGTGCTGGTGCTGCGACGAATGGAGGGCCGGGACGAACTCAGCCGCCCCTTCGCCTATGAGCTGGCGCTGATCTCCGAAGATCATGCGCTGCCACTCGATGCCCTGCTGGGCAAGCCGATGGGGCTGACCCTGCAACTGGCCGACGGTAGCGACCGCTACTTCCACGGCATCGCTGCACGCTGCAGCCAGGCGGCTGGCAGCGGTCAGTTCGCCAGCTACCGGGTCAGCCTCAAGCCCTGGTTATGGCTGCTGTCGCGAACCTCCGACTGCCGGATATTCCAGAACAAGACGGTGCCCGATATCGTCAAGCAGGTATTTCGCGACCTGGGTTTCTCCGATTTCGAAGACGCCCTCACCCGCTCCTACCGGGAGTGGGAATACTGCGTGCAATACCGCGAAACCAGCCTCGACTTCGTCAGCCGGCTGCTCGAGCAGGAAGGCATCTACTACTACTTCCGCCACGAGCAGGCCCGCCACGTGCTGGTGCTGTGCGACGCCTATGGCGCACACCGAGCCGCTCCCGGCTACGCCAGCGTGCCCTACTTCCCGCTGGAAGATCAGATGCGCGAGCGCGACCACATCTACGACTGGCACCTCAACCATGAAGTGCAGCCAGGTTCGCTGGAACTCAACGACTACGACTTTCAACGCCCCAGCGCGCGTCTGGAAGTGCGCTCGATCGTCTCGCGCCCGCACAGCAACGCCGGGCACCCGCTGTTCGACTATCCCGGTGAATACGTACAGAGCAAGGACGGCGAGCAATACGCGCGCAATCGTATCGAGGCCCTCCATACCCAGTACGAGCGCGTGCAGTTGCGCAGCAACGCGCGCGGGATCGGAGCCGGTCATCTGTTCAGCATGACCGGCTACCCACGCGCCGATCAGAACCGCGAATACCTGACGGTCAGTGCCGACTACCAGATCGTTCAGGAAGCCTTCGAGAACAATACCAGCGACGAACCGCTGCAGTTCGACAGCCGCCTCGACTGCATCGATGCCAGCCAGGTTTTTCGCCCGCTGCCACTGACCGTCCAGCCGATCGTGCAGGGGCCGCAGACGGCCATGGTGGTAGGCCCACAAGGGGAGGAAATCTGGACCGATCAGTTCGGCCGGGTGAAGGTGCACTTCTACTGGGATCGTCACGACCAGTCCAACGAGAACAGCTCCTGCTGGATCCGCGTATCGCAGAACTGGGCCGGCAAGAACTGGGGTTCGATCCAGATTCCGCGTATCGGTCAGGAAGTCATCGTCAGCTTCCTCGAGGGCGACCCCGATCGGCCCATCATCACCGGCCGCGTCTACAACGCCGAACAGACCGTGCCTTACGACCTGCCAGCCAACGCCACGCAGAGCGGTGTCAAGAGCCGCTCCAGCAAGGGAGGTACGCCTGCTCAGTTCAATGAAATCCGCATGGAGGACAAGAAGGGCGAAGAGCAGCTGTACATCCATGCCGAACGCAATCAGGACATCGTCGTCGAGCTGGATGAGACCCACGCCATCGGCCGCGACCGCAGCAAGTCCATCGGCCGCAACGAGACCGTCGATGTCGGCGCCAACCGCACCAAGAAGATCGCCCGCAACGAGCGCTACAGCATTGGCCACAACAAGACAGTCAACATCGGCCGCTTCAAGGTCGAGAGCATCGGCATGGCCAAGATGACCAACGTCGGTCTGGGCTACAACCGCAACATCGGCATGGCGATGTTCTCGGCAGTGGGCATGAACCGCACCGATTTCGTCGGCAAGACCTGGGCCGTCTCGGCCGGCGACAAGATCGAGTTCAAGGTCGGCAGCTCGCAACTGACCCTGACGCCGGATGCCATCTACCTCAGTGCCAAGGACATCCACTTCAAGGCGCAGGAGTATCTGCACGCCGATGCCCCCTCCGATATCCTGCTCAACTCGGGTACCGCACAGCCAGCGCCAGAACACAGCGGCAAGGCGGAGCCCGGCTCGCAGGTCGGTGCACTCGCAGCGGTCACTGGCGTTCTGCGCGACCTCGGTTCGCAGGCCGCATCGAGCGCCCAGGGTAATGACAAGCGCCCGGGCGCCGACGCACAGGGCAGCCTCTCTTTGAGGAGCAATGCACCCGCGGCGGCCGATACGCCTGCCGCCGTTACCACCGGCCTCGGCAGCGCAGTGGATCGCATTGCCGCCCAGTCACCCGCGCTGCAGGAGGATCTGCGCTCGCTGCAGGAGCAAGGCTGGGATATCGAATACGGCCCTGCAGGCGCAGGGACATACGTGAGTCAGGAAGGTGACGTGAGCCGGATCGTCATCGACGGCGACATGCGTGGCTCGCCCGCCACGGTGACCCAACTGTTGGCTCACGAGGTGGGCCATGCCACCCACCCCTACGAGGAAAACCTTTCTTCCAAGGCTGCCTACGTCAGCGGTGCCCTGCAAGACGAGGGCGCTGCGGTGCTGAACAACATCAAGGTACAGCGAGAGATCATCGCCAACGGCGGCCCGGACATCAGCATCAATGGTTCGGCAGCCAACCATGCGGCCTACAACGCAGCCTACGACCAGCTCGTCAGCAGCGGCGATAACGCTGCAGCCCGCAAGGCCGTCGGGCAGGTGTGGGGCAGCGAAACCTCATCGGTCAAGGTCGACGGCAAGTTCGTCACGTACAACGATTACTACGGCAGCTGGTATGACGATAACGTCGACGATTAAGCGGCCCTTTTTCAGGCTCTTTGCCTACCTGCTCGTGGCGAGCACGGCAGCCTGTTCAACAGCGAACGAGAACCAACGGATGAACCAAGCCTCTTTCACGCTCTGGCAAACCATCGAGCAACTGGCGCAGCAAGGGCCGCTGACCAAGGCCAAGATCGAGCAGACGCTGGGCAGCACCTTGCAGCTGGACAAGCAGGATGAGCACCGCACCCGCTGGATTGGCGGAGAGGTTGTCCTGCAAGGCAACGTGCGCATCGCGCAGACGGGGTTCACGGTGCTCAACAAGGAGCATGCGGCGCGCCAGAGCACCATCGGCCTGTTTCTGGCCGGTGCCTGCATAGGCCGCCATGACATAGAAGCGCAGTACGGTGAACTGCTTCTGGTCTCGGCTCCGCGTGGCCGCTCACCGCACGAAACGAGTGTCTGGGAAAGCGCACGCCCCTGGGGCCAACTGCGCTTCGCATTCAAGCAGAACAACCCCGAGTGCCTGCACAGCGTATCGATCATTCCATCCGTGCAATCGACACCCGGCGAATCTTGATTCATAGCGAACGGAAACAGCGTGCAGATCGATAATCGCAGTGGCTTCCCCCATGCCTGGTTCGAGAAGACCGGCCCTGGCGGCGTCGTTTACGACGTACTGGTGCTGCGCGGCACCTTCGCGCTGACCGGTAGCTATCTTCCACTGCCGCGGGCCGATGTGCAGGCACCCATCGTCTATGCCGATGAGTACGATGGTCATCCCGAAGCCAACCCTCTGCAAAGCGTGCTGCGCCGCGAAGGCGACCTGACGCTGCTCAAACCGGCCAGTGATGTCTACGTCACGGGTACCGCGTGTAGCGAGGGCGGCGTCGCCCAACCGGGCTGGCTCGCCGGTATTCGCGTCGGCACCCGGCGCAAGCTGCTGCAACTGCACGGCCCGCGGCGCTTCGAACGCCACGGGCAGGAGTGGCGTCTGAGCAGCGCTGAACCCGTCAACCAGGTGCCCCTCGACTACCGCTATGCCTTCGGCGGGTGCTACAGCGTGATGGCTGGCGAAGAGAACCAGGTGGAGCGGGTGTACAACCCGGATAATCCGGCAGGCTGCGGCTGGCTTCCCGGCGAGGCTGACCTGAGGACCGTGTCGCCCGAGGCACAGGCGCAGATACGCCAATGGCTGGAGGGCGTAAGCGAGCTGCCGGCGCCACAGATCGAGGATGTCGATGCGCCCATCACCAGCCCCCATGACACGCTGCCGCCACAAGGCTTCGCCCCCCTCGCCCGCTGGAGCCAGGCACGCCTGCAATACGCCGGCACCTACGACGAGCACTGGCAGCGCGATCGCTATCCCCTGCTGCCCGACGACTTCGACGAACGCTTCTACCAGGCTGCGCCGCCGGGGCTGATCCAGCCCGGCTACCTGACCGGCGACGAATTCATCTCCCTGCTCGGCATGCTGCCTGAGGGCCTGACGCATTTCCGTCTGCCCGGAATCCTGGCGCTGGTGTCGCTGACCCCGTTCCACGGCCGTACCCGACAAGGGCCGCTGGTGCTCGACACCGTGGCCATCGACCTGGATGCCCGGCACGTCTCGCTGATCTGGCGCGGCACCTTCGAGCGCGGCGAGCCCTGGCGGCGGCTGGCGATCGGCACGCTGGACGTCTCATCAGGACGAGATGACCGGACATGAGCGACTTTACCGTCCTGGATCCGATAGTCGTCAACTCCACCGACCTGTTCCGGTCGGACTATGGCATCGACAGCCTGGCTCAAGCGAACCAGGTAATAGACAACGCGGACGCGTTGTTCGCCCGGGACAGCCACGAGTGGGACGGTAACCGCCAGGCCTTCGACGAGACCGCGCAACGCGTCAAGCAGCGTTTCGAGGATGGTACCTACAAGGAAGGGGAACTGGCGCAGTCGCGAGCGGCCGAGGAAGGCGATGACCTGTGGGGCAACGCCCGCCACGCCGCCAACGACAGCCATGAATGGAAAGCCGTCTGCTCGGTACCGGACTTCTGCAAGGTCGGCAATGCCGTGGTGCCCTTCGACAGCTTCGCCACCATCGGCAACCAGACCCAGTCCTCACCGGACGTGAAAGCCCAGGGCGTGCCGGTGTATCGCGTCGGCGACCTGCACAAGGGTGTTCAGGGCGATGCCGGTTCCCACGTGGTCGCCGGTACTTCGCTCGGCGGCGGCTACGTCAAGTTTCTCAGCGGCCAGAACGACGTCAAGGTCAACGGTATCCCGCTGGTGCGCCAGGACAGCACCTGCCTGGTCAATTGCAATGGCGCAGGTATCGGCGGTGCGCTGGGCAAGGTCGTCACTACACAGCGCGGCGCAGATACCCAGGCCGAAAAAACCGCTGAGGAGGCCAATCCGGAACTGCAAGCACTGCTCAAAGCAGAAGCCGACGAGCGCTCGCTGTGGGAGAAAACCAAAGACTTCGGTTCCGGCGCCTGGAGCAGCACCAAACGTATCGCCGGGGCGAGCGTTGATGACCCGCTGGATACCGGCGTTGGTGTACTCAAGGGCATTGGTAACCTGCCTACCGATCTCTGGAACCTCGGCGTTATGGCCAGCAAATACAGCTCGGCGGCGGGCATCCCCCCTATCGCACTGCGCGCACATGCTATGGAAAAAGCCGCCCTTGCCGCCCACCAGGCCGGCGACCTGACCAAGGCCAACGAACTGGCCAGCCAGGCCAGCAAGATGATGAACGCGGGCTACGCCGGGGATTTGTTCGAGCTGACCAGCGATGCACAGACCGGTGGCTCTGTACTGTCGATGTTCATACCCGGCAGCGTGGTGGTGAAGGGGGCGAGTAGAGCGGGCAAGGCAGCACGTGTACTGGATACTGCAGCGGATGCAACAAGGGGGGCCGACGTAGCATCGGATGCGGGTGGTTTGGGGCGGCGCCTGCCGGAGTCCGCCAAGGAAGCAGAAAAAGCCGCGGATGCAGCCGTGACCGGTGTGCATGTAGCCAAATTGTCAAACGCTCAACAATACGCAAAGCTAGTGAACTCAAACAAACGCTGGTCATGGGAAAAAGATTTCCCTGGTGGTGAGAACCTCACCCGAGGACAAAAGGAAGCGATAAAGCGGCAAGCAATAGCGGAGGGTTTGATACCAGATGTGCCTTTCAAACCTGGCACCAAGTTTCCAGATTTCGAGAAAGCAGGATTGGTCAGCCGGGTCGAACACCTCCCTGAGCATTTGTGGAAAACGGGCGACAAAGCGCAGTTCAAATGGCTGGATAGCCAGATACCCGGAGGTCGCCCTAGCGGGTTCACATGGCACCACTCAGAGCTGCCGGGTAGAATGGAACTTGTTCCGTTTGGGCCGCATAACATCATTACTCACTCTGGCGGTCGGTCTACAGGCATGTGGGCGGCAGGCAAGAGATGAACCAGGAGTTTGTTATGGAATTAAAAATAGTAGGCCAGATTTCAGCGCCCCCTATTGAAGCGACCACTTCACTCGAGCGTTACTGCAGAGTAAAACTGCCTCAGGATTTTATTGAGTTCCTCCAATACGGCAATGGTGGAATCCCCGAAAAAAATCTATTTATGCATGAGGGTACGGACAGACTGATTGAACGCTTTCTACCCGTTATGCTAGACCCTAACTCAGAGGATATAGGTGAGTACGACATATCGGTAGTGATGACAGCGTTGGACTCCCGACTCGGCGATGATCCTGACGAGATCGGCTGCAAGCTCATTCCTTTCGCAGCGCTTTTTTCTGGTGACTTTCTCTGCTTAGATTTTCGGAAAAACGCTGAATGCCCTGAGGTAGTACTTTGGGATCACAACCAATCCGATGATTTCGCTCCGCATACGGAGCCAGTTGCACCCTCCTTCGCCGACTTTAAGACCCAGCTATTCACTTGAAAACCGAAAAAGACTCGGGCATATACAACTACTATCAGTAGACTAAATAGCGTCTACAAGAACTCAAACCCGCCCCCCGAATACCTCATCACTGAGGCGAAGTACAACTCATCGCAGCTCAGCAAGAGATTGGCCGATGGCACCAATCAGATGGATGATGCCTGGGTCATGAAGCGCCTCGATAGGCCAAGACTTATCGACAGTTCTGGCAATGTGGTCAGGGGTAACGCCGAAAAGGTTCCGGGATTTTGAGACAGAGGGGCAGATCAATGCCGCGCGATACGCTAAAGAGCAAAGAGTTCTTCGACAAATGGATTTCGTATGACCTGGAGAGAATGCAACAGAAGCAGAACCGTCTCGACTCTGGAGGCATACCGCTGCCCTACGGCAAGGTGACCGCCGCTGCGGATCTCTGCAATAAGGCGCTTGAAGTCATCGTCATGAGCTATTCGCGTGGCGACCGGGTTGCCGATTTTAGCGGCCATGTAGTCAGACTGCTCGCTGAGCGTGAGCAACTCAAAGCGCTGTGCGACGCCCTGCCTAAGGACGAGCAAAAAAAACGCATCCAATATGAGCGACTGAGTTTCGACAACTACCTGGATTTCTTCTGGTGGCTCTCTCTGGCCGTCTGTCTCGGTATGGACGAAGCACACCTTGAGCGCGTAATCGCGCTGATCAACAACGCAGGCCAGGACGCGCTACTGGATCGTATCGCCGTGAAACTCGGCGCTCATCAGCGTGCCGTATCCAACGAATTGGTGTTCCCCAAGCAATATGCGCTGTTGCTGCAAGCACTGGATGCGCCTTCGCAAGAGCAATCCAATCTGGTCAAGAAATTCCTCGACGGCTGGTACAAAGGCAACAAGAACCTTGCCGCGTGGTACGACAACCATAAGGGTGAAGACACCGGCTACGTTGGTTATTGGTGCTTTGAAGCCGCACTGGTAGTGAAGCTATTTGGAATAGACGATTCGTCTTTCAGAACGCATGCGCACTATCCGGCTGACTTAGTTCACAACACCTGATTTCTATAGCATCGCTTCACCCGCAATCGCCTGCACCGATATGGGATGTGAATCAGTGATTCGTATCGGTCAGGCTCCTAATCAGGCACAGGTCTGCTTCGCCACCATCGGCAATCAGACCTAGTCTTCGCTCGACGTCAAACGTCGGCTACCTGCACAAGGGCGTCTAGGGCGATGCCGGTTCCCACGGGGTCGCCGGTACTTCGCTCGGCGGCGGTTACGTCAAGCACCACAGCGGCCAGAACGACGTCAAGGTCAACGGTATCCCGCTGGTGCGCCAGGACAGCACCTGCCTGGTCAACTGCAATGGCGCAGGTGTCGGTGGTGCGCTGGGCAAGGTCGTCACCACCCAGCGCGGCGCAGATACCCAGGCCGAAAAAACCGCCGAGGAGACCAACCCGGAACTGCAGGCGCTGCTCGACGCAGAAGCCGACGAACGCTCGCTATGGGAGAAGACCAAAGACTTCGGTTCCGGCGCCTGGAGCAGCACCAAGCGAATCGCAGGAGCGAGTGCAGACGACCCGCTGGATACTGGCGTCGGCGTGCTTAAGGGCATCGGCAACCTGCCCACCGACCTGTGGAACCTGGGCGTGATGGCCAGCAAGTACACAGCGGTGGCTGGTATCCCCCCCGTAGCCGTACGCGCCAACGCCATGGAAAAGGCAGCCGTTGCCGCCCATCAGGCCGGCGATCTGGCCAAGGCCAATGAGCTCGCCCGTCAGGCAAGCCAGCTAATGAGCGCAGGTACCACAGGTGATCTGTTCGAGCTGACCAGCGATGCCCAAAAAGGCGGCTCTGTACTGTCGATGTTCATACCCGGCAGCGTGGTGGTGAAGGGGGCGAGTAGAGCCGGCAAGGCGGTGCGTGGGGTACATGCGCTGGATTCAGCGGTCGATGCGGGAGCCGCAGGAAAAAAAGCCCAACAAGGTGTGCATATTGCGCCTCGAAGCACAGCCTGGACGGAGCTTGCGAAAAAAATCAGAGCCTACATCAAAGATGTCGAAGCTCGCACCGGTCGGAAGATCCCTGAAAACCAAAGAAAATTGCTTGAGCAAGACCTACGAGCCAATAAGTACCAGCGCTTAGATGCGGAGGCCGCAGCGGCGCACCGGACTGACTTCAATCGAGTGAAAAACGATTTGATTTCAGAGTGGGAAAAAAATACAAATCAGAAATGGCCAAGGTATAGCGAGAATGTACTCTCGAAAAACGGTTCCGTTATTCGACGTGTCGGACAACCCTACGATGCACATCACTTGATTGAATCCAGCTACGGCGGACCCAATAAATGGTGGAATATGCATCCAGCCAGATTTCCAGATCAACATCAGGGCGGAATACATAGATCGGGCAGCCCGGCCCGAGACCTATTCGAAAAGTGAGAGCAGATCATGAGCATGTACCTGGATTATCAAAATGCGAAGGGCAAAGGTTCCTTAATCGACAGGATGATTCCAATTTCGCCAAATGATGAGGCCGCTATCCGTGCCATTTACCCAGCCATTCCCAATGACTACATTGACTTCCTGCTGGCTGTTGGAGCAGGAGAGATTGGTGATGCCGCATTCGAGCTCTACAGCGGGCCAGTTGAACCTGAAGAAATCTATGGGGATAGCGATGGCGTCGAAAACGTTCTGCTCATAGGCGATGACCTTCAGGGCTACAACGTGGGTTACGACATAGATACATGGAATGTGGTCGAGATCGACCCGACGAATCGCAGCACTCGGAAAGTGGCATCAAATTTTGAGAGTTTCATACGAACACTTGTCATTACTTACTCCTAATCTTGATAATTTGTATCGAGAAAAAACAATAGATATAAAGTCTGCTTAGACTAGAAACAGGCAGTGTCATCTTGGTTAAGTAGCCCGGTGATTACCACTGCGGAATGGATTGATTTCGTCATATACCGGCACTAAGACAGGACGAGCTACAACGATGATCACTTGAAAGCTGTTCAGCAATACGCACTCTCATTAGCATGTAAGAGCTCCCGACATGTCGTCATGCGTTTGATTCGGCTCACCGCACCTATGTCGCAACGTTAATCACAGTACGGGGCTGTTCTAGAATCGCCGCCATGAACAAACCACGCTCCAGCCTCCTGACTGTTCTCTCCATCTTCGCCATCACGGCCTATGTCGGCATGTTCCTCGATGCCCGTGGTAACCCGGCCTAGAACAAACCGCTGGAGTAGCTGCTCGCCCCGACGAGCGCTCGCTGTGGGAGAAGACCAAGGACTTCGGTTCCGGCGCCTGGAGCAGCACCAAGCGTATCGCCGGGGCCAGCGTTGACGACCCGCTGGATAGCGGCGGCGTACTCAAAGGCATCGGCAACCTGCCCCCCATGCACAAGGACATCAACAACTATCACGCAGGTGAGTGGGGGCAGATGGAGAAGCGCTGGGCCAGCGATCTGGCGGCAGGCAAAGATGTGCATGTTAAAATCAAGCCCATATATACCGACGGAAGTTTGCGGGCCAGTGAATTCAGAATTACCGAGACCATCGGCGGCACTACGTCCAAGCACACGATCATAAACCCTACAGGTCAATGAAATGACACCCGAAATTCAACAGCTGCAGCAAACCATCGCACAAGGTGTGTACGAAGTGCTGCCAGAGGACGGTTGGACAAATGCTACCTATTCGTTCCAGGCCATTACCCGTTTTTTTTCGGAGACCGGGCACTATCTGCTCAATGGCGTAAAAACAGTGTCGTTCGTTGCGGAAGATGAAGTAAGCGATGCGTTTCGCGAGCTACGTACCAAAATGGCAGCCCTCCATGAAAACGGGCATGCCTGGTACACCGCTACGTTCACACTTACCCCTGACGGCAACTTCAAATTCGATTTCGTCTACGATGAACTACCTGCGTTCGAGATAATTCCATCTCCGGACAAATGGGCTGACGAATTCCGCACCTACCCACGGGCGGAGCTGCAGGATCTTGTTCCACAGCAGCCGAAGCTCTAGGGTTGCAACGACCGAAAATGGTCACAAACCAAAACGGACTTCATGACGTGACTCGCTTCCAGCGTATCCAGGCCAGCGTTCCCGCAGGCGTCGTGCTCCCCGATGCGCTGCGCCGGCTCTGCGACTATCTGGATGAAACCGATTACCCCATCAGCGGCTGCATGCGCCTCAGGCCCGACGACTACGGTGGCCTGCTCGCCTGGTTCGATGGCGACGCCGCCATGGCGGCCCAGTTCGCCTGCTTCGGCGCCGGCCCGGACGGTTCACTGATCGCCTTCTGGCTGCTCGGCGACACCGACGCGCGGCAGGCACCGGTGGTTCATCTGGATTCGGAAGCGAGTAACAACCGGGTGCTGGCGAAGAACTTCGAGGACTTTCTGCTCCTGTTCGGCATCGGCTACGACGAGCTGGGCTTCGCCGACCTGAACCAGCCACCCGATGATCCAGGCTCGGCAGAAAATCTGCGCGCCTGGCTGCACGTCGAATTCGGCCTGACCTGTCCGGCAACGGGTGCCAGCATCGTCGAAGAGGCCAACCGGGCATGCCCCGACATTCAGCATGCCATCGATGCGTGGCTCAGGAATCGCTACGGCGAAGAGACTCGAGCGTTCATCGGCCAATACCGCTTGGGAAACGAGGGTCCATGCCGTCTATGAATCTGTACGCCCATTTACAAGCGGTCCATGACCAGGCCAGTTTTCTGGTGTTTGTCAGGGCTCTGCTGGCAGACCGACGCGCCGCCATTGAACTGGAGCAAGCAGGCCGAGAAAGTGACTGGGCCAACAGCAGTCTTGCAGACTTTCTAGAGAGCGCACTGGCATGGGCCGAAGATAGCGAGTTCGGTGAGCGCCAGGACTTGGCTGGAGCGAACCCGTGGCAGCGTTTTGCCGTCTTTCTGTATTGCGGCAAGATTTACGAATGATGGACCGGGCGTAGCCGTGCTCTTGCTGCAGCCACCAGAAGCTTCGCGCTCGCAATCATCGAACACGGCGACCAGCTCGGCGAACGAGGCCTGCTCCAGCAACTGGGCGAAATCCTTCGGCAGTGTCTTGCCTTTACGCTTACCCAAGGTGGCGATCACCAGATCGAAACGGCCCTCATTGCCCACCATCGTGACTTGGCGCAGCCCCTGACGATTCGGCTGTTTCCTCACGCCAGCCGCCGCCCAGCGCCCGTGCCAGATTGACGCTCGCCTGCAGCTGCAGCATGCGCAGTCGCGCCGCTTCGTCTTGCGCGCTGTAGAGGCTGCGTTGCGTATCGAGCAGTGTAAGCAGGGTTTCAGCGCCTGCACGGTAGCGGGACTCGGCGAGGCGGAAGGCACGCTCGGCCTGCCGCAGCACTTCATCCTGAGCCTGCTGCTGCGCAGCGCTGCCGCTCAGGCCATTGAGGGCCACCTCGACCTCGGCGAAGGCGTTGATCAGCGCACCGCGATAGGCGGCCAGCAGCTCCTCACGTTGCGCCATGGCCAGATCACGGTCGGCGCGCAGGCTGCCCGCGTCGAAGATCGGTGCGCTCAGTGCTGCGCCGAGGGAGTACAGCGGATTGGCGAACAGCCTCGATGCGCTGTCGGCACTGCCACCAAGCGTGGCCCTCAGGCTGAGGCGCGGCAGGAGTGCGGCACGCGCGGCCTGCAGATTGGCATCGGCAGCCGCCAGGTTGGCTTCGGCACGAGCCAGATCCGGACGGGCCAGCAGCAGTTCGCTGGGAATGCCGGCGCCGATATCGGGCGCGGGCAGTTCGAACAGGCGTGCCTGGCTGGCCGGAAGCTGATCCACTCGCCCGCCAAGCAGGACGGCCAAGGTTGCCAGGCCGTCTTCACGTTGCTGGGTGACGGCTGCCAGCTCGCGCCGCTGCAGCGCCACCACGCCACGCTGCTGAGCCAGCTCCAGCGACGTCGCCGCACCGGCGCTCTGCCGCGCCTCGACGGTACCCAGCACGCGCTCGGCGTTCTCCAGGTTGAGGCGAGCGATACGCTGGCGCTCCTGCAGGCCAACCGTGTCCAGCCAGGCCGAGGCCACTGCGGCGCTCAGGGAGACCTGCAGGGCATCGCGGTCGAACTGGCTGGCATCGCGCGCAAAAGCGGCACGGTCGCGGCTGGCGCGCAGGCGTCCCCACAGATCGACTTCATAACTGGCGGCAAGATTGCCGCTGTAGGCATTGCCATCGACATGCGCATTGCCGCCGAGCCGCGCCTGGCGGTCGGCGGCAAGATTGCCGTCGAGGCGCGGCGACAGTTCGGCACCTGCACGCCGCGCGCTTGCAGCGGCCTGGCGCAGACGCGCCATGGCGGCGGCCAGATTCTGGTTGTCGCGCAGGGCCCGCACCATCAAGTCGTCGAGCTCGCTGCTGGCGAAAGCTCGCCACCATTGGTTACTGGGCGCCGGCGTACTTCCGGCAGCGGCGTTGCGCCAATGTTCGGGGGCTGCGGGCAGGTCTGCCGGCGCATCGGCTGTCTGGGTGCAACCGCCCAGCAGCAGCGCGGCCAGCAGGCCGGAGATCAGATAAGGCGTCATCGATAATCCTGTCATTGCACGGCCAACGCGACGACCGGGTCGAGCTGCGCCGCGGTCTTCGCCGGCAGGTAGCCGAACACCAGGCCGGTGCCTACCGAGCAGGCGAATGCCAGCAGCATGGCCGACAGCGAGAACACCAGCGGCACGTTCCAGGCGATCAGCAGCGCACCGAACAGCAACCCGGTGACCACACCGACGCTGCCACCGACCAGCGTCACCAGCACCGATTCGGTGAGAAACTGGCGCAGGATGTCGCGCTGCCGGGCGCCGGTGGCCATGCGAATGCCGATCTCGCGGGTGCGCTCGCGTACCGTCATGAGCATCACGTTCATCACGCCGATACCGCCGACCAGCAGCGACACCGCGGCGATCAGGCCGAGCATCAGAGTCATGCTCTGCCGCGTCTTGGCCTCGGCCTGCAACTTGGCGGCCGAGTTGTAGATGCGAAAATCCTGACGACCATGGCGCTGCAGCATCAGTGCTTCGAGCGCGGCCTGAGCCTGGGCAACCAGGTCGCTGCGCTTCACTTCGATGGCCGCGTAGCTCTCGTCACGCAGTTTGGGGAACACCCGCACCACACCGGTGCTGTGCGGCACCAGCACCTGCTCGTCGGGGTAGTTGCCACCCGCTTCGCTGCCCTTCTCGCTCATCACCCCGATGACCTCGAAGGGTGAGCTGTTGATCAGGATGATCGTGCCGAGCGGATCGCTGCCATCCGCAAACACGCTGGTGTAGACCTCGTGCCCGAGCACGGCCACGGGGGCGATCTCGCGGTTCTCCGCGGCGCTGAAGAAGCGCCCGCGCGCCACCGGCCAGCGGTGAATGTGCGGCAGGTTCTCGCCAACGCCGAGCACTTCGGTCTGCAGCGCCTGCTGGCTGTGACGGATCAGAGCCGGATCACGCAGCACCGGCATTACCCGGGCGACCTCGCGCAGTTTGCCAATGGCCTCGAAATCACCCTCGGTGAGCACTCCGATGGGGCCGCCGGTACGTGGCACGTCACTGGACACGTACATCATGTTGGCGCCCATCACGCCCATTTCGGCGACCACTTTCTGCCGGGCCCCTTCACCGACGGCGAGCATGACGATCACCGAGGCCACGCCAATGACGATGCCCAGCAGGGTCAGCGCGGTACGGAACCGGTGGATCAGCAGCACGCGCCAGGCACCGCGCATCATCTCCCCCAGTTCGCTGAAGAAGGAGGCGCCGCTGTCACGCCCGGCCTGACGCATGTCCGGTGCCGGCAGCGCGTTGCTCGGTAGGGTGGCACCGCTATCGCTGATGATTGCGCCATCACGGATCTCGATCACCCGCCGCGCCTGAGCAGCGACGTCGCGGTCGTGGGTGATCAGGATGATGGTGTGCCCGGCGTCTGCCAGCTCGTGCAGCAGCGCCATCACCTCCTCGCCGCTGCGGCTGTCCAGCGCGCCAGTGGGTTCGTCGGCGAGGATGATGCGTCCACCATTCATCAGTGCCCGGGCAATCGATACGCGTTGCTGCTGGCCACCGGACAACTGCCCCGGTCGATGCTCCAGGCGCTCGTCCAGCCCCAGCCTGCGCAATAACGCAGACGCCCGCTCGCGGCGCTGCTCGGCCGGCATGCCGGCGTAGATGGCCGGCACCTCGACGTTCTCCCGCGCGGACTCGGTGGCGATCAGGTGATAGCCCTGGAACACGAAACCGAACGCCTCGCGCCGCAGCCAGGCCAGCTGATCGCCATCGAACGCCGCCACATCCTCACCGGCGAAGCGGTAACTACCGGCACTGGGGCGGTCCAGGCAGCCGAGCATGTTCATCAGCGTCGACTTGCCGGAGCCGGACGTGCCGACGATGGCGACGAACTCACCCGCCTGGATCGACAGGCTGATACCACGCAGCACATCGACGGCTGGCGCACCGTTCTCCCCGCCGTAGGTGCGTCTGATACCTCGCAGCTCGATCAGTGGAACTACCACTGGAACCTCGACATACCCGACTCGGCCGGGGCATCGCCCGTGACCAGGCGCTCGCCCTCCTGCAGACCCTCGAGGATTTCCGCCACCTGGCGATCCCGTGCGCCGACCTTCACCGTGCGCAGCTCGGCCTGGCCCTTGGCAAGAATGCGCACCTGATAATGACCCGGCTTGCCCTGCAAGGCGTCCAGCGGAGCGGTGAGCACCCCCTTGGCCGAGGCCGTGACGAATACCACCTGCGCGGTCATCTGTGGCATCAGCTCGCCGTCGTTGTTATCGATCTCGAACAGCACGGTGTACTGCACCACCTTTTCCGGTTCGGCGGCGGCACTGCTCGCCTCGCCCTGCCCGGTAGGGGTGACCGGGGGCGCGGGCAGTACCTGGCGCACCGTGCTGTGCCAGCGCCGCTCGTCACCGCCGAGGGTGGTGAAGTACAGCGGCAGGCCTGCCTTGACCCGACGGATATCGGCCTCGGAGACACGTGTCCAGCCGGTCATGCTGCGCAGGTCGGCGATGCGCATCACCGTCGGCGTCTGGTAGGTGGCGTTGAGGGTCTGCCCCGCCTTCACATCGACGCCCAGCACCGAGCCGGCAATGGGCGCGTAGATGCGTGTGTAGCTCAGTTGCGCCTCGTTGCGCTTGAGCAGTGCCTGGCTTTCGGCGATCTTCGCACGCAGGTTGTCGAGGCGCGCCCTGGCCGATTTGTAGCCTGCAGCGGCGGCCTGCACATCCTCTTCGCGGGTGGCGTCGAGCCTGGCCAGCTGGGTTTGCCGCTCGTGCTGCTGACGAGCCAGCAGCAACTGCGCCTGCTGTTCCTCCAGCTGCGCGCGCAATCCCTGCAGAGCCGCGCGGTCGGCTTCGACCGTGGCCTCGTGCAGGCTGGCATCGATCTCGGCGAGCAACTGGCCCTTTTCCACCTGATCACCCGGTTCCACATGCAAACGCATGATCTGCCCGGACACCTGGGCGCCGACATCCACCGAGTGGCGCGGCTGCAGGGTGCCGATGGCGACCACCGTGGCTTCCACGTCGCCTCGGCCAACCACAGCGGTTTCATAGGCAGGCGTCGGCTCGCCGTTGAACCAGGCCACAGCGATGACCGGCACGAGCGCGACCGCGCCGAGCAGCCAACGCCGGCGAATGGAAAAAGGGAAAAACGTCATGACGGGCCCGACCTCTGCCTGAGCATCCAATAACCATCCCCGCCGTCGACCGAACCTGCGCTCGCACTCAGGCGAACGAAGGCAGCGCGACGCGCCACGGTGAGGTGCAAGGTGAAGACGCAATGCGCCCGTGCAGGCGCCGTGCAACTCGTGGAGAGCGAGAAATATCCGGCTCTTACCACCCAAGACGGATGAGCCCGGGAAAACCCGGCGCCCCCAAGGGGAACAAATGAAACAAAATGTTTCAGAACTGAAGCCCAGCTGCAGTAACAGGTTTCGCATCGGGAAAATGCAGCCCACGCCCCGTGCGACTACCTCACGGCCGCTCTTGTCTGGCGAACGGTAGAACCATCACAGCAACGCACGCTGCGCCGGTATATCCTGCCCGCATTGAAAGACCTGCCCGGAAAGGAATCGCCCATGCACAGCAACCCTTACGCCATCGCTCAGGTCGACCCCAGCCCCGCGAGCGAGGCTCGACAGCCATCCGGGCTGCCCATACGCCTATTGATCACGGCGATGCTCTGCTGTGCAGCGGGCCAGGTGATTTCCTGGGTCATCATGTGGCTGACTCTGGAGCCCGAATACCTGCAAGCCTATCTGGACGATCTGTGGCAGCTGGCGACCTACTGGCTCGGCGCGCTGGCAATCGACGGCTGCAGTGCGCTGCTGCTGACCCGCTATTACCTGCAGCGCCACGACCTGGTCAACGTCACTCGCCCGGGTCGTCTCATCGCGCTCTTCGCTGGCTTCTACTTCGCGGCATTCGTCCTGGTCGGCCTGTGCTTCAGGCTGCTGGTGACTCCGTGGATTGCATGGATCTACGAAGGCGACCACGGGGTATCCCCCACTCTGCTGCTGCAACCGTTGAACCTGGTTTCCTTCGTACTGGCGACGTTGTTGCCACTCTGGCTGAGCCTGCACCTGATGCGCCGTACGGGCCAGGTCGAAAGCGGGCTCGGCCTGGTCAGCCGCGGCGAGACTGCGCTGGCCTTCGGCCTGCTGTTCTGCGTGATCTACATGAAACTGCTCACGCTGCTGCCGATCGGCGTCATCAACCCCTACGGCATGGAGTGGCTGCAGGCGGTCAGCAGTGCTTCCGGACTCTTGTACGGGCTGATCGCCCTGCTCGCCGCCCGCGGCGCGCTACCGCCACAGTTGCCGCGCCTGGCCGTCGGTCGTCTGCTGGCAAGCGTGCTGCTGTGCATGGGGATCTGGTTGGTCGTGGCGACCGTGCTGTGCGTCGTGCTGCTGGTGGCTCTGTATGCCGGCTCGGAGTTCGTGGCCGTGGCGCTGGTGCTGCTGTTCGGGCTTGTGCTGCTGGCGCTGCTCTGGCCACTGACGCGCCTGAGCCTGCGCTGGGTCTATCGGCCGACGTCGGCCTGAGTTGCTTGAGCGGCTTGCGGTGCGGGACAATCCGCGCCGATTCAGGCCAGCGGATATCCATACCATGCAGCAGCGCACCGTTCTCTTCGACCTCGACGGCACCCTCACCGACCCGCGTGAAGGCATCACCCGCTCGGTACAATATGCGCTGTCGAAACTGGACATCCATGAGCCCGATCTGGTCGCGCTGGAACACTTCATCGGCCCACCGCTGCTGCAATGTTTCATGCACACCTACAGCCTCAGCGAGGCCCGCGCCAGGGAGGCGGTGAACCATTACCGGGTGCGCTTTCGCGAAGTCGGGCTCTACGAGAACGAGCTGTTCGAGGGTGTCATCGAGCTACTGCAGCTGCTGCGCGAGCAGGGGCGCACGCTGTACATCGCCACCAGCAAACCCACGGTGTTCGCCACGGAGATCGCCCGCCACTTCGATTTCGCCCGCTACTTCAAGACCATCTATGGCAGCGAGCTGGATGGCACGCGCACCCACAAGGTGGAACTGATCGCCTACCTGCTCGAGCAGGAAGGCCTCGACCCAGCCGATACGCTGATGATTGGCGACCGCAAGCATGACCTGATCGGTGCCCACAGCAACGGCTTGAACGCCGTGGCGGTCGGTTACGGCTTCGGCAGCCTGGAAGAGTTGAGCGGCGAACGGCCTGCCCATCACTTCCAGACGCTGGCGCAGTTGCACCAGGCCTTCGCCGACTGAGCGCTACATCATTCTCGAACCGCTCAGGTCATTGCGCTGGTAGATCACCTTGCGAGTACCGTTGTCGCACGTGCCGATCACCATGCTGTCGTCCTCGACTTCCTCGTTCGAGACGATCTCCAGCGTGTAGCTGGCCACGCCCGCAGCCTGGATCTTCACTTCGATCTCCTGCCTGAGCTCCTCGCACGACTTGGGCGCGGCCCAGGCATTGCTGCCCACCAGGCCAAGCACCAGCATCACTGCCGTCCATCCTTTCATCACGACCTTCCTCTGCGTGTAATCGATTAGGGGGTGTCTATCCGTGGCGTAGAGGGCACGGGAATGCCGCGAACCCTCCGGCGAGCGCAGCCATGCCTCGTGACGAAGCAGGCTGCGCTGAAACGTCAACAGACCCTAGTCTCGGACAGCGTCCAGCGCTTGCAGTTGTATAAGCCGTTGCGCATCGGGCAAAGCACCCAGTTCGGCCACCCGACGATAGAAAGTTGGCCAGTCGCCCTGCGCCTCGCGGAACAGTCTGTCGAAGGCCGTCACCCAGCGGTCGTAGAGCCCGAAGGGCAGCAGCTTGGCATTGTTCAGCGGCCCGTTGATCCAGCCATCGTAATAGCCGACCCCCTTCCATTGCGTGGCCCGCAACTGCCGATACTCGCCGCGCAGACGGTCGAACTCGGCCTGCTTGCCGGCACGCATCGCCTCGCTATCGAGGTCGCTGGCGTAGAGGGTTTCCAGGCGCGCGCGGCTGGCCAGTACCAGCTCGCTGAACTGCTCGCGCGGCCGGATCGGCAACGCCTTCAGCGCCGGCAGGCCCCTTGCGGCACGCCATTGGCGCAAGCCTTCCTGCTCGACGAAGGTGGCGTAGGACTCATTGAAGGCGGTGTCGCCAGCCAGGTAGTACTGCTGGTGCGCCAGCTCGTGGAAGATCACCGCGACCAGACGCTCATCGCTCCAGCGCAACATGGTGTTGAGGATCGGATCGTCGAACCAGCCCAGGGTCGAGTAGGCCTCCACCCCGCCCAGGTAGGTGTCCAATCCCTGCCCATCGAGCAGCGCAGCCGCACCGCGAGCACGGCTTTGCTCATAAAAGCCGCGGTAGGCCACGCAGCCCGCGATCGGAAAACAGTGCAGTTGCGGCTGCAGGGAAAACTCTGGGGTGGCGAACAGGTTCCACACCACGAACGGTCGCTGCAGGTCGGCATACAGGCGATAGCTGCGATTGTCCGGCAGCCCCAGGTGCCCGCTGGCGAAGCTGCGCGCCTCCTGGGACAAGGCCAGGCGCTGGCGCAGTTGCGGCTCGGTCGAGGGATCGTCGATCAGCGCCTGCACCGGTTGCCGTGCATGCAGCAACTGCAGTTGCCCACGGGCCAGCTGGCCGTAGTAGTCGACCGTACTGCAGCCCGTGAGCAGCAGCGCGAACAGGGGAACCGCCATACGGCGCGGCAGGTCGACAAGGAAGGAGGTGCAGTGCTCGAGCATGGCCGTCGTCATGTGAAGGTAAGCGCTTCATCCTACCGCGAAGTCGCGGCGGCTTTTGCGCGATACTGCAGCATACTCAGTCCGCGCCCCATCGGAGACACCACCATGCGCCAGCCTCTCTTGCTCGCCAGCCTGCTGTTGCTGGGTGCCTGCGCCTCGCCGTTGCCTGCCGCCGATCCGAACATGGCCTGGGTCGATCTGGAGGGTGAAGGTATCGACCTGCTGATGGCCGAGCGCCTGGATCGCCAACGCGTCGATGACGGACGCTATTTTCAGGTCACGCCGGGCGCTCACGAGCTGGAGATGCGCTTTCGCTTCGAAGTCAGTGGTGGGGGCGGCACGAACATGATGTCTGAGCCCCAGCAACTGACCTGCGATATCCGCATTCGCTATGACGACTTCAAAGCCGGTCAGCGCTACCGTGTCGAAGCGCGCTCGATAGTCATGCGTGGCCAGGCGATTCTCTATGATGCCGAGCGCAACGTGCTGGCACGCGGCAAGAATCTGCGTTGCGGGAGTTTCTGATCGCAAGCGGCTTCAGCCGCGACGGGCGTCGCGGCTGAAGTGCAGAGGAGCGTGGAAGCCGATCAGGCCTCCAGCACCACTTCCAGGGTGATTTCCGCGTTGAGCACCTTGGAGACCGGGCAGCCGGTCTTGGCGGTTTCGACCGCTTTCTCGAATGCCGCACGGTCGGCACCCGGCACCTTGGCCTTCAGCGACAGGTGCACGGCGGTGATGGCGAAGCCGCCATCCTGCTTGTCGAGGGTCACTTCGGCCTTGGTATCGATGCTCTCGGCAGTCATGCCCGCTTCACCCAGCTCCTTGGACAGCGCCATGGAGAAGCAGCCGGCATGTGCAGCGCCGATCAGCTCTTCCGGGTTGGTGCCGGGCTTGTCTTCGAAACGGGTATTGAAACCGTAGGGCTGCTCGGAAAGCACACCGCTCTGGGTGGAAATGGTGCCCTTGCCGTCTTTGATGCCGCCCTGCCAATGGGCCGATGCTGTCTTCTTCATCTCTATGCTCCTGTTGATGAGGGGTACAGAGTTCAGAGAGGCGGCAGCCTGGCAAGTTCGAGTTTTTTGCCCCCGCGATCGATCAAGCGATCAGCGCAGCCCGGCGAGAATATCGAAGGCGTGCAGACGATCGGCGAAGTCGTAGTGGTCGCAGGTGAAGATCAGCTCGTCGGCCTGGGTCTGCTCCAGCAACACCTCCAGCCGCGCACGGATCTTCTGCGGGCCGCCAATTACCGCCATGCCCAGGAAGCTGCCGACCGCATCGCGCTCGTGGGGCAGCCACAGACCCTCCATCGATTCCACCGGCGGCCGCTGCACCAGGCTCTGCCCGCGAATCAACGAGAGAATGCGCTGATAGGCGGACGTGGCCAGGTGCTGAGCCTGTTCGTCGGTATCGGCCGCCATCAACGGCACGCCGAGCATCACGTAGGGTTTATCGAGGGTTTCGGATGGTTTGAAGGCATTGCGGTAAACGCGAATGGCCTCGTGCACGTAACGGGGCGCGAAGTGCGAGGCGAAGGCGTAAGGCAAACCGCGCTCACCGGCCAGCTGCGCACTGAACAGGCTGGAGCCGAGCAGCCAGATCGGTACGTTGGTGCCGGTACCCGGTACGGCGAGGACGCGTTGATCCGGCGTACGTGGGCCCAGGTAACGCTGCAGCTCGGCAACGTCCTGAGGAAAATCGTCGGCACTTCCGGAGCGCTCGCGGCGCAGGGCCTGAGCGGTGAACTGGTCGGCGCCCGGCGCACGCCCAAGGCCCAGTTCGATGCGCCCCGGATACAGGGTCGCCAGAGTACCGAACTGTTCGGCGATCACCAGCGGCGCGTGGTTGGGCAGCATCACCCCACCGGAGCCCAGGCGGATACGCGAGGTTCCGGCAGCCAGATAGCCGAGCAGTACAGCAGTCGCGGAGCTGGCGATACCGTCCATGTTGTGGTGTTCAGCGACCCAGAAACGCTTGAAATCCAGCGATTCGACGTGCCTGGCCAGCCCCAGAGAGTTGTGCAGCGCCTGCTCTGGGCTGCCGGTATCGCGGATCGGCGCCAGGTCGAGAACGGAGAAGGGAAGTTTCGCGAGTGCAGTCATGAGAAAAAACCTTGGCTGTGGATAAAGCCAGGGCTTTATCCGAGTAAAACAGTAGGTCTTATCCTACGCCTACAGCTGGGCGGAGACCACCTCATGGCAAATTGCAGGCAGTAAAAAGCCGGCGTCGCAGAGGCTGCGAGCCGGCTTTCGACCATCGCCATCAGTTGCGCTGGTAGACGATATCCTTGGTGCCGCCACCGCAGCTGCCGACCACTTGACGGTCAGTCACGCTGCCTTTGTCGACGACTTCCAGCGTGTAGGACGCTACACCGTTGGCCTGGATCTTCGCATCGATCTCGCCCTTCAGCTCTTCGCAATCCTTGGCCGCGAAAGCCGAACCGGCAAGGGCCATCAAACCTGCTGCAAACAACACTTTTCTCATCACAAACGCTCCCTCGTTACCAATGAACTAGTCCGGGCGCCCAAAAGTGGCCCGCTTCAATAAAGCCGCAAATTTACCGTCATGACAAGTAAACGCAGCTACGGATGCCCGTGGTCAGCTGTTGGCGACGCGGAAGCCGACCTTCAGGGTGACCTGATAATGGGCCACCGCGCCATCGGCGATGTGACCACGGGTTTCAGTGATTTCGAACCACTCCAGGTGACGAATGCTCTTGCTGGCTTCGGCCAGTGCATTGCTGATCGCATCTTCGATGCTGGTCGAGGACGAGCCAACCAGCTCGACCTTCTTGTAGGTGTGATGATCCGACATATCCGCCTCCAGGGCTGGTAGATGAAAGTGGGCTGAGTGCCCTTAATCAATCAGTCCTCGGAGTACGCAGCTAAGTTCAGGTTTTCGATTGTCATGCCGCGAGCGATCGGCTTCCTGCTTGGTTTCTGTCAAACACAATGAAAAAGATGGTCGCGCCCAAGCCGCAGTAGAATTCATGGTCAGCCATTTATGTTCAACCCTGTTCCCAAAGACGAGAAGCCCTCCTACAATCGCGATCAATTCTTATCCGCACTGGCGCACGCCAAGGGAGTTTAGGTGTCCAGCGCTCCGCCCCCATCAACGCTGCAAAGCGTCGATACGCTCTACCGCGATCATCACGGCTGGCTGCATGGCTGGCTGCGCAAGCGCCTGGGCGACCGCGAACAGGCGGCGGATATCGCTCAGGACACCTTCCTGCGCCTGCTGCTCAGCGGCCGTTTGCCGAGCATCGACGAAGGCCGCAGCTACCTGACCCAGATCGCACGCAATCTGATCATCGACCAGTGGCGCCGGCAGCGAATCGAGCGGGCCTACCTCGAGAGCATCGCTCACCTTGCAGAACCCGAGTCGCCGTCACTGGAGACCCGCGCCATGGTCATCGAAACCCTGCTGCAGATCGATGCGATGCTCGACGCCATGCCCACCAAGGTACGCGAAGCCTTCCTGCTGTCGCAGTTCGAAGGCCTGACTTATCCACAGATCGCGGAACGCCTGCAGGTCAGCGTCAGCTCGGTGCAGAAGTACATGCTGCGCGCCATCTCGGCCTGCTATCAGGTGCTGTACGCAGAATGAAGCGCGCCAGCGATGAACCCATCCCGCCGGCCATCGTCGAACAGGCCAGCCACTGGCTGATGCTGCACTGGGGCGGCGCACTGGATGCCGAGCAACGCCAGCGTTTCGCAGACTGGCAGGCCCGCGACCCCGAACACCAGCGCGCTTGGCAACGCCTGGAGCGCTTGCAGGGTACCCTGGCTGGCGTCCCCGCCCACACCGCCAACGCCGTGCTGCGCGAGCAGCCTGACGCACGTCGTCGGCAGACCCTCAAGATGCTCGGCCTGGCGCTGCTGGCGGGCGGCAGCGGATACCTGGCCCAGTCGCAGCTACCTTGGCGCGAAGCCATGGCAGACTTGCGCAGCGGCACCGGCGAACGCTTGCAGCGCACCCTCGCCGATGGCAGCCGGCTGGCGCTGAACAGCGACAGCGCGGTGAATGTTCGCTTTAGCGAAACGGAACGACGCATCCGGCTGCTCAAGGGCGAACTGCTGCTGGAGAGTGGCCATGATGCCGCTCGCCGCCCGCTGATCGTCGAGACCGCCGCCGGTGAAATCCAGGCCCTCGGCACGCGCTTCTCGGTGTATGAGATCGACGGCGGCAGCCGCGTCGAACTCTACGAAGGCGAACTGGAGCTGCGGCCGCGCAATGCCCCGCCCTCACGCCTGCGGGCTGGCCAGCAACGCTGGTTCAGCGCCGAGCGGACCACGGCCATCGGCCAGGCAGACCGCAATGCCATCGCCTGGAACGAGGGCCGGCTGATTGCCGAACGCATGCCGCTGGGCCAGTTCCTCAATGAACTGGCACGTCACCGCCCCGGCGTACTGCGCTGCGACCCGGCCATCGCCGAGTTGCCGCTGACCGGCGTATTTCCGCTGGCCGACACTGACCGCGTACTCGCCGCCTTGCAGCAATCGTTGCCTGTGGATGTGCAACGCGTCACCCGCTATTGGGTCACCGTGCGGCCGAGAGGCTGACCGCTGATCGTTCCTCACGCTCCGTGTGGGAATGCCACGTGTGGCGCTCCGCGCCTCGAACTATTGGCGACTGCTGAACCTGACGGACGCGGAGCGTCCTGACATGCGCTCCCACGCAGAGCGTGGGAACGATCAAACTGACTGACGGGCATGTCAGAGCAATCAGCAAATAATTTGCAAAACCCATTGTCGGTTTCACACGCTCGCTCGGGATACCTCTTGAACCCAATGAAGACGCATTCTCAGAGGATATCCAGAATGCCGTACCTGCCTGCATCCCACCGCTCGACACTGAGCCTGTCGATCACCCGAGTCCTGTTCACCGGCCTGCTGGCCACCAGCCCCTTGCTGATCGCGACCAGCGCACAGGCGCAATCGGCCGCCACCGAACAGACCCGCGCCTATGCCATCCCCGCGGGGGATCTAGACCAGGCGCTGAATCGCTTCGCCAGCGAAGCCGACATTCTGCTTTCGGTGGATTCGCGGCTTACCACGGGCAAACGCAGTCCCGGGCTCGACGGCAGCTATTCGGTGGACGCAGGCCTGGCCCGCTTGCTGGCCGGTACCGGTTTGCGGCCGCTCAAGGCCGGAGACGACTATGCACTGGAAGCGTCGCAGGAAGGCGATGGTTCACTGCAGTTGGGCGCAACCAGCATCAACGCCAGCGGTCTGGGCGAAACAACCGAGGGCAGCGGCTCCTACACCACGGGTGCGGTAACCATCGGCAAGGGACAGCACTCGCTGCGGGAAACGCCGCAATCGGTCACGGTGATAACCCGCAAGATGCTCGACGACCAGAACCTCAACACCATCGAACAGGTCATGGAAAAGACTCCGGGCATCACCGTGTACGACTCGCCCATGGGCGGCAAGTACTTCTACTCCCGCGGCTTCCGCATGACCGGACAGTACCAGTACGACGGCGTGCCGCTGGATATTGGCAGCAGCTACGCACAGGCCGACAGTTTTGCCAGCGACATGGCCATTTATGACCGGGTCGAAGTACTTCGCGGTGCGGCAGGCATGATGAAAGGCGCTGGCGGTACAGCGGGAGGCGTCAATTTCGTGCGCAAGCGCGGCCAGTACACGCCACATACCCAACTGTCTCTCGCTGCGGGCACCTGGGACAACTACCGCGCCCAGGTCGACACCGGAGGCCCGCTCAATGAAACCGGCACCATCCGCGGGCGGGCCGTGGCAACCCAGCAAAGCCGCCATTACTTCTATGACGTTGCCGAGCGCCGGGATCAGATCTACTACGGTGCCGTGGATTTCGACCTGAGTGCCGATACCACGTTCGGCCTGGGCCTCGCCTATGAAGACCTCGATGCGACACCCTGCTGGGCCGGCGTGCCGCGCTACGCCGATGGCAAAGACCTGAAGCTAAGCCGCTCCACCTGCCAGAATCCTTCCTGGAACAACCAGCGCAGCAAACGCACCACGCTGTTCGGTGATCTGAAGCACCCGCTCAATGACAACTGGGCGCTGAAGGTGGCGGGCGTCTGGTCGCGAAACACCCAGGAGATGGAGTACGCCTTTCCTAGCGGCTCGGTTCCGGTTGGCGCCAGCAGTTCCAGCACCTTGGTACTTGGCAGCATCTATGACTACGACCAGGTGGACTACGGCCTCGACGCCTACGTGGATGGCAAGTTCGACGCCTTTGGCCAGCAGCACGAGCTGATCGTTGGCGCCAACACCAGTCGCTCCCACAAGGACGACTTCTTCGCAGTGGCGGCACTGCCGCAGCGTCAGAACGTGCTCGATCCTGACCATCATCTAACGCAACCGGACGAGAGCTACTACCTGGCCAATGCCTCGCGCGGCGGCCCGCTGGACATCCGCATCAAGCAGTACGGCGTCTACTCCACCGCGCGCCTGAAACTGGCCGAGCCGCTGACATTCGTAGTCGGCAGCCGCGTCAGCTGGTACAAATCCGAAACCGACTCCGTCGCCTACTTTCGCGGCGTCGGCACCCCGCGCAATTCCGAGACCACCGAAACCGGACAGGTCACGCCCTTCGCCGGCCTGCTGCTCGACCTCAACGACAACCTGACGGCCTACGCCAGCTATACCGACATCTTCACGCCCCAGGGCAACCTCAGGACCATCGATGGCAGTACCCTGAAACCACTGATCGGCACTAGCTATGAGCTGGGCATCAAGGGCGAGTGGTTCGAGGGCCGTTTGAACAGCTCCTTCAACCTGTTCCGCACCCTTCAGGAGGATGCGGCCCAGACCGATCCGAACTGCGCCGACGGCAGCTGTTCGCAGAACTCCGGCAAGGTGCGCGCCCAGGGCTTCGAGGCGGAGCTGAGCGGTGAAGTCATCGACCGCCTGCAACTGCTGGCCGGTTATACCTACACCCAGACCAAGGTGCTGGAGGATGCCAACCCCAACCAGAACGGTGTGTCGTACAACTCGTACGTGCCGCGGCACCTGCTGCGCGTCTGGGGTGATTACAGCCTCAGCGGCCCTCTGGAGCGCTTCACGGTCGGCGCCGGTTTCAACGCCCAGAGCGACAACTACCGCACCTCGCCGATCAGCGGCAACAACATCTCCCAGGCGGGCTACACCGTGTGGAACGGCCGCATCGGCTACCGCGTCGATGACACCTGGTCACTGGCCCTCAACGGCAACAACCTTTTCGACAAGCGCTACTACGCCACCGTGGGCACCGAAGGTTTCGGCAACTTCTACGGCGAACCGCGCAACTTCATGCTGTCGGTAAAAGCGGACTTCTAGGTCGGTTGATTGATCGTTGCCACGCTCCGCGTGGGGAACGCATCTCCGGGCGCTCTGCGGCCATTCGGCTCGGCCAAGTGCATAACGCAGAGCGTGGGTATCATCAGGTGTCGGCCAAGTACAGCTTCTAAGCAGGGTCGCCCCTGCACCCTTATCTGTGGGAGTGCGCCATGCGCACGAATCGCGGGCATGGCCCGCTCCCACGACGCGAGCTGCCGCTCAGTTTCGGCCACAGTACGACTTATAAACCTGGGTCGCCCCTGCACCGATACCTGTGGGAGTGCGCCATGCGCACGAATCGCGGGCATGGCCCGCTCCTACGGTTCGAGCTGCCGCTCAGTTTCGGCCACAGTACGATTTATAAACCTGGGTCGCCCCTGCACCGATACCTGTGAGAGTGCGCCGTGCGCACGAATCGCGGGCATGGCCCGCTCCCACGCTTCGAGGTGCCGCTCAGGTTTCGGACACAGTACGATTTATAAACCTGGGCCGCCCCTGCACCGTTACCTGTGGGAGTGCGCCATGCGCACGAATCGCGGGCATGGCCCGCTCCCACGGTTCGAGGTGCCGCTCAGGTTTCGGGCACAGTACGACTTACAAGCCTGGGCCGCCCCTGCACCGATACCTGTGGGAGTGCGCCGTGCGCACGAATCGCGGGCATGGCCCGCTCCCACGACTCGAGCTGCCGCTCAGGTTTCGGACACAGTATGACTTACAAGCCTGGGCCGCCCCTGCACCGATACCTGTGGGAGTGCGCCGTGCGCACGAATCGCGGGCATGGCCCGCTCCCACGACTCGAGCTGCCGCTCAGGTTTCGGGCACAGTACGACTTACAAAGCCTGGGCCGCCCCTGCACCCTTACCTGTGGGAGTGCGCCATGCGCACGAATCGCGGGCATGGCCCGCTCCTACGGTTCGAGCTGCCGCTTGGAGCTTATGGCTTGCAGCGGCTTCAAGGCCCGAAAGGCCGATCGCCGAGAATCGTCGCACGGTGCATGATGCGCCGCTGCGGGCGGTAGTCGTCGCAGGCGTAGTGCTGGGTCAGGCGGTTGTCCCAGAACGCCAGGTCGCCCTGGCGCCATTGCCAGCGCACGCTGAATTCCGGTTTGGCAATCTGTGCAAAGAGCATCTTCAGCAGTGCATCGCTTTCGCCAGGCTCCAGCTCGACGATCCGGGTGGTGAACGACTCGCTGACGAAGATCCCCTTGCGGCCCGTCTCCGGGTGTACGCGTATCACCGGGTGAGTGACCGGTGGGTTCGCTGCCCGAGCGGCATTCCATTTTTCCAGTGCCTCGGGCGTAGTGCCGAAGCGCTCCAAAGGAAACGACAGGGTCAGGTCATGCACCGCCGTCAGGCCGTCGAGCAGGTTGCGGATCGGTGCAGAAAGCCCT
Organism: Pseudomonas flavescens; assembly: GCF_013408425.1. Lineage (NCBI taxonomy): Bacteria > Pseudomonadati > Pseudomonadota > Gammaproteobacteria > Pseudomonadales > Pseudomonadaceae > Phytopseudomonas > Phytopseudomonas flavescens. Next base: position 5,012,102 of record NZ_JACBYV010000001.1, on the reverse strand, counting down.
TCATAGGCGGCAGAGCAACTGGCCCACAGCGTGTCGCCACCATGCGGCGGAACGTGCCGCGCACTGAGCAGCGAGCCCAGCGGCGGCGACTGGATGAACGATACGTCCGAGTGCCACAGGGCGTTGTCGCGCAGGTCATTGAGCTCGGTATCCAGAACGAGGACTTCCGGCTGCTCTTCGATCTTCGGATAGATCGGGTGGATATGCAGACCACCGAACATGGCTGCCGCATCGCGCTGTTGGCGAGGCGTCAGCAATTGATCACGCAGAAACAGCACCTGATGTTCAAGTAGCCCCTGGCGCAAGCTGGCGTAGCTTTCGGCATCCAGCGGGCGGCTCAGGTCGACACCGGTAACGCGCGCGCCCAGGGCTTGGCCGATACGTTCGAATACGAGGGTCATGGGTCTTTCTCTATTCAGTCCCGTTAAGCAGTCAGTTCCAGGAAGCGAAGCGCTTTTGCAGCGCGCGCAAACCGAGTTCGATGGTCAAGGCGATGCTGGCGATCAACAGGATGCCGACCACCACCACGTCGGTGGCAAGGAACTGCGCGGCAGACTGCACCATGAAACCGAGCCCCTGGTTGGCGGCGATCAGCTCCGCAGCGACCAGCGTCGACCAACCGACACCCAGGGCGATACGCAGGCCGGTGAGGATGTCCGGCAGCGCGCTGGGCAGAATCACGTGACGCACCACCTGCAAGCGGCTGGCACCCAGGCAGCGCACCGCCTGGATACGTGCCTTGTCGACCCTGCGCACGCCGCCCACGGTGGCGATCAGCAGCGGCGCGAACAGCGCCATGTAGATGAGCAGCACCTTGGACAGCTCGCCGATGCCGAACCAGATCACCATCAACGGCAGATAGGCCAGCGGCGGGATCGGCCGATAGAACTCCACCAGCGGGTCGAGCGCGGCGTTGAGCGTGGGGTTCAAGCCCATGGCGATTCCCAGCGGGATGGCCGTGACGACCGCAGCCAACAGCGCCACCAGCACGCGCCACAGGCTGGTACTCAGGTGCTGCCATAGCGTGGCATCCAGATAACCGTCCTGCAGCAGCCCGTTGAGGGCCACCAGCAGTTGTTCGGGGGCAGGCAGGAAGATGGTGTCGACCCAGCCGAGGTGCGTTGCCAGCCACCACAGGCTCGCCAACGCCGCCAAGGTACCGAAGGCTGCCGCCCGGCGACGGTCGAAGCGGATCACGAAACGGCGGCTGCGGTCGCTTACGGTGTTTTTCAGTGCATCAGAAGGCATGGTCGGCGGACTCCTGAAGGAAGAGATCGAGCAGCTCCTGACGCAGCTCGGCGAAGGCCGGATCGCTCTTGATCGAGCGCACCGGTTCACCGCCGATGTAACGGCGAGCGAACGGCAGTTGCCGGTGAATCACCGCACGGGCAGGCGGGCCGTCCAGCACGATCAGGTCGGTGGCGAGAAACAGTGCCTCGTCGACACTGTGGGTGATCAGGAACAGGCCCTTGCCGGTGCGCTTCCAGACGTCGAGCAGCAGCAACTGCATGCGCTCGCGGGTCAGGGCATCGAGGGCACCGAAGGGTTCGTCGAGCAGCAGAAAGTCCGGATCGACCGCCAGCGCCCTCGCCAGCCCAAGGCGCTGACGCTGACCGCCCGACAGTTCGGAAATCTGATGATGAGCATGACTGGCCAGGCCAACCAGTTCGAGCACCTCACGCGCCCGGGCATGGCGTTGCTGCTTGCTCAGGCCGCGCAGGCGCAGCCCCAGGGCAACGTTGTCGAGGGCATCGAGCCATGGCATCAGCGCGTCATCCTGAAACACCACGCCGCGATCGCCGCCCGGGCCTTCGAGGGTGCGGCCATCGATATGCACACGGCCGCTGCCAGGTGGCTGAAAGCCGGCCAGCACGTTGAGCAGGCTGGACTTGCCGCAGCCCGACGGGCCGAGCACGACCACGGACTCGCCCTTTTCGATCTGCAGATCGAAATTATCCAAGATGACCCGCGAATGACCGCGACGCTTGAAACTCAAGCTGACCCGCTCGGCGCTCAGTCGGCTCATGGTCGACTCCTCAAAGTAAAAAAGCCCCTCCGGAGAGGGGCGAAACGTGGCATGAACGTAACTCTGGGGGTTCACTGCGCCTGGCGGACGTACTCGGCACTGACGTAGGGCGAGTAGTCGGGCAGTACGGCGGGAATACGCTTCTGTTCCTTGAGGAACTCGGCGGTGCGGGCAATCGCCTTGGCAGTACCGCCACCCAGCAGGTCGGCACTGACTTGCTGCTGCGCATTCGGATAGGCGGAGCCGGCGAGCAATTCCGGGATGTCAGCAGCGTTGGCACCGATCAGCTTGGCGATCTTGCCGGCCTGTTCGGAGTCAGCCGTCCATGTGGCGACGTTGGCCTGGTAGTCGGCGAAGGCATCGAGGGTCACGCCAGCGAACTTGGCCAGCACTTCAGGGTGCTTCTCGGCGAAATCCTTGCGGGCCACCCAGACCTCGAACGTCGGCGCGCCCCATTTGCCGACCTCGGCCGCATCGGTCAGCACCTTGCCGCTGCGTTTGATTTCACCCAGTGCCGGCGACCAGACGAAGGCACCGTCGATGTCACCGCGCTTCCACGCCGCATTGATCTCGGCCGGGTTGAGGTTGACGATCTTCACCTGGGTGGGGTCGATCTTCCAGTGCTTCAGGGCGCCGAGCAGGCTGTAGTGGGAGGTGGACACGAACGGCGTGGCGATGGTCTTGCCGACCAGTTGCTCGGGGCTGTCGATGCCGCTGCCGTTGCGTACGACCAGCGCCTCGGCAGCATTGATTTCGGCAGCGACCAGGAAGGTCACCAGCGGCAATTTGCGCGACGTGGCGGCGGCCAGTGGGCTGGAACCGAGGTTGCCGATCTGTACGTCACCGGAAGCCAGTGCCGTCACCACGTCGGCACCGGAGTTGAAACGACGCCAGTCGAGCTTCTCGCCGATGGCTTTTTCGTATGCACCGTCAGCCTGGGCGACCTTGGACGGATCCACACCGGTCTGGTAACCGATCACGATGTCGGCGGCATGGGCCTGAACAGCGGTTGCCGCAGCGACAGCGAGCAGCAGGGCTTTGATGGTCTGTTTCACGTTCGACTCCTCGCAAGTGGCACCGCTGCGGTTGATCCCAGCTGCCGAAGCGCCACCACGGCGCTGATGGAGTGAAATTTATGGTTATAAGAAATAGAAAACCAATAACATTTAACACTTAGCTTAGAGCTGTCGGTAACAGCCGCGAGCCAGAGCGGCGGCGGTACTGAAGTGGGTCGATGTGAATGCGCGTTTTCCCGCAACGCCAGCGCTTCAGGTGCCTTGCTGCCTGACAACGGCCCCCCTCAGAAACGCAAAAGGGCAACCTTTCGGCTGCCCTTTTGCCTGGTCCGGCGGGTATCAGAAGCTGTATTTCACCGTTGCCATCAGATTGCGCGGCGCGCCCCAATAGACCGTGTCATAGTTACCCAGGCCGCTGTAGTAGTGCTTGTCGAACAGGTTGTTGATGTTCAGAGTGCCCTTCAACTGAGTGCTGAAATCATACCCAGCCACCAGGCCGACCAGGGTGTAGGCCTTTTGCTCGAACTTGGGGTCGCCCACCACCGAGTACCAATCGCCCGGCACGAAGTAGGTGGAGCTCTGCCATTGCAGGTTGCCGCCGACCGTCAGGCGCTGCCAGTCGCCCGGCAAGCGATAGTTACCCGCCAGTTTGAGCATGTGCTGCGGTTGATCGGTGCTTTCGCGCTTGCCGTCCGCATCGTGAGATTCCTGGTAGACGTAACCGGCCTGCACCTGCAGCCGCTCGACAGGTTCGCCAGACATTTCCAGCTCGACGCCACGGGTCTTAACACCCTGGATCGGTACGTTGTAGCTATCGCCATTACCATCCGAGCGCTCGTCAGCGACGTTGTCCTGATGCAGCTCGAACAGGGCCAGGCTGGCATTCAGACGGCTGTCAAAGTACTCACCCTTGATACCCACTTCATAGCTCTCGCCGGTTAGCGGATCGATCGGCTTGCCATCGATCCCGCGGCTGTACGCCTGCGGCTTGAAGATGTCGGTGTAGCTGGCGTAAACCGAATGGTGGTCATCCAGTACAAAGGTCGCCCCAACATAGGGAGTCACTTCGCCGGAGACGGTGCTCTGGAATTTTCCACGGCTGCCCAAGGCGTTGAGCGTTTCAATCTGCCATTGGTAGTCGGTCACGCGCGCACCCAGAACCAGCGACAGGCGATCGGTCGGTTTCAGCACCGTCGCCATGTAGGCGATCTTCTGCCGCGCATCGATGTTGAAGCGGTTCCACCAATCGAATCGGGCAGGCTTGGTGGCGTTGTTATCCCAATTGAAGACGTCATCGATAAGCTCGTCCGTCAGGCCGTCATAACGCCTGGTCACGGTATCGGTACGGTTGTAGCCGTAGCCCAACACCAGATCGTGGCTGCGGCCGAACAACTGATAAGGGCCTTTGGCCTGGGCATCGAAACTCTTCTCGCTGCTGTCGACATTGAACTTGGAGGACTCTCCCCAGAGAAACCCATGCACAGCGCTGTTATCGGTGTTGATTGCCTGGCTATTGATGCCGGAGATCAACTCACGGGACTTGTACTGCCGCGTACTGACCACTGCCTTGATCGACCAGTCATTGGCCAGCGTCTGCTCCACCTCGGCAAATGCCCGCTGGGTATCCTGATTGCGATAAGCCCACTTGTCCGCTGCGTTGCTCGAACGGGAGAAGCGCGCTTCGCGACCGTCCGCAAAGAAGGCAGGCAGAGATCCGGTGGTGCTGCCATCGTTGTAGTTCTTTTGCAGGTCATAGCCCACCGCAACGGTGGTGTCATCGCTCAGGTCGGCTTCGAGAATGCCGTAGAAGACGTTCTGCTCGCCCTTGAGGTGGTCGATGTAGCTCTGGTGCTCTTCGGTTCCGGCAACCATGCGGCCGCGCACTGCTCCGCCCTCGGTCAGCGGCCCGGAAATATCCACCTCACTGCGGTATTTGTCCCAGGAGCCCGCGCCGATTGCCGCATGGCCCTTGAACTCGGAGGTGGGCCGCTTGCGCACCATATTGATCACCGCGGACGGATAGCCGGCACCGTTGACGAGGCCCGTAGCGCCTTTGAGCACCTCCACACGGTCGTAGATCAGCGAGTTGCCGATGCTGTAGTTGTCACGCAGAGTGCCGCCGTCGCTGGACAGGCTGGAGATGCCATCGACCTGAAAGTTCTGCACCTCGAAACCGCGAGCATAGAAGGTATAACCCTCGGAGTTTTCCTGATTGACCTTGATGCCCGGCGTTTGCTGCAGCACGTCGGAGATGTTTTGCAGGCCCTGGTCGTCCATCTGCTGGCGGGTGATTACGCTCACCGATTGCGGCGTTTCCCGCAGCGTGAGCGGCAGGCGGGTGGCAGCAGCGGTCTGTCCGGTGGTGTAGGAGCCCGAACCTTCAGTGGTAATGCCCAGGCTCTGTCCGCTCACAGTGGTGGCGCCCAGTTGCACGGCGTCGTTCTGATCACCTGCGGGGCGTTCCAGGGTCACGGTATCGCCATCGACGAACCGGGCCGCGAGGCCAGTACCGGCCAGCAAGCGAGACAACGCTTCGGTCTGTGCATAGCTGCCCGAAACACCGAGCGAACGCTGGTTACGGGTCAGTTCGGCGGGCACCAGCACTTGGGTGCGGGTTACCGCCGAAAAAGCGGCCAACGCGGCATCCAGCGACTGCGCCGCAATGTCGAAGCGCAGCACCTGCTGCTGGGTCGCGGTGGCCTCTGCGGCGAGCGCGGCAGGCGGCGCAACGGCCAATGCGATAGCGAGAGACAATAGAGTTGGCAGGCCGCAATGGCGAGCGGCAGTAACGTGGTGCATGAAAAACTCCCCGGTGATCGAAATCCAGATCGGCGGCACTACTTGCGAGTGCTTGTAATTCGCGCCTCAAGATCAAGGACGACAACCGCGGAGAAATCCCTGAAAAAACTTTCGATCAGTTTGGCGTGGCCGCCATGCCAGGCTGCAGCACAGTCACGTACGGGGTGTACTGCCGGGCTTGCAAACCAAGGGTGAGTTGCAGCGCGCGCAGCACCGCTTCGGGCTTGTCGATCTCGAACACCCCGGACACCGCGCGCCGTTCGAGCGCCTGATCGAAGACCAGAATGCGCCCTGGCCAGTAACGATTAAGCTCGCGGATCACCTCACCGAGCGGTTGTTGGCGAAACACCAGTTGCCGCTGCCGCCAGGCAAACGCCTGGTCGACGTCGAAGGTTTTCACCGCAGCGAGCTGGCGACGCGTCGCATCCACCGCCTGCCCCGGTGCCAACACGACCTTGGCGTCGCCCGCTACACTGGCCTCGACCCGCCCTTGCACCAATTGCACCCGGGTATGACCATCCTGCCGGGCCACGCCGAATTGGGTGCCGAGCACGCGCACCTGCACGCCGTCGCTTTCCACCACGAACGGCCGGCTGGCATCGTGCCTGACGTCAAACCAGGCCTCGCCGCGCAGCAGGCGAATGCGCCGCTCACCGTGGGCGAATTCGACGTTTAACGCTGCATCGGTATTGAGCTCGATGCGCGAGCCGTCGGCCAGATCGATGGACTGGCTTTCCCCGACGACCGTGTAGTGATCGGCACGCAGGCGATCCGCCCATGGCGTCTGCCAGGCAAGACCCAAGGCCAGCAACAGCGCCGCGGCGGTGGCCCACGGCCAGGCGGTGCGGGGCGTTTTCGCAAGCGACCGATGCGCCTGGCGCGCGGCAGGCTGCAAGGCCGCAAGGAGCACCTGCGCCTCGTCCCACGCCTGGCCATGCCTGTCGCTTTGCGCCAGCCAGTCAGTGAATGCCTGACGCTCATGCGCACTGACGTCCTCGGCCTGCAAACGAAAATGCCAGGCACTGGCCTGGGCAAATAATTCGTCGTCGGTCATGGCGGGGAAGTTCCTGATGGCGGTTTCGGCTGCAAGCGCTTCTTGATGAAAGACCGGCAATCGATCAACGCTTGGCGCAGATGATATTCCACGCTGCGCACCGTGGTCGCCTCGCACGTGGCGATCTCGCGGTAAGCCATGCCCTCGACATGGTAAAGTAGGAAAATCCGCCGCCGCTGCTCAGGCAGCGCTGCGATGGCATCGCTCAGCAGCGTCTGCTCCTGTTCGGCCGCCAGGCAGTCGGCAATGCCTGGCGCCGGACAGACAGCCTCGTCGGCCGGCAACTCGCCCTCTACCAGCCCTCGGCGCAACGCCTGGCGCTGATGGTCGAGTACCAGGTTGCCGGCTACGGTGAAAAGAAACGCGCGCAGATTATCGATACGCGCATCGCCCGGCATGCGCGCCAGCCGCAGGAAGGTCTCCTGAGTCAGGTCGGCGGCCACCTGGCGGCTGCCGATTCGCCGCGCAACGAATGCCTCCAGAGCCTGCTTGTGCTCCAGAAACAGTCGGGTGAGTTGGGCATTCCAGGACGACAAGGCGGCATCTCGGTGTCTGAACGCCGCGCACGCTATCAGATAATAAGATTCATTCATATCTAGCCCGTCGTCTGCTACTTGGGATTAGCCTGGCGTGTTAGTAGAATCCGCCGTTTTTCCAGGCAGCGACCACCATGCAACCAGTCGACCCCAAGCGTGACGAACTGATCTATGGCCTCGAAGACCGCCCGCGTCCGCTGGTGGCGATCCTCGCCGCCCTGCAGCATCTGCTGGCGATCATCGTGCCGATCGTCACCCCCGGCCTGCTGATCTGCCAGGCTCTGGGCGTGTCGGCCCGCGACACCAACCTGATCGTTTCCATGAGCCTGGTGATCTCCGGTATCGCCACCTACGTGCAGTGCCGTCGCTTCGGCCCGCTGGGCGCCGGGCTGCTGGTCGTGCAAGGCACCAGCTTCAACTTCGTCGGCCCACTGATTGCCGGCGGCGCGCTGATGGTCAAGCAGGGCACACCGGTCGAAGCCGTGATGGCGGCGATCTTCGGCGTGGTGATCGCAGGCTCGTTCGTCGAGATCGGCATCTCGCGCATCCTGCCGTTCGTGAAAAAACTGATTACCCCGCTGGTCACCGGCATCGTGGTGCTGATGATCGGCCTGACGCTGATCAAGGTCGGCCTGATCAGCATGGGTGGCGGCTACGGCGCCATGGCCAACGGCACCTTCGCCAATGGCGAGAACCTGCTGCTGTCCGGCGTGGTGCTGGCCGTGATCGTGGCGCTCAACCGCATTCCCGTGGTGTGGATGCGCAGCTGCGCGATCGTCATTGCCCTGCTGGTCGGCTATGCGCTGGCCGGTTACCTGGGCCGCCTGGACTTCACCGGCATGCACCAGGCCGAGCTGTTCCAGGTGCCAACGCCCCTGCACTTCGGCCTCGGCTTCTCCTGGAGCCTGTTCATCCCGATGCTGGTGATCTATCTGGTGACCTCCCTGGAGGCCATCGGTGACGTGACCGCCACCAGCAAGGTGTCCAAGCAGCCCGTCGAAGGCCCGCTGTGGATGCAGCGAATCAAGGGCGGCGTGCTGGTCAACGGCGTCAATTCGCTGCTGGCGGGCGTGTTCAATACCTTCCCCAGCTCGATCTTCGCCCAGAACAACGGCGTGATTCAGCTGACCGGCATCGCCAGCCGCCACATCGGCGTGTGGATCGCGCTGATGCTGGTGATCCTCGGCCTGTTCCCGGCAGTGGCCGGGGTCATCCAGGCGGTACCGGAGCCGGTACTCGGCGGTGCGGCCATGGTGATGTTCGGCGCCGTGGCGGCCTCGGGCATCAACATCCTGGCGGGCATCGATCTGGATCGCCGCGCGCTGCTGATCATCGCCGTGTCCCTGGCCCTCGGCCTTGGCGTGTCGCAGGTGCCGGAGTTCCTCGCCCACATGCCTGCAGCACTGCGCAACGTACTGGAGTCCGGCGTGGCCACCGGCGGCATCTGCGCCCTGCTGCTCAACTGGTTCCTACCGGAAAGCCCGGCGAAGGGCGAGCAGAGCGATCACTGATCCAGGCACCGGGCACGTGGAGCCCGCTTGCGGGCGATGCGAGCTCGGGCCGCCCCACACTGCGTGCCATGGCCACTAATCGCCGGCAAGCCGGCTCCTACGTGATTGCATGATGATCCACGGCCTGCTGCTACCGCCAGACCACCCGCACTCACCATGTCCGTAGGAGCCCGCTTGCGGGCGATGCGAGCTCGGGCCATCCCACACTCCGTGCCATGGCCACTGATCGCCGGCAAGCCGGCTCCTACGTGACCGCGTGATGATCCACGGCCTGCCTGCGGCTACCGCCACACCCGCACTCTCCACATCCGTAGGAGCCCGCTTGCGGGCGATACGATGCTGGCCGTCACGCAAGGCGCGCAATGGCCATTAATCGCCGGCAAGCCGGCTCCTACGTGACCGCGTGATGATCCACGGCCTGCCTGCGGCTACCGCCACACCCGCACTCGCCATATCCGTAGGAGCCCGCTTGCGGGCGATCCGATGCTCGGGCCATCCCACACTCCGTGCCATGGACACTGATCGCCGGCAAGCCGGCTCCTACGTGACCGCGTGATGATCCACGGCCTGCCTACGGCTACCGCCACACCCGCACTCGCCACATCCGTAGGAGCCCGCTTGCGGGCGATGCGAGCTCGGGCCGCCCCACACTCCGTGCCATGGTCGTTAATCGCCGGCAAGCCGGCTCCTACATGACCGCGTGATGATCCACAGCCAGCCTGCGGCTACCGCCACACCCGCACTCGCCACATCCGTAGGAGCCCGCTTGCGGGCGATGCGATGCTGGCCGTCACGCAGGCGCGCAATGGCCACTGATCGCCGGCAAGCCGGCTCCTACGTGACCGCGTGATGATCCACGGCCTGTCTGGCGGCTACCGCCAGACCACCCGCACTCGCCATGCCCGTAGGAGCCCGCTTGCGGGCGATGCGATGCCAGCCGTCACGCAAGGCGCGCAATGGCCACTGATCGCCGGCGAGCCGGCTCCTATGGAACAGCGTGAATGCCGATTCCGGTCATGAGGGAGACAGGGTAAGCGGCCCTCTTCGCATCTGGCAGGTGACTCAGAAGTCGTAGCGCGTGGTCAGCATGACGTTACGCGGCTCGCCCCAGGAGTAAACGCTGTAGAAGTCCATGATGGTCAGGTACTTCTTGTCCAGCAGGTTGTTGACGTTCAGGGTCGCGGACAGGTTATCGGTTACCTGATACTTGGCCATCACGTCCAGCAGCCAGTAGGCACTCTGGCCGAAGTCCTCATTGCGAGCACGCGGTGCATTCCACACCGAGCCCCAGCTTCTGCTCTGCCAGCGCGCACCGCCGCCAACGGTCAATGGCTCGAGTTGCCCCTTGAGGTTGTAGGTGGTGTAAACGCTGAACTGGTCTTCTGGCTCTACCGTGGAGAGCTTCCTGCCGTCGACGCGAGCGATCTTGTGCGAGTACCCGGCCTGCAGCTGCCAACCCGGTGTCAGTTCACCCGAGACTTCGGCCTCGTAGCCCTTGGTCTTCACCCCCTGCACGGCGCGGAAAGCCTGCTCTGCCGTGCCGTTGATGAACCCATCGGCCTGAGGACGGTTGTCCTGGTGGATTTCGAAGTAGGCCAGGCTGGCATTCAGACGGCCGTCGTAGAACTCGCCCTTCAGGCCGATCTCGTAGTTGTCACCTTCTTGCGGCTCGAGGGTTCTGCCCTGCCGGTCGCGGCTGCTCTGCGGTTTGAAGATGGTGGTGTAGCTGGTGTAGGCCGAGATAGTGTCCGTGAGGTCATAGATCAGCCCTGCGTACGGCACGACGACACCGCTCTTCTTGGTGTCTTCCCCCCGGTAATTGGCCAGGCGCGCACCGAGGATAAGCTTCAGGTCATCCTGCAGATTGAAACGCGAGGTGGTGTAGAGGCCGTTCTCACGAATCGTCTCCTTGTCGTTGGTCGGCGCTCCCCAATCCGGCTCGGGGACATTGCCATTCCAGCTGTAGAAGTCATCGACGTCCGGGCCGAAGAAGGCATAGCCATCACGATCCGTCTTGCGGCGCGCAATGCTGCCTCCCACGACCAGCTCATGCTCGCGGCCGAACAACTGGTACGAGCCGCTCACGTAGCCATCGGCCGCATCCGCTTTCGTCTCGCCGACGTACTTGCCCTGCCACTGACGAGCACCAGAACCGTCCGCCGGGTTGGGATTACCCGCACTGGCAGACCCCAGGGTCGCGTCATAGCCATTGATCTGGTGGTTGAGCTGCATCTTGGCCAGCCAGCCATTGGCAAAGTTGTGCTCCAGCGTGGCGAATACGGTGCGGGTGTATTGTTCCCAGCCACTCCAGTTGGTGCCTGGGTTGAAAGAACGAGAAACCTTGTTGAAGTTGCCATTGCTGTCGAAGATCGGCATCGATCCCCAGCTCGATCCTTCCGGCTTGTTGTCCTGATAGTCGGCCCCAACGCTGAGCAGCGTGTCTTCGCTCAGGTCGAACTCGAGAATGCCGTAATAGACGTTGGTCTTGCGCTCATAGTTGTCCTGGAACGAATGCTTGTCCTGATAGGCTGCGACTGCACGACCGCGTACGTTGCCAGTAGGGGTCAGCGGGCCACCGACATCGATCTCGGTGCGGTAGTCGTCCCACGATCCGATGCCAGCGGAAAGATGCCCTGAGAATTCGTGAGTTGGTTTCTTGCGGATCAGGTTGATGGTCGCACCCGGGTCACCGCTACCCGTCAGCAGGCCGGTAGCCCCCTTGAGCACTTCGATACGGTCATAGATCGCCATATCGCTCAAGGTATTGCCTGCCGAGTAAGCAGAGTCGCGCGACATTGGAATGCCGTCGTACTGGAAGTTGTTGATGGCAAAACCACGAGCGTAGTACTCGGTACGCTCGGTGTCATAGGTGACGATGCTGACTCCCGGGGTGTGACGCATTACGTCGTCGATGCTGGTGAGCCCGAAATCATCCATGCGCTTGCGCGTGACCACGCTGATCGACTGCGGCGTTTCGCGCGGCGTCAGTACCAGACGGGTCGCAGTGGCGATGGAGCCCGGCGTGTAGGATTGGGATTCCTCGGTGATGGTACCGAGCTGGTTGCTGGTGACCGAGGTGGCCTCCAGTTCGAGTGTTCCGTCCTGAGGCTCGAGGACCACGGTACTGCCACTATCGCCCTGTGCGGCCTGTTGCGCGTGGGCCATCAGCGGCATCGCGATGCCAGCCAGGGTGATCGCGACAGCCAACAGGCTGGGGGCGCAGGGAAGCGGCCGTCGAGCACAGCCAGCGCCCGCCATGGCATGGGGATTCATAGGAGTCTCCTGTTGTTTTGAGTAGAGTGATACGCAGACGCACAAACGATATCACTTCTCATTAACTCCTTAAATCTTATTACCAAATATGGCGAAGCCGCCGCCCTCCTTCCCACGGCAAACCCAGCGGCAGGGGCCTGAACCCGGAAAAATAGGGTGAAGGGCATCGCGCTGCGCGACAGGTGCCCGCTCGACGAGAGGGGAATGGCGCAGGGGCGATGCTCAGGGAGCGACGGAGTGCAGCGAGTCGCCTGTCAGCTCACGCCCATGTAACGGCCGGCGCGGTGATTGATGGCCAGCACCATGTTCAATGCCACGGCACCGAGAACCGACAGCGCGACCTTCTCAGGGGCCACGACGAAGATCGACGCCAGCACGATGGCGGCGTCCACCCCCATCTGCACGGCACCGGCGCGCAACCCGAAGCGCTCCTGCAGATACAGCGCGAGGATGTTCACACCGCCCAGGCTGGCACGGTGACGGAACAGCATCAGCAAACCCAGACCCATGGCGAAACCACCGAACAGCGCAGCGTACAGCTCGTTGAGCGCAGCGAAAGTGATCCAGTGCGGCGTCAGCTCGGCCAGCAGCGACACAAGGCCGACCGCGCAGACCGTACGCAGAGTGAATGCCCAGCCCATGCGCCAGATCGCCAGTACGTAAAATGGCACGTTGAGCAGAAAGAACACCACGCCGAACGGCCAACCAGCCAGGTACTTGATTAGAAAGGCCAGCCCCACCGTGCCGCCGGTCAACAGGCCTGCGTGACTGTAGAGGGTGATGCCCAGAGCGACCATGGCGGTGCCGAGGATCAGCGCCAGCGCATCTTCCCAGAGTGGATGACGGACGAAGAAGTCGGCAATCGTCTCTCGCTCGCCAGCGTCCGGGGTGTCGTTCATGGTGTATCTCTCACTGGGCGCACAAGGTAAAACGCCACCGGGTCAGGGTGGCGAATCAGAATATATAAGGGGGCGGACTACCGGCGAGTCCAGGTCTCGTAACTGTGCGCGGGCGCGGTATCGGTAGCCGGCTGATCGTCCTGCTCGGTGCGCTGCCACTGCGCCTCGTCGAACGCCGGGAACCAGGCGTCGCCCTCGGGCTGCAACGCCACGCGGGTCAGGTACAGGCGGTCGGCAATGGTCAGCGCCTGCTCGTACAGCTGAGCGCCGCCGATCAGCATCACTTCGTCGACGCCCTGCTCGCGAGCCCAGGCCTCGGCCCGCAGATGAGCGGCCGCGACGGTCGCGAACACCTCGGCACCTTCCAGCTCGAGGCCGGACTGGCGGCTGACCACCAGATTGAGCCGCCCAGGTAGCGGACGGCCGAGAGAATCCCAGGTCTTGCGACCCATGATGATCGGCTTGCCGAGGGTCTTGGCCTTGAAGTGCTTGAGATCCGCCGGCAGGTGCCAGGGCAATTGGTTGTCGCGGCCGATCACGCGGTTTTCCGCAAGGGCGGCGATCAGGCAGAGGGGGAGTCGAGTCGTCATGGCGGCGAGCATAGCAGAGGGCCGCATCGCGCTGCATGACTTGCCGCACTGTCATCGCCACGCCATCTTTTTCAGTGCAGGCTGTTGGATAACCACCGCCAATGCCGCCCAGGAGAGATGCCCGATGCCCCTACGCCAGCCCCGTCTGCTACTGCTCAGCGCCCTGCTCACCCTGCCCTTCACGGCGCACGCAGAAACCCCGGCAGCGCCCGCCGCCAAGCGTGCCGACGACGGCAAACCGCTGATCATCGCGCACCGCGGCGCCAGCGGTTACCTGCCCGAACATACCCTCGCTGCCTATGCGGTCGCCGTGCTGCAAGGTGCTGACTACGTCGAACCGGATCTGGTGATGAGCAAGGACGGCCAACTGTTCGCCCGCCACGACAACGAGCTGGGCCTGACTACCGACGTCGCCAGGCACCCCGAGTTCGCCGACCGCAAACGCAAGGCCAACATCGATGGCGTCGAGCTCGACGGTTGGTTCAGCGAAGACTTCACCGCGGCCGAACTCAAGCGCCTGCGTGCCATCGAGCGGATCCCCGATATCCGCCCGGGCAATACCCGCCTCGATGGCCAGTTCGAGATCCCCACCCTGCAGGAAGTCATCGACCTGGTAAAAGCGCTGCAGGTCAGCCAGGGCCGTGAGATCGGCCTGTACATCGAGACCAAGCATCCCGCGCATTTCCAACAGCTGGGCCTGGGCATGGACAAGCCGCTGATCGAGACCCTCGCTCGCAATGGCTATCGCGACGCCGCAGCGCCGGTGTACGTCCAGTCCTTCGAGGTGAGCAACCTGAAAGCACTGCGTCAGTTGAGCTCGCTGCGCCTGGTGCAGCTGTACGGCAAGGGCCAGCCCCATGATCAGGTCGTGCAGGGCAATCCGCTGACCTACGCGCAGATGGCCACGCCAGCCGGGCTGCGGGCAGTCGCCGAATACGCCAATGGCGTGGGCCCGGACAAGAGCTACGTCATCCCGCGCAAGCCGGACGGCAGCCTGGGCGAACCGACGCGATTCGTCGCCGATGCCCATGCTGCGGGGCTGTTGGTCCACCCCTATACCTTCCGCGCCGAGAACCAGTTTCTGCCCGCGGAGCTGCAACGGGGTAGCAGCCCCGCAGACCGCGGCGATATCGACGCGGAGGTCCGTGCCTTCCTGGCCACCGGCATAGACGGCCTGTTCATCGACCAGCCCGATATCGCCGTGCGACTGCGCCAGCAACAGGTCCGTTAAACGCGAGTTTTTGCCAATCGCCTCACAGCGGTTATGCTCCCCATGGATTCCAACTGCCGGGAGATCGCGTGGCCTTACCCAAGCTGCAACGCCTATGGCTCTGCGAGGCCGTACGCCTGCGAGAAGAACATGCCGGGCTGCTCGAGGACAGCGAAGCCAACCGCCGTGCTCAGGTGGCAGGCGGTGACCTGGCCACCCGCATCGAAAACCGCGCCCTGCTGCTCGCCGAGCGCGATGGCCAGCAGCAGGCGCAGCGCCATTGGCTGCAAGGCGCACGCCTGGCGTTGCTGCTGCTCGGCCTGCTGGCCCTGGCCAGTGGCACGGGCCTGGCGGTAGCCGCACTGGGCGACGGACAAACGCCGGTCAACGTGTTCTGGGCCCTGGGTAGCCTGCTCGGCCTGCACCTGCTGATGTTGCTTGGCTGGCTGATCGGCCTGCTGTTTGGCGGCGGCCATGGCGCGGTGCTCGGGCGCCTCTGGCTGTGGCTCAGCGAGAAGCTGGCCCGCGATGCCAGCGCGCTGCACACCGGCCCCGCCCTGGTCCTGCTACTGCGTCGCCAGCGCCTCAATCGCTGGTTGGTCGGCATGGCCGTACACGGGCTCTGGCTGGTGGCACTGACCACCGCCCTGCTGATGCTCCTCGCACTGCTGTCTACCCGCCGTTATGGCTTCGTATGGGAAACCACCTTGCTGGGCGGCGATACCTTCGTCGCCCTCACCCAGGCCCTCGGCGCCCTGCCCGGCCTGCTGGGTTTTCCGGTTCCCGATGCCGCCACCGTACGCGCCAGTGGCGACAGCCCGCTGCCGCTGGAGTCGGCCCGGCATGCCTGGGCCGGCTGGCTGATCGGCGTGGTCGTGCTCTACGGCTTGCTGCCACGCTTGCTGCTGGGGCTGGTATGCCTGTGGCGCTGGCGTAGCGGCGTGGCCCACCTGCAACTGGACGTCGACCTGCCCGGTTACGGCCTGCTGCGCGACCGCCTGCAACCCAACAGCGAACGCCTGGGCGTGTGCGATGCAGAGCCGGCGCAGCTTTATCAAGTGCAGTCCGGCGCCGGCGTCGACGCCAGCCAGGGCGCGCTGCTGGTGGCCATCGAGCTGGACGACCGGCGCCCCTGGCCACCGCAGTTGCCCAAGTCGGTGGCCGACGCCGGGATCATCGACAGCCGCGAGCAGCGCCGCCAACTCCTCGACCAGCTCACCCGCTTTCCGCCCGCTCGCCTGGCCATCGCTTGCGATCCACGGCGCTCGCCGGACCGCGGCAGCCTGGCGTTGCTCGCCGAGCTGGCACGCTGCGCCGGCGAAACACGCATCTGGCTGCTACCGCCGCCGTCCGGGGAAAGCCTCGACGGCGAACGTCTGGGTGACTGGCATAGTGCGCTGGATCGATTGCAGCTTGAGCATCGCAACAGTTCGCCATTGACCTGGCTGGAGACGGGCCATGACTAGCCGCATTTCCGTAGGAGCCGGCTTGCCGGCGATCGCTCTTGCAGCCTGCCGACCATCGCGATCGCCCGCAAGCGGACTCCTGCAAAAGCCCTCTGCCCGCAATCAATCCTGTAGGAGCCGGCTAGCCGGCGATGCGATTGCAGGCGCGATAGAGCAGCCAGCGGCGCGACGCCTCTCGCTCCTAGGCGGCGACAATCGCTTGCGGGAGCGCCGCCCATGAGCCAGGCACTGAAGCTCGCCGTGGTCGGCCACACCAACGTCGGCAAGACCTCGCTGCTGCGTACCCTGACCCGCGATATCGGTTTCGGCGAAGTGTCGCATCGCCCCAGCACCACCCGCCACGTCGAGGGCGCACGCCTGTCGGTGGACGGCGAAGCACTGCTGGAGCTGTACGACACGCCCGGCCTGGAAGATGCCATCGCCCTGCTCGACTACCTCGACAGGCTGGATCGTCCCGGCGAGCGCCTCGACGGCCCGGCCCGCCTGGCGCGCTTCATGGAAGGCAGTGAGGCGCGCCAGCGTTTCGAACAGGAAGCCAAGGTGCTGCGCCAGCTACAGGCATCCGACGCCGGTCTTTACGTGATCGATGCACGCGAGCCGGTACTGGCCAAGTACCGGGACGAGCTGAACGTGCTGGCCATGTGCGGGCGGCCGCTGCTACCCGTGCTGAATTTCGTGGCCAGTGCCAATCATCGCGAAGACGACTGGCGCGAAGCACTGGCACGCCTGGGACTGCATGCTCTGGTTCGTTTCGACAGCGTGGCACCGCCACTCGATGGCGAGCGGCGGCTCTATGAAAGCCTGGCGCTGATGCACGAGAAGTCGCGCCCGCAGCTGCAACGCCTGATCGACGACCACGAGGCTCAACGAGTGGCCCGCCACCGTAGCGCCAAGCGCCTGATCGCCGAACTGCTGATCGACTGCGCCGCCTGCCGACGCAGCGTGGCCAACCAAAGCGAACTGGAAAAGAGCGCCATCGGCGAACTGCGCAAAGAGGTTCGCCAGCGCGAACAACGCTGCGTGGAAGCCCTGCTGCGTCTGTATGCCTTCCGCCGCGAAGATGCCCGCGCCGACGACCTGCCGTTGCTGGACGGCCGCTGGGGCGATGATCTGTTCAACCCGGAAACCATCAAGCAACTGGGCATTCGCCTGGGCGGCGGCGCTGCCGCGGGTGCCGCGGCCGGTGCCGGCGTGGACCTGCTGGTCGGCGGCCTGACCCTGGGAACCGCTGCCTTGGCCGGCGCATTGCTCGGCGGTGGCGCGCAGACCCTGCGTAATTATGGTTCGCGTCTCAAGGGCAAGCTCCAGGGCCAGCGAGAGCTGACCGTCGACGACGCCGTGCTGCGCCTGCTCGCGCTGCGCCAGCAGCACCTGCTGCAGGCCCTCGATCACCGTGGCCATGCAGCGGTGGAAGCGGTACGCCTCGACGCCCTGCAGGACAGCCAGTGGCGCGAGGGCAAGCTGCCGACCGCGCTGCGCATAGCCCGGGCACGACCGGAGTGGTCGTCCCTGAACCCCGGTGCCCGCCTCGATCAGGTCGAACGCCTGGAACAGGTCGAGCGCCTGGCCAAGGAAATCGACGCGGGCTGAACGCCGCGCGTCTCGGAGCCGCCATGACCACCACCTCACTCGCCAACCTGTTCACCGACAGCGAGCCGCCCGCTCAGGGCGAACGCTTCGAAACCCTGCTGAGCCAGCGCAATCTGGTGATCGAGCGCATCGTCAGCTCGTCACGTATCGAGTCGATGGACTATGTGCAGGAGCAGGATGAATGGGTGCTGCTGGCCCGCGGCGAAGCGCGCATGACGGTTGCCGGAGAAACTATCGAGCTGACTGCCGGCGATCACCTGTTCCTGGCAGCTGGCACGCCCCACCGCGTAGAGCGCACCAGCGAAGGTGCGCTATGGCTGGCGATTCATTTGCACCCCAGCAACCCGTAGCCCGGGCTGAGCACAGCGATACCCGGGATTTGTGAAAACCCCTGCCACCGTCCCGGGTTACGCCTTCGGCTAACCCAGGCTACGAAACTGGCAATTGTAGTTAACCGTGGGAGCGCGCCATGCGCGCGAAAATTCGCGGGCATGGCCCGCTCCCACATACACGCACGACTTTAGCCGTAGGGTGGAAGGCGCTTCACCCTTCCACCACGACTGTCAGCGCCTGAGCAGGCTCGTCCACAAGGTCGCGGCCACGATCAACAACCCACCGACCCAGGCCTGCACACTCAGGTCCTCACTGAGCCACAGCACGGCGAACAGCGCCCCGAACAGCGGCTCGCTGCCCATCAACAGGGACACTCGTGTGGGGCTGCTGCGGCGCAGGGCGTAGTTCTGCACGAAGAACGCGAACAGCGTGGCGAACAGCACCAGATACAAGGTGCCGATCCAGAACGCCGGCTCCACCGGCAGCGCGGGCAACCCGCCTGGCAGGAAGATCGCCCCCAGTAACAAACAGCCGAGACCGATCACCCCGGTCTGCACCGCCGTCAGCGCCAGTGCGGGAACCTGAGTGTGGGCTGTGAGCTTGCCGGTCAGGCAGACCAGAACGGCGCGCAGCAGAGCCGCCACCAGCATCAGGCCATCACCCAGGTTGAATTGCAGGTCGACCCCGCCGCTGAGCAGCCAGGTGCCGAACAGCGACAGTGCAACCGCGGGCAGCAGGCGCGAATCAGGCCTGCGGTCGAACATCAGCCATTCGACGAAAGGGGTGATGACCACGCACAGGCTGATCAGGAACGCCGCGTTGCTGGCCGAGGTATGCAGCACGCCATAGGTTTCGCACAGGAAGATGGCCAGCATCACACCGCCGAGCGGAATGCCCGGCGCCCAGGCCTGGCGGCCCTCTCCACGCAACTGCGGTAGCAGGATCAGAAAGGTCAGGCAGAAACGCACGGCGAGAAAACCGAGCACGGGATAGAACACCAGCGCCTGTTTGGCCACGCCGTAGCTGGTCCCCCAGACGAGCGCGACCAGCAGGAGCAGCAGATCGCTGGCCTGCAACAGGCGGGAAGGGGAACGACTGATCAGCGTGGACATGGGAGTGTTTCCTGGACATCGGCGAGAAGCGCATTGTCCATTGCGTCCTTCAGCGTGATAATCCATCAACTCTGAACAAGACCTGTTCCCCATGCGCACGAATCTCACGCCGCAGTTGCTTCCCTATCTGGCCATCTTCGTACGCGTGGTCGAGGCAGGGAGCTTCTCTGCCGCCGCCCGCCAGCAAGGCAGTACGGCGTCGGCGGTGAGCCGACAGATCGCCCATCTCGAGCAGACCCTCGGCGTACGCCTGCTCGAGCGCACCACCCGCCGCTTGCGCCTGAGCGAGGCCGGCAGCGAAGTGTTCGAACGCTGCAAGGACATGCTCGACGCTGCCCAGGCAGCCCTGGATGTGGGCGAGCGACTGATGAGCCAACCCCGCGGCCGGGTCCGCCTGAGCGTGCCCAAGGCCTTTGGGCGCTTTCTGGTCATGCCGCTGATCAACGACTTCCTGCAGCGCTACTCGGAAGTGGATATCAGCCTCAACCTCAGCGACCGCAGCCCGGACTTGATCAGCGATCAATTCGACCTGCTGGTGAGCATCACCGACCAGCCGCCACCCACCCTGGCCGGTCGGCCGCTGTGCAATGTGCAACAGTTGCTGTGTGCGAGCCCCACCTATCTGCAGCGCCACGGGATGCCCCAGCACCCCAGCGAACTGGTGCGCCACGCCTGCCTGTATCTGGACGAAACGGCGGACGACCACCGCTGGCATTTCAGCAATGGGCCGGAGCAATGCGTGGTGGCGGTGAACGGCCGCTTCGCCAGCAACCATAGCGAAGTACGCCTGAACGCTGTGCTCGAGCATCTGGGCATCACCTGCCTGCCACACTTCACTGCCGCGGCGTCACTGACCAGCGGCGCGCTGGTGCGCGTGCTGCCACAGTGGCGCTACACCGGTTCCTACCAGGGCACCGCGTGGATTCTCTACCACCCGACCCGCCACCTGCCGCCCAAGCTGCGGGTGCTCATCGACCACCTCGCGGAGGGGCTGGGCAAGGGCCCCGCGTTATGACCGGGTTGATGGGGCGGTTTCGCCAGTGGCTGGAGCGGCGGCGTCTGGAGCGTCAACCGGTGTGCACGGCCGATCACGTCACCCTCGAAGATATCGAAACCGACGTCGGCAACCGCATTCTGGAAAGTCTCAAGGCCGAGGGCTGGAGGCAGGTCGCGCAGTACAGCCCAATGGCGTTCGACAAGGGTATCGATTACGACAGCTACACGCTGCGCCGTGGGCTGGATGAGCTGAGGCTGGAGTGGGACAACTGGTTCGAGTGGAAGCTCAGCGGCCCGAGCGAGCTCATCGAAGAAATCGCCGAGCGTTTTTCGTTACGCAAGTGAGCGAGCCATCTGCCGGGCATCGCTTCGCTCAGCGCCGCGCTACTTAGCCGTAGGGTGGGCTTCAGCCCGCCGCAGACCAGCCAAGCCACCCTATCCCGAGCTGCTCCGGAAGCGATCGTTCTAGACCGGCGCTCCTTGAATGCATCGTCGGATGGGCGGGCATTGGTGGGCTGAAGCGGATCGCCGCCCGGCCCACCCTACTTGTGGCAGCCTGGGTCAGACCGCGACCGGCGCCTTGATGTGCGGGTGCGCTTCGTAACCGACCAGTTCGAAATCCTCGAAGCGGAAGGCGAACAGGTCCTTCACCTCAGGGTTGAGTTTCATGGTCGGCAGCGGCAGCGGCTCGCGGGTCAGTTGCAGGTCGGTCTGCTCCAGGTGGTTGGCGTACAGGTGGCAGTCGCCACCCGTCCAGATGAACTCGCCTGGCTGCAGGCCGCACACCTGGGCCACCATCAGCGTCAGCAGTGCGTAGCTGGCGATGTTGAAGGGCACGCCGAGGAAGATGTCGGCCGAGCGCTGATAAAGCTGGCAGCTGAGCTTGCCGTCGGCGACGTAGAACTGGAACAGCGCATGGCACGGCGGCAGGGCCATCTGCTCGACCAGCGCAGGGTTCCAGGCGGAGACGATCAGGCGGCGCGAATCCGGGTTCTTCCTGATCATCTCGATCAGCTTGCTGATCTGGTCGACCGACTCGCCGTTCGGCGCCGGCCAGTTGCGCCACTGGTAGCCGTAGACCGGTCCGAGGTCGCCGTTCTCGTCGGCCCACTCGTCCCAGATACGTACGCCGTTGTCCTTCAGGTACTTGATATTGGTGTCGCCCTGCAGGAACCACAGCAGCTCGTGAATGATCGACTTGAGGTGGCATTTCTTGGTGGTCACCAGAGGAAAGCCATCGGCCAGGTCGAAACGCATCTGGTGGGCGAACACGCTGTAGGTGCCGGTGCCCGTGCGGTCTTCCTTGAAGGTGCCGTTCTCGCGCACATGGCGCATCAGGTCGAGGTACTGTTTCATCGTGCGACCTCCTGGGCAGCCTGTCGTTTGTAGGCATAGGCCATCACGCCCAGGCCGGCGAGGATCATCGGAATGCACAGCACCTGGCCCATGGTCAGCCAGCCCCATGCCAGATAACCGAGCTGAGCGTCCGGCACACGGACGAGTTCGACGATGAAACGGAAGATGCCGTAGCACACCGCGAACAAGCCGGAGACCGCCATGGTCGGCCGTGGTTTGCGCGAGTAGAACCAGAGGATCACGAACAGCGCCACGCCTTCCAGCGCGAACTGGTACAGCTGCGACGGATGACGCGGCTCGGGCCCGCCAGTGGGGAAGACC
The DNA here is from genome assembly GCF_013408425.1 of Pseudomonas flavescens. Classification (NCBI taxonomy): domain Bacteria; kingdom Pseudomonadati; phylum Pseudomonadota; class Gammaproteobacteria; order Pseudomonadales; family Pseudomonadaceae; genus Phytopseudomonas; species Phytopseudomonas flavescens. Next base: position 4,990,014 of record NZ_JACBYV010000001.1, on the reverse strand, counting down.
ATGGCCCAGGGCACGTCGGTGACCTTGCCCCACAGCTCGCCGTTGATGAAGTTACCGATACGCCCGGCACCCAGGCCGATCGGCACCAGCGGCGCGATGAAGTCCATCAGCTCGAAGAAGCTCTTGCCGTTGCGCCTGGCGAACCACAGGGTGGCCAGCATCACGCCGATCAGGCCGCCGTGGAACGACATACCGCCCTTCCACACTTCGAGGATCAGCAGCGGGTTGGCGATATAGGCCGACAGATCGTAGAACAGCACGTAGCCAAGGCGACCACCGAGGATCACGCCCATTGCCACCCAGAACACCAGGTCGGAAAGTTTCTCCTTGCTCCAGGTCGGGTCGAAAGCGTTCAGGCGCCGCGAGGCGAGGAACCAGGCACCGCCGATGCCGACCAGGTACATCAGGCCGTACCAGTGAATCTGCAGGAAACCCAGGTCGAGAGCGACCGGATCAATATTCGGGTAGGGCAGCATCAGGATTCCTCACAACAGAAAATTCAGGCCGACGATGAACAGCAGCAAAGCGAACAGGCGCTTGAGCACCCGCGGCGACAAGCGATGGGCCAGGCGCGCGCCGGTCCTCGCGAAGAACACACTGGTCAGGGCGATGCCCAGCAGCGCCGGCAGGTAAACGTAGCCCAGGCTCCAGTGAGGCAGACGCGCATCGCCCCACCCCAGCCACAGATAACTCAGGGCACCGGCAGCCGCGATGGGCCAGCCGCATGCCGAAGACGTCGCCACCGCCTGCTGCACGGAGACGCCGCGCCAGGTCAGGAACGGCACGGTCAGCGAACCACCACCGATGCCGATGATCGCCGAAGCCCAGCCAATCACGCCACCGGCAACGCCAAGCCCGGTCTTGCCCGGCACGTCACGGCTGGCCTTGGGTTTGAGATCCAGCGCCAGTTGCAGAGCCACGCACAGGGCGAACACGCCGATGATCTTCTGCAAGACCTGACCGTCGATGGAGTCGGCGGTCAACGCGCCGAGCGCAGAGCCCAAGACGATACCGACGGTCAACCAGACGAACAGTCCCCAGCGCACCGCACCACGGCTGTGGTGCTCACGCACGGCATTGATCGAGGTGAACAGGATGGTGGCCAGCGAGGTGCCTACTGCCATATGGGTCAGCACGGATGCGTCGAAGCCCTGGGCGGTGAAGGTGAAGATCAGCACGGGCACGATGACCATGCCGCCACCGACACCGAACAGCCCGGCAAGCAGGCCTGCCGCGGCGCCGAGCAGTATGTACAGTAAGAAGATCATGGTGTGCTCTGTAAAGCGATGCGGCATGGTAACGGAAGCTGGTCACGCACTCTACTTTAGGCGATGGAAGCGACTACGCGTGTTGCGTACAGTGAGCCTTTCAATGGACGAGAAGCCGCTGTGTTCAACACTCTGTATCTGCGTATCGCCTGTAACCACCTGCGGATCACGCATCTGGAAAGCGGCACCGAACGGGAGCTGCATGCCGATCCACCGTTCAGCAGCGTACGTTTGCTGGTTGCCGAATTCAGCATCGCTGACAGACTGATCAGTGAGGCAGCTCAGTCAGTGATCCGTAAGCGCTTCATGCGCCTGAGCCTGCCGCCGCGCATGGTCATTCATCCCCTTGAGCGGCTGGAAGGTGGCCTTTCTCAGGTAGAAGAACGCCTACTGCTCGAACTGGGCAAAGGCTGTGGCGCCAAAAAGGTCGTGGTGCATATCGGCGAAGTCCTTGACGCGGCAGGTGTGCGCGCCAAGCTGGAACGACCATGTGCCTGATCGTTCTCGCCTGGCGCCCCGGTCATCGCCTGCCCCTGCTGGTCGCCGCCAATCGCGATGAGTTCTACGCCCGCCCTACCGCTGCACTGGCCGAGTGGCCGCAGATGCCGGGGCTGATAGCCGGGCGTGATCTGCAAGCCGGCGGTACCTGGCTGGGTATCGGCCCTGGCGGGCGCTTCGCGGCCCTCACCAACATTCGTGACCCGCGCGCGCCTCAGGGCTCACGCTCGCGAGGCGAGCTGCCGCTGCGTTTTCTGCAGGGAGACCTGGAGCCAGAAGCCTTTCTAGACAGACTGCACAGCGGGGCGGCTGACTACAGCGGCTTCAACCTGCTGGTCGGCGACCGTCAGCAGCTCTGCCACTACAACTCCCAGAGCGGGCGGATCGAGGTGCTGCAGCCAGGCATTCACGGCATTTCCAATGCCGACCTGGATACACCATGGCCAAAGCTGCAACGCGCCAAGGCTGCACTTACCAGTGCCCTCGAGAGAGCCGATGAGGAAACGCTGTTCGCTCTTTTGGCCAATACCGCGAAGCCTGCAGACGCGGCACTGCCGGACACCGGCGTGGGCCTCGATACGGAACGGCTGCTCGCCAGCATATTCATCGCCAGCGCCAACTATGGCACCCGTGCCAGCACCCTGCTGTTCAGCCATGCAGACGGAACACGGCAACTGATCGAACGCAGTTTCGGGGCTGGAGGGGTAGCGATCGGTGAAGTGAGGGTCGAGACAGGAAACCAATAGGTGGGCTGAGGCGCAGCGCCGCCCAACCTACCCTATCGCTGGATGTTGGCATTCAACACCGGACGCGCAGCGTCCCAGCGGCATTCCCAAGCGGAGCCTGAGGAACGATCTTGGGGGAACTCGAAGGTCCGCTATGTCCTGCCAGGAGCGTTAAGCCTGGATATCCGACGCCGGGTTGATCATCCGGCCCAGGCCGAGGTTGCGCAGGGCCAGCTGCAGAGTGCTGTGGATGACCTGCGGATTGTCGATGCGCATCACCTGGCCGAGCAGATCCTTGGCCTTGGCCATGCTGATCTGGCGCAACAGCCATTTCACCTTGGGCAGGTTGGTGGCGTTCATCGACAGGCTGTCGAAGCCCATGGCCATCAGCAATACGGCAGCGGTCGGGTCACCGGCCATTTCACCGCAGATGCTCACCGGCTTGCCTTCGGCATGGGCGTCTTCGACCACCTTGGTCAGCGCCTGCAGAACCGCCGGATGAAGGAAATCGTAGAGGTCAGCGACGCGCGGGTTGTTGCGGTCCACGGCCAGCAGGTACTGAGTGAGGTCGTTGGAGCCGACCGACAGGAAGTCCACCTGGCGGGCCAGGTCGCGGGTCTGGTAGACGGCAGCGGGAATCTCGATCATCACGCCGATCGGTGGCAGCGGCACATCGGTGCCTTCGTCACGTACCTCGCCCCAGGCGCGGTGAATCAAATGCAGCGATTCTTCCAGCTCCTGGATGCCGGAAATCATCGGCAGCAGGATGCGCAGGTTGTCCAGGCCTTCACTGGCCTTGAGCATGGCGCGCACCTGCACCAGGAAGATTTCCGGGTGGTCGAGGGTCACGCGGATACCGCGCCAGCCGAGGAAGGGGTTGTCTTCCTTGATAGGGAAATAGCTCAGCGCCTTGTCGCCGCCGACATCCAGGGTGCGCATGGTCACGGGCAGCGGATGGAAGGCGGCCAGTTGCTCACGGTAGATCGCCAGCTGTTCCTTCTCGCTGGGGAAGCGATCCTTGATCATGAACGGCACTTCGGTGCGGTACAGGCCAACGCCTTCGGCGCCACGCTCCTGAGCCCGCACCACATCGGCGAGCAGGCCGGTGTTGACCCACAGCGGCATGTGATGACCGTCCAGGGTCTCGCAGGGCAGCGCACGCAGGGCGTCGAGGCCCTTGGTGAGCTGGCGATCCTCCTCGACCACATCGGCATACTGCTTGCGCAGGATCTCGCTGGGGTTGGTGAACACCTCGCCGTGGTAACCATCGACGATCAACTGAATGCCGTCGATCTTCGAGTACGGCAGCTCGACCGCGCCCATGACCGTGGGAATGCCCATGGCGCGGGCGAAGATCGCCACATGGGAGTTGCCCGACCCCTGTACCGACACCAGGCCGACCAGCTTGCCTTCCGGCACTTCGCCGAGCATCGCGGGCGACAGCTCCTCGGCAACCAGGATGCAGTTGTCCGGGTAGACCAGGGTCTGCTGCCGCGCCTGTTGCAGATAGGCGAGCAGACGGCGGCCAAGGTCTCGCACGTCCGATGCACGCTCGCGCAGATAGGCGTCGTCCATCAATTCGAAGCGGTTGATGTGCTCGCTGACCACATGACGCAGGGCGCCCTGGGCCCACTGGCCGGTCTTGATGATCTTGACCACTTCGTTACCGAGCGCGGCGTCCTCGAGCATCATCAGGTAGACGTCGAACAGCGCACGCTCTTCCGGGCGCAACTGGGTGGCCATGCGCTCCGAGAGGCTGCGCATGTCGCCGCGTACGCCCTCCAGCGCATCGTTGAAGAGTTTCAGCTCGGCATCGATATCGGTGACGGCCCTGTCGGGTACCACTTCCAGATCGGCCGGCGGCAGGACCACCACGGCGGTACCCACGGCAGCCCCGGGCGAGCCCGGTACGCCGATGAACTTGGCTTCCTGAATGCCCTTGCCCTGCTTGCCAAGGCCGCGGATCGAGCCGGTCGCCTCGGCGTGGGCGATGACCCCGGCGAGCTGCGCGCTCATGGTCACCAGGAAGGCTTCTTCACCCTCGTCGAACTGGCGGCGCTCCTTCTGCTGCACGACCAGCACGCCCATCACGCGACGGTGGTGGATGATCGGTGAGCCGAGGAAAGAGGCATAGCGCTCTTCACCGGTCTCGGCGAAGTAGCGGTAGCGAGGGTGTTCGGACGCGTTTTCGAGGTTCAGCGGCTCTTCACGGGTACCGACCAGGCCGACCAGGCCTTCGTTGGGCGCCATGCTGACCTTGCCGATCGAGCGTTTGTTGAGGCCATCGGTGGCCATCAGCACGAAACGGTTGCTCTCCGGGTCGAGCAGGTAAACCGAGCACACCTGGGTGCCCATGGTTTCCTTGACGCGCTGCACGATGATGCCCAGCGCCGCTTTGAGATCCTTGGCGGCGTTGACTTCCTGGACGATCTTGCGCAGCGTGTTGAGCATGCCTGACCCTGCCTAGTCCCGTGCCAGCAGGCGCGGTGCGAGTTCCTTGAGCGCGCGACGGTAAACTTCGCGCTTGAATGTAACCACCTGCCCCAACGGATACCAGTAACTGACCCAGCGCCAGCCATCGAACTCAGGCTTGCCGGTCAGATCCATACGCACCCGCTGCTCATCGGCGGTCAGGCGCAACAGGAACCACTTCTGCTTCTGGCCAATACACAGCGGCTGGCTGTGGGTGCGCACCAGGCGCTGCGGCAGACGATACCTCAACCAGCCCCGGGTACAGGCGAGAATTTTCACATCCTGCTGTTCGAGACCGACTTCTTCGTTCAATTCGCGGTACAACGCCTCTTCCGGCGACTCGCGGTCATTGATGCCGCCTTGCGGGAACTGCCAGGCATCCTGGTTAATTCGACGCGCCCAGAGCACCTGGCCAACATCATTGGTGAGAATGATGCCGACGTTGGGGCGAAAACCATCAGGATCGATCACGGCGCACAACCTCGTAAACGCATGTCCCGGCATTGTTCCACAAAGCTCGGGACAGCGGCAACGCGCCCGCGCGGGACTTCGCCATAGGCCGGCCGCAACACCCGATCAGGTTTTCCCCAGCCAGGCAAAGCCGCTATTCTGGCGCCTTCCATGGCTCCGTATAAAGAGGTGGCTCCGTGCGTTTGGCTTTATTCGATCTCGACAACACGCTGCTCGGCGGCGACAGCGACCACGCCTGGGGCGACTGGTTGTGCGAGCGCGGCATTCTCGACGGCGCGACCTACAAGGCCCGCAACGATGCCTTCTACCAGGATTACCTGGCCGGGCGCCTGAACATCACCGATTACCTGAACTTCACCCTGGATATCTTCGGCCGTACCGACATGGCCCAGTTGCAGGCGTGGCATGAGCAGTTCATGGCCGAATGCATCGAGCCGATCATTCTGCCCAAGGGCCTGGCGCTGCTCGACGAGCACCGTGCGGCCGGCGACAAGCTGGTGATCATCACCGCCACCAACCGCTTCGTCACCGCGCCGATCGCCGCCCGCCTGGGCGTCGACACGCTGCTGGCGACCGAGTGCGAAATGGTCGACGGCCGCTACACCGGGCGCACCACCGATGTGCCGTGCTTCAAGGAGGGCAAGGTCACCCGCCTCAATCGCTGGATGCAGGAAAACGGCTTCAGCCTGGAGGGCGCCAGCTTCTACAGCGACTCGATGAACGACCTGCCATTGCTGGAGTGCGTCAGCCGCCCGGTGGCCGTCGACCCGGATCCGAAGCTGCTGGCCGAAGCGCAGAAGCGTGGCTGGCCGGTGCTGTCGCTGCGCTAGAAAGCATTTGGCATGCAATGAAAAAACCGGCGCTCCAGGCGCCGGTTTTTTGTGAGTCGGCAACCACCTTCAAAGCTGCTTGGCGACTTCGCTCGGCACTTTTTCCGGCATCGCCGAAGAGTGGTGGTTGAGGATCTTCCACTGCCCGTCGACGAGGGTATAGAGGAAGGTATAACGCGCCTGCACATCCTGCTTCTTGCCTTTGGCATCGGTCAGGCGGAAGGTATATACACCGCTGTCCAGGGCAGTGGTCGGGCCCAGGCGGCGGATTTCCCGGTAATTGATCTGGCCGACCGGCTTGAGCGCCAGGAAGTGGTCGAAGTAGTCGGTGATTTCCGCAGACGTTGCCCGCACGTGGTTGGAAACGGTTGGCTGCAGCACGGCGTCCTTGCTGTACAGCGCGACCACCTTGGACGAATCACCGGTCTGCAGCGCGTTGTTCCACTGGTCGAAAAGAGCAGCCACTTCACGGTCGGCGGCGTTGGCAGGCGCCTCGGCAATACTGCTGTAGGTGTATGGCTTCTGCTCGGCAGCGGCGAACAGCGAGGAGCTGGCGGTAAGCAACAGAGCGGCGGCGATTGCATGCACTTTCATGGTCTTTCCTGTCTCGTTGGTTGATGCCTGTACTTTGCCCGGCCCGCGCGACGCCGCCATCGGCCGGTTGGCGCCGACGGCCTATGCCGTTCGGCGGATGGGCGACCACCGCCTGAAGTCGATTTAATGGGATGATTGCGCCACCGATCGGCGCTGCCCCGCTGGAGAGACACCCATGCACAATGACAATGGCAGTGCCCTGGCCCTACGCAGCCAGTACCGGCAATGGGAAAGCCGCGCCGCGCGCCTGAGCCTGCTGGTCGATACCGGACGTGAGCTCGGTGCACTGGCACCGGGCGAAATGGGCGAGCGCGTGCTGCAACGCGCCTGCGCCTTCTGCGCCATGGACAGCGGTCTGGTGGTCCGCGAGCTGAATGGTGAAAACCAGGTGCTCGCCAGCCATGGCGCCCACTCCAGCGAACAACGCGTGGCACTGCTGGCACTGGCCGAAAACGACTCACCACTGGCGCAATGCCTGGCCATCGACAAGAGCGGGCTGCAACTGGTCATCCGACTGCCCTTGTCGACCGCTCAGGGCAGCCCGTTCGGCTGCGTCCTGCTGGCCAGCGCGGTGAAGATCAACCCGCCGGATGACGAAGACCTCGAGTCACTGCAACTGCTCGCCACGCTGCTCGCCGCGCACCTGGACAACCAGCGCCTGCACGGCGACCTGCTGGCTCGCGAGCGCACCATGTCGGAGCTGGTCCATCGGCTGCTCAGCGCACAGGAAGACGAGCGCAGACGCGTCGCCTATGACCTGCACGACGGCCTGGCCCAGACCCTCGCCGGCCTGCATCAGCGCTTGCAGGGCTTCGCCAGCCAATGCCCGACGCTGCCCGACGCCCAGCAGCAGGAACTGAGCACCATCCTCGACCTGGCCCAGCGCTGCGTGCGCGAGGGCCGCCAGGCCATCGCCGGGCTGCGCCCGCAACTGCTCGATGACTTCGGCCTGCTGCAGGCACTCGACAAGGAGGCCGATCGTCTGCGCGAAGCCGGTTACCGGGTGCAATGGCTGCAACGCAGTGACGCGCGGCTGCCCGCCAACGTGGAAATCACCCTGTTTCGTATCGCCCAGGAAGGTATCAACAACATCCTCAAGCATGCCGGCCCCTGCAGCGTGCGCATCGGCCTGAGCAGCGCCGAACAAAGCGCCGAGCTGCGGGTCGAGGACGATGGCCGCGGCTTCGACACGGCACCTGACAGATCGGTATCAGGCAGCGGCGGCCTCGGCCTGGCCGCCATGCACGAACGGGCCAGCCTACTGAGTGGCCATCTGCATTGCAGCAGCGAGCCGGGACGCGGTACCCGGTTGCTGGCTCGGGTCCCCAGCCTTGGAGGGAGCCCGCAATGACCACGCCCTTGCGTCTGGTGCTGGCCGATGACCATGAAGTGACCCGTGCGGGCTTCGTCGCCATGCTGGCGAGCTGCGACGAATTCGAGGTGGTCGGTCAGGCGGCCGACGGTGATAGCGCGCTGCAACTGTGCGAGCGCCTGCAGCCGGACATCGCCATTCTCGACATCCGTATGCCCGGGCTCAACGGGCTGGGTGCCGCACGCCTGCTGCAGCAACGCCTGCCACGCCTGAAAGTGGTGATGTTCACCATGTACGACAGCCCCGATCACCTCGAGGCAGCCATCGCCGCGGGCGCCGTCGGCTACCTGCTCAAGGACGCCACGCGCGACGAGGTGATCGCCAGCCTGCGCCGGGTTGCGGCGGGTGAGGAAGCGCTCAACAGCGCGGTCAGCGCGCGCCTGCTGCGGCGCATCGCCGACCGCAGTAATGCTGGCACCCCGCCTTCCGACGCCTTGACCAGCCGCGAGCGGCAGGTGCTCGGCCTGGTCGCCGGTGGCTTCAGCAATCGCGAGATCGGCGAGAAACTGGGGATTGCCGCCGGCACCGTGAAAACCCACGTCGAGCGGGTGATCGCCAAGCTCGGCGTGGCCGACCGCACCCAGGCGGCCGTGCGTGGCATCGCCCTGGGTCTGGTGGCCCAGCCAGCGGCGGACTGGTTCGGTTCGTCGCCATGATGCGCCGCATCGATCGTTCCTGGGCTGACCTGCCCCTGCGCGGCAAGGCGCTGGTCGGCATCTCCCTGCCGCTGGTGATCCTGCTGCTGTCGCTGGTGCTGATCTACATCACCGAGCGGCAGACCGCCGAGGCCGAGGAGGACGTGCGCCGAGTACTGCAGGTGCAGGGCGATATCCAGGCCGTGCAGACCCTGCTGGCCGAGGGTGCCGCCAGCGTGCGGGGCTACCTGCTGACCCGCCGCGAGAACTTTCTGCCCACCTACCTGCAGACCGAACCACGCATCGAAGCAGCCCTGGCCCGCCTCGACGCCACTATCCGCGACACCGAGGTACGCCAGCGCCTGGAGCGCATCAGGCCGCTGATCAGCACCAAGCTGCAGGGCCTGGATGTGCTGCGCAACGTCGACATGCGCCAGGACAGTGAGCAGATCATCGCCATCCTGGTCGAGAACAAACGCATGCTCGACACCCTGCGCCAGGAGATCGACGCAATGCGCGTGCGTGAGGACGCCCTGCTCGCCGACCGCACAGCGAATGCCGCGGACAATCGCCAGCGCATGCTCCTGGCCACGCTGCTGGCGGCAGGCTGCGGCCTGTTCGGTGCGATCATCGCGGTGCTGTTGCTGTCCAGCGGCATCGTCACCCGCGTTCAGCGTGTGCAGCGCAGTGCTCGCCACCTGGCACTTGGCATGCCGTTGAAAACCCGTCACCACGAACGTGACGAGATCGGCCGCCTCGGCGCCAGCCTCGAGGAGGCCAGCCAGTTGCTGGCCCAGCGCGAGCGCGCCTTGCGTGAGAACGAGGAGCGCATGCGCCTGATCATCGAAGGCGTACGCGACTACGGCATCTTCGCCCTCGACCCGCAGGGGCACGTCACCACCTGGAACGCGGGCGCCGAACGAATCAAGGGCTACAGCGAAACGGAAATCATCGGCCGCCATTTCTCGCTGTTCTATCCGAACGAGCAGCGCCCCCACCATCCGTTGCGGGCACTGCAGGTGGCCGCCGAAAAAGGCCGCTACGAGGAAGAGGCCTGGCGTCAGCGGCGTGACGGCTCGCGCTTCTGGGCCAGCGTGGTGATCACCGCCCAGCACGACGCCAGCGGCACCCTGCGCGGTTTCTCCAAGGTCACCCGCGACATCACCGACCGTCGCGCCGCCGATATCGCCCTGCGCGACGCCCGTGAGGAAGCCGAGAACGCCAGCCAGGCGAAGAGCGAATTTCTCTCGCGCATGAGCCATGAGCTGCGCACGCCGCTCAACTCCATTCTGGGCTTCGCTCAACTGCTCGATCTGGAATCGCCGAGGCCACAGGTCACGCACATCCTGCGGGCGGGCCAGCACCTGCTCACGCTGATCAACGAAGTGCTCGACATCGCCCGTATCGAAGCCGGCCGGCTGCCCATGAGCCCGGAAGCCATCGACCTGCATGGCGTTGTGCAGGAAGCGATGACGCTGATCTCGCCGCTGGCCGACGAGGCCGGCATCCGTCTGCGGCCATTGCCGCCGAGCACCTCGCCGGCAGGCGTGATGGCCGACCGGCAGCGGCTGATTCAGGTGCTGCTCAACCTGCTGTCCAACGCTGTGAAGTACAACCGCCCGGGTGGCGAAGTGCATCTGGATATCGAATTGCAGGGCGAGCGCCTGGCCCTGGCCGTCAATGACAGCGGAGCGGGCATCGCAGCGGACGATCTGGAGCGACTGTTCCGTCCCTTCGAACGCCTGGGCGCCGACCAACACAGCGAAGGCACCGGCCTGGGCCTGGCCCTGAGTCGCAACCTGCTGCAGGCAATGGATGGCACGCTGGAGGTGATCAGCGTGGTGGGCACCGGCAGCCGCTTCGTGCTGACACTGCCCACGGCGCAAGTCGAAACCCTGGCTGGCGCTGACGACCCCTGGCGCCACCCACCCTCCCCGGCCCCTGCCGGTACGCTGGAAAGCGGCAACCTGACCCGCGTGCTGTGCATCGAGGACAACCTGTCCAGCCAGGCCCTGATCGAAACCCTGCTGCAGCGTCGCCAAGGCGTACAACTGTTGTCGAGCATGCAGGGCCAGCTTGGTCTGGATCTGGCGCGCCAGCATTTGCCCCGGGTGATCCTGCTGGATATCAACCTGCCGGACATGACCGGCATCGATGTACTGAAGCGCCTGCGTGCCGACCCGGCCACGGCGGGTATCGCCGTACTGATGATCACCGCCGACGCCAGCACTGCTTCGCGGCGCGCCATGCAGCAGGCGGGAGCAACGGCGATCCTCACCAAACCCATCCACGTACCGACCTTTCTGGCCTTTCTCGACCAGCACCTGCCGGAGCCCGCATGAGCGACGACTACCGCATCCTGATCATCGACGATCAGCGTCCCAACCTGGATCTGATGGAGCAGCTGCTGGCCCGCGAAGGTCTGCACAACGTGCTCAGCAGCACCCAGCCGATGCGGGCACTGGAGCTGTACAACAGCTTCGAGCCGGATCTGGTGATCCTCGATCTGCACATGCCGGATTTCGACGGTTTCGCCCTGATGGAGCAGCTCAACCGGCGCATCCCGCAGAACGATTACGTGCCCTTGCTGGTACTGACCGCCGACGTGACCCGCGCCACGCGCCTGCGCGCCCTGGCGCTGGGTGCACGGGACTTCATCAGCAAGCCGCTCGACGCCCTGGAAACCATGCTGCGGGTCTGGAACCTGCTGGAAACCCGGGCCCTCTACAAAGCACTGCGTGCGACCCTGAGCGAGCCGCAACTGGCCGCACTGCTGCAACCGCTGGTGGCGCAGCGACAGGGCAGACGTTAGACGGGTTTGGCGCCCATCACCGCCATTATCACCACCAGCAGCACGACGATCAGCGCGGCATAGGCCATCACGAAACGCAGCGACCTGGCCGGCACCGTGCCGCCGGCCTGAGCCTGCCAGGCACCGAGACGACCGAGCAACAGCAGGCCGACGATCATCAGCGCCGCGAAGAGAATGCTACCCAGCAGCAGCCAGGTCTGGCTCAGCGGCCAACCGGCCAGGTTGACCATCCACCATCCGGTCACCGGCAGGCTCAACGCCAGCAGGGCGAACACCGGCAGGCTGATGGTACGGGTGCGCTGCAGCTTGCGTTGCAGCACGGCACTGTCGCCATTGCGCCACGCCTTCCAGAGCATGAAGGCATGGGCCAGCACGCCGAGCAGCAGCAAGATGCCAGGCACGCTGTGGAGGATGCGCAGCAGCAGGTAATGTTCCATCACGGTTTCCTTTGATTTTCTAATAGGTACCCTGGTAACGCAGCGCTCAGCGCCAGGCTAAGGGTAGAAACGTCCGTAGCCTGGGCGGAGCAGCGCGATGCCCGGGAAAATCGTCTGCGCGAATCGACTAACCGAGAAACAGCTTGTAAGCCGGATTGTCGGTCTCGTCCCAGTACGGATAACCGATCTCATCCAGCGCCGGCGCGAGCAGATGGCGCTCGTCTTCCGGCACTTGCAGGGCAGCCAGCACACGGCCATCGGCGGCGCCGTGGTTGCGGTAGTGGAACAGCGTGATGTTCCAGCGCCCGCCCAGCTTGTTGAGGAAGTTGAACAGCGCCCCCGGCCGCTCCGGGAACTCGAAACGAAACACGCACTCGTCCGGCACGGCAGCGGCATGCCCGCCGACGGTATGGCGGATATGCAGTTTGGCCAGCTCGTTGTCGGTCAGGTCGAGTACCGGGAAGCCCTGGCCACGCAGGTTCTCGACCAGCGCCGCACGGGGGTCGTTCTCCGGGTGGGTCTGCACGCCGACGAAGATGTGCGCCTCGCCATCCTGGTGGTAGCGGTAGTTGAATTCGGTGATCTGCCGTTTGCCGATCGCTTCGCAGAAGGCCTTGAAGCTGCCCGGCTTCTCGGGAATGGTCACGGCGATGATCGCTTCGCGTTTTTCACCCAGTTCGGCACGTTCCGCCACATGGCGCAGGCGGTCGAAGTTGACGTTGGCGCCGGAATCGATGCCCACCAGCACCTGGCCGCTGACGTTTTCGCGCTCGACGTACTTCTTGATTCCGGCCACGGCCAGCGCGCCCGCGGGCTCGGTGATCGAGCGGGTGTCGTCGTAGATGTCCTTGATCGCTGCGCAGATCTCGTCGGTACTGACGGTGATCACTTCATCGACGCACAGCTTGCAGATATCGAAGGTGTGCTGACCGATCTGCGCCACCGCCACGCCGTCGGCGAACAGCCCGACTTGCGGCAGCACCACGCGCTCGCCTGCAGCCAAGGCCTGCTGCAGACAGTTGGAGTCGTCCGGCTCGACGCCGATCACCTTGGTCTCCGGACGCAGGTATTTGACGTAGGCGGCGATGCCGGCGATCAGACCACCACCGCCGACCGGAACGAAGATCGCATGCAGCGGGCCCTGATGCTGACGGAGGATCTCCATCGCCACGGTGCCCTGGCCAGCGATCACATGGGGATCGTCGTAGGGGTGCACGTACACCAGGCCCTTTTCCTCGACCAGCTTCAGCGAATGCGCCAGGGCTTCGGGAAAGGCGTCGCCGTGCAGCACCACCTTGCCGCCACGGGAGCGAACGCCCTGCACCTTGAGCTCGGGCGTGGTACGCGGCATGACAATGGTCGCCTTCACGCCCATGTGCTTGGCGGCCAGTGCCAGGCCCTGGGCGTGGTTGCCGGCCGAGGCGGTAACCACGCCACGAGCCAGCTCTTGCGGGGTGAGTTGCGCCAGCTTGTTGTAGGCGCCACGAATCTTGAACGAGTAAACCGGCTGCAGATCCTCGCGCTTGAGCAGAATCTGATTGCCCAGGCGTTCGGAGAGTTGGCGAGCGGGTTGCAGCGGGGTTTCCACGGCAACGTCATAGACACGGGAGGTCAGGGTCTTCTTGACGTACTGTTCGAGCATGGCAGGCATCGCAGGCGGTTTCATGAGGAACCCCGGAGTCTAACCCAGCCATCTGCCGAGCGACCATACGAATTCCGGGGTTTTGCCGGCTATAATCAGCGCCTCGTTTCCTTCTCTCTCGTGGAACCCGCATGACCCAGGATCAGCTCAAACAAGCCGTGGCTCAGGCCGCCGTCGACTTCATCCTTCCCAAGCTCGACGCCAAGAGCGTCGTTGGGGTCGGCACCGGCTCCACGGCCAACTGTTTCATCGACGCCCTGGCCAAGCACAAACTGGACTTCGACGGTGCCGTAGCCAGCTCCGAAGCCACTGCCGCACGCCTCAAGGGCCACGGCATCCCGGTGTACGAACTGAACAGCGTCAGCGATCTGGAGTTCTACGTCGACGGCGCCGACGAGAGTGACGAGCGCCTGAACCTGATCAAGGGCGGCGGCGCGGCCCTGACCCGCGAGAAGATCGTCGCCGCCGTGGCCCGCACCTTCATCTGCATCGCCGACGGCAGCAAGCTGGTGCCGGTGCTCGGCGCCTTCCCGCTGCCGGTGGAGGTGATTCCCATGGCCCGCAGCCACGTGGCCCGTGAGCTGGTCAAGCTGGGCGGCGACCCGGTCTACCGCGAAGGCGTGCTGACCGACAACGGCAATGTGATCCTCGATGTGCACAACATGAGCATCACCGACCCGGTGAAACTGGAAGCGGACATCAACGCCATCGTCGGCGTGGTCACCAACGGCCTGTTCGCCGCGCGCCCGGCCGACCTGCTGCTGCTCGGCACCGCCGAAGGCGTGAAGTCGCTGCAGCGCTGAGTAACGCGGGCAACACCGAAAGGCCGGGTGAGCAGTCACTCGGCCTTTTTGCTGAAGGTGTAGAAGAGATTGGGCTCGCTGATCATGTAGATCACGCCCTGCTCGTCCATGGCGATGCCTTCGGCCTGAGGAACAGACGCCCTCAGCCCCTGCTGACCGCCGATCAGCGACAGGCTGCTGACCGCTTCGCCCTTGGTATCGAGCTCCACCAGCAAGCGCGAGTCATCGGAGAGCGCCAGCAGGTGCCCGCTACCGGCGACGTATTGCAGGCTGGACAGATCGCGCACGAAAAGCCCCTCGTCACGCTCACGGTCATCGATGACACGGATCGCCGATGGCGTGCTCGGGTCGAGGTGAGGGAAGCCGTGCACCTCGTAGATGCGCAGCGGGTCGCGCTCCTTGGCGACGAACAGGCGCTTGCCGACCAGATCGTAGGCCAGGCCTTCGAAGCCTTTGTTCTTGGCCTCCATCTCCAGGCCCAGGGAAAGCTGCTGGCCACTGGCAGCGTCGACACGGGTGGTGGTGTCATCGATGCGCACCTCCACCAGACGCTGGGGGCGTTCGTCGGCGACCACGAAGACTCCCGGCGCGACATACTCCACGGCCTCCGGATCGCCGAAACCGACCAGTTCGATCTCGCGCAGCACCTTGCCTTCCAGGGAAAGCTCGATCAGCCGGGAGTTCTGGTTGGTGACGGTGAACAGGCTCTTGCGCAGTGGATCGTAGGTCAATGCCGAAACGTCATCGTCCAGGCCCTCGATCACCTGCGCTTCACGGGTTACCCGATAACCATCGAGCCATAGCGCATCCGCTGGAGCCTCATCCGGCTGCTGCACGTTGAACCAGGCCCGTTCGAAGACCCGGAACTCCTGCCCCCAGACAGCCAGCAGCGAGGCCACGATGAGTACGAACAGCACCAGCAATGCCTTGAGGGAAAACAGACGACGCATATCGGTTCACTTGTCCATCGGCGAGGAAAACGGTGCTGCCTCCGAGAGAATCCCGGGGGCGGCCATAGTGACGGGCGAAACTACCAGCCCTCGCCTCACTTCACCAGCGTGGTGAGGCAGGCAGGGCTGTCGCCACCTGGGCGGTGCCGCAGGCTCAGTCGGTCTTGCCGCCCTTGCTGAAGACATAGAAGAGATTGGGCTCGCTGGTCAGGTAGAGCACGCCATGATCATCCATGGTGATGCCCTCCGCCTGCGGCACCGACTTCTTGAGGCCCTGCTGGCCCTGCAGCAATGACAGGCTGCTGATCGGCTTGCCGGCCTCGTCCAGCTCGACGACCAGTCGTGACTCATCCGACAGCGCCAGCAGATGGCCGGTGAGGCTGTCGTAATGCAGGCTGGAGAGGTCTCGCACGAAGATGCCCGCATCGCGCTTGCGGTCATCGCGAATCTGCACAGGAGCGGGCGTGTCCGGGTCGAGGTTGGGGAAGCCATGCACCTCGTAGATGCGCATCGGGTCGCGCTCCTTGGCCACGAACAGGCGTTTGCCAGCCAGGTCGTAGGCCAGGCCCTCGAAGCCCTTGTTCTTGCTGCCCATCTCCAGGCCCAGGGACATCTGCTGACCATCGGCGGCATCGATGGAGGTGGTGTCGTCGTCGACGCGGATCTTGACCAACCGCTGGGTGCGCTCGTCGGCGATCACGAAACGCCCGGGCGCCACGTACTCCACCGCTTCGGGATCACCGAAACCGACCAGTTCGATCTGCCGCAGTACCTTGCCGTCCAGGGACAGCTCGATCAGTTTGGGATGCTGGTTGGTCACCGTGAACAGGCTCTGGCGATCCGGATCGTAGGTCAACGCCGAGACGTCGTCCTCCAGTCCTTCGATACGCTGCGCCTCTATCACCACCTTGTAGTCGCTCAACCACAGCGAATGCGAGGGCGCCTCGGCTGGCTGACTGACATTGAACCAGGCCCGCTCGAACAGGCGAAATTGCTGGCTCGCGATACCCAGCGCAACCAGCAGAACGAGCATCAACAGCAGGGATAAACCTTTGATCGAAATCAGACGGCGCATGGCGATTCACATATCCATCAGCAAAAACGACAACGCCGCCCCCCGGATGCTCCGAGAGGCGGCCATTCAGTGCAGTGGTGGGACGCTAACAGCGCGCGCCTTATTTCACCAGTTCGACGATATCGACGTCGATTTCGCGGCTGGTCAGATCCTTGTCGACTTCACCGGTCAGTTTGACGGTGGCCTTCTCGGAAATGGCTTGCGGCGGCCAGTCTTCGTCGTCGATTTCAACGTGGATGGTGCCGGTGGCGTCCTTGAACTCATAGAGTTCGTCCTGCAGACGCTTGACGATCTGGCCCTGCAGTACCACCGGGGTGTCGTCGCCAGCTTTCAGCGCCTGCTCGACAGTCGTGACCTGAGCGACCTGGCCTGGGCCTGTGTAGCCGGCAGCCATGGCAGCGGTGGAGAACAGCGGAGCGAGCAGCAGTGCGAGTACGGGAGCTTTCATGGGGATGACCCTCTATCTGTAGATGACGGGGTCAGGTTAAGTCGCCCAGCTGAAGCCAGGCTTAAAGCCGGCTTAAGCGAAACTTAATTGGAATAGACGTGGATTCGGGATGGTTGCGAGGCGAGAGTGGTCATCGGTGCAGTATCTGTGGGAGCGGGCCAAGCCCGCGATTTTTCGCGCGCATGGCGCGCTCCCACAGTGGAGCGGCGAACGGCCGCTACCGCCTTGCAGCGATCGCCGTGTCAGATGACCCGGCTGGCGAAGCTGGAGTGGCCGACCAGGTCGAGCACCAGCTCATCACCCTTGTGCAGCGGGCCCACGCCTGCGGGGGTACCGGTGAGGATCACGTCGCCGGGCTGCAGGTTGAAGTGGCCGGCCATTTCCTGAATCACCGGAACGATCGCGAAGATCATGTCGCCGCTGATGCCGTCCTGACGCACTTCGCCGTTGATGGTCAGACGGATGCCGATGGCAGCCAGGTCCTCGACCGCGTCACCCGGCACGAACGGCGCCAGTACACAGGCACCGTCGAATGCCTTGGCCGGCTCCCAGGGATGCCCCTTGTCCTTGAGCTTGTTCTGCACGTCGCGCAGGGTCAGGTCCAGAGCAGGAGCGAAACCGGAGATGGCGTCGAGCACTTCCTCTTCGCTCGGCTTGCGCGACAGCGGCTTGCCGATCAGTACGGCGATTTCCACTTCGTAGTGCACCGAGCCGCGGTCTTCCGGAATGCTGAAGCCACCTTCGAGCGGCACCACGCAGCTGCCGGGCTTGATGAACAGCATCGGCTCGGTCGGCAAGGGGTTGTTGAGTTCCTTGGCATGCTCGGCGTAATTGCGGCCTACGCACACCACCTTGCCCAGCGGGAAGTGGATACGGGTGCCATCGATATACTGGTGCTGGTAGCTCATGGTCGCTCCTTGGTCCGGGGATCAGTTGAAGATCTTGCCTGGGTTCATGATGCCGTTGGGGTCGAAGACCGCCTTGACCGCTCGCATGTAAGCGATTTCTGCCGGCGAGCGGCTGTATTCCAGGTAATCACGCTTGGTCATGCCCACGCCGTGCTCGGCGGAGATCGAGCCGTTGTACTTCTCGACGGTCTCGAACACCCACTTGTTGACGGTCGCGCACTTGGCGAAGAAGTCTTCCTTGCTCAGCGCGTCGGGCTTGAGGATGTTCAGGTGCAGGTTGCCGTCGCCGATGTGGCCGTACCAGAGCACTTCGAAATCGGGGTAGCTGCCGGAAACGATGGTGTCGATATCGGCGAGAAACGCCGGCACCTGGCTGACCGTCACCGAGATGTCGTTCTTGTAAGGCGTCCAGTGGCTGATGGTCTCGGAGATGTACTCGCGCAGCTTCCACAGGTTCTGCAGTTGCTGCTCGCTCTGGCTCATCACGCCATCGAGCACCCAGCCCTGTTCGACACAATGCTCGAAGGTCGCCAGAGCGGCATTGGCCACGTCTTCGTTGACGGCTTCGAATTCCAGCAGGGCGTAGAACGGCGTGCGGCTCTCGAACGGTGCCGGAATGTCGCCACGGCCGAGGATCTTGTCCAGGCACTTGTCGGAGAAGAACTCGAAGGCGGTGAGGTCGAGCTTGCCGTGAAAGGCGTGCAGCACCGGCATGATCGAGTCGAAATCAGGCGTGCCGAGCACCATGGCGGTAAGGTTGCGCGGCGCACGATCCAGACGCATGGTCGCCTCGACCACGAAGCCCAGGGTGCCTTCGGCGCCGATGAACAGCTGACGCAGGTCATAGCCGGTGGCGTTCTTGATCAGGTCCTTGTTCAGCTCGAGCAGCTCACCGGTACCGGTGACCACTTTCAGGCCAGCCACCCAGTTGCGGGTCAGCCCGTAGCGAATCACCTTGATGCCACCGGCATTGGTGCCGATGTTGCCGCCAATCTGGCTGGAGCCGGCAGAGGCGAAATCCACCGGGTAATAAAGGCCCTTGTCCTCGGCGAACTGCTGCAGCGCGCCGGTGACCACACCCGGCTGGCAGACCACGGTGCGGTTGGACTCGTTGAAGTCGAGGATCTGATTCATGTAGTCGAACGAAACCACCACTTCGCCATTGGCCGCGACCGCCGCTGCCGACAGGCCAGTACGGCCACCCGAAGGCACCAGGGCGATCTTGTGGGCATTGGCCCAACGCACGATGGCCTGCACCTGCTCGATGGTCTTGGGGAAGACGATGGCACTGGGGGCTGGCGCGTAGTGCTTGGTCCAGTCCTTGCCATAGGTTTCCAGGGAGGCGGCGTCGGTCAGCACCTTACCGGGCTCGACCAGGGTTTTGAGTTCTTCAATCGGCAGGTGATCGGTCATTTCAACTCTCGAAACATTCATGGTCGCCCTGAGAACCGTTCAGGTCGCAACCGAGCAAGGAAAAGGGAAGCCATGCTAGCATATGCCCCCCGCAAATCATGCTTTGCCGCGATCTGCAGGCCCATTGGCGCCAGCGCCGATACTTCTCCTGACACTTAATTTAGTGGGACAACAGGTACTCCGATGAGCACGACCTCTCTCGACAAGAGCAAGATCAAGTTCCTTCTTCTCGAAGGCGTCCACCAGAATGCAGTGGATACCCTGAAGGCGTCCGGTTACACCAACATCGAGTACCTCAAGACCGCGCTGTCCGGCGAGGAACTGAAGGCCAAGATCGCCGACGCGCACTTCATCGGCATCCGCTCGCGCACCCAGCTGACCGAAGAGATCTTCGATTGCGCGAAGAAACTGGTCGCCGTTGGCTGCTTCTGCATCGGCACCAACCAGGTCGACCTGAACGCCGCCCGCGAGCGCGGTATCGCCGTGTTCAACGCGCCGTACTCCAACACCCGCTCGGTCGCCGAGCTGGTGCTGGCCCAGGCCATCCTGCTGCTGCGCGGCATTCCCGAGAAGAACGCCTCCTGCCACCGTGGCGGCTGGATCAAGTCGGCAGCCAACTCCTTCGAAATCCGTGGCAAGAAGCTTGGCATCGTCGGTTACGGCTCCATCGGCACCCAGCTGTCGGTGCTCGCCGAAGCCCTGGGTATGCAGGTGTTCTTCTACGACGTGGTGACCAAACTGCCGCTGGGCAATGCGCAGCAGATCGGCAAGCTGCACGACCTGCTGGGTCAGTGCGACATCGTTTCCCTGCACGTGCCCGAGCTGGCATCCACCCAGTGGATGATCGGCGAGAAGGAAATTCGTGCCATGAAGAAGGGCGGCATCCTGATCAACGCCGCCCGCGGTACCGTGGTCGAGCTCGATCACCTGGCTGCCGCGATCAAGGACGAGCACCTGATCGGCGCCGCCATCGACGTGTTCCCGGTCGAGCCGAAGTCCAACGACGACGTGTTCGAAAGCCCGCTGCGAGGCCTGGATCGCGTGATCCTCACGCCGCACATCGGTGGCTCCACCGCCGAAGCCCAGGCGAACATCGGCCTGGAAGTGGCCGAGAAGCTGGTCAAGTACAGCGACAACGGCACCTCGGTATCCTCGGTCAACTTCCCGGAAGTGGCCCTGCCGGCACACGCGGGCAAGCACCGTCTGCTGCACATCCACGCCAACGTTCCGGGCGTGATGAGCGAGATCAACAAGGTGTTCGCCGACAACGGTATCAACATCTCCGGTCAGTACCTGCAGACCAACGAGAAGGTCGGTTACGTGGTCATCGACGTCGACGCCGAGTACTCGGATCTGGCGCTGGAAAAGCTGCAGCACGTCAACGGCACCATCCGTAGCCGCGTTCTGTTCTAAGAACCTAGCCGCATCAAGAAGGGAGGCCTCGGCCTCCCTTCTTCGTTTCTGGCACCCGTCAGAGCGGGCTATCACCGCGACGGCGGAACCAGCCGGTCAACGACAGTCGATCACGGCTGGCGGGCAGCACTTCGTGGGGCACATCGGCAGACAGGAAGACGACCAGGGTGCCGGCCTGAGGCCAGACATCACGCACTTCGCCATCGGCCAAGTACAGCCGCAACGCGCCGCCCTCCTCCGGTAACCAGTCTTCATTGAGATAAAGCACTGCGGAAACGGCTCGCCGATCCTCGTCGAGAAAGCGATCCAGGTGCTTGAGGTAGAAAGCCCCAGGCGGGTAGAAGGCGAAGTGGCTCTCGTAGTCGACCAATCCGAGGTAGAGGCTCTGATTGAGTGCAACACGCAGTTCGTCGAGCAGCTGCAAATAACCATCACAGGCCGGAGACTGCCCGGCCTCGAGCCACTGGATATGATCGCCACGGGTGCCCTCACGCACCGCCACGGCGTTACCGCGGCCCGTGCCGGCAGGCGCCAGGGTGCCCTGGGAAATACGCTGGCGGCACTCTTCGGCCAATTGCCGCGTCAGAGACTGAGGGGCGAACTGGGTTTGCAACGACCACCCGAATTCGGCAAGGTCATCGATGATGCGGCTCAGCAGCGAATCGGAAATGTCGGTCGTCATGACAAGATTCTACCCTGTGTCGACTACACCTCGACAAGCGTCACCTGGCTGCCGAAAATAGCTGCCCCAGACAGGAGTCCTTATGCGCGCGTTGTGTTGTCTATTGTTGGTGCTCCTGAGCCTTCCCGCTCTGGCCGAGCCTCATGCCGAGCTGTACGAGAAAGCCGGCTGGCCGCAGCAACGTGCGCATTTCAGCGATGCCCTCAGCGCCGCTCAGGCACGCTACAGCAAGAGCCTGCCACCGGCGGTGTACCAGGCACTGGTGAGCAACAGCAACCAGCGCTTCGCTGCAAAGGCCATGGATGAACGGGCAGAGCGCAGCTTGCGCGAGAACCTGGCCGATCCGACCCCGGCCCTGCGCTTCTTCGAATCGCCGTTGGGCCGCAAGATCGTCGAAGCGGAGCTGCTCGCCACGCGTCCGGACCAATTGGCCAAGTACGCCGATGGCCTGCCGCTCAGCGAAGCGGATGCCACCCGCCGCCTGCTGATTCGCCACCTGGCGCAGGCCCTGCCGGCCAGCGAGGCGGGGGCGGAAATCAGCCTGGCTCTGGCAGGTGTCGCTGCCGACAGCCTGAGCCAGATGATTCCCGGCCTGCTCGGCGGTGGCACGGCTCAAGGCCTGCTCGACGGCCAGCGCCAGCGTCTGATGACGCAGATCGACAAAGACCTCGACAACACCCTGCTGCATGTCTACCGCACGTTATCCGACCCGGAACTGGAGGAGTTCGTCACGTTCGCCCAATCCAATGACGGCGCGGCTTACTACAAGGCTGCATTGGCCGCCGTACGCGCTGGCCTGGCGGTAGGTCAGTGAGCTCAGCTCAGTTGCTCGCCCAGATAATCGAAATAGCGCTGCCGTAACGGTGCAGCCTCGTTGGCCAGGTGATGGCGGGCTTCGGGCAGGCGAAAGATCCGCGGCGAACTGAACTTGCTCTCCAGCACGCCGAGATTGTGCCGCCAGTCCACCGTCATATCCGCCTCGCCCTGAATGATCAGCGGGCTGCGCGCACTGCGCTGGGCCTGCTCGATGCGCGGCACCCACTGGCTCAGCGCCCCGACCCAGACAGTTGGCACTACCTTGGGCTGCAAGGGATCGCGATTGCGCAGGAAATCGAGGAACTCCAGGTCACTGGAATTTTCGCTGAAGCGCCGTGGAATCTCCTGAACGAAACGGCGCAGCAGGCGATAGCTGAGTTGTGACCAGTTCCAGCGCCGCGGCCGTACCAGCGGCGCCAGCAGGATGGTTTCACCCACGGCACCCAGCGGCTTGTCGTTGAGCAGGTAGTCGATCAGAATCGCACCACCGGTGCTCTGCCCACACAGGTGCCAGGGCTCCGGCAGCCCCAGCGCACCAGCCTGCTGCAGGGCAGCACGCAGCACGGCCTGATACTCGGCGAAATCATTGATGCTGGCGCGCAGCCCACTGGACAACCCATGCCCGGGCAAGTCGACGGCGAGCACGGCGAACCCCATCTCCAGGCCCCACTGAATCACATGGCGATACAGGCCGCTGTGATCGTAATAGCCATGCAGGAGCAACAGGGTCGCGCGCGGCGCAACGGGCTGCCACAGCTGGGCGGCGATGCGATAATCGTCCACCGCGAACCAGCCCAGCCGCGTTTGCACCGCATCCTGCGGCACGAAGCCGTAGAACTGCCGGTAGACGAGCTCCGCCGGCGAAAGCGGCGCGGCGCTGGCCAGAGGACGCAGGCTGGCGACCAGGGATTGGGGCTCAAAGGTATCGGACATCAGGCTCATGACTCTTTTGACTCACAGCAGCGTCGCCCCAACGGGGCAACGGGTAGAGTAGCGATCTTCTGCCGCCGAGCGCCCCGTGGCAAGCCGGCATCGGCAGTTGCAGGCTCGGTGTACCTGGAAGCCGTCTCCCTCACCCAACGGAAGCTGTCATATGGCCCGTTCCCGACGCACCACCCTGCTCGCCTGCCTGGTCACCGTGACCTGGCTGGTCGCCATGGTCGTCGCCTTCTGGTGGTTCGAGGCGCGTTATCTGCGCCCGTTCAGTGATCGCACCGCCCTGTTCACGGGCAGCGAGCTGCGCCTGCCGGCAACACTGGCCGGGCCGGGCGAAATCCGCCTGGTGCATTTCTGGGATCCGGCATGCCCCTGCAACGTCGGCAATCAGCAACACCTCAGCGAGCTCACGGAGCGTTACTCGTCGCGCGGCGTGAGCTTCCACGTCGTACAGAAAGCGGGCACGGACGGACAGCTGCCGGCCAGCCTGAGCGCCCTGCAACCGCTCGATGGGTTGACGGGCAGCGACAACCTGCCAGCCAGCCCGGCCGTGGCGATCTGGGATCAGCGCGGCGAACTGGCCTATTTCGGCCCCTACAGCAGCGGTTTTACCTGCACCTCCGGCAACAGCTTCATCGAGCCCGTACTCGACGCGTTGCTCGATGGCCGGAAAGTCGTTGCGAACAACAATCTGGCCAGCGGCTGCTTCTGCGATTGGGTAAAACTGCGCTGAACGGCCATTGAATGGCATCGAACTTGCGATTCCTTCACTGTTCTGCCAAAACTTCTTGGCGCTGCAGCAATTGGAAGGGACACCATGCACAACAATTTCTATCGCCAGGCCGACCGCCTGATGCTTTGCGTAGTCTGGCTGATGACCCTGTACGCGCTCGGGCTGGCGTTCTGGCACGCGACCTGGGCGGCGGCACTGATCATCGGCGGCGGTACGGCCATCGCGCTCAGTGCGCTGTACGCCATGATCGGCGGCACCCGGCCCTATCGCTGCCTGATCGCGGTGGCATTCATGGTGCTGGCCGCGCTGCATATCCAGCAGAGTCATGGCATGGTCGAGATGCATTTCAGCGTATTCGTCCTGCTGGCGTTCCTGGTCTATTACCGCGACTGGCTGCCAATACTGCTGGCTGCCGGCACCATCGCCGTGCATCACCTGAGCTTCTTCGCCCTGCAGCAGAACGGCAGCGGCGTGTTCCTCCTGCAAGCCGGCGCTGGCTGGCCCGTGGTGTTCATCCACGCCGCCTATGTGATCGCCGAGACCATCATCCTGCTCGTGCTGGCTCGCCACAGCGCCCGTGAAGCGGCGGCAGGCGAAGACCTGCAACGCACCTCCGCGCACCTGCTGCGCGATGGCGAACCTGTCGACCTGGCGTACCGCAGCACCTCCAGCGACCGCCTGGCGCAACGCTTCAATCGCTTTCTGGCACTGCTCGACAACCTGGTCAGCCGGGTCGTCGGCGCAGGCGATGAACTGCGCAGTACCAGCCAGCACCTCAGCCAGTCCACCCTCGAGCTGAACAAGTGCGCCGAGGATCTGCTCAACGCCACTGCGCAGATGGGTGGTGCCATCGAGCAGATGACCCTGGCCGTGGGCGAGGTCTCCAACAGCGCTGAACAGGCGGCGCAAACCGCACGCCTGGCCGATCGCGATGCCGCAGCGGGCGCCTCGGCGATCACCGATACGCAGAGCGAGATCCAGAGCCTGGCCCGGCAGATCGACGGCAGCAGCAGCGTGGTGCAGGAACTGGCCGACGAAGCCAGAGCCATCGACAAGGTACTGGAGGTGATTCGCTCGGTGGCCGAGCAGACCAACCTGCTGGCTCTCAACGCCGCCATCGAAGCCGCCCGCGCTGGCGAGCAGGGCCGCGGCTTCGCGGTAGTGGCCGATGAGGTACGACAGCTCGCACAACGTACCCAGCAGGCCACCGGCGAGATTCAGGGCATGATCGCCCGCCTGCAGCAGGGCTCGACCAACGCGGTGAATGCGATGGCCGAAAGTCATGCTGGCGTGGCCCGCTGCGTTGGCCATACCCAGCGCACCGTGGCCCTGCTGGACAACGTGCACCGCTCCATCGAGGCCATTCAGGCTATCGGCGTTTCCACGCGCGAGCAGTTGGCGGCTACCGCCGAAGTGGCACGCCTGATCGAACAGGTTCGTCAGGTCGCCGGAGACACTGCACGTGACGCGGGCGAGGTGGCTGGTGACAGCCAGCGCCTGGCCTCGCTGGCCGAGCATCTCAATGGCCTTTGTGACCAGTTTCACGTCAGCCAGAACCGCGCGACGCCTTAGAGTCTGTTGACGTTCCACGCACAGCCGCGCCGGCGTCGGTTTTGCCGATAGGCAAGGCACGAGCCGCGAAGTTTGGCTGGCCAAATGAGTTGGTGAGAAACGCAGCATCGCGGCAAAGCGGGACCGGTCCTGCGGGTTGCGCGGGGAGTTTCGCCATGCGTCGCTGGAGGACCTGAAAAGGCAAGGCGCGGACGGCTAGTCCATTCCCTGTGTACTCTGCCTCTCCTGGCGAAATTTCTCGCGGCAACGCGCCTCGCGTTGAAACGTCAGTAGACCCTGGTTGCGGCCGGCGCCGATTGCTCGCAGCATGGGCGCCCCCGGAACAAGGATGTGAGCATGAAACGCCTATTTATCACCCTGGCTGCACTCATGCTGGCAGTGACTGGCGCAGGAGCCTGGTACCTGCACGGCAAGCAGCCACTGCGTGAGGGCCAACTGACTCTGCAGGGTTTGAGCGCGCCCGTCGAGGTGCGCTATGACGAGCGCGGCGTGCCGCATATCGAAGCGCAGAACGAGGCCGACCTGTACCGCGCCCTGGGCTTCGTGCAGGCCCAGGATCGCCTGTTCCAGATGGAGATGCTACGCCGCCTGGCGCGCGGTGAACTGGCAGAAATTCTCGGCGCCAAACTGTTGCCCACCGACCGCCTGTTCCGCAGCCTGGAAATCCGTGCGAGGGCCGACCAGCAGGCCGCCCGACTGGATGCCGACAGCCCCCACGCCAAGGCACTCGCCGCCTATCTCGATGGCATCAACCAGTATCAGGACAGCCGCCCGGCGCCCCTGGAGTTCGACCTGCTGGGTATCGAGAAGCGCCCTTTCACGGCCGCCGACACCCTGTCCATCGCCGGTTACCTGACCTACAGCTTCGCCGCAGCGCTGCGCAGCGAACCGCTGCTGACCCACATTCGCGACGAGCTCGGCAGCGACTACCTGAAAATCTTCGATATCGACTGGCACCCCGAAGGCGTGCTCGACGCCTCCCTCGGGAAGAGCGACTGGCAGGCGCTCGACCGCCTTGCCCAGCTCAGCCAGCAGGCCCTGATCGACAACGGCCTGCCACAGTTCGAGGGCAGCAATGCCTGGGCGGTATCGGGTTCGCGCACCGCCAGTGGCAAGCCCCTGCTGGCCGGCGACCCGCATATTCGCTTCTCCGCACCGTCGGTGTGGTACGAGGCGCACCTCAAGTACCCGGGCTTCGAGCTGTACGGCCATCACCAGCCGGCGACCCCGGTGGCGTTTCTCGGCCACAACCGCGACTTCGCCTGGAGCCTGACCATGTTCCAGAACGACGACATGGACCTGATCGCCGAACGGGTCAACCCGGACGATCCCGAGCAGGTCTGGTACCAGGGCCGCTGGGTCGCTCTGCAGCGTCGCCAGGAGACCATTCAGGTCAAGGATGCCGAGCCGGTAACCCTGGCGTTGCGCCGCTCCCCTCACGGCCCGATCATCAACGATGCCCTGGGCGATGCCGATGGCACGACACCGATCGCCATGTGGTGGGCCTTTCTGGAAACCGAGAACCCGCTGCTCGACGCCTTCTACCGCCTGAACCGCGCCGACACCCTCGAAAAGGGCCGCGCCGCTGCAGAGCGCATACACGCTCCAGGCCTCAACCTGGTCTGGGCCAACGCCAGCGGTGACATCGCCTGGTGGGCCGCGGCGAAACTGCCTGAACGACCTGCCGGGGTGAATCCGGCGTTCATTCTCGACGGCGGCAGCGACGCGGCGGACAAACCCGGCTTCCAGCCCTTCAGCGCCAACCCTCAGGAGGAGAACCCGGCGCGCGGGTATATCGTTTCAGCCAATTTCCAGCCGCTTTCGGCCAGTGGCCTGGAGATTCCCGGCTACTACAACCCGCCGGAACGCGGCCAGCGCCTGAATCGGCACCTGGCCGACCCGGCTATACGCTGGGACCTGCACAACAGCCAGGCCCTGCAACTGGAGACCGGCACCGATTACGGCCCGCGGCTGCTGGCGCCGATCCTCGACGACTTGCGCGCAGCGGCAGCGGACGAGCCCGAACGGGAACTGGTCGAAACCCTGGCCACCTGGAAGGGCGATCATCCGCTGGATTCAGTGGCCGCCACCCTGTTCAACCAGTTCATCTTCGAGCTGAGCCGCTTGGCCATGGCCGAGAGGCTGGGCCAGGCCTCCTTCGAGCGATTGCTGTCGACGCGCATGATCGACAGTGCGTTGCCGCGCCTCACCGCCGACCCGCAATCGCCCTGGTGGGCACGTGCCGACGGCCAATCCCGCAGCCGCGCCGACGCAGTGGCCGATGCCTGGCGCGCGACCCTGCAGCACCTGCGAGCGACCCTTGGCGAGAATCCCGGGCAATGGCACTGGGGGCCGGCACACACGCTCACCCATCAGCATCCGCTCGGCGTGCAATGGCCACTGGACGCGCTACTCAACATCGGTCCGTTGGCTGCGCCCGGTGGCCATGAAACGCCGAACAACCTGTCGCACCGCATCGCCAGCGCGCCCTGGCAGGTAGGCCACGGCCCCTCCACGCGGCGCCTGATCGATATGGCCGATGCCAGCCACAGCCTGGGCATCAACCCGCTCGGCCAGAGCGGCGTGCCCTTCGATCGCCACTACAGCGACCAGGCGCAGCGCTTCATCGATGGCGCCTACGTACCACAGCACCTGAGCGACGAGGACGTCGTCGCCAATACCCGCAGCACGCTGACCTTGCAGCCCGCCCCCTGACCGCCTGGCAGGCAAATCACGGGCATGAAAAAGCCCGCCATGAGGCGGGCTTTTTCAACAACAGGGTCGCCGATCAATTACTTGATCTTGGCTTCCTTGTAGTTCACGTGCTTGCGTGCGACAGGGTCGAATTTCTTGATTTCGAGCTTGTCGGGGGTGGTGCGTTTGTTCTTGTCGGTGGTGTAGAAGTGGCCGGTACCGGCACTGGACACCAAACGGATCAGTTCGCGCATGATAGCTCCTTAAACCTTTTCGCCACGAGCACGAAGCTCGGCCAAGACTACGTCAATACCACGTTTGTCGATGATGCGCATACCTTTAGCGGTAAGACGCAGACGAACGAAACGGTTCTCAGACTCGACCCAGAAGCGGTGATGCTGCAGGTTCGGCAGGAAACGACGACGGGTTTTGTTGTTGGCGTGGGAAATGTTATTCCCGGTTACCGGACCCTTACCGGTAACTTGACAGACTCTCGACATACCTCAGCCCTCTAAAACCACATGCCCAACCCGGCATGGGTTGGCCGCTTAATCTCTGTTTTTCGGCGCTGGGCGCCGCGTTTCTTCAGGGTCTTACCGGCGATAGATCGCAATCAAGCAACCGGGCCCCTAGAAAAGAGCGCTGCTTTATACCAGAAAGCCCCCACAGCAACAAGCACGACCACACTTTAAATACGCGGCTCGCCGTGCGCCGGCCCGGCGATGCGGGCTCGCCCGGCAATGACCATTCGTCGCGACGATACGTTGTTCCCCTCCGACTTATCGCTTAGTGTCTGTTCACGCGTCAACGCGACCCACCCCAGTCAGCGTTTTCCATTCGACGGCCCGCCGGATGCGCGCCGCCCCGCTCAGGAGTTCCCCATGCGTCTCGCCCTTTTGCCGCTGCTCATCGCCCCGCTGTTCGCCCAGGCCGCTACGCTCAGCGTCTGTACCGAAGCCAGCCCGGACGGGTTCGACGTGGTGCAGTACAACTCCCTGACCACCACCAACGCGTCGGCCGACGTGCTGATGAACCGCCTGGTCGATTTCGATGCCGCCAGCGGCAAGCTGGTACCGAGCCTGGCCAGCAAATGGGAGGTTTCCCAGGACGGCCTCGTCTACACCTTCACCCTGCGCAACGACGTGCAGTTCCACCGCACCGACTACTTCAAGCCAAGCCGTCCACTGGAAGCCGACGACGTGCTGTTCAGTTTCCAGCGCATGCTCGATCCCACCCAGCCCTGGCACAAGGTAGCCACCAGCGGCTATCCCCACGCCCAATCCATGCAGTGGCCGGAGCTGGTCAAGGCGGTCGAGAAGGTCGACGCCCACCAGGTGCGTATTACCCTCAACAAACCGGACGCGACCTTCCTCGCCACGCTGAGCATGGGCTTCGCCTCCATCTACTCGGCCGAATACGCGGACCAGTTGTTCAAGGCCGAAACCCCCGAGAAGCTCAACAGCCAGCCCATCGGCACCGGGCCTTTCGTGTTCAGGCGCTTCCAGAAGGACGCCGCCGTCCGTTATGTCGCCAACGAGGATTACTTCGCCGGCAAACCGAATGTCGACGCACTGGTCTTTGCCATCACCCCGGATGCCAACGTGCGCCTGCAGAAGCTGCGCCGTGGCGAATGCCATATCGCCCTGTCGCCCAAGCCGCTGGACGTCGAAGCCGCCACCAAGGACGCCAACCTCGGCAGCGTGAAAACCGCGGCCTTCATGACCGCCTTCGTCGGCATCAACAGCCAGCACCCGCCACTGGACAAGCCTGCCGTGCGCCAGGCCATCAACCTGGCCTTCGACAAGACCAGCTACCTGAAGGCGGTATTCGAAAACAGCGCGGAACCCGCCAACGGCCCTTACCCGCCGAACACCTGGGGCTACGCCAGCGATCTGCCGGGCTATGCCCATGATCCGCAGAAAGCCCGCGAACTGCTGAAAGAAGCCGGGCTGGCCGACGGTTTCAGCACCACCATCTGGACGCGGCCATCGGGCAGCGTGCTCAACCCCAACCCCAGCCTGGGCGCGCAACTGCTGCAGGCCGACCTGGCCGAGGTCGGTATCAAGGCGCAAATCCGCGTGATCGAGTGGGGCGAACTGATTCGTCGCGCCAAGGCCGGCGAGCACGACCTGCTGTTCATGGGCTGGGCCGGTGACAACGGTGATCCGGACAACTTCCTGACCCCGCAGTTTTCCTGCGCGTCGGTGGAGTCCGGCCTGAACTTCGCCCGTTACTGCGACGCCAAGCTCGACAAACTGATCGCCGACGGCAAGGCCATCAGCGATCAGGCAAAACGCGCCGCGCTATATAAAGATGCTCAGGCGATCATCCAGCAGCAGGCGCTGTGGCTGCCCCTGGCACATCCGACGGCCTACGCCCTCATCCGCAAGGATGTCGAGGGCTACAGCGTCAGCCCGTTCGGCCGCCAGGATTTCTCCAAGGTCAGCGTGAAGCCCTGACACCCCATGCATTGCCTGCTGCCTGCCCGCTCTGGCGCTGGGCAGGTCGCAGGCAGTTGTCACAGTCATGACACACGCCTGCCCCACCCTGTCCGTTCTCTACAGACGGGGATCGCTCGGCCATGCGCTTCGATTGCAAACTGCTCGCCACCACACTCTGCTGCGTCCCACTCCTCTGCCACGGGCAGGACACGGGCACCGCCTACCCGGCGATACTGGCCGGCCACGCCGTGCTGCCGGCAGCCAGTTTCGTGACCCCGCCGGCTGATGCACCGGCCGATTTCGCGGTCAGCGGCAAATTCTCCAATGGCCAGCGCAGCGAGAAAATCGGCAGCGTGGAGGGGATGTCGGCCAATCGCCCCACGGGCATGTCGCTGCCTTTTCAGGGTCAGCCGCTGCAGGGCCATTCCGGTATCAAGCACATGCCTGACGGCACCTTCTGGGTACTGACCGACAACGGTTTCGGCACCAAGGCCAATTCGGCCGACGCGATGCTCTACCTCAACCACTACGACGTCGACTTCCAGTCAGGCGAATTCAAGCGCCTGGCAACGGTATTTCTCAGCGACCCGGACAAGAAGGTACCGTTTCGCATCGTTCATGAAGGCTCGAAAGCGCGCTACCTGTCGGGCGCCGATTTCGACCCCGAGAGTTTTCAGTTCGTGGGTGATGCAATCTGGATCGGTGACGAGTTCGGCCCCTATGTGATCAAGGCCGATTTGCAGGGCCGGGTGCAGAAGGTCTTCGACGTGGAGGTAGCGGGCAAACCGCTGCGCTCGCCAGACAACCCCGCGGTCAAATTGCCTGGCTGGCCTGCCGAGCCGATGAATGTCGAGGTACGGCGCTCCAAGGGACTGGAGGGCATGGCAGCCTCGAGCGACGGCAGCAAACTCTACGCCCTGCTCGAAGGCCCCCTGTGGGATGCTGCCAGCAACGGCGCCGAGCAGCAGGATGGCAAGAACGTGTTGCGCATGGTCGAGTTCGATGTGCAGCGCGAGGCCTGGACCGGGCGCCACTGGCTGTACGCCCTGGAGCAGCCCGGCCACGCCATCGGCGACTTCAACATGATCGATGCCGCCAGCGGGCTGATCATCGAGCGCGACAATGGCGAAGGTACCGCCGACAAGGCCTGTCCTGCCGGTGAAAAAGGCAGCACCTGCTTCTCCGACATCGCCCGCTTCAAGCGCGTCTACAAGGTGGCGTTCGACGACGGCAACGTCGGCCAGCCCGTGCGCAAGGTCGGCCATATCGACCTGCTCGCGATTCAGGACCCCAAGGGCATCGCCCGCAAGCCCTTGAACGACGGCGTGCTGACCTTCCCGTTCTTCACCATCGAGAACGTCGACATCGTCGATGACACGCACATCGTCGTCGGCAACGACAACAACCTGCCGTTCTCCAGCAGCCGTGAGCCCAACCAGGCCGATGACAACGAACTGGTTCTGCTCGAGGCAGGTGAGCTGTTGCGCGCCCGCTGAGCGGCGACGGCCGTGCCGGCTACATCCAGCCGTGCTCGGCCATCGACAACGGCTCGCCATCGCCCACGATGAAATGGTCGAGGATGCGCACTTCGACCAGGGCGAGCGCCTCCTTCAATCGCTGGGTCAGCACCTTGTCGGCCTGACTCGGCTCCGCGACGCCGGACGGGTGATTGTGCGTGAGGATCAGCGCGGCGGCATTGTGCGCCAGCGCGCGCTTGACCACCTGCCGCGGGTAAACGCTGGCACTGTCGATGGAGCCCTGGAACAGCGCCTCGAACGCCAGCACGCGATGCTTGGCATCGAGAAACAGGCAGCCAAACACCTCGTGGGGCTCGTGGCGCAACAGTGCCTTGAGGTAATCCCGCACCGCCTGGGGGCTTTCCAGCGCCGAATCACGCCGGAGCTGCTCGGCCAGATGCCGGCGGGCCATTTCCAGCACCGCCTGCAGCTGCGCGAACTTGGCAGGCCCGAGCCCGAGGCGTTGACTGAAGGACGCCAGGTCAGCCTGCAACAACGCCCGCAGGCTGCCGAAATCGGCGAGCAGGTGCCGCGCCAGATCCACCGCACTCTGCCCCGCCACGCCGGTGCGCAGGAAGATCGCCAGCAACTCGGCGTCGGTCAGGCTGGCCGCCCCCTGGGCCAGCAACTTCTCCCGCGGGCGCTCTGCCGCGGGCCACTCACGAATACTCATCGAGACACTCCCTGTCCATTCGAATCGGCATCACCTGCCGCTGGCGAAATCCTCGCCCGGCACGCCACTGCTCCCCTGCTGCCGCTGTGCTATCGTAGCCCGGTTTTTCGCGGGGTGCCGGGGCTGGGGAGGCGCCGGCATCCTGCGTCTGTAACTCCATACGACAAAGGCAGAGTTATGCAGCGGCTGTATCGCAAACGCATCATCCTTGGCGTGGGTGGCGGCATCGCGGCGTACAAGAGCGCCGAGCTGGTACGCCGACTCAAGGACCAGGGCGCCGAAGTGCGCGTGGTCATGACCCAGGGTGGTCGCGAGTTCATCACCCCGCTGACCCTGCAGGCGCTATCCGGTCACCCGGTGCATCAGGACCTGCTCGATCCGGCTGCAGAAGCCGCCATGGGCCATATCGAACTGGCGCGCTGGGCCGATCTGGTGCTGATCGCTCCAGCGACCGCCGACCTCATGGCGCGCCTGGCACAGGGCGTGGCCGACGACCTGCTGACGACACTGGTGCTCGCCACCGACGCCCCGGTAGCCTTGGCGCCGGCGATGAATCAGGCCATGTGGCGCGACCCGGCCACCCAGGCCAATAGCGCCTTGCTGCGCGCGCGCGGCCTGCGCCTGTTCGGGCCGGCATCCGGCAGCCAGGCCTGTGGCGACGTGGGCCTGGGGCGCATGCTCGAAGCCGATGACCTGGCGCATCTCGCCGCCGACTGCTTCGAACACCTCGCTCTGACCGGCAAGCACGTGCTGATCACTGCCGGCCCGACCCAGGAAAACATCGACCCGGTGCGCTACATCACCAACCACAGCTCCGGCAAGATGGGCTTCGCCCTCGCCGAGGCCGCCGTGGAGGCCGGTGCCAAGGTCACGCTGATCAGCGGTCCGGTGCACCTCGCGACACCGGATCGGGTCAACCGCATCGACGTGGTCAGCGCCCGTGACATGCTAGCCGCCTGCGAAGCGGCGATGCCCTGCGATATCCTCATCGCAGCGGCCGCGGTCGCCGACTACCGCCCGGAAGTTGTCGCTCAGCACAAATTGAAGAAAGACCCGAACAGCGGTGACGGCCTGCTGTTGCAGATGGTCCGCAACCCGGACATTCTCGCCACTCTGGCACACCGTGACGACCGCCCCTTCAGCGTCGGCTTCGCCGCCGAGACCGAGAATCTGCTGGAGTACGCCTCGCGCAAACTCAAGGACAAGAACCTCGATCTGATCGTCGCCAACGACGTGGCCAACCCCAGCATCGGTTTCAACAGTGAAGACAACGCGATCACCATCATCGATCGCGAGCTCCACCAGAGCAGCTTCGCGCAGACCAGCAAGGGCAAGATCGCCCGGCAACTGGTGAGCTTCATCGCTGCGCACCAGCGCAAACCCTGACATTCATCAGCACGGAAAACCTGAGCGCCCCATGCACGCCTTACAAGCCAAGATTCTCGACCCACGCCTCGGTAACGACTTCCCAATGCCGGCCTATGCCACGCCGGGTTCGGCAGGCCTCGATCTGCGTGCCATGCTCAAGGAAGACCTGACCCTGGAACCGGGGCAGACCGTATTGATCCCCACGGGTCTGGCGATCCACGTTGCCGACCCTGGCCTGGCGGCGCTGATCCTGCCGCGTTCGGGCCTGGGCCACAAACACGGCATCGTGCTCGGCAACCTGGTCGGCCTGATCGACTCCGACTACCAGGGCGAACTGATGGTGTCGTGCTGGAACCGCGGCAACAGCGCCTTCAAGATGGCGATTGGCGAACGCATCGCTCAGTTGGTGCTGGTGCCCGTCGTGCAAGCGCGCTTCGAGGTCGTCGAGGACTTCGACGACAGCGAGCGCGGCACCGGTGGTTTCGGCCACTCCGGCAGCCACTGAAGCAGACCCAATCGCCAGGAGACGTCTGATGAAAGGCTTCAAACGCGCGCCCAAGGAAGAACGCTCCGGCGATTCGCAAGGTAACGCCCAGTCGAAACCCAAGGCCACTGCCGACCTGTTGCCCGGCGCCCTGGCCGCCACCCTCGGCGCAGTATTGGCCGGTGCGCTGCTATGGTTCACCGCGGTCAGCCCGGCCCAGCAGGTGCAGCAGCAACAGCTGACCCGCGCCTGGGGCGAGAGCCAGGCAGCCAGCCTGCAGCAGGCGCTCAAGCAGCTCAGCGCCGATACCATCGCAGCGGCACGCAACCCGGCACTCTCACAAGCGCTGCAGAGCGGCGATGCGCAGCAGCTGAGCAACGCCGAAAACGGCCTGCGCTACTGGAACGGCGTGGTCGACGCCCAGCTCAACCTCACCGGCCAGGCCGTGCCGGACAGCAGCCGCAGCGCGCCGATGAACTTCGCCGCGCTGGACATGCTGCGCCGCCTCGAGGGCGGTCAGGCACCGGCCGTGGAGGCCTATCGGGTAGGCGATCGCTGGCTGGCCTACAGCGTTGCCCCCGTGCGCCAGGACGACGCCCAGCCGATGCTCGGCACCCTGCTGTTGGCGGTGGACATAAATCGCGTGCTTGCCAACCTGCCAGCGCTGCCCGCCGATGTCGGACAGATCCAGTTGGTGCAGCGCTTCGACGGCGGCGCCCCACAGGTCCTCACCCAGCGTGGCCAGGCCGATGGCAGCGCCCAGACATTCGCCACCGGCAACCCACACTGGACGCTGAACTTCACGCCAGCCTCCAGCCTCGGTGCGACCGGCCTGTCGCCGACGCTCCTGGTACTGGCGCTGCTGGTTGCCCTGGCTGGTGCGCTGGCCGGGCTTTATCTGGTCAATCGGCGCTTGCTGCAGCGTCTGGACAGTGACACGTCGCAATTGACCCAACTGGTTAAAGAACTCTCCGCGGGCAAAGCCGTCAAAGCCTTCAGCTTGAGCCTGCCCGCCCTGCATGACCTGGCACAAAGCCTGAGCCGACTCCCCCGTCGCGCCCAGGAGTCCGTGGCCGTACGCCCGGACGTCACAGCCAGTCAGCAACCCAGTAGTAGCGTCGCGGCCAAGCCGGCGGATTTCGTAAATCCGCTGTTTCAAGACACCGATATCCTCGATATCGACATTCTCGACGACGACCAGGATCTCCTGGGACTGGAGCAGACCCCGATCATGACCGCGCCGCAAGCCCCGAAACTCCCAGCAGACATCTTCCGAGCCTATGACATCCGCGGCGTGGTAGGCGCTGGCCTGACCCCGGAAACCGCGTACTGGATCGGCCGCGCCATCGGCTCGCAGAGCATCGCCGAAGGCGAGCCCAACGTCTCCGTTGGCCGTGACGGCCGCCTGTCCGGCCCAACGCTGGTACAGCAGTTGATCCAGGGTCTGGTCGACAGCGGCTGCCAGGTCAGTGACGTCGGCATGGTGCCGACGCCTGTGGTGTATTACGCCGCCCACGTGCTGGCCGGCAAATCCGCGGTGATGCTCACCGGCAGCCACAACCCGCCGGACTACAACGGCTTCAAGATCGTCATCGCTGGCGATACCCTGGCCAACGAGCAGATCCAGGCACTCAAGACGCGCATCGACACCAATGACCTGCTCAGCGGTGAAGGCAGCGTGGAGGCGGTCGATCTGCTGCCACGCTATCTGGAACAGATACGCAGCGACATCGCCATGGCCAAGCCGCTGCGCGTGGTGGTCGACTGTGGCAACGGTGCGGCAGGCGTGATCGCCCCGCAGCTGATCGAAGCCCTGGGCTGCAAGGTGATTCCGCTGTTCTGCGACGTCGACGGCAACTTCCCCAATCACCATCCGGACCCGGGCAAACCCGAGAACCTCGTCGACCTGATCGCCAAGGTCAAGGAAGAGAACGCTGACATCGGCCTGGCCTTCGACGGCGATGGCGACCGTGTCGGTGTGGTCACCAACACGGGCGCCATCGTCTACCCGGACCGTCTGCTGATGCTCTTCGCCAAGGACGTGGTCTCGCGCAACCCTGGCGCCGACATCATCTTCGACGTCAAATGCACCCGCCGCCTGACCCCGCTGATCAGCGGCTACGGTGGTCGTCCGGTGATGTGGAAGACCGGCCATTCGCTGATCAAGAAGAAGATGAAGGAAACCGGTGCCCTGCTGGCCGGCGAAATGAGCGGCCACGTGTTCTTCAAGGAGCGCTGGTTCGGTTTCGACGACGGCATTTACGCCGCGGCCCGTTTGCTGGAGATTCTCAGCCAGGACAAGCGCACTGCCGAACAGGTATTCGCCGCGTTTCCTGACGACGTGTCGACCCCGGAGATCAACATCCAGGTCACTGAGCAGACCAAGTTCCCCATCGTCGAGCGCCTGCAGCGTGAAGGCCAGTGGGGCGAAGGCAGTGTGACCAACCTCGATGGTGTGCGCGTCGACTACCCGAAAGGCTGGGGCCTGGTGCGTGCGTCCAATACCACGCCGGTTCTGGTGCTGCGCTTCGAAGCGGAGAACCAGGCCGAACTGGAGCGGATTCAGGAGCTGTTCCGCACGCAGATGCACCTTGTCGCACCCGATGTAAAATTACCGTTCTGATCCGCCCAGCACTGGAGCCCCTGCATGACCCTAGAGCGTGATGCCGCCACCAACGTCGCCAAGGTTCTGTCCGAAGCACTGCCGTACATTCGCCGCTTCGTTGGCAAGACCCTGGTGATCAAATACGGCGGCAACGCCATGGAAAGCGACGAGCTGAAGACCGGCTTCGCTCGCGACATCGTGCTGATGAAGGCCGTAGGCATCAACCCGGTGGTGGTTCACGGCGGTGGCCCGCAGATCGGTGATCTGCTCAAGCGCCTGTCCATCGAGAGCCACTTCGTCGACGGCATGCGGGTGACCGACGCACAGACCATGGACGTGGTGGAGATGGTGCTCGGCGGCAAGGTCAACAAGGACATCGTCAATCTGATCAACAGCCATGGCGGCAGCGCCATCGGCCTGACCGGCAAGGATGCCGAGCTGATCCGCGCCAAGAAGCTCACCGTCAGCCGCCAGACGCCGGAGATGACCCAGCCGGAAATCATCGATATCGGCCATGTCGGTGAAGTCACCGGGGTCAATGTCGAGCTGCTGAACATGCTGGTCAAGGGCAACTTCATCCCGGTTATCGCGCCAATCGGCGTGGGCCCGGACGGCGAGTCCTACAACATCAACGCCGATCTGGTGGCCGGCAAGGTCGCCGAGGCGCTGAAGGCCGAGAAACTGATGTTGCTGACCAACATCGCTGGCTTGATGGACAAGCAGGGCGAGGTACTCACCGGCCTGACCACCGAGCAGGTGGACGGGCTGATCGCCGACGGCACCATCTACGGCGGCATGCTGCCGAAGATTCGCTGCGCACTGGAAGCGGTGCAAGGCGGCGTGACCACCGCGCACATCGTCGACGGTCGCGTACCCAATGCCGTGCTGCTGGAAATCTTCACCGACACCGGTGTGGGCACCCTGATCAGCAACCGCAAACGTCACTGATCGCTCTGCGCAGCACAACAACGCCGGCTATCAGCCGGCGTTGTTGTTTGCGTAGGGTGCAGCATTCAACGAATCGCGTAGATGTCCTTCTCGTTGGCTTCGGCGTACTCGTACAGGCGCGCCAGGTAGGCCTTCTGCTGCTCCCAGACTTTCTGCGCAGCAGGGTCGGCGGCAGCGGTGGCATCGACCACACCGGCAGAGACCTCCTTGAGCTTGGCGAGCACGTCATCCGGCAGGCGGCGCACGTCTACACCGGCCTGTTTCAGCTGCTCCATGGACTCCATGTTCTTGGCGTTGTAGTCGTCGAGCATGTCGCCGTTGACGTCGCGAGCAGCGGCGCGAACGATGGCCTGCAGATCGGCCGGCAGGGTTTCCCAAGCCTTGATATTGATATCCAGTTCGAAGGTGACGTTCGGCTCCTGCCAACCCGGTGTGTAGTAATACTTGGCCGCCTTGTGCAAGCCCAGCGCCTGGTCGTTGTACGGCCCGATCCATTCGGTGGCGTCGATGGTGCCGGTCTGCAGGGCGGTGAAGATCTCGCCTGCCGGCATGTTGACCACGGTACCGCCGACCTTGGTGAGCACTTCGCCGCCGAGGCCTGGAGTGCGCATCTTCAGACCCTTGAGGTCATCGACCGAATTGATTTCCTTGTTGAACCAGCCGGCGGTCTGCACACCAGTTGCGCCACAGGCCATCGGCAGGACGCCGTGAGGCTTGTAGACCTCTTCCCACAACTGCATGCCACCGCCATAGTGCAGCCAGGCATTCATTTCCTGGGCATTGGGACCGAATGGCAGTGCACAGAAGAATTGGGCAGCGGGTACTTTGCCCTTCCAGTAGTAAGGCGCGCCGTGGCCCATTTCGGCAGTGCCGCGCGAGACCGCGTCGAACACTTCGAGAGCCGGTACCAGCTCACCGGCCGCGTAGACCTTGATCTTCAGGCGGCCATTGCTCATCTGCTCGACCAGCTTGGCGAAGCGCTCGGCGCCCACGCCTACACCCGGAAAGTTCTTCGGCCAGGAGGTGACCATCTTCCAGTTGAAGTTCCTGGTTTCGGCGACCGGCTGGGACGAGTCCGCCGCACCGGCTTCCTCCTTGCACCCGACCAATGCACCTGCGGCAATGCCGACACCAGCAGCAGCCAGTATTTGGCGACGTTTCATAGGTAGCTCCTTGTTGTTGTAATACTTACCTTCGGGCCGTTCCAGCCTCGACAAAACAGTGGCGATCCGCCAACCGCCCCGCGCGCTATCCTATGCCCGCCTAACGGCCACTCGACGCGTACAAATGTTTCAACCCGTGTCCATCGAATGCCCTGAGAGCCGCGCCAGCGGCTCAACACAGCCCCTTCGAGGGCAACCGGCCAGTACCGCGGACTGACGCCAGCCAAGGCGTATCGCCATTGCCGTAGGTGCAGCCTCCTGCCTAAAATCCCCCGCTTTTCGCTCTTTTCGATAACTATAAGGACGCGTCATGTCCAACAAGCCTTCACTTCCGCTGGGGATCGCACGCGTCATCGACGCGGTGAACTTTCGCTTCGGCCAGGCCTGCTCCTGGTTGACCCTGTTTCTGGTCCTCGGCACGGCGCTGGTCGTGGTATTGCGCTATGGCATGAACCTGGGCGCGACCGCGCTGCAGGAAGCCGTGCTCTACGCCCATGCCCTGGTGTTCATGGGCGCTTCGGCCTGGGCACTGCAACGCAATGCGCACGTGCGTGTGGATATCTTCTATCAGCAGTTCAGCGGCCGCCGTCAGGCGCTGGTCGAGGTGCTCGGCACCCTGTTCCTGCTGCTGCCGGTCTGCCTGTTCCTCGGCTGGGCCAGCTGGGATTACGTGGCCAACTCCTGGTCGACCCGCGAGGGCTCCAGCGAATCGGGCGGCCTGAAGTTCGTCTACCTGCAGAAGAGCATCATTCTGGTGCTGGTGGTCAGCCTGACCCTGCAAGGTATCTCCAACCTGATCAAGGCGATCTACCTGCTCCTCGGTGTGCTGCCCGAGCCGGAGGTGAAACATGGCTGAAGTCATGTCGATCCTGCTGTTCGTGAGCATCTGCGTGGTGCTGATGGGCGGTTTTCCGGTGGCCTTCACCCTGGCGGGCGTATCCCTGCTGTTCGCCGGCATCGGCATCGCAACCGGCACCTTCGACGCCGGTTACCTGAGTGCCCTGCCCAACCGCCTGTTCGGCATCATGAACAACCAGACCATGCTGGCCGTGCCGCTGTTCGTGTTCATGGGCGTGATGCTGGAAAAATCCAAGGTTGCCGAAGACCTGCTGGAATCCATGTCGCGCCTGTTCGGCGGCATCCGCGGCGGCCTGGCGATTTCGGTGTGTCTGGTGGGCGCGTTGCTCGCGGCCAGCACCGGCATCGTTGGCGCCACCGTGGTGACCATGGGCCTGCTGGCCCTGCCGACGCTGCTCAAGCGTGGTTTCGACCCGGCGGTCGCTACCGGCACCCTGGCCGCCACCGGCACCCTGGGGCAGATCATCCCGCCATCCATCGTGCTGGTCCTGCTCGGTGACGTGATGTCCAGCGCCTACCAGCAGGCTCAGTTGCGCATGGGCATCTTCTCGCCGAAGACCGTGTCGGTAGGCGACCTGTTCATGGGCGCCCTGGTGCCGGGTCTGCTGCTGGTGGTGCTGTATGTCGTCTACCTGATCATGGTGGCGATCTTCCAGCCGAAGAAGATGCCGGTGGTTCCCAAGGAAGAGCTGGGCGACGTGGAATGGGGCAAGCTGCTCGGCTCGCTGGTACCGCCGCTGGCCCTGATCATCGCAGTGCTCGGTTCGATCCTCGGTGGTTACGCGACGCCTACCGAAGCAGCGGCCATCGGTGCGGTCGGTGCGACCCTGCTGGCGCTGTTCAAGGGCCAGCTGAACCTGACGCAGTTGCGCGCCGTGGCCCAGGGCACCACGGAAATTTCCAGCATGGTGTTCCTGATCCTGATCGGCGCCTCGCTGTTCTCTCTGGTGTTCCGTGGCTTCGGCGGTGAAGCGCTGATCGAGGACGTGTTCCAGCAACTGCCAGGCGGCGTGCTCGGCGCGTTCTTCCTGGTCATGCTGGTGATCTTCCTGCTCGGGTTCATACTCGACTTCATCGAGATCATCTTCGTGGTGGTGCCGATCGTCGGGCCCGTGCTGCTGGCCATGGGGCTGGATCCGGTCTGGCTCGGGGTGATGATCGCCCTGAACCTGCAGACCTCGTTCCTCACTCCACCGCTGGGCTTCTCGCTGTTCTACCTGCGCGGCGTGACCCCACGCTCGGTAAGTACCGCTACCATGTACCGGGGCGTGATTCCGTTCATCATCATCCAGTTGATGATGCTGGTCATCGCCTACCAGTTCCCGGGCCTGATCACCTGGCTACCGAATCAGGTCTACGGTTCGTAAACTGGCAAGCGGTAAAGAACGCCCGTCTCGACGGGCGTTTTTCATGGCAGCGAGCGAACCTCGAGGCCGCGCAGTGGCCCAACAGGCAACGTCTACCAGGCCGTCGAAGAACGGCCTGCTACAGGAGCAGCATGTTCATGAGCACCACCAACGAACGCATCCAGCTCGGCGACCTGGTCTGCTGGCGCATCCACCACGCCGGTGCCGAGCTGCTGGTGAGCGAGCAAGGCGCGCAGATTCTGCGTTATCAGCCGGCCAGCGGGCAGCCACTGATCTGGCTCAGCGACGAAGCCGCCTATGCGGCCGGGCAA
This sequence comes from Pseudomonas flavescens, assembly GCF_013408425.1. Taxonomy (NCBI): domain Bacteria; kingdom Pseudomonadati; phylum Pseudomonadota; class Gammaproteobacteria; order Pseudomonadales; family Pseudomonadaceae; genus Phytopseudomonas; species Phytopseudomonas flavescens. The sequence goes on along the minus strand of NZ_JACBYV010000001.1, from coordinate 4,948,080 downwards.
AGCGTGCGCGGCGGGATTCCGGTGTGCTGGCCCTGGTTCGGCGACCTGCAGCGCAACCCCGAGGCGATACGCGCTGCCCATGCACGCCCCGAAAACGCGCCCGCCCATGGGTTGGTGCGTACTTGCGACTGGCAGTTGATCGGTCTGAACACCGAGGAGGACGGCGTGACGCTGTCGTTCGCCTACGACACCGCTGCGCAACCCTTCGCAGAGTGGCCGTTTGCCGCCGAACTGCAGCTCGATATCCATCTCGGCGAGCGCCTCAGGCTGACCCTGACCACACGCAACCTCGGCGACACCGAGCTGCCGATCAGCCAGGCGTTGCACAGCTACTTCGCGGTCAGCGACATCCGCCAGGTGAAGGTCGAAGGCCTGGATGCCTGCCGTTACGTCGACACCCTCGACGGCTGGAAGAAGGTCCGCCAGAAAGGCGCGCTGGCATTCACCGGCGAGACCGACCGCATCTACCTCGACACACCAGCGCAACTGAGCCTCGTCGATCCGCTGTGGAAGCGCCGCATTCTCATGCGCAGCGAGGGCTCTGGCTCGGCGGTGGTGTGGAACCCGTGGATCGCCAAGGCCAAGCGCCTGTCGCAGTTCGCCGACGACGCCTGGCAAGGCATGCTCTGCATCGAGCACGCCAACGTGCTGGATGACGCCCTGATTCTCGCGCCGGACGCCGAATACAAGCTGGAAGTGACACTCTGGTCGCAAGCACTCTGAGACATCGCGGCGGTCAGCCCGTACGGGTCAGCGGGCCTCCAGCCTGATAGACTGCCGCGATGCACGCCCTCCACCGGATACCCCGATGCAAGCAAAGAACCCTGCAATCGGCTTGTGTCAGCAAGCCACTTTTCTGATCAGTGCCGCCAAGGTCGACCAATGCCCGGACGACCAGGGCTTTGAGGTCGCCTTCGCCGGGCGTTCCAACGCCGGCAAATCCAGCGCGCTGAACACCCTGACCCACGCCAGCCTGGCACGCACCTCGAAAACCCCGGGGCGCACCCAGTTGCTCAACTTCTTCCGCCTGGACGAAGAACGCCGCCTCGTCGACCTGCCCGGCTACGGCTACGCCAAGGTACCGATCCCGCTCAAGCTGCACTGGCAGAAACACCTCGAGGCCTATCTGGGCAGCCGCGAAAGCCTGCGCGGGTTGATTCTGATGATGGATATCCGTCATCCGCTCACCGAGTTCGACCGCATGATGCTCGACTGGTCCGGCGCCAGTGGCATGCCCATGCACATCCTGCTGACCAAAGCCGACAAGCTGGCTTTCGGCGCGGCGAAGAATGCACTGCTCAAGGTTCAGCAGGAGATTCGCAAGGAATGGGGCGATCACGTCAGCATCCAGCTGTTCTCGGCCCCCAAGCGCATCGGCGTGGAAGACGCACAAACCGTTCTGGGCCACTGGCTGGGCCTGATCGGCGCAGAGGATGAGCCTGAGCAATAACCTTCGCGTCGATCCCTGACGCCCGGCAGATGGAGTGACTACGAACCTCTCGGGTTCGCTTCGCTCGACCCAGGCAACGAAACGCCCCGCAGACGCGGGGCGTTTTGCATTGCGCGAAAGAGATGTACAGGCACGGGGCCACGGTTGGGCTGCCCAGGTCATCGATCGCCGCATCATGCGCACGTGTGCTGCGCCGGGCTGCCAACCTCGGCGCAGAGCGGTTTTGTGCGGGCAGGAGGTTGCGCCTGGGCAATCAGGGTCTACGCTGCAAGAAGGGAATGAGGGGCTGAAGCTGCCTGGCACTTTTCTGCAGGCAAAAAAAACCCCGAACTTCGTATGGGGAGGGAGAAGATCGGGGTTTAAGGGTCTGAACCGCTAGGGCGGGGCTCAGATGTCTGCCAACACTTAACACAACAAAGGAGCATCGAAGGGCTTTATGGGCCATTCACAAACTCTGACCGGGTGGACAGAAGTAAAGTTCAGCGATGCTTAGAATGCTTTGTTTGGTCTCAATACCAGCTAAGAATGCTCAGCTCTAAGTGATAACGTGACGCATCTCCCCAAGGCGCTCAATGAGCCTCGTCCCAGTTATTGCCAACACCCACCTCGACGAGCATCGGCACATCCAGCTCGGCGGCCTCGGCCATCAGCGGGCGAATCCGCGCGCTGACCTGCTCGACCAGATCCTCACGCACCTCCACCACCAGTTCATCGTGCACCTGCAGGATCACCCTGGCATCCAGGCCTGACTCGGTCAGCCAGTTATCCACAGCCACCATGGCCTTCTTGATGATGTCCGCAGCAGTGCCCTGCATCGGCGCGTTGATCGCCGTACGCTCGGCACCGGCACGCTCCTGAGGGCGGCTGGACTTGATCTGCGGCAGGTACAGACGACGCCCGAACAGGGTCTCCACGAAGCCCTGCTCGGCAGCCTGCTGACGTGTGCGGTCCATGTACTCGCGCACACCCGGGTAGCGGGCGAAATAGGTCTCGATGTAAGCCTTGGCGGTTTTGCTGTCCACGCCGATGTCCTTGGCCAGCTTCTGCGCCCCCATGCCGTAGATCAGGCCGAAGTTGATGGCCTTGGCGCTACGCCGCTGATCGGAGGTCACCTGATCCAGTTCGACCTTGAACACTTCGGCAGCCGTCGCGGTGTGCACGTCGAGGTTCTCGCGGAAGGCATTCATCAGGCCTTCATCGCGTGACAGGTGCGCCATGATGCGCAGCTCGATCTGCGAATAGTCCGCCGCCAGCAGCTTGTAGCCCTCGGGCGCGATGAAGGCCTGGCGAATACGCCGGCCCTCGGCGCTGCGCACCGGGATGTTCTGCAGGTTCGGGTCGCTGGACGACAGGCGCCCCGTGGACGCGACCGCCTGTTGATAACTGGTGTGGATACGCCCGGTACGCGGGTTGATCTGCTCCGGCAGGCGGTCGGTGTAGGTGCTCTTGAGCTTGCTCAGGCTGCGGTACTGCATCAGCACCTTGGGCAGTTCGTAGTCCTGCTCGGCCAGCTCGGCGAGTACCGCTTCGGCAGTCGAAGCCTGACCTTTGGCGGTCTTGCTGATGATCGGCAAACCGAGCTTTTCATAAAGGATGGCGCCCAGTTGCTTGGGCGAGCCGAGGTTGAACTCTTCGCCGGCCACCTCGAACGCCTCACGCTCCAGCGCGACCAGCTTCTCGCCCAGTTCCTGGCTGTGACGGCCCAGCAGGTTGGCATCGACCAGCGCACCGTTGCGCTCGATACGCGCCAGCACCGGCACCAGGGGAATTTCGATATCACGCAGCACGCTGGCCAGGCTCGGCTCCTGCTCCAGACGGCTCCACAGGTGCTGGTGCAGACGCAGGGTCACGTCGGCGTCCTCTGCGGCATAAGGGCCGGCCTGTTCCAGGGCGATCTGGTCGAAGGTCAGCTGCTTGGCACCCTTGCCGGCGATGTCCTCGAAACGGATGGTGCTGTGTCCCAGGTACTTGAGCGACAGGCTGTCCATGTCATGGCGCGTGGCGGTGGAGTCCAGCACGTAGGACTCGAGCATGGTGTCGAACGCCACGCCCTGCACGGTGATGGGCGTGGAGGCGTTGGCGAGGACATTGATGTCGTACTTGGCGTGCTGGCCGACCTTGGCCTTGGCCGGGTCTTCGAGAATCGGCTTGAGCGCGCGCAGCACGGCATCACGATCCAGCTGCTGCGGGACGCCCATGTAGCTGTGGGCGACCGGCACGTAGGCAGCTTCACCGGCCTTGACCGCGAACGACAGACCGACCAGCTGCGCCTGCTGAGCATCGACGCTGGTGGTTTCGGTATCGAAGGCGATCAGTTCGGCCTGCTGCAACTGGACGAGCAGCGCATCGAACTCGCCCTGCTCGAGAATCGTGCGGTAATGGCCGGTAACCGCCACCGGCTCGCTTTCGGCACCGGGAGCATCACCTGCAACGGGCGCAGCGGGTTCAGGGCTGCTGAACAGATCGTCGGCAGCCGGTGTGAGCTCTGCCCTGGCCCTGGGCTTGGGTGCGGCGCTCTTGTTCTGGCGCAGCAGTTCATCGAGCCAGCTCTTGAACTCCAGCTCTTCGTAGAGCGGTATCAGTGCTTCGACATCGGGCTCGCCGGGGTACAGCCTGGCGTAATCGAGGTCCAGCGGCACGTCCAGCTTGATGGTCGCCAGCTGATAGGACAGATAGGCCATCTCACGGTGTTCTTCGAGCTTGGCCGGCAATGTCTTGGCGCCGCGAATCGGCAGGCCTGGCACCTTGTCGAGGTTGGCGTAGAGCACGTCGAGGCCGCCGCCGACACCGACCAGCAGACCCAGAGCGGTTTTCTCACCGACACCGGGCACGCCTGGAATGTTGTCGACCTTGTCGCCCATCAGCGCCAGGTAGTCGATGATCAGCTCAGGGCCGACACCGAATTTCCCTTTCACGCCCTCGATGTCGTAAACGCTACCGGTCATGGTGTTGACCAGCGTAACGTGCTGGCACACCAGTTGCGCCATGTCCTTGTCACCCGTGGAGATCACCACGTCACGGCCCTCGGCGGCGCTCTGCCGGGCCAGGGTGCCGATCACGTCATCCGCTTCCACGCCTTCGATGCACAGCAGCGGCAGGCCGAGCGCACGCACGCTGGCATGCAGCGGCTCGACCTGCAGGCGCAGTTCGTCGGGCATCGGTGGACGGTTGGCCTTGTACTCGGCGAACAGTTCATCGCGGAAGGTCCCGCCCTTGGCGTCGAAAACCACCGCGAAGGGGCTGTCCGGGTACTGCCGGCGCAGGCTGCGCAGCATGTTCAACACCCCTTTGACCGCGCCGGTGGGCAGGCCTCGGGAGGTGGTCAGGGGCGGCAGGGCATGGAAGGCGCGGTACAGGTAAGAGGAACCGTCGACCAGGACGAGGGGGGCTTGGCTCATGAGCGTGATCAACCTTTTCGGCGGGCGTGGCGCTAGAATACGCAGCACCGTTGATATCAAAGGGACAAGGTTACCATGGGACCACTGAATCGCTTGATCCTGCTTGCCGTGCTGGCCAGCGTGCCATTCGCCGCTCAGGCCGATGACGCCCCCTCGGCGGATCCTGATGTAACCATCCGCCAGGACGGCGACCGAACCGTGGAGGAGTACCGGGTCAACGGCTTCCTCTACGCCATCAAGGTCACCCCGAAAGGTGGCAAACCCTATTTCCTGGTTCGGGCCGACGGCAGCGACGGCAATTTCGTGCGGTCCGATTCGCCGGACATGCTGATCCCGGCCTGGGAAATCTTCAGCTGGTAAGGCAGTCAATTCATGTCGGTGTTCACCCCGCTGCAACGTCCGCAACTGGATACGTTTCTCGCCCCCTACGGGCTCGGCCGTCTGCTCGACTTCCAGGGCATCGAGGCCGGTAGCGAGAACAGCAACTTCTTCGTCAGCCTGGAGCAGGGCGAGTTCGTGCTGACCCTGATCGAACGCGGACCAAGCGACGATCTGCCGTTCTTCATCGAGCTGCTGGACGTGCTCCACGATGCCGGCCTGCCGGTGCCCTACGCGTTGCGCACCGACAGCGGCGAAGCCTTGCGCAGCCTGGCTGGCAAGCCGGCGCTGCTGCAACCGCGACTGAGCGGCAAGCACATCAGCGCGGTCAACGCCCACCATTGCCAGGAAATCGGCGGCCTGCTGGCGCGCATTCACCTGGCGACCCGCGAAAGCCCGTTGCCACGCAAGAGCGATCGGGGCCTGGAGTGGATGCTGCGTGAAGGTGCAGCACTGGCCCTGCGGCTGCCTGCCGAGCAGGCCAGCCTGCTGAACGACGCCCTGGAAGAGATCGCCACATTGCAGGAACGCGTGCGCAAACTGCCGGGTGCCAATCTGCATGCCGACCTGTTCCGCGACAACTGCCTGTTCGAAGGCACGCACCTGAGCGGAGTGATCGACTTCTACAACGCCTGTTCGGGGCCGATGCTCTATGACCTGGCCATCGCCGTGAACGATTGGTGCTCGGATGAGCAAGGGCGACTGAATGCCGAACGTACCCGTGCACTGCTCGGTGCCTACGCCGCACTGCGCCCGTTCAGCGCCGCCGAAGCCGAGCTGTGGCCTGCCCTGCTGCGCATCGGCTGCGTGCGTTTCTGGCTGTCGCGGCTGATCGCCGCAGAAGCCTTCGCCGGCCAGGACGTGCTGATTCACGATCCGGCCGAGTTCCAGCGTCGTCTGGCCGAACGTCAGCATGTCGAGCTGGCGCTGCCGTTCGCGCTGTAGATCTCCGGCAGAGCCAGGGGGCTTGTAGCATCCAGTCGCGTATTCCCTGGCTCAGCGCCTGTACCGTTCGAGCGCTTGCACCTATGCTGCGGCTCTCATCCGCTGCTACCGGTGAAACGCGGCTGGCAGCTCGATCGCCACTGACTCGCGCGAAATCGAGTCAGGTTCACGACCTTGCAGCGGGCCCCTATGCAATCACCGACGCCCAATCACAAAGGGCGCCCGGCGCCCGCTACACCCGCCACCTGGGCACTGCGTATTCTCGGCGCGATCGTCTTGCTGGTGCTCGCCGTGGCGATCTGGAACGCCTGGGATCACCAGGCCTTCATCGCCTGGCGCGAAGAAGCCGGGGTGCTGCCGTTTTTCCTCGCCATGGCGATAGTGCCTGCGCTGGGTGTGCCCATCACGCCCTTCTTCATCGTCGCCGGCGCGACCTTCGGTGTACCTATCGGGCTCGCCGGCAGCGCGGTCGCCCTGTCGGCCAATCTGCTGCTGTGCTACTGGATAGCCCGCAGCGGCCTGCGGCCCTGGCTAGGTCGCTTGCTCGCACGTACTCGCTACAGCATTCCCGACTTCGAGAAGGGTGATGGTGCGCTGCGTTTCGCGCTGCTGGTGAAGCTGGCCCCGGGCGTACCGATCTTCATCAAGCACTACCTGCTCGGTATGGCCGGCGTCCCCTTCTGGATCTACTTCGGGGTTTCCGGGCTGATCACCGGCATCTACGCGGTGGCCTTCGTGGTACTGGGTGAGTCGCTGCTCGAGCATGATCTGGGCAACAGCGCAGGGGCCCTAGCCGTGCTGGGCCTGGTCGCGCTGGCGATCTACCTGATACGCCGACGCTTCACCGCCAGGCAAGACACCGAATGAGCGGGTCGCGGGCTTGTCGCGCCGAAGCCTGAACGCCCGGGTTCAGAGCTTGCCCAGGCAACCATCCAGACCATCGGCCAGGCCCTGCAGCAGGCTTTCGTAACCGGCTGCACTGACCGGGGCCGCCGCGCCCATGGCGTCGAGCTCGGCCAGGGTAGCCGGCAGCCCGGCGGTCAGGGTCTCGGCCAGACGCGGACGCAGCGGAGGCTCGCTGAATACGCAGCTCGGCCCTACGCGCTGCAGTTGCTCGCGCATCGCCGCCACATGACGGGCACCCGGCTGCACTTCGCTGGCCACGCTGAACACGCCGATATGCTTGAGGCCATAGGCGGCCTCGAAGTAGTCGAAGGCCTCATGGAAAACGAAGAAGGGCTTGCTCGCCAGCGGCTTGAGCTGAGCCTGCAGGCGCGGCTCCAGTGCATCGAGACGCTCGTCGAACGCGTGCAGATTGGCCTGATAACGCGGCGCGTTGGCGGGATCGGCCTCGCTCAGATCGGCGGCCATGCGTGCGGCAATCACCCGAGCGTTGGCCGGCAACAGCCACAGGTGGGCGTCCAGACTGCCAGGGCGGTGGTCGTGGTCATGCTCGCCGAGTGCTTCATGGGCAACCTCGTCACCGTGGTCGTGGTCGTGGTCGTGGTCGTGGTCGTGACCATCATCCTCACCGAAATGCCGCAGCGTCATGTCTGGCAGGCTCTGCACGGCGACGCTGGGCTTCTCGCGGGTAGCCAGAACGCGGGGCATGAAGCTCTCCATGTCCGGTCCGATCCAATACAGCAGATCCACCTCCTGCACCCGGCGCATGTCCGAGGGGCGCAGCGCGTAGTGGTGCGGTGACGCACCCGGCGGCAGCAAAACCTCGGGTTCGCCCACTCCCTCCTGCACCGCAGCGGCGATCAGTTGCAACGGTTTGATGCTGGTGAGTACCCGAACATCGGCCTGGGCAACCGGTACGAGGCAGAACAGGCTTAGAGACAGGACGAGCAGGCGAGAAAAAAACAACGGCATGGCGACGGGTCATTCAGAGAGCAAAGGAGCTATACAATAACATTTCCTCGAAAAGACGTCGCAGGTTCCTCGTCAGGTCTATCTGTGAGCCACAGTAAAATTAAAAATTGATATATTCATGGTGTTTTTTATTCTTTTTAGCTGATTTCCATTTGCGGCACAGTAGCTCCAGACCTTTTGAGGAAAGGACATGGAAAATCCAGCTCGGCGACTGGTCGCCCAATGGTTCGTGCAGAACCAGCGCTGGCTGCACGCCCGCCTGTATCGCCGCCTGGGCTGCACCCACAATGCCGAAGACCTGGTTGCGGAAACGTTCCTGCGCGTACTCAGCCTGCCGGACCCCGCTCAAATTCGCGAACCACGGGCTTTGCTGACCACCATCGCGCAACGCCTGATGCAGGAAAGCTGGCGGCGCCGGGACCTGGAGCGCGCGTACCTGCAGATGCTCGAGGAGCTTCCCGAACAGGTTCACCCCTCGCCGGAAGAGCGCCTTTTGCTGATCGAAACACTGGTAAGGCTCGACCAACTCCTCGATGGCTTGCCCGGCCAGGGCAAGGCTGCATTTATCCACAGCCAGATAGGCGGGCTGACCTATATGCAGATCGCTGAACGACTGAGCATTTCGCCCAGCCGCGTGCAGCAATACATGACCGAAGCCTTCAAGCTCTGCTACGGAGCACTGCAGCAATGAGCGAGCAACCGCTGAAAAGCGTGGTCGACGAGGCCGCGCACTGGATGATGCGCCTGCAATCCGGTGATATCAGCGAGGACGAGCGCCAGGCGTTCATCGCTTGGCAAAACAGCCATCCCACACACGTTCAGGTATTCCAGCGCCTTGCCGACAACCTTGGCCTGCTGCGCCGCGAGCCTCTGCTTCGGCTCTCGGACGAGCAGGTGCTGCGCACCATCAACACGCCCTCGAGCCGACGCGATTTCCTGCGCGGCAGTCTCGCCGTGGTCGGCGCCGTCGCTCTTGGCACGCTAGGGCTGCACCTCAATCGCACCGGCCTGGTGCTACCCGGCGACCTCTACACCGCAACAGGCGAGCGCACCACCCACGACCTGGCGGACGGTAGCCGGCTGAGCCTGGATGCACGAACCCGAGTGACGCCGGACTTCGGCTCCCAGCGTCGAGGCCTGCACTTCCATCATGGCGGCGCGCTGCTGGATGCCCCTATCACGGCGACACCACTCATTCTCGACAGTCCGGCAGGTCGCCTGAGCAGTCTGGGTGGCCGCCTCATCCTGCGCAGTCGCGCTGTCGGGCAGTTGCAGCTCACGGTGTTCGATGCCGAGGTTCGCCTGGCCAACGGTCAACAGCTGCAACCTGGTAGCAACGTGAACCTGGACAGCACCGGCGTCATCGGACAAAGCCCGTTACGCGGCAACGAAAGCGCCTGGCTCGACGGCCTGCTGGAGGTGGATGACCGCCCGCTTGGCGAGGTTGTCGATGCCCTGCGAGCCTATCGCAACGGCGTCTTGCGGTTGTCCGCGACCGCCGCGAGCCTGCGCACCAGCGGCCTGTATCCCCTCGATGACAGTGACCGAGCCCTGCAACTGCTGGCACAGACGCTGCCGATCCGCATCAGCCGCTTTGGCGACCTGTGGGTCAGTATCGAACGAGCGTGAGGCAGAAATGCATAAGCTCATGACCAATCGTTCCAAGGATTTTCTGCAGCTTTCTCCGCGTCATCGCTCATTGCAGAAAACCAAGGATGAGACGTCTGCCATGCACACTCCGATCAGTACGCTGTTCAAACCTTCCTCCCTGGCCCTGGCGCTGGTGCTCGGCGCCAGCTGGGCACAAACCAGCCTGGCGCAGAGCGCGGCGACCCAGCAGGCACGCAGCTTCCAGGTTCCGGCTGGCCCGCTTGGCCAGGTGTTGCTAGGGATCTCCCGGCAGAGCGGCCAGTTGATTTCCTTCGATCCGGCACTGGTTCAGGGCCGACAGGCAGATGCCGTCAGTGGCCAGCTCAGCGTCGACCAGGCCATTTCGCAAGCGTTGCAGGGCAGTGGCCTGGGCTTTTCCAGGGATGCCGATGCGGTAATCGTCAGTCCTGGCGCCGCTGCCAACCGACCTGTGACGCCCTCTGCCGCGGCAGCCGCAACAGTCCAGCCGGCACTGGCGCCGCGCCTGGACAGCGTGATCGTCACGGGCACTCGCTCACAGGAGCGCACCGCCAGCGCGTCGCTGTCGCCTATCGATGTCATCAGCGGCGACAGCCTGCGCAACACCGGCTCGGAAGAGCTTGGCGCAGTACTGGCGCGTCTGGTGCCGTCGATCAACTTCCCGCGGCCCAGCCTGGTGGACGGTGCCGAGCTGGCCCGCCCGGCGCAATTGCGTGGCCTGTCACCGGATCAGGTTCTGGTGCTGGTCAACGGCAAACGCCGCCATACCGGCGCCTTCGTCAACCTTGGTGGGGCCATCGGTCGCGGTTCGGCTCCGGTCGACCTGAACGCCATTCCAGTCGCGGCGGTGGAACGTATCGAAGTGCTGCGTGACGGCGCCTCGGCGCGCTACGGCTCGGACGCCATTGCCGGGGTGATCAACGTGATCCTCAAGCAGGATGCCGAAGGCGGCTCGGTGAGCAGCAAGTTCGGCCAATACAAGGATGGCGACGGTATCCAGCGCCAGCTCAGCGCCAACAGCGGCTTCGCGCTTGGCGACAATGGCTGGCTGAACCTGACTATTGAAGGCGGCAACAACGATTACACCAACCGCGCGGGCGAGGATCTGCGGCCTGGCAGCATCGGCTCTACCACTTATGGCCAGCAGGTGTTCCGCCAGGGTGAACCTGCGACCGAGGAAGGCAAGCTGTTCCTCAATGGCGAGTACGCATTGCAGAACGGCGCGGAACTCTATGCCTTTGGCGGCTACAGCCGCCGCAAGGGTGAGACCGCTGCGTTCTACCGCGCCAGCAACGCCGGCAACAATATCCCGGCGCTGTATCCGGACGGTTACCTGCCGCTGATTCGCGGTGAGCTGCAGGACAGCTCGCTGACCACCGGCCTGCGCGGCGAGCTGGCGGATGACTGGCGCTACGACCTGTCGCTCAACTACGGACGCAACGAATACGAAATCAGCACCCGAACCATCAACCCGGACCTGTACCGCGACACAGGCAGCACACCGTTCTCGTTCGACAATGGCACCTTGAGCAACGAACAGAAGCAGATCAACCTGGACCTGGCTCGGGATTTCGAGCTGTCCTGGCTGCCGTACCCGCTGAGCGTGGCATTCGGTGCCGAATACCTGCACCAGAACTACGAGCTGGAAGCCGGTGAGGCCGGCTCCTACTACCGGGGTGGCAGTTCCGGCCTGGCGGGCTTCCGTGCCGCCGACGCCGGCGAATGGAGCCGCCACAACCTGGCGCAGTACCTCGACCTGGAGACCAACCTGACCGAGCAGTTCGGTATCTCTGCCGCGGTGCGTCACGAGGACTACAGCGACTTCGGCTCGAACATCAGCGGCTCGCTGGCCGGGCGCTACGACTTCACCCCGCAAGTGGCCCTGCGCGGCAGTGTATCCACCGGTTTTCGTGCGCCATCACTTGCCCAGCAACATTTTGCCCAGACCTCCTCGCAGTTGATTGGCAGCACCATTCAGGAGGCCGGCACCTTCCCCGCCGACTCGCAGGTCGCCCGCCTGCTCGGCGCCGAGGATCTGAAGGCGGAGAAATCGCGCAACTACAGCCTGGGTCTGGTACTCAACCCATTGGACAACCTGCAGCTCACCGCCGACGTCTACCGTATCGACATCCGAGATCGCATCACCCTGTCGTCCAACCTCGACCTGAGCAACAACCCGGCGGCGCTGGCTTACCTGCAGGCCAACGGTGTCGGCGACATCAGCTATACCACGGCCCGCTACTTCAACAACGCCGTGGATACCCGCACCACCGGCGTCGATCTGGTCGCCAACTACCGCCACAGCTTCGCCAATGACCTGCGCTGGAACAGCACGCTGGGCTACAACTACAACCGGACCAAGGTCACCGACGTCAAGGACAACCCGGCAGTTCTCGACAGCCTGGGGCTGAACCTGTTGCGCGTGGACCGTCGCGAGCGACTGGGCCTGCTTGGCGATACCACTCCCAAGCACAAACTCACCTTCAGCAACGACCTGAGCGTCGGCAACTGGACACTGCGCAGCAACCTGGTGCGTTACGGCAAGTTCACCAGCTATCAGAACAATGCGGCCAACGACCAGACCTTCGACGCCGCCTGGATTCTCGACCTGGCAGCGGATTACGCACTCGACAACTGGCTGTTCACCGTGGGCGGCGACAACATCACCGATGAACGACCGGAGCGCCTGCTCGCAGCCAACTCCTCGGGCGGCAATCTGAAATACAGCACTTTCTCGCCCTATGGCTACAGCGGCGCCTTCTACTACGGCAAGGTCAGCTACAGCTGGTAACCCCAAGCCCCGGCCTCGCCCGGGGCCACAACTTTCAGGCAGCGATCATGAACCCGGCCAACTCCCCATTCGACTCGCCGCTTGCGCTCACCAGCGCGCTGCTCAGCGCCGAACAGATGCGCCAGTCGATGGAGACCGTGCACCGCCAGCGTGGCGACCAGCCATTCTGGCTGTTCGCTTACGGCTCGCTGATCTGGCGTCCGGAATGCCCGTCGCTGGAGGTACGCCGTGCACGCCTGCACGGCTACCATCGAGGCCTCTATCTGTGGTCGCACAACCACCGTGGAACCCCGGAACAGCCAGGCCTGGTATTTGGTCTGGACCGAGGTGGCTCCTGCAACGGCTTCGCCTACCGCCTGGCCGAAGAAGAACTGGACTGCCACCTGCTGGCCCTCTGGCGGCGCGAGATGATCGACGCCGCCTACCAGCCGAAATGGCTGACTTGCCGGCTCGAGGACGGCACGCGCATCGACGCCCTGACCTTCGTGCTCAACCGTCAGGGGCCGCACTTCGCCGGCAGCCTGCCGGATCCGGTACTGCGCCAGGTACTGAGCCATGCTCGCGGCCATTTCGGCAGCACCCGTGAGTATGCCGAGCAGACCGCGCGGGCGTTGCGCCAGCACGCCATGCCGGATCGACGCCTGGAAGCAACGCTTGCCCGCTGCGGTTGCAGCGTGGACGTTCCGAAATGATGGCGAAGCGCATGCGCCATGCACTGCTGGCCAGCCTGGCCCTCGCGCTGGGCGCCTGCAGCGACTCGCTCGGCACACCGGACAACGTACTGGTGATCGCCTGGAACATCGATTCGATCAACACCTTCGACCCGGCGCGCAGTAGCGATATCGTCACCAATGAGGTCATCGCCAACCTCTGCGATACGCTGGTAACACCAGATCCAGAGGATGCCACACGGCTTTTGCCAGGGCTGGCCGAACGCTGGGAGCAATCTGCCGATCGTCGAACCCTGACCTTCCATCTGCGTGGTGATCTGCGCTTCGCCGATGGCCGCAGCGCGACGGCCGAGGATCTGGCCTGGTCGATTCGCCGCAACCTGCAGCTCGGCATGGCCGGTGCCAATGCCCTGCGCGAGTATGGCTTTCGCCTGGAGGACGCCGAGCAGCGCATCCGCGCGCTGGATGACCTGACCCTGCAGCTGCGACTGGATCGCGCCTATCCACAATCGGTGATCATGCAGGCAATTGGCACCCACCGGGTGTCCAGCCTGCTGGATCGCCAGACATTGCTGAGCGAAGCGGTCGATGGTGACCTCGGCAACCGCTGGCTGGGCCGGCACAGTGCTTGCGTCGGTCCCTATCGGCTACGCCAGTGGAGTGCCGGCGAAGTGGCGGTACTGGAGCGCAATCCCGGCCACTGGCAGACGGCGAAACTGGAGCGGGTGATCCTGCGCCATGTCGCCGAGTCGGCCACCCAGCGCCTGCTCCTCGAACGCGACGACGTGGACGTCGCACGCAACCTCAATGCAGAGGACCTGGGGGCGCTCGAGGGCAAGGAGCAGGTGCGCATCGTCGCGGTGGAAAAACCGCAGATGTACTTTCTCGACATCAACAACAACGACCCGATTCTCGGCAACCCCAAGGTACGCCTGGCGCTGCGCTACCTGATCGACTACCAGGCCCTGGCCAGCACGGTGATGCGCTACAACGGCGTACCCCGCGCCAGCTTCGTGCCGCTGGGCTCGTTCGGCGCCCTCGACGCGGAAAGTGGCCAGCCTTTCAGGCTCGACGTCGACAAGGCCCGGCAACTGCTGAGCGAAGCCGGCTACCCGGATGGCTTCGAACGCCGCCTGTTGTACGGCACGCCGCTGTACTCGGCGCCGGTCGCTCAGCACTTGCAGCACAACGCGGCCCAGGTGGGTATCCGCCTGAACCTGGAGCGCATGACCAATGGCCAGCTGTTCACCCGCATCTTCGCCAACCAGTTCGACATCAGCCTGCACAGCCTCGACAGTAACATTCCGGATGCCCATGGCATGGCATCGCGCCTGGTCTTCAATCCCGAGCCCACGCCACGCAAGGCCACCGGAGCGATGCCGACCGTGTTCGCCAGCTATTACTCCGAGGCAGCCAACCGTGCCGTTGAAAGCGCGCTGCTCGAGCCAGACGAGGCCCGCCGACAGGCGCTCTATCACGACCTGCAACGCCAGCAGATGCAGGACGGCCCGTTTGCCTTCCTGTTTCAGCTCAATCAGGTGGCCGCGCTGCGCACAAGCCTGCAGGGCTGGCAATGGAACGGTTCGCGCAGCTACTACGCCAAGGCCTACAAATGAAGCTGCTCTGCGGCCTGTTATCGGTACTCATCACGCTGCTCGGGCTCGCCGCGCTCACCTTCTGTATTGGTCGCCTGCTGCCCGTCGATCCGGTCCTGGCAATTCTCGGCGAAGGCGCCTCCACGGAGGCCTATGCCGCATTGCATCGCCAGCTCGGGCTGGATCGCAGCCTGGCTGAACAGTTCGGTCGTTACCTGCTGGATGTGCTGCAACTGGACCTGGGCATGTCGCTGGTATCCGGGCAGCCAGTGCTCGCCGATATCGCCCGGGTGTTTCCGGCCACTCTGGAGCTGGCCAGTGTGGCCATGCTGATCGGCACGCTACTGGGCATTCCGCTCGGCGTGCTGGCCGCGATGCGCCGCAACGGCCCGCTCGATCATGGCGTAAGAATAATCGGCCTGCTGTGCTATTCGACGCCGAGCTTCTGGCTCGGCCTGATGGCTCTTGCGCTGTTCTACGCCGTTCTTGGCTGGGTCGGCGGGCCAGGCCGACTGGATTTCGCCTACCAGTGGAATTACCAGAACGTCACTGGTTTCGTCCTGCTCGATGCCCTCTGGCAGGGCGAATGGGCAGTGTTGCGCAATGCCTGGGCACACCTGGTGCTGCCGGCATCGATCCTCGGCCTGAGCGCCTTCGCCTATATCAGCCGCATGACACGCAGCTTCATGCTCGAACAGTTGCAGCAGGAGTACATCGTCACTGCCCGGGTCAAGGGCCTGTCCTGGACACGCACGGTATGGCTGCATGCCTTCCCCAACATCGCCGTGCAGCTGGTGACGGTAGTGGCGCTGGCCTATGCCTTTCTGCTGGAAGGCGCGGTGCTGATCGAAACGGTATTCGCCTGGCCCGGATTCGGTCGCTACATGACCAATGCCCTGATGGCCGGTGACATGAACGCAGTGGTCGGCTGCACCTTGTTGGTGGGGCTGATCTTCGTGCTGCTCAACCTGTTCAGCGACCTGCTCTACCGCCTGCTCGACCCACGCGCCCGGGAGGCCCTGTGATGCAAAGCGCTCCAACTCCGGCCGAGACGATCTGGCAGGCACGCAGCCGCCAGAGCGCCCTGGCCGTGCGCCGTTTCTGCAGCAATCACTCGGCACTGGCCGGGCTGGTGATTCTCCTGCTGCTCGTTACCCTGGCGGTGATTGCACCCTGGCTGGCTCCGGGCGACTTCAATGCACAGGATCTTGCCGCAACGCTGCAAGCGCCCTCGGCGCGGCACTGGCTGGGTACCGATGAGCTGGGCCGCGACATTCTCGGCAGGCTGCTGCACGGCACCCGGCTGACGCTGTACATCGCCCTGCTCTGCGCCATCATCGTCACGCCCCTTGGCCTGCTGATCGGCGTTTGCGCCGGCTACTTCGGCGGCTGGACCGACCGTGTGCTGATGCGTGTCGTCGACCTGTTCCTGGCCTTTCCCGGGCTGATTCTGGCCCTGGCCTTCGTCGCGGCCCTCGGCCCAGGCATCGACAATACGATCATGGCCATCGCCCTTTCCGCCTGGCCCCCGATAGCGCGACTGGCGCGGGCCGAAACGCTCGCCATCCGCCAGGCGGATTACCTTGCCGCGGCACGCCTGCTCGGCGCCTCGCACCTGCGCCTGATCGTGCTGCATATCGTGCCTCTGTGCCTGCCCTCGGTGGTGGTACGAGTGACTCTGAACATGGCGGCGATCATCCTTGCCGCTGCCGGTCTCGGCTTTCTCGGCCTCGGCGCCCAGCCTCCCAGCCCGGAATGGGGCGCGATGCTCGCCAGCGGACGGGAGTATGGCCTAACCGCATGGTGGGTCGCCGCCGGACCAGGTTGCGCGATCCTGATCGCCAGCCTGGCTTTCAACCTGTTCGGCGACGGTTTGCGCGACGCCCTGGATCCCCGCCATGACTGACCTGCTCAAAGTAGAAAATCTGCGCGTGGGCTTCAACGGGCCACGCGGCCAGCATGAAGCGGTGCGCGGCATCAGCTTCTCGCTGCGCGCGGGCGAAAAGCTGGGCATCGTCGGCGAGTCGGGCAGTGGCAAGTCGCAGACTGCCCGTGCGTTGCTGCAGATTACCGCCCGCGGCGGCCATGTCAGCGCCAGCCGCATGAGCTTCGACGGCATCGACCTGATCCGGGCAGATGAACGGCAGATGCAGACGATACGTGGTCGACGCATCTCGATGATCCTTCAGGATCCGAAGTTCTCGCTCAACCCGCTCAAACGGGTCGGTGAGCAGATCGCCGAGACCTGGCGGCTGCACCACCCCAACGCCCGCGAGCAAGCGCGTCAACGCAGCCTGGCGATGCTCGAGGCAGTGCAGATCCGCGAACCACAGCGGGTCTACGAGCTGTACCCCCATCAGGTATCGGGCGGCATGGGTCAGCGCATCATGATCGCCATGATGCTGATCACCGAACCGCAGTTGATCATCGCCGATGAACCGACCTCGGCACTGGACGTGACCGTACGCCGCCAGTTCCTGAGCGTTCTCGATGAGCTGCTGGCGCGCCAGGGCTCCAGCCTGTTGCTGATCAGCCATGATCTGGATCTGGTCGCCGGGTTCTGCGACCGCATCCTGGTCATGTATGCCGGGCGCATCGTCGAACGGCTGGCCGCCCGTGATCTGCATCTGGCTCGCCACCCTTACACCCGCGCACTGCTGGCCAGCCGCCCCGACCTGCATAGCCCGCAGGACTGGCTGACGGTCCCGCAACGTACCCCGGACTGGTCACGGCCACTCGAGGAGTTCGACGCATGAGCCTGCTGCTGGAGGTAAGCGATCTGGTCGTCGATTACGCGGGGCGCCAGGTCGTCGAGGGTGTATCCCTGCACATCGAGCGTGGCGGTGCCTACGGCCTGATCGGCGAATCGGGCTGCGGCAAGTCCAGCGTATTGCGCGCCCCGGCGGGGCTGGTGCGCTACCGGGGCCAGGCACGTCTGGAGGGTAGTGATCTGCGAGGTACGCCACGGGGCGTCCTCGCCAGACGCCTGCAGATGGTGTTTCAGGATCCCTATGCGTCGCTGCATCCGCGCAAGACGGTAGAACAGGTGTTGCGCGAACCGCTGCGCATTCACCGCCTCGATGGCAGCGAACGCCGACTGCTGAACATGCTCGACGAGGTTGGGCTGTCCCGCGAGCTGCGCTTTCGCTACCCCCATGAGCTCTCCGGTGGCCAGCGCCAGCGCGTGGCGATTGCCCGCGCACTGATTCTCGAGCCGGACCTGCTGCTGCTCGACGAACCGACTTCCGCGCTGGACGTTTCGGTGCAGGCGGAAATCCTCAACCTGCTCAAACGATTGCAGCGTGATCGCAATCTCGCCTACCTGCTCGTCAGTCATGACCTGGCAGTGGTGGCCCATCTCTGCCCCAACCTCGGGCTGATGCAGGAGGGTCGTATCATCGAATCACTGAGCGCCGACCAGATCCGTCATAACCAGGCCGAAGCACCCTACAGCCGTACTTTCCTGGCAGCCAGCCAGGCCTTTTGATCGCCGTCAGGCGACCGTCAGCCGCATTCATTTGGCGCGCGATGGCCGATGCGTAATAGAATAACGTCCTACGCTTCGAGGCCCTCGCCATGTACAAACCCGTCAGCGTCGTGCCGCCTTTGGCATCGCGCCCCCATGACCACTCCCACTGCGTCAGCCACGCGCTGGCCGAAGCCGAGGCCATCTGCGCTCGCCAGGGCCTGCGCCTGACCACTCTGCGCAAGCGGGTGCTGGAGCTGGTATGGGCCAGCCACAAGCCGCTGGGCGCCTACGACATTCTTGGCGTGCTCAGCGAGGAAGATGGCCGCCGCGCTGCACCGCCGACCGTTTATCGCGCCCTGGATTTCCTCCTCGAAAATGGCCTGGTGCACCGCATCGCCTCGCTCAACGCCTTCGTTGGCTGCAGCCATCCGGCACACGCTCACCAGAGCCAGTTCCTGATCTGCCGCAGTTGCAATGCCGCCGTGGAGCTGGAGCAGACAGCGATCAGCGACGCCATCGTCACCGGCGCCAAGGGTGTCGGCTTCAACGTCGAAAGCCAGACCGTGGAAGTCGTCGGCCTGTGCGCAGGCTGCCAAGGCAGCAAATGAGCGACGCACTGATTCGCCTCGAAGGCGTGACTGTCGGTTTCTCCGGGCAGACGGTGCTCGATAACGTCGAGCTGACCATCAAACCCGGCGAGATCGTCACCCTGATCGGCCCCAACGGCGCCGGCAAGACCACCCTGGTACGCGCGGTGCTCGGCCTGCTCAAGCAGGACAGCGGCAGCGTCTGGCGCAAGCCCAAGCTGCGCATCGGCTACATGCCGCAGAAACTGCACGTCGACCCGACCTTGCCGCTCAGCGTGCTGCGCTTTCTGCGCCTGGTACCCGGCGTCGACCGTGCCCGGGCCCAGGCGGCGCTGGCGGAGGTGGGTGCCAGCCAGGTGCTCGACAGCCCGCTGCAGGGTATCTCCGGTGGCGAACTGCAGCGCGTGCTGCTGGCCCGTGCCCTGCTGCGCGAACCGCAGTTGCTGGTGCTCGACGAGCCGGTCCAGGGCGTCGACGTCGCCGGCCAGGCCGAGCTGTATCGGCTGATCACCCGTTTGCGCGATCGCCATGGCTGCGGCGTGCTGATGGTCTCCCACGATCTCCATCTGGTGATGAGCACCACCGATCAGGTGGTGTGCCTGAACCGTCACGTGTGCTGTTCGGGGCATCCCGAGCAGGTCAGTTTCGATCCGGCCTTCGTCGAGCTGTTCGGCCGCGACGCCCAGAGCCTGGCCGTCTATCACCACCACCACGACCATGAACACGACCTGCATGGCGGCGTGGTCAGCGACAAACCGGGCCTGACCATCAACGGCCCGGTTCGCCCCCATGTACACGGAGATGGCTGCACGCATGGCTGATTTTCTGCTCAACGCCCTGCTCGCTGGCCTCGCTCTGGCGCTGGTCGCCGGCCCGCTGGGCTCCTTCGTGGTGTGGCGACGCATGGCCTACTTCGGCGACACCCTGTCCCATGCCGCGCTGCTCGGTGTGGCCCTGGGGCTGATGCTGGACGTCAGCCCGACCTTCGCGGTGACCGTCGGCTGCGTGCTGCTGGCGATCCTGCTGGTCACCCTGCAGACCCGCCAGCCACTGGCCAGCGATACGCTGCTCGGCATCCTCGCCCACAGTACGCTGTCGCTGGGCCTGGTGGTGCTGAGTTTCATGCGCGACGTACGCATCGACCTGATGGGCTACCTGTTCGGCGACCTGCTCGCCGTCAGCACCACCGATCTGGCCTGGATTCTTGCTGGCAGTGCTCTGGTACTGATCCTGCTGGTGCTGATGTGGCGCCCGTTGCTGGCGATTACCGTGCACGAGGAACTGGCCAGGGTGGAAGGTCTGCCGGTGGCAGCGATCCGCCTCGGTCTGATGCTGCTCATCGCCATCGTCATCGCAGTGGCCATGAAGATCGTAGGCGTGCTGCTGATCACCTCGTTGCTGATCATCCCCGCCGCTGCCGCGCAGCGACATGCGCGCACCCCGGAACAAATGGCCTTTGGCGCGAGCCTGCTGGGCATCGCCGCGGTGTGCAGCGGCCTCAGCCTGTCCTGGCTGCAGGACACCCCGGCCGGCCCGTCCATCGTGGTTTCCGCAGCCAGCCTGTTCCTGCTCAGTTTCGCACTGCCGCGCCGCCGAGCGTGAATCGCGGAATTTGGTCAGCACACCAGCCAGCGTGTAGAATTGCGTGTTTTTTGCACAAATCGAGACTCGCAGCCATGACATCGTTCCCCCTATGCCGTGCCGCTCTGGCCGCACTGGTTCTGCTGATGGTCGGCTGTCAAAGCCGCCAGGAAGCCGAACCTGCTGCGGCTCCGGCTGCCGTGGCGGTTGCTCCCAGTGCACAGGAGCAGTTCGACGCCAACCTGGCCGCTGGCCAGTTGGCCGAGGCCGAGGCGCAATTCGAAGCGCTGCAGCAGAGCGGTGACCCCGCAGCGGTGCTGCACGCCCAGCGACGCCTGTCCGAAGCCTATCTGCAGGAAGGTCAGAAAGCCCTGGAAAGCGGCGATCTCGACAAGGCCGCCCAATCCCTGGGACATGCGCGCAACCTGATGCCCAAGGCCCCGGCGCTGACCACCGGCCTGGATGGCGCCATCGGCAAGGCCCGTGAAGCCGAGCTGAGCGCAGTCGAGCAGGCCCGCCAGGCCGGTGAGCAGGCCCAGGCCGCGCGTCAGGAACAACTGCGCCTGTTGCGCCAGGCTGCCGAGGCCCAGGCAGCGGCGACCCGTGCCGCCGATGCGCAGCCGGAAGTGCCGGCGAAACTGATCGATCCTGCCGCCAAACGCAGCGAAGTCAGCCTGCCGATGCTGGATAGCCGTGATGAGGCCGCCTTGTTCGAACGCCTCGATGCCGTGGCTGCGGATGTGGTGACCTTCGATCGCACCGTGCATATCCAGGTGCGCAGCGCCGAGGATCTGCGCCGCGTCACCGGCCTGCTCGAAGCACGGGTGATGAAACGCGACCCGACCTTCAAGTTGACCCTCAGCCATGCCGTGAAACCCGTTCAGGTGCCCCACCTGATACTGAGTGCGCGCAATCGGTAGCTGAAGGGGATGTGCAGCCTGGAGCGGCGCACATCAACCAGCTTTTTAGCTATAAACATAGGCCTACAAATATCTTTGAGGCCTAACAAGCGCCGGATAAACTAGCGCATCTAATCTATATGCCTATCCGGCAAAAACGACGAACCCAAAAGGTTTAACGCGTGATCGACTTCCACCAGGTTCACAAGGCGTACCGCGTCAGTGGCCGCGATATCCCCGCCCTGCAACCCTGCGATTTGCACATCGACCGTGGCGAAGTATTCGGCATCATCGGTCACTCCGGTGCCGGCAAGAGTACCCTGCTGCGTCTGATCAACCGCCTCGAAGAGCCTTCCGGCGGACGCATCGATATCGACGGCGTGGATGTGACCGCACTCGGTGCCGATGGCCTGCGCACGTTCCGCCAGCAGGTCGGGATGATCTTCCAGCATTTCAACCTGCTGTCATCCAAGACCGTCGCCGCCAACGTCGCGATGCCCTTGAAGCTGGCTGGCGTGGCCAACGCGGAGATCGAGCAGCGCGTCGCCGCCCTGCTCGAGCGCGTCGGCCTGCAGGACCACGCCAACAAGTACCCGGCACAACTGTCCGGCGGGCAAAAGCAGCGTGTGGGCATCGCCCGGGCGCTGGCGACCCGGCCGAAGATTCTGCTCTGCGACGAGGCCACCAGTGCCCTCGACCCGCAAACTACCGCGTCGGTGCTGCAACTGCTGGCCGAGATCAACCGCGAACTGGGCCTGACCATCGTCCTGATCACCCATGAAATGGACGTGATTCGTCGCGTCTGCGACCGCGTGGCGGTCATGGATGCTGGCGTGATCGTCGAACTGGGCGCCGTCGCCGACGTCTTCCTGCACCCGCAGCATGCCACCACCAGGCGCTTCGTTCAGGAGGCCGAGCAGGTCGACGAAAACGAGCAGCGCGACGATTTCGCCCATGTTCAGGGTCGCATCCTGCGCCTGACCTTTCAGGGGGACTCGACCTATTCGCCGATCCTCGGCCAGGTCGCCCGGGAAACCGGTATCGACTATAGCATCCTCGCCGGGCGTATCGACCGCATCAAGGATACGCCCTACGGCCAACTGACCCTGGCCCTGAGTGGCGGCGATATCGACGCGGCCCTGGCCCGCTTCGAAGCGGCCGATGTGCACCTGGAGGTCTTGCGCTGATGGAAACCCTACTGCCCAACGTCGACTGGCTGGAAATCTGGCAGGCCAGCCTCGATACCCTGAACATGCTGGGCGGCTCCATGCTATTCACCGTGCTGTTCGGCCTGCCCCTAGGCGTGCTGCTGTTCCTCACCGGACCACGGCAGATGTTCGAACAGAAGGCGCTCTACGCGGTGGTCTCGCTGCTGGTGAACATCCTGCGTTCGGTGCCTTTCGTGATCCTGCTGATCCTGCTGATCCCGGTCACGGTGCTGATCACCGGCACATCGCTGGGGGTTGCGGGCGCCATACCGCCGCTGGTGGTCGGCGCCACGCCGTTCTTCGCGCGCCTGGTGGAAACCGCCCTGCGCGAGGTCGACCGCGGCATCATCGAAGCGACCCAGGCGATGGGTGCCAGCACCCGCCAGATCATCTTCAACGCCCTGTTGCCCGAGGCCCTGCCGGGCATTCTGGCGGCGGTCACCGTCACCGCCATCACCCTGGTGTCCTACACCGCGATGAGTGGCCTGATCGGCGGCGGCGGCCTGGGTGACCTGGCGGTGCGTTACGGCTATCAGCGTTATCAGCCGGACGTGATGTTCGTGACCGTGGCGCTGCTGGTGGTGCTCGTACAAATCCTGCAAACCATCGGCGATCGGCTGGTGGTGCACTTCTCCCGTAAATAAACAGCTGGAACGGACGACCGGCACTTTGCCGACACGCCGCCTCATCTCAAGGAGTCAAACGATGAAAAAACTGCTTACTGCCCTGGCTGTCGTCGCAGCCTTTTCCAGCGCTGCCCAGGCTGAAACCCTGAGCGTCGCGGCGTCGGCCGTGCCGCACGCGGAGATCCTCAACTTCGTCAAACCGGCACTGGCCAAAGAAGGCGTGGAGCTGGACGTCAAGGTGTTCACCGACTACGTACAGCCCAACGTACAGGTTGCCGAGAAGCGTCTGGACGCCAACTTCTTCCAGCACCAGCCCTACCTGGACGAGTTCAACAAGAGCCGTGGCACCACTCTGGTCAGCGTAGGCGGTGTGCACGTCGAACCATTCGGCGCCTACTCCAGCAAGATCAAGGATCTGAAAGACCTGCCGCAAGGCGCCAACGTGGTGATCCCCAACGACGCCACCAATGGCGGCCGTGCCCTGCTGCTGCTGCAGAAAGCCGGCGTGATCACGCTCAAGGATGCCAACAACATCCTCTCCACGCCGAAAGACATCGCCGAGAACCCGAAGGGCATCAAGGTGCGTGAACTGGAAGCCGCGACCCTGCCGCGCGTTCTGACCCAGGTCGACCTGGCGCTGATCAACACCAACTACGCGCTGGAAGCCAAGCTGAACCCGACCCAGGATGCCCTGGCCATCGAAGGCAGCGATTCGCCGTACGTCAACATCCTGGTGACCCGTGAAGACAACAAGGACAACGCCGCCGTACAGAAGCTGGTCAAGGCCCTGCACAGCGACGAAGTGAAAGCCTTCATCCTGGAAAAATACAAAGGTGCGGTGGTTCCGGCGTTCTGATGCCGTAATACCACGCCTGCAGTACCCGATGCCGCGTGGCCCCCAAGCTACGCGGCATTTTCATTTCTGCGCGGCGGGCTGCACGCTCACGACGGGATGAAGCGCAGCACGCCAGCCTGTCGCGGTCCGGCGCCAGAGGGGTCGTCCTTCGGGTGGGCGATGCCATCGCTGACAGGCACCTCGGCGAAGTCGAACGGGCTGACACCCTCCAGGCACGCCACGTTGACGCCGTACTGATGAGGATTGGAACGGCGTTGATGGTGGGTGTAGATACCGCAGCGCGAGCAGAAGTGATGCTCCGCGCTCTTGGTGTTGAATCGATAGACCGTCAGTAAGTCTGCGCCCTGCAGCACGCGGAAATCCGCCAGTTCGGCAGATACCGCCACCGCGCCGCGCATCCGGCAATAGGAGCAGTTGCAGCGCCGCGCGGTATGCAGGCCGTCGCTCAGCGTCACCTGAAAGCGCACCCCGCCACAATGGCAGGCACCGCTGATCTCGCCGATATCCTTGTTCATCGCCAGGCCCTCGTTCGATCGAAGGCATAGCATAAGCCAAACGCAGCATGCGCAGCCTGGCGTCGAGCGAAGCGATACCCGAGCACAATCGACCGAAAACTCCAGGTCTAATATCGACGCATCCCAGCTATCGCTGCCCTCAACCGCGGGCTATGGGGCGCAATTGTCTTTGCGTGGTCGCTCCGGCCGAGACCAGATCCACAGCGCGCCGCCGCTCATGCCCAGGCCGGCGAAAATCAGCGACGGCGTGTGCGCTACTGTCAGCAGCATGATGGCGAAGGCCATCAGCATGCTCAGGCTTGCTACCAGCTTGGTACGCCGGGTGACCACACCACCGTCCCGCCAGTTGCGCAGCAGCGGGCCGAACAGACGATGGCTCTCCAGCCAGGCGCTAAGCCGTGGTGAACTGCGCGACGCGGCCCAGGCGGCAAGCAGTACGAACTCGGTGGTCGGCAAGCCAGGTACCAGCACGCCCAGCGCCGCCATGCAGATGCTCAGGTAGGCGAGCGCCAGCCATAGCCAGCGTGCCCAGCCACTCGCCACCGTCTGTGGCGTATCAGGCAAAGCTGCGCTCCAGGTGCACGGCGAAACGCTCGAAGGCCGCGATGGCGGCAGCCTCGGCCTCGCGCTCCTGCTGCTCATCCAGTTCGACACCGTCGAGCGCCGCGACGAAGGTTTTCCAGCCTTGCGCCCGGCCACCCTCGGGCTCGCCCAGATGCCGCGCCCCGAAGGTCTCGCTCAAACCCAGAGCGGGCATGCGCTTGAGTAGGAAGGCCGCCCCCAGCTTGGAGCCCTCGGACACGAACAGCCAGGCAAGGGCGGCGCCGAGCCCCAGGGACTGGCCACGAATAGACTCATCGCCCAGTGGCACCGGCAGGCCAAGGTCAGCCAGATCGAGACGGGCCTGCTGCAACCGGCAGCGTGCCGGCAGATCCGGTAGCAACGCGAGCAGCGCGGGGTCGTGATAGAGCGTTTCCAGGTCGTACTGGAACAGATACTGGGCGGCGACGAAGCGTGCGAAACGCTCTGGACTGCCGAACGGATCATGGCCTTTGACCAGCGCATCGAGCTTGCCATGAGGCTCGTGGGTCAGTTGGTTGAGACGCTGCGAACGCAGTGGATGGGACAGCTGTGCCTGTTGGGCGGTCATGGGGTCTCTCCTTGTACGAGCCTCCCGAGCGGTGCTCGGCATCATCTGGATAACTGACGAATCAGCAGGAGAAAGTCGGTAAACACCGCCACTCGCTCCGTGAGCCAACTGTCATGCGCTAGCCGGGAAGTAACGGCTCAAGTGGCGCAGATCCGCCTCACCGAGCACCCCGGCCAGGTAGCGCAGTTGCAACCAGGCGCGCAGGTAGCCATAACGGGCCTCGGCCAGATCCCGCCGGGCGCTGTAGAGCTGCTGCTCGGCATCGAGCACATCGCGGTTGACCCGTTCGCCACCGGTCACGCTCTTTCGGGTGGCGTCGATCAAACCGCTGGCCGACTCGACCGCCAGCTCATAGGCGCGCACCTTGGCGGTGCTGCTCGCACACAGGTTGAACTGCCGCCGCAGCTCGTTGAGCACCCCGTCGCGCTGGGCGTCCAGCTCGTAGCGGGCCTGCTCGTAGGATGCCGCTGCCTGACGCCGCGCCGCCGATACACCGCCACCGGCGAACAACGGCATACTGAGCTGGATGCCGATGCTGTCGGTGTCGTACTTCTGGTTGTAGGTGCTTTCCGAGTCGGAGCTGGTCTTGCGCGAACTGGCGTACAGCCCCAGCGTTGGCAGGTGCCCGGCGCGCTGACGCTCGACTTCCTGCTCGGCCACGCTCAGCCCATGGCGCTGGCTGGCGAGTTCGGCGTTGTGCGCCATGGCCATGTCGCGCCAGCCTTCGAACCGTGCCGGAGCCAGCGGTTCGGCGCTGAACGGGCCGCTCAGTGGGGCCAGTTGGCGAAGCTCGACCGGCTCGCCGATGATTGCCTGCAAATCGCGCAGCGCGGCATCCAGGGCATCCTGCGCCTCGATCTCCTGCGCCCGCGACAGATCATGGCGAGCGCGGGTTTCCAGCAGGTCGGTACGGGTGCCTTCGCCAGCCTCGAAGGTGCGCTGGTTGAGCTGCAACTGCTCGGCATAGGCACGCCGCTGGGCACCCGCCAGCTCGATCTGCTCACCAGCCAGCAATGCCTGGCTGTATGCCTCGAACACCCGCACCACCAGTTCCTGGCCACGCCCACGCAGACGTTCGTCGGCCAGCGCTGCCTTGGCCACGCCCTGGCGGTACTCGGCCCAGGCGGCGTAATCGAACAGCGGTTGCTGCAGGGTCAGCGCCGAGGAGTAGCTGTCGTAATCACGGTCGTTGGTCACCCCGCCCGCCGTGACATCGGACTCGTTGCGGGCCTTGCGATAACTGTACGAGAGGTTCGGCAGCAAGCCGGCACGGCCGATGGCCAGGTTCTCCACGCCAGCATCCCGCTCGCGGGTGGCGGCGCGAAAAGTCGGATCATTGCGCAGGGCCAGGGCGTAAGCGTCCATCACGCCGAACGCGAGGCTCGGCCCGGCGAGCAGCGCACCGAGCAGCAGGATCCCGCACCTGAGGGCTGGTGAGACCCTACGCCGGGTTCGATTCGATGCTTTCATTCTTCCACCAGCGCCATATGGGTGCGATCGGTCAGCGGCTTGAACAGATAGTTGAGCAACGAACGCTCACCGGTGCGCACGAAGGCTTCCACCGGCATGCCGGGCCGAATCTGTTGGCCCTGCAACTGCCGCAACCCGTCTTCATCCACCTGCACACGCAGCCGGTAATAGGGCTGATCGGTCTTTCCATCCAGCAGGCGGTCAGCGGAGACCAGCGTCACCTTGCCATTGACCCGCGGCGTACGGCTCTGGTTGAAGGCGACGAACAGCAGTTCCACGTCCAGGCCGGGCTGCAGCTTGTCGACCAGCTCCACGGGAGCTCGTGCGTCGACCAGCAACGGAGCGTCCTGCGGGACGATCTCCATCAGCATCTGCCCCGGCGAAATCACCCCACCTTCGGTGAATACGTCGAGCCCGACCACGGTGCCCGCGGCTGGGGCACGGACTTCACTGTGGGCCAGTTCGAAGTCGGCAGCGCTCAGTCGGCTGCCCAGTTCCTCCACCTTGAGGCGTGAATCGGCAAGCTGCTGACGGACGTCCTGCTGGTACTCCTCGCCACGCTGCGCGGCACGCAGACGCAGCTCGAGTATCTGCCGCTGAGTGCGGCCGATATTGCCGAGGTCTTCGGAGATGTCACCATTGAGCTGGGCATACAGCCGCTCGTTTTCCAACAGCCGATTGCGGGCCACGTAGCCTTCGCGGGCCAGCTCGCGCAGCCCCTTCAATTGCGCCTGCATGCTGCTGCGCTGCTCGTCCTTGTGAGCCTTGGCGGCGCGCAGCCCTTCGAGCACGGCCTGGCTGCCGGCAATGCTCTCCTGCAGGCCATCGAGCTCCAGACGCAACGCGGCTCGTCGACTGGCGAGCAACTGCCGCTGCAAGGCCAGGGTCGAGTCGACCCGTGGATCGTCAGCTGAAGCGATGGCCGGCGGAAATGCGATGGCCGCCAGCCCGTCAAGCTCGGCCTCCAGGCGAGCGCTGCTGGCCACTGCTCCAAGGTGCTGAACGAACAGCGATTCGCGCTGGGCACGGATCTGCGTGGCGTCCATGCGAATCAGCACCTGACCGGCTTCGACCTGATCACCGTCACGTACCAGCAGGCTCTGAACCACCCCACCAGAGGGATGCTGCACGGCTTGACGATTGCCGGCGACCACTACGTTGCCGCTGACCGCCACGCCCTTGTCGAGGGGGGCCAGCCCAGCCCAAAGCAGAAAACCACCGAAACCGACTGCCAGCAGCCAGCCACCCATGCGTGAATAACGCCGCTCGTCGAGGGGTAGCACATCGGCCAGTGGCCCCTCCTTGCGCAAGGACTGGGCCATCAGGATGCCACTCCGTGGCTGCTGTAACTCATGCTCAGCGATGGGGCCCCACGCAAGGCTGCCGCTAAGGGTGCCGCTTTGGGTTGCAACTCCTGCAGGACCCGCTCGGCGGCCCCGAACGCCTGCATCTGCCCGTCACGCAGTACCAGCAACTTGTCGGTACTGGCCAGCAATGACGGCTTGTGGGCGATCAGCACCAGGGTGCGACCTTGCCGCTTCGCCTCGGCGATGGCTGCCAGCAGGGCCTGCTCACCCACTTCGTCGAGATTGGAGTTCGGCTCATCGAGCACGATCAGCGCTGGCAGGCCATACAGTGCACGGGCCAGGCCGATACGCTGCCGCTGTCCCCCGGACAGGCCGGTGCCGCCTTCACCGAGACGGGTATCGTAGCCGTCGGCCAGTTGCAGGATCAGGTCATGCACACCGGCCATACGCGCGGCGGCCACCACCTTCTGCGCATCCACCTCGGTGAAACGGGCAATGTTCTCGGCCACGCTGCCGGCGAACAGCTGCACGTCCTGCGGCAGGTAACCGATATGAGCCCCGAGCGCAGTGCGGTCCCATTGCTGGAGATCGGCGCCATCCAGGCGCACCTTGCCGGTCTGCGCCTTGGCCACGCCCACCAGCAGGCGTGCCAGGGACGACTTGCCCGAGCCCGAGGGGCCGATCACACCCAGCACCTCGCCCGCCCCCAGGGCGAAACCAAGGTTCACCAGGCACGGCGTGCGGGTGCCCGGGGCGAAAGCGCTGAGCTGCTCGACGCGTAGCGCACCGAGCGGCGCGGGCAGCGGCATGCCTGCCTGGCGCGGCGGGTGCGCCTGGAGCAGCGCCGACAGCCGCTCATAGGCCAGCCGCGCATTGCTCCACTGCCGCCAGACGCCGAGGACCTGATCGATGGGCGCCAGCACCCGGCCCATGAGTATGGAACCGGCGATCATCATACCCGGCGTGATCAGCCCATCCAGGGCCAGCCAGGCACCCAGGCCCAGCACCAGTGACTGCAGCGCCAGACGCACGTACTTGGACCAGGCGCTGAACACGGCGGTCTTTTCACTGGCCAGGTTCTGCTGGCCCAGGAAGCCGGCATGCAGGGCGAACCAGCGCTGGCGTATCGCGCCAAGCATGCCCATCGACTCGATGGCTTCGGCCTGACGCAAATGGCCGGCGGCTTGCTGATTCGCCGCGATGGACAGCCGTGCAGCCTCGCCAAGCGGCTCTCGGGTCAGGCGCTGATTGAGCCAGGCCAGCATCACCAGCGCCAGGGCACCTACCAGGGCAAGCAGACCAAGCCACGGGCTGAACAGGAAGATCACCCCCAGATACACCGGGAACCAGGGGGCGTCGAAGAAGGCGAACAGCGCATTGCCGGTGGCGAACTGACGCAGGCTGGTGAGATCGCTCAGCGCCTGGGTCGAGGTCTGTCGCGCGTTGCTCAGGTTGGCTTCGAAGGTCGCCTCGAATACCCGTGCATTGAGGCGCATGTCCATCTGCGTACCGAGCCGGATCACCAGCAGGCTGCGGATCCATTCCAGCGCTCCGGCGAACACGAACAGCCCGACCACGATAAGGGTCAGCATCAACAGGGTCATGGCATTGCCGGAGGCGAGCACCCGGTCATAGACCTGCAGCATGTAGAGCGCAGGTGCCAGCATCAGCAGGTTGATCACCGCAGAGAACAGGCCGACATGCAGCAGCCCTGATCGGCAGGCACGCAGGGCCTGAAGTATCTCGTTGGCAGCCGCGGGAACGGGCGCACGCATGCAGGGGCTCCTTGGCGCAATGCCAGGCGCGACACGCCCGGCGGCATCCCCCGGCGCCATTGACGGGCGCCCGGGCGACACCCAGAATTCGTGACCGTCACAGCCTGGGCCTTGGAAAACACGGGCCGTGACGGCGTTACCAGAGCGGACGGGATGACTTATCCGTTCGCTTTTTATTGCCTGATGATCAGGCAGCCAGCAGCAACTCGGACTCGCTCAACGACGAACCCGCTGCGGTGATGATGTCGTCGGCCAGCCCGGCAGCTTCCAGCACGGCCAGCAGGCCACCGTCGTTCGGCGTACCGGCGCTGTCGGTAGCCCCTTCGACCGAACCGTTCATCAAGCCCCAGATCACATCGTGCACGGCATTGTCGCGACCTTCCGCCGCCGTGGCGGTCAGCGGCGTGTTGCCGAAGTCGAAGCTGATCAGCGGGCTGGAAACGGTACCGTTGGCATTCAGGCCACCCCCCAGGGTCACCTGCTGCAGGGTGCCGTACAGCGAGTGGCTGCTGAAGTTGTAGGACAGGTTGCCGACCGCCGAGAACGAGAAGGCGCCGTTGTTGAGCGACAGCGCGTAGGTATCGCCGGACAGCCCTGACGCGACGCCATTGGTGTAGAAACCGCCAGTGTTGGCCGGGTGCTGACCGGCAACGCCATTGGCTTCATAAGCGCCCAACAATTCTGCAAGCGAGCCACCCGAGGTGAAGTTGATCGGGAAGTGGTCGGCATCGTAGCTATAGGAAATTGCCATCGTTGTTTCTCCTTGCTTGGCGATCGTTCGCCGGTTGATTGGCACCTCGCGGTACCGATACGCACACCGTCACCGGAGTGCATCGAACAGGACCCTCACAGGCGACGACCCTATTCAGAACTGCAGTTCGAAGCCGCCCATCACGGTACGACCGGGCCCATAGGATTTGACGAAGATGTCCGAGTAGCCCATGACGTAGCTGCGGTCGCGGATGTTTTCCACTGTGGCGCGCAGCTGCAGGTTGCGGCTGATGCGATAGCTGGCGAACAGGTCCCAGGTGGTGTAGCTCGGCCACAGGTCGGTGCTCCAGCCTCTGGGCCGGCCGGCGGCGCTGTAGTTGAGGCGAGTGCCCAGTTCCAGGCTTTCGTTCAGCCAGCGGGTGCCGAACACCCAACTGCCGCGGTCCATCGGAGAGTTGCGGGCGCTGTTCATGCCGAACACGTCTCCCCCGCAATAGGTCTGGGCATCCAGGTAGGCCTGGTAGGAGGGGTATCCAGCGGCTACGGCCTGGTTGCGAAGGTCCGAATAGCTGCCGTCCTCACGGGGCATGTCTTCGCGGATGTTGTCGCTGCCGAGCGGGAAAGTCTTCTGGCAGATATCGTTGTCGCCACCGATCACATGGGTGTAGTTCAGGCCGCTGTACCAGCGGCGGGCGTCGTAGTCCAGTTCCAGCTCGACCCCGCGAAACTGCATGCGGGCCTGATTATTGACGAACATGGTGTTACCCAGTCCGCCGGTCATGCCCGGCAGGGCATTGTCCATCGAGGTGATCAGGTAATTGTCGACGCGCGTGTCGTAGTACGTGACCTTGGCGTTGAACTGGTCGCCCACCGTGACCAGGTCCAGCTTGTTGACGTTGAAGCCCAGGTCCCAACTGCGCGACGTCTCTGGTTCGGCGTAGGGATTGGGGTACATGGTGGCGAAAGGGTCACCGGGATGGGAGCCCTCCATCAGCGACTCTGTCAGCGCCGGCGGCCGCCAGGACTTGCCCCAACTGGCGAAGACTTCCAGCCAGTCGGTAGGGCGGTACGCGGCAGCGAATGTAGGCAGGAATTTGTCCAGGCTCTCATCGACCTCGTACGCGCGCATGCCGGTGTTGGACGACCAGATGCCATCATAGAAACTCGTGTAGTAGCGCGGATCCGAGGTCGGGTCGGCCGCCAGTCTGGCCTGCAGTCCCGGGATGTTGGCGCAGGCACTCGCTCTGGTACGCGCCTGACGGGCCAGGCGCGCCGCTTCGCTCTGGCCGCGTATCACAGGCGCCACGTAGCTGGTGCAGCGTAGCTGAGTGTCAGCGATGGATTGCGTGAGCAGACGGTTGTAAACCTGGGCACGGCCCTCGTAGGTCCAGTCCGTAACGGGTACGCGGGTCTTGCCCTTGAGCCTGTAGTAGTCATAACGCAGCCCACCCGACAGCGTGATCTGCTCGGTCTCGAAGGTAAGGCTGCCAAAAGCGCTGGTGATGCTGCGCTTGCCGTTGGGGTTGAGGGTATTGGTGTCGCTACCCACTTCACGGCCCTGGCGGTTGTAGACGGTGTCCGAGGCGCCACGATCCTGGAAGTACTCCAGGCCATGGTTGAAGCGAAACCCTTCGACGCCAACCAAGACGAAGCGCGCGGTGTTGTCCAGGGTGAAGCCGATGGTGTCGATCTTGGTACGCGCATCGTTACCCAGCCCGGCCTCGCAGGCACTGGTCCAGGAGCCGGGCACCGGGCTCTGGTCGCAGTAACCCAGTCGCCAGGCGGTATCGGTCATGTTCACGCCGCCCGTGACGACCGGTCGCCCGGCGGCGGTGTCGCGCTGGTTGCGGGTGGTGACGTAGTAGAGCTTGGCCTTGAGATCCAGCAGCGGCGAGTCGGAATCGACGCTGTAGTCCAGCCCGAAGGACTGCGAACGGGCACTGGCATCGCCGTATTTCTGCCAGGCCTCTTCACCGTCCCGTGCTGCGCCGTCGACCGGGTTGATCACCCGGCGGTCGGACACGTTGGCATAGCCGAGGTCGGTATTGATGTAGGTGAACTGCAGGGCCTGCTCCGGATTGATGACGAAGCGCGCCTTGAACAGCTCCGAATCCTGCTCCTGATCGGAGAACTTGATGCGATCGACGACCTGCGTGATCGGGCGGTCGGAATCCTGAACGCCACCGAGCAGGAAATCGAAGTTCTCCCGACGCGAGCCCGGCGCGTAATCGCCGAAGCTGCGTCGGCTACGGGCGGCGAGCAGCTCCCAGCGGTCATCGAAGCGCCCGGCCACAGCGGCACTGCCGATGAAGTTGACGCCATTGCCGTGGCCGCCCAGGCCGGTCATGCCGCGCAGGCGCACGCCCTGATCCTGGCCCGGCAGAATGATGTCGTCGACATTCAGCGTGCCGAAGTTGGCGCTGCCGGCAATCGACGCGGCACCGGTGACGTCGGAGCGCGGGCCCTTCTCGATCACCACGCTGCTGATCAGCTCGGAATCCACGTAGAGCTGGCCATTGCGCTGCTGATGGCCGTTCTCGTTGAAGTTCTGGCGCATGCCATCGATCATCGTGTTGACCCGACCGAAGTCCTGCATGCCGCGGATGTTTACCGACAGCCCTGGATCCTGGGCGCTCACCGCGCTGTACACGCCTGGCGTTTCGACCAGCATGTCAGCCGCATGCCGTGGCGGGTTGCGGTCGAGCTGGTCACGGGTGATAACGCTGACCGAGCGCGGCGCCTGGTAGATCCATTCATTGCTGACGTCGCGGGTCGATTCGATGGTCGTCGCATCGATCTGCAGCGTGCCGGCGACTTCGGCCAGCCGCTCCACGTTGACCCGCCGCTCACCCGTGAAGCTGTAGCTGACCGGCAGACCACTGAGCAGCAGACGCAAGCCCTGCTCCGGCCCGTGCGGCCCCTTCAGCTCAAGACTCTGCAGCCCTGCCAGCTTGCTGCTGTCGAAGAACACCTGAATCCCGGCCTGCTCGGCAAAGGCGATCACCGCGCTCCCCAGCGGCTGTGCGGGAATATCGAACTGGACCTGAGCTGCCCTCACAGCGCCGCCCGTATCCGCCGCCAAAGGCGCCGACTGCTGGGCCCAGGCGCGACTGCCAGCGACCAGCGCCACACCCACCAGCAAACCACCCGCCAGCCCCAGAGCGCGATGCCCTTTCTGGTTTCCGGCGATTGAATGACGCATTCCCTTGTTGCCCATCGACCCTGCTCTTTGTTGATATTGGTGTGTAATGAAAATCACTATCAACAAGCAAGACGTTGCAGCCGGGAAAACTCAGTAAGCGTTTTTGGAAATTATTCGTTCGACTGAAAAGCCGAGGCGAACGCGGCTCAGTAAATGATGCTGAGGCCGGGCAGATCGCTATGCCGGGCCTGCAGCTCGCCCGTGAGGGTAGCGACCGCACCGTCCAGCGAATCCACGCGGAACACACCGCTGACTCGGCGCTGCGCCAGTTGGCCGCCAGCAATGAGAATGTGCCCGTCGCGGTAACGATTGAGCTGGGTCACCACCTGCTGCAACGGTACCTGATCGAAAATCAGCAGACCGCGCTGCCAACTGCTGGCGCGCGACAGATCCAGGCTCAGCCGCTCGATCCGCCCATCGGCGTCGAAACGCGCACTCTGCCCCTCGTCGAGAATCAGGCTCTGACCATGTTTGCTGACGGCCACACGGTGCTGCATGACACCGACGAGCGCCTGCTCGGCGTCACCCCGGCTGACCAGAAAACGCGTGCCCAGCGCCTGGGCCTTGCCACCACCGCTGTCGACGATGAATGGCCGTGACTCGTGCTTGCCCACCGGAGCCGTCTGAAAAATGGCCGAGCCGGCCAGCAATTCGATACGCCGCGCCTGGGAGGTGTAATCGAGGCGTATGGCACTGCGCGCATCGAGCGTCGCCTGGCTACCGTCGGGCAGCTCGAAGGTGCGCACTTCCCCGCTGGCGGTCAGGTGGTCGGCGATCAGTGGCAGGTACAGCGCGTTACCCTGCGTCCAGCCGATAGCGGTAACGATCACCGCCAGCGAGGCGCTGCTCAGCCAACGCAGTGCACGCCTGCTACGGCGCCTTGGCGGCGCGGCAAGCGGCCGAGCGGGTGCACGCCGCGGAGCATCGAGAAGCGGCTCCGTCAGACTGGCGAGGTCACCCCAGGTATGCCGAGCGAACTGCAGGGCAGCGGCGTGACGCGAATCGAGGGCGAGCCAGGCCTGCAGCGCCTGCTGCTCATCCTCGGCGAGTGGCGAATCGCTCAGGCGCACCGCCCATTCGGCAGCGGCCTGGCGAATCCCGCGATCCTGCAGGTCTGGGCTATTCACGTCGTGCTCTCGGTTCGTCTTATAAGGGTAATGACGCTCGGGCGGCTCTTTTACCGTAAAAGCGCCCGGCGATACCGGCATTTTTCCCGCTCATGGGCCTGCACCCAGGCGTTCCATGACATGCGACAGCGCCTTGGACAAGTGCTTTTGCACCGAGCTGTCACTGATTGCCAGACGCCTGGCGACCTCGGCATGGGTCAGCCCTTCGATTCGGTTGAGGTGAAAGATTTCGCGGGTACGCGGTGGCAGTTCGGCCACAGCACGCTGCAACAGCTCCATACGTTGCTGCCTCTCGGTCGTGTCTTCCAGGCTGTCGACCTCATCTTCGACAGCGTTGAGCACCTCGTCGCCCACCAGGTCGGTCTTGCGTCGATCCTGCTGGCGACGGTGGTCGATCAGCAGGTTGCGCGCGGTACGGTAGAGATAGGCCGGGGTATTCTCGATGTGGTCGTGCCGCGCCTGCTCGGTCAGGCGCAGGAAACTTTCCTGGACCAGATCGGCAGCCAGGTGGGGGTCACGGCTCTTGCGCAGCAGGAAGCTCTGTAGCGCCCTGGCGTGCTGCTGGAAAAGGCCTTTGAGATCCAGATCCGACAATCGTCATACCTGACCTGAGCGGGAAGGAGCAGCATCTTACCGACCGATGAGAATAGTTTTCAATTAACATTTTTGACCAGGTACCGCGTCAGTCAGGCTGGCGCCATGCACAGGCAGGAAAGCCAGGGTGAGCGAGCCTGCTTCCAGATCGTCGACGGCCTCATGCACCCGATGGACGGGCTCGCCGTGCCGCCGCACTTGGCCGTGATTCGTCTGCAAAACCTGCAGAGCCGCGAGCCCCTGAGGAGCCCGCTCGCGGACGATGCGATGGTGATCAGCGCACCATGCGTGTCATGCCCATCATTCGCCGCGGCGTCGCGGCTCCTGGAGAGCCGGCGAAGACGCCACCGACAGGCATCAGGCGTTCGCCCAACGTTTCAATCCTTGCGGACCAATCCCGGCAATTGTGCGGCCAGTTTGTCGACATTGATCGGCGCACGAATGAAGCCGCGCTGAGTGCCGTCAGGGCCGATGACGGCGAGGTTGCCGCTGTGGTCGACGAGGTAATTTTCCTTGCTGGTATCGGCCGGGATGTAGGGAATGCTCACCGCGTTGGCCAGCGTCTGGATGGTGTCCGGCTCACCGGTCAGGCCCATGTAACCGGCATCGAAATAGCCCAGGTACTTTTTCATCTGCTCGGGCGTGTCGCGATTGGGGTCGACGGTCACCAGTACGATGCGCAGGTTGTTCCAGGCCTCCTCCGGGATTTCCGAACGCAGTTGGCGCAACTGAGCCAGGGTCGCCGGGCAGATGTCCGGGCAGAAGGTGTAACCGAAGAACAGCAGACTCCACTGATCCTTGAGCTGACCGGTGGAAAAGGTCTGGCCATCCTGATCGACGAAGTCCAGCGCCGGTACCTGGCGTTGTTGCGGCAGCATGACGATGCCAGCGTCGAGCAACGCGGCAGGGTCGTTCTTCGATTTATTGCTGAGCACCTGATTGACGGCAAGACCGAGCACCAGTGCGACGACGGCGATCAGGACGAATACGGTGATTTGCTTTCGGGTCATGGCGGCCACGATGGTCTGAGTGAAAGGTGATCGCCGGGACTGGCCAGAGAACCCCGATCGACACGCGAATGGCACGGCGGCCAGGCAGATGGGATCAGCCGGTAGGCGATGAACAGCGGGAAAAGGTACCAGATACTGAGCGCCAAGGTCGCATTGGCGCATGCGGCCAGCTGTCACGGTGAAGAAAGTCGCGCCTGCCATTGCAGCAGGCGCGGATGAAACGGACGGGCTCCACGCTGCACATGGCAGCTGAAGCCCTGTAAGGCTGAGGGCTGTCAGGCCACCGCGCGACGCATGCTCAGTGTGCGACCTTCCAGGCGCCGGTTGAGGCCGTGGCGTTCGATCAGCAGCGCACCGCCCTGCTGTTCTGCCGCGCGGCCCCAGTCGTCGAGCAACTCCATGCAGGCATGATCGACGTAGCTGAGCTTGTCCAGCGGCACATACAGGCGAGTGGTCGGCGCGATACCCTCCAGCACGCTGGCCAGGTGCGGCACCTTGAGGAAAGTCGCCGAGCCGATAAGGCGTAGTTCCGCCTGGTCGGGGCCGACCTGATTGAGGTTGACCTTCAGACGCGAAGCCTTGCTGGCCAGTTTGACCAGTGTCAGGGCGAAGCCGATCAGTACACCGGTGAGCAGGTCGACCGAGACGATGCCGATGGCAGTGGCCGCGTAGATGAATACCGGCGCCCGGCCATAGCGCCCGAGGCTGCGAATGGCCTTGATGTCGACCAGTTTGAAACCGGTGTACACCAGGACACCGCCGAGCGAAGCGATGGGGATGCTCTGCAGCACACCGGGCAGCAGCATGACGAACGCCAGCAACCAGGCACCGTGGAGGATGGCCGACATGCGGGTGCGCGCGCCGGCCTGCACGTTGGCCGAGCTGCGCACGATCACCCCGGTCATCGGCAAGGCACCGAGCGCACCGCAGAGCATGTTGCCGATGCCCTGAGCGGACAACTCACGATCCATATTGGAACGCGCGCCACTGTGCATGCGATCCACCGCCGCCGCAGACAGCAAGGTTTCCGCACTGGCGATGAAAGCCACCACG
Source organism: Pseudomonas flavescens (assembly GCF_013408425.1). NCBI lineage: Bacteria > Pseudomonadati > Pseudomonadota > Gammaproteobacteria > Pseudomonadales > Pseudomonadaceae > Phytopseudomonas > Phytopseudomonas flavescens. The sequence continues at coordinate 4,910,208 of NZ_JACBYV010000001.1, read as the reverse complement.
ACGGCGGCCAGCAGGATGTGCGGATCGGCCAGGTTGAGCAGATCGGCGGGCTTTACCCAGTCGATGGCATCGCTCAGCGTGGCCGGTACTTCGACCCGCGCCACGCCCAGATTCATCCACAGGCTGATCAACGTCATCGACGCCACCCCCAGCAACGCGCCCGGCAGAAAGCGCAGGCTGTTGGGGCGCAACTTGTCCCACAGGAACATGCAGGCGATGGTGCCGAAACCCAGCAGGGCCGCCGCCATGGCACTGCCGCCGCCAAGGCCGGGAATCGCCTGGCGCACCGTGTCGGGAAACGCCAGCAGGTTATCCAGGCCGGACGCCTGGGGCTTCACATCGAACATCACGTGCAACTGCGAAAGCACGATAAGGATGCCGATACCGGCAAGCATGCCGTACACCACTGCCGGTGCCGTGACGCGAAACCAGCAGCCGAGACGCAGGCGCCCGGCGATCAGTTGCAGCAGTCCAGCCAGGAGCAGAATCGGCCCGAGCATGGCCAGGCCATGGGTGCGCACCAGTTCGAACACCAGTACGGCGAGGCCGGCAGCCGGGCCGCTGACCTGCAGCGGCGAGCCGGCCAGCCAACCGACCACCAGACCACCGATGATGCCGGTGATCAGGCCTTTGGCCGGCGGCATGCCGGACGCGATGGCGATACCCATGCACAGCGGCAGGGCGACGAGAAATACCACGATGGATGCCAGGGCATCACGGGGTAGAGCGGATTTGAAAGAAGCGAGGGTCATGGTGCGGTCTCCTGCGGGTACGGCGCACGAAAGGTCACGACGACAAGCAACGCTCGCCGTCTGGCAGGTAGGCAGTCAAAACCCAAGGGTCTGTCACCGTCATGAAATGACGGAGCAGACCCGAACACGGCTGTCGATTGTTGGCGGGGTTAACCCACGGGTCGATTCATGGCCACCGGGTGACGTCCTGTCGGGGTCGGCTAGGAAGCCAGGTAACGCGCTCGAGGGCTGGCGTTGGGAGCGGTTTCGCCATCGAGCGGCAGGAACTCGCCACGCTCGGCGTCATAGGCCTTGATGGTGCAGTTCTCGATGTCATAGACCCAGCCATGGATGAACAGCTGACCGCTGGCCAGGCGCGCAGCAACCGACGGATGCGTGCGCAGGTGGTCGAGCTGGGCCACCACGTTCTCTTCGGTGAGCACACCGAGCGTGGAGTGATCGGCGCAGCCGCAGTTGTCGGCGACCACGGTCTTGGCGACTTCGGCATGACGCAACCAGGCCTTGACCGTCGGCATGCGCTCGATGGTGTCAGGCGCCAGCACCGCTTTCATGGCGCCGCAGTCGGAATGTCCGCAGATGATGATGTGCTGCACGCCCAGGCCCATCACCGCGTACTCGATGGCCGTGGATACGCCACCGTTCATCTGTCCGTAAGGGGGCACCACGTTGCCGACGTTGCGGGTCACGAACAGCGAGCCAGGGTCGCTCTGGGTAATCAGTTCGGGAACGATGCGCGAGTCCGCGCAGGTGATGAACATGGCCTGCGGGCTCTGCTGGCGGGCCAGTTTGCTGAACAGCTCGCGCTGCTCGGGGAAGACTTCGGTGCGAAAACGCTGAAAGCCATCAAGCAGGGTCTGCAGGGCATCTTCCGCGGTCTGCTTGCCGGCTGCCGAGGGTGTAGCGGATCGGATGGAACGAATGCGCTCGCTCATGGTGCCTCCTGGTTTCAGTCGTGATATTGACTTGCCATCTAGTGGCAGTGTGCTTCGTGACCAATTGGTCACATCGCATACGAATTTACCCATGAAGGCTTAAACCAACCTTAATCGCAAGAAAAGCGACCCAAATTGGCCAGCGATATGTAACTGCATGCCACTGAGCCAGGCTCGCCTGGCTCCGCAAGCAACCGCTCTAGCATGGGCTCGATACCTGTCCCATGTAAGAACGTACAGATGTCCAGAGTGTGACAGCGAGCGGCCTTTGATCAGAAAGGCCGCATGACCGGGCGTGATTCTGGCCATGCCCGGCCACGCGAAACCGTACGCCTGCGGAGAGATGCCGGGCGGCTTTTGCGCTCATCCAGATAATGGCACTGCGGATCGATCAGCCGCGGTGACGACCGCGGAAGAAGTCGATCAGGCCCTGAGTGGAGCCATCTTCCGCCCGCGCGCTCTCGCTACCGACCATGCGCGAATAAACGCCCTTGCCAAGGTCCTTGCCAAGCTCCACGCCCCACTGGTCGAACGCGTTGTTGCCCCAGATGACGCTTTGCACGAACACCTTGTGCTCGTACATGGCGATCAGCGCACCCAGGCGCCGCGGGCTGACGCGTTCCATGACCAGGGTATTGCTCGGACGGTTGCCGGGAATCACCTTGTGCGGCGCCAGGCGCTGCACCTCTTCCTCGCTCACGCCCTTGGCACGCAGCTCATCCTCGGCCTCCTCGCGGGACTTGCCGAGCATCAGTGCCTGGCTCTGCGACAGGCAGTTGGCGTACAGCCACTGCTGGTGGTCGGCGACCGGGTTGTAGCTGCTCACCGGCACGATGAAATCCGCCGGAATCAGCTGGGTGCCCTGGTGCAGCAACTGGTGATAGGCGTGTTGGCCGTTGCAGCCCACGCCCCCCCAGATCACCGGACCGGTGGCGGTGTTGACCGGCTGACCATCGCCACGCACGCTCTTGCCGTTGGACTCCATGTCCAGCTGCTGCAGGTGCTTGGTGATGTTTCGCAGGTAGTGGTCGTACGGCAGGATGGCATGGCTCTGGGCATTCCAGAAGTTGCCGTACCAGACACCGAGCAGTGCCAGCAGCACCGGCATGTTCTCTTCGAACGGTGCGGTCTGGAAGTGCTCGTCCATGCGGTAGGCACCGGACAACAGCTCCTTGAAATTGGACATGCCGATGGACAGGGCGATCGGCAGACCGATGGCAGACCACAGCGAGTAGCGCCCACCGACCCAGTCCCACATCGGGAAGATGTTCTCTTCCCGGATGCCGAAGCCCACCGCCGCCTCGCGGTTGCTCGACACGGCGATGAAGTGACGATAGAGCTCGGCCTCGGAGCCACCCTGAGCCAGGTACCAGCCACGAGCGGCCTGGGCGTTCTTGAGAGTTTCCAAAGTGCCGAAGGACTTCGACGAGACGATGAACAGCGTGGTCTCGGCGCGCAGCTTGGCCGACAGCTCGTGGAATTCGCTACCGTCGATATTGGCCAGGTAGTGGCAGCGCACACCGCGCTGGGCGAAGGGCAGCAGCGCTTCGGAGACCAGTTGCGGGCCGAGGAAGGAGCCACCGATGCCGATGTTCACCACGTCGGTGATGGGCTTCTCGGTGTAACCGCGCCACAGGCCATCGTGGATGCGCCCGACCAGCTCGGTCATCTGCTGCAGCACGCGCTGCACCTCGGGAATGATGTCGACGCCATCGACCTGCACCTTGTCACCCAACGGACGACGCAGCGCAGTGTGCAGCGCCGGGCGCTTCTCGGTGTTGTTCAGCAGCTCGCCGTCGAACAGCGCCCGAATGCCCCGCTCCAGCCCCACTTCCCGGGCCAGATTGACCAGCAGCTCGCGGGTCTCGGTATTGATCAGGTTCTTCGAGTAATCCAGAAACAGCCCGCAGCCGCTCAGGCTGAAGGTCTCGAAGCGCTGCGCATCCGCGGCGAAGGCCTGGCGCATGCTGAAACCGGCAAGACGCTCGCGGTGGGCGACCAGGGCCTGCCAGCTCGGCAATTGCGTGACATCCAGCGATGATGAAAGGTACGGCATGAAGACTCCTTGGTTCGGGCCAGCCAGGCTGACCTCGCGAATTCGATTGCATGCCGCTGGGCGTGGCGTTGGCAATACTGCGTTGAAAATTGCCTACTGCGCCTCACTTCCCTCAACGGCCTGATAACGCTCCAGTTCATGGCGATACGGCAACTGCGGACCAACCCGCGAACAGGTCAGCGCCGCGGCCTGCACCGCAAAATCGAGCATCGCATCGAGCCTCTCACGAGACAACGCAGCGAGGGCAGTGGGGCTGTCCAGCCCATGCTGCACCAGGTAGGCGATGATCGCCGCCTGGAAGGTATCCCCCGCTCCCACCGTGTCACGCGTGACCACCTGGCGCGCCGGCACTGACCAGTGCCCATGCTGCCGGCTGAACACGCTCGCCCCTTCGCTGCCACGGGTCAGAAACACCACCTGACAACGCCGGGCCAACCAGCGCTCGATGCTCGTCAGCGGCTCGATACCGGGATAGAGCAGCTCCAGGTCTTCCTCGCTGACCTTGATCAGATGCGCATGGGCGGCAAAAGATTCAATTCGCTGGCGCCAGCGCTCGATATTCGGTGCAGGATTGAGACGTACGTTGGGATCCAGGGTGATCAGGCGGCGGTCGCTCTCGCGCTCGACCAGCGCCAGCAGAGTGTCGCCAATCGGTGGTACCACCAGCGAATAGGAGCCCACGTGCAGGCCTTTGACCTCATCGCCCAGAGCGGGCAAATGCTCGGGTAGCAGTTGACGATCCGCACAACCCTCGCCGCGAAACATGTACTGCGGCGAGCCCTTGGCATCCAGCGCGACCATGGCCATGGTGGTTGGCGCCTCGCTGGCGATCAGGTAACGATCGCTCACCCCCTCCTCCTCCAGCACCTGGCGCAGGCGCTGGCCGAGGTAGTCACTGGAAATACCGCCGAACAGGCCCGACTCCACGCCAAGCCGACGCAGGCCGACCGCCACGTTGAACGGCGAACCGCCGGCCAGGGCCTGGAAATTCAGCTCGCTGCTGCGCTCGCCAGGGTTGCAGAAGAAATCGAACAGGGCTTCGCCGCATACCAGGTACATGGAATCTCCGCATCTCAGAAGGCGCGCTCGCGCAGGGAAGAGCCGACGGCAAAATGCCGTCGGTGTGGGTCATTGCAGTTGTCGCACCAGCTCACGGTAGCGTTGGTAGACACCCTCGTAGGCCCGGCTGCGCAACGCGTCGGGTTGTGCGCCGCGGGTTTCATCCAGGGTCACGCAGCGCTCGCACAGGCTGTCCAGGCTCAGCGCCTCGCCCTGCTCGTGACTCACGCACCAGGCGGCCTGGATCGCCGCACCGAGCGCTGCCGCTTCGGTGTGCTGCGGGCAGGCCACCGGCGCACCCATGATGTCGGCGACGATCTGCCGCCATGGGGCGCTCTTCGCACCGCCACCGATCAGGCGGATCGCATCGCTGCGAATACCGCTGTCACGCAACAGGTCGAGCCCGTAGCGCAAGCCGAAGGTGGTGCCCTCCACCACCGCCCGACAGAGATTGGCGCGAGTCAGGTTATCGGTCGTAAGGCCATGCAGGCTGGCGGTGGCCTGCGGCAACGCCGGCACCCGCTCACCATTGAGGAATGGCAGCATCAGCACGCCCTGCGCACCGATGGGCGCCTGGCCGACCAGCGCACCGAAGGCCTCGACATCCAGCCCCAGCAATTCACGAATCGCACCGCTGGCGTTGGTCAGGTTCATGGTGCAGATCAACGGCAGCCAGCCAGCGGATGACGAACAGAAGGTCGCCACCTGCGGGTGTGGGCTGACCCGTGGCTGATCGGCGTAGGCGTATACCGTGCCGGATGTGCCGAGACTCATGGTGATGGCGCCGGGGGCGATATTGCCCGTACCGATGGCGCCCATCATATTGTCGCCACCGCCGCTGGCCACCAGAGCACGGGGGTTCAGACCCAGCAGCTCGGCGATCTGCGGACGAATCGGACCGACGCAGCGATGCGACTCGATCAGCTCCGGCAAGGCACGCGACAGGGCGCCGCTCGGGTCGATCGACTCGAGTAGTTGGCTGTCCCAGGCGCGGGTGCGCACGTTGAAATAACCGCTACCCGAGGCATCCCCGTATTCAGCGCAGAAACGCCCGGTCAGCCAGTAATTCAGGTAGTCGTGGGGCAACAGGATGTAGGCGATGCGGGCGAACACCTCAGGGTGATGATCACGGGTCCAGAGCAGTTTGGACACCGTGTAGCCCGGCGCGATGGCCACACCCAGGCGCTCCAGCGAACCGCTTTCGCCGCCGAGCAAATCCAGCAGCTGGGCGTTCTCGGCGGCCGACTCGGTGTCGCACCACAGCTTGGCAGGGCGCAGCACTTCGCCTTTGGCATCGAGCAGCACCAGGCCGTGCTGCTGACCGGACACGCCAATGCCGAGAACCTCGCGACCCGACACGCCGGCCTGCTGCAGCGCTCGCGCGGTGGCCAATTCGAAGGCCTGCAGCCAGTCGGCCGGTTCCTGCTCGCGACGCCCGTTGGCACCGCTGATCAGCTGGTGCCCTGCGCTGCCTTCGCCAAGCACCCGCCCACTGTGGATATCCAGCACCAGCGCCTTGGTACCCTGGGTACCGCAATCGATGCCGAGGTACATGGCTCAATCACCCAGCAGGGTCTGCAGGGTGCGCGTCACACCGAGCTTGCGCAGGCTGTCGTAGCAGAGTTCGAAGGCCGTGACGAAAGCCGCCGACTGCGGGATGCCATTGCCGAAGATCACTTCGACGCCCAACACATGCTCGCTCACCCGGTCGTCATCCTGTACCAGTTTCTGGCAGAACTCGGCACGTGGATCAGGAATGCGATAGCGGCTGCCTTTCTCGTCGACACCCTTGAGGTACAGCGCCCACGCGGCGACCACCAGCGCCGCGCGTTCCAGCGGCCGACCGTCCTCGATCAGCCGGTTGATGGTCGGCACGATGAACTTGGGAAACTTCGACGAACCGTCCGAGCAGACGCGTTCGAGCTGATCGGCGATGGCCTGGTTGGAAAAGCGCTCGATCAGGGTGTCCTTGTAAGCCTCCAGATCGATACCCGGCACCGCTGCCAGTTGCGGGGTCACGTCGAGGTCCATGAAGGTGCGCACATAGCGCTGGAACAGTGGATCGTTCATGGCCTCGTGAACGAAGCGATAGCCCTTGAGAAAGCCCAGGTAGGTCAACGCCAGGTGGCTGCCGTTGAGCAATTTTATCTTCATCTCCTCGTAGGGCGTGACGTCATCGGTGAACTGCACACCGACCTTTTCCCAGGCCGGCCGGCCGCTGACGAACTTGTCTTCGAGCACCCACTGCAGGAACGGCTCGCAGACCACCGGCCAGGCGTCCTCGACGCCATGACGCTCGGCCAGTTGCTGGCGGTGAGCGTCGCTGGTCATCGGTGTGATGCGGTCGACCATGGCATTGGGGAAGCTGACATGGCTGTCGATCCAGGTCGCCAGCTCGTGATCGGCCAGGTGAGCGAACGCCAGCAGCGCCTTGCGGGTCACCGCGCCGTTGTGGGGCAGGTTATCGCAGGACATCAACGTGAACGCCGGCGTGCCGGCAGCACGGCGCCTGGCCAGGGCGGCGCAGAGAAAGCCAAAGACGCTGCGCGGTGCATCCGGGTGCGCCAGATCATGCTGAATGTCCGGCAGATGGGCCATGAACTCGCCGCTGCTGTCGTCGATGCAGTAGCCACCTTCGGTGATGGTCAGCGAAACGATACGGATCGCCGGATCGGCCAGCTTGTCGATCAGCGCGGCGGGTGAGTCCTCGGCCAGCAGCATGCCATTGATGGCACCGACCACACGGACTTCCAGACCGGGCTCATCGCCCAGCACGAACATCGTGTAGAGGTGATCCTGCTCGGCCAGCGCCTGTTGCATGGCGCGGTCCTCGCGGCGCAGGCCAACGCCACAGATGCCCCAGTTCAGGGCTTCGCCACGGTTGAGCAGCGCTTCGGTGTAGATCGCCTGGTGAGCACGGTGGAAACCGCCGACGCCGATATGGGCGATTCCCTGGCGTACGTCCGCCGGATCGTAGGCCGGTACATCGACCTCGGCGGCCAGTGATGCGAGATTCTTGCGGGTCAGTTTCATGGGGTCATTCCTGCGCTTCAGGCGGCCTGGCCAGCCTGGATGCGTTTGTCGATGGCCAGGCCATCGGCGTTGAAGAGGTGGCAGTGGGCCGGATCGAAATCCAGCGCCAGCGGCTCGCCATAGGCCGGGGAGAAATCACCGCGCACACGCACGGTGAGCACCTCGTCGCCCACCCGGACATGGCAGAAGGTGTCGCTGCCCAGACGCTCGCTGACGTCCGCCGTCGCCTGCAGTCGGCCCTGGCCGGCAGGCACCACGTTGAGGTGCTCGGGGCGGATGCCCAGGGTGACCTGGCTGCCGCTCGCCAGGCCGGTACCTGCCAGCGGCAGATCCAGCGTGGCAGCGCCTTCCAGGCGGATCTGGCACAGCCCGGCATCGACGCGCTCGACCTGGCCACGCAGGAAGCCCATCTTCGGCGTGCCGAGAAAGCCGGCGACGAACAGGTTGACCGGGTGGTTGTAGAGTTCCAGCGGTGAACCGACCTGCTCCACGCGGCCGCCGTTGAGCACCACCACCTTGTCGGCCAGGGTCATGGCCTCGACCTGATCGTGAGTCACGTAGATCATCGTCGCCTTCAGCTCCTTGTGCAGCCGCGCCAGCTCCAGGCGGGTCTGCACGCGCAAGGCGGCATCGAGGTTGGACAGTGGTTCGTCGAACAGGAAGATCTTCGGATTGCGCACGATGGCGCGGCCGATGGCCACGCGCTGGCGCTGACCTCCGGAGAGCTGCTTGGGCTTGCGCTCGAGCAGGGCGTCCAGCTCGAGGATGCGCGCCGCATTGGCGACCTTCTCCTGCACTTCCTGCTTGCCTACCCGAGCGAGATCGAGGGCGAAGGACAGGTTCTTGCGCACGGTCATGTGCGGGTACAGGGCGTAGGTCTGGAAGACCATCGCCAGATCCCGCCTGGCTGGCGCGGTGTCGGTGATATCGGTGCCGTCGAGGGTGATCGTCCCGCTGGACACCTCCTCCAGGCCGGCGATCAGCCGCAGCAGCGTGGACTTGCCGCAGCCGGACGGGCCGACGAAGACCACGAACTCGCGGTTCTCGATATCCAGGTCGATGCCCTTGATGATCGCCGTGCCGTCGAAGCCTTTCTTCAGGTTGCGGATTTTCAAATCAGCCATAGCGGGCTCCAGTCTTATTCTTCGATTGTTTACAGACGCTGCAGTTGTGCTTCTGCCCAACGGGCGTAGGAGCCCGGCTTGCCGGCGATCTGCAGGGAACCGGCAGCGAAAACGCCCTCGACCGTGGCAGCAGAGCCACTGCCGGTTGCCGGCAGATCGCGAGCAAGCTCGCTCCTACGGCGGGCGACGAGGATCAAACACATATCGGCGTCCTCATTTCACGGCCCCGAACGACAGGCCACGCACCAGCTGCTTCTGGCTGATCCAGCCGAAGATCAGGATGGGCGCGCAGGCAAGCGTCGAAACGGCGGAAAGCTTGGCCCAGAACAGGCCTTCGGGACTGGAGTAGGACGCCACCAGCGCGGTCAGTGGCGCCGCCGCGGAACTGGTCAGGTTGAGCGACCAGAAAGCCTCGTTCCAGCACAGGATCAACGACAGCAGCATGGTCGAGGCCAGGCCGCCACGGGCGATGGGCAGCAGCACGCGAACGATTTCCTGCCAGGTGGTGGCCCCATCCAGGCGCGCCGCTTCGAGGATCTCTCCGGGGATATCCTTGAAGTAGGTGTACACCATCCACACCACGATCGGCAGGTTGATCAGGGTGTAGATGACGATCAGCGCGATACGCGAATCGAGCAGGCCGAATTGCTTGGCCAGCAGATAGATCGGCACCAGCACACCGACCGGCGGCAGCATCTTGGTCGACAGCATCCATAGCAGCGTGCCTTTGGTGCGCTTGGTCTCGAAGAACGCCATCGAGTAAGCCGCCGGCACCGCGATCAGCATGCACAGCAGGGTCGCCGAGAAGGAGATCAGCACCGAGTTCCAGGCGAAACTGAAGTAATTGCTGCGCTCGTTGATGTGCAGGTAGTTCTCCAGCGTCGGCGTGAAGATGAACTGCGGCGGCGTGGCGAAGGCGTCGAGCTCGGTCTTCAGGCTGGTCAGCACCATCCAGAAGATCGGAAAGAAGATCAACGCGGCGATGGCCCAGGCCAGGGTGCCGATGATCAGGCTCTGCAGCCGACGGGATTGCTTGAGGGTCAGCATGCTTCGCTCCTACTGCCGGTCGGTCAGGTTCTTGCCGATCATGCGAATCAGCACGATGGCGGCGATGTTGGCGATGACCACGGCGATCAGCCCGCCGGCGGAGGCCATGCCCACGTCGAACTGCAGCAGCGCCTGGGTGTAGATCAGGTAAGCGAGGTTGGTGGACTCATAGCCCGGGCCGCCGCCGGTGGTGGTGTAGATTTCGGCGAATACCGAGAGCAGGAAGATGGTTTCGATCATCACCACCACGGCAATCGGTCGCGCCAGATGCGGCAGGGTCAGGTGCCAGAAGATGGCCAGCGGTCCGGCACCGTCGAGGCGCGCGGCTTCCTTCTGCTCCTGATCCAGAGACTGCATGGCGGTCATCAGGATGAGGATGGCGAATGGCAGCCACTGCCAGGACACGATGAGGATGATCGAGAACAAGGGGTGGTGCGCCAGCCAGTCCACCGGCTGAGCGCCGAAGAACTGCCAGACGGCTGCCAGAATCCCCGAAACCGGATGGAAGATCAGGTTCTTCCACAGCAGCGCGCTGACCGTCGGCATGATGAAGAACGGCGAGATCAGCAGCACCCGCACGATGCCCCGGCCAAAGAACTCACTGGCCTCCAGCAGTGCGGAAATCAGCACGCCGAACACCACGCTGATCAGCAGCACGCTGCCCACCAGCAACAGGGTGTTGCCCGCGCCAGACAGAAACGCGGCGTCGGTGACGAAGTACTCGAAGTTCTCCAGCCCGACGAAATCGTTCTCGCCGGGGTACAGCAGGTTGTAGCGGATCAGCGAGAAATAGATGGTCATGCCCAGAGGCACGATCATCCAGATCAGCAGCAGGACGACCGAAGGGCTGACCAGAAACCAGCCGGGCGCCAGGCGTCGCGATTTACGCGGCGCCGGCTCGCGGGCCAGCTCCGCAGGATTGTCGATGGTATTCATCGTGTCTCCGAAAGACGGTTCTACAGCGGATGACGCTTTGGGAACGCCGCCTGTGGCGCTCCGCGCCGCGTAACACCGGGGCGGACGCGGAGCGTCCCGACATACGTTCCCACGCAGAGCGTGGGAACGATCGCGGTTCCGCTACTTCGGATACCCGGCGCGCTTCATTTCCCGCTCGGTGCTCTGCTGTGCTGCCTGGAGAGCCTGATCAGGCTTCATCTGCCCGGTGAGCGCGGCGGCGAACAGCTTGCCGACACTGGTGCCGATGGCCTGGAACTCGGGAATGGTCACCAGTTGAATGCCCACGTACGGGACAGGCTTGGCGCTGGGGTTGGCCGGGTCGGCCTTCTTCAACGAGTCGAGGGTGACCTTGGCGAACGGCGCCGCCTTCATGTAGGCGTCGCTGTAGGTCGAGGCGCGGGTGCCTGGCGGCACGTTGGCGACGCCATCCTTCTCGGCGACCAGCGCTCCGTAGGCCTTGGACGTGGCCCAGGCGCTGAAGGTCTTGGCAGCGTCCTTGGACTTGGAACTGGTAGGGATCGCCAGCGCCCAGGAGTACAGCCAGGAGGCGCCCTTGTCGGTGACCTGGGTCGGCGCGAAGGTGAAGCCTACCGAGTCGGCGACCTTGCTCTGCGATTTGTCGGTGACGAACGAGCCGGCCACGCTGGCATCGACCCACATCGCGCACTTGCCGCTGTTGAACAACGCCAGGTTCTCGTTGAAACCATTGCTAGACGCGCCCGGCGGGCCGTACTTGTTCATGGTGTCGACGTAGAAGTTCAGCGCGTTCTTCCACTCGCTGCCGGTGAATTCAGGCTTCCACTGCTCATCGAACCAGCGCGCGCCGTAGGCATTGGCCACGGTGGTGATCAGCGCCATGTTCTCGCCCCAGCCGGCCTTGCCACGCAGGCAGATACCGTACTGGCCCTTGTCGGGCTGGTGCAGCTTGCTGGCGAATTCGGCCATCTGATCCCAGGTCGGCTGCTCGGGCATCTTCAGCCCGGCCTGCTCGAAAAGATCGGTGCGGTAGTAGGTGATCGACGCTTCGGCGTAGAACGGCAGGGCATAGAGCTGGCCCTTGGCCGAGAGGCCCTCACGCACGGAGGGGAAGACGTCATCGAGGGCATAGTCGGCGGGCAGATCGGTCATCGGCTCCAGCCAGCCCTTCTCGCCCCACAGCGCCGCTTCGTACATGCCGATGGTCAGCACGTCGAACTGGCCGCCCTGAGTGGCGATGTCGGTGGTCAGGCGCTGACGCAGCACGTTCTCTTCGAGTACCACCCACTTGAGCTTGATGTCAGGGTTCTGTTCTTCGAAGGTTTTCGCCAGGCGCTGCATGCGGATCATGTCGCTGTTGTTGACCGTGGCGATGGTCAGGGTCTCGGCGGCCTGCGCGCCAACGGTGAGCGACAGGCATGAAGCGGCTACCAGTACTTTGATCGTGTGGTTCATGGTCTTGAACTCCTCTCCCTGACCGGAGAGGTCGCAGGAGACGTTATTGTTTTTGTGGGCCGACCCGGATTACACCCCTACGACCGAGCGCAGACAACGCCTCGACTGCACTGCAACCGATACTTTTTTGCACTCGCCAGGTGACGGACAACGGTCATGAAATGCAGCAGAAAGGCTCAAGCACGAGCCTTTCTGCATCTTCCCGGTGGATGAGAGCGACGGAATCAGTACAGGTTTTGCTCGGTAACCCGTTGCGTGACCAGCCTGCGATAGCCGCTGGGCGTCATGCCCTTGAGCTGCTGGAAACGCCGGTTGAAGTTGGAAATGTTGTTGAAGCCCGACTCGAAACACACCTGAGTCACCGGCTTGTCGCTCTGGGTCAGCAGCTCGCAGGACTTGCTCACCCGCATGCGATTGACGAACTCGACGAAACCCCGCCCGGTGGCCTGCTTGAAGAAACGCGAGAAATAGGTGGGCGTCATGCCCAGATACTCGGCCACTTCTTCCTGGGTCAGCTCCTGGGCGTAGTGCTGGAAGATGTAATCCACCGCGCGGTTGATGCGTTCGACATGGTGCTCGTCAGCCAGCTGCGCAGCGGTTCTGTCCGACAGCAACTGGTAGTCGTCGCAAGCGGCGAGCAGCTCCATGAGGATGAAGAAATTGCCCAACCGGGTCATGCCCTGGGAGTCGGCGATGCGCTGCAGCAGCTGACGCGCCTCGGCGATGGTGCGCTCGCAGCGGAACTCGATGCCGTAATGGGCCCGGCTGAGCAGCGGCTGCAGATCCTTGAGCTCGGCGAATACCGCGGTGCCGCTCTCCAGCACCTCGTCGGTGAAGTTGACCAGCATGTCGCGCTCGGCCACCGCCTCGCCCGCACTCATCTGGCTGATCCAGTTGTGCGGCAGGTTGGGGCCGGTGAGAAACAGGGTGTCGGGGGAGAAATTGCCGATGTAGTCGCCGATGAACACCTTGCCGGAACTGGCAACGATCAGGTGCAGCTCGTATTCCTTGTGGAAATGCCAACGCACCAGCGGGCTGGGAAAGCCGTGCTGGCGATAGATCAGCGAATGACCCTCGTGGTCATCCATCAACTCGTAGGAGGGGTCGAGCGTTCTTTGCGTTCGGGACATGGCTCGGCAGCCTGCTCTTGTTCTTGTCGAAACAGCTATCGACTAGAGACCCTAGCACAGTCCGAGGGGTTCGCTGACTGACCTCGCCGCGAGAACCCGGTCACACCCACGCCCTGCTCATCCACGCTGAGATCGCAAAGCGGTGAGCTGGCATCGTGCGATCCACTGCAGGAGCGGGCCGCGCCCGCGAATCGCGCGCATGGCGCGCTCCCACACAGATGCAGGGTGGATCGGGGCGCGTAGCTGACGCTCTTTCATCCACCATCGCGGTCAGGAAGCGGTGAGCTGACCTCGTGCGATCCACCGTGGGAGCGGGCCACGCCCGCGATTCGCGCGCATGGCGCGCTCCCACACAGATGCAGGGTGGATCGGGGCGCGTAGCTGACGCTCTTTCATCCACCATCGCGGTCAGGAAGCGGCGAGCCGGTATCGTGCCATCCATTGTGGGAGCGGGCCACGCCCGCGAATCGCGCGCATGGCGCGCTCCCACACAGATGCAGGGTGGATCGGGGCGCGTAGCTGACGCTCTTTCATCCACCATCGCGGTCATGAAGCGGTGAGCCGGCATCGTGCCATCCATTGTGGGAGCGGGCCACGCCCGCGAATCGCGCGCATGGCGCGCTCCCACACAGATGCAGGGTGGATCAAGGCGCGTAGCTGACGCTCTTTCATCCACCATCGCGGTCAGGAAACGGTGAGCCGGCATCGTGCCATCCATTGTGGGAGCGGGCCACGCCCGCGATTCGCGCGCATGGCGCGCTCCCACACAGATGCAGGGTGGATCGGGGCGTGTAGCTGACGCTCTTTCATCCACCATCGCGGTCAGGAAGCGGTGAGCTGGCCTCGTGCGATCCATTGTGGGAGCGGGCCGCGCCCGCGAATCGCGCGCATGGCGCGCTCCCACACAGATGCAGGGTGGATCGGGGCGCGTAGCTGACGCTCTTTTCATCCACCATCGCGGTCATGAAGCGGTGAGCCGGCATCGTGCCATCCATTGTGGGAGCGGGCCACGCCCGCGAATCGCGCGCATGGCGCGCTCCCACACAGATGCAGGGTGGATCAAGGCGCGTAGCTGACGCTCTTTCATCCACCATCGCGGTCAGGAAACGGTGAGCCGGCATCGTGCCATCCATTGTGGGAGCGGGCCGCACCCGCGATTCGCGCGCATGGCGCGCTCCCACACAGATGCAGGGTGGATCGAGGCGCGTGGCTGACGCTCTTTTCATCCACCATCGCGGTCACGAAGCGGTGGGCTGACGTTACGCGATCCATTGCAGGAGCGGGCCACGCGCCCAACCAGAGCGAGCAGACTCAGCTCTGAGGATAACGAGCGCGCGGGGTCGCCATCGGCAGCGGGCCGTCACCGATCAGGCGGAACTCGCCGGTTTCCGAGTCGTACGCCTTGATCTGGCAGCTTTCGATGTCGTACACCCAGCCGTGGATGAACAGCTGCCCGGCGGCGAGGCGCGAGGCTACCGATGGATGGGTGCGCAGGTGGTCGAGCTGGGCCACCACGTTCTCTTCGGTGAGCACGCCCAGGGTGGTGTGATCGGCACAACCGCAGTTGTCGGCGACGACCGTCTTGGCGACTTCGGCATGGCGCAGCCAGGCTTTTACCGTGGGCATGCGCTCCAGCGTGGCGGGGTCGAGTACCGCTTTCATCGCGCCGCAATCGGAGTGACCGCAGACGATGATGTGCTGGACGCCCAATGCCGCCACGGCATATTCGATGGCGGTGGAAACGCCGCCGTTCATCTGCCCATAGGGCGGCACGACGTTACCGACGTTACGGGTCACGAACAGATCGCCCGGCTCGCTCTGGGTGATCAGCTCGGGAACGATGCGCGAATCGGCGCAGGTGATGAACATGGCGCGCGGCGACTGAGCGTGGGCCAGCTTCTTGAACAGCGCCTGCTGCTGCGGGAAGACATCCTGGCGAAAGCGCAGAAAGCCATCGACCAGATGATCCAGCGCCTCGGCGGCGGAAGCGGCGTTTTTCTCGGATTTGCCATCGGCAGAACGACGATTACCAGGCATAGCGTTACCTCGTTTACGGATGGGGGGCGAAGCCTATGACAGTACACAAGCTTCCCAGTCGGCAGGGTTGCCGACAAGTGGTCGAAGGCTTGGACTGTGCCAGGATGATTCAAGGCACGTCTGGGTGACAAATCTCCGCTCGGCGGGTGAGCGCGAGCATCCCCTCAGCCAGTTTTTGTCCGCGAAGGTTGCCCCGGGTATCGCTTCGCCCAACGCCAGGCTACGCAGTGGCGAGCGCTGCGACACCCAGGAATGCCGGCAACGAGAATCGCCCTCAGAACAGCCCCATCTGCTGCCCGGGTGGCGCGAACAGCGAGCAGTCGAGAACGGCTCGCTTGCTGCCGTCGTAACCATAACGGCGGCGGGCCAGGCGAAAGCGCTGGGCCAGCAGTTCGGCGAAGTGGCCTTCACCCTTCATCCGCGCGCCGAAACGGCTGTCGTAGTTCTGGCCACCGCGGGACTGACGAATGAGGCTCATCACGTGCTCGGCACGCTCGGGAAAATGGCGCTGCAGCCACTCCTCGAACAGCCCGGCGATCTCCAGGGGCAAACGTAGCAGCACGTAGCCGGCCGAGCTCGCCCCAGCCTCACGACCGGCCTCGAGCAGGCGCTCCAGCTCCATGTCGTTGATCATCGGAATCATCGGCGCTGCCATCAGGCCCACCGGAACGCCATGCTCATGCAGGGTACGCATGGCGCGCAGCCGTGCCTTCGGCGTCGCGGTGCGCGGCTCCATGATGCGTTTGAGTTCATCGTCCAGGGTGGTGACGCTGAAGGCCACGCTGACCAGATTGAGGCTGGCCAGCTCTTCGAACAGATCGAGGTCGCGCAGAATCAGTGCGCTCTTGGTGATGATGCTGACCGGATGGCGATAGCGCAGCAGAATCTCCAGCGCCTGGCGCGTCAACTGGTGCTCACGTTCGATCGGCTGATAGCCGTCCGTGTTGATGCCCAGTGCAATGGGCTTCGGCACGTAACCCGGCTTGCTCAGTTGTTCCTCGAGACGCTCGGCCAGGTTGGTCTTGGCGATCAGCCTGGTCTCGAAATCGATGCCCGGTGACAGGTCCCAGTAAGCGTGGCTGGGCCTTGCGAAACAATAGATGCAACCATGTTCGCAGCCCCGGTAGGGATTCACCGAACGGTCGAAGCCCACATCCGGCGAGTTGTTGCGGCTGATCACCGTCTTCGCCAACTCCTGGCGAACTTCAGTGACGAAGGTCTGCGGCGTCTGCTCCTGGTACCAACCATCGTCCTCGGCCTCGCTGCTGGTGGGTGCGAAGCGGTTGTTGGGCTTGCTGGCGGTGCCGCGTCCGCGGGGGGCTGTGATTGGATTCATGATGCAGACTCGATGACTGTATATAAATACAGTATTCGTTTTATCCACATCGACACAAGTCACCTTCGTCGCCGCTCCATGCCGATGCGGCGGCGGAGCGCTGAGGTTGCCTGAACCGTTCGTCGCCTTCCGCGGTCGCATTTGCACACACCTTCGCTTCCTGCCGTGCCGGAGCCCCCATGCCGCCCGTATCGATCTTCGCCTCGCCTCGCCTTGTCGCGGCCTCGCTGGCTGTCGCGCTGCTGGCCGGCTGTGCCGATGAGGCACCACCCGAGCCGCAGCACCCACGGGTCAAGGTGGCGACCGTGAGCCAGATCGACTACGCGGCCGATGCCACGCTGACCGGCGATATCCAGGCACGGGTGCAGACCGACCTGTCGTTCCGTATCGGCGGCAAGATCACCGAGCGCCTGGTCGATGTCGGCGACAGCGTGCAGGCTGGCCAGGTGCTGGCGCGCCTCGACCCGCAGGATCAACGCAACGCGGTGCGTTCCGCCGAGGCCGCCGCCGAAGCCGCGCGGGCCCAGGTAAAACTGAGTGCCGCCAACCTCTGGCGCCAGCAGCAATTGCTGCCCAAGGGCTACACCAGCCGCAGCGAATACGACAGCGCCCTGGCCAGTGACCGCAGTGCACGCAACAGCCTGGCCGCAGCCGAAGCACAGCTGGCCGACGCCCGTGAACAAAGCGGTTACACCGAACTGCGCACCGAGAGCGATGGGGTAATCACCGCCCGCCAGGCCGAGGTCGGCCAGGTCGTGCAGGCGGCCACGCCGATCTTCGGCCTGGCCCGTGAAGGTGAGCGCGACGCGGTATTCAACGTTTTCGAAGCGCTGCTGGTCGAGCCTGGCCAGGCGCTGCGCGTCAGCCTGCTGGACAACCCGGATGTCAGCGCCGAAGGCAAGGTTCGCGAGGTCAACCCTCAGGTCTCGGCGCAGAGCGGCACGGTGCAGGTCAAAGTCGGCCTGGAGCAGGTACCGCCGGCGATGACCCTGGGCGCGACGGTCAGTGCGCATGTGCGCAACCCGGCCAGCCGCAGCGTCGAGCTGCCCTGGTCGGCACTCACCAAGGCCGAGCACGAGCCGGCGGTCTGGCGACTGGGCGATGGCGACATCGCGCAGTTGCATCCCGTGCAGGTTGGCCGCTACCTGACCGACAAGGTGATCATCCGCGCTGGTCTGCAAGATGGCGATCGCGTGGTGGTGGCCGGTGGGCAGCTGCTGCATCCGGGCCAGAAAGTGGAAATCGCCGAAGCGCGCGAGCAGGAAAATCAACCATGAAGCGCTCCATAGGTATCGCCCTGCTCGCCGCACTGCTCCTGGCAGGCTGCGCCGAGGAAGAAAAGCCCGAGCCGATTCGCCCGGTGCTGTACACCGAGGTGCAGCAGCAGAACCAGCAGATTCTTGGCCGTTTCGCCGGCACCATCGAGGCCCGGGTGCAGAGCACCCTGGGCTTCCGGGTTGGCGGTCGCGTGGCCCAGCGCCTGGTGGATGCCGGTGCCGAGGTGAAGGCCGGAACCACCCTGGCCACCCTCGACCCCACCGATCAGCAGAACGCCCTGCGCGCCAGCGAAGGTGATCAGGCGCGCAGCGAGGCGCAGTGGATCAACGCCCAGGCCAATGCCCGGCGCCAGCAGGAACTGTTCGACCGAGGCGTTGGCGCCAAGGCCGTGCTGGAGCAGGCGCAGACTGAACTGAGCAGCGCCCGCAGCAGCCGCGACCAGGCCGCAGCCGCCACCCGGCAGGCCCGCGACCGACTCGCCTACGGCAACCTGAGCAGCGAATTCGACGCGGTGGTGACCGCCTGGCACGTGGAGGCTGGCCAGGTGGTCGGCGCCGGGCAGGAAGTGGTGACGCTGGCTCGGCCCGACGTCAAGGAAGCGGTTTTCGACCTGCCCGTGGAACTGGCCGATGCCCTGGACGACCAGGTGCAGTTCAATATCGCCTCCCAGCTCGACCCGAGCATCGCCACCCGCGGCCAACTGCGCGAGCTGGGCCCCCGTGCGGACGCCGCGACCCGTACCCGACGCGCGCGCCTGAGCCTGGAAGACACCCCTCCCGGCTTGCGCCTGGGCACCGCGGTGGCCGTCAGCCTGACCCGTGAACAGAAGCCGCGCAGCCTGCTGCCGGCCAGCACCCTGCAGGAAGTCGACGGCCAGACCCGCGTGTGGGTCATCGACACGGCAACGAAAACCGTGCACCCGCGCGCCGTGCAGGTAGTCGGCCGCGAGGGCGAACAGATCAGCGTCGAGGGCCTGGCGGCTGGCGACAAGGTAGTCAGTGCCGGCTTGAGCGAGCTCAAGGACGGCCAGGCAGTACGCATCAATGAGGGCGTGGCACCATGAACCAGCAGGCGCCGCGCAAGAACGGCTTCAACCTCTCCGACTGGGCGCTGCGGCATCAGTCGTTCGTCTGGTACCTGATGTTCGTGTCCCTGCTCATGGGGGTGATCTCCTACATGAACCTGGGTCGCGAGGAAGACCCCTCCTTCACCATCAAGACCATGGTCATCCAGACCCGCTGGCCGGGCGCCACGGTGGACGAGACCCTTAGCCAGGTCACCGACCGCATCGAGAAGAAGCTCGAGGAACTG
Source organism: Pseudomonas flavescens (assembly GCF_013408425.1). Taxonomy (NCBI): domain Bacteria; kingdom Pseudomonadati; phylum Pseudomonadota; class Gammaproteobacteria; order Pseudomonadales; family Pseudomonadaceae; genus Phytopseudomonas; species Phytopseudomonas flavescens. The sequence goes on along the minus strand of NZ_JACBYV010000001.1, from coordinate 4,890,725 downwards.
GACTCCCTGGACTACGTGAAGAGCTACACGCGGCCCGGTGAATCGACCGTCATGGTGTTCCTGCGCGACACCACCAAGGCCGGCGATATCGACGGCATCTGGTACCAGGTGCGCAAGAAGATCGACGACATTCGCGGCGAGTTCCCCCAGGGCCTGCAGGGCCCGTCGTTCAACGACGAATTCGGCGACGTGTTCGGCTCCATCTACGCCTTCACCGGTGATGGCCTGAGCATGCGTGCCCTGCGCGATTACGTCGAACAGGTACGCGCCGAGATCCGCAGCGTGCCCGACCTCGGCAAGGTGCAGATGGTCGGCCAGCAGAACGAAGTGTTCTACCTCAATTTCTCGACCCGCAAACTGGCTGCCCTGGGCATCGATCAGAGCCAGGTGATCCAGAGCCTGCAGGCACAGAACGCAGTAACGCCTTCCGGGGTGATCGAGGCCGGCCCGGAGCGCATTTCCGTACGCACCAGCGGCCAGTTCGCCTCGGAAGCCGACCTGCGCAACGTCAACCTGCGCCTGGACGACCGTTTCTATCGGCTCACCGATATCGCCGAGATCAGCCGTGGCTACGTCGACCCGCCGCAGTCGTTGTTCCGCTTCGACGGCAAGCCGGCCATCGGCCTGGCCATCGCCATGCGCGACGGCGGCAATATCCAGACCTTCGGCAAGGCCCTGCACACGAAAATGGATGAGCTGACCGCCGACCTGCCGGTGGGCGTCGGCGTGCATGTGGTGTCCGACCAGGCCGAAGTGGTGGAGGAAGCGGTCAGCGGCTTCACCCGCGCCCTGTTCGAAGCCGTGCTGATCGTCATGCTGGTGAGCTTCGTCAGCCTCGGCATTCGTGCCGGCCTGGTGGTCGCCTGCTCGATCCCATTGGTGCTGGCCATGGTCTTCATGTTCATGGAGTACAGCGGTATCACCATGCAGCGGATTTCCCTGGGCGCGCTGATCATCGCCCTCGGGTTGATGGTCGATGACGCCATGATCACCGTGGAAGTGATGGTCACCCGCCTGGAAAAGGGCGACTCGCTGCATGACGCCGGCACCTTCGCCTACACCTCCACGGCATTCCCGATGCTCACCGGTACCCTGGTGACGGTGGCCGGCTTCGTGCCCATCGGCCTCAACGCCAGCTCGGCTGGCGAATACACCTTCACCCTGTTCGCGGTGATCGCCGTGGCGCTGTCGCTGTCCTGGCTGGTGGCGGTGGTGTTCGCCCCGGTGATCGCCGTGCACATCCTGCCCAAACGCATGAAGGCCAAGGAAAGCGGCCCGGGACGCATCGCCCGCGCCTTCGACAAGGGCCTGCTGCTGGCCATGCGGCACCGCTGGTGGACCATCCGCTTGACGATAGCGATGTTCGCCGCCTCCCTGGCAGGCATGACCCTGGTGCAGAGCCAGTTCTTCCCCGCTTCGGATCGCCCGGAGATTCTCGTCGACCTGAACCTGCCGCAGAACGCCTCGATCAACGAAACCCGCGCCCAGGTCGACCGCCTCGAAGCCAGCCTCAAGGACGATCCCGATATCGCTCGCTGGAGCACCTACATCGGCCAGGGCGCGCTGCGCTTCTACCTGCCGCTGGATCAGCAACTGCAGAACCCGTTCTACGCCCAGCTGGTGATCGTCAGCCAGGACATCGACGCCCGTGATCGGCTGGTCGGCAAACTGAAGAAGCGCCTGCGCGAGGACTTCGTCGGCATCGGCAGCTTCGTCCAGCCGCTGGAGATGGGCCCGCCGGTGGGTCGGCCGATCCAGTACCGGATCAGCGGCGCGGATGTCGACGAGGTACGCAAGCACGCTCTGGAACTGGCGGCGCTGCTGGACAAGAACCCGGACATCGGCGAGATGGTTTACGACTGGAACGAGCCGGGCAAGGTGCTGCGCATCGACATCGCCCAGGACAAGGCGCGCCAGTTCGGGTTGTCGTCGGAAGACGTCGCCAACCTGCTGAACAGCATCGTCAGCGGCACCACGGTCACCCAGGTCAAGGACGATATCTACCTGATCGACGTGATCGGCCGGGCCGAAGACAGCGAACGCAGTTCACCGCAGACCCTGGAGAACCTGCAGATCGTCACCCCGAGCGGCGTGGCCGTCCCGCTGCGTGCGTTCGCCACCGTCGGTTACGAGCTGGAACAGCCGCTGGTGTGGCGCCGCGACCGCAAACCGACCATCACCCTCAAGGCGGCCGTGGTCAGCGAGATCCAGCCGACCGATCTGGTCGCCGACCTGGCGCCGGATATCCAGAAATTCTCCGACGAGCTACCCACTGGCTACAGCGTGGCCACCGGCGGCACGGTGGAGGAAAGCGGCAAGGCCCAGGGCCCGATCGCCAGCGTGCTGCCCCTGATGCTGTTCCTGATGGCCACCTTCCTGATGATCCAGCTGCACAGCGTGGCGAAGACCTTCCTGGTATTCAGCGTGGCGCCATTGGGGCTGATCGGCGTGGTGCTGGCGCTGGTGCCCACCGGCACGCCCATGGGCTTCGTGGCCATCCTCGGCATCCTGGCGCTGATCGGCATCATCATCCGCAACTCGGTGATTCTGGTGACCCAGATCGACGAGTTCGAGCGTGGCGGCGACTCGCCGTGGCAGGCCGTCATCGACGCCACCCAGCACCGCCGCAGGCCAATCCTGCTGACCGCCGCTGCCGCCAGCCTGGGCATGATCCCCATCGCCCGCGAGGTGTTCTGGGGGCCGATGGCCTACGCGATGATCGGCGGCATCTTCAGCGCCACGCTGCTGACCCTGCTGTTCCTGCCAGCCCTGTACGTGGCCTGGTACCGCATCGAGGAGCCGAACGATGAGCAGCGGGAGGATGCACAGGTGTGAGTGATAACTGACCCGTCGCGCGCATGGCGCGCGCCACCAATAAGCCTGTGTTCATTCAGCAAGATCAGCGGTGCTCGGTAGGCCCTTCGTGCGCATGGCGCACTCCCACAGGGGATTTGTGGACGGCACACAATGTGCTGTCGAACGCGAACTCTGTGGGAGCGGGCCATGCCCGCGAAAAACCACAAGCCTAGAGCCAGACCGCATTCCAAAACGGGTAGTCACCCACCCGCCTGACCAGACCGGCACGCAGCGGATTGCTCACGATATAACGCGCGACATCAAGCAGATCCTCCTCTGCCCGGAGGCCATGATCGTGGAAGCCCGCCTGCCAGATTCCCTTTGCCCTGCCGACGTTCTTCCCAGCCAACCGACTGCTGGATGACTTCAACCGATTGATCAGCGCAGCAAGACTGTCCGCCTCCCCGAGCTGAACCAGCCAGTGCACATGATCCGGCATCAGCACCCAGGCGAGCATGCGGCTATCGCGCAGAAGCATTGGCGTCTCAAAGCAGCGCGCTGCGGCACAGCCAGCGGCGAAATGGCTGAACACCGGCTGGCGGTCACGGGTGATGGTGGTGATCAGATAGGCCATTGCGGGGCAGGAAGCTCGGCCTCTGCGCAAGGCGCGATAACCCGGTTTCGATGACATCAGCATGAATCGACCTCCGTGTTGATTCAGATGCCAGTGTAGTGCTCGCTACCTATTCGCGCGCATGGCGCGCTCCCACAGGTAAGTTGTGAGCCCCGCGAGACCTGTGGGAGCGGGCCATGCCCGCGAACGATCTTCAGCTACCCCCGTGCCCGCTTGAGCCGGTAGGCGAACTGGGCGCGGCTGAGCCCCAGCAGGCGGGCGGCAGCCGCCAGGTTGCCGGCATTGCGCTGCAGCGCCTGCTCCAGCAGCTGATTTTCCAATGCCTCCAGCGACAGGCTGGCCTCCGGTAGATCCGGGCAGCCAAGGCGGGTCAGCAGGTCCGTTTGCCGGTCGAGCTCATGATTCTGCACCAGGCGCCCCTGCTGCAGCACCGAGTAGAACTCGGCAGGCAACTCCTCATCGCGAAACAGGTGGTTGAGGTCGATGGCCGCCCCCTCGTTGCTGGCGATCACCCCCCGCTCGATGAGGTTCTGCAGCTCGCGGATGTTGCCAGGAAAATCGTAGTTGAGCAGCGCCTTGATGCCGCGCATGGTCAAGCCGACCGGTGTGCGTCCATAGCGCTCGCAATAACGGCGCATGAAGAAGTCCACCAACAGGGGGATGTCGTCGCGGCGCTCACGCAGCGGCGGAATGTGGATCGGGTAGACGTTGAGCCGGTAGTAGAGATCCTCGCGAAACTCGCCCCGGCGCACGGCGGCGCGCAGATCCACATTGGTCGCCGCGATCACCCGCACGTCGACGTTGATGACCGAGGTACCACCGACCCGCTCGATCTCGCGTTCCTGCAGAGCCCGTAGCAGCTTGCCCTGCCCCGGCAGGCTGAGGCAGGCGACCTCGTCGAGAAACAGCGTGCCGCCCTGGGCGCGCTCGAAGCGACCGGCACGCGAGTGGCTGGCGCCGGTGTAGGCGCCGCGCTCGACACCGAACAATTCCGCCTCGATGAGGCTCTCGGCGATGGCCGCGCAGTTGAGGGCGACGAAAGGCCCGTCGCGCCGCTCGCTCATGCGGTGCAGGTTGCTGGCGAACAACTCCTTGCCCACCCCCGACTCGCCACCGAACAACACCGTGGCCGGGGTACGCGCTACCCGCTGCAATGACTGGTAGGCAGCATTGAAGGCCGCCGAGGCACCGATCATGCGGCCCTCATCGCTTTCCGCCGTGCCGGCTGACAACGGCTGATAGGGCGCGCGATCCAGCCGGCAGTGCTCGCCCTCGTCAGCGGACGCGTTCAGGTAACGCAGATCCTCCTCCACATCGCCCCACAGCTCGGCGGTCTTGCCCAGCACCCGGCATACCTGATGGCCCATGGCCCGGCACTCCACCTCGCGAAAGACCACCAGACGGCCGAACAGGCCGCTTACATAACCGGTGGCATAACCGATTTCCATCCAGCAGGCAGGATCGTTGCCGATGCCGTAGGCGGCGATGTGTTCGTCGTCCTCGTGGGCGTGATGCCAGAGAAACTCGCCGTCGTAGTGGCCACGGTCGACGTCGAACTCGAAGTGCACCGGCTCCACCTTGACCATGCCCTCGAGCCCGTGAAGGCGAATGCCGGCAGCGAAGATCGACGCCGGTTCGGCGCCGCCCCAACGTTGCTGCACCAGGCGAGCGTCCCTGGCACCGGACAGGTAACCCGCACGCGTCAGCAGGCCACGCGCGCGCTCCAGGCCGAGGCTGTCGATCAGCTCGCGCCGCAATGCGCCCAGCGCCTCGCAGTGCAGCAACACCATGCGCTGGTCGTTGAGCCAGATGCGCCCGTCCCCCGGCGAGAAGAACAGGCACTCGGTCAGGTCGCGCAGGGTCGGTGCGTTCTGCCAGTCGAGCGCATCGCTGGCGCCACGGTAATGGGGCGTCTCGATATTGCTCAGAGCGTTCAGGGAAATGCGATGAGGATCGGGCATGACTACGGCTCCGCACGTGCGCAATTCATCAATTCGGAACCGACGAGACCACTTCGCAGCTGCTCATTTGCGAATTTTCACAGACCTTGAAGCGCCTTGAAAAACACGTCCCGAAACCGATGAATGCATCCAATTTATTGAAATTATTGTGGATTTCTACGCTGCCCAGACGCTTACGGATATCTGGGCACGCTCTTTGCGATAGGCCTCAGGCCCACTGGCAAATCACTTAAAACAACAATACTCCAAGGAGACACCATGTCTCGACTGCCGCAATCGCAATCGACGCACGCCTTGCTGGATGAAGGGCTCTGGGAAGGCAAGCTGTTCTCTGGTGCCTGGCAAGCACCGCTGGCCGGTGGCCGCACCGCCGTCATCGAGCCGGCCACGGGTCATTGCCTGACCATTACCGGGGAAGCCCGGGCCGAAGACATCACCCAGTCTGCCGCCAGCGCAGCCCGCCACCAGGCGGCCTGGGAGGCGGTCGCCCCACGCCAGCGAGCGGATATCTTCCTGCGCGCTGCACAGGTGCTGCAGGCGCATGCCGACGAGTGCGCGCTGTTCATCGCCCGCGAAACCGGCGGCATTCTGCTCAAGGCTCACCATGAAGTTCGCGAAGCGGTGTTGTTTCTGCAACTGGCCGCCGGGCAAGTGATGCAACCGCACGGCCTGGTGCTGCCGAGCAACTCTGGCACGCTGTCCTACGCACGGCGCTTGCCCCACGGCGTGGTCGGGGTGATTTCACCGTTCAACTTCCCGCTGATCCTGTCCATTCGCTCTGTCGCAGCAGCTCTCGCCGCCGGCAATGCGGTGGTGCTCAAGCCTGATCCACAGACGCCGATCAGTGGTGGTTTCCTGATCGCCCGCCTGTTCGAAGAGGCCGGCCTGCCCGCGGGTGTGCTGCATGTGCTGCCCGGCGGCGCCCATACCGGGGCTGCGCTGTGTGCCGATCCCCACGTGCGGATGATCGCCTTCACCGGCTCCACGGCAGCAGGGCGCAAGGTGGCGGAAACCGCCGGGCGAAACCTGAAGAAGGTCGCTCTGGAGCTGGGCGGCAAGAACCCGTTGATCGTTCTCGAAGACGCCGATCTGGAGCGCGCCCTGAGCTGCGCCAGCTGGGGCGCCTTCCTGCATCAGGGGCAGATCTGCATGGCCAGCGGGCTGATTCTGGTGCATGAATCGCTGGTCGAGCGCTTCGTCGAGGGGCTGGTCGAGCGTACACGGCGGCTGCGCGTCGGTGACCCCGCCAGCGGCGAGGTGGAGCTCGGCCCGATGATCAACGAGAACCAGCTCGTGCGTGCCCACCAGATGGTGCTCGACAGCGTAGGCGCCGGTGCCAGGCTGCAGATCGGCGGTCGTTACGAGGGCCTGTTCTACCAGCCCACCGTGCTCAGTCATCTCAAACCGGGCATGCCGGCCTTCGACCGCGAACTCTTCGGCCCGGTGGCTTGCGTGGCCAGCTTCGCCAGCGACGAAGAAGCCATCGAACTGGCCAACCGCAGCGAATACGGGCTCGCCGCCGCCGTGATCTCCCGTTCCGTTGGCCGCGCCATGAGCCTGGGGGCAAGGCTCGACTGCGGCATGCTGCATATCAACGACCAGACCGTGAATGACGACTGCGTCAACCCGTTCGGTGGGCGTGGCAACTCGGGCAACGGCAGCAGCATGAACGGCCCGGCCAACTGGGACGAGTTCACCCAATGGCAATGGGTGACGGTCAAGGAAACCCCGCCGCAGTACCCCTTCTGAGTCGCATCGCTCCAGACACCAGACAAGAACAAAAAAAGGAAATGACATGAACCTGAGCGGCAAGACCTTCGCGGTGACGGGCGTATCGTCCGGCATCGGCGCGGAAACCGCGCGACTGCTGCGCTTCCACGGCGCCCGCGTCATCGGCCTGGATCGCAACCCGCCACACCTGACCCTGGACGGTTTCATCGAGGTCGATCTCGCAGCGGTGGCGAGCATCGACCGCGCGGTGGCGCAATTGCCCGGGCAACTCGATGGCCTGTGCAACGTCGCCGGCGTGCCCGGCACCGCCGATCCGGCCCTGCTGGCGCGGGTCAATTACCTCGGCCTGCGCCACCTGAGCGTGGCCCTGCTGCCGCGCCTCGTCGTCGGCGGCAGCATCGTCAACGTGGCGTCGATTCTCGGCGCGCAGTGGCCCGAGCGGCTGGCGGCGCACAAGGCCCTGGCTGCCACCGAGAGCTTTGCCGCTGGCGAGGCCTGGCTGGCCGAACATCCACTGCCGGCGAACGGCAGTTACCAATACTTCAAGGAGGCGCTGATCGTCTGGAGCCTGGTACAGGCTCAACCCTGGTTCCTCGCCCATTCGGTACGCATGAACTGCGTGGCGCCGGGCCCGGTGTTCACCCCGATCCTTGGCGATTTCGTCGAGATGCTCGGCCAGACCCGCGTCGAAGCCGATGCCCATCGCATCAAGCGGCCGGCCTACCCGGACGAAGTCGCTGCGGCGATCGCCTTCCTCTGCGCCGACGAGGCGCGCTGGATCAACGGCGTCAACCTGCCCGTCGATGGCGGGCTGGCATCCACCTATGTCTGAGCGGCGGAGGCGCTCGGCATTGTTCTAGCCCTGGTCGCCCGCTGGGCGGTCATCAAGTCCGACAACAAGAATAATGAGGATCGACATGAACCAAACACAGCATTGCGTCAAAGCATCCCTGCTGGCGTTCGCCGTCAGCATGAACATCGCTGCGCCGGCTCAGGCTGCGCAAATCGACCTGGGCTCCAGTGACTGGCAACTGCGCTGGGACAACACGCTGAAATACAGCCAGGCCTGGCGCTTGCACGGCGCTGACGATCGCCTGACCGACGCCTCGACGGCCGGCGGGTTGTATCCATCGATCCAGGGGCAGGGTGACAAGAACTTCAGTCGAGGGCTGGTCTCCAATCGCCTCGACATCCTATCCGAGGTGGATCTCAGCCATCAGAACTACGGCATGCGGGTGAGCGGCGCGGCCTGGTATGACCATATCTACAACCAGGACACCGACAGCAGCGAACAGCCGCGTTTTCTCTCCGACACCCGTGAGCTGCACGGCCGTGATGCCGAACTGCTCGACGCCTTCGTTTATCTGCGCGGCGATTTGGGCGAGGTGTCCCAAGGCGTGCTGCGTCTTGGCCGGCACAGCCTGGTGTATGGCGAAAGCCTGTTCTACGGCGGCAATGGCATCGGCGCGGCGCAGGGGCCGACCGACGTGGTCAAGCTGCTCAGTGTGCCGGGCACGCAGTTCAAGGAAATCCTGCGCCCGGTCAACCAGATATCCGGCCAGTTGCAGATCAATCCGCAGCTGTCGATTGGTGCCTACTACCAGTTCGACTGGGAGCGCTCCAGCCTGCCGGGTGCCGGTAGCTACCTGAGTGACAGCGATGCCATCGGCGAGGGCTCGGGTGACCTGCAGCAGGTGTTCGGCAACCGCACCGTGCACGGCAAGGACATCGAGGCGCGCAACGGCGGCCAGGGTGGCATGCAAATCCGTTTCAAACCCGAGGGTACCGAGCTGGAGCTGGGGCTGTACGCGGCCAAGTACCACGACAAGGCGCCAAGTGGCCTGTACGCCTACATCGACGGTCCGGCTGCAGCCGCCACCGGCCTGCCGATTCTCGGCGAGTACCGGCAGGTGTTCGCCGAGGACATCAAGACCGTTGGCGCCAGTTTCTCCACCGCCTATGGCGACTTCAACTTCGCGGGCGAGACCTCGATACGCTGGGACGCGCCATTGGTCAGCAACCTGCAGGTGGTCGCGCCGGGACAACTGGCCGACAACGCCGACGATGCGCTCTACGCCAAGGGCCGCACGGCACACGTCAACCTCTCGACCATCTACCTGCTGCCGCCTTCGGCACTCTGGGACGGCGGCTCGGTGCTGGCCGAGCTGGCCTGGAACCGCACCCTGAGCGTCACCGACAACCGCGCCGCCCTGGATGGCAACACCACCCGCGACGCCACGGCGCTGCGCGTGCTCGCCGAGCCGGCGTACTTCCAGGTGGCAGACGGCGTCGACCTGAGCGTGCCGATCGGCATCGGGATGGTGCTCGATGGGCGCTCGTCGGCGGTCAGCAAGTCCGGCTTCGGCAACAGCCATGCGGGCGACTGGAGCGTCGGGCTCAAGGCCACCTATCTGCAGCGCTGGGAGGCGGGCCTCAACTACGTGAATTTCTTCGGCGCCACGGGTGCCGGCCTGAACGAGGCAGGGGATTTCAGTTACCAGCAGTCGCTGGCCGACCGCGACTTCGTCTCCCTGTACGTGAAAACGACTTTTTAAGAACAAGAAAAAAGGTGCGATTCCATGCAAAAGACTCTCTGTATCTCGTCGCTGCTCAGCCTCGCTCTGCTGGGCAGCGGGCTTTCCCAGGCTGCCGTATCCCCCGAGCAGGCTGCCCGCCTGAAAAGTGAACTCACGCCGATGGGCGCCGAGCGCAGCGCCAACGCCGATGGCAGCATCCCCGCGTGGAGCGGTGGCGTCACTCAGGTAGCCGCCGGCTTCAAGAGCGGTGACAAGCGCCCGGACCCCTTCGCCGGGGAAAAGCCGCTCTATAGCATCACCGCTGCCAATCTCGAGCAGTACGCCACGCAACTGGCCGAGGGTACGCAGGCATTGCTGCGCAAATACCCGGACTATCGCCTGGATGTCTACCCGACCCATCGCAGCGCTGCGGCGCCGCAATGGGTGTATGACAACACCTTCGCCAATGCCTCCCGCGCTAACCTCGATGTGGCCAGCGAACAGGTCAGTGGCGCCTACGGCGGAATCCCCTTCCCGATCCCACAGAACGGCGCCGAGGTGCTGTGGAACTACCGCCTGTCCTGGCAGGGCGGCGACACCATCAGCTCGCCTTTCGATACCTGGCTGATGACCGCTGGTGGCCGCAAGGTGCAAGCCACACGCGCCCAGTACACCTACCAGTTCCCCTACTACTTCGAGGAGGGCAACCTGGAAAGCTTCAAGGGCAAGTACATGTGGGGCAAGCTCTACACCGAGTTGCCGTCGTCCAAGGCTGGCGAGGGGCTGATGACGCACTGGGACACCGACCCGTCGGCTCGCGCCGCCTGGCAGTACCTGGTTGGCCAGCGGCGCGTGCGGCGTGCGCCGAACATCGCGTACGACACGCCGGACTTCGTGACCTCAGGCGTGGGCCTGTTCGACGAGGCGTTCATGATTTTCGGGCCAACCGACCGGCATGACCTCAAGCTGGTGGGCAAGAAAGAACTGCTGGTGCCCTACAACAACAACCGCGCCGGGCTCGCCACGAGCGACGAACTGGTACAGCCCAAATTCCTCAATCCGGATCTGGTGCGCTGGGAGAAGCATCGCGTCTGGGTCGTCGAGGCCACGCTCAAGGATGGCAAGCGCCACGTGGTGCCACGGCGAACCTACTACATCGATGAAGACTCCTGGCAGGTGCTGCTCGTGGACGGCTACGACGCTCAGAGCCGCCTGGTTCGCCAGCTCTACAGCCTGACCCTGCTGGCGCCCGACCTGCCGGCACTGACCGCTCAGGTCATGTGGGGCAGCTACAACCTCGACACCGGCGCCTACTTCCTCAACTCCTCCAGCAACGATCTTGGCGTGCAGTACCAGAAGGTCGCGCGACCGGCAGCCTCGTTCTTCACCCCCGACGCGATGGCCAACTCCAGCATCCGTTGACCCGCTGGCGAGTGCGGCGCTCAGGGCGTCGCACTCAGGAGATTCGCCTATGAAACGCCTATGCAACTGGTCGGTCGGGCTGTGCCTGGCTGGCTGCTTAACAGCGCCATTACTGGCAGCCCCCGTGGTTCTGGACACACCTGCACTGCAGAACGTGCGCGCCGAGCGCTCGGCGATCCTCGGCCTGGCCCGCGCCGGTGAGCGTCTGGTAGCGGTCGGTGAGCGCGGCACGGTACTGCTCTCCGATGACGCCGGGCGAAGCTGGCGCCAGGCCAAGGTGCCAGTGAGCGTCAGCCTGACCGCCGTGCAGTTCGTCGATGCACAACGTGGCTGGGCCACCGGTCATCTTGGCGTGGTGCTGCACAGCGAGGACGGCGGCGAGACCTGGCACAAGCAGCTCGATGGCATCCAGGCCGCGCGCCTGGCGCTGGCCGCTGCCGAGTCCAGCGGCGATCAGCGCCTGCTCGACGAGGCCCGCAGGCTGGTGCAAGACGGCCCGGACAAACCTTTCCTCGACCTGTACTTCAGCGATGCACGGCGCGGCTTCGTGGTCGGTGCCTACAACCTGATCCTGCATACACAGGACGGCGGACTGAGCTGGCAACCCTGGATGAGCCGCCTGGACAACCCCAGCGGTCTGCACCTTTACGCCATTCGAGCGCAGGGCGAAAACCTGTTCATCGCAGGCGAGCGAGGCCTGCTGTTGCGCTCGACCGATGCCGGGAACTCCTTCCAGGCCCTTGCATCGCCCTACGAGGGCAGCTTCTTCGGTCTGCTCGCGGGGCGCGGCGGCGAGCTGTTGGCCTTTGGCCTGCGGGGTAACGCCTGGCTGTCGCAGGACAGCGGTGAGCACTGGCGAGCCTTGCCGAGCCCGATCCAGTCCAGTTTCGTGGCGGGTCTGGCGCTGGATGACGGCCGCCTGCTGCTCGCCAGCCAGGACGGCGAGCTGGTGCGCGTCGCCCAACAGAGCATCGAACCCCTCGGCCGGCTATCTGGCAGTGCCATCGCCAGCCTTGCCGAGAGCGCGGAGGGCCAGTTGCTGGGCGCCGGCCTTGGCGGCGTGCGTGCACCGCTGACCATTCCCTGAACCGCGTGCCACAGATCAAGCAGTAGGAGCACGACATGCAATACGAGAATCTGCCGAGCACGGAACAGACCGTGACGGCCCGCCTGGAAGACTTCGACCCGCACAGCGGCAACCGGGTGGAACGAGGCATCTTCAACAACCGGCCGTGGATCATTCTGGTCTGCCTGGTAGTGACCCTGTTGCTGGGATGGCAAGCCACGCGCATCGAGATCAACGCCAGCTTCGAGAAGACCATCCCCACCGGCCACCCCTACATCGCCAACTTCCTGGCGGCGCGCAGCGAACTGAGCGGCCTGGGCAACTCGCTGAGGATCGCCGTGGAGGTCAAGGATGGCGACATATTCGAGCGCGGCTACCTGGATACGCTGGCCAAGCTCAACGACGAGTTGTACCTGCTGCCTGGCGTCGACCGGCCCTACATGAAGTCGCTGTGGACGCCGACCACGCGCTGGACGGCGGTGACCGAGGAAGGCCTCGATGGCGGCACGGTGATTCCCGACGACTATGACGGCTCGCCGGCGAGCATCGAGCAGATCCGCGCCAATGTCGCCCGCTCCGGCGAGATCGGCCAGTTGGTGGCGGCCAATTTCAAGTCCAGCGTGATCCTCCTGCCGCTGCTCGACATCAACCCGCAGACCGGCGCGGCACTCGATTACGGCGAGCTGTCCCGGCAGCTGGAGGCGCTGCGCGACAAGTACCAGAGCGACACGCTGCAGATCCACATCACCGGCTTCGCCAAGATCATCGGCGACCTGATCGAAGGCCTGGGGCAGATGGCGCTGTTCTTCCTCGCCGCGGTGCTGGTGACCGTGGCGGTACTCTACGGCTACACCCGCTGCCTGCGTAGCACGCTGATCGTGGTGACCTGCTCGCTGGTGGCGGCGCTCTGGCAGGTGGGCCTGCTGGCCAGCCTGGGCTATCCGCTCGATCCCTATTCGGCGCTGGTCCCCTTTCTGATCTTTGCCATTGGCATGAGCCACGGCGCGCAGAAGATGAACGGCATCATGCAGGACATCGGCCGCGGCACCCACCGCGTGATCGCGGCGCGCTACACCTTCCGACGCCTGTTCGCGGCGGGGGTCACTGCACTGCTCTGCGACTTGGTGGGCTTTGCCGTGCTGCTGGTGATCGACATCCAGGCCATCCGCGACCTGGCCATCGCCGCCAGCCTGGGGGTGGCGGTGCTGGTCTTCACCAACCTGATCCTGCTACCGGTTCTGCTCAGCTATCTCGGCGTAAGCCCGAAAGCCGCCCAGCGCAGCCTGAAAACCGAGCAGGCCGAGCGAGCCGGCAACGGTGGCAACCCGCTCTGGCCGCTGCTGGTGCGCTTCACCGATCGCCCCTGGGCGTTGGTCGCCATCGCCGCAGGCCTCGCGCTGGCGGTGCTCGGTTTCGCGGTCAGCCTGCACCTGAAAATTGGCGACCTCGACCCGGGCGCACCGGAGCTGCGGGCCGACTCGCGCTACAACCGTGATGCGCTGTTCATGACGCAGAACTACGGCGCCAGCTCGGACATCTTCGTGGTCATGGTGCGCACCGGAGAAGACCAGTGCACCCGTTACCCGACCCTGGCCGCCGTGGACGAACTGGCCACCCGCCTGGAGCAACTGCCCGGCGTGGAGGCGACCAACTCCATGGCCGAGTTGAGCAAGATCGCCGGAGTCGGCTACAACGAGGGCAACCTCAAATGGTACGAGCTGGTACCCAACGACGGCGCCCTCGGCGCCGTGCAGACCCGCGCTCCCCGTGAGCTGTTCAATCAGGGTTGCTCGCTGCTGTCTCTGTACGTCTACCTTGCCGATCACAAGGCCGAAACCCTCGAACGGGTGGTCGCCACCAGCGAAGCCTTCATTGCCGAACGGCAGGTGGAAGGCACGCAGTTCATGCTCGCTGCGGGTAGTGCTGGGATCGAAGCAGCGACCAACATCGTGGTCGGTCAGGCCATGCGCGAGATGCTGTTCTGGGTCTACGGCGCGGTGGCGCTGCTCTGCCTGGTGACCTTCCGCAGCTGGCGCGCGACGCTCTGCGCGGTGCTGCCGCTGATGCTCACCTCGGTACTCTGCGAGGCGCTGATGGTGGCCCTGGGCATGGGTGTGAAAGTCGCCACGCTGCCGGTCATCGCTCTCGGTGTGGGCATCGGCATCGACTACGCCCTGTACGTGCTCAGCGTTCTGCTGGCGCGCCTACGCGCGGGTGACTCGCTGGCCAGCGCCTACCAACAGGCGCTGCTGTTCACGGGCAAAGTGGTGCTGCTGACTGGCGTCACCCTGTCGATTGCCGTCGCCACATGGGCGTTCTCGCCGATCAAGTTCCAGGCTGACATGGGCATCCTGCTGGCCTTCATGTTCCTGGTGAACATGCTGGGCGCGCTGATCCTGATGCCAGCGCTGGGCTGGCTCTTGCTGCCAAGAGGAAGCCGGCAAAAAGCGCCTGGCTGAGGCGTGATCTGCTGGCCAGGCGCGACAATTTCGCCACCCAGTACACATTGGCCGGGCGCCTGCTATCGGCCTCAGCGGTCGATCAGCGATACCAGCGCGGATGGCCGCCTGGTCAGCGCTCGCACGCAGACGCCTGGGCCATTGTCCCGGATTCGCCTTTTCCAGAGATCGCGCTCAACGGGTGGAGCGCGGCTCGTAGGCCAACACGGCTTCTGCCAACTGCATGTCGCTGTAGGAGGCCAGCTCGGTGCGTTGCTGCAGTGCGACCAGCGCCGCCTCCAGCATCACGCCACGGATCTGCCCGTGACTACCGACGAAGGCGGCTGCACCGTCTCGAGCCAGCTTCAGCTTCTGGTCGATGCTGCTGCTCTCTTTGGATATTTCCTCGGCCAACTCGGTGCCTTCTCCCGGCTTGGTCGTGGTGAGGATCGGCACCAGAGTCGACAGCACGCCGTAGTAAGTCGTGCCTATCAACGGATTTTCGTCCAGCTCCGGCGCGACCCGAACCCAGGCCTGAGCCGGCAGCGTCGGCAACAAGGCGATCAGCAGCAGCGAAGCCTTGAGAGGCGTGCCGCGGCTCAATTCACCGCCACCTTGCTTTCGCTCGGCGCAGCCGGTTCGGCTCGCTTGGCGTACCGCTGAGCCAGCACCGCGCAAACCATCAGCTGGATCTGATGGAACAGCATCATCGGCAGAATCATCAGGCCGATGCTGCTACCAGCGAACAGCACCTGAGCCATGGGAACACCGGTGGCCAGGCTCTTCTTCGAGCCGCAGAACAGGATGGTGATGCGATCCTCCATGTTGAAACCGCACCATTTGCCGAGCAGCGCGGTGATGCACAGCGCCAGCGCGAGCAGCAGGCAGCAGGCGAACACCAGCGCCGCCAGGGTCGGCCAGGAGACCTGATTCCACAGGCCTTCGACTACCGCCGCGCTGAACGCCGTGTAGACCACCAGCAGGATCGAACTCTGATCGACGTACTTGAGCCAATTCTTGTTGCGGCCCACCCAGGCACCGATCCAGCGTCGGGCGATCTGACCGAGGATGAAGGGCACCAGCAGTTGCAGGGTGATCTTGCCAATGGCGTCCAGGGTCGAACCGCCGCTGCCGTGTACGTCCATCAGCAAGGCCACCAGCAGCGGCGTGAGGAAAATGCCGAACAGGCTGGAGGCCGCCGCACTGCAGATCGCCGCAGGAATGTTGCCGCGCGCCAGGGACGTGAAGGCGATGGCCGACTGCACGGTGGCCGGCAGGGCGCACAGGTAAAGCATGCCCAGGTACAGCTCGGTGCCGATCATCGGCGACAGCAGCGGCTTGAGCGCCAGCCCCAGCAACGGGAACAGGATGAAAGTGCAGCTGAACACCAGCAGGTGCAGGCGCCAGTGGCCGGCACCGGCGACGATGGCCTCACGCGACAGCTTGGCACCATGCAGGAAGAACAGCAGGGCGATGGCCAGGTTGGTGATCCAGCCGAACGCCACCGCGACCTCGCCCCTGACCGGCAGGAAGGTGGCGGTGAGGACGACGGCGATCAGGGTCAGGGTGAAGTTATCGGGCAGCAGACGGGAGCGGGCCATGGGCAGAATTCCAAGCGGATGAAGGCAAGCAGTTGCCATACATAGGCCTCCACTCTACCCTGAGCGTTGATTGCCGACTAACGCCATAAAGGCAGATCATGTCGCCAAACGGACAAAACACGATAGCCGAGCGTAGCGTTCCCCAGCTGGAGCGCCTGCCGCGGCCCCTCTATGCGCGCAATGAATCGCTGCGTCGTCAGACCGGAACCCCACGCCACAGCCACGCCTGGGTACAACTGACCTATGCCATCCAGGGCGTACTGCACGTGCGCACGGCCGTCGGCAGCTTCGTGGCGCCCCCGCAACGGGCCATCTGGATTCCTGCAGGGCTGGAACATGAAGTGCTGAGCTCGCCGAACACCGAAATGCGCAGCCTCTATGTGGACGATGGCCATGTCGATCCGCTGCCCGGCAGTTGTCGCGTGCTTGGCGTGGATGCCCTGACCCGCGAGCTGATCCGCAGCTTCTGTGAATTGCCGGTCGAATACGACGAAGCGGGGCCCGACGGTCGCCTTGCCCAGGTGCTGCTCGACCGCCTGCGCTTGGCGCCCGAAGTGCACCTGTCATTGCCGCTGCCGAGCGACCCGCGCCTGCGTACCCTGTGCGGCCGCCTGCAGAAAAAACCCGATGACGACCGCGCACTGGCGGCATGGGGCGAAAGCCTGGGGGTCTCGGAAAAGACCCTGAGCCGCCTGTTCCTGCGCGACACCGGGCTGACCTTCCGCGCCTGGCGCCAACGCCTGCGCCTGCTCGGCGCACTGACACCGCTGGAACAGGGCCAGCGCGTCACCGACGTGGCCCTGCTCTGCGGCTACGACTCCACCTCGGCTTTCATCGCCGCATTCCGCCAGCAATTCGGCGCCACGCCGGGGGAGTTTTTTCGACCATGATCGCGCTTTCATGGGCTACAGTAAGTCGATGGATAAACGCAGTAGCATGATTACCAAGGAAGGACAAATCATGAAGATCGAGCATATTCAGCGTCTCACGGACACCTTCGAAGCTCATGCTCAAAGGAGCGATGCCGGAGTCGAGTTCTGGTTGGCGCGCGATCTGCAACAGTTGCTGGGCTATGCAGAGTGGAGAAACTTCTCGACCGTCATATCCAGAGCCAAGGTGGCATGCGAGATTTCCGGCCACACCACCACGGACCATTTTGTTGCTGTCAACAAAATGGTCGACCTCGGATCAGGCAGCCAGCGGCAAGTCGACGATGTCATGCTGACCCGCTACGCCTGTTATCTGATCGCTCAGAATGGCGACTCACGCAAAGCAGAGATTGCCTTTGCGCAAACCTACTTTGCCATGCAGACCCGCAAGGCTGAACTGATCGAGCAGCACTTGCTCGATAGCGAGCGCGTTTCTGCCAGACACAAACTGACCAGCACGGAAAAAGAACTGTCTCAACTGATCTATGAGCAGACTGGCGGCAATCAGAACTTTGGCATCATTCGCAGCAAGGGTGATCAGGCCTTGTTCAGCAAGTCGACCCAGGCGATGAAAGAGCTGTGGCAGGTACCGGAAAGCCGACCACTGGCGGACTTTGCGCCAACCATCATTCTGAAAGCGAAGGATTTTGCCGCAGAAATCACCATCTTCAATTCCCGGGAAAATCATCTGGACAGCGAGTCGAAGATATCGCACGAGCACATCACGAATAACGAAGCCGTGCGTAATACCTTACTGGAACGGGGTATTCGACCAGAACGGCTGGCGCCAGCTGAAGATGTGAAAAAGATCGAACGACGCCTGAGATCGGAACGGAAGAAAGGGCTGAAGAATCCTGACGCTCTGGATAATTGAAACCGCGCGGCTACCGAGGCCGAAACCTCAGCAGTTCTTGCTCACTTGCAACGACGAGTAGCCGTGCTCGCCCGGCTCGCCACTGAGCACCAGCTGGCCTGCTGCAGCCAGTTCGCGGGCGCGCCAGAACAGGAAGTAATCGGTGGCGAAGAAGCCGTCGGTACGCGCCATCACGTCAGCCATGACGCGGGCCAGTGGCTTGGGCTCGGTGCCGGCGTGACGCAGCAGAGCAGCGTCGATGAGCTGATAGTCCTCTGCGGCGAAAACCCCTGTCTGCCAGCGATGGATGTGACCGCCATCGGCCAGCACGGCGCGCCACTGCGCGGCCAGCGCTGCACGACGCGCTGGCTCGACCGGGCGAGGTTTGGCCAGGGCGAACAACGCCTGGGGTGCGTGCATGGCCACCGCCTTGCGGCTCTGCACCCAGCTGTTACCGGTGCCGCAGACCACCTCGAGCAACAACACCTCACTGCCCTCCAGCGCATGTGCCACCCGCGCCAGCAGCAATTGCTCGCTGGCACTGTCGCCATGCCAGACGGTGACGGGGCGCGCCTGCCGGGAGAGGCCGGTGATCCACTGCGCATCGGCGGGCAGCCCAGCCGCGAAGTCTGGAACCGGCGTTACGTCCTCGGGCCACACCGCGCGCCAGAACGCCACACGTGCGGTACAGGGCGGCGCGTCGACATCGCCCAGCGGGCCAACCGCCAGGTCGTCACGCATGACCCGCAGCCCATCATCGGCAGCCTGCTGCCCGATCACATGGCTTACGCCTTCTACGGCGTTATCGCCGCATACCAGATGCCACATAGGTGCTCCTTGCAAATCTATCGCTGCAAATCACGCAGCACTTCGGCCTCGAACGCTTTGCCGCTTTCCATCGCCTGTTGCGCTTGGCCTGGGACAATCCAACGCTGATCGAAGGCAAACTGCAACGCACTGCGGGGGGCTACTGCTACCGACGCAATCTGATCAGTACTGTGCAGGACGACGAAACGCTGTGTCAGACCTCGGTCTTCAACAAGGCGGTTCAACAGAGAAAGTACCGCCTCTACGTCATACCAATCCCCATAATTGGCGGCTTCACATTGGTACAGAAAGCCGTCGGCATAGGCTAGCAAGCGATACTGCCCATTATCTTGTGGCGGATAAGTCTCTTCGAAGAACACATCGTCGAGATCAGGAGAGAGTCGTGTAGCCAGGTCACGCAGAAGACTGTCGTGTTGATTGGGGAACATGCCAGTTTCCACGTCGAAGCTGTGGATGTAACCGGCTTCTGTGAGCAGCCATTCGGCGTCCGCGCTCGACTGCTGCGCAGGATTAAGTTGCCCTACTCTGTCGAAGCCTGCGGCAGCAAGAGCAGTGATACGCTCTTTGACAAACTGAGTATCTACCGGTGGTGGTTGCTCAGGCTGGCCGTCATAGTATTGCTTCTGCTCACTGTCGCAGATCGGATCCCTAGTCCGTCGCTGGCACGCTTCATTAGCCAGCGCCAAGGCCTCAGCGTCATCAGTACGCATAAGGGCCATGGCCACTTCGTCTGCAAGCCGTTGGTCTGCGATCTGTTTATGTATTCGTAACAACGCTTGAGTCGCAGCCGACTGCTGCAGGTTTGCCAGCGTGAATGCGGCATAGCGTTGTTCGTAGCCTTTAGAGCCGTTAATTACTGAACGTACAGCCTGCTCGAGACGTGGCATAAAGACCGGTGGTAAGCCAGCTTCCGTCTGGGAAGCATAGAAATCGACCAAGGCGATGGGCGGTACGCCCTCAGCCTCCAGCAACTTTGCATCCACAGCCGTAGCACAATCGCTGGCGAAGGATCGTGATACTGCCAACTTTAACGCTAGGTCAGCACGCTCCATGGATGCTCGGGCAAAGGAACAGAACTCAGGAGTTTTAGTCGTGAAGAGCAAGTCGCGTTGCCATTGCTGCACCCAGTTGTTCACATCGCGCGAGGGCACGCGTGCTGCTGCCTCACGCCAACGCTTGAGCCACAGCACATCACCCCGCGTGATTTTGTCCAGCACATGGCCGACGGGCGGAAAGGTTGGGTCACCGTCGCTCCACGCGCGCATTTGCGCTGCGGAGCTCGGCAAAGGCGCGTTGTAGTACTGCAGAACCTCCGCAGGTTGGCGGGAAATCTGGCTGGCTACAACGCTGCCAGTCATAAGCAGCGAAACGGCCGTGATGCACAGGCGGCTGAAACTAGGCAAGTCGATCATGGCTGCAGTTTCACCGCCAGCGTCGGCTTGTCACCCTGCTGCCAGGTGCCTTTCAGGCTGCCATCGGCCTGGAGCTCGAGTTCGAAACGGGCCGGCGGCTCGCTGCTTTCGTGGAGGGTGACGAAATCCTGCTGATGCTCGCCACCGAGATTGATGTACTTGGCGTGCTTATCGTAGAAGTAGCTCGCGGACAGGCTGTGGTCGGCATACAGCTGCTCGATCACCAGGGTGATCGGATAGGGCCCGACGGTACCGCGGTAAACGCCTTGCGCCGTGCTGTTGACCGGCAGCGCACAATCACCGCGTTTTTCCAGCAACAGGCAGCGCCCGTAAGAACTGAGATCGCCGCTCAGGGCTTGGTAATTGAAACTGTTGGAAAACTCGCCGAGATCGTCGAGGGCACGGCTGGCGTGATTGGCGCAGCCCTCGCCAATCAGAGCCAGGCTATCGGTGCCCAGCTGCACACGGTCATAGTCGAGGCTGATGTCGCGGCGCGTATCCAGGCAGTAGGCATACATGTTGCGCTGCCCTTCGAGCCACTGCTCGTCGTCACTCAAGTTATCGGGATCGGCGGGTTTGCTCGGCGGCAGCGCCTTGAGGAAGTCCTCCAGTCGCTTGACCCTCAAGCTCTGCACTTCGCCTTGCAGACGCAACAGCCCCTCGGGGGTCAGCAGTTGCGGCAAACCGATAGGGCGGCCGCTGGCCAGATCGAAGTTGTAGCTGCGCGAACTCTGACTGGTATAGGCGCCCGTGGACTCACCCTCGATGTTCAGGGACAGATAACCCGGCCCCTCACCAAGAACCTGATAATCGAGGCTGTTCACGCCCCACATCTCACCGTCTTTAGGCTGCACGTTCTCGAACGGCGACTTGGCGAAGCGCCCGGGAAGCGCCTGCAATTCGAGGGTATGCAGAAAGGTGTTGATACGCCCGATGGCGGGGCTATCGCCAACCAGCAGCGGGAAGCGATAGGTTTCCCAGTCACTGCGCTTGGCGGTGAGGTCATCGATACGCACATCGGCCAGCGCAGGTGCGGCGATGGCAAGCAGAGGCAGTAGCAGCAAGCGCACGAGAAACGTCCTTATTCATGTCCCGGAAGGCTGGCCAGTATCCGCCTGAGAAAACCCGAATTCCACATGAAGATTCAGAGCAGCTTGCCCGGGTTCATCAAACCGGCAGGATCCATGCTCTGCTTGATGCTGCGCATCAGCTCCAGCTCCAACGGCTGTTTGTAGTGGCGCGCAGCCTCGCGTTTGGCCTGGCCCAGGCCATGCTCGGCACTGATGCTGCCGGCGAAGTCGCAGGTGACCCGGTAGATGACGTGCATGATCGCCTCCGCCTGCGCCTTGAAGGGGGCGTCCTCGCTGCTCGGCGGCTTGCTGATGTTGTAGTGCAGGTTGCCGTCACCCACATGACCGTAGGCAACGATACGCACCCCCGCGAACGCCTCCTGCAGTTGGCGGTCGGCGGCTTCGATAAAGGCGGGGATGCTGCTGACCGGCACGCTGATGTCGTGCTTGAGGCTCGGCCCTTCATGGTTCTGCGCTTCCGAGATGCCTTCGCGCATCTTCCACAGCGCCGCGACCTGAGCTTCGCTGCCAGCCACCACGGCGTCCAGCACTTCGCCCCGTTCGAGCGCCTCGCCCAGACCTGTCTCCAGCATCGCGTTGAGCGGCGCTTCGGGCAGCGTGTCGCTGAGCTCGATCAGCACGTACCAGGGATGAACCTCGCCGAACGGGTCGTTGCAGCCAGCCACATGCCGCAGTACGAACTCCACGCTCTGCCGCGACATCAGCTCGAAACCGGTCAGGCGATCGCCGCACAGGGCGCGCATGCGCCCGATCAGATCGACCGCCGCCTGCGGGCTGGGCAGCGCGACCCAGGCGGTGGTACGGCTGCGCACGGCGGGATACAGCTTGAGCACGGCCGCGGTGATGATCCCCAGCGTGCCTTCGGAGCCGATGAACAGGTGCTTGAGGTCGTAGCCGGTGTTGTCCTTGCGCAGGCCGCGCAAGCCATCCCAGATGCGCCCATCGGGCAGCACCACTTCGAGGCCCAGGGTCAGGTCACGCATGTTGCCGTAGCGCAGCACGGCGGTGCCACCGGCGTTGGTGGCCAGATTGCCGCCGATGGTGCAGCTGCCCTCGGCACCCAGCGACAGCGGGAACAACCGCCCGACGTCGGCAGCGGCTTCCTGCAGACGCTGCAGAATCACACCGGCCTCGACGGTGATGGTCTCGTTGGCCGGGTCGACCTGGCGGATCCGCGTCATGCGCGTCAGCGACAGCACCACCTGGCGCCCCGATTCGTCGGGGATCGACCCGCCGCAGAGGCCGGTGTTGCCGCCTTGCGGCACCAGCGCCACGCCGGCCTGGTGGCAGGCGCGAACCACTGCGGCCACCTCCTCCCTGGAGGCCGGGCGCACCACCAGCGCGGCGCGCCCGCGGTAGGCGTTGCGCCAGTCGCTGAGGTAGGCCTGCATGGCGGCCTCGTCTTCGATCAAGCCGGCCGGGCCGACGATCTCGCCCAAGGCGTGCAGCAGTTCGGGTGGCAGGTGGCTCATGGAGTGGCGCTCCGCAGTGAATCGTCAGAATGGCCACCAGAGTCGATGTGCGCGAACTCGGCAGGCCAGCGTGATGGTCGGCTGCACGCAGGCCTTTGAGAATGGCGACAGCGCAGGCAGAAATACATGGCAAGGCTCACTCTTCTGAATATGAAATGTCTGCGGCAAGTTCAACGAGCACGTTGACGCCACTCGGGCAAATCATAAGTCATCGTATAACGAAATTTAAATCGGCAATAATCCGCTCATTTATATAAGGCAAATCGGCAATAATCCGCCGACACAATAACGACCATCAGAAACAGGATATAAGAAAAATAATGAAACATTTGATAAAAACCATATAAATCATAAAGTTATAAAACTGAAACATTATGAATCGGCTTGTCGAAAGATGCTTTGTTGACAGCCAGAACAGTGCGGACAATCATCCTCTTGCCGTCATACGACAACGTACGACACCAACTAATAATAATCATAGGATCCGCTCTCGCCATGAGTCCCCGCAGCTGCACAGACCGGCACTGACGCCGCCTCGCCGTCCCCAATCGCCTTATGACTTACCTGCTGATTAATTATCGGGCGGGTCTGGCTTCCTATTAAGTGCGCGCTGGAAACAAGCCATCGAGTTGTTCAGGCGTGGCGTTATCGGAGAACTTGCAATGAATAAAATTCTGTCCGCGACCTTACTGTCCACAGCGCTGCTGACCACCTCGGCAACCTCCCTGGCCCAGGAGCCGAACTGGCCAACCCGCGCCGTCCAGGTGGTGGTACCCGCCAACGCCGGGGGCGATACCGACTTCAATGCCCGGATGATGGCCAAGTACTTCACGCAGATCACCGGCAAGCCCATGGTCATCACCAACATGGGCGGTGGCGGTGGCACCGTGGCGGCCTCCCACGTGAAGGAGTCGGCAGCCGATGGCCACACGATTCTGTTCACCCACACCGGTCAGTTGATCGTCAACGAAGTCGCTGGCCTCAGCGAGGACAGCTACGACGCCTTCGAGGTCTCGTGCATCGCCGGCGTCGACAAGGCATCGATCTTCGTCGCCTCGAAGCAGTCGGGCATCGACAGCGTGGAAAAGCTCATCGAGCGCGCCAAGGAGAAGCCACGCAGCATCACCTATGGCACCGAGATGGGTAACTTCTCCCACCTGCAGGGCCTGATGTTCGAGAAGCGCACTGGCACCGAGCTGCGCTACATCGACACCGGCACCGTCGCCGAGCGCATCGTCGCGCTGCTGGGGGGGCGCATCGACATGGGCGCCATCAGCTACGGCGCACTGCAGGACTACATTCAGGGCGGCGCCATGAATGCCCTGGCCCAGCCTAACGAAGAGCGCAACCCGCTGGTTGGCGACATCCCGACTTTCCGCGAGAAGGACGTCGACCTGATCGTCGAGAAGCCCTATGTCGTGGCCTTTCCCAAAGGCACCGACGCCGCCATCGTCGCCAAGATGGCCGGCGTGATGAAAGAGATCACCGAGATCCCGAGCTACGGCGAAGAGCTGGCGAAAACCTACAAGCAGCCGGTGACCTACTACGGCACCGATGACGCTATCGCCATGCTCAAGGAGCACCGCGAAGAGTTCATGCAGTTCAAGGATGCGTTACGCCAATCGAAGTGATCCACGCAGCCGGAAGCCCACGCTTCCGGCTTTTTCATTCCCTGATCCATAGGAGTTCGCTGTGGATGCTTACAAGCGAAAAGAGCTGATCACCGGCGGCTTCATGCTGGCCGCCGGCATCGCCTACCTGCTGGCCACCATGGCCCTGCCACGCAAGTCGTTCATCGACGCTGCATTCGTGCCTTACGTGCTGGCGATCTTCATGTGTGTACTGGGCGTGCTGCAACTGGTGTTCAGCGCCCGCAAGACGCCTGCAGGTGAAGCCGCGGCCACCGTCGACGACAAAAAGAATGAGGTCTCCGAATATGGCACGGTGATCAAGACCCTCGCCCTGATCGCCGTCTACATCGCCACTCTGGAGCCCATCGGCTTTCCCATCGTGACCGCGGTTTATCTGTACCTGCAGTTCATCGTCCTGACGCCCCACGGACAGAAGATCGGCCACCTGATGTACGCGGTGATCTCGATCATCTCGGCCATCGTCATCTACCTCATCTTCCGCCAGGGCTTCGATCTGATGCTGCCCGCCGGCATCCTGAACATCTAGGAGGCGAACCATGCTCGACTTGATGCAACACGGTTTCGCCGCAGTCTTCTCGCTGCAGATCTTCATCCTCATCACCATCGGCGTGGTGGTGGGCATCATCTTCGGCGCGGTCCCCGGCCTGTCGGCCACCATGGCCGTGGCGCTGTGCCTGCCGCTGACCTTCACCATGGGCCCGGCCGCGGGCCTTTCGTTGCTGGTGGCGCTCTACGTGGGGGCGATTTCCGGCAGCCTGATCCCCTCGATTCTGCTCAAGATACCCGGCACGCCCTCATCGATCGCCACGGTGTTCGATGGCGGGCCGATGATGGAAAAAGGCGAAGGCTTCAAGGCCCTCGGCATCGGTATCGTGTTCTCGTTCCTGGGCACCTTCTTCGGTATCGGCGCGCTGATGTTCATCGCACCGATCCTGGCCAAGGTGGCGCTGAGTTTCGGGCCCCATGAATACTTCGCCATCGCCATCTTCTCGCTGACCCTGATCGCCACGCTGTCCACCGGCTCGCTGACCAAGGGCGTGTTTTCCGGCGCCCTGGGCTTCGCCTTCTCCACCGTCGGCATTGCCCCGGTGGATGCGATCCGCCGCTTCACCTTCGAGCAGTCCAACCTCAACGGTGGCTTCGCCATGCTGGCGGTGATGATCGGCATGTTCGCCGTGGCCGAGGTGATCCGCCTGGCCGAAACCGGACGGCATGCCGGCAAGACCAAGGTCGCCCCGCTGGACATGTCCAAGGTCAGAGGCTTCGGCTTCTCGCTGAAGGAATTCGTCGGCCAACTGCGCAATGCCTTCCGCTCGGCGATGATCGGCCTGGGCATCGGCGTGCTGCCGGGCGTCGGCTCGGGCACCTCGAACATCGTCTCCTACATCGTCGCCAAGAAACGCGACAAGGACCCGGACTCCTACGGCAAGGGCAACCCGGGCGGCGTGGTCGCCAGCGAAACCGCCAACAGTGCCGGCATCGGCGGCGCCATGGTGCCGCTGCTGACCCTCGGCATTCCCGGCGACACGGTCACCGCGATGCTGCTCGGCGGCTTCCTGATCCACGGCATCCAGCCCGGCCCGCTGCTGTTCATCACCCAGGGCCCGCTGGTCTACACCATCTTCGCCGCGCTGATTCTGGCCACGGTGATCATGCTGGTGCTGGAGTTCTACGGCCTGCGCATCTTCATCAAGCTGCTGTCGGTGCCCAAGCACATCCTGCTGCCGATCATCCTGGTGCTCTGCGTGGTGGGGGCGTTCGGCCTCAACAGCCGCCTGTTCGACGCCTGGAGCATCCTGCTGTTCGGGATCATCGGTTACGGCTTCATCAAGGCCGGCATGCCGGCACCGCCGTTCATCATCGGCTTCATCCTCGGGCCGATGGCGGAGACCAACCTGCGCCGTGGCCTGATGTTGTCCGATGGCAACTTCGGGGCCTTCCTGACCAGCCCGATCTCGGCCACCTTCCTGGGCCTGGCTGCGCTGTCCGTACTCTGGCACGCCTACAGCTTGCTGCGCGCCAAGAAGGACAAGAAGCCCGCCGAGGCGTTATCCACAAGCTAGAAATGCTGAGTACCAAAACAAGACAAGCGCCACCGGGCGCTTGTCTTGTTTCTGCGAGGTGACGCCTATTCGGGCTTCTTCAACTTCGGATTGGGGAAGAACTGCACGGCCTTGACCTTGGGGTCGGCCGGTTTCTTCGGTGTCAGGGCGCTAACGTTGACGCGGGTCGGCAGCTCCTTGGCCACCGAGTTGCCACGCTCGTCCAGGGTGTCGGCATATCCGCACTGCACGCACTCGCGATGCGGCACGCCATCGACGTTCCACATCTTGATGCTGTCCATTTCGCTGCACGCCGGGCACACGGCACCGGCGATGAAGCGCTTGGGCGTTATCACCGGGTCGTCGCTCATGCCGCCTCCGCACTCAGGCCCAGGTGGCGCAGCAGCGCGTCGATGCTCGGCTCACGACCGCGGAAATCGACGAACAGCACCATCGGCGCCTGGGAACCACCGCGCGCCAGGATCGCCTCGCGGAAGGCACGACCGGTCTGCGGGTTGAGCACGCCCTCCTCTTCGAACTTCGAGAAGGCATCGGCGGACAGCACTTCAGCCCACTTGTAGCTGTAGTAACCGGCGGCATACCCCCCGGCGAAGATGTGCGCGAAGCTGTTGGGGAAACGGTTGTAGGCTGGCGGGCGCATCACCGAAACCTCGTCACGAATGCCTTCGAGCACCTCCAGCACGCTGCGGCCGTCACCATGAATGGCATGCAGCTCGAAGTCGAACAGCGAGAACTCCAGCTGACGCACCATCATCAGGCCGGACTGGAAGTTCTTGGCAGCGAGCATCTTGTCGAGCAGGTCCTGAGGCAGCGGCTCGCCGGTTTCGTAGTGCCCGGAAATCAGCGCCAGGCCCTCGGGCTCCCAGCACCAGTTTTCCATGAACTGGCTGGGCAGCTCGACGGCATCCCAGGCCACGCCGTTGATGCCGGAAACCCCGACATGCTCGACGCGGGTCAGCAGATGATGCAGGCCGTGGCCGAATTCGTGGAACAGGGTGGTGACTTCATCGTGGGTCAGCAGGGCCGGCTTGCCGGTCGACGCAGGCGTGAAGTTGCACACCAGGTTGGCCACCGGGCTGACCAGTTCGCCGCCAGCGCTGCGACGCTTGTCGCGGGCACCGTCCATCCAGGCACCACCGCGCTTGTTGGCACGGGCGTAGAGGTCGAAGAAGAAACGCCCGACGTGCTGGCCGTTTTCGGAAATCTCGAACAGACGGACGTCCGGGTGCCAGGTATCGAAGCCGGACAGCTCCTTGATCTGGATGCCGTAGAGCTTCTCGACGATGGCGAACAGGCCGCCGAGCACCTTGTCGATGGGGAAGTAGGCGCGCAGGATTTCCTGGGAAATGCTGTAGCGCTGCTCACGCAGCTTTTCGCTGTAGTAGCCCACGTCCCAGCTCTGCAGATCGTTGCAGCCATGCTCGGCGGCGTAGGCCTTGAGCTCGGCCAGATCCTGCTCGGCGAACGGCTTGCTGCGCACCGCAAGGTCGCGCAGGAAGCTCAGCACCTGCTCGGTGGATTCGGCCATCTTGCTGGCCAGGCTCAGCTCGGAGTAGTTGGCGAAGCCGAGCAGGCGCGCCAGTTCCTGGCGCAGATCGAGAATCTCGGCCATCACCGGACCGTTGTCGTGCTGCCCGGCGTTCGGGCCCTGATCCGAAGCACGGGTGCAGTAGGCGGCGTACAGCTCTTCGCGCAGGGCGCGGTTGTCGGCGTAGGTCATCACCGCGTAGTAGCTGGGGAACTCCAGGGTGATCAGCCAGCCTTCCAGCCCCTTGGCCTCGGCGGCCTGTTTCATCTGCGCCTTGGCGGAATCGGTGATGCCGGCCAACAGGCTTTCGTCCTCGACCTGCTTGGTCCAGGCCTGGGTGGCGTCCAGCAACTGATTGGAGAAACGGCTGCCCAGCTCGGAGAGCTTCATCTGGATCTCGCCGTATCGCTTCTGCTGCTCGGCTGGCAGATCGATACCGGACAGGCGGAAATCACGCAGGGCGTGCTCGAGAATAGTCTTCTGCGCGACATCGAAACCGGCCGCTTCAGGGCTGGCAGCGAGCGCCTCGTAGGCCTGGAACAGGGCGCGGTTCTGGCCCATTTCCGTCCAGTACTCGGAGAGTTTCGGCAGGCAGGCCTCGTAGGCGGCACGCAGCTCGGGGTTGTTGCGCACGGCATTGAGGTGGCTGACCGGGCTCCAGGCGCGGCCCAGCTTCGAACCCTGCTCGTCGAGCGGATCGATCAGCGATTCCCAGCGCGGCGCGTTGCCCTGGCTGGCCAGCAGCTCGGCCACCGCCGTACGGCTTTCGGCGAGAATGGCATCCACCGCCGGCTCTACATGCTCGGGCAGGATGGTCGAATACGGCGGCAGGTCGAAGGATTGCAGCAGGGGATTGTTCGCACTCACGTCGGGTACCTGTGCTGGAAATTGGGAAGACTGATAACTCATATGGCGACCATCTTAATTACAATCAACCCCTGGCGCAGCTTAAGAGGTTCTATCGTGGCGATTCGTACTTACCAATCCATCACCCCGCAGCTTGGCGAGCGCGCGTTCGTCGACGCCTCGGCGGTGGTCATCGGCGATGTGGAAATCGGTGAAGACAGCTCCGTGTGGCCGCTGACCGTGATCCGCGGCGACATGCACCGCATCCGTATCGGCAAACGCACCAGCGTGCAGGACGGCAGCGTGCTGCATATCACCCATGCCGGCCCGTTCAACCCGGACGGCTTCCCGCTGATCATCGGCGACGAAGTGACCATCGGCCACAAGGTGATGCTGCACGGCTGCACCCTGGGCAGCCGCATCCTGGTCGGCATGGGCAGCACGGTGATGGACGGCGCGGTGGTCGAGGACGACGTGATCATCGGCGCCGGTAGCCTGGTGCCGCCGGGCAAGGTGCTGGAAAGCGGTTACCTGTACGTCGGCAGCCCGGCGAAACGGGCGCGGCCACTGACCGACAAGGAGCGCAATTTCTTCAGCTACACCGCCGGCAACTACGTGAAGCTCAAGGACGCGCATCTGGCCGAAGGCTATGCAGACTGAGTCGAGACAGCGCTCCGTCGGATTGACAGGTGCCTGCCGTGCAAGATGCACCACGAAAGAGTAATCTTCATTTGACGTTATTTTTCATTCAAATGAAGGAGGCAGCATGACCATCACCGCAATGCGTCAGGCCAAACGGGGCAAGGGCGAGGCCCAGCCCCTAAGCGCTGCCTTCTGGGCGTTCTGCGCCGGCCGCGAAGCGCTCAGTGAAGCCGAGCGCCTGCAACAGATCCGGGATGGCTTCGCCGCCGAGCTGGTACAGGCCGTCAAGGCCACCTTCGCCTTGCCCGAACGCAGCCTGGAAATCCTCCTCAACGCCTCGATTTCGACCCTCGAACGACGCCGGCGCGAGCACAAACTGCTCGACCCGGTCGCCTCGGAGCGCCTGGATCGGATCGCCATGGTCTGCCAGTTGGCCGAAGAGGTGTTCGAGAGCCGCCAGGCGGCCGCGGACTGGATGTCGCGCGTGAATCAGTCACTGGGCGGACAGGCGCCGATCATGCTCTGCGAAACGGAAATCGGCGCCAAGCAGGTTCGCCGGGTGCTCAACGCCCTCGACTGGGGTGGCGCCGCCTGATGCGTGCCTGGCGTGTCGCCAAGGCCAGGCGGGCGACGGACCTTTCCGGGCGCGGCGCGGCCATCGAAGGCGGGCGTTGGAACGAGCAGGATGTCGCCGCGGTGTACATGGGGTTATCCCCTGCCATCTGCTGCCTGGAAACCTTCGTGCATGCGCAGGGGCCACCGGCGATGCCGATGAAGATCACCTGCTTCGAGCTGCCGGACGACCCCGCGCTTTACTGGGAGCCTGCTGTCAGCGAGCTGCCGAAAGGCTGGAACGCCCTGCCGGTCGACCGCCCGAGTATGGGTTTCGGCACGCTCTGGCTGCGCGCGGTCAGCCACCTGGGCCTTATCGTGCCGTCTGCCGTGCTGCCACTGGAACGCAACCTGCTGATCAATCCGCTGCATCCGGCCGCGAGCCAGATCAGCGTCGTCGAGATTTACGATTTCACTTACGACCCACGCATGTTCAAGGCGTGAGTCGCTGAATATCCCAGGAGAGCGCGTGAATATCCGCCCTATTACCAGCGCCGACTTCGATCAGGTCTGGCCCATCATCCGCGACATCACCCAGGCTCAGGAAACCTACGCCTATGACCCGGCCATGGACCGTGAAACGGCCTGGAAGCTCTGGGTCGAACTGCCGCGCGCCACCTTCGTGGCCGAACAGGACGGGCAGATCCTTGGCAGCTACTACATCAAGGCCAACGCCGCCGGCCCCGGTGACCACGTGTGCAACTGCGGCTACATGACCGCTCCCGCCGCCCGCGGCAAGGGTGTGGCCAGTGCGCTCTGCCAGCATTCCTTGCAGATCGGTCGCGAGCTGGGCTTTCAGGCGATGCAGTTCAATTCCGTGGTCGCCACCAATACCGTCGCCGTGGCGCTCTGGCAGAAGCACGGCTTCAACATCGTCGGCACCCTGCCGAAGGCCTATCGTCACCGCAGCCTGGGGCTGGTGGATTGCCATGTGATGTATCGCTGTCTGAACGACGATGCTCTTTAGCCGAAAGATTGCCTGCGGTGGCCACAAAGTGGCGAAAGCAGCCTTTCGTAGTCGGGGGACAATTGGTGGGCTAAAGCCCACCCTACGGCTAGATGCGCGGCTGTAGGGTGGGCCGGGCGGCGATCCGCTTTAGCCCACCAAACCGAAGGTCCGCTATCGCCTTGAAGCTGCCTTCAGGCGTAGGGTGGACGACGCTTCACCTGCGCGGCCCGATCCGTCCACCGCTTCACGATCGCAATGGTGGACGAAAAGAGCGTTGTCCACCCTACGCAGGGAGCGGCGCTTCTGCCTTGCTGCCATCTATTCGTCGGTAGCTCCTGAGACCTTACTTGCGGTAACTACCTGAATCGCGCCAGCGTGAAGGGTGACAGGTCGACGGCGCCTGGCTCGTTGCAGTGGTGCATGGCCAGCGCTTCACCAATGCCGGCTGAATGCTTGAAACCATGCCCGGAGCAGGCAGACACCAGCGTCACGTTGGCCAGGTGCGGGTGGGCGTCGATGATGAAGTTGAAGTCCGGGGTGAGGGTGTAGGTACAGACCTTGGACTTGAGCACCCGTTTCGACACACCGAGCAGACGGCCAGCCACATGGGCGTCGTACAGGGCATCGATATCGGCCTGGCGGACACTGCGATCCAGCGCATCGGGGTCGCAACTCTCGAGGTATTGCTCGGTGGCGATCTTGATGGCGTTCTCGCCTGGCAGCGGCGGGAAGCCGTAGCAACTGTCGGTGTCCGCCGCGCCATGCAGGAGGATGTACACCGGCGAGCCAGCAGCGAAGCGTTCAGGCTCGTCCAGTTCGAACCACACCAGTTGCTGGCGACAGACCTTGAGCAGGCCCTCGACCGGCGCACCGAGCAGGCGGCCGGTCCACATGCCGGCGCAGACGATGGCCTTGTCCGCGGTCAGCGTGCCGCTGCTGGTCTGCACGCGAACACCCTGGCCGACGGATTCGATGGCAGTGACCGGGGTGTTGGTGTGCAAGGTGGCCCCCAGCCGCTCGGCCAGCCTCAGTTGCACGTCGATAGCCAGTTCGGGGCGCACGAAACCGGCTCCCGGCTCGTAATAGCCGCTGGCCTCTTCACTGAAGCCAGCGAATTGTGGGAAGCGTGCGCGAATCCCCGTGGCATCCAACAGGCTGTGTTCGATGCCGAAACGCTTGGCCAGCGCTGCCGTCTCACCGCCGAAATCGGGCGTGCCGTGCCCCCGCGTCGGCGCCTGGCTGCTGCTGAGCATCAACATGCCGCACGCCTCGAACAGCGACTCGCCGCTCTGCGCTTCCAGCTCGCGCCAGATGCGCTGGGAATTCAACGCCAGCGGTACATAGGCAGCGCCCTCGCCCACCGCCTGGCGGGTGATGCGCGTATCGCCATGGCTGGAACCCTGATCGTGGGGCGGTGCGTGGCGATCCACACCAGCCACGCGCACGCCGCGCCTGGCCAGTTGGTAAAGGGTGGCGGCGCCCATGGCGCCCAGTCCGATGACGATGACGTCGTAGTGCATGCTCACTCCTCCATTAAGGTCGAGGACGGTTGGATTTCCTCGCGAAACGCGGCGAGGAAAGCCACCATCCGCGCGTGCCGCTGCTCGGCCAGTCGCGCGCCTGCAGCGGTCTGAAAGCCTGAGGCCAGGCCCAGCAGCTTGGTACGGAAATGGTCGAGGGCGAAGCGCTGGTCATCCAGCGTGCGATGCGCGGCGTCGATATCGTCGGCATCGTACAGGGCGCTGCCCAGCCGTCCGGATACATGGAAACAGCGCGCCACGCCGATCAGGCCGATGGCATCGAGGCGGTCGGCATCCTGCAGGATGCGCGCCTCCAGGCTGGTTGGCGTAATCGCCGCGGAGAAACTGTGCGCCTCGATGGCGTGGCAGACCGCCGCGATGCGCTCATCGCGCCACCCCAGCCTGGCAAGCACCTCAGCGGCCCTTGCAGCGGACAGGCGCGATGCGCTGGCGCGCAACGGCGAGTCCTTTTCCACCGCTACACAGTCATGCAGCAACACGGCAGCCAGCAGCAGCTCGAGATCGCCGCCCTCTTCGCGCTGCAACAGACAGGCATTGGCCCAGACCCGCTGCAGGTGTGAAAGGTCATGGGCACCATCGTCGGTCGAAGGCGCGCAGAGCGCCAGTAACCGGGCTGCCTGCTGCGCGAAGGGGGCAAAACGATCCATGGTCATTGGCGGCTGGCTGTGGGCGAAAGCCGCACCTTAGAGCCAGGCGCTACGGCTAGCAAGCCGGGCGGCGCGAAATGGCTTATCGCCATTACTGGACAATGTCATATCGCTTGCGACACCTTTGCGCATCGCTGGCCTGATCGAGCGCTGTGATCGACAGCGCCGCACCAGTCCGCAAAAAATCAGACGGACAGGCCAGCTCGAGCGCGCATTCCCAACGGCGTCTCAGCACGTAACCGCATTCCCGGTTATCTTCGGCACAGGACGGCATCGCAGGGTCACGGAAATGGCAATCACACAACAGTCGCGCATGGCCAAGGTCAGCAGCCCGCTCGGCGCGAATGCGTTGGTCATGGAGCGCCTGAACGGCACCGAATCCCTCGGCCGCCTGTTCCAGTACCAGTTGAGCCTGGCGTCCGAAAACTCATCGCTGAAGCTCAACAACCTGCTCGGCAAGCCCATGGGCATCGCCGTGCAACTGGCCGATGGCAGCGACCGCTACTTCCACGGCATCGTCGCCCGTTGCAGCCAAACCGCCCATCGTGGTCAGTTCGCCAGTTACCAGGTCACGCTCAAGCCCTGGCTATGGCTGCTGTCGCGGACCTCCGACTGCCGGATCTTCCAGAGCAAGACCGTACCCGAGATCATCAAGCAGGTATTCCGAGATCTCGGCTTCTCCGATTTCGAAGACGCCCTCACCCGCTCCTATCGCGAGTGGGACTACTGCGTGCAGTACCGCGAGACCAGCTTCGACTTCGTCAGCCGGCTGATGGAACAGGAAGGCATCTACTACTACTTTCGCCACGAGCAGGAGCGTCACGTGCTGGTGCTCTGCGACGCCTACGGTGCGCACGGCACGGCACCCGGCTACGCCCGCGTGCCCTTCTACCCGCTCGACGATCAGATGCGCGAGCGCGACCACATTCATGACTGGCACCTGGTGCACGAAGTGCAACCCGGCTCCCTGGCGCTCAACGACTATGACTTCCAGCGCCCCAGCGCGCGCCTGGAAGTTCGCTCCAGCATCGCCCGCGAGCACAGCAACGCCGACTATCCGCTCTACGACTACCCGGGCGAGTACGTGCAGAGCAAGGACGGCGAGCAGTACGCGCGCAATCGCATCGAGGCGATTCAGGCCCAGCACGAGCAGATTCGCCTGAAGGGCAACGCCCGCGGCTTGGGCAGCGGTCATCTGTTCAGCCTCACCGACTACCCGCGCGATGACCAGAACCGCGAATACCTGATCGTCGACAGCGAATACACCATCACCCAGGACCTGTACGAGAGCGGCCGCGGCAGCGAGAGCTTCCAGTTCGACAGCAGCCTCACCTGCATCGACGCCAGCCAGGTGTTCCGCCCGCTGCCGCTGACCGTGCAGCCGATCGTGCAGGGACCGCAGACGGCCATGGTGGTCGGCCCCAAGGGCGAGGAGATCTGGACCGATCAGTTCGGCCGGGTGAAGGTGCATTTCTACTGGGATCGCCACGACCAGTCCAACGAGAACAGTTCCTGCTGGATCCGTGTATCGCAGAACTGGGCCGGCAAGAACTGGGGCTCCATCCAGATTCCGCGCATCGGCCAGGAAGTCATCGTCAGCTTTCTCGAGGGTGATCCCGACCGGCCGATCGTCACCGGTCGCGTCTACAACGCCGAACAGACGGTGCCCTACGAGCTGCCTGCCAACGCCACCCAGAGCGGCACCAAGAGCCGCTCGAGCAAGGGCGGCACGCCGGCCAACTTCAATGAAATCCGCATGGAAGACAAGAAGGGCGAGGAGCAGCTGTTCATCCATGCCGAGAAGAATCAGGACATCGAGGTCGAGAACGACGAGACCCATTGGGTGGGCCACGATCGCAGCAAGACCGTCGACAACGATGAGACGGTGCACGTCAAACACGATCGCACCGAAACGGTGGACAACCACGAGACCATCACCATCGGCGTCGACCGTACCGAAAAGGTCGGCAACAACGAAACCATCACCATCGGCGTGAACCGTAGCGAGCAGGTCGGCAGTAACGAGACCATCGCCATCGGCGCCAACCGTACCGAGAGCGTGGGCAGCAACGAAACCATCAGCATCGGCGCCAACCGCACCGAGAGCGTGGGCAGTAACGAAACCATCAGCATCGGCGCCAACCGTACCGAAAGCGTGGGCAACAGCGAGCGCACCACCATCGGCGCTGACCGTACCGCGCTGATCACCGCCAACGAGTATGTGCTCATCGGCGCCGATCTGGCGACCATGGCAGGCGGCAACGAGTCGCACTACGTGCGCGGCGAGCGCAATAGCCGCGTCCTCAAGGATGACAACCTGCATGTCGGCAAGAACTTCGTGCTCAAGGCCGGCGACTCGATCACCCTGCAGACCGGCGCTGCGAGCATCACCATGAAGAAGGACGGCACCATCGTCATTCGTGGCAAGAACATCAGCATCGACGGCTCCGGGGCGATCAACGTCAAGGCAGCCAAGAACATCGTGATGAAAGGCCAGAAGATCCTGCAGAACTGAGCAGCGATAGCGGCCATGGAGCAATGCGCATGACAGTCCAGTTCCACACCCCAGTCCCTGCCATCACCCGTCTCGACGGCGTGGTCATCGGTGTACTGCTCGATGTGCCGCAGGCGTCCAGCCCGGTCGTGGCATTCCCCGGCTGCCCAGCGGAGACCGGTATCGCCGCGACCACCACCACGACGCTCAGCCGTGAAGACATCGGCGCTCAGGTGGCGCTGATGTTCGTCGCCGGCGACCCATCTCAGCCGCTGGTGATCGGCCGCATCCAGCGCCTGCCGCAGGCACCTGCCAGCGCACCTGCGGCGGTGGCACACCTCGACGGCGAGCGCCTGGAATTCAGCGCCGAGCGCGAGATCGTGCTGCGCTGCGGCAAGGCCAGCATCACCCTGACCCGCGAAGGCAAGGTGCTGATCAAGGGCGCCTACCTGTCCAGCCGCTCCAGCGGCGTGAACCGCATCAAGGGCGGTTCGGTGCAGATCAACTAAGAAGCCGCCCATGGAACTGCTCAATGCCACGCGAATGGTGGCGGCCTACAACCAGGGTCTGGATGCCGATGGCCGCGAGTATCTGGTGGTCATCGTCAAGGGCACCTTCGACCTGCCAGTGGACGGCAGCGTGGCGCGCCTGCTGGAAACCCAGCAGCCGCTGCTGATGAGTGACACCTTCGCTGGCGAGCCCGGCCTGTCGGCCCCGCTGCGCGAGTTCGACTTCGCCCCCTTCAAGCCCTACTGCGACGTGCTGGTAAGTGGCAGCGCCCATGCTCCGGGCGGACTCCCCGTCACCCAGCTCACCGTCGGCATCCGCGTCGGCCGGGTCAGCAAGGCGTTCAGCGTATATGGACCACGGCAGTGGCAGCCCGGCGCTCTCGGCACCACCGCCGGACTGGCGCAGCCGTTCGTGCGTCAGGACATTTCCTACGCCAGCGCCTTCGGCGGCAGCCATCCGGCACCGGGCAACCACGAGCATCTGCTGTGCAACCTGCGCAACCCGGCCGGCCAGGGCTGGTACCCGCGCAGCCTGAGCGGCGGCACCGTGGTCGGCATGCCGATGCCCAATACCGAAAAGCTCGGCCAGCCCGTGGACGCCCCCCATGGCGACTTCGCCCCCATGGCGCTCGGCCCACTGGGCAAGCACTGGCAGGCCCGTGCCGGCTTTGCCGGCACCTACGACCAGGCCTGGCAGGACGAGCAGTTTCCTTTCCTGCCCCGGGACTTCGACGAGCGCTATTTCCAGGCGGCCCCAGCCGATCAGCAGACTGACTACCTCAAGGGCGGCGAAGAGGTTTTCCTGCTTGGCTTGCTGCCCACCGAGCGCGCCGGTTTCCGGGTGCCCAGCGTGCGCATGCCGGTGACCTATTTCCTCAGCGGCGGCGGCCATGAAACGACGCAGGCGGTAATCGACACCCTGCTGGTCGACACCGACGCCAACCAGGTGGAAATCACCTGGCGCACCCGCCGGCCAGTCAAGCGCAGCCTGTTCGAGATCGCCCAGGTGCTGGTCGGTGAGAAGTCCCGAGCCTGGTGGCGCGCCCGCGAGCTGGGCAAGGATTACTACCCGTCGCTGGCCGCCCTGAGCCGCAGCCGCCTGGCCGAGGATGAATCGTCATGAGCGCCCTCAGCATCCTCTCCAGCGGTATGGTCAGCGCCGTGGGCCTGAGCGCGCCGGCCAGTTGCGCGGCGATCCGCTGCGCCCTCGACAACTTTCAGGAAACCCGCTTCATCGACGGCGGCGGTGAGTGGCAAGTCGCTGCCAGCGTGCCTCTGGAAGAGCCCTGGCGCGGCCGATTCAAGCTGGTGAAGATGGCAGCCCGCGCCATCGCCGAAAGCCTGGCGGCGGTGCCAGGCCTGGATTGCGCCAATACGCCGCTGCTGCTCGGCGTCGCCGAACTGGATCGCCCGGGCCGTAGCGATGGCCTGGACAGCAGCCTGCTGCGCGACATCGAGCGCGAGCTGGGCGTGCAGTTTCATGGCGCGTCCACGCTGATACCGCGCGGCCGAGTCAGCGCCGGCGTGGCGCTGCTCAATGCACGCCGGCTGATCCACGAAGGTGGCCATCGGCATGTGCTGATCGCCGGGGTCGACTCGTTTCTCAACGCAACCACCCTGTCGGCCTTCGAGCAACGCCAGCGACTGCTCACCAGCCGCCATTCCAATGGCTTCATCCCCGGCGAAGGCGCGGCGACAGTCGTCGTCGGCGCACCGGTGCGCCAGGACGCCGAACAGCTGATCTGCTTCGGGCTGGGCTTTGGCATCGAGAAGGCCACCGTGGAAGCCGACGACATCCCGCTGCGCGCCGACGGCCTGGTGCAGGCCACCCAGGCGGCGCTCAAGGACGGCAACTGCCGTATGGAGCAGATGGACTACCGCCTGACCGACAACTCCGGCGAGCAGTATTACTTCAAGGAAGCGGCCCTGGCGCTGAGCCGCAC
This sequence comes from Pseudomonas flavescens, assembly GCF_013408425.1. Lineage (NCBI taxonomy): Bacteria > Pseudomonadati > Pseudomonadota > Gammaproteobacteria > Pseudomonadales > Pseudomonadaceae > Phytopseudomonas > Phytopseudomonas flavescens. The sequence continues at coordinate 4,852,549 of NZ_JACBYV010000001.1, read as the reverse complement.
GCTGCGGGTGGTCAAGGAGGAGTTCGACATCTGGCACCCCGCCGACTGCATCGGCGAGTGTGGCGCGGCCATCGGCCCGGCCATGCTGGCGGTGGCCCTGGCCGCATCTCGCAAGGGCTACGGTCTCGGTTCGAACATCGTCTATCAACTGGGCAACGACGCCGGCGAACGTGTCGTCGCGCTGCTCAGCTATCAACGGGTGGGAGCTGCCTGATGGCCAACGAGGTCTATGCCAACAACCGGGAAATTTCCTGCAAATCGGCCAGCGGCAAGTCCATCGCTGCCTTTCCCGACGTCTGCTTTACGCCACCGCAGACGCCGCCGATGCCCTTGGGCATCCCGATCCCGTACCCCAACACCGGGCTATCCAAGGACACCACCAAGGGCACGCGCACCATCCGCATCACCCGCAAGGAAGTGATGCTCAAGAACAAGAGCTACTACAAGACCAGCTACGGCGACGAACCCGGCCGCGCCCCGAAGAAAGGCATCATCACCAGCAAGATCAAGGGCAAGGTGTACTTCACCTCCTGGTCGATGGACGTCAAGTTCGAAGGCAAGAACGTGGTCCGGCATATGGACCTGACCACCCATAACCATGGGTCGATGCCGGGGAATACGCCCACCTGGCCGTATCTGGATCAGACGGCGGTGAGCAAGGGTGAAGGGCCGTGCAAGGAAGACATCAAGAAAGAGAAGGATGCCTGTAAGGATTTTTCACCCCATAAGCCGGATGGCCCTAGCCCCTGCCCTCCGGATGGAAAACCGGAAACCCAACAGGCGGCAAACGCTTACGCCGACAAGGTTGGTGCAGACAAATGCCTGAGCGCCAGGCGATGTCAGCTCACCCCGTACAAACCCACTGCGGGGCAAGCCGGTTGTTGCCCAGGACAAACAGGCCACCACTTGGTTGAAGCAGGTTCTTTCTTCAACAAGGGGCGTGGCGGTAAGGAATCGAAGGCAATCAAGGGAACGAGCCCCTACAACGGCGACAAGGCTCCCTGCATCTGTGTGGAAGGCTGCAATCAGTACCACGGCACACACGGGTTGATGCATACCTATCAGAGCAACGCAGCACTCAATAGCGGCGCGCAGTCAAAGCGAATCACCTTCGAAGATGACAGCTCGGCTCGCTTGGTCAGCGTTACCTACGGCCAGGCCAAAGGCTTTGGCGTGAAGGCAGTAGGCAAAACATTTCCCGAATCAGGCTGCGACCCGGCGTGCACGGAAGCGCAGTTGGATGCCTATCACAACCAATGTGGCATCGATGATCAAACGGATTGCCGCATGATTGCGACCGGGTACAAAGGTGACGACGCCCAGAAGGCAGCGGATGCGGCAGTCAAAGCTCGATCAAAGAAGTTGCGCGCTACAAGCACTAAATCAAGTCGATAGTAATAGGTGCAGCCGATGTCAGATAGAAAGAGCCGGACAGATACCTTCATTACGGGGGCTGTTCGGTACAACGATCTCGCTTATATCGTTACCCAAGACGACAGCCTCGAGGCACGGATTGAGCACTCTCACTTGTACAGCTGGGATGCAGGACAGTGGGGTTACGACGATATGAAAGACTGGCCCACTGTCAGTGTAACTATTACCCGAGAACATCTAGAACAAGCTCTGTTCATGTCGCCCTATGGTGATATCCGTCTATTCGGTAGCGGCCAGGAGAACGACGAAAAGATTAAAACGCCTGATGGAGATCCCATCGATCGCGGCCATTTGAGACAAGCACGAACGATCGGCCAGAAAACATTTGCTGTTGGAATGGGCCGACAAGTTTATCGACGTGATGGCGTTGATCACTGGACCTGCCTCGATCAAACCATCCGCCCCGCAATCGGCGAAACGAAAGGCTTCGAGTCCATCGATGGCTTTGACGAAAGCGATCTATACGCTGTTGGATGGGATGGCGAGATCTGGCACTACAACGGCCAACAATGGAGCCAAAAGGAAAGCCCGACCAACCTCCTGCTGACCCGTGTGCTCTGCGCCGGAGATGGTCAGGTCTATGCCTCGGGCCGGCGCGGACTTCTGATCGTAGGTCGTGGTGACAGCTGGCAGCCAATCGAGCAGGAGGATATCAGCAGCGACATATGGGATCTGGCCTGGTATGACGGCACGCTCTACCTCTCTACACTGCGTGGCTTGTATACGCTTCAGGGTGACAGCCTGGTAGCAGTGGACTTCGGAGAGGACACGCCGGCTACTTACTATCACCTCAGTGTGGCTGACGGTGTACTGTGGTCATTCGGCGCCAAGGACATCATGGCCTTCGACGGCAGTACCTGGACCCGCATCGACTGATGATCGCCACCATCCTCGACCAACACGCTGAAGAAGCCGCCTTCCTCGCCGGACTGCGCAGCTATGCCGTCGGCGCGCCCCATTATGACCTGGGGCATCTCGGCGACCTGGACGAGCGGATCGAGGCGCATCTCGATGGGCTGCAGATCGCTGGTCTCAAGGGACTTCACCTGTTGCTGGAGCAACTCACCCCACACGCCCAGGGCGAAGTATTCGCTACGGCTGCGCTGGCACTGCGGCTGAGCAACGACAGCGCTCTGCAGACGCTGTATCAGCACCTGCACGCCAACCCCGAGGGCGAGCCGTTTCTTGTCGCCGCATTGGGCTGGCTGGAGTGGCCCGAAGTCTGCCCGCTGATCGAGCGCGATCTGCATGCCACTGACGTACAGCGCCGCCGTATCGCTCTGGCGGCCCACGCCCTGCACGGCAAGGACCCAGGCCCGGCGTTGCTCTCGGCCCTCGGCCACGGTGATACCAGCGTACTGGCCGCCGCAGCTCGGCTGGCTGGTACCCTGCGGCGCCGCGACCTGCTGCAGCCGCTGCGTCAGCACCGCCTGCACGGTGACGATGAGGTGCGTTTCTGGAGCAACTGGGCCAGCGCCCAGATGGGTGACCAGGAAGCGCTCGGCAACCTGCGCCTGTTCGCCGAACAGCCGGGTGAACGGCGCCGGCCCGCGCTCGAGGTGCTGCTCGCCTGGCAACCGCGGGAGGCCAGCGTCGCCTGGTTACGCGGTCTGATGCAGAGCGAGGCGCATCGCCACATGGCGATCCAGGCCATCGGCCTGCTCGGTGATCCGCAGACCGTTCCCTGGCTGATTCGGCAGATGCACGAACTGCCTACAGCCCGTGCGGCAGGTGAAGCGTTCGGCCTGATTACCGGCGCCGACCTCGCGGAACTCGACCTGGAATTGAGCGTCTATCCCGACTACGACGACGGCCCTACCGATGATCCATCCGACGCCAACGTCAGCATGGGCCCGGACATCGACCTGCCCTGGCCCGATCCGCATCAGGTCGAACAATGGTGGCAAGGCCAGCAGCAGCGCTTGCAACCAGGCACCGGGTATTTGCTGGGCCAGCCGTTCAGCGAGCGACAATGCATGGCCGTGCTGCGCAGCGGCACACAGCGGCAGCGACGTGCAGCGGCCAGCTTGCTAGCGCGCTACCAGCCGACCAGCGTGCTGTTTGCAAGCGATGCACCGGCGCGCCGGCAAAAGCGATTGCTGGGCTGCTGAGCCGAAGCGATCAACGACACAAGGAGAGTGCGAACATGCTCAAGAAATCCCGACCGGCTCCGTCGCTATACTCCAGCGCCAGCCATGGGCAGAAATCCCGCTCGAAGAAACCGCCTGCTCACCGGCACGCCTACTCCATCGGTCTGCGCACAGCGCCGCTGATTCCGCCCCGCCGCAGCAATCAACCTGCGGCACGTCCCGAAACGCTCAGCCATTCGGCGAAGGAACGACCTTGAACCGCAAATCACTCTCCTGCTGCGCATTGCTGCTTATCGGACTACTCACACAGGGTTACGCCATGGCTTTTTCCAAGACGCTTTATCTGTTCTCCGAGGTAGAGGGCACCGTGTTGCTCGACGGCAAACCTGTTCAGGGTGTGGAGATAGAACAGGAATATCACTGGCACTGGAAAAACGAGCACCGCACCAACACCACACAATCCGATGCCCAAGGCCGCTTTCAACTGCCGGCCGTGACTGCGAAATCACTGACGGCAGGCTTCATGCCCCACGAGCCGGTGACCGGCCAGCGCATCACCCTGCGCTATCAGGGCAAGGAACACAAAGGCTGGGTATTCACCAAACACAATTACGACAACCTGGGTGAGGTGCAGGGCCGCCCACTGAAGTTCATCTGTGAGCTCAACAGCGAACCCGTCGCTCACCCGGAAACTGAAACATTCGGCATCTGCGTTCTTCAGTAACGCCCCATCATCAGACCAGAAGGATTCGGCTGTGAACCCCTTGAGCCCCAAACAATCCGCGCAGATCGCAACGCATGTCTACACCGTCAAGGATGCCGTCATGTCATCCAAGGGCGGTGTGGAGGATGAAGCCGCCCGTCTCGGGCTGAGCAACTCATTCGACTTCTCCAATCTGCAAATGGCCAGTGGAACCAGCGGTGCTGTTTTCCGTACACGGACAGGCTTCGCCTATGCCGTACACGGCGTAGGGGGGCGGCAGGGAGAGATGCTGCTGGCATTTCGCGGTACCGACACCTTTGCAGATGCGATGACCGATGCGAATGCCGGCCTGCAACGCGGCCCGAGCACCTGGCCTGTGCACGCGGGCTTCAACGAAACATTCAAGTCGTTACGCAACGATCTCGATTCCTTCATGCGCGGGCGCAACCCCAGCACCGTGCACTGCGTGGGCCACAGCCTGGGCGGTGCGCTGGCGACCCTGGCGGCGGATCACCTCAGTGAGCTCGGCGTGGCCGGAATCAAGCTCTACACCTTCGGCTCACCACGCACCGGCGTCGGCGGCTTCGCCCGACACCTGAGCGGCAAGCTGGGCGCCACCAACATCCATCGCGTTTACCACAGCGCCGACCCGGTGAGCATGGTGCCGATCTTCCCGTTCAGCCATGTGCCGGTCAGTGGCAATGTCTGCATGATCCCCTGGAAGGGCGCACAGATCAGCCCCAACGCACACCGTATGACCCAGTACCTGCCCGCCATTGGCGATGCCACCTGGACAGGGCTGTATCGCAACCCTGAGCCGCCACTCGATCGGGAAATCGACATCTGGCTGGAGAGCGCCAGCTACGGCCCCACCATGCATTCCGCAGCGACATTGTGGATGATCTCCAAGGCCATGCAGTACCTGCTCAAGAAGGCGGCCAATATCGTCATCGGCAGCGCGATCACCGTGAGCATGACCGTGCTAGATCAGATTGCCAGTGTCCTGGTGCAGGGCGCACAGCTTTGCAAGGACATCAGCGATTCGATCCGCGCCCTGATCGTGAAAATCTTCAAGTTCCTGGGTCGCGCAGTGCCGGCCACCATCGAAGTGACCACGTTCTTCCTGCGCTGGGTGCTCGATCTGCTGGCCAGGGCGGTTGTCGACATGGCGCGCCAAGCCATGCAGCTCGTGATTCGCTCGTGAATCGCTGAATGACGGTGGCGCCCGAACGGGCGCCACCGTTCATCACAGGTCGCTTTCCTCGACCATCCGTGCGTTGCTGGCATCCAGCGCATACGCAGCGTCGGCCAGGTCGTTGCTGACCGGCTCGATCTTCAGCGTACCGTTGACCCAGAGTGGCTCGTAGATATCGTCCAGGGCGATACCCTTGGGATAGCGCACCAGCACCAGCTGGTTGGGCGGCGGTGGTGGAACGTGGATGCAGGCGCCTGGGTAGGGCACCAGGAAGAACAGCGTGCTGCGCCCGGCGTTGTCGGTTTCCAGCGGAACCGGGTAGCCGCCGAGGCGAATCTTCTTGCCGTTCATGGCCGGCACCGTCTTGGCCGAATACATGACTGCGGGCAAGCCCTTTTCCTGTTGCTTGAGGCCACCCTTGCTGTCGAAGCTGCCAGCCGCTTCAGGGCTGTCGTGGGTGATCTCGGGCATCTGCTCCAGCGCTCGCTGATCCTCTTCGGGCATCAGCTCCAGCCAGTCGGTTTCGGGGAGTTCGGCGCGGGCGAAGCCGCTCAACAACAGCAGGACCAACAGCAGGTAACGCATCGACGGGGACTCACGGTGGTAATGGCCAACAGGGAGTAGCCGGGCGTCGACGCGTCAGGCTACCGGTTCAGCGTTTCTTGGTGATCAAGCCGTAGATCACCAGCAGGATGATCGCACCAACCACCGCGCCGATGAAACCGGCGCCTTCACCCGCCTGGTAGATACCCAGTGCCTGACCACCGTAAGTGGCGGCGATGGAGCCACCGATACCCAGCAGGATGGTCATGATCCAACCCATGCTGTCATCGCCTGGCTTGAGGAAACGGGCGATCAACCCGACGATCAGGCCGATTAAAATAGTGCCGATAATACCCATGACGCCCTCCAGAATAGAAAAAGGCGCCGCACGAATGCGGCGCCTTCCATCTGACGAGCGCAGCGCTGGAGAGGTTCAACCTCCCGCGCCAGACGCCTAGCCTGCTGCTATCAGTGCCTGTACGTCGGCGATACGGCTATCGAGGGTCGCCCGATCCGCACAGCGCAATGTGGCATGGCCAACCTTGCGTCCGGCCTTGAAGGCCTTACCGTAGTGATGCAGATGGCAATCATCGATGGCCACCACCTTATCCACAGCCGGTACGCTGCCGATGAAGTTGAGCATGGCGCTCTCGCCGACCTTGGTGGTCGAGCCCAGCGGCAGGCCGGCGACGGCACGCAGGTGGTTCTCGAACTGGCTGCACTCGGCACCTTCGATGGTCCAGTGCCCGGAGTTGTGTACCCGCGGCGCGATCTCGTTGGCCTTGAGACCACCGTCGACCTCGAAGAACTCGAAAGCCATGACGCCAACGTAATCGAGTTGCTCCAGCACACGGCCGACGTAGTCTTCGGCCAGCGTTTGCAGCGGATGCTCGGTGCTGGCCACGGACAGGCTGAGAATGCCGCTGTCGTGGGTGTTGTGCACCAGCGGGTAGAAGCGCGTCTCGCCATCACGGCCGCGCACGGCGACCAGCGACACTTCACCACTGAACGGTACGAAACCTTCGAGGATGCACGGAACGCTACCCAGTTCGGCGAAGGCGCCGGTGACGTCTTCAGGCTTGCGCAGAACCTTCTGGCCCTTGCCGTCGTAACCCAGGGTACGGGTCTTCATCACCGCCGGCAGGCCAATGCTGGCAGCCGCCGCATCGAGATCGGCCTGGGACTGTATGTCGGCGAATTCCGGCGTGGGAATGCCCAGATCACGGAACATCGACTTCTCGAACCAGCGATCACGGGCGATGCGCAGCGCCTCGGCACCCGGGTAGACCGGCACGAACTGAGACAGGAACGCCACGGTTTCGGCGGGTACGCTTTCGAACTCGAAGGTCACCAGATCGACTTCATCGGCCAGTTGGCGTAAATGATCCTGATCGCCGTAATCGGCACGGATATGTTCGCCCAGCGCCTGTGCGCAGGCATCCGGGGCCGGGTCGAGAAACGCGAAATTCATGCCCAGCGGTGTACCCGCCAGGGCCAGCATGCGGCCGAGCTGGCCGCCCCCGATCACGCCGATCTTCATCACTGCGCCCTCGGGTCCGGGTTGTCCAGCACGGTATTGGTCTGCTCGTCGCGGAACTGCTTGAGCGCCGCGTGGAACTGCGGGTGCTGATGACCGAGGATGCTCGCCGCCAGCAGCGCGGCATTGATGGCACCAGCACGGCCGATAGCCAGGGTGGCGACTGGAATGCCAGCCGGCATCTGCACGATGGACAGCAGCGAGTCGACGCCCGACAGCATCGACGACTGCACCGGCACGCCGAGCACCGGCAGGTGAGTCTTGGCGGCGCACATGCCAGGCAGGTGGGCGGCACCACCGGCACCGGCGATGATCACCTGGATACCACGGCCTTCGGCTTCTTCAGCGTACTGGAACAGCAGATCCGGGGTGCGGTGGGCAGAAACCACCTTCACTTCGTTGGGAATGCCTAATTTATCCAGCATCTCGACGGTATGGCTCAGGGTGCTCCAGTCGGATTTGGAACCCATGATCACGCCAACCAGTGCGCTCATCGTCGTGCCTCTCTCGTCTCGGGCGCTTGGCGCCGCGGCAGAAACAACAAACCACGCGGTAGGCGTGGTTTGCGGAAACCGGCAATTATACTGCAGTCGTGCGCAAATCGATAATCGGCCGCCCGTCGGAAGTCCGGGCGATAACGCCGGCTATTGTCCTGAGGCAATGCCAGGCGTGGCAGACCTTCCATACTGAGGTTCTTCATCAGAGAGGACCGCGCCATGCGACAGACCATGCAAGCAGCCGTCGTTCATGCCTTTGGCGAGCCCTTGCGGCTCGAGGAAGTGAAGGTTCCGCTGCCCGGCCCCGGGCAGATACTGGTGAAGATCGAGGCAGCCGGCGTCTGCCACACCGACCTGCACGCCGCCGACGGCGACTGGCCGGTGAAACCCAGCCTGCCGTTCATCCCCGGGCATGAAGGCGTTGGCCATGTCGCAGCGGTGGGCGCTGGCGTGACCCGCATCCGTGAAGGCGACCGCGTCGGCGTGCCCTGGCTGTATACCGCCTGCGGATGCTGCGAGCACTGCCTCACGGGCTGGGAAACCCTCTGCGCCGATCAGCAGAACACCGGCTATTCGGTGAACGGCAGCTACGCCGAGTACGTGCTGGCCGACCCCAACTATGTGGGTGTTCTGCCGAAGAACGTCGAATTCGCCGAGATCGCGCCGATCCTCTGCGCAGGCGTCACCGTCTACAAGGGCCTGAAAGTCACCGGTGCGCGCCCCGGTCAGTGGGTGGCCATTTCCGGCATCGGCGGCCTGGGCCACGTCGCCGTGCAGTACGCTCGCGCCATGGGCCTGCACGTGGCCGCCATCGATGTCGACGATGCCAAGCTGGAGCTGGCCAGGAAACTCGGTGCCAGCCTGACCATCAATGCCCGCCACGAAAATCCGGTCGACGTCATTCAGCGCGATATCGGCGGAGCCCATGGCGTGTTGGTCACGGCAGTGTCGAACAGCGCTTTCGGTCAGGCCATCGGCATGGCGCGCCGCGGCGGCACCGTCGCGCTGGTGGGGCTGCCACCAGGCGATTTTCCCACGCCGATATTCGATGTGGTGCTCAAGGCCATCAGCATCACCGGCTCCATCGTCGGCACCCGCGCGGATCTGCAGGAGGCCCTGGACTTCGCTGGCGAGGGGCTGGTCAAGGCGACCATTCACCGCGATACGCTGGATAACGTCAATGGCATCCTCGAGCAGTTGCGCGCCGGCAAGGTCGAGGGTCGGGTGGTCATGCAATTCTGAGCGCGGGTTCGCCAGAGGGGAACGCAGTCACATCCTTCGCTGTCGGACGCCTCTAGAATTCCACCAACTCCATGAAAAGGACTACGCCATGACACGGCTGTCGCTGCTTATCGCCGCCACCCTCCTCACCGCCAATGCCAGTGCACTGGAGCTCGCCAAATATCCCAAGGCCTTCACCACCGGTGACGGAGTCAGCGTCATCGTCGCGCCCAGCAGTGATGAAAAGCAGGCACTGGTGCAGATCAACGGCATCAACCATCCCCTGGATGAAGTGGTACTGCTGACCGACGTGAAAGCGCGCGGCCAACAGGAAAACGACTACACCACCACGCTCGATGGCAGCGCCTATGTTCTCATCGGCCAGCGCCAGTCCTGGGGCGGAGAGTCCTACCAGCTGTACCTGCCCAACGACCGCGAGCCCCGTTATCTGGGCCTCGACGAAAAGGCCAGCAAGGCCGTCAAGACCACCGAACTGCTGGCGCTCTACGAGAAGCAGAAGAAGGATGGCGTGCAGGAAAAACTCACCCGCTTCGACCGTGAGAAACGCCAGCAGTATCACGTCGAGCAATTGAAAGAGATGGACGCACAGGCTTCAGCCAACTGCGGCAGCCCGGTGAAAACCGAAGTCGATCTGAAAAACCTCGATGAGAAGCTGATGAAGGAAGTGAGCATCTCCAGCTATTGCGGCGAGGTGGTCAACCAGATGGGCAACCTGTGCAGCAGTGCTCCAGACTTCAAGAAGCAAGCGGCCAAATTCGACACCGTGCAGTGCAGCTTCGGTGCCGACATGAAGATTCGTGAACAAGGCGACCGCATCCTTTTCACCACCGAACGTGAGGCGGCCAACCAGGGCGACTTCATCAAGGCATTCCTGCGCAACCTGTGAATCTGATGCAAGGGCGACCCCGGTCGCCCCACCCCTCTACGTTCGGATTCCCGAACGAAAAGCTTTCGGAAAACCGAACATCCGAATTACATGCCCTGCCAGAAAAACCCTTATAGAACTAAATTTCTATATTTTTCAATGAGTTGAAATCACAACAAGCGGCAATGCACGCCTGGCACACATCCTGCTCTCTATCCCGTCAGGAATGCGATAGCTCTTCCACACGGAAGCACGTACCACGCTGTACGGCTTCGATAACAACAACACCGAGGAAATCGACCCATGCGTATTGTCCCCCGCGTACTGGCTGTAGCCGTTGCCGCCGCCCTGATGTCCAGCCCGGTTTTCGCGGCTGAACTGACCGGCACCCTGAAGAAGATCAAGGACTCGGGCACCATCACCCTGGGTCACCGTGACTCGTCCATCCCCTTCTCGTACTTCGGCGACACCTCCAAGCAGCCGGTTGGCTACTCCCATGACCTGCAGCTCAAGGTCGTCGAAGAGCTGAAAAAGGAACTGGAGCTGCCTGACCTTAAGGTGCGCTACAACCTGGTGACCTCCCAGACCCGTATCCCGCTGGTACAGAACGGCACCGTGGATCTGGAGTGCGGCTCCACCACCAACAACGTCGAGCGTCAGCGTCAGGTCGATTTCTCCGTCGGCATCTTCGAGGTCGGCACCCGTCTGCTGACCAAGAAAAGCAGCGGCGTCAACGATTTCGATGACCTCAAGGGCAAGAACGTGGTGACCACCGCTGGCACCACCTCCGAGCGCCTGCTCAAGTCCATGAACGCCGAGAAGAAGATGGGCATGAACGTGATTTCCGCCAAGGATCACGGCGAGTCCTTCCTGATGCTCGAATCCAACCGCGCCGTGGCCTTCATGATGGATGACGCCCTGCTCGCCGGCGAAATGGCCAAGGCCAAGAAGCCGGATGACTGGCATGTGGTCGGCACCCCGCAGTCCTTCGAGATCTACGGCTGCATGGTTCGCAAAGGCGACGAAGGCTTCAAGAAGGTGGTCGACAAGGCCATCAGCGCGACCTTCGCATCGGGCGAAATCAACGACATCTACAACAAGTGGTTCCAGCAGCCGGTACCACCGAAAGGTCTGAACCTCAATTTCCCCATGAGCGACGAGCTGAAGAAGCTGATCGCCGAACCAACCGACAAGTCTGTAGAGCAGATCTGACGGTGTGATGCCACGCCCCCTTCACGAGAGGGGGCGTAGCGGGGACTCGGAGAGGCCGCTGGCCTCTCCTCCAATTTCCTGACCAAGCCGACGCTCATCCGCCAACGCGGATGCGGGCGACTGTTGCCTGGCGACGGCTTCGTCGCATTACTCCACCTGAGGGGAAACCCGCATGAACTACAACTGGGACTGGGGCATATTCTTCAAGTCCACCGGCATTGGCAGCGAGATCTACCTGGACTGGTTCATCACCGGCCTGGGCTGGACCATCGCCATCGCGCTGGTCGGCTGGCTGATCGCCCTGTCACTCGGCTCCCTGCTCGGCGTGATGCGCACGGTGCCGAATCGCCTGATTTCCGGGATCGCCACGGCGTACGTGGAAGTGTTCCGCAACGTGCCGCTGCTGGTGCAGCTGTTCCTCTGGTACTTCCTGGTACCCGACCTGCTGCCGGAACCCCTGGAGCTGTGGTTCAAGCAGGATCTCAACCCTGCCACTTCGGCCTACCTCAGCGTGGTCGTATGCCTGGGTCTGTTCACCGCCGCCCGCGTCTGCGAGCAGGTTCGTACCGGCATTCAGGCGCTGCCGGCCGGCCAGACCGCCGCCGCCTACGCCATGGGTTTCCGTCTGCCGCAGATCTACAGCAACGTGCTGCTGCCCCAGGCCTATCGGATCATCATTCCGCCGTTAACCAGCGAATTCCTGAACATCTTCAAGAACTCTTCGGTGGCCTCGCTGATCGGCCTCATGGAACTGCTCGCGCAGACCAAACAGACCGCCGAGTTCAGCGCCAACCTGTTCGAGGCCTTCACCCTGGCGACGCTGATCTACTTCACCCTGAACATGAGCCTGATGATGATCATGCGTGTGGTCGAGCGTAAGGTCGCCGTGCCTGGCCTGATTTCCGTGGGAGGCAAATGATGGACTTCAGTCAGATCATCCCCGCTCTGCCAGGCCTCTGGGAAGGCATGGCCATGACCCTGCAGCTCATGGTCATGGGCGTCATCGGCGGCGTGGTACTGGGCACCCTGCTGGCCCTGATGCGCCTGTCGAGCAACGTGTTTCTATCGAAGCTGGCGGCTACCTACGTCAACTACTTCCGCTCGATCCCCCTGCTGCTGGTGATCACCTGGTTCTACTTCGCGGTGCCGTTCATCCTGCGCTGGATCACCGGCGAAGACACACCGGTAGGTGCCTTCGCCTCCTGCCTGGTGGCCTTCATCATGTTCGAGGCGGCGTATTTCTGCGAAATCGTCCGCGCCGGCATCCAGGCCATCCCCAAGGGCCAGATGGGCGCAGCCCAGGCACTGGGCATGAGCTACGGTCAGACCATGCGCCTGATCATCCTGCCCCAGGCGTTCCGCAAGATGACTCCACTGCTGCTGCAGCAGAGCATCATCCTGTTCCAGGACACCTCGCTGGTTTACACCGTCGGCCTGATGGACTTCCTCAACGCTGCCCGTTCGCGCGGTGACATCCTCGGTCAGCCCCACGAATTCCTGATCTTCGCCGGCCTGGTCTACTTCACCATCAGCTTCGCTGCCTCGCAGCTGGTCAAGCTCCTGCAAAAAAGGTTAGCCGTATGATTTCCATCAAGAACGTCAACAAGTGGTATGGGGACTTCCAGGTGCTGACCGACTGCACCACGGACGTCAAGAAAGGCGAAGTGGTGGTGGTCTGCGGGCCGTCCGGCTCGGGCAAGTCCACCCTGATCAAGTGCGTCAACGCGCTGGAACCGTTCCAGAAGGGCGACATCGTGGTCGATGGCACTTCCATCGCCGACAAGAAAACCAACCTGCCCAAGCTGCGTTCGCGGGTCGGCATGGTGTTCCAGCACTTCGAGCTGTTCCCCCATCTGACCATCACCGAAAACCTGACCATCGCGCAGATCAAGGTGCTGGGCCGCAGCAAGGAAGAAGCCACCAAGAAGGGCCTGCAGTTGCTCGACCGCGTAGGCCTCTCGGAACATGCCCACAAGCATCCCGGCCAGCTTTCCGGCGGCCAGCAGCAACGTGTGGCGATTGCCCGCGCCCTGGCCATGGATCCGATCGTCATGCTGTTCGACGAACCGACTTCGGCCCTCGACCCGGAAATGGTCAACGAAGTGCTCGACGTGATGGTGCAACTGGCTCACGAAGGCATGACCATGATGTGCGTGACCCACGAGATGGGCTTCGCCCGCAAGGTCGCCGACCGGGTGATCTTCATGGACGCCGGACAGATCGTCGAAGACTGCCCCAAGGAAGAATTCTTCGGCGACGTGAGCGCCCGCTCCGAGCGCGCCCAGCAATTCCTCGCGAAGATCCTGCAGCACTGACACACCCTGCAGGGCCGGCGAACGCGTTTCGCCGGCCCTGCAACGGGTAACCCGCCCCGCAACTGGCCAGCCCAGGAGGACTGTGATGCAATGCGCTTCCGCCAGTCTTCGTGTGGTGCCGCCCGCCTTGTCCGCCAAACCACGCTACGTCCGCCACCTGCTGCTGACTCTGTTGATGCTGATTCTGGTCGCCATATGCGGCTACGCCGGCTATTACCTCAGCGAAAAGGCCGGCATCCGCGACCTGATCGAAAGCGGCGAGCGCCAGCTCGAGCTCAATGCCCGAGCGGTGGAAAGCGAGATCAACAAATACACCTACCTGCCCAGCCTGCTGGAGCTCGAATCCAACGTCAGCCGCCTGCTGCTGACCCCGGACGCCTACCGACGCCAACGCGTCAACGACTACCTCGAAGGCCTCAACCGGCGCAGCGGCAGCATGGCCATCTACGTGATGGACACCGACGGCCGCGTGCTGGCCACCAGCAACTGGCGCCAGCACGACAGCTACCTGGGTGAGGACCTGTCCTTCCGGGCCTATTTCCAGGATGCCCTGCAAGGCGAACAGGGGCGTTTCTACGGTATCGGCAGCACCACCGGCGAACCCGGCTACTACCTGTCCCATGGTCTCAAGGCCAACGGCCGGATCATCGGCGTGGCAGTGGTCAAGGTACGTCTCGATCCGCTGGAGCAGCGCTGGCAGCGAGCACGCCTGGAAGCCTACGTCAGCGACGAAAACGGCATCATCATCCTCTCCAGCGACCCCGCCCGCCGTCTCAAGGCAGTGCGCCCGTTGAACGCCGACATCAAGGAGCGCCTGGCGCGCAGCCTGCAGTATCACTGGTCTTCACTCGACGAACTGATCCCGCTGGCCCGCACGCCGGTGGACACCGATGTCGAGCAGGTCAGCTTCGCCGCCACCGGCGAGCAGGAGGGCAGCGAGGTGATCAACTACCTGTCGCAAAGCCGTCCGCTGGAAGACACCCCCTGGCACCTCACCCTCCTCAGCCCGCTTCAGGACCTGCGCCGCGAGGCGGTCAGCCACGGCATGCTGGCCGCCGCCGCCTTCGCCTTGCTGGCCTTTCTGCTGATCGCCTGGAACGAACGTCGCAAGGTGATCGCCACCCGCCTCGCGGCCCGTGAAGCCTTGCAGCAGGCCAACAGCGAGCTGGAACGCAAGATCACCGAGCGCACCGCCGATCTGCGCGCCAGCAATGACCGCCTCAAGGCGCAGATACGCGAACGGCGGCAGGCCGAGAACACCCTGCGCCTGGCCCAGGACGAACTGGTGCAGGCCGGCAAGCTGGCGGTGATCGGGCAGATGTCCACCAGCATCGCCCATGAGCTCAACCAGCCACTGGCCGCGCTGCGCACCTTGTCCGGCAACACCGTGCGCTTTCTCTCCCGTGGCTCGTACGACGTGGCCACCACCAACCTGCAGACGATCAACGAACTGGTCGACCGCATGGGCAAGATCACCGGCAGCCTGCGGGCCTTCGCGCGACGCTCCAACGACGGCGGCGAAGCCAGCCTGAGCAAGGCGGTGGAAGCTGCCCTGCAAGTGGTCCAGCCGCGCCTGGAACGCACCCCGCTGAACATTCACCACCAGTTCGACGAAGCGCGTCTGGCCATCAACCAGACGCGCCTTGAACAGATCCTCGTCAACCTGATCGCCAACGCCGCCGATGCCATGAGCACCCAAACGGATCGCCAGCTATGGCTACAGGGCAGTGCCGAGGGCGACCGCTATCGCCTGCGCGTGCTCGACAACGGTCCCGGCATCGCCCCCGCCGACCGCACGCACCTGTTCGAACCCTTCTTCACCACCAAGCCCGGCGAGCAGGGCCTGGGCCTTGGCCTGACGCTATCGGCCAGCCTCGCGGCTGCCGCAGGCGGTAGCCTCAGCGCCGATCACCCGCCCCAGGGCGGTACCGCTTTCGAACTCAACCTGCCTCAGGTTGCCGCTGTCATGGAGACACCCGATGAATGACGACCTCACCGTGCTGATCGTCGAAGACGATCCCCACGTGCTGCTCGGCTGCCAGCAGGCCCTGGCCCTGGAAGATATCGCCAGCGAAGGCGTCGGCAGCGCCGAACAGGCCCTGCAGCGCATCGACGCGGATTTCGCCGGCATCGTCATCAGCGACATCCGCCTGCCGGGCATGGATGGCCTGAAGCTGCTCGACGAACTCAAGCGCCGCGACCCGGCACTGCCGGTGGTGCTGATCACTGGCCACGGCGATATCGGCATGGCCGTGGGCGCGATGCGCGACGGCGCCTACGACTTCATGGAGAAACCCTTCTCACCCGAGCGTCTGGTCGATGTCACCCGCCGTGCGCTGGAACAACGCAGCCTGGCCCGCGAGGTGTCGTCGCTGCGTCGCCAGTTGGCCGGCAAACAGGCCCTGGAACACCGCCTGATCGGTCGCTCGTCGGCCATGCAGCAATTGCGCGAGCTGATCGCCAACGTCGCCGACACCTCGGCCAACGTGCTGATCGAAGGCGAAACCGGCACCGGCAAGGAACTGGTCGCCCGCTGCCTGCACGACTTCAGCCGGCGACAGAGCAAGGCCTTCGTCGCCCTCAACTGCGGCGGCCTGCCGGAGAACCTGTTCGAGAGCGAAATCTTCGGCCACGAGGCCCACGCCTTCACCGGCGCGGGCAAACGGCGCATCGGCAAGATCGAACACGCCAACGGCGGCAGCCTGTTTCTCGACGAGATCGAAAGCATGCCGCTCAATCTGCAGATCAAGCTGCTGCGCGTGCTTCAGGAGCACAGCCTGGAGCGCCTGGGCTCCAACCAGCCGGTCGCGGTCGACTGCCGGGTGATCGCAGCGACCAAGGCCGATCTCGACGAAGCCGGCAAGGCTGGGCACTTCCGCAGCGACCTCTACTACCGCCTCAACGTGGTCACCCTGGAACTGCCACCGCTGCGCGAACGCCGTGAAGACATCGCCCGGCTGTTCGAACACTTCCTGCAGCTCTCGGCGCTGCGCTTCGATCGCGCCGCACCCGAACTGGATCGCCACACCCTGGCGGCGCTGATGGCCCATGACTGGCCCGGTAACGTACGGGAACTGCGCAACGTCGCCGAACGCTTCGCCCTAGGCCTGCCGGCCTTCAAGAAAAGCGGCAATCACGATGGCATCGCGCCGACCTTCGCCGAAGCGGTGGAAGCCTTCGAGCGCAACCTGCTGGTCGATGCCCTCGAGCACCACGCCGGCAACCTCAGCCAGGCCGCCCAGGCCCTGGGCATGGCCAAAACCACGCTGTTCGACAAGGTGAAGAAATACGGGTTGGGGTGAGTCTTGATGCGGCCGCAGTGAGCACCAATGCGCGCGACTCTTCCAACGACTGTGGGAGCGGGCCATGCCCGCGAAATATCTTGGGCAATACCCAATCTCACATTGGATCACCAATATTGATGCTTATATTTGCCCTCTAGGGCTCAAGGGCCTCGGATACCTTTTTCGCGGGCATGGCCCGCTCCCACAATAGATCGTTGACCCCACCGCTTTAGCTTTCGTCGCGTCCCACCCCCCCTTCGAGCTTGCGCCACAAAAGCCGCACGGCCGCCTTGCGCGACATGCTCCAGCGGTACAGGCGAATTTCCAGCGGGATGTGCCAGTGCTCCTTGCCGCAGACCACCAGCTCGCCACGGGCCAGCTCGGCGTTCATCGACAGCCGCGGCACCCAGGCCACGCCCAGGCCTTGCAGCGCCATGGCCTTGAGGCTGTCGGCCATGGCCGTTTCATGCACGGTGGTGGAACGCAACGCGCGTTGGCGCAGCAGCAGATTCACCGAGCGCCCCAGATAAGTGCCGGCGCTGTAGGCCAGCAGGGGCACACTCTGGCCGGCGTCCAGATCGAAAAGCGGCGCGCCCTGCTCATCGACGGCGCAGACCGGCAGCATCTCGCTATTACCCAGATGCAGCGACGGAAACAGGTCGGGGGCCAGTTGCACCGCGGCGTCCTGGTCGTGATAGGCGAGGATCAGGTCGCAGGTGCCTTCGCGCAGCGAGTGCACGGCCTCCCCCACATTGGTCGCCACCAGGCGCGTGGTCAGCGGCAGGCCATCGCGGCGCAGGCGGGCGATCCACTCAGGGAAGAAACCAAACACCAGGGAGTGTGCGGCGGCAATCTGCAACGCCTCGCCCTGTTGCCCCTCGAGGTGATGCAGGTGGCGCACCACCTCCCCCAGTTGCTCGACCATGCTACGCGCGGTGAGCAGAAACAGCTGGCCGGACTCGGTCAGCTCCACCGGCGTACGCGAGCGATTCACCAAGGTCAGGCCCAGGGCTGCCTCAAGGCTTTGGATACGCCTGCTGAAAGCCGGCTGGGTAACGAAACGCTTCTGCGCCGCCTGAGAAAAGCTGCGCGTAGCGGCCAGCGTCACGAAGTCTTCCAGCCATTTGGTTTCCAGGTTCACGCGCATCCTCCCCTAGCAGGTCACATCTACATTATGCCGATTATGCATACCCCAGCAAGTAACAGCATTGGCCATCGAAGGGTCAAAATCCTTACTCTAAGGGCCATCGCGGTATCTTCCGCGCCTTTATGAGAATCGAGACATCATGTCCGCTGCTGCATTGTTCCGCGTCGAAAAAGACCTGCTCGGTACCCTCGAAGTCCCCTCCGAGGTCTACTACGGTATCCAGACCCTGCGTGCGCTGAACAACTTCCGCCTGTCCGGCGTGCCGTTGGCGCATTACCCGAAACTGGTCGTGGCCCTGGCCATGGTCAAACAGGCAGCAGCTGACGCCAACCGCGAACTGGGCTACCTGCCTGCCAACAAGCACGCCGCGATCAGCGAAGCCTGTGCACGCATCATCCGCGGCGATTTCCACGACCAGTTCGTGGTCGACATGATTCAGGGCGGCGCCGGCACCTCGACCAACATGAATGCCAACGAGGTGATCGCCAACATCGCCCTGGAAGCCATGGGTCATGCCAAAGGTGAATACAAGCACCTGCACCCCAACAACGACGTGAACATGGCGCAGTCGACCAACGACGCCTACCCCACCGCCATCCGCCTGGGTCTGCTGCTGGGCCATGACACCCTGCTGGCCAGCCTGGACAGCCTGATCCAGTCGTTCGCAGCCAAGGGCGAAGAATTCAGCCACGTCCTGAAGATGGGCCGTACCCAGCTGCAGGACGCCGTACCGATGACCCTCGGCCAGGAATTCCGCGCGTTCGCCACCACCCTGGGTGAAGACCTGGCGCGCCTGCGCAGCCTGGCGCCGGAGCTGCTCACCGAAGTGAACCTGGGCGGCACCGCCATCGGTACTGGCATCAACGCCGACCCCGGCTACCAGCACCTGGCCGTGCAGCGCCTGGCGCTGATCAGCGGCCAGCCGCTGGTGCCGGCCGCCGACCTGATCGAAGCCACCTCCGACATGGGCGCCTTCGTGCTGTTCTCCGGCATGCTCAAGCGCACCGCGGTCAAACTCTCGAAGATCTGCAACGACCTGCGCCTGCTCTCCAGCGGCCCGCGCACCGGCATCAACGAGATCAACCTGCCGGCGCGTCAGCCAGGCAGCTCGATCATGCCTGGCAAGGTCAACCCGGTGATCCCGGAAGCGGTCAATCAGGTGGCCTTCGAAATCATCGGCAACGACCTGGCCCTGACCATGGCAGCCGAAGGCGGCCAGCTGCAACTGAACGTGATGGAGCCGCTGATCGCCTACAAGATCTTCGACTCGATCCGCCTGCTGCAACGCGCCATGGACATGCTGCGCGAGCATTGCATCAACGGCATCACCGCCAACGAAGCCCACTGCCGCGCATTGATGGAGAACTCCATCGGCCTGATCACCGCGCTCAACCCCTACATCGGTTACGAGAACTCCACCCGTATCGCCAAGGAAGCGCTGGTCAGCGGCCGCGGCGTACTGGAACTGGTGCGCGAGGAGCAGCTGCTGGACGACACCACACTGGCCGAGATTCTGCGCCCGGAAAACATGATCGCCCCGCATCAGCTCAAGCCCCTGACGCCACCGATCAAAGAGGCGGTCGACCAGCAACGCTAAGCGCCAGTTGCAGCCCGAAGCCCCGTATCTGTTCACAGTACGGGGCTTCGCTCTTTCAGGAGCGATTGCCGTTTGCGCGCCAGCACGATACAACGGCAGCAGCCCAACAAAGAGAAGCTCCCTCATGACCGTCAAAGCCGCGTGGTTCGCCTGTTTGCTGTCCGTTTCCAGCGTCTTCGCCCTGCCCGCGCAGGCCGAACTGCCGCCTGGCTACAAGGTCGTGTTACAAACGGAAAACTTTCCGCCATTCAACATGGCCGACAACGAAAAGAATTTCGCCCGTGACGCCAATATTCAGGGGGTCAGCACCACCATCGTGCGCGAGATGTTCAAGCGTGCCGGCATCGACTACACCCTGACCCTGCGTTTCCCCTGGAGCCGGGTCTACGACTCCACCCTCGCCAACGCCAACCACGGCCTGTTCTCGACCTCGATGAACGAGGCGCGTCGCCCGCTGTTCAAGTGGGTCGGCCCGATCGCCAAGGTCGAGCGCGTGCTGCTCGCCGCGCCGGGCTCGAACATTCCCAACCTCAAGGACCTCGAGCAGGCCCGCCAGTACCGCATCGGCAGTTACAAGGACAGTGCCGCCAGCCAGACGCTGGAAAAGGCCGGGCTGCAGCCGATCAACACCCTGCGCGACCCGGAGAACATCGCCAAACTGACCCAGGGCCGCATCGACCTGTGGGGCACCACCGACCCGGTATGGCGCCACCAGGCCCGCCAGGCGGACGTCACCGGCCTGCGCAACGTGCTGACCTTCGACCGCTCCGACCTTTACCTGGCCCTCAACCTCGACACCCCGGACGAAGTGGTAGCACGGCTGCAAAAGGCGCTGGATGAGATGAAGAGCGAGGGTTACGGCACCTGCAACAAACACCCGGAACTGTGCTGATAGCGAAAGCTGTTCGCATTGGTGGGCTGAAGCCCCCCCTACGGCACACCAGCACGTGCGGACCTGGCGTAGGGTGGGCTTCAGCCCACCACTCGCCCATACAGCGGGTGGTCAGCTGCCCCCCCCTCACTCCACCTCGAACAACCCATCACGAACCGGCGCGTGAGCCAGGCGCTCGCGGATGTCTTCGTCGATGCGTGGGTCATCCGGCTGATAGAGCATCACCTGGCGATAGGTGCTGATGCGGTTGATCTCGGTGCCCAGGAACTCCCACACCACGCGGGTGCACGCCGGGGTGCGGCGGTCACCGCTGGAGACCCCGGTCTTCAGGCCGTTGAGGCGTGTGATGCGGCTCTTGAAGCTGGGGATCAGGATGGTCTGGCTCATCTCGTTGACCGTCAGCGACTCGTAATCGATGAGAAACAGACGATCCTGCAGCTGGAACGCCGCGCCCAGGTAACGACAGCGTGCCGAGTCTTCGGCGAGCCCGCCAGCAGAGGTCACCTGGCGCTCCTGACGCTCGAACAGAAAGCTCCCGCTTTCCTCGCGCATGTGGATCAGTGACAGCAGGATGGTACCGGGCACCGACATGCAGTTGGCGTATTCGAAGTAATAGCCGCAATAACGCGAAAGATCACCGGATTGTTCACGTAACGGCTGTAACAATGCGTGTAACGGATCCTGCTCCGCAGGTGCGCCGATCTGCGTACCGCGTGCGCCGATCAGGCGCGCGAACTGATCGCCCGGCAAGCCCAGCTCATAGCCCTCGACGCCGAAGAAATCCCCAATCCTCTTAAGGTTATAGGCCGTCGGCTGGCTCTCTCCAGACAGGTACTTGTTGAACTGTGCGCGGTTGATACCGAGCTTTCGGCACACCTCCGCAATGGAGCGATAGTGGCTGCATAGCAACCGGAGATTCTCACCGAGGTGACTGGACATGGGCGGCTCAGATGATGCGAGTGACGTGATTATAGCATCAGGTCGCATCACCTAGGATCGACCCGCGAAATTGTTCCGCTGGCTGCCTTGCTCAAAAATCATCCACCGCAAACCGCGTCGCACTTTTCGCGAACGCTCACAATAAGAACCGAGGATTCATCATGCTCGAAGTACTGAACGACTTCCTGTCCGGGAAAGTGTTGATCGTGCTCATCGTCGGCCTGGGTAGCTACTTCACCCTGCGCTCGCGCTTCGTCCAGTTCCGTCACTTCATACACATGTTCAGTGTGTTCAAGGAATCGCTGCGCAGCAGCGGCGGCCAACTCAGCTCGTTCCAGGCGCTGATGCTCAGCCTCGCCGGTCGTGTGGGTGCCGGTAACATCGCCGGTGTCGGTATCGCCGTGACCCTCGGCGGCCCAGGCGCGGTGTTCTGGATGTGGGTGACTGCACTGGTCGGCATGTCCAGCAGCTTCTTCGAATGTACCCTCGCCCAGGTCTACAAACGCAGCGACGGTGACGGCCTGTACCGCGGCGGCCCGGCCTACTACATCCAGCACGGCCTGAAGCTGCGCTGGATGGCGATGACCTTCGCCGTCCTGCTGCTGGTCACCTACGGCTTCGCCTTCAACGGCCTGCAGTCGTACACCGTGACTCACTCGCTGCAGAACGCCTTCGACATTCCGGTGCAATACAGCGGTATCGCCCTGGCCGTATTGCTGGGCCTGGTGTTCATCGGTGGCATCAAGCGCATCGCGTCGGTCTCGGACCTGCTGGTTCCGGTCAAGACCCTGATCTACATCGCAGTGACCATCTACGTCATCGCCATCCAGATCGAACACGTGCCGGCCATGCTGGCGACCATCGTCAAGAGCGCCTTCGGCCTCGAGCCTGCCTTCGCCGGCCTGCTTGGCAGCGCGATCGTGATGGGCGTCAAACGCGGCGTGTTCGCCAACGAAGCCGGCCTGGGCAGCGCGCCTAACGTCGCCGCAGTCGCCTCGGTCAAGCACCCGGCAGCACAAGGCGTGGTTCAAGCGTTCAGCGTGTTCCTCGACACCTTCGTGATCTGCACCTGTACCGCCCTGCTGATCCTGCTGTCCGGCTTCTACACCCCGGGCTTCGAAGGCGACGGTATCGTGCTCACCCAGAACTCCCTGGCGGCGGTCGTCGGTGACTGGGGCCGTACCTTCATCAGCGTGGCACTGAGCCTGTTCGTGTTCACCTGCATCCTCTACAACTACTACCTTGGCGAGAACGCCCTGCAGTTCCTGGTCGGTCGCAGCAAGGTCGCTCTGCTCGGCTACCGCGGCCTGGTTCTGGCACTGATCTGCTGGGGTTCGATGCAGAACCTGGGCACCGTGTTCGCCTTCGCCGACATCACCATGACCTGCCTGGCGTTCGTCAACCTGACCGCTCTGGCCATGCTGATCAAGGTCGGCCTGCGCGTCATGAAGGACTACGACGAGCAGCGCAAGGCAGGCATCGCTCAGCCGGTATTCGACGGCTCCAAGTTCGCCGACCTGGACCTCGACCGCGCCTCCTGGCCGGCCGCCAAGCCAGCCGCTGACGCTCAGCCACAGAGCGCAGCGGAACTGCTGCCGACTCAACGCTGAGTCGTCCAGCCTGATCGGGCGACACACATCGTGTCGCCCGATCCGCCGCCCAGATCGCGGCCTCCCCTTTCCTGCCGTACATCCCTGGCGCGCCACCTGGCGAGCCAGGCACGGCTTCGTCTCGAGATCCCCACCCCAGGTCTTTCATGAGTGGCAATCAGATGTATCCTGCCCCTTTCCATACCCATTCTTTCAATAAGGAAAAAGGCATGCCTGCAGCGCAAAAACTCCTCGTGCTCTATACCGGCGGCACCATCGGCATGCAGATGAGCGCTGCCGGCCTGGCCCCTGCCTCCGGCTTCGAGGCGCGCCTGCGCGCACAGCAGACGCAACAGAGCGAGCAGGTGCCGACGTGGATGTTTCGCGAGCTGCTGCCGCCGATAGACAGCGCCAACATGAGCCAGAACAACTGGCTGGCGATGGTCGCGGCGATCCGCCTGGGCATCGAGCAGGATGGCTGCGACAGCGTGCTGGTACTGCATGGCACCGATACCCTGGCCTACAGCGCCGCAGCGCTGAGCTTCCTGCTGCTGGGCCTGCCGGTGCCGGTGGTGCTGACCGGCTCCATGCAGCCGGCAGGCGCCGAGAACAGCGACGCCTGGCGCAATCTGTTCGGCGCCATGCAGGCATTGCACGACGGCGTGCAGGCTGGCGTGCACCTGTATTTCGACGGCGCACTGATGCACGGCGCTCGCGTCAGCAAACTGCGCAGCGATGCCTTCGACGCGTTCCAGGTCATGCCGCGCCTGCGGCACGGCGAGCGTCTGGCAGAGCTCCCGGAGCACATCGACTTCCGCCAGCAGCGTCAGCCGGTCAACCTGCTCAGCCTGCCGCTGATTCCCGGCCTGCGTGCCAGCCACCTGCGCGCCCTGCTGAACAGCGGCGTGCAGGGTCTGCTGCTGGAGTGCTATGGCAGCGGTACCGGCCCGTCCGACAATGCCGAGCTGCTCGACGTCTTGCGCGAGGCCCATGAACGCGGCGTGGTGCTGGCGGCCATCAGCCAGTGCCCCCAGGGGCATGTGGAGTTCGGTGTCTATGCGGCCGGCAGCCAGCTGGCTTCGGTTGGCCTGATCTCGGCTGGCGGCATGACCCGCGAAGCGGCCCTGGGCAAACTCTTCGCGCTGCTGGGCACAGGGCTGGATCAGGGCGAGACGGAACGCCTGTTCGCACTCGACCTGTGTGGCGAACGTGCGGAGTGAGTCATGGATCAGGGCGCGCCTAGCCGGTATAGTCGCGCCCGGCTGACGGTAGTCAGCCATTCTTCGGTTTCATCTCCCCACAAGGACGTCGTATGCCTTTGCTTCGCTCAAGCATTTTCCTGCTGCTCATTCTGGCCATCACCGGCTGCTCGACCAAGGCCTTCTTCAAGCTGCCCGAGCACGCCACCATCAGCGTCAACGAGCGTGCCCAGCAACATCCCCAAGGCCTGGTGAAAACCCGTCCGTTCTTCTGGAGCCGTGCCGGTGGCGTACCGTACAAACTGACCAGCGCGACTGGCGAAACCCTCGCCGAAGGCAAGCTGCGCACGCGCTTTCGCGTGGCGTCGATCTTCTGGCCACCGTTCAGCATCATTTACTGGCCAATGGGCTTCGGCCAGCGTTGCTATGACATGACCGGCGCCAAGCCAGGCTCCTGCACCTATCAGGACCTGTGGATGCTGCGCCAGGAATACCGCGACAACAACTGATGCCGAGGCTGCCGCTCTGGCGGCCCCGGGCATGACGCAGAGCGTCATGGGAACCATCAGGCCTGCAGCCTAAAAAACCGACCAGCCAATCCGCTCGCTGAGCACTTCCAGCGCCGCCATGCCGGCCAGCGAATTGCCGGCGGCGTTGAGCTCGGGCGACCACACGCAGATGGTGTACTGCCCCGGCACCACCGCGACGATGCCACCCCCCACGCCGCTCTTGCCCGGCAGGCCAACGCGGTAGGCGAAGTTGCCGGCCTCGTCGTACAGCCCGCTGGTGGCCATGATCGAGTTCACCTGCTGGGTCTGCCGCACGCTGAGAACCTGCTCGCCGCTGTGTTTGCAGAAACCGTCGTTGGCCAGGAAGCAGAAGGCCTTGGCCAGGTCGACGCAGTTCATGCTCAGGGCGCAGTGGCTGAAGTAGCCGCGCAGCACCATCTCCACATCGTTGTGGAAATTGCCGAACGACTGCATCAGATACGCCATCGCCGCGTTGCGCGCGCGATGCTGGTACTCGGATTCGGCGATGCGGTTATCCACAGCCACGTGCGCGTTACCGGACAGGCGCCGGACGAAATCGCGCATCGACAGCACAGGGGCAGCGAAGCGTGACTGGTTGATATCGCTGATCACCAATGCGCCGGCATTGATGAACGGGTTGCGCGGCCGGCCGTTCTCCAGTTCCAGCTGCAGCAGCGAATTGAACGGCTGCCCGGAAGGCTCGTGACCCAGCCGCTCCCAGATGGCCTCGCCGCTGTGCTGGATGGCTTGCACAAGGCTGAACACCTTGGAAATACTCTGGATCGAGAACGGTGTCTGCGCATCACCGGCGGTGAACAGTTCGCCGTCGTTGCCATACACCGCGATGCCCAATTGATCGGCAGGCACATCGGCCAACGCGGGGATGTAATCGGCAACCTTGCCTTTGCCAATCAGCGGCCTGACCTGATCGAGGACTTCATTCAGCAACGCTTGCATGCTCGGACTCGCAGTGATGCTCGGCAAGCTGCCTGAGCGACCCTAGGAAGACGCCAGGATCGCGATTCAGAGCACATGGCGCGCCAAGCCGATTGATCAGTTCAGACGCTGCGCCAGCACCGCGATATGCTCCGGGCCGATACCGCAGCAGCCGCCCAGATGGCTGGCTCCACGGGCGCGCCAGTCGGCGACCCAGCGCAGGTAGCCGGGCGGGTCGAGATCCTCGCGCAGCGGGTCCAGGCCGTCGTTGGCGGTGGCCTCCTCGGGCTGCGGCGGGAAGGCATTGGCATAGGCGCCAATGGCGATCTCTGCACCGAGGCTGGCGAAGGTTTCGCGCGCCACGTCGATGGCCGTGCCGATCACTTCCGGCTGGCTGCAATTGAACAGCAGCACCTCGACACCCAGCTCGGCGGCTGCACGGGCCGCATCGGCCACCGGCTCGCCGGAGCGCAGGCGCGGTACCTCGTCGGTGTCTTCATCACGCAGGGTGAAGGACAACCAGAACGGCTTGCCGTCATCGGGCAGATGGGCACGAATGGCCCGTGCTTCGGCGATAGCGCTCTGGGTCTCGGCCAGCCACAGGTCGACATGGGGCGCCAAGCCCTGTATCAGCGGCGTCAGCACCTCGGTCACCCGTTCGGGCTGGAACAGATCAGGCCGATAGGAGCCGAATAGCGGCGGCAGCGAGCCGGCAACCCGCACTGCGCTGGCAGCCCGATCGGCCGCGTTGCGCGCCAGCTGACCGGCACGTTCGGCAAGGGCGCGGCCCTCCTCGGCGAAGCGCTGCTCGCCGATATGGAAGGGCACCACCGCGTAACTGTTGCTGGTGATCACCTGGCTGCCGCTGGCGATATAGGCTGCGTGCACCGCCTCCACCTGCTCGGGCGCCTCGCTCAGCGCCAGCGCCGACCACTCCGGCTGACGAAACGGCGCACCACGGCGCTGCAACTCACGGCCCATGCCGCCATCCAGCAAAATCAGAGGTCGCCCGCTCATATAAGCTCCAGTCATATCGATATGCATTCAATTCATTTGGACGCATTCATTTATAACTATTTAATACACACAATTCGCCTGTCACAACCCCTTTCGTGCTTAAGGAATTCTGTGAAAACCACGCTATTCGCGGCCCTCGGCCTGACCCTCGTTTCCTTCTGCAACCTGGCTCTGGCAGGCCCCACGCTCGACCGTATCGAGAAGAACGGTGAGCTGGTCAACGTGCTGATGGAAAACTATCCGCCGTTCTCCTTTCTCAACGATCAGAACCAGCTCGACGGCTTCGACGTCGATGTGGCCAAGGCCGTGGCTGACAAGCTCGGCGTCAAGCTGCGCCTGGAAACCCCATCCTGGGATGTGATCGCCGCGGGTCGCTGGAACGGCCGCTACGACATCTGCATCTGCTCGATGACGCCTAGCCAGGCACGCGCCCAGGTCTTCGATTTCCCGGTCACCTATTACGCCTCCCCGGCGGTGATCGTGGTCAACGCCGCCGACGAGCGCATTCAGTCGGCCAAGGATCTTTCCGGCCTGAAGGTCGGCGTCACCAGTGCATCATCGTACGAGGGCTATCTGAACAAGGATCTGGTCATCGAAGGCGCAGAAGACAAGCCGCTGGAGTACCCGTTCGACGCGGTACAGGTCGCGCCGTACGACAACGATACCGTGGCCTTCCACGACCTCGCCCTGGGTGCCGGTGTGCGCCTCGATGCCATTCTCACCAACCTGGTCACCGCGCAACCACGCATCGACCAGGACAAGCGCTTCAAGCTGGCCGGCACCGCGCTGTACGCCGAGCCGAATGCCGTGGCCATCGAGAAGGATGACGCCGAGTGGCGCGCCAAGGTCGAGAGCGTCTTCGCAGAGCTGCGCAAGGACGGTACCCTGGCGGCCATCTCCAAGAAGTGGATCGGTTCCGATATCAGCCAATGACACCCCCTCCTGAATCCCCTCGCCCGCCACCCATGGCGGGCGAGTCGTTGCTGCAGCGTCTGTTCGGCTTTCGCACCCGCCTGTATGTCACCTGGGCGATCATGTTCGCCCTGTGCGTGGCGTTCTTCCTGAGCTTCGACCTGAAGTTCTCGATCATCCTCGACAAGCTCCCCAACCTGCTCGGCGCCAACCTGGCCCCCAACGGTTTTCTGCAGGGCGCGGCGCTGACCCTGTTCCTGTGCTTCTGCTCGATCTGGGCATCTCTGGCGCTGGGCTTCGTCACCGCCCTGGCGCGCCTGTCGAAGAGCGCCGTGGCGTTCGGGATCGCCAGCTTCTACGCCTCGTTCTTCCGTGGCACGCCGTTGTTGATCCAGATTCTGCTGATCTATCTGGGCCTGCCTCAACTGGGCCTGGTACCGGGCGCGATCACCGCCGGGATCATCGCCCTGTCGCTGAACTACGGCGCCTACCTGAGCGAAATCTTCCGCGCCGGGCTGATCGGCGTCGCTCCCGGCCAGCGCGAAGCCTCCCTGGCACTGGGCCTCAAACCGGTGGTGATCTTCTGGCGGGTAACCCTGCCCCAGGCGATGCGCACCATCATTCCACCGACCACCAGCCAGTTCATTTCGATGCTCAAGGACTCGTCGCTGATCTCGGTCATGGGCGTCTGGGAAGTGATGTTCCTGGCCCAGTCCTATGGCCGCTCGTCCTACCGCTACATCGAAATGCTCACCACCGCGGCAATCATCTACTGGCTGCTGTCGATCGGTCTGGAGCTGATCCAGGCACGTCTCGAGCGTCATTACGGCAAGGCTTATCTGAACGGGCGCTAAGCCGCCTCCACCGCACGGATGCTTGCGATGCCGGCCCCAGCATCGCAGGATGGCGGTCGACCGACTTTCAGGAGAGCTGCCCATGACCGTCCGCATCCCCGTGGAAATCCGTGCCGTCACCGCTGACGACCACGCTGCCTGGCTGCCGTTGTGGCAGGGCTACCAGCGCTTCTACATGACCGAGATCGACGCGGACGTCAGCGCCACCACCTGGCAGCGCTTTCTCGATCCCGCCGAACCGATGTTCGCTGCACTCGCCTGGCACGACGGCGAGGCGATTGGCCTGGTGCACTGGATCTACCACCGCTCCTGCTGGACGACCGGCGACTATTGCTACCTGCAGGATCTGTTCATCGGCAAGGACGTACGGGGCAATGGCGTCGGCCGCCAGTTGATCGAACACGTCTATGCCGTCGCCCAGGCCGCCGGATGCTCACGTGTGCACTGGCTGACCCACGAAACCAATGCCAAGGCCAAGCTGCTCTATGAGCGCATCGGCGAACGCTCGGGCTTCGAGCAGTACCGCAAACTGTTCTAGGGCCGACTGCATGCTGCCCGGCGTGCCGCCACCCTGTAAGCCCGCTTGCGGGCGATGCGATGGCGGCCGTTCAGCGAAATCGCGGTGTGCCAACCAATCGCCGGCAAGGGCTAGGCGCCCCCGACTCCTACACGGCTGCGTGGAATTCAGAGCCCTGTAGGAGCCCGCTTGCGGGCGAAGCGATGGCGGCCATCCAACGTAATCGCGGTATGCCAACCAATCGCCGGCAAGGGCTAAGCGCCCCCCTGCTCCTACACGACTGCGTGGAATTCAGAGCCCTGTAGGAGCCCGCTTGCGGGCGAAGCGATAGCGGCCATCCAACGTAATGGCGGCACGGCTGCCAATCGCCGGCAAGGGCTAGGCGCCCCCCTGCTCCTACACGACTGCGTGGAATTCAGAGCCCTGTAGGAGCCCGCTTGCGGGCGAATCGATGGCGGCCATTCAGCGAAATCGCGGCACGGCTGCCATTCGCCGGCAAGGGCTAGGCGCCCCCCCGGCTCCACTGGCACTCACCTCACGCCAGAAATTGGCATGCAAAGCGCATCCCTGTTGCCACACTCGCTTCGATAAGCCCTGCCCATGAACAAACTGGACAACGCGCTGCTGAATATCCTGATCAAGGATTCACGCACTTCCTTCGCCGATATCGCCCGCCAACTGAACATCTCCCGCGCCCACGCCCGCACCCGGGTACAGGCGCTGGTCGAGAGCGGCGTGATCGAGAAATTCACCGCGGTGGTCAACCCGGAAAAACTCGGCAAGGGCATCTCCACCTTCGTCGATCTGACCGTCGCGCCGCACGCCATAGAGGCAGTCGCCCAGCGCCTTTCAGCGACCATGGAGGTGGTCAGCCTGTACATCATGAGCGACCTGAAAAGCCTGCATATCCACACCCTGACCGACAGCTACGAAACCTTCGATGCCTTCGTACGCCAGCACATCTTCAATCACCCGGAAATCCTCACGGTCGATTGCAAGGCGCTGATGACCCGGGTCAAGCATCGGCGTGGCGGCGCACGTCTTTAACCTCGACTCAGGGTCCGCTGCGCACTGCGTCAAAAGCGTGCCGCCGATGCGTTTTGGTGCACAAATGACATTCGCACGCTCACCACGGCCCTGCTTGACGGAACGGACCCGGACAACCGGCGTGACCTGACAAATGTTCAGTACCCCCTGCTGCGGTTACCGTTTCGTCACCTTGCGAACCTCCGCCACGCTTGTTTTGTGTGCGCCAGGGATTTCGAAGGCAAACCGTAAAAAACAGATAATCCATTTAAAATCATATAGTTAAAATAATTTTCTCCTGGCATGGCTGTTGCTGAAGGCTTTCGGTAACGACTTTACATCCGGCAGGCAAACGCCCGTCGCAATGGCCACAGTGAAAGGAGAATCCCATGAGCCTCAATCGACGTAACTTCATCGGCGCCGGCGCCCTCGCCGCAGGTGCTGGCCTGGCGATGGGTGCCAGCGGTGTGGCCAGTGCGGCAGTCAGCGGCAAGACCTTCAACTGGAAGATGACCAACGCCTATGCGCCGGGCTCGCCCTTCTACGTACAGGGCCCGGGCAGCCCCACCGACTTCTGCAAGCGCGTCGAGGAAATGTCCGGTGGCCGCCTGAAGATCCAGCACTTCGCCGCCGGCGAGCTGATTCCTGCGCTGGAGGGCTTCGACGCCGTTTCCAGCGGCATGGTAGAGATGAACGCGGCGAACGCCTTCTTCTGGGCGGGCAAGATCCCCGCGGCGCAGTTCTTCACCGCCGTGCCGTTCGGCATGAACACTCAGGGCATGAACGCCTGGCTGTACAACGGCGGCGGCCTCAAGCTCTGGGAGGAGCTCTACGAACCCCACGGCCTGGTGCCCATGCCCATGGGCAACACCGGTACGCAGATGACCGGCTGGTTCCGCCAGCCCCTGGAAAACGTCGACAGCCTGAAGGGCCTGAAGATGCGCATCGCCGGCCTGGCCGGCAAGGTCTACAGCGAGCTGGGCGTGGCGGTGCGCCTGTTGCCCGGCGGCGAGATATTCCCAGCCCTGGAACGTGGCGTGATCGACGCCGCCGAGTTCGTCGGCCCCTATCAGGATCGACGCATGGGCCTGCACAAGGCGGCGAAGAACTACTACACCACAGGCTGGCACGAGCCGACCAACGTCACCGAGCTGATCATCAACAAGCAGGCCTGGGACAGCCTGCCCGCCGACCTGCAGGCGATCGTGCGTTCCTGCGCCCAGGCCTGCAACAACGACAGCTGGTCATGGTGCGACGCGGTCAACGCCGAAGCCATGCAGGATCTGGTCGGCAACCAGGGCGTGATCGCCCGGCCGCTGCCGGACGACGTAATCAAGCGCCTGCGTGAAGTCACCCACGACACCCTGTCGAGCATGGCAGCGAGCGACCCGGCGACCAAGAAGGTCTACGAGCACTTCTTCGCCTTTCGCAAGCAGTACATCTCCTGGGCCTCGGTCGGCGAGAAAGCCTTCATGGAAATCGGGATGGGCGAGTCATGATGTCCATCGTCAGCCGTATCGAAGGGCTGGTCGAGGCCCTGGGCTTTATAGCCCGGGCCTGCGTACTGCTCCTGGTCCTGCTGGTGTCGTTCGATGTGCTGATGCGCTACCTGTTCGACTTCAGCCCGGTCGCCCTGCAGGAACTGGAGTGGTACCTGATCTCGCCCATCGCCCTGCTCGGTATCTCCTACACCCTCAAGCACCGCCAGGACGTGCGCGTGGACTTTCTCTACGAAAAATTCAGCGTGAAAACCAAGGCTGCCGTCGACCTGTTCAGCGGCATCGCCACTGCGGCAATCGGCTTCTACA
Organism: Pseudomonas flavescens; assembly: GCF_013408425.1. Lineage (NCBI taxonomy): Bacteria > Pseudomonadati > Pseudomonadota > Gammaproteobacteria > Pseudomonadales > Pseudomonadaceae > Phytopseudomonas > Phytopseudomonas flavescens. The sequence continues at coordinate 4,820,669 of NZ_JACBYV010000001.1, read as the reverse complement.
TCGCTCGCCTGGCGTTCAACTACACGATGCAGTCCTACAACATGGGCGAAGGCTCACCCGATCCGGGTGGCCTGCCCTATCGCTTCCTGGTCAAGGCCTTCCTGCCCTTGGGCTTCGGCCTGTTCGGCCTGCAGGGCGTGGCCGATAGCCTGCGGGCACTGTGCACCCTGCTGCAGCCCGCCTCGCCTGGGGAGGTGCGCGCATGAGCCCCAACGAATGGTTGGCCATCGCCATGGTCTTCGGCTTCTTCGCCATGATGATGGCGGGTGTGCCGGTGGCCATTTCCCTGGCCGTATCCGGGTTCGTCGCCGGCATGATCGGCTTCGGCCCGATGCTTTTCGCACTGCTGCCGGCACGCATGTTCGGCGTGGTCAGCAACTACACCCTGCTGGCGATACCCTTGTTCACGTTCATGGGGGTGATGCTGGAGAAATCCAGGGTCGCGGAAGACATGCTCGACACGATTGGCCGCGCCATGGGCGGCCTGAACGGCGGCATGGGCTTGGCGATCATTCTGGTCGGCGTGCTGCTTGGCGCCTCCACCGGCATCGTCGGTGCCACGGTGGTGACCATCGGCCTGCTGACCCTGCCCACGCTGCTGCGCCGCGGCTACAACAAGACCGTGGCCTGCGGCACCATCTGCGCATCCGGCACCCTCGGGCAGATCATCCCGCCCAGCCTGGTGCTGATCCTGCTGGCCGATATCCTCGGCCAGTCGGTGGGTTCGATCTTCGCCGCGGCCTTCATCCCCAGCCTGGTGCTGGCGCTGATCTACGTAGCCTACATGCTGCTGCTCGGCTGGCTGCGCCCGGACTGGGTGCCGGCGATTCCTGCCGAGGAACGCGCCCTGACCAACCGCACGCAATTGCTCAAGGACATGGCACGCAGCGTACTGCCACCCCTGCTGCTGGTAATGGCGGTCCTGGGATCGATCATCGGTGGTGTCGCGGCGCCCACCGAAGCGGCCTCCATGGGCGCACTCGGCGCGTTGCTCATCGCTGCGCTTTCAGGTCGCCTGAGCTGGCCGACGCTGAAGGCCACCCTGCACGGCACCCTGACCATCAGCGCGATGATCTTCCTGATCCTGCTCTGCTCGCAGCCCTTCTCCCTGGCATTCCGCGGCCTCGGCGGCGAGGCTCTGGTGCATGACCTGTTCACCATGCTGCCAGGCGGCGAACTGGGGGCGATCCTGTTCCTCATGGCGGTGCTGTTCGTGCTCGGCTTCTTTCTCGAGTGGATCGAGATTTCCTACATCGCCCTGCCGATGTTCCTGCCAGTGTTCATCGCTTACGACACCGACCTGGTGTGGCTGGGGATCCTGGTGGCGCTGAACCTGCAGATGTCCTTCCTGACACCGCCTTTCGGTTGGGCGCTGTTCTTCCTCAAGGGCGTCGCGCCACCGGGGATCAGCACGAAGGACATCTACCTCGGCGCCCTGCCGTACGTATTCCTGCAGATGCTCGCCGTGGCCGTGGTGTTCTGCTTCCCATCCCTGGCCACCTGGCTGCCTGCCGCTATCGGTTGGTGATGCCATGACGGGCACCTCTGGAAACTGCCAGTGCGGTCATCTACCCGCGCGAACGTTTTTTGAGGCGCCCCATCGGGCCGTGCCGTTATGATCGGTGCGGCCCGAAAACAACAAGGAACCTGATCCCATGCTCAAGAGCACCCACGCCACCGGCGGCCTGTTCGTCGCTCCCCACCATCTTGCCGCCCAGGCCGGGCGCGACGTGCTCAAGGCCGGCGGCACCGCCGTGGAGGCGATGGTTGCGGCAGCGGCGACCATCGCGGTGGTCTATCCACACATGAACGCCATTGGCGGTGATGGTTTCTGGCTGATTCACGAGCCAGGCAAGCAGCCGCTGGCCATCGACGCCTGCGGCAGCAGCGCTGCCCTCGCCGACCGCGATTTCTACGCCGGTCACGCGCAGATCCCCAGCCGCGGCCCACTGGCTGCGCTGACCGTGGCGGGCACCGTCGGCGGCTGGGCCGAAGCACTGGCACAGACCGCTCACTGGGGGCCGGGCATGCCTCTGTCAGACCTGCTGAGCGACGCCATCGGCCATGCCCGTCGCGGCATCGTGGTCAGCCGCAGCCAGGCGCAACTGACCCAAGGCAAACTGGCCGAACTGAAGGACGTGCCTGGTTTCGCCGACGTCTACCTGAACCATGGCCAGGCGCCCAAGGAGGGCGACTTGCTGCGCCAGCCAGCCCTGGCAGAGACCCTGCAGCGCCTGGCCGATGTCGGCCTGGACGACTTCTACCGCGGTGAACTGGCCACACGCATGGCCGCCGATCTCGAGCGCCTGGGCAGCCCGCTGCGTCTCGCCGACCTGCAGGGCTACCGGGCCCGCGCCGTCGAACCGCTGAGCGTGCGCCTGAACGACGCCACCCTGTACAACATGCCGCCGCCGACCCAGGGCCTGGCATCACTGCTGATCCTCGGCATCTTCGAAAAGCTCGCGGTCGAACAGGCCGAAGGCTTCGAGCATGTGCACGGGCTGGTGGAAGCGACCAAGCAGGCGTTCCTGATCCGCGACCGCGTGGTGACCGATCCAGGTCGCGTACCCCAGGAGCCACAAGGCCTGCTGGACGACGCCAACCTGCAACGCCTGGCCGACGCCATAGACCCGCAGCAGGCGCTGCCGTGGCCACAACCGGCAGCGCCGGGGGATACCATCTGGATGGGTTGCATCGACGAGCAGGGCCGCGCCGTCAGCTTCATCCAGAGCGTGTACTGGGAGTTCGGCTCCGGCGTGGTACTGCCGTCTACCGGCGTCGCCTGGCAGAACCGCGGCATCAGTTTCTCCCTTGACCCTACCGCGCTGCAGACCCTGGAACCGGGCCGCAAGCCCTTCCACACCCTCAACCCGGCCCTCGCCCTGTTCGACGATGGCCGCACCCTGAGCTACGGCACCATGGGCGGCGAAGGCCAGCCACAGACTCAGGCAGCGATCCTCAGCCGCTACCGCCTGGGCAGTGACCTGCAGGCCGCCGTCAGCGCACCACGCTGGCTGCTCGGCCGCACCTGGGGCGACGTCAGCACCACCCTCAAGCTGGAAAGCCGTTTCCCGAGCGAACTGGTCGAGCGGCTGCGCCAGGCCGGGCATGTCATCGATGTGCTGGACGACGCCTTCAGCGACACCATGGGCCACGCTGGCGCCCTGCTGCGCCATCCCAACGGCATCCTCGAAGGCGCCGCCGACCCGCGCAGCGACGGTAGCGTCTGCGGGCTGTGAGCCAAGCCCGTGGTTGACGGGCTGGAGCGGATCGCCGCCCGGCCCGGCATGGCGTGCACTCGCCCGCTGGCAGCAGGAGAAACGACCTGAAGCCTCGTAGGGTGGACGACGCTTCACCCGTCCACCGCTCTACCATCGCGATGTTGGACAAAAAGAGCGTTGTCCACCCTACATCCGGCTTACCGTCCCACCGCCTGCACCGGCGTGAATTTCGCCACCACGATCGCCAGCAAGCTGGCTCCTACGGCCTGCAGACCTTTGCCGGCCACTAAAGCCCTGTAGGAGCTGGCTTGCCAGCGAGACGCCCTCACCTTCGCCACAACCGTGAATGTCGCCCCGGTCCTGCTCGGGCTGACATTACCCGAGCATCCGCGAGAAGGACGTCCCACCGCGATCGCCAGCAAGCTGGCTCCTACGGCCTGCAGGCCTTTGCCGGCTACCAAAGCCCTGTAGGAGCTGGCTTGCCAGCGAGGCACCCTCACCCTCGCCACACCCGTGAATGTCGCCCCGGTCCTGCTCGGGCTGGCATTACCCGAGCAGCCGCGAGAAGGATGTCTCACCGCGATCGCCAGCAAGCTGGCTCCTACGGCCTGCAGACCTCGCCGGCTACCAAAGCCCTGTAGGAGCTGGCTTGCCAGCGAGGCACCCTCACCCTCGCCACGCCCGTGAATGTCGCCCCGGCCCCGCACGCGCCTGATCATTACCCGAGCATCCGCGAGAAGGACGTCCCACCGCGATCGCCAGCAAGCTGAACTGGTCAAGTAATTCTGGACACCGTTTATGGTTTAGGCCGCCAGCTTCTCTGCAGCCACGGGTGATCGGTAGCCGTTATAACTGTGAGGCCTGATGGTGTTGTAGCGCGTGATGTAAATCTGCACATCCACCCGGGCCTCATGCTCTGTTTCATAACCTCCATCGGGCACCCATTCCGACTTCAGGCTGCCAAAGAAACGTTCCATTGGAGCATTGTCCCAACACTCGCCTTTGCGACTCATGCTCTGCTGAAGACCATGCCGGCTCAGCTCATCCCTGAATCGATGGCTGGTGTACTGGCAGCCTTGATCGGAGTGGAACAGCACATTTGTCGGGTGCCCCCGCAGTTCAATGGCCATTCGCAACGCCTCGCAGGCTAACGCCGCATCCGAAATCAACGAGAACGACCAGCCCACGACACGCCGGGCAAACAGGTCTAGAACCACCGCCATGTAAAGCCACCGTTTCCCAATCTTGATGTAGGTGACATCCCCACACCACACCGTGTCAGGAGTCTTTACATCGAACCGGCGCTTGAGGACATGCGGTGCCGTTAACGCCTCTACTCCTGAGGACTTGTACTTGTGCCGGCGACGTTGCCGACTGGCGATACCGGCTTCAAGCATCAGTCCACTCGCCTTGAAACGGCCCACCCGGTGGCCGTCGGCCTGCAGCAACTTGGCCAACGTGCGAGCACCAGCCGATCCTCTCGTGGCTCGGTGATGCCTGACCAGCTTGGCCTTGAGCTGCTCGCGCTCAGGGCAAGGTCGGCCTTTGCGTTGACGCCAGTTGTAAAAGCCGCTGCGACTGACGGCCAGTACACGGCAACATTCATTGATGTCGTACTGCTCGCCCAGCTTTTCGATTAACGCGAAGGTTCCTTGGCGTCCGCAAGCAGGAGAGCACTGGCCTTTTTTAGGATTTCGATGTCCCGGTCTTTTTGCTTGAGCAAGGCATGTAACCGCTGAATTTCTCGCTGATCAGAGGTTATCGCCTTGGCTCCAACCGGCGTGATGCCTTCACGCTCCTGGCGCAACTGACTGACCCAGCGGCGAAGTGCGGTGGGCCCGATATCCAGATTGGCGCAGACCTGGGGCACTGATTGCCCTTCGTCCAGCACCATGCTGGCCGCCTTGATCTTGAAATCGTTCGAGTAGGAGTTACGCATAACAAAACACCCCCTGTTGTGGACGCCATCATAGCGCCCGATTGAGGTGTCCAGATTTATTAAGCCAGTTCAAGCTGGCTCCTACGGCCTGTAGACCTCGCCGGCTACCAAAGCCCTGTAGGAGCTGGCTTGCCAGCGAGGCACCCTCACCTTCGCCACACCCGTGAATGTTGCCCCGGTCCTGCTCGGGCTGACATTACCCGAGCATCCGCCAGAAGGATGTCTCACCGCGATCGCCAGCAAGCTGGCTCCTACGGCCTGTAGACCTCTGCCGGATACCAAAGCCCTGCGGCGCTGGCTTGCACGCGAAACGCCCTCACCTTCGCCACACCCGTGAATGTCGCCCCGGTCCGGTGAACGGCTGAACACCCTCCGAACAATCCGCAGTAGGGACGAACGGTCTGCGCCTGGAGACCGGATAACGGCTAGCCTGTCTGATTGGTATCGAGCCGATTCGAACCCATTCGCCTTGCCTCGATCCCTCCGAAACATCGCGGACCACCAGAACGATTCCTCTCACAACAATAAAAGGAAGTTCGACCATGATGCACTCTCGACACCTGCTATCGGGCCTCACCTTGTCCCTCGCGCTCGCCAGCACCGGGGCTCATGCCGCCGGGCTGACCACTGAACACAAGCCCTTCGGCAAGACCCATGACGGCACCACCATCGACCAATACGTGCTGCGCAACAGCCATGGCATGCAGGCCACGGTCATCACCTACGGCGGCGTGCTGCAGTCGCTGGAGGTACCGGACAAGAACGGCAAGAGCGCAGACGTGGTACTGGGTTTCGACGATGTGCAAGGCTATGAGTCAGGCACCGCATTCTTCGGCGCGACCATCGGGCGCTTCGGCAATCGCCTGGCCGGTGGTACCTTCGAGCTCGATGGCAAGCGCTATCAGGTACCGCTCAATGACGGGCCGAACGCCCTGCATGGCGGCGCCCAGGGCTTCGACAAGCAGGTGTGGGAGGCCAAGCCGGTCAAGGACAAGGACTCGGTCGGCGTGACCCTGACCTACCTGTCCAAAGATGGCGAGATGGGCTTCCCCGGCAACCTGAAAACCGAAGTCACCTATCGCCTCAACGACAAGAACGAGCTGCACATCGACTACAAGGCCACCACCGACAAACCCACGGTGCTCAACCTGACCAACCACAGCTACTTCAACCTCGCCGGTGCGGGTAACGGCGACATCCTCGAGCAGGTCGCGACCCTGCATGCCAGCCATTACACACCGGTCAACGCTACCCTGATCCCCACCGGCGAGCTGGCCCCGGTCAAGGGTACGCCGATGGACTTCTCGAAACCGACGCCGATCGGCCAGCACATCAAGGATGATCATCCACAGCTCAAATTCGCCGAAGCCAAACAGGGCGGCTTCGACTTCAACTGGGCACTGGACGGCAAAGGCGACATCGAGCAGCTCGCTGCCGAGGTGCACGACCCACAGTCCGGTCGACGCCTGCAGCTCTACACCAGCGAGCCGGGCGTGCAGTTCTACACCAGCAATTTTCTGGATGGCTCGGTGAAGGGCAAGGCCGGTAAAACCTATGCGCACTGGAGCGCCTTCACCCTGGAGACCCAGCACTTCCCGGATGCGCCTAACCAGCCGACGTTCGCCTCCACACGCCTGGACCCGGGGCAGACCTACACGCAGAACACGGTGTTCAGGTTCTCGGCCGATTGACGGCACGTATTGGAACCGAACGAAGGGTATGGGGCAGGTGACACGCTAGTCAGAATTCAATCGTGGCCTGCCCCTGGCGGATCAACTATCGATAAAGGATTTCGGGGCAAAAGACCGCGGATCGATGCACCGGATCCCAGGGGGCCTCAGAACTTGTAGCCCAAGCCGATCATGTACACGAATGGATCAACGTCAACATCCACCCGGGCCCTGACGCCAAGATCAGTGTTGCTGACATAAGCATCGGTTTCGATATCGATGTAGCGAGCTTGCGCGTTGATCATCAGGCGGTCGGTCAACATGTAGTCCGCCCCTACCTGCGCGGCCCACCCCCAGGAATTGCTGGCATGGAAGTTATCGAATCCTGCCGCAGTGGCGCTGCTGCTCACGCTCTCATCGTAGATCCAAGTGTAATTGATACCCGCGCCGACATAGGGTTGGAAGGCTGACTTGCTGTTCAGAGGGTAGTAGATAAGGCTCAGCGTCGGTGGCAGATGCTTGAGCGAGCCCAGCTTGCCATCGGCAATCCCAGCGGATGTCCCGCGGATGTTCACGTCATGCTCGAAGGGTGTGGCCGCTAACAACTCGATACCCAGATGGTCCGTGATCATATAGGCGAAGTTCAGGCCAAGCTGGGTGTCACTGCCAAGGCCCGCCTTACCGCCCAGGTCAGTGCCCGAGAGGCCTCCACGATCGACCCTGACGCTGGAGCTGCTTTCACGAGGGTCAACCGTCACCGCTCCCGCCCGAACGATGATATCGCCCGCCTGGTAAGCCTGAGCAGTTGAAGCAGCCATGGCCAGCATCGCTAGACCGGTGTTGAGCAAAAGAATTTTCCGCATGCCTAACTCCACGTTTTCTCTGGAGGACAGCCGGGCCAGAGCAGTTGTCGGGACCGGCTGTCCGGAGGAGAAACCAGTATTGGCGGGGGGGCGCAGATGAACGTCTGCCGATCGGCATAGCGAGGGAGGGCAGATGCGTTACGAAGTTTGTCTCTGTAGACCTATCAATCCATAACGCCCCGTCTCGGATCGATGATCTCGTACAACAACATGGCTCCGAAGACCTGGATCACCATGGGCAGAAAGGCCAAGACGAGACGAGCGCCGGCGCCCCTGCATTCAGCAGCGACAGCCGGATGATCACGCCACGACTGCGCATGTGCTGCCAGAAAATGCACACGCCGAGCCTGCAAAGGTCCTGTGGCTCGGGCTGAATGACCGTACGCTGCGGGTTGCCGCTAATGGTGCGGCTCATCGAACGGCGCTTTGCCTCGCCTTCCGACCGCTTTCGCTATCGTGCCGGCCCGATTTGCTCACAACCCAGCGATAAAGCGCCTCAATATCTGCAGCATCGCAGCAGAAATCAACGCATCGATAACCGGGCCGGTGCCTCGGCTGGCCAGGTGGCACCTGCCCGCTCTGCATACCATCCCGTGGCCGGGAAGCCTCACACCCGTGAGGCTTCCCGTCTGCTGCCGCGATGATTAAACCTCGCCACTTTGAGAGCGTGCTGCGCACGCATCGCCGTTAGCGGACAGCGACATCTCCCGCATCGCCGCCTGGTGAGCGGCCTTGATCAGATCGCAGGCGTCCTCGGTCAGCAGGTGCGCGGCTTCGCTCAGATACCGCAAGTCACTGGCATCGGCCAGCGTGATGTTCATGACGGCGAGGCTACGCAGCAAGCCGCGAACCGCGCTCAAGCGTTGTTCAGCGCTTTCCTGCAGGTCGATATAGGAACAACGGGTATCGATCAGCAGCACGGGGGTGCTGGTCGGGTTACTGGATAGCGGCAGGAAGTCAGTCATGTTGCTGGCCTCCGTTCTCGTATTCAGCCTGGCACTGTGCGAGCGGAGTGGGGGCGTGCGAATGCGTCATCGGTGTAGCTCCTAGAGTTGAGGACCTGCCACCAATCGCTGTCAAACGATTCGGGGTGGCAGTTGTGCGCAGGTTGACAGACCGGGACTCTAGGAACCCGGCGCACACGAATGTGCCCCACGCACAACCGCCATAGCACGAGGGAACGGGAGCGTAAGAGCCCCTGCTTTCGGATGGTGGACGCTTGTGCGCCTAGAGATATTCGAGCTGTCAAACCCGGTCGCTGAATGTGCAGCGACGCGGCGACTATAGAGGCAGAGCAGTTGATGTGGCAACGCCGGTCGAGGCGTAGAGCGGATGAATTGAATCAGCTGATCGGAGAAATTCTGCTGTCTAAAGCAGAGCGGGTAGCCTTGAGGCTCGACGCAAGGCGGGCTGATGGGCGCGCCATTCAGACCAGCCACACTCGATGATTCGAGCAGAACCAACATGACCCGACAATCGGCTGCAAACAGACCTCGCCTCAGTGTCAGCTACGAATCCCCTCGAGCACACTGGCTACAAGGCTGTCGTGGCCGGCGGCATCGTCGGCTTTCGACGTGATGCGGATCAACGCCAGGGTATCTCCCGAGCCGGCCAGCAGCAGGGTCACGCGCATTGGAATGCCATCGAAGCTGGCGATTGCATCGATCTGGCGAAAACCCAAGCCCTTGATGGTATGGGACTTTTCACCTTGGCGCTGATACTGCGGCCATGATGCCTGCTGCCTGATGAAACTCGCCATGACACCATCCAGGAACCTTGCATCGTTATCCTGGGCACGCGCGCCTTCTGCCATCGGCGACTGCTCACTGGCGAGAACCATCTGCTGCCGCGCCTGGTTTGCATAGGCGAACGCGGTCACGCCTTCAGACCCGTTGGCGGCCGGGCTGGAGGGGATTTTCATGTCAACGAAATCGGGCGGCAAAGCGAACTTGATTTTTCCGCCAAGCAGCGAGGCATGTTCCTGCTGGGTCGATGCGCTCGGCCTCTGTGCCTGCGCGTGCGCAGGCACACTGGCGTACAGCAGCGATCCGGTAATGGCCAGCGCAAGGGCAGCAGATATGAAGAATGTAGAGGACATGTGCATGGGCTACTTATGTCGGTTGATCCTTAACGCCAGTTCATCGCTGGGAGTGGCCGACGACCTGGTTTGGCAGGCTCCCGGAACGGCCCCAGGGTATATAACACGTGCAGGCAGAGCATCCAATGCGATGCTTGATCAGCATTGCCACCGCTTACGCACATTTGCCCTGCGCAACCCGAATGAATGTATGCGAGCCGTAGTTCTATGAAAGGGTTCGTCCCTGCCTGCGCTCTTTAATAAACGCCTGGCCCGCCTTACATCAGCGGCAGCATATAGCTGAGGATCAGCCGGTTCTAATCAACCAATAGGGTCTATGCCACAGAATTCCACCACGGCCTCCTCACAGCAAAAAACAATGTTCGCACTTTGAATTTTGCACCTACTCGGGAGTGAGGGAACGGCTAGATGATTTTCAGATCTATTATTCAGCCGGCTACACGGGCCGAAAATAAACCTGTTCCCTTTTCCCAGCCCCCTTTTCCCACCATATCTATTCCTTATGCGTTACCTTTTCTTCAGACTTTTCATCTTTGACCTTGCTCAGAGAACCAATAAACACCAAAACAACAGCCACAGCTGTCAATATAGTTCCCAAGCGCCAAGAAAAGCTTAGGGAAGAATCTATCAACTCAACTAGGTTCCAGCCCCTTCCCCTGACCACTAAAACTAATAGTGCGGCAATAAAAACTGCAAAAAAACTCATCACCACTGATACTAAAAGCGTTCTGGCTAGCCATAAAGCCCACTGCTTCTTATTTTTCACTTTTCTTTTCCTCAACTACTAATGGACCTACTCCTTCTGAGGTGGCCGAACCAACAATCGTGCTAAAGTTTTCTCTTAACGAATTGGGGACAGAGCTTGGCAATGAGTCTTTAACAACCTTCCCCGCGATAGCACCTGCGGCTGTACCAACACCCGCTCCAATCATCGCGTTAGCAGGGATTCCTCAGGGACAGACCACGATTTCACTCAACGCTAGAGTTATAAACGTGGTCTGCCCCCTATTATTCTCCAAATAAAATCCGCCTGAGAGCACGTTGTTTTTCTAGGGTTGAATCATCAGAAAAAACCTTATCAGACGTTACAACTTTACAAAACCTACCACACTCGAAAACCTCAAACCCCTCGCTTTCCAACAACGAAATACTGGCAAATCTATCCACGCCGGCTCTCTCCCAGAAGGGGTTGCCTAGCCACATAGTGCTTCCAATCGCCTCAATATATCCTTGCCTAAGCACGTTACGGCCAGGATTCCCTGAGGTATCAATTTCCATTTCATCCAAGGGGGGAGGCAAGCCATTAGACTTCATTGGAAGACCTGAAAGAGGGCGGCCCACGCATTCATACTCTAGAGGGTCTGTAGCATTCTGCCAAAAATCATATTCGACCTCGGAAACCCATGCCTGAATGAAACCTTCAACACTGAGAATAGGCCCTACTTCCTCTTCCAACCTAGTATCACTATGACTCTCTGATTCTTCTATTACCAAAAAGCAATAATCCATCGCTGGAAGCACCCCGAATCGGAGCTCAAACCCACCAGACACTAAGCCACTAGGCCATGATTTTTTTCTCAATATTTTCTTTTCAAACGTTTTTATATCGACCTTAACCCCATGCAGAAAAAACACCGCGGGGGAAGAAAATTTACTTAAAATCCCTTTAACCAAGGCCAGCATCTGCAAACCACTGATCGACTCGACATCAAAAACAAACTTTAATCTCTTCATCTTTCACTTGAACTCTTTAACAACCACTTTTACATTATATTCACGGCCGAATTCGATAAGCGACTTAGCAGCAGCCGAACCACCAGGCTGAACTCGCAGATCAAGCACCATAGTTGCAGGCACACCATTGACTTTCGCACCATGTGTCCCCAAATCGATAATATGATCTTGGGCAATAGGGGACAGGCCACGATTTCACTCAACGCTAGAGCTATAAACGTGGTCTGCCCCCTATTACACTTTTCCACGATCATTATTCAACTGAAAGAAATTATTCTTTTTTCTAAGAAATCGATAAAATTTTTCGCATACAAACTAGAAGTTTTACTAGAAAGATCAAGCCTATAAACAGGATACTCCCCATCATTAAGACCATCGTCCGTGGCAAAATAAAATGACTCCCCTGCACCCGGCGGTTCACAGATAAATAGCCTCTCCTTCCCACACAACCCATTTCGGCCGTTAACGATTGACATATAAACGATATCACCACCCCTTACGCTATCAAAATCCATTTCGTAGATACTATAGATCTCCTCTCCAGATATTTCCCCGCCAGAATAATACTTCAGCCACCATTTATAGCTATCAGGCAACTTCAACCCAAGACGAGCTTCAGCTTTATAAATCCATTCATCAGCAATCCCGTCACTATAATCAGCAAACTCAACGAAATCCGATTCTTCAATAAGATTAATTATTCTCGAATAATCCATGTCTAATTACTCCCAGCTCCGAGCCCGTAACTTCCCAAACAATAGGGGACAAAACAATAGGGGACAGACCACGATTTAGAGGAGAATTAATCGTGGTCTGTCCCCTATTACTCTTTTTTCCCTATTGATTCGTTCTAGAGGCCAATTAGCATTTGATAGAATGGCCTATATAGTTCACCACCTGCCGCAATTACGCATTCATCTACGCAAGAATTCCTCTGGAGCTTGTCACTCGCCAATCTTTCATCGTGCAGACATCGCCCCAAAAAACATGCCGCAAGAAGCATGGCCGCCAAAAAACTCTGTCCGTCCTTAGCACACCGCCAAAGTATATGTTTCTGCACGGAGGTTAAGTCCTCTACACAGACTTCGCCAGAAACCGTATCAACCACCAGCAAATCGGCTTCGACCTGACCTATCACCCAACTTGAGTTTTTTTATGCGGCTCTAAGTCGAATTTTAACATTCCAATTTCGACATTACTTGGATCGTAGTTCTTAAAAAGCTCGCCAAGCTGCCCCGGCAGTCCTATTCGCTCTAAACGCTCCTTGCGTTTAATAATAAAAAAAGATCTCCGAAGCTCATCAACTTCATCCGATAAAAGGCCCACTTTAGCTAAGTCTTCAATACCTGGCACGCAGTTTTCCAGCCTTTTCTTGAACTCACTAGCGTCCACACGATTTCCTCACTGATTTGGATGTAGAGCCTTATACCATTTCTGATGGATGACCTCTGGCAGGGGCGTCGCTATCGGTCCTTGATCAATGTGGTGATGAACTAACCGCTGCCCAATAAATGCTTGATGCTCTGGATAATGAGCAACCCAGGCGGCGTTGACAACAGGAGATCGTCCTGCGCGAATTCGGGCCAAGTTTGTAACAATCGGGGATAGACCACGATTTAGAGGAGAATTAATCGTGGTCTGTCCCCTATTACTCGTGTCCCCTATTACTAATCCGATTTAGAGGAGAATTAATCGTGGTCTGTCCCCTATTACTAATCCCTATTACTCTAATCGTGGTCTGTCCCCTATTACTCGCTAATCGTGGTCTGTCCCCTATTACTCGCGAGTGTCGAGCACGATAAATCGCTGGGCGAGTGCCTCAGGTATTCGAGGCCGACCCGCCAGAGCGACAGCACGGTTGCTCTGAAAGCGGTATGGCCTGCCTGTCATCCGGGCCTGAAGACCGACCAAGTAAAGCGCATAACAAGCCAAGGCCGCGATCAGCAGCAGGATCTCGATACACCGTGGGCAGCGCACCCGGTGCAGGTCGAAGGCAAAGCCGAAACGCAGGCTTTTCAAATCCCTGAACCCTTCCTGGATCTACATCCGCTTGCGGTAGATACCTACGATCTGACGCGCCGTAGTTGGTTTTTGGCAGGTTGCTGGCGAGCAACCACGGCTCTTGTTCACGGCGAGCGTTCTGTCGACTGAGCTTGCTGGACCGGAAAACGGAAAAGGGACAGATTTATTTATTGACTCACGCCATCAGGCGAAAAATAAATCTGTCCCCTTTTCCGCTCCTACAGAGGAAATCAATGGGGTCAGAGATCATTGATCTAGCTGCGTTCTATACGGCATGTCGATGACTGGAAAAGGATTTTCGATTTAAAGTCTGCTGAGCGACTTCCTCGTCCAAATCAATGACTCTGACCCATCGACTTTTAAAAACAGCCCTCAATTTCCTTCAAATAGTGTTCCTGGGCGATATAAGGCGTGGATATGTCCAATCCTACCAAGGCCTCAATAAACTCCAACTGAGGCAAGTAGAGGTGTTTAGAAACATAATGCAGAATAAGGGTTGGTGCTGCGTAATAGAATCCCTCTTTAATCGCTGGAATCCATAACTCGGCAGCGCCTAAAAACTCCCGACCGTGATCATTATTTAAAAAATGGGACAGATCTATTTATTGCCTTACACCATCAGCCGAAAAATAAATCTTTCCCCTTTACCGACATACCAAATCAATGACTCTGACGCCATAAATTTCTACTACATACAATATGCAGAAGCAAAAGCCCTTGCAGTTATGCCATCTGCCGTTTTTTTATTCGCCAACTCCTTGAGCTCATCGCAAGAGATAAAATTTGAAGCTATGAAATCATTGAAAAAACCATTTTCAGCACTAGATCTTATCGCAATAACGCCAAGCTCCTCATAAGCTGTTTCAACGGCTACCCAATCTACACCACCATTAAACAATATAATTGGATAACTAAACTTCCCACCAAAAAAATCCTCAGACTTTTTACTTAGATAAGCTGAATCACCGTCAACGTCAGCCCCGCTTATAGATAGGCAAGAACCGGCAACCAGATCATTCCCTGAAAACTTCACAAAAACCTCTGATCCAAACTGCAAGATACTTCCTGAGACCATTGCAGAAAAAATGTCATCAAAGGAAAGCAACGGCCTCTCGAAAAATGCAAAATGAAAGTCTTCATTAATAAATACATTCGAAGGTAGCTTCTCTTCAAAGTCCATAACACAAGATAATTGACTTATAAGATCAAGCATTCTTGAAGGCTGCACCAGTGAGATAGACATAGTCATTCCCCAGAAAATCTGATTTTTGTCAAAGGCCTCTTTACTCCCTCAACATGAAGTGATGCAGACGGCTGCCCAGTGGAAGTAGCGCTTGGATAAAACCGATAAGTCTTTTTGCCATTTACAAGCACCGTTACTGAACCATCTTGAGACATTGTTTTTCGATACCCATTGGATTCAAGTACTTTAATGGCGCTACTTTGAGTTATACCAGCTTCAATCTGTTTTGCACTATTTCGAGTAGCTTTGGGCAAAAATTCAATAGCTGTATATTTTGGAGTACCACTACCGACTCTTAGATAATCAACGGCTTTTTGAACCTGTGCAAGCTCAGCAGGGGCTGCAGCACCCGGAGCTTTCATCTTCGGGTCAATAGCCCTACCAGCTGCCGCTCCACTAGCAAGTGATAGGCGATCTACTGTAGGTTTCCAATCATCTAGAACAGTATTGAGATGATCGTAACTTTCAAGAGAGCGCTCTACCAAGGCAAATTTATAGGACTCACAAGTAGCTGTTACACACTCGGTAGCCAGAAGTGTGTCCAAGCCCTCGACTACTTTCTGCTGCTTTTCCTTAGCCCTCATGAAACCGTAAGTATCTAAGGCTTCATCCGTATTAAGAAGGCTTTCATCATCGTATTTTTCTTCCTCCCATTTTTTCTGCTGGCAGCTTTCATCGACGCCGCAAGATGCCATATCTTCTGTAAACGCAATTACATCTTCATGCTCGAGATAGTTGTAACTTGTCGCTCCCCCCGCCACCGCTGACGCCACCTGCAGGCTCTGCTCATCCCCACCCTGCAACCCTGCGGTAAACACACCCACCAGTTGCGAGTTCATCACCAGCAGCGATTTGCGGTCTTCCACACCCATCTTCTGGTACTGGGCATCGAGCTTCTCGACGAGCAACTCGTTCACCCCTGCCGCCAACGCACCAGTCTTGAAGTCACCGCCCATGGCTTCGGCGGTGAGGCCGCCCATGACGGCATGCAAGCCCGCCTTGGCGAGGCTGCCGTCTTCCAGTTCCAGCTTGGCGCCCGGCGCCGTGTTATCGCCAATCCAGTTGAAGCCGGCCGCCATGAAGGTGTTGGCCAGGGTGCTTTGCAAGGCATCGCTGAAGCTGCCATCTTGGCCGACGAGTTTGCTCAGGGCAGCCGAGGTGGTGTTCTGCAGGGCCTGGTTGGCGGCGAACCTGCCGACTCCCGACCAGGTGCCAAGACCTGACCCCGAGCCCGCAACGCTCACGGTGCCGGAGTTGCTCAGTGGCGTGTTGGCGCCTACCGCATTACCAGCGCTGCTGTTGGCCGTCTCGGTGCCTGTCCAACCGTCGTAAAGCCCTGCGGTCAAACCCGCCGTGACACCGGCAACGGCATAGCCCTTCACGGCGTCGCTAGAGGTGATGTCTTTGTAGACAGCGCTCAAATTGCCACGATTATTGATGGTGCTGACTGCTGCATTGCCGGCTGCCCCGGTGAGCACCGCAGTCGCCGCGAGATTGGCCCAGCCCGCGCCGGCGAGCGAAGCACCGGTTCCTGCAGCCAACGCGCCCCCTGTTCCGACCGCGGTTGTAGCCCCCGCTGCAGATCCGGCACTCGCCACCAACCCACTCGCCGCCCCCGCCGTGAAGTAGGCCACGATGATGGCGATCACGATGGCCGCCGCCCCACCCAGCCCCGAATGGCTGTACTTGAAGCTGTCGTGGATTTCCTTCACCCGGTGCCAGTCCACGTCGCCGCGTTGTTCGGCGGCCTTGAGCCAGGCCAGTTGTGGGTCGGCCTCGACCATGGCGTCGATGGTCTGGGTGACGGTCTGCTGGTCGACGTCCTTGATGTCGATGTTCAGGCCTTCCACCGCTTTGATGGCGATTTCACCCTGGGCGATCATCTGGGTCTGCAGCAGGGTTTCGTCGGTGGTGCCCTTGCCCTTGGCGGACGTCCACACCAGGCTGTTGCTGCTTTTCTCGTGGCTCTCCTGGTCCAGGTCCTTGACCGCTTCGAAGGTAATGCCACCGCCGCTTTCCAGCGTCAGGTCGGCGCCGCTGTCCAGGCGTGCGCGCTGGTACAGCTGATCGCCGGCGCTGGCCAGGGTCAGCTCGCGGCCCGTGGTGATCTCGGTGCCGATGTTACGGATGGTGGTGACTTCGTCACGCCGCGTGGCCTTGGCGCCGAAGGAGCCCTTGGATTGTTTGTCGTAGAGCGAGTAATCGCTGTTCTGGGCGGCCAGCAGGTTGAGTTGCCCGCCGCTGTAGAGGTAGGCGGAACCACCCGCATCGATGCGGCTGGCGCTCAGGTTCATGTCTTCGCCAGACACCGCACGGAAATCACCACCAGCGCTCAGCTCGCTGGCGATCTGAGTAACGCTGTCCTGTACGGCTTCGACTTTCTTGCCGCCGCCTCTGCGCTTGGCGTCGAAATGGTATTCGTTGGCAGCGGAAGCGATGGTCATGCTGCCACCGGCCTGCAGGGCCATGTCGCCCTGCGCCGCGACCTTGCTGCCAACGATGGCCATGTCTCGCGCTGCGACCGCCTGCAGGTCACCGCCGACTTGTACGTCGCTGCCGTACTGGTCGATCTGCTGGCGGTTGCTGTAGTTGCGCGCGTCGTAGTAGCGCGAGGTGCTGTTATCGGTTTGCTGGCTGGCGAGCAACAGATCCTGGCCGGCCTGCAGTGCGGCATTGCCAGCGGCGGACAAGGCGCCGCCGGCATTGAGCAGGTCGCGCCCGGCCACCATGCTCAGGTCGCCTTCGGCTTCGATACGTGCGGCGCTGTCGGCCATCTGCCGCTGGTGCTGATAAGCAGGGCCGCTACCAGACTGGTGAGTGGCGACGCTGCGCTCGTTGAGGATGTCGTTGCCAGCCTGCAGGCTGACGTCGCGGCCGTTGATGATGCCGCCCTGGACGTTGCGGATGCTGTCGGTGGCTAGCAGTTGCAGGCGCTGGTTGGCTTGCATCAGGCCGCTGTTGCCGATGGAATCGGCCTGAATGCCAAGGTTGGCGGTGGCGCGCAGGGTGCCCGCGTTGTTCAGGTCACCGCCGCTGATCAGGGTGAGGTCGCGGCCCTGGACCAGCGCGCCATTGGCGGCCAGTCGGCCTTCGGCCTGAGCCAGGTAGACAACCGGCGCCAGCACTTTCTGGCCATTCACCTCGCGCTCTTCCATCCACACGATGTCGTGGGTCAGGGCTGCGACCTGCTCGGCAGAGAGGCCCACGCCGACGGACAGTTGCAGCGCCTGCTGGCTGGCGATGGCGTTGTCCATCAGGTAGCGGAACTGCGCTTCGTCGCTGCTCAGCCCGGCGATGAAGCGTTGGCCGGTACGGGCGAGTACCGCCTCGCGGATCAAGCGCTGCTCGTAGAGACCATCGCCAAGCAGTTTCTGGACGTTATCGGGGTTGTAGTCGAGCTGATCGAGCAGGTAGCTGGAGTTCAGGAAGTTGCCCAGCTCGGCGAACTCCGGATCGGTTTCGATCAGGTAGGGGTGATCGGGGCTGGTGTTGAGACTGAACAGCCCGTTGCTGCCTGTGGGCAGCGCGAAGCCTGGCAGCCCCAGGGGGTCGACCGCCTGCTGGGCCAGATCAGCCGGAAGCTGCGGATTGAGCGTAATGGCGGTGGCGATATCGCTGCCTGGCGCCGTGGTATCGACCCGCGTACCACCGCCGAGGTAGGCGTAGCTGGGGCGGATGACGCTGCTGTCGAAGCCGTCTGCAGCGCTGACGCGTACATCACCGCCGCTCTGGATAACCGCCGCGTAGGTTTGCCCATCGACGTTGACCCGTTCCACCGTGTTGGCGGGCAGGTATTCACGCTCCATCGCTCCGATGACTCGGTTGAGGTTGGCCTCCAGAGACCCCAGATTGCGGGACCCGGCATGGTTCGCGTTGAAGTTCTCGACCAGGCCACGGTAGTAGTAGTAACTGGGCTTGCGACCGGACACCAGCACACGGGTGGTGTGCACTTCACCGGTTTCCAGGCCGATGTTATCGAGGCTGCCGAGCTGCATTTGCAGATCGCCGGCCGAGGCGATGGTGCTGCTGCTATTGGTCAGGCTGTCGCCGAGCACGTTCAGCGAGCCGCCGGCGGTGATGTGCGACGCACCGCTATCGGCGGTGACGATCAGGCGGTCATATTCAGTGAGCTGCCAGACACCGACCTTGCGGCCGTTGCTGCCCAGTTCGCAGTCGCCACCGGGGTTGTAAGGCCCGCGACAGGCCAGCTCGGTGAACACGGCATCGTACTTGCCCTGTTCGGTTTGCAGTTCGTCTCGCACGTTGGCGATCATGGCGGCGCGCAGGCTCATGTCGCCCGCGCTGTCGAAGCTGCCGGAGCGGTTTTCGATCAGGCTGGCGAGACCGCCCTGGGCATCCTTGGCGATGCTCAGGTTGCCCAGGCTGTAGAGCGCAGCGTTGCGGTTGACGAGGCTGTCTGTCAGCACCTGCATGTTACCGCCGCTGAATACCAGGCCACCGTCATTGCGGATGCGGTTCGCCTGCAGCAGCAGATCGCCTCCGGCACCGAGGGTGCCACGGTTATCGAGGTCCTGCGCGGCAATGCTCAGCCAGGCACCGGCGGTCATCCGCCCCTGGCTGACCAGTTCGCCCAGTGCGCTCAGCCGTCCGTAGCCGCCGCTGCGTAGCTGTGCATCGGCACCAAGGGCGATGGCGTCGGCCTGCAGGTCGAGGTTGCCGAGCGCCAGCAGGCTGCCGTTGCCGCGATAACTCCCACTCAGGCGCAGATCGAGATTGCCGTTGGTTTCGATGCGGCCATCGTTGATCCAGCTGTCGCCCGAGGTGCTGAGGCTGTTGACCGCCAGCAGGCCGCCGCTGGCGGTCTGGGTCAGGCGGTCGATATCGAGGGTGAGGGACGCCGCCTGCAGCAGGCTGGTGTTGGTCCACTCTTCGGCGCTCAGGCTCACCGCGCTGTTGGTGATGAACTCGCCGCCTGCCTGGCCGAGCAGCGCCATGTCGAGGCCCAGCCCGCTGGTGCCGAGGTGGCGCACGACGCCGCCCTGGTTGCTCAGGGCCGGGGTGTCGAATGTCAGGGTGGCATTGCCCACTTCCAGCAGGCCGTCATCGTTGTTCAGGCGGGTGCCGATGTCGAAGCGGCTTTCGCCCGTGCTGCCCAGGGCGCGCAGGCGGCCACCAGTATTGCTCAGGCTGTCGGCCTCGATGTCTAGGTGGCTGCCGGCTTCGACCAGGCCACCGCTGTTGTTCAGGGCGGTCGCTACGCGCGCCTGTATGGCGGCGCCAGCGGCCAGGGTACCGGCACGGTTATCCACGGCCTCGGCTTCGATCGCCAGGGCCTGACCAGCCAGGGCGCTGCCCTCGCGGTTGTCGAGGGTGCGGTTGTCGAGCGTCAGGTTGCCCTGGGCGAGAATCTGCCCATCGCGGTTGTCGAGTGCCTCGGCCTCGAGCGTGGCGCTACCCGCAGCAGCGATCTTGCCGCCCTGGTTGTCGAGTTTCTGCAGGTCGGCGTTCAGGGTGCCGTGGCTGGTCAGTTGGCCGGCGTTGCGGACGCTACCGCCCGCCAGTTGCAGGTGGCCGGCGCTGTTGGCACTGCCATCGGCACGCACGCCTGCTTCGAGGCTACCGGCATTGTTCAGTTGCTCGGCCTGCACCGCGACCTGCCCACCGGCGGCGAGGCTTTCACGCACCGCCACCTGCTTCGCTTCGACGCGGGCGTTGCCACCGGCATAGGTATCGCCCTCGAGGTCGACCTGTTCGGCCACCAGGGTGGTGTCGCCGCGGGCCGCACTGCGGTTCATGCTCAACTGCCCATTGGCATCGATCTGAATGTCCCCGGCACTGGCCGCCATGTCGCCAGCCAGCTTCACCCCAACGCCCGCCTCGGTGCCCACCAGGCGAATCGCCCCGGCGTACATGCCGCCCAGGGCGGTGCTGTCGATGGCCACCTGAGGCTTGTCAGTGCCGTCGTCGGCCTTGGCGGTAGCCTGCAGGGTCGCGGCATCCACGTCATTGCGGCCAGCCACGATGTTCAGGCGATTGGCGTGGATCTCGGCGTTGATCCTGGCGCTGCGGGTGATCAGGTCGAACTGGTCGACGTTGCTGGCATTCAGGCCGGCGCCTTCGATGGCGATGTCGCCGCCATTGACGTCGAAGCTGCGCAGTTGGCCATTCTCGACCACCGGCGCACCGGTGCTGAGGGTCGCCCGCGGGGTATTGATGAAGCCGCAACCGTCGCAGGTGATGCCGTGGGGGTTGGCGACGATGACATGGGCGCCCTGCCCGGCCACCTCGGTGTAGCCCTTGAGCTGGCTGCGGTTGCTGCCGGTGACCTCGTTGAGGATGACGTTGGCCGCGCCGCCCTTGAGGTTCGGGTTACCGGAGATGTAGCCGCCCAACTGGCTCTGAATCAGTGCCTGGGCACCGTTGTTGAGAATCAGCCCCTGCGGGTCGACGTTGTACTCGGTGAATTTGTTGTGCGACAGGCCGCTGCCATTGGGCGTGGCGATATTCACTACCGGCACGCCGTTGCCGGCCTGGCCGACGCTGGTATTGCCACCGGCGGCGCCGTCCACCGCCAGATCGGCAGCCAGGCTGGTAAGCGGGTCGAACAGCATCACGCCAATCAGTACGCGGGCGATGGCACGATTCAGGGGGCTGCGAACGTCCATGTGGATAACTCCATTACGCGTTGAAATCAGAAAAAGACATCCAGGCGGAAATACACCGGCCGTTCACCCTCGGTGAAGGCATCGGGGCGCTCCAGGGAATGTGCGAAGGTCACCGACGCGGCCAGGTGCTCGCCACGGGCGCTGAGTTCCAGGGCATGGCCGCTCATTCGCCCGCTGGCACCGCTGTTGTGGCTGTCGTGGCTGATCACGCCGACGTCATAGGCCAGCGCGGCGCCGTACTGCTGCACGAAGGGCTGCAGCGGCTCCCAGGTGACCGGGCGGGTCCAGCGCAACTGGTTGCGCCAGTAGCCGCCGCTGTTGCCGGACAGTGATTGATCCTTGAACGCACGTACCGAGTTCAGGCCGCCGATGCTGATGCGTGCGGGGCTGAACAGTTCGTCTTCGCTCTTTTGCCCGGTGGCCAGGCTGTCGAAGCTGAAGCGTTCCCCCCAGAGATTGAAAGGCTGCAGATAGCTCAGGGTCAGGGTGTACTTGTTGTAGCGGGCAACGCCCTGGTCACCTTGCGGGTTGCCATTGCTCTGGGCATCGAAGGCGCCAATGCCGCGCTGCCAACCGGCGTCGAGGTTGACGAAGCCCGTGCCGATGCGCCGCCCATGGTTGAAGCCCAGCTGCCATTCACTGAGGCGATGGCTGGACAGGTCGAGCCGATTGTCGAGAAGGAAGTTGTTGCTACGCACGTGGCTCAGGCCGGTGCTGAAGGCGGTCTTGCTGACACTGTCGCGGTGCAGCACACGCTCGGCACGCAGCCCATGGTTCTGGTAGTCGCCATCGGTTTTCACGGCGAACCCGTTGAGGTCGGCGGTGGTGCGGTAGTAGGACTGCCCGTAGTTGTAGCTGAACGTCCACCAGCCGTAGGGCACGCTGTAGTTCAGGCTCTGGCTGTGGGAGTGCCGGTAACTGTCGCTGACCGCATCGCGCGACGCGCGCAGGCTCAACTGGTCGGCCAGGCCGAGGGGGCTGTCCCAGTCCAGGCCGATGCCCCACTGCTGCTCGCCGGTGCTGAGCTGGCCATCATTGTGGCGGGACAGGCTGGCGCGCCACGGCTTACGGCGTTCGCCCTGCAACTGCACGCGGCTGCCACCGACCTGCTGGCCTGGCACCAGCTCCAGCTTGGCGAAACGTGAAGGCAGGCGGTTGAGGTTTTCGACCAGTTGTTCGAGCTCGCGCAGGTCGAGCACCTCGCCAGCCTCACCCGGGAAACTCATGGCCAATTCGCGATCACTGGCCAGGGCCGAGCTGTCCAGCCCTTCGAGGCGACCTTCGACGACGGTGATCGTCAGGGTGCGGGCGGACAGATCCTGCTGCGGCAGGTAAGCACGCGTCGTGACGTAGCCACGGTCGATGTAGTGATTGGTGATGGCCTTGAGCAGACCGTTGAGCTGGCTGACGCCCAGGCAGGTATCGGCAAAGGGCGCGAGGATCGCCGCGCGGTCGGCCTCGGACAGGAGGCTGGCGCCGCTGATCTCGATCTGTTCGATGGCGAAGCAGCGTTCATCGCCAGGTGCCGGCTCGGCGGGGGCTGGCGCCTCGCGACCTGGCAGCTGTTGCAGCTCCTGCAGGCGCTGTTGCTGCTGCTGCAACAAGCGTTCCTGACGATCGCGGATCAGGTCCTGATCACCCGGCGTCTGAGCACCCGCGAGAAGAGGAAAGAACCCCAGACAAAAGCCTACCCATACAACTCCCTTGCGCACCGCCATGCATCCCTACCTGTAACGAAAATCGATTGATCGCTACGACGGCCTGAGCCCTGCCGGGTTCCCCGTCGGCTGAAAAAACTGCTGAACGGTTATGCCAAAGTGTTGCCGGGCTCGCCCATACGCAATGGCTGAAAGCCGCGCCCCATCCGGCCAAGAGCGCTTGTGATGACGTGCCTACCCCCCTAGAATGCCGCGATGCAAAATGACCTCGATCAGCGACTCACATCCCTCAATCCAGCCCAGCACCATGCGGTCACCACACCGCCTGGCCATCAGTTGGTGCTGGCCGGTGCCGGCTCAGGCAAGACGCGCGTGCTGGTGCATCGCATCGCGTTCCTGATCCAGCGGCTGGACGTCTCGCCCCACAGCATCCTGTCGGTGACCTTCACCAACAAGGCCGCCGCCGAGATGCGTCATCGCATCGAAGAAGTGCTTGGGCAGAGCCCGGCCGGCATGTGGGTGGGGACCTTCCACGGTCTCGCGCACCGCCTGCTGCGTGCCCACTGGCGTGAGGCCGGGCTGGCCGAGAACTTCCAGATTCTCGACTCCGACGACCAGCAACGGCTGGTCAAACGGGTGATCCGCGAACTGGGCCTGGATGAGCAGCGCTGGCCGCCGAAACAGGCGCAGTGGTTCATCAACGGGCAGAAGGACGAAGGCATTCGCCCGCAGGGCATCCAGGCCAGCGGCGATCTGTTCCTGGCGACCATGCGCGGCATCTACGAGGCCTATGAAGCAGCCTGCGCCCGCGCCGGGGTCATCGATTTCGCCGAGCTGCTGCTGCGCGCCCTGGATCTGTGGCGCAACAATGCGGGCCTGCTGGAGCATTACCAGCGCCGTTTCCGGCACATTCTGGTGGACGAGTTCCAGGACACCAACGCCGTGCAGTACGCCTGGCTGCGCATCCTCGCCATGGGCGGCGAAAGCCTCATGGTGGTGGGTGACGACGACCAGTCCATCTATGGCTGGCGCGGCGCGAAGATCGAGAACATCCAGCAGTTCGACAGCGATTTCGCCGGTGCCGAGATCATCCGCCTGGAGCAGAACTACCGCTCCACGGCGAACATCCTCAATGCCGCCAACGCGCTGATCGCCAACAATCAGGGGCGCCTGGGCAAGGAGTTGCGCACCGATGTCGGCGACGGTGAACTGATCAGCCTGTACGCCGCCTTCAACGAGCACGACGAAGCCCGCTACGTGGTCGAAACCATCGAGGATGCCTTGCGCAAGGAAGGCCTCAAGCGCAGCGAGATCGCCATTCTCTATCGCTCCAACGCCCAGTCGCGGGTGCTGGAAGAGGCCCTGCTGCGCGAGAAGATTCCCTACCGCATCTACGGTGGCCAGCGCTTCTTCGAACGCGCCGAAATCAAGAACGCCATGGCCTATCTGCGCCTGATCCACCAGCGCGGCAACGACGCGGCACTGGAGCGGGTGATCAACGTACCGGCCCGTGGCATTGGCGAGAAGACGGTGGAAACCCTGCGCCAGTTCGCACGGGCCAACGAGCTGTCGATGTGGGCCGCACTGCACGAGGCGGTGGGTACCAAGGTCATCGGCGGGCGCGCCGCCAGTGCCCTGAATGCCTTCGTCGAACTGGTCGATACCCTGGCCCTGAAGGTCGAGGGCATGCAGCTGCACAGCATGGCGCAGCTGGTCATCGAGCAGTCCGGCCTGCTGGCCTATCACCGCGACGAGAAGGGTGAGAAGGCCCAGGCTCGGGTGGAAAACCTCGAGGAACTGGTCTCCGCCGCTCGCGCCTTCGACTCCTACGAGGGTGAGGAAGGTGACGAGGAGCAGACACCGCTGGCCGCCTTCCTCGGCCACGCCTCGCTGGAAGCCGGCGATACCCAGGCCGCCGAGAACGAAGACAGCATCCAGCTGATGACCCTGCACAGCGCCAAGGGCCTGGAGTTCCCACGGGTATTCCTGGTTGGCATGGAAGAAGGCCTGTTCCCCCACAAGATGAGCCTGGAAGAACCCGGCCGTCTCGAAGAGGAGCGCCGCCTGGCCTATGTCGGCATCACCCGGGCCATGCACAATCTGGTGATCAGCTACGCGGAAACCCGCCGCCTGTACGGCAACGAGACCTACAACAAGGTGTCGCGCTTCGTGCGCGAGGTGCCTGCGCAGTTGCTGCAGGAAGTGCGTCTGTCGAACAGCGTCAGCCGCCCCTACGGCAGCGGCAGCCGCAGCATGAGCGGCAGCAGCCTGTTCGCCGGCAGTTCGGTACCGGACACGCCGTTCAGCCTTGGCCAGCACGTGCAGCATTCGCTGTTCGGCGAAGGCACCATCCTCAACTTCGAGGGTTCGGGGCCCCAGGCACGGGTGCAGGTGAACTTCGAAAGCGAAGGCACCAAGTGGCTGATGCTGGCCTACGCCAAGCTGGAAGCGTTGTAAGAGCCGGCGACAAGCGGGCTGTGCAGCAAGACAAGGCGTGCTGGCCGTAACGGCCGGCGCCCGATAATAAAAGCAATCTGGGCACGCTGCTCGACACCTCAAGGGAGAACACGATGAACCGCCGTAACCTGTTCGGCGCCGCTGTGGCGCTGCTCGCTGCCATCGGCCTGGCCGGCTGCAAGGAAGACACCCCAGCGGCCGGGCAAAGCGCTGCCGCCGCGAAAGCCGAGACCTTCCACTGGAAGATGGTCACCTCCTGGCCGAAGAACTACCCGGGCCTGGGTACTGGCGCCGAGCGTCTGGCCGAACGCATCAATGCCATGAGCGCCGGGCGCCTGACCGTCAAGGTGTACGCCGCCGGTGAGCTGGTGCCGGCCCTGGAAGTGTTCGATGCAGTGTCCCGCGGCACCGCCGAAATGGGCCACGGCACGCCGTACTACTGGAAAGGCAAGGTTCCGGCGGCGCAGTTCTTCTCCTCGGTGCCGTTCGGCCTGTCGACCCTGGAAATGAATGCCTGGCTGAGCAAGGGCGGCGGTCAGGCCCTGTGGGACGAGACCTACGCACCCTATGGCGTGAAACCGCTGTCGGCGGGTAACACCACCATGCAGATGGGCGGCTGGTACAACAAGGAAATCAACTCCCTGGACGACATCAAGGGCCTGAAGATCCGCATGCCGGGCCTGGGTGGCGAAGTCTGGACCAAACTCGGCGCGATCACCGTCAACCTGCCCGGCGGCGAGATCTTCACCGCCCTGCAAACCCACGTGATCGATGCTACCGACTGGGTCAGCCCCTACAACGACCTGGCCTTCGGTCTGCACAAGGCAGCCAAGTACTACTACTTCCCGGGCTGGCAGGAACCGCAGGCCGTGGTCGAGTCCATGGTCAACCAGAAGGCCTTCGACAGCCTGCCTGCCGACCTGCAGGCCATCGTGGTCGAAGCCGCCCGCGCCGCGACGCTGGACATGATGGACGACTACGTCTTCCACAACGCCAAATCGCTGGCTCAGTTGAAGGAACAGGGCGTGGCGATCAAGCGCTTCCCCGATGAAGTGCTGGCGGCGATGAAGCGTGAGTCGCAGACCGTGCTCGAAGACCTGGCAGGCCAGAACGACCTCAACGGCCGCATCTGGAAATCCATGAAGACCTTCCAGGACGAAGCCACGCCGATGGGCGCCGTGACCGAGCAGGAGCTCTACAACTGGCGTTGAGGCAGCTAGCTGGCCCCAACGCGGGCTGGCTTGCCAGGCGTCGATGAGCGGCGCTGATACGCGATACCGTGAATGAAACGGAACCTGCGGGTTCCGTTTTACGTCCACCCTTGCAGCGCCAGTCGCTGCGCTGGGCAAAAGCTCGAAACATTCTGTTGCTGGTCATGCCGACCAGCCACGGGCAAGATGCTCGTCAGTGTTTCAATAACCAAGAGAAAACCGATAATGCAGCGTTTCCTCAGTATTGCCCTGGTAGTTTGTCTGGGCCTGTCCTTTAGCTTGACTGCCGACGCCAAGCGTATGGGCGGTGGCAAATCCTTCGGCTCCGCGCCGAGCCACCAGACTCGCCAAGCCACACCTCCATCCCAGCCCAACGCCAACGCAGCTGCACCTGGCCGTACTCCGGCTGCCGCCAGTGGTGCTTCGCGCTGGCTCGGCCCGCTGGCTGGCCTGGCCGCCGGTGGCCTGCTGGCTTCGATGTTCATGGGTGACGGCTTCGAAGGCCTGCAGATCATGGACATGCTGATCTTCGGCCTGATCGCCTTCCTGTTGTTCCGCTTCCTGGCCGCTCGTCGCCAGAAGCAGCAGCCGAACGTAGCGGCTGCCGGTGGCGCTCCCTTCCAGCGTGAAGCCCATGGCCAGCCGCAGCCGGCTCAGCCGTCGATCTTCGGTGGTAGCAGCGCTGCTGCGATCAAGCCGGTGATCAACGCACCGGCCTGGTTCAACGAGCAGAGCTTCATCAATGCTGGTCGCGAGCACTTCCTGAGCCTGCAACAGCACTGGGACGCGAACGAGATGGACAAGATCGCCGAGTTCGTGACCCCGCAACTGCTGGAGTTCCTCAAGCGCGAGCGCGCCGATCTGGGTGATGGCTTCCAGTCCACCTACATCGACAACCTCGACGTGCAGCTGGACGGTGTCGACGACCACGCCGACAAGACCATCGCCACCCTGACCTTCAGCGGTGTATCGAAGACCTCGCGCTTCGACCAGGGCGAAGTCTTCAGCGAAAGCTGGCGCCTCGAGCGCGCGACTGGCGACAACCAGCCCTGGCTGGTGGCCGGTATCCGCCAGAACGGCTGATCCCACGCGTGACGACAAAACCCGGGCTTGCCCGGGTTTTGTGTTTTTCGCCCCCGGACTTTGGAACCTGTGCGGCGTCGCCCGGTCAGTGGCAGCGAGGCCCATGCAATTGCCACATTCCGACCGACATGGCGTTTTGCCTTTTTGCGACTTGTGACTATTTTCCATTCAGCGTAAAAAGCTGCGCTATTGCAGAAGCATCCAACCGACGACAGCCGTTCGAGCGCTCGTGCGTTGCGTGCTTTCCAAACCCCGAGAATCGCCGACCTCTACTGGAGCCGCCCGTGGAAGAAGTCATCGAACAACTGCGTGAACTGAACGAACCGGTGCCGGTACCTCTGGAGCTGCCGGAAGAAGAACTGCTGGTGGAGATCGAGGAACAGATCCTCATCAACCTGCCATTCGAGCTGCGCGAATTCCTGCTCAAGGTCAGCGACGTGGTCTATGGTCGCCTGGAGCCGGTCACGGTCACCGACCCGCAGTCGCACACCTACCTGCCGGAAGTGGCCTCGGTCGCCTGGTCACTGGGGGTCTCCCGTGAGCTGGTGCCGATCTGCGAAGACAACGGCAATTACTACTGCGTCGAACAGGACGGTACCGTGCTGCTGTGGGATGGCGAAGAAGAAGACCTCACCGACGACAGCTGGGACTCGGTATGGCATTGGGTACGTGAAGTCTGGCTGGAGGAGTGAACCGCAGGCGTTCAACAATCACGGCCCTGGGTATCGCTGCGCTCAACGCCAGGCTAAGGGTAGCGAGCGGCTCTCGGTAGCGCGGGTCAAGCGCAGTGAGTCCCGGGAAAATCCTGGACGACGGATACAAGAAGGGCGCCTATTGGCGCCCTTGTCGTTTCAGTGATGCCCGGGGGTCTCGGGCTTGTCGAGCGTTTCGAACAGGGCGATCTGCAGGCGCGTGTGCACGCGGATGAACCAGCGCCACAGCACGGCCACCACACCGGCGGCGACGACACCGACCAGCAGCAGCATGTCGTTGGACGGCAGGATGCTCGACGACAGCGCGGTCAGCAGCACCATGATGCCGACCAGCGAGAGCAGCGGAATCACCTCGGAAATCACCTTGCGCACCCGTGCCGTATGACGACCGGCCTTCTCCTGGCGCACGCCCATCTCGGCGAGCAGCATGGAGAGCGCCTTGATCTTGCGGTACGCCGCGATCAGGCACGGCAGCGACAGGATCAGCGCCGCGCCCCAGATCACCGCCTTGCGCAGGTTCTCCTGATCGAGCCACTGGGCCAGCCAGGCGCCGATCTGCGTGGCGAAGAAGGCGATGCCGAGGAAGATCGCCACCACGAACGCCAGGTTGACCAGCACCTGCAGGACGATCTTGCGGATCATCCCCGCCAGGATCGCGCCCTGGCCTTGCGGCTGAATGCTGCGCAGCCACTCGCCATACAGCGAGAACACCCGCGATACGCGCTGCGGCATGACCTTGCCCAGGCTCACCGCCAGGGGATCGGCCGAGCGGATCAGGTACGGCGTGGTCAGGGTGGTGATCACCGATACCGCCACCGCTACCGGGTAGAGGAAGTCGCTGGTCACCTGCAGGGTCATGCCCAGGGTGGCGATGATGAAAGAGAACTCACCGATCTGCGACAGGCCCATACCTACGCGCAAGGAGGTACGCCCGTCGTTGCCGGCAATGAAGGAGCCCACGCTGCACGAGACCACCTTGCCGACGATCACGGCCACGGTGATCACCGCGATCGGCCAGGCGTATTCGACCAGCACATTGGGGTCGAGCAGCAGGCCGATGGCAACGAAGAAGATCGCACTGAACATGTCGCGCACCGGTTCGACCAGGCGCTCGATCTGCACCAGCTGACGCGACTCGGCCATGATCGCGCCGATCAGGAAGGCGCCCAGCACCATGCTGTATTCGAGCTTGACCACCAGCAGGCAGAAACCGAAACACATGCCCAGCACTGCCACCAACAGCATCTCGTTGCTTTCGAACTTGGCCACGTAAGCGAGGATGCGCGGCACCAGAATGATACCGATGACCAAGGCGACGATCATGAACAGCGACAGCTTGCCGACGGTGGCGAACACCTCGCCGGTTTCCACGCTACCGCTCAGGGCGATACCGGACAGCAGCGCGATGATGCCGATACCGAGGATGTCCTCGACGATCAGCACGCCGAAGATCAATTGTGCGAAGCGCTCGTTCTTCATCTTCAGGTCGCCGAGCGCCTTGATGATGATGGTCGTCGAAGAAATCGCCAGGATCGCGCCGAGGAACAGCGAATCCATGGTGCTCCAGCCGAAATAGCGGCCGATCTCGAAACCGATCCAGATCATCAGGATGATTTCCAGGAACGCCGCGATGAAGGCCGTGGCACCGACGTTGAACAACTTGCGCAGGCTGAACTCCAGCCCCAGGCAGAACATCAGGAAAATCACCCCCAGTTCGGCGAGGGTGCGAATGGTCTCTTCATCGTGGATCAGGCCGAACGGCGGCGTATGCGGGCCGATCAGGAAGCCGGCGAGGATGTAACCGAGCACCACCGGCTGCTTGAAGCGGTGGAACAGTACGGTGACCACGCCGGCCACCAGCATGATCACCGCTAGATCCTGGATGAAGCTGATGGCATGCATGAGGAAACTGCTCCTTGTTTTGGGGCAGGCACAAGCGAGCTCGGGCGGCTGCTCGATGGCTCACGTGAGCCTGCTGAAGAATGGGGGTCATTGGCCCGTTGCTGGGCGACTTTGACCGCAGGTTAACATCCGAGCCGTACCCGCCGCGACGTGGCAATATTCAGAAACATTTGCCACAAAGCGCACGGCACATGCGGTCCCGCTGGTACTGCAGAAAGACGCCCGACGCCGTTTCCAGGTCACCGCCCCTGCATCGGCCGGAGCGATTCACTGGCATCGAGCACGCCCCCACGCGCCCCTGGAGCGACTGCACAGGACCGTCAGCCACCGCTCGGAATCTGCCGCCAGTTGAGGGGGCAAGCCATGAGCTCTCTGGGAGCGTCGGCCTCGGTGCGATGCCGCGCCCACTTCATGAACCAAACCTTTCACTGATCGGCATGACGCGCGGCAGCCAGCTTGCTGGTGATGGTGGCAGGGTCAACCAGCACAGCTCCGCGGCGTACAGGGAATGCGGCGAGCCTTCTCCGGTAGCCTGGGCCGAGCGCCGCGATACCCAGGGCACCATTCTGCGCAGTTGCCGATCAGCGTTCCTGCTGCTGCGGCTCGGCGCTCACCTTCAGATAGTCACCCGCCACACTGATGCCCGCGCCGCCGTATTGCTGGCATTGCGGGTCGAAGACTTCCAGCACGCGCATATCCAGCCCTTCGTGAAACAGCTCCACGGCGCAGCCTCTGGGCAGGTCGGCTGCGGTCAGCAGGAAATAGGCTTTCTCGCCTTGCAACGCGCCCTGCAGATTACCGATGGCAGCAGGGCCGTACTCTTCGACCTTGCCGCCGGCACGCAGCGGGGAGAAGGATGCACGGTAGCTGCCGTCCGGCTGGCGGGTGATGTCCAGGCTGCTCCACACCGCTGCTCCGGCATAGCGCAGATAGCGCCCCTCCAGGCTGGCGCCGAGGGCCTGGTAGTTCAGCGCGGCGGACACCGAACGCAGGTTGTGGCGAGTGGCCGTGCCCTGCATGCCGTCGTCCAGTGCCAGGTTCAACCAGGCCCTTGCCTGGCCCGGCTGCTGGAGACGCAGACTGGTCACGACCAGATTGTTCAGCGCCAGCTCGCGGGCGGCCGCGTCGTCAGCCTGTTCGGCGCGTCGCAATTGGCGCTCGAAGGCGTCTGCAGCCTCATCGTAACGTCCGGCCTGATAGGCTGCGGTACCGGCCGAGTTGCACAGGCTGACGCTGTCACAGGGCTGTGGCGCGGCATGGGCCGCGACGGAGAACAGTGGCAGCAGGGCAAAGGAAAGAAGAGTGCGCTTCATGTGTCTTCCTTGTTGATGGATGAGTGGCCATGGCTCTGAGAGTGAATTGCCCTTACATACGTTGCAGCAATCGAGTACATAGACACAATCGACCACCCAGCGCCTGACGCATCGCGGACAATCGCGCCCTTTCAACCTGATGAGCCAGACACTATGGAACCCGGAAACGCCCAACTGACGATGACCGTTCTGATGACCCCGGACATGGCCAACTTTTCCGGCAATGTACACGGCGGCACACTGCTCAAGTACCTCGACGAAGTGGCCTATGCCTGCGCCAGCCGCTATGCCGGTCGCTACGTGGTGACCCTGTCGGTGGACCAGGTGACCTTTCGCGAACCGGTGCACGTCGGCGAGCTGGTGACCTTTCTGGCCTCGGTCAACTACACCGGCCGCACCTCCATGGAAGTCGGTATCAAGGTGGTCACCGAAAACATCCGCGAGCGCTCGGTGCGTCATACCAACAGTTGCTTCTTCACCATGGTGGCGGTCGACGAAAACGGCAAATCCACCGAAGTACCGCCCCGTCAACCGCAGACCTCGGAGGAACAGCGCCGTTTCGAACAGGGCCACCAGCGCCGCGAGATCCGCCAGGAGCTGGAAAATCGCTACCGAGCGCTCAAAGGCGAGGGATGACGAGGTCTACAGCACTGCGAAGAGCAAGAGACACATTTTGTATAAAGACCTTTTAGTTATAAACAGTATTTTAATATAAACTATCGGTCTTTACGGTCGGGCAATCCGACCTCGGCCGCTACGCTGTTCTGCGCTGTATCCCCCTGCAGTGCAGGCATGCCGGGCCCTTCTGTTCATAGGGAGAACGCATGCCTCACCACACACCTCTGATTGCGACAATCGCCGCCGGCTTCGTGCTGGCCTACCTGTTCGGCAGCCTGGCCAACCGCCTGCGCCTGTCGCCACTGGTAGGCTATCTGCTCGCTGGCGTAATCGTCGGCCCTTTCACACCCGGCTTCGTTGCCGACAAGGAGCTGTCCCACGAAATCTCCGAGATCGGCGTCATCCTGCTGATGTTCGGCGTGGGCCTGCACTTCTCTCTGAAAGACCTGATGTCGGTCAAACACATCGCCATTCCTGGTGCCGTGGTACAGATCGCCGTGGCCACGGCAATGGGCATGGGCCTGTCCTGGGCGATGGGCTGGGGCTGGGGCGCCGGCCTGGTGTTCGGCCTGGCGCTGTCGGTGGCCAGTACCGTGGTGCTGCTGCGCGCGCTCGAGGAACGCCAACTGATCGATACCCGCCGCGGCAAGATCGCCGTGGGCTGGCTGATCGTCGAAGATCTGGTGATGGTCCTGGCCCTGGTACTGCTGCCGGCACTGTCCGGTGTGCTCGGTGGCATTCCCCAGGGCGACGGATCCAGCAGCATCGGCATGCAGTTGCTGATCACCCTCGGCAAGGTCACCGCCTTCGTCGCGCTGATGGTCGTGGTCGGGCGCCGGGTCATTCCCTGGCTGCTGGAGCGCAGCGCCGGTACCGGTTCGCGGGAGTTGTTCACCCTGGCCGTGCTGGCCATCGCCATGGGCATCGCCTACGGCTCGGCGCAGCTGTTCGGGGTGTCCTTCGCCCTTGGCGCCTTCTTCGCCGGGATGATCCTCAACGAGTCGGAGTACAGCCACAAGGCCGCCGAAGATTCGCTGCCGCTGCGCGACGCCTTTGCCGTGCTGTTCTTTGTGTCGGTGGGCATGCTGTTCAATCCGGCGATCCTGCTCGAGCAGCCACTGCTGGTCCTGGGCACCTTCCTGGTCATCGTGCTCGGCAAATCCCTGGCGGCGATGCTCATCGTGCTGGCGTTCCGCAAACCGCTGAGCACGGCGCTGACCATCTCGGTGAGCCTGGCGCAGATCGGTGAGTTCTCGTTCATCCTGATCGGCCTGGGCATCGGCCTGAATCTGGTGCCGGAAGCGGGCCGCGATCTGGTGCTGGCCGGCGCGATCCTGTCGATCCTCTGCAACCCGCTGCTGTTCCTGCTGATCGACCGCCTGCAGCCATGGCTGGATCGCCGCGAGCACACCACGCCGGCCGATCAGGTCAGCGCTGCGGACAGCGAAGACAATGACCTGCACCCGATCAGCGAAGTCGGCCACGCCATTCTCATCGGTCATGGCCGGGTAGGCAGCCGCATCAGCAAGCGCCTGCGTGGCGAGGGCGTGCCGCTGGTGATCATCGACGACAACCGAACCCGCGCCCAGGAACTGCGTGAAGAAGGCTTCAGCGTGGTGCTCGGTAACGCCGCGAGCACCCACGTGCTGGAACTGGCCAACGTCGCCCAGGCGCGCTGGCTGATGATCGCCATCCCCAACAGCCTGGAGGCCGGGCAGATCGCTCTGCATGGCCGTCAGGCGAATGCCGGGCTGGACATCATCGCCCGCGCTCACTTCGACGATGAAGTCGACTACCTGCGCGAACACAACGCCGACCTGGTGGTGATGGGCGAACGGGAAATCGCCCGGGTGATGTTCGAGCGCCTGGGGCTGCAAGCACCGGCGCCAATCGCACAGTAGGTCGGCGATTGGTGGCCGTGCCGCCATTTTGCAGAATGGCGGCTAGTGCATCGCCCGCAAGCGGGCTCCTACAGGGCTCTGAATTCCACGCGATGGCATCGGAGCCGGGGGCGTCTAGCCCTTGCCGGCGATTGGTGGCCGTGCCGCCATTTTGCAGGACGGCCGCTAGTGCATCGCCCGCAAGCGGGCTCCTACAGGGCTCTGGTATCCATGCGGTCGCGTAGGAGCCGGGGCCGCCTAGCTCTTGCCGGCGATTGGTGGCCGTGCCGCCATTTTGCAGAATGGCCGCTAGTGCATCGCCCGCAAGCGGGCTCCTACGGGGCTCTGGTATCCATGCGGTCGCGTAGGAGCCGGGGGGCGCCTAGCCCTTGCCGGCGATTGGTGGCCATGCCGCCATTTTGCAGAATGGCGGCTAGTGCATCGCCCGCAAGCGGGCTCCTACAGGGCTCTGAATTCCACGCGATGGCATCGGAGCCGGGGGCGTCTAGCCCTTGCCGGCGATTGGTGGCCGTGCCGCCATTTTGCAGAATGGCCGCTAGTGCATCGCCCGCAAGCGGGCTCCTACGGGGCTCTGGTATCCATGCGGTCGCGTAGGAGCCGGGGCCGCCTAGCCCTTGCCGGCGATTGGTGGCCGTGCCGCCATTTGCAGAACGGCCGCTAGTGTATCGCCCGCAAGCGGGCTCCTACAGGGCTCTGGGGTCCATGCGGTCGTGCTTGTAATGGCAGCTCTCTGCACCGAAAAATGAGGCCATTGGCACAGCGCGATGAATCCGCCGATTCGTGGGCGGCAACTGTCACGGTAGATCGGGTAAGCTGAGCGCTCACTGTCCCGAGCCCGTGCACCATGTTGACCCTCGGCAACCTCTTCATCCTGATGCTTCTGGCCGCTGCGGCCGCCTGGCTGTGGCATGGCCACGGCATTCGCGAGCGTGCACTGACCCTGGTCAAGCAGCACTGCGCCAAGCTGGATATCGAGCTGCTCGATGGCAACGTCGCCTTCCAGCGTTTCGGCATCGTTCGCGATGGCAGTGGCAACCGCCGCTTCGCCCGGGTCTATGGCTTCGAGTTCACGGTCACCGGCGAACAGCGCCATGGCGGACGCATCGTCATGTTCGGCGCGCGCCTGGGCAGTATCGAGCTGGATCCCTATCCGTTCCGCGAACCACCGGCAGCACTGCCGCCGACACCCGCACCCGCACCCGCACCCGCACCACGGCAGTCTGGCCAGGTGATCGAGCTGCAGCAATGGCGCCGCGACCACCCCACTTCGCGGGACTGATTAGGCGCTGTGCTATCGTCGGTCGCTCCCCGGTCCGGCTGATCCGTTTTCATGTCTTCCCGCTCTCTGCGCGTTGCCCTGCTGACTGCCTTGTTGCTGGCGGGCCTGTGCCTGTCCGCCTACCTGGCGGAGCGCCAGGCCGAACGCCATCGCCTCGCTGATGCCGGGCAACAGGCCCAGGAGCAACTGGCTGCCTACGCCGGCGCGCTGCAGACGCTGATCGACCGCTACCGCGCCTTGCCAGCGGTACTGGCGCTCGACCCCGAGCTGAAGGAAGCCCTGCAAAGCCCGCTCACGCCGATGCTGCAGCATCGCCTGAATCTCAAGCTGGAAGCCACCAATACGGCCGCACATTCCTCGACACTGCAGGTGATGAATGCCGATGGGCTGAGCATCGCCGCCAGCAATTGGCGACTGCCGACCAGCTATGTGGGTCATGACTACAGCTTCCGTCCGTACTTCAGCGAGTCGCGTAGCCAGGATACCGGGCGCTTTTATGCGGTGGGCGTGACCAGCGGCATCCCCGGGTACTTTCTGTCCCACGCGGTACGCGATGACAGTGGGCGGTTTCTCGGCACCGTGGTGGTCAAGCTGGAATTCCCCAGTATCGAGCAGGCCTGGAGCCAGAGTCCCCACGTGCTGTTGGTCAGCGACCGTCAGGGCATCAGTTTTATCGCCAACCGACCCGCCTGGCGCTACCGCGAGCTGCGACCGATCTCCGCAGGTGTGCGTGAAACGCTCGCCACTACCCGTCAGTACGACAAGAAACCCCTGGCGCCCTTGAATTACCGCCAACGCCAATCCCTGGCCGATGAGGGCCGCCTGGTACGCATCGACAGCCCGGAACTGGCCGGCGACTACCTGTGGGAAACCCGCGCCCTGGCAAGCGAGGGCTGGACGCTGCACCTGCTACGCGACACCCGCAGCATCGCCGACAGCACCCACACAGCCAGCCTGGCGGCCGGTGGTGCATGGCTGGCGCTGGTTCTGCTCGGCCTGGTGGTGCATCAACGCTGGCGCATCGCCCGCCTGCGTCAGCGTGCCAGTGACGACCTGCAGGCGTTGGTCGAACAGCGCACCGCAGCGCTGCGTACCGCCCAGGATGGCCTGGTACAGGCCGCCAAACTCGCCGCTCTGGGGCAGATGTCCGCCGCCCTGGCCCACGAGATCAATCAGCCATTGACCGCCCTGCAGGTGCACCTTGGCACCTTGCGCATGATCCTCGCGGATGGCGAACTGGAGGAAGCGCGCCAGTCTCTGGTCCGCCACGAAGAATTGCTGCAGCGCATGGCGGCGCTGGCTGGCCACCTGAAAACCTACGCCCGCAAGAGCCCCGGCGGCTTGCGCGAAACCCTCGAGCTGGGCGCCGTGCTCGACAAAGCCCTGCAACTCTTGGAGCCACGCCTGCGCGACGTCGAGGTACAGATCCAGCGCACGCCGGAGCAGCCGGCCTGGGTCGCCGGCGACGCGATACGCCTGGAACAGGTGCTGGTCAATCTGATCCGCAACGCCCTCGATGCGATGCAGCAGAGCCCGGCTCCACGCCTGGCATTCGAACTGACGCTCACGGACGATCACTGGTCGCTGCATATCGACGACAGCGGCGCGGGTATCGATGCCGAGGCCTTGCCGCAGTTGTTCGATCCATTCTTCACCACCAAACCGGTGGGCGATGGCCTGGGCCTCGGCCTGGCGGTGTCCTACGCCATCGTGCGTGAACTGGACGGCGACCTGCTGGCCACCAATCGTCCCGAGGGCGGCGCCCGTTTCACCCTGCGCCTGCCCGCTGCCACCGCCCCACAGGAGTTCGCATGACACCCAGCGTGATTTTCGTCGATGACGAGGCGCCCATCCGCGAAGCCGTGCGCCAATGGCTCGAACGCTCAGGCTTTCAGGTGCACCTGTGCGCCAGCGCCCGGGAGTGCCTGGAGCTGCTGCCCGAGGACTTTCCCGGCGTGGTGATCAGCGACCTGCGCATGCCGGGGATGGATGGCATGGCGCTGCTCGAACAGGTACAGGCGCGCGATGCGGAACTGCCGTTCCTGCTGGTGTCCGCCCATGGCGACGTGCCCCAGGCCGTGGAAGCCATGCGCCTGGGCGCCTACGATTTCATCGAGAAACCCTTCACCCCGGAACGCCTGCTCGGCAGCCTGCGTCGCGCGCTGGAAAAGCGCCGCCTGACCCAGGAAAACCGCCAGTTGCGCCAGCAGGTCGAGCACAAGGACGAGCTGGCTGGTCGCCTGCTCGGCTTCTCCGCGGCCATGGTGCAGTTGCGACGTCAGGTGCTCGAACTGGCGCACACGCCGGCCAACGTGCTGATGCGTGGCGAAACCGGCAGCGGCAAGGAGCTGGTCGCCCGCTGCCTGCACGACTTCGGGCCACGGGCCAAGGGCCCCTTCGTCGCGCTCAATTGTGCGGCGATCCCGGAGAACCTCTTCGAGAGCGAGCTGTTCGGCCATGAGAGCGGTGCCTTCACCGGCGCCCAGGGCAAGCGTATCGGCAAGATCGAACACGCCAACGGCGGCACCCTGTTCCTCGACGAAATCGAAAGCATGCCCCTGGGCCAGCAGGTCAAACTGCTGCGCGTACTGCAGGAGCGCCAGCTCGAACGGCTCGGCTCCAATCAGGTGATCGCCCTCGACCTGCGCGTGGTGACCGCTACCAAGCCGGATCTGCATGAGCGCGTGCGCGACGGCCAATTCCGCCAGGATCTGCTGTACCGCCTCAATGTCGCCGAGCTGCAGCTACCGGCATTGCGCGAGCGCCGCGAGGACGTGCCCATGCTGTTCGAACACCATGCCAGGCAGATCGCCGAGCGCTTCGGGCGCCCGCTGCCGGCAGTCACTCCGGCACTGCTCGCCCATCTGCTGGCTCACGACTGGCCGGGCAACGTACGCGAGCTGGTCAACGCCGCCGAGCGTCACGTGCTGGCGCTGTCCGGCTCCGGCAACCCGCCTGCCGCTGTGGATAACTCGCTCAGCGCGCGCATGGAGAACTTCGAGGCGCAATGCCTGCGCGAGGCCCTGGCCAGCTGCCACGGCGACATGAAGCTGGTCACCGAGCTGCTGCAACTGCCGCGGCGCACGCTGAACGAAAAGATGCAGCGCCATGGCCTGCTGCGCACGGATTTTCTCGACAGTGACGCGCCCAGCGCGAGCTGAACCGCCTGGCAAGATTCCGCCAACCAACCTGCGGCACTAGCAGATTTCCGCTAGCAACCACCTTCTTGATTTCGTCATAACGCCCACAGGGCGGGGCTTTCAGCGGCTGGCACAGCTTCTGCAATGGCCCAGCCAGCGCCTGCACTGGCGTACAAGAATAATGACGAGATCGAGGTTCCCTCTGATGGAAAGCACCAGCACGCTGTCTGCCCCCGCGCAAACGCGCACCACGTCCCAACGCATCAAGTCCATTTTCAGCGGCTCGGTCGGCAACCTCGTCGAATGGTACGACTGGTATGTCTACGCCGCCTTCTCGCTGTACTTCGCCAAGGCCTTCTTCCCACAGGGCGACATGACCGCCCAGTTGCTCAACACCGCTGCGATCTTCGCCGTCGGCTTTCTGATGCGCCCCATCGGTGGCTGGCTGATGGGCATCTACGCCGACCGCAAGGGCCGCAAGGCTGCACTTATGGCCTCGGTGCTGCTGATGTGCTTCGGTTCGCTGATCATCGCCCTGACCCCCAGCTATGAAACCATCGGCGTTGCCGCGCCGGTGCTGCTGGTGATCGCACGGCTGCTGCAGGGCCTGTCGGTCGGTGGCGAATATGGCACCTCGGCCACCTACCTGTCGGAGATGGCCACCAAGGAACGCCGCGGCTTCTTCTCCAGCTTCCAGTACGTGACGCTGATCTCCGGCCAGCTCATCGCCCTGGCGGTGCTGATCGTCCTGCAGCAGACGCTGACCGTCGAGCAGCTAGAAAGCTGGGGTTGGCGTGTGCCGTTCGTGATTGGTGCGTTGTGCGCGGTGGTCGCCATGTACCTGCGTCGCGGCATGGAGGAAACTGACTCGTTCAAGAAGACCGAGGCGCCGAAGGAAAACATCATGCGCACCCTGCTGCGCCATCCCAAGGAATTGCTCACTGTGGTCGGCCTGACCATGGGCGGGACCCTGGCCTTCTACACCTACACCACCTACATGCAGAAATACTTGGTCAATACCGTGGGCATGAGCAAGAACGACTCGACCATGATCTCGGCCGCCACGCTGTTCCTGTTCATGCTGCTGCAACCGCTGGTGGGCGCGCTGTCCGACAAGATCGGCCGGCGCCCGATCCTGATCGCCTTCGGGGTACTGGGCACGCTGTTCACCTACCCGATCCTCACCACGCTGCATACGGTGCAGAGCTGGTGGGGCGCGTTCTTCCTGATCATGGCGGCGCTGATCATCGTCAGTGGTTACACCTCGATCAACGCGGTGGTGAAGGCCGAGCTGTTCCCCACCGAGATCCGCGCCCTGGGCGTCGGCCTGCCCTACGCGCTGACCGTGTCGATCTTCGGCGGCACCGCCGAATACGTGGCGCTGTGGTTCAAGAGCGTGGGCATGGAGAGCGGCTTCTACTGGTACGTGACCGGTTGCATCGCCTGCTCGCTGCTGGTGTACATCACCATGAAGGACACCCGCACCCACTCGCGGATCACCACGGACTAGCCTGCCAGGCCGGGCGCCCTGAGCGGCGCCCTTCTTAGAACCTGTTCACGATCTTTCGGATCCGCTTCAGCGCTTTGACTGCAAAGTGGCGATAGCAGCCGTTCGGTTTGGTGGGCTGAAGCCCACCCTACAGCTGAATGGTGGGAGTAGAAGCTCGGTCTACATTCTGTGGGAGCGGGCCATGCCCGCGAAAAAATCGCGGGCATGGCCCGCTCCCACAGGTACTGCACCGATGACCGCTATCGCCTTGTAGCAGGCTCTTTATGCCGCCCAAAAAGATCGTCAACAGGCTCTTACAGTCGGCAGGCCGCCATGCCGGCCCGCAGCGTCGCCTCGTTCTGAGCGCCGGCGAAGATCAGCTCCAGCCGCGAATCCTTGCGCCACTCGCTGTTCTGCCAGTGCAGCGCCTGCCCCTCCAGGGCATTGACCGACAGCCAGCCGGCATTGGTCTGCACCACCAGCTTGGCGCGCCGCCATGGCAGCGACGTCAGCCACTGCTGCACCCGCAGCAGGTCGAAACGCTGACTGGGGTGCCAGCGCCAACCGATGCTCCAGCCCTCGGGCTGATCCTGAACCAGGCAGATCGGCTCCTCGGCTCTACGCCAGACGGTGACAGCAGGTAGCGGGCCGTCCGGCAAGCAGCGGCCATCGGTCACGGTGGCCACTGCGTCAGCCAATGGCAGACGGTCGAACGGCAACAGACCCTGGCTGGTCCAGTACAGTGCATGCGGCAGGCTTCGCGCGATGCGCGCACGGCTCGCCTCATCGACCTCTTCGCTCTTGTTCAGCACCAGCAGCCCGGCATGGGGCAAAGCGTCACGCTGGTTGTCGGCGAGCGGCCGATCGGCAGCCAGCGCGGCGGCATCGAGCACCATCAGCAGCGGCTGCACCGCCAGCACGCCTTCCCAGGGCGCCTGGCCCAGCTGCTCCAGCAGACTCGAGGGATGCCCCAACCCGGATGGCTCGATGAACAGGCGATCCGGTCTGGCCTTGCGCAACAGTCGACCGAGACCGACCTGAAAAGGCACGCCATTCACACAGCACAGGCAGCCACCGGCCACCTCGCTGAAACTCAGGCCATCCTCGTCACGGCTGAGCAGCGCGGCATCCAGACCGATCTGTCCGAACTCGTTGATCAGCACTGCCCAGCGCTCGTGCGCAGGCCGCTGGGCCAGCAACTGGCGAATCAGGCTGGTCTTGCCAGCGCCCAGTGGGCCGGCGATCAGGTGGGTAGGTATCTGTTTCAGCATGGCGCCATGGTGCCGGTTAGGTGGCCCGAGGAAAAGCTCGGCTTGCGGTAACCTCGCCACAGACTCTACAGTTCTGCATCATTTTCTGGAGTTGGGTCGATGCGCCGTTTGCTGCCTCTGGTGTTGTGTAGTCTCTCCGGCCTGGCCTGGGGCGAAGCCTGTGTGGTGCACAGCCAGGCCGAGCGCCTGGACGTGAAGGTCTGCCAGCAGAACCGCAGCATCCCGCCCAACCTGTTTCGCACCGGTTTCTGCCAGCCGCAGCTCAAGGGCCAGAAGGTCGATGTCAGCTTCGTCGAGCAGTGCCCCACCGGTGCCTTTGGCGTTTGCCGCAACGCCAAGGTGGGCGGCACGCCCTACCAGCAGGACGTTCACTACTACGGGGTAGCCAACGACGCCGCCTACCTCAAGCCATTCTGCGAACAGCAAAGCAAAGGCGTTTGGATGGCCTACTGAGCCGTCATCCAATCGTCATCCACGTGGGTCTTAATACAGTCTCTCTTCGCAGCCGGTCAGGCACTGGCTGCTCTATCGCTGCGCCTGGGCGCAGCTTTTTTTTGCCTGCCGTTCGAGCAGTCGCTGCCGCGTCACGCCAGCCAGTCCAGAGTCAGCAACAAACGCCGCTCTCCTGCCGGCAACGCTGGCGAGCGATGCACCAGACCTCGGCCTTCGTTGCCGATCCAGCGCTCGCCCTTGAGCAGCGCGACATGACCGCAGCCAATCTGCTCGACCACGGCATTGTCCGCCGGCAGCGCCTGGGGGCCACCGAGTTGCTGACGTGATACCGCGCCTTCACGCAGCCACTGACTGCCGGGGCCGGCG
The DNA here is from genome assembly GCF_013408425.1 of Pseudomonas flavescens. NCBI lineage: Bacteria > Pseudomonadati > Pseudomonadota > Gammaproteobacteria > Pseudomonadales > Pseudomonadaceae > Phytopseudomonas > Phytopseudomonas flavescens. The sequence goes on along the minus strand of NZ_JACBYV010000001.1, from coordinate 4,778,399 downwards.
TAGCTGGTGATCAGCCGCAACGGCACACGGTCGACGTGGAAACGCGGGCACATGGCACCATCCAGCGCGCGCAGGCGCAAACCGATGCTGCGGGCGTCGAGCAGGCAGGCGTAGGCGCGGATCAGCCAGGCCACGTCGGCGAGAAACGCCGCCTGGCCGGGAATATCGCTGTAGCCGGCGAGCAAGCCGGGCAACGCGGGCTCGGCATCGGCGTCGCTCAGGTCGATGCTCAGCGATTGCGCCAGGGGCTCCCCCTGGGCCAGCAAGGTGCTGGCGAAGCCGGACAGGTGGTCCGGCAGCCTGCGCTGCCAGACCGCCAGATTGACCTCGTCACGCAACGCCTCGCCAAGCACGTCGATCTCTTCACCGCAAACCTGTTGCGGCATCACACGGGGTTTGAACGCCAGGATCATGCGGCCTCCTGCCAGGGTCCGAAAGGATCGGGCAACAGCCGCCAGGCCTCGGTGCCGGCAGCCATTTCCTCGTCGCTGAGCAGGCAGTCGTCCAGCTCCGCGTGTAGCAGCGCAAAGTCGATGTTCTGGCCGATGAATACCAGCTCCTGACGGCAATCACCGCTGGCGGCGTCCCACTGGCGGATGATGCCCTTGAGGCCATCTTCATCCTGGGGCCACTGGCTCTTCGGCACGAAGCGCCACCAGCGCCCGGCCAGGCCGTGGCGCATCAGGCCACCGGCCTGGGACCAGCTGCCGGCCTCCTGATACTTGCTGGCCAGCCAAAAGAACCCCTTGGAGCGCAGCAGCCTGCCGTTGCTCCACTCGCGGCTGAGAAAATCGAAGAAACGCTGGGGATGAAACGGCCGGCGCGCCCGATAGGCACTGGAGGCGATGCCATACTCTTCGGTTTCCGGTACGTGCTCACCGCGTAGTTCCTTCAGCCAGCCCGGCGACTCGGCGGCACGTTCGAAGTCGAACAGGCCGGTGTCGAGGATCGCCTTCAGCGGTACCGCGCCCATGCTCATCGGCAGAATCTCGGCGCGGGTATTGAGGCCGCGCAGGATGGCAGTCAGCTCTTCGCGCTCGGCCTGGCTGATCAGGTCGATCTTGCTGATCAGCAGCACATCGGCGAACTCGATCTGTTCGATCAGCAGGTCACTGATCGAGCGTTCGTCGTCCTCGCCAAGGGTCTCGCCACGGCTGGCCAGGCTCTGGGCAGCCTGGAAGTCAGGCAGGAAATTCACTCCGTCGACCACCGTGACCAGGGTATCCAGCCGCGCCAGATCGGCCAGGCTCTGACCCTGCTCGTCGCGAAAGGTGAAGGTTTCGGCGATCGGCAATGGTTCGGAAATGCCGGTGGACTCGATCAGCAGGTAATCGAAGCGTCCGTCGCGGGCCAGCTTGCTGACTTCCTCGAGCAGGTCCTCGCGCAGGGTGCAGCAGATGCAGCCGTTGCTCATCTCGACGAGCTTCTCTTCGGCGCGGTTGAGGCTGACATCGCGCTGCACCTCGCTGCCATCGATGTTGATTTCACTCATGTCGTTGACGATCACCGCGACGCGCAGGCCGTCGCGATTCTTCAGCACATGATTGAGCAGGGTGCTCTTGCCGGCGCCGAGAAAGCCGGAAAGCACGGTAACGGGAAGACGGTCGGGCATGGTGGGTTCCTCATCAGCATCAGGTTCACAGGTCACGTTGATGGCGTTCGCGCTGTTCTTCGCGCTCTTTCGCCTCGATACACAGGCTGGCCGTGGGGCGCAGCAGCAAACGACGCAGGCCGATCGGCTCGCCGGTTTCGCGGCACCAGCCGTACTCGCCGCGCGCCAGGCGCTCGAGGGCCTGGTCGATCTTGTCGAGCAACTTCTTTTCCCGCTCCAGCAGGCGCATCTGCCATTGGTGCTGCTCTTCGCGGCTGGCGATGTCGGCCTCGTCAGCGGGCCGCTCCTGCTCGCGCAGCGCGCCGAATTCATCGTCGATGCGTTGCTGCAATTCCTCACGCTGACGGATCAGCAGATCCCGGAAGAAACCCTGTTGGGCTTCGTTCATGTAGTCCTGGGGCGGCAGGGCAAGCAGTTCATCGGCGGTCATGGCGGGCTCACTGGGTTAACTTTAAGTGTTATAACATAACATTTAAAGCCAAATCGTCATGCACGCCAAGCAAGGGTGATCAATGAACCTCCAGACAAACCTGCCCGATATCGCCGCACAGCGCAGTGCCAACTCCGCCACCACCCTCGACTGGGTCGGTATGCGCGGCATCGCTCTGCCCGTGCGGATAGGGGAACAGGCCATCAGCGCGCGAATCGATGCCGGCGTGAGCCTGGACGACGGCCAGACACGCGGTATCCACATGTCACGCCTGTATCTGGCGCTGGCCCACTTGCAGCGTGAACCGCTGTCGCCCGCCTCGTTGCGCCAGGTGCTGCAACGCTTCCTGGACAGCCACCAGGGTCTGTCGCTATGCGCTCATCTGGATCTGCGCGGCGAGTGGCTGATCGAGCGGCCAGCACTGGTCAGCCCACTGTCCGGCTACAAGGCCTATCCGCTGACCATCCGCTCGCATCTCGACCCGGGTGGTTTTCATCTGGAGCTGGGTTTGCAGGTGAATTACTCCTCGACCTGCCCCTGCTCGGCGGCCCTGGCGCGGCAACTGATCCAGCAGCGCTTCAGCGACGACTTCGCCGAGCGCACGCCGGATTTCGAGCAGATGCATGCCTGGCTGGGCAGCAGTTCCGGCATCGTCGCCACACCGCACAGCCAACGCAGCGATGCACAGATTCGGATTCGCCTGGAGAGCGATGCTGACGCCCTGCCCTTCATCGAATTGCTCGAGCGCTCGGAGGCTGCCCTGGGCACCGCCGTGCAGACCGCCGTCAAACGCGCTGACGAACAGGCCTTTGCCCTGGCCAACGGCCAGAATCTGATGTTCTGCGAGGACGCCGCCCGCCGCCTGCATGAGGCGGTCCTGGCGATGTCCGGCGTCGGCGGTTTGCACATCCAGGTCACCCATGCCGAAAGCCTGCATGCCCATGACGCCGTGGCCTGCGCCAGCCACAACTGGCGCTGAGACACACGGGGACGCCTGGCCAGGACACTGCGCGTCCGCTGCACCTCCAGTGAAGCAATCGTGGCCCGGGCGCAGAACGCCCCGGGCTGGGTTACCACGCAGCCCGTGGCAACCATCGAGACCACCGCACTGATCGTTCCTCACGCTCCCCGTGGGAACGCCTCGCCAGGACGCTGCGCGTTCGATGCACCTCCCGCGAAGTGACAGCGGAGCGCGCCAAGCTGGAGTACCACGCAGAGCGGGGGGACGATCCAGCTTTTGCAATTCATAACTGCCTCAAACAACCATTTTTAGTCCGCTGGCGCTGTCCCTGATTGCTGCCAAGGCGGCGCTGTGCCTGACGTTCAGAGAGGCTTGCATATTGTGTATTCTGGTATACCATAATACTCAACACCACCCAGCCAAAGGAGCTGTCATGAGTTTCGAGATTCGCAAGATCGTCAGCTATGTAGAAGAAACCCTGATCGAAGGCGGCAAGGCCACCGACAAGCCGGTCACCATGGTCGGACTGGCCGTCGTGATCAAGAACCCCTGGGTTGGCAACGGCTTCGTCGAAGACCTCAAACCCGTGATCAAGGCCAACTGCTCCGAGCTGGGTGAACTGATGGTCGCGCGCCTGACCGCCGCCATCGGCGGTGCCGACAAGATCGAAGCCTATGGCAAGGCTGCCGTGGTCGGTGCCGATGGTGAAATCGAGCACGCCTCGGCCGTTATCCACACCCTGCGCTTCGGCAATCACTACCGCGAAGCGGTGAACGCCAAGAGCTACCTGAGCTTCACCAACAAGCGCGGTGGCCCGGGCACTTCGATCCAGATTCCGATGATGCACAAGGACGACGAAGGCCTGCGCTCGCACTACATCACCCTGGAAATGCAGATCGAAGATGCACCGCGTGCCGACGAAATCGTCGTGGTACTGGGTGCCGCCAACGGTGGCCGCCTGCATCCGCGTATCGGTAACCGTTACATCGATCTGGAAGAACTGGCCGCCGAGAAGGCGCAGTGATCGGGAGCAGGCCATGATTCGGCATCTCGCTGAACGCACCCCCGCCGGCACCAGTTACCGGGTGATCGGCCAGGGCCAGCCCGTGGTGTTGATCCACGGTGTCGGCCTGACCAAGGACATGTGGGGCGGCCAGGTGGTTGGCCTGGCCCAGCATTTCCAGGTCATCGTCTATGACATGCTCGGCCACGGCGACAGCCCACGACCGGCAGCGGACACCGACCTGGCCGGTTACGCCGACCAGTTGCGTGAACTGCTCGATCACCTCGGCCAGCAGCAAGCCACGGTGATCGGTTTCTCCATGGGCGGCCTGGTGGCTCGCGCCTTCGCGCTGCACTACCCGCAGCGCATCGCCGCCCTGGTGGTACTCAACAGCGTGTTCAACCGCAGCCCCGAGCAACGTGCAGGCGTCATCGAGCGCACTGCCCAGGCCGCCGAACATGGCCCTGACGCCAATGCCGAAGCGGCGCTGTCACGCTGGTTCAGCCGTGAATACCAGGCGGCCAACCCGGCGCAGATCACCGCCATCCGCCAGACCCTGGCCGGCAACGATGCCCAGGGCTACCTGACCACCTATACGCTGTTCGCCACCCAGGACATGTATCGGGCCGACGATCTGGCCGAGATCCGCGTGCCGACCCTGATCGCCACCGGCGAGCTCGATCCGGGCTCGACACCGCAGATGGCCGAACAGCTGGCGCGCTGCATTCCAGGTGCCAGGGCCGTGGTACTGGCCGAACAACGGCATATGATGCCCGTGGAATCGCCGCGCCTGGTCAACCAGATGCTGCTGGAATTCCTCAGAGAGGCCAGCCAGCTGCAGAACACCGCAAAGGGGATCGTCGCATGACACTCGCACGCTATCAGATGTGCATTGACGGCCAGTGGGTCGACGCGCAGTCCGGCAAGACCTTCGAGAGCCTCGACCCGGCGCGCGCTGAGGCCTGGGCGGTGCTCCCGGATGCCGCCGGCGAAGACGTCGAGCGCGCCGTGCAGGCCGCTCAGGCAGCGTTCGACAACCCGGCCTGGCGCAACCTGAGCGCCACTGCACGGGGCAAACTGCTGCGTCGTCTCGGCGACCTGATCGCCGAGAACAAGGAAGCCCTGGCCCAGCTGGAAAGCCGCGACAACGGCAAGCTGATCCGCGAAACCCGTGGCCAGGTCGGCTACCTGCCGGAGTTCTTCCACTACACCGCGGGCCTGGCCGACAAGCTCGAAGGCGGCACCCTGCCCCTCGACAAGCCAGACATGTTCGCCTACACCACCCACGAGCCGATTGGCGTGGTAGCCGGGATCATTCCCTGGAACAGCCCGCTGTACCTGACTGCCATCAAGCTCGCGCCAGCCCTGGCAGCGGGCAACACCATCGTGCTCAAGCCCTCGGAGCATGCCTCGGCGACCATCCTCGAACTGGCTCGCCTGGCACTCGAAGCGGGTTTCCCGGCCGGCGTGGTCAACGTGGTCACCGGCTACGGGCCGACCACCGGAGCGGCGCTGACCAGTCACCCGCTGGTACGCAAGATCGCCTTCACCGGCGGCGCCGCCACCGCACGCCATGTGGTGCGTGCCAGTGCGGAGAACTTCGCCAAGCTGTCACTGGAACTGGGCGGCAAGTCGCCGAACATCATCTTCGCCGACGCCGATCTCGACAGCGCCGTGAACGGCGTGGTCGCCGGCATCTACGCCGCCTCCGGGCAGAGTTGCGTGGCCGGGTCGCGGCTGCTGGTGCAGGACAGCATCTACGACGAATTCGTCGAACGCCTGGTCGAACGCGCCAAGCGCATCCGCATCGGCAACCCGCAGGACGACGCCAGCGAGATGGGCCCCATGGCCACCGCTCAGCAACTGGCCGTGGTCGAGCGTCTGGTCGCCACTGCCGTCGCCGAAGGCGCGACGTTGCGCCTGGGTGGCAAACGCCCTCAGGTCGACGGCGAAGGCTGGTATTACGAGCCGACCCTGTTCGAGTGCGACGACCACTCGATGACCATCATGCAGGAAGAAGTCTTCGGCCCGGTGGCCTCGGTGATCCGCTTCAAGGACGAGGCCGAAGCGCTGGCCATGGCCAACGACTCGCAGTTCGGCCTTGCCGCCGGCATCTGGACCCGCGACCTAGGCCGCGCCCATCGACTGGCCAAGGGCGTGCGATCAGGCATCATATGGGTCAACACCTACCGTGCCGTATCGGCCATGGCGCCGATCGGTGGTTTCAAGAACAGCGGCTACGGCCGTGAAAGCGGCATCGACTCGGTACTCGCCTACACCGAACTGAAAACGGTGTGGATCAACCTGTCGCAAGCGCCGATGCCCGACCCGTTCGTGATGCGCTGAGCGCATCGAGGAAAGTACAAATGATCGAACCCGGACTGTACAAATCCGTCATGGCCGCCTTCCCCTCGGGGGTGACCATCGTTACCACGCTGGGCCCGGATGGCGGCATCGTCGGCATCACCGCCAGCGCCTTCAGCGCGCTGTCGATCGACCCTGCGCTGGTGCTGTTCTGCCCCAACTACGGCTCCGATTCCTACCCGGTGCTGCGCGACAGCAAGCGCTTCGCGATTCACCTGCTCTCTGCCGAGCAACAGGCCGAAGCCTATGCCTTCGCCGGCAAGGGCAAGGACAAGGCCGCAGGCATCGAATGGACCCTCAGCGAGCAAGGCAACCCGCTGCTGAAGAACGCCGCCGCGATCATCGAGTGCGAGCTGTGGCGCGAGTACGACGGCGGTGATCACGCCATCATGGTAGGCGCAGTGAAGAACCTGATTCTGCCTGAGGTCGCTCCGGTGCCGATGATCTATCACCGCGGCAAGCTCGGCGCCCTGCCGGCGTTGGCTTGATCGACGTGACTTCGACGAGAACCTAAATCACCGTTGTAGGGTGGACCGGGGCGCGTAGCCGACGCCTCACCTACGCGGCCCGACCCGTCCACCGCTCTGCAATCGCAATGGTGGACAAAAAAAGCGTTGTCCACCCTACGATCCTGAACAGGCTCTAGGGCCCTCGTCGGTAGCGGTAAGAATTCCTCTTTTTACGGCCGCGTTCACTCACCCTCGAGCGCGGCCTGTTTTATTTCGGAGTCGCCATGACACCTGAAGCGTCGCGTCTGTTTCGTCAGTACGCCTACCTCGATGGCCAGTGGTTGGCCGCCGATGAAGGCGGCACCCAAGCCATCTTCAACCCCGCCAATGGCGAAGAGATCGGCCGGGTACCCGACATGGGCAGCGCCGAAGCTCTGCGAGCCATCGCCGCCGCCAATGCCGCCTGGCCAGCCTGGCGTGCGCGCACCGCCAAGGAACGCAGTGCGGTGCTCAAGCGCTGGCATGCGCTGATGCTGGAAAACGCTGACGCACTGGCCGAGATTCTGACCCTGGAACAGGGCAAGCCACTGGCCGAAGCCAAGGGCGAAATCCTCTACGCGGCCAGCTTCATCGAGTGGTTCGCCGAGGAAGCCAAGCGCATCTATGGCGACACCATTCCCAGCCACAAGCCCGATGCACGCATCGTCGTGACCAAGGAGCCGATTGGCGTGGTCGCAGCCATCACGCCGTGGAACTTCCCGGCGGCGATGATCACCCGCAAGGTCGGCCCGGCGCTGGCCGCTGGCTGCCCCTGCATCGTCAAGCCGGCGCCGGAAACGCCGTTTTCCGCACTGGCGCTGGCGGTGCTCGCCGAGGAAGCGGGCATTCCCCCCGGCATCTTCAACGTGATTACCGGCGACGCGGTGGCCATCGGCAACGAGCTCTGCGCCAGCGCCACGGTGCGCAAGCTGTCGTTCACCGGCTCCACGCCGATCGGCAAGCTGTTGATGCAGCAGTGCGCCAGCACCTTGAAGAAGGTCTCTCTGGAACTGGGCGGCAATGCGCCGTTCATCGTCTTCGACGATGCCGATCTGGAGCGTGCGGTGGACGGCGCGCTGATCGCCAAATTCCGCAATGCCGGGCAGACCTGCGTGTGCGTGAACCGCTTTCTGGTCCAGGACGGCATCCATGACGCCTTCGTCGCCCGCCTGGCCGAGCGCGTAGGCGAACTGAGGGTCGCCGATGGTTTTGCCGAAGGCGCGCAACAGGGCCCGCTGATCAATGAGCGGGCTGTGGATAAAGTCGCTGATCACGTCGCCGATGCCCTGGGCAAAGGCGCCAGGCTGATCTGCGGCGGCGAACGTCACGCACTGGGCCACGGTTTCTATCAGCCCACGGTGCTGGCCGAGGTCACCACCGGCATGAAGGTCGCACGCGAGGAAACCTTCGGCCCACTGGCTGCGGTGTTCCGTTTCCGCGACGAAGCCGAAGCGCTGCACATGGCCAACGATACCGAATTCGGCCTGGCCGCTTATTGCTACACCCGCGACCTCGGCCGCGCCTGGCGCATGAGCGAGGGCTTGGAGTACGGCATGGTCGGCATCAACGAAGGGCTGATTTCCACCGAAGTGGCGCCTTTCGGCGGCATCAAGGCGTCGGGCCTGGGCCGCGAAGGCTCGCACTATGGCATCGACGATTATCTGGAAATCAAATACACCTTGATGGGTGGGCTTTGAGGTTAAGGCGACTGGGTTAAGGCGATAGCAGCCTTTCGTAGTCGGGGGACAATTGGTGGGCTAAAGCCCACCCTACGGCTAGATGCGCGGCTGTAGGGTGGGCTTCAGCCCACCAAACCGAAGGTCCGCTATCGCCTTACAGCGGCCTCACTGCGAATTAAACCGGGAGAGCGACCATGAGCAACGACAAGTACGAGAAGGGCCTGCAGATCCGCACCCAGGTGCTGGGCGAGGATTACGTGAAGCGCTCGGTGGAGAATGCCGACGACTTCAACCGCCCGCTGCAGGAGCTGGTCACCGAATACTGCTGGGGGCATGTGTGGGGTCGTGAAGGCTTATCGATGCAGGAACGCAGCATGATAAACTTGGCCATGATTTCCGCGCTCAACCGCCCGCACGAGCTGAAGTTGCACATTCGCGGCGCCCTGCGCAACGGCCTCAGCCGCGAGCAGATCCGCGAGATTCTGCTGCAGGTCGGCATTTACTGCGGTGTGCCTGCCGCAGTCGACAGCTTCCGCATCGCCCGTGAAGCGTTCGCCGAAGCGGATGCCGAAGCCCAGCAGGCCGAGGCATAGTTTGAGTGATCCCATACCTATAACTCGAGCCCTAACCATGAAACGCCAGCCGATCGACGATAGCTTCAAGGTCAACCGCAACCCCGTGACCCTGCGGGAGATCGTTCTGGACAAGCTGCGCAGCGCCATCATGAACTTCCAGCTGCTACCCGGCGACCGCCTGGTGGAGCGCGATCTGTGCGATCGGTTGGGGGTCAGCCGCACCTCGGTGCGCGAGGCGCTGCGCCATCTCGAGTCGGAAGGCCTGGTAGAATTCGCCGACGCCAAGGGCCCACGCGTGGCGATCATCACCCTGGAAGACGCCTGCGATCTCTACGAGTTGCGCTGCGTGCTGGAAGGCATGATCGTCCAGCTGTTCACCCTGCGCGCCCGCGCCAAGGACATCCGCGCCCTGGAGCGCGCGCTGGAGAACAACCGCCAGACCCTCGAAGAGGGCGAGCTGCCGGACGTCCTGGAGTCGGTTCAGGAGTTCTACAACGTGCTGATGGAAGGCTCGGGCAACGACATCGCCGCCACCCAGCTGCGCCAGTTGCAGGCGCGCATCAGCTACCTGCGGGCCACCTCGGTATCGCAGACCAACCGACGCAGCACCAGCAATCAGGAAATGGAGCGGATGGTCGAGGCGATCAAGAGTGGCGACCCGCTGGCCGCTCACCAGGCGTCGGTCGATCACGTACGTGCCGCGGCCAAGGTCGCCCTGGAGTACCTGGAAGCCAAACAGGAAGGTGCCAAGGCGCGGGACATCGTCGCCCCCATCGGTCTGAAAGACCCGCGTATCGGGAGCTGACCCTCATGCCCAGCCCGCGCTTCTGTCAGCAATGCGGCGGCGCGACGCTGGAACGGCGCCGCCCGGCCGGAGACGACCATTCACGGCTGGTATGCGCCGGCTGCGGGCATATCCATTACGAAAACCCGAAGATAATCACCGGCTGCATCATCGAGCAAGACGGCCGCTATCTACTCTGCCAACGCGCCATCGCGCCGCGCGTCGGCACCTGGACACTGCCCGCAGGGTTCATGGAAAACGGCGAAACCACCGAAGAGGCGGCGCTGCGTGAAGTGCGCGAGGAGGCCGGCGTGGTCGCCGAAATCCTCTGCCCCTACTCGGTGTTCAGCGTGCCCTCGATCAGCGAGGTGTACCTGATCTTCCGCGCCCGACTGCTGCACGATACCGGGTACTTCGGCAGTGAAACCCTGGCCCGCCGCTTCTTCGCCCCCGAGGACATCCCCTGGGAGCAGATCTACTACCCGGCCATCCGCCAGATTCTCGAACGCTACATCGCCGAACGCGAAGCGGGCATCTACGGGATCTACATGGGCAGCGACGACACCGGCAAGGTGCACTTCATCCGCTGAGCCTGGCCGCGCCGCCGCCCGCCATAGCGCCGCAGCCATAGGGGCGATCCCGAACCGCTGTGAACCCACGAGCCTGCCGTCGACCACAAAGCACTTGCAGAGGAGCCCATCTGGCGCTATTAATTTGTACATGATTAGACAGGTTCGATTCGACAAGAAAACCCGCGTGGTTCGCGCCCTGGCCGAACGCATCGAGCAAGGCGTGCTCGGCGCCGGTGAGCGCCTACCCGGCGAACACGAGCTGGCGGCGGCCTTCGATGTCAGCCGCGGTACGCTGCGCGAGGCGCTGTCCGAGCTCAAGCGACGCAATTACATCGGCACCCAGCCGGGGGTCGGCTCCGTGGTCACCTACGACGGCGTGCCTCTGCACCAGGGCGGAGGCTGGGCGCAGGCCCTCGCCGCCGGGGGTGTGCAGATACGGACCGAGCTGCTGGGCATCAGCGGTGTGGAGCTAGAGGAGTTTGCCGAACGCTTCGGCCGCGCCCGCTTCATGCTGATCGAGCGCCGTCGGCGGGCTGCCGATGACAGCCTGGTGTCCCTCGAGCGTGCACTGATTCCGGCCTGCGATGGCCTGGAGAACCTGGCCGAGGAGGGCCTGCTCGACGACTCGCTGACCGCCACGCTGGCCGCCCATGGCTATCGGGCCGGGCAGGGCAAGCAGTGGATCGGTGCCGCGCCGCTCGACGATGAGGCGGCCAGCCAGCTGCAGCGCACGCCGGGCAGCGTATTCCTCAAGGTGGTGAGGGAAACCTTCGATAGCCGCGGGCGTTTCATGGAGCGCGTCGAGAGCTACCTCGACCCCGTCCATTTCCAACTTCATCTCGATTTCGGAGGCGCACCGTGAGCCTTTTTCCCGCGGCGCGAGACCGCGCGCTCGGCGCATTCCATGGGCTGGCACTGGGCGATGCGCTCGGCATGCCGACTCAATCGCTGTCACGCGAGCAGATTCACACGCGCTATGGCCACATCGAAGGCCTGATCGATGCGGACGACGATCAACCCATCGCCCCGAACATGCCGGCTGGCGCTATTACCGACGATACCGAGCAGGCGATTCTGGTCGGCGAGCTGCTGGTCGCAGGCCAAGGCCGCATCGCACCGACTGACCTGGCACAGCGCCTGATCGACTGGGAAGCGGTCATGCGCGCCAAGGGTTCGCAGGATCTGCTCGGCCCTTCGACCAAGCGGGCGATCGAGATGATTCTCGCCGGCGCCAGTCCGGAACAAGCCGGGCGCTTCGGCACCACCAATGGTGCGGCGATGCGCATCACCCCGGTGGGTATCGCCGCCGATGTACGTGACCACGAGCATTTCATGGCTCAGGTGCTGCAGGCCTGCCAGGTGACCCACAACACCGGCCTGGGTATCGCCAGCGCCGCCGCCGTGGCAGCGGTGGTGTCAGCCGGCATCAATGGCGACGACCTGACCAGCGCATTGGCTCTGGGCATCGAAGCCGCGCGCGAAGGCCAGAAGCGCGGTCACTGGGTGGCGGGCGGCAATATCGCTGCACGCATCGAGTGGAGCGCTCGGCTCTGCGACGCAACCAGCCCCGACGCATTGCCCGGTTTGATCTACGAGGTGATCGGCACCTCGGTGGCATCCCAGGAGTCCGTGGTCGCCGCCTTCGCCCTGGCGCGTGCCGTCGCCAATGGGCAACTGACGCCTTATCAGGCCTTGTGCATGGCCGCCAGCCTGGGCGGCGATACCGATACCATCGCCGCCGTCCTTGGCGCCATGCTCGGCGCGACCCATGGCCTGGAGGCCTGGCCGAGCGCGGCGCTGGCTCAAGTCTGTGCGGTGAGCCAAATCGACCTCGCACCGTTGACCGACCAATTGCTTGCCTTGCGAACGACTTGAACCCCATGGGTGGCCGCCCGTGCGGTCACTCAGCCCTGCCAACAACAGCAACTATCGCAGGAGTCATGCCATGCGTGCATCCGAACAGGTGGGCCAGTTGGAAACCCGCGGCATCGAGCCCGTCCCCGAAAATGAATGCAACGGTCATCCGCTGCAGCTGTTCTGGGTCTGGTTCGCGGCCAATATCAGCATCCTCGGCTTGCCACTGGGCGCCACGCTGATCGCCTTCCAGGGGCTGTCGATCTGGCAGGCGCTGATCGTCGCGATTGTCGGTGCCGGTGGCTCCTTCGCCATCGTCGGCCTGCTGTCGATTGCCGGCCGCCGAGGTCGCGCTCCGAGCCTGACGCTGTCGCGGGCGATCTTCGGCATGCGCGGCAATATCGGTCCGACCCTGGTATCGCTTGGCTCGCGTCTGGGCTGGGAAACCGTCAACACCACCACGGCGGCCTTCGTACTGCTGTCGTTGGTGTCGATCATTCAGGGCACGCCGGTGGAGGCCAAGTCCGCGCCGTTCCTCACGCTGCTGTTCATCGGCCTGTTCGTGCTGCTCACCTTGTGCGTGTCCGGTCTCGGCCATGCCACGTTGTTGGTGATTCAGAAATGGGCAACCTGGGTGTTCGGCGCGCTGAACCTGGTGGTTGGCAGCTTTCTGGCCCTGCATATCGACTGGGCCCTGGTGTGGGCGGCGACACCGGCGCCGATGTCCGCCGTGCTGATCGGCGTCGGCACCATGGCCGCGGGTACGGGCATCGGCTGGGCCAATGCTGGCGCCGACATGTCGCGCTACCAGCACAAGAGCGTGCGGGCAGCCGGGCTGGTGGCCTCGGCGGCCTTTGGCGCGGGAATTCCGCTGGTGCTGCTGATCACCCTCGGTGGCCTGATCTCGGTGGGTAATGACCACCTCGCGTCGGCGACCGACCCCATCGTGGCGATTCGCGAGCTGCTGCCGACCTGGATGGCGGTGCCCTACCTGATCACCGCGTTCGGCGGCTTGCTGCTGTCCAACAACCTGTCGGTCTACTCAGCGGGCCTGACCACCCTGACCCTCGGCCTCAAGGTCAAGCGGGTCTACGCCGTGGTGGTGGACATCGTGGTGATCTTCATCGGCTCGATCTATTTCATGTTGATCGCCGAGAGTTTCTACGGCCCGTTCATCACCTTCATCTCCATGCTGGCCGTGCCGATCACCGCCTGGGTGGGTATCTTCCTGGTCGACTTGCGGCACCGCCAGCGCTACGAGGCGGCCGACCTGATGAACGTCAGCCCGAGCAGCGCCTACTGGTACGCCGGCGGCGTGGAATGGCGCGCCCTGGGTGCCTGGGCAGTGGCGATCGTGCTGGGTTTCAGCTTCACCACCGTGAAAATCGGCGCCGACAACGTGCTGTTCCATGGCTGGCTGGCCGACTCCTGGTTTGGCCACAATGGCCTCGGCTGGATCATCACCTTCATCGTCGCTGGCGGCCTCTACGCGCTGCTCGGTGGCTGTCGTGACCGCCGTGCCGCCGTGACTCACGAGGCCAGCCATGGCCGCTAGATTGCTGTACAGCGGCCAGGTCGTCGTCGACCTGGTGATGGCGGTCGACGCCTTGCCGAGCGTCGGCCAGGATGTGCTGGCCAGCAGCGCGGCGTTCGAGGTGGGCGGTGGTTTCAATGTCATGGCGGCGGCCGCACGCAATGGCCTGAGCACCTGCTACCTGGGTCGTCACGGGGTCGGTCGTTTTGGTGACATGGCGCGCCACGCAATGGCAGTGGAAGGTATCGAATGCCGCCTGCCGCCGAGCACGGGCGGCGATACCGGCCTGTGCGTCGCGCTGACCGACGCCAGTGCCGAGCGCTCGTTCATTTCCCATGTCGGGGCCGAGGGCGTATTGCAGGCCCATGACCTCCGTAACGAAACCGCCGCTGCCGAAGACTGGGTGATGGTCAGCGGCTACAGCCTGCTGCATGCCGGCAAGGCCGCTTCCCTGCTGAGCTGGCTGCAGCAAGGCGGTGCTGCCGGCACTCTGGTGTTCGATCCGGGCCCGCTGGCCTGCAACCCGGCTCTACCAGGCGCCGAGCAGTTACTTGATCGGCTGGCAATCTGGAGCAGCAACCGTGAAGAAGCCCTGCAATTTACCGCTGCCGACAGCCTGGAACAGGCTCTGCAGCGACTGACAGCACGCCTGCCGGAAGGAGCACTGGTGATCCTGCGTGACGGCCCGCAGGGCTGCTGGCTGGCCCGCGACGATTGGCGTCAGCAGGTACCGGGCTTTGCCGTGCAAGCGCTGGATACCAATGGCGCTGGTGATGCCCACATCGGCGTATTTCTGGCCAGTCTGGCCGCAGGGTTTTCCGAGCAGGCCGCCGCCGCGCGCGCCAATGCCGCAGCGGCCATTGCGGTGACCCGTCGCGGGCCGGCAACCTGTCCGCCGGCCGTCGAGCTCGATGCCTTTCTGGCAGCGCAGAGCGTGGTCTGATCTGAGTGGGTTGGCCGAGTCCGTCAACGCCTGACGGCTCGGTTGCCTGCCAACAGCCCATGCAAACGGCGCATCCAGCGTCGAGCAGCGAAAGCTGAACCCGGTCGTTCAGCCCTCCGCCATCCATTCAGGGCGCCATGCCCTCGACGATGATCACTTCCGAGCGCGCGGCGCCGGCCCGGTAGCTGCTGGCTTCCTGGTAGGCCTCGGAGCGGTAGCAGGCGACGGCCTGATCGTACGATGGGAATTCGATCACCACGCTACGCTGTGGTGTGGTCCGGCCTTCCTGGGCTTCGGAGCGGCCGCCGCGGGCCAGAAATCTGCCACCGAAGGCGGCGAAGGCCGCCGGGGCGCGTTTGGTGTATTCCACATAGCGCTCGGGGTCGGTGACGTCCACGTGCGCGATCCAGTAACCCTTCATGATTGACCTCCTTTAATTTGATTTCGTATTACGGTATACCATATTTAAAATAACCCAGCCGACGAGATCCGCCATGCCCTTCCATCCCATCCGTGAACTCATCGATGACTTCCGCCAGGGCAAGATGGTGCTGCTGGTCGATGACGAAGACCGCGAGAACGAGGGCGACCTGCTGCTCGCTGCGCAGTTCTGCACGCCTCAGGCGATCAATTTCATGGCCCGTGAAGCCCGCGGGCTGATCTGCCTGACCCTGACCGACGAGCACTGCCAGCGTCTGGGTCTGGAGCAGATGGTACCGAGTAACGGTAGCGTGTTTTCCACCGCCTTCACCGTTTCCATCGAAGCCGCCAGCGGCATCAGTACGGGCATTTCCGCCGCCGACCGTGCGCACACGGTGCTGACTGCCGTTGCGCCTGGCGCGAAGGCCGCCGACCTGGTGCAGCCCGGCCACATCTTCCCGCTGAGAGCCAAGGAAGGCGGCGTACTGACCCGCGCCGGGCACACCGAGGCGGGCTGCGATCTGGCCAGGCTGGCCGGCCTGACCCCGGCGGCGGTGATCGTCGAAGTCATGAACGAGGATGGCAGCATGGCGCGCCGCCCGCAGCTGGAGGCCTTCGCCCACTCCCACGGCATCAGGATCGGCACCATCGCCGACCTCATCCAGCACCGCCTGAGCACCGAGCACACCATTACCCGCATCGGCGAACGCGAGCTGCCCACCGTGCACGGCGAGTTCCGCCTGATCACCTATGAAGACCGTATCGCCGGGGGCGTGCACATGGCCATGGTGATGGGCGATATCCGTCATGACGAGCCGACCCTGGCGCGCGTGCATGCCATCGATCCGCTGCGCGATCTGGTAGGCGCCGAATACACCGGCCCGCGCAGTTGGACGCTATGGGCCGCTCTGGAACGCATCGCCGCCGACGGCAAGGGCGTCGTCGTGGTGCTGGCCAACCACGAGTCGTCCCAGGCGCTGCTCGAGCGCGTCCCGCAACTGACCCAGCCGCAGCGCCCGTTCAATCGCGGGCAGACACGGGTCTATTCGGAGGTCGGCACCGGGGCACAGATTCTGCAGGACCTCGGCGTCGGCAAGCTGCGTCACCTGGGCCCGCCGCTCAAGTACGCGGGTCTTGCCGGCTATGAACTGGAGGTTGTCGAGACCGTGCCCTTCGAGTGAGCGGAGGCCACGGATGACCGGTTGCGCAAGCGGGACAAGAAGTGTGGCAAAGCGCTTGCGGAAAGTTTGGAATACCATAATATGATATCCCTAAGGCCAGCCAGTTTATCGTGTGCCCCGCAAGGGAAAATCACAAAGACAGCACCCGATATCGGCCGCCATTCAGATCCCCTGGATCCACTGCTCCGGTTAAGCGGGCACAACGCTCGCTTGCGAAAAAACACAACAAAGAGGGCAAGCAAGATGGTGTTTATCAAAGGTGTGACCTCGGTGCTCGCCGCGAGCATTCTGAGTGCAGCAGTCGCCACCACGGCCTCTGCCGAAACCGTCAACTTCGTGAGCTGGGGCGGTAGCACCCAGGACGCGCAGAAGGCCGCCTGGGCGGATCCGTTCAGCAAGAGCAGCGGCGTCACGGTGGTGCAGGACGGACCGACCGACTACGGCAAGCTCAAGGCCATGGTCGAGAGCGGCAACGTGCAGTGGGACGTGGTCGACGTGGAAGCCGACTTCGCCCTGCGCGCGGCCGCCGAAGGTCTGCTGGAGCCGCTGGACTTCGGCGTCATCGAGCGTGAGAAGATCGACCCGCGCTTCGTCTCCGATCACGGTGTCGGTTCGTTCTTCTTTTCCTTCGTGCTCGGCTACAACGAGGGCAGCCTCGGCAACAAGAAGCCGGAAGACTGGAGCGCCCTGTTCGACACCGCGACCTACCCCGGCAAACGCGCCCTGTACAAGTGGCCGAGCCCGGGCGTGATCGAACTGGCCCTGCTGGCTGACGGTGTTGCCGCCGACAAGCTGTACCCGCTGGATCTGGATCGCGCCTTCAAGAAACTCGACACCATCAAGAAAGACATCGTCTGGTGGGGCGGCGGCGCACAGTCGCAGCAACTCCTGGCTTCCGGCGAGGCGAGCCTCGGTCAGTTCTGGAACGGCCGTATCTATGCCTTGCAGGAAGAAGGCGCACCGGTAGCGGCAAGCTGGAAGCAGAACCTGGTCATGGCCGACTTCCTGGTCATCCCCAAGGGTGCCAAGAACAAGGACGCGGCCATGAAGTTCCTGGCTCACGCCAGCGGCGCAAAGGGCCAGGCCGACTTCGCCAACCTCACCGCCTACGCGCCGGTCAACGTCGACAGCGTGCAGCGCCTGGACTCGGTGCTGGCACCGAACCTGCCCACCGCGCACGTGAGCGATCAGATCACCCTGGACTACGCCTACTGGGCGAAGAACGGGGCGGACATCGCCACCCGCTGGAACGAATGGCTGGTGAAGTGAAATGACCGCGCTCCGTACCCCTGAGGTCGGTGCAGCAAACCGTCGGCGCGACAGCGCCGACGGTAACGCGGAACGGGCGGCGCGCTGGCGCGGCGCCCCGTACCTGCTGCCGGCCCTGCTGTTCCTCGGGTTGTTCTTCCTGACGCCGCTGATCGGCCTGCTGCTGCGCGGCGTGCTGGAGCCGGAGCCAGGGCTGGGCAACTACGCACAACTGTTCGCCAATTCGGCCTACTCCAAGGTGCTGTTCAACACCTTCGCGGTAGCCGGGCTGGTGACCGTGATCAGCCTGCTGCTGGGGTTCCCCCTGGCCTGGGCGATCACCCTGATGCCGCGCGGCTGGGGCCGCTGGCTGCTGAATATCGTCCTGCTGTCGATGTGGACCAGCCTGCTGGCACGCACCTACTCCTGGCTGGTGCTGTTGCAGTCCTCGGGCGTGGTGAACAAGACGCTGATGGCCATGGGCATCATCGATCAGCCCCTGGAGATGGTGCACAACCTGACCGGTGTGGTGATCGGCATGAGCTACATCATGATTCCGTTCATCGTGCTGCCACTGCAGGCGACCATGAGCGCCATCGACCCGATGGTCTTGCAGGCCGGCTCGATCTGCGGCGCCAGCCCATGGCGCAACTTCTTCAAGGTATTCCTGCCGTTGTGCAGGCCGGGCATTTTCTCGGGTGGTCTGATGGTCTTCGTGATGTCCCTGGGTTACTACGTGACCCCGGCGCTGCTTGGCGGCGCGCAGAACATGATGCTGCCCGAATTCATCATCCAGCAGGTGCAATCGTTCCTTAACTGGGGCATTGCCAGCGCGGCGGCAGCCTTGCTGATCCTCATCACGCTGGTGCTGTTCTACGTCTACTTGAAGCTGCAACCGGAATCGCCGGTGGCTTCCAGCACTGCGAGGTAAACGCCATGCTGCTGTCACCCAATGCCATGGGCCGCGGCCTGCGCTACGGCCTCAATACGGTCACCGCGCTGATCGCCGTGTTCCTGCTGCTACCGATTCTGTTCATCGTGCTGCTGTCGTTCGGCTCCTCGCAGTGGCTGGTGTTTCCGCCACCGGGCTGGACGTTCAAGTGGTACGGGCAGTTCTTCTCCAACGCCCAGTGGATGGACTCGGCGCTGGTCAGCCTCAAGGTGGCCTTGCTGACGACCATCTGCGCGGTCGCCATCGGCATGCCCAGCGCCTTCGCCCTGGTACGTGGCCGCTTCCCTGGCCGTGAGCTGCTGTTCGCGCTGTTCACCCTGCCGATGATCGTGCCACTGGTGATCATCGCCGTGGCGGTCTACGCCTTGTTCCTCAAGCTCGGCTACACCGGCACGCTGTTCGCCTTCGTGGTCAGCCACGTGATCGTCGCGCTGCCGTTTACCATCATCTCGATCATCAACTCGCTGAAGCTGTTCGATCAGTCCATCGAGGATGCCGCGGTGATCTGCGGCGCCACGCGCCTGCAGGCCATCGTCAAGGTGACCTTCCCGGCGATCCGTCCGGGCCTGGTGGCCGGCGGCCTGTTCGCCTTCCTGGTTTCCTGGGACGAAGTGGTGCTCAGCGTGATGATGGCCAGCCCCGGCCTGCAGACGCTGCCGGTGAAGATGTGGACGACGCTGCGCCAGGATCTCACCCCCGTGATCGCCGTCGCCTCGACGCTGCTGATCGGTCTTTCCCTGCTGGTCATGGTCATCGCCGCCATCGTGCGCCGGCGCACCGACGTCAAAGCCTGAGTGCCGAGGAGAATTTCATGAGTGCTGTCATCCAAGAAAACCGGGCACCACAAACGCTGGTCAGCCTGCGCAACCTGAACAAGCATTACGGCGACTTCACCGCTGTGGATAACATTTCCCTGGAGATCCAGGAGGGCGAATTCCTCACCTTTCTCGGCTCCAGCGGCTCGGGCAAGAGCACCACGCTGTCGATGCTGGCCGGCTTCGAAACCCCCAGCTCCGGGGAAATCCTGGTCGAGGGCAAATCCCTGGTCAACGTGCCGCCGCACAAGCGCGATATCGGCATGGTGTTCCAGCGCTACTCGCTGTTTCCGCACCTCGACGTGCGCCAGAACATCGCCTTTCCCCTGGCGATCCGCAAACTGAGTGCCGCCGAGCAGCAGCGCCAGGTCGAGGCCATGCTCAAGCTGGTGCAGCTCGGCGAGTTCGCGCACCGCCGTCCGGCGCAACTTTCCGGCGGCCAGCAACAGCGCGTGGCGATTGCCCGCGCGCTGGTCTACGAACCGCGCATCCTGCTGATGGACGAACCCCTCGGCGCGCTGGACAAGAAGCTGCGTGAAGACCTGCAGGACGAGTTGCGTCACCTGCATCGGCGCCTGGGCATCACCATCGTCTACGTGACCCACGATCAGGAGGAAGCCATGCGCCTGTCACAGCGTATCGCCATCTTCAGCCACGGCAAGATCGTCGGTCTGGGCAGCGGTTATGACCTTTACCAGAACCCGCCAAACGCCTTCGTCGCCTCCTTCCTCGGCAACTCCAACTTCCTGCGGACGAAGGTCAGTGGCCAGGCCGCCGTGCAGTTCGAGCAGCAGAGCCTGTCGATCACCCCGACCGCCAATCTGCAGAACGATCAGGACGTACTGCTGATGCTGCGCCCGGAAAAAGCCCAGGTGCTGCCGCAACAAGTCGCTGCGCAGACGCCCCTGCCAGCGGGCTGGAACGAGATCCCAGTGCAGGTCGCCGAAGTGGTGTTCCTTGGCGAGAGCCTGACCTGCCACGTGGTCACACCCGGCGGCTGCCACCTGACCCTCAAGGCCATGGGCAGCGGCCTGCAACCCCTGCAGCCTGGCGCCCAGGCGCGTGTGCGCTGGGCCGCCAGCGATGCCTGCCTGTACGACAGCTGGAACGAGAGCGACCTGACCAAGGGCGCCGGAGCGCACTGAGTGGTTGTGCGATATGTCTTGGTAAAGCAGTCGGCATAGTCAACGCCAAAACCTGTGGGAGCGGGCGGGGACGCCTAGTCCATGCCCGCTCCCACACTGGATCGCTGAAAGCCTCTCAACCGTTACACCCGCCCAGGCAAGTGGTACCGCTTTTCCCACGCAATACCAGCGTAACGGGCGGATAGCACTGCCGCCGCCCGCTGCAGCGCCTCCGCCATTCTGGAGCGCATTTTGCAATACGCCAGTACGGCGCGTGGCCACGGCAGGTTCGCCGGGTCGGCAGCCAGGGCGTCTTTATCGTTCGGGAGGGATTTCCATGCGTACAGTGCTGGCCATGCTGCTGGGGTTGCAGCTGTTGTCGACCGCTCATGCCGAGCAGAGCATCACCTTCGTCAGTTGGGGTGGCACCACCCAAGCAGCGCAGACCCGCGCCTGGAGCGAACCCTTCACCCAGCAGACCGGCATCCGTGTCGAGCAGGCCGGGCCCACCGACTATGCCGCTTTCAAGGCCATGGTGGAGAGTGGCCAGGTGACCTGGGACGTGGTCGATGTGGAGGCGGATTTCGCCCTGCGGGCCGGCCGGGAAGGGCTGCTCGAACCTCTGGATTTCAAGCAGATCGCCAAGCGCACCATCGACCCGCGCTTCGTCACCATCTACGGCGCCGGCTCGTTCTATTTTTCCTTCATCCTCGGCTACAACACCCAGGCCCTGCGCGAGGCGCCGCAGAGCTGGGCGGCACTGTTCGACACGAGTACCTTTCCGGGCAAACGCGCGCTCTACAAGTGGCCGAGCCCAGGTGTGCTGGAGATAGCCCTGCTCGCCGACGGGGTCGCCGCCGACAAGCTGTACCCGCTGGATCTGGATCGCGCCTTCAGGAAGCTCGACAGCATCAAGGGCGATATCGCCTGGTGGGGCAGTGGTGACGAATCACAGCAGTTGCTCGCCTCCGGGACCGCCAGCCTGGGCATGTTCTGGAACGGCCGGGTCAATGCGCTACACGATCAGGGCGCCCCGGTGGGCATGAGCTGGCAGCAGAATCTGGTGGCCGGTGACTTTCTGGTGATACCCCGGGGTTCGCGCAATGTCGCGGCAGCGCGCACCTTCATCGCCCATGCCACCAGCCCGAAACCCCAGGCCGACTTTTCCTCGCTGACCGGTTATGCGCCGGTCAATCTCGGCGCCTCGGCATTGGTGGACCCCAAGCTGGCGGAGAACCAGCCCGGTGCCCACAAAACCGGGCAGATCACGCTGGATTTCAAATACTGGAGCCTCAACGGCGAGCGCATCGCGCAACGCTGGAGCGCCTGGCAAGCCGCCAACCACTGACGCTTTTCGATAACACTGGTCGCCTGCCCCTCGCCAAAGTATTTTATATTATGGTATACCATGAACCATAAGCCTCGTGATCCTGCACGGCGGCCAGCCCCGAAAGCGCCTCAAACGCACCGGGCTTTATAAAAATCGAGGAAAGCGACATGAAATTCTCTTTGTTCGTCCACATGGAACGCTACGACCAGGAAGTCGGCCACCGCGAGCTCTTCGAGCAACTGACCGAGCTGACCCTGCTGGCCGAAGCTGGTGGTTTCAGCACCGTGTGGGTTGGCGAGCATCACGCCATGGAATACACCATTTCGCCGAGCCCGATGCCGATTCTGGCCTACCTGGCTGCCCGTACCAGCACTATCCGTCTGGGTGCCGGCACCATCATCGCGCCGTTCTGGAACCCGATCCGCGTAGCAGGCGAATGCGCCCTGCTCGACGTGATCAGCAACGGCCGCATGGAAGTCGGTCTGGCCCGCGGTGCCTATCAGTACGAATTCGATCGCATGGCCGGTGGCATGCCCGCCAGTGATGGCGGCAGGTACCTGCGCGAGATGGTGCCGGTGGTCAAGGCACTGTGGAAAGGTGACTACGCCCACGACGGCGAAATCTGGAAATTCCCTACCAGCACCTCGTCGCCCAAGCCGCTGCAGCAACCACTTCCGCCGGTGTGGATCGCCGCACGTGATCCGGACTCGCACAATTTCGCAGTCGCCAATGGCTGCAACGTGATGGTCACGCCATTGATGAAGGGCGACGAGGAAGTGGTCGACCTGAACAACAAGTTCAATGCCGCCCTGGCCAACAACCCGGACGTGCCACGCCCACAGCTGATGGTGTTGCGCCACACCCACGTACACCTGGCAGACGACCCCGAGGGCTGGAAGGTCGGTGCCGCTGCGATCTCGCGCTTCTACCGCACCTTCGATGCCTGGTTCGGCAACAAGATCACCCCGGTCGACGGCCTGCTGGAGCCGAGCCCCGAAGAGAAATTCAAGGAGCGCCCGGAGTTCGAGCTGGAGAACATCCGCAAGAACACCATGATCGGTACGCCCGAGGAAATCATCGCGCGCATTCGTCACTACCAGGAGCTGGGCGTCGACGAATTCAGCTTCTGGGCTGACAACAGCCTGCCCCACGCCGAGAAGAAAAAGTCCCTGGAGCTGTTCATCCAGCACGTGGTGCCAGCCTTCCGCTGAGCCCGCAACCGCTGCCCGGCCATGCCGGGCGGCGGCCTTCGCCCTTGCGGCGAGACGCAAAACCCTATCCGAATAAAGACAAGAAGTAGGTTTTCCCATGGTGTCCCGCACAACCTTGCTGCTCTACCCCTGCCCGTTCTCCCCCGTCTGCGGGCTCTCCCGCGACAGGCGCAGCTGACCCGCTCAGCCGCAACCACCCACGCATCCCCTCCGGCTCTGCCCCGTTCACGCGGAGCAGCGTGCCGTCGCCAATTTGCGCAGGAGAGCAGTCCATGTCCCAGCAAGAGCTCATCGAAAGCAACAGCGTTGGCCAGGTCGCCGATGCCGATCGTCACGGCCGTGTCCGTGATCTGTTCACCCTCTGGTTCAGCACCAATATCGCGCCGCTGCCCATCGTCACCGGCGCCATGGCCGTGCAGGTGTTCCATCTCAGCCTTGGCTGGGCGATCTGCGCCATTCTGGTCGGCCACCTGCTCGGCGGCATCGTGCTCGGTCTGGCTTCGGCGCAGGGCCCGCAAATGGGCTTGCCGCAGATGTTGCAGAGCCGCGGCCAGTTCGGCCGTTACGGCGCCCTGCTGGTGGTGGTGATCGCCGCGGTGCTGTACATCGGTTTTTTCATCTCCAACTGCGTGCTGGCCGGCAAGTCGATCCATACCGTGGCGCCGGATCTGCCGCTGCCTGCCGCGGTGCTGATCGGTGCCTGCGCCGCAACGCTGATCGGCATCCTGGGCTACAACTTCATCCACACCCTCAACCGCATCGGCACCTGGGTAATGGGTATCGGCCTGCTCGCCGGGTTCATCGCGCTGTTCGCCAACGGCCTGCCAGCGGATTTCGCCAGCCGTGGCGGCTTCAACCTCGCCGGCTGGCTGGCGATGGCCTCGCTGGGCGCCATCTGGCAGATCTCCTTCGCGCCCTACACCTCGGACTACTCGCGCTACCTGCCGAAAAACGTGGGTATCTGGAAACCCTTCATCGCCACCTATACAGGCGCCGTTCTCGGTACCTCGCTGTGCTTCGTGTTCGGCACACTGGTGGCGCTGTCGGTGAGCGCGGACACCGATACCATGGACGCGGTCAAGCAGAGCACCGGGGTATTCGGCCCGGTACTCATGGTGCTGTTCATCCTCAGCATCATCAGCCACAACGCCCTGAACCTGTACGGTGCGGTATTGGCACTGATCACCTCGGTACAAACCTTCGCCGCCGACTGGGCACCCAGCCGTCAGGCCCGGGTAGCGCTTTCGGCAATTTTGCTGGTGGCCTGCTGCGTGGTCGCGGTCAGCGCGCCTGCGGACTTCATCTCGCGCTTCATGCAGCTGATCCTGGCGATGATGATCGTGCTGGTGCCCTGGGCGGTGATCAATCTCGCCGACTTCTACCTGGTGCAGAAACAGCGCTACCACATCCCTTCACTGTTCGACGCCACTGGCGGCATCTACGGGCGCTTCAACCCCAACGCGGTGAGCGCCTACGCCGTGGGCATCCTGGTGCAGCTGCCGTTCGCGGTCACGCCGATCTACACCGGGCCGATGGCCAGCAAGCTCGATGGCGCCGACCTGTCCTGGCTGGTGGCGATCGTCGTTACCCTGCCGCTGTACCTGCTGCTGTCACGTCGCGACACGGTGTACCGGCGCAAGCAGATATCCACCCTGTCGCGCGCCTGACGCTGGCGGCCAAGCCAGGCTACCGGGCTGATCCGGGAAAACAGATAGCGGCATGAGAAAGCCCCCGCCCTCGAGCGGGGGCTTTCGTTTCGGGTCAACGGCTATTCAGCCTGCCACCTCGAAGATCGCACCTTCCACGCCTAGCACCTCGCCAGTGGCCGAATACACGCCAACCCCCGTCTCGCAGACCTCCTTGATTCGCCCATCGGCGCAGCAGATGCGGTAACGCAGGTGAAAGGGCTCGTGCTTGAGCAAGGCGCATTGCACGCAATACCAGACGTAATCGGCGTACTCGGCCAGGATCAGTGAGCCGAAGCTGTGAGCGGGATCGCGGGTCAGGTATTCGGCGCAGTAGCCGGTCAGTTGCAGGCAGCCTTCGCTGACGTAATCCATGTACCAGGTGCGGGCGTTGTCGCCGCGATAGATCAGCACCGGCAGATCGTTGATCAACCCTGCGACACCCCCTGCCCCAACGCTGACCTGGGTACCGGCCGAGGCCTTGCCAGTGTGCCGATGCACCCAGCTGGCCAGCTCCAGACGCGAGTGCAGGTGAAACTTGCGCAGCAGGCTGCGCACGTAGATTTTCACCGTGCCGTCGCTGATGCCCAGCTCGCGGGCGATCTGCTTGTTGCTGTTGCCCGCAGCGATCAGCTGCAGGGTCTGCTCCTCACGTTCGGTCAGCGCGTTCGACGCTGCCGCGGGAGCCGGGGCGAAACCGGCTGCACGCATGTTCTCCTCCCCGTCTTCTGCGGTGTTGGGCCACTACCGACAGCAACTTCCATGCCTCGACCAGGGCGACTACCCCTTTAGGCATACCTCCTCAGGTGGATTGAGCGCGCAGGCGTGGCAGGAAATTATCTTGCCTACAGAGAAACACCAGCCATGCACCAACATATGACCTGACCGCTTCAATCCAGAGCAACAAGGATCGCCATGACCCGCACAGCCGAGCTGCATCCCTTCAGCGTGCCGCGATACCCCAGCAGCGACCCTACCCAGCGGGTGACCCTTCAGCTCCTGGTCACCCAGGACGCCGGTCAGCAACGACAGGCGCAATTGCTGGCCCGTATCGACGCCAGCGAGCTCTGCCACCTGGCGCTGCCGCAGTACGCCGACGAAGCCGCGCTGGGCGAGGCGCTGGGCACGCTGTTGAGCGAAGCCAGGGTCGGGGTGCACCTCGAGCTGCACGGCGACGAAGCCTTCATCTGGTCGCTGCGCGGTGTGGCACGAGCAGCCGGTCTGCTGGCCGAAGAGATCACCCTGCATTGCAGCGAAAGCGGCCGACGCATGCTGTTCTGCGTGCATTGCGCCAGCCTGCAGGTGGGCACATCCGCCGATCTGCAAGCCTGCAGCCACTGCGCTGTGCTGCTGGAAGTGCGCCGGCATTTCTCCGAGCGCCTGGGTGCCTACCTCGGCGTCTGTGCGGATGCCGACCAGCCCTATGCGCAGGCCCGACCATGACCGCCTTCGAGGTGCGGGTCGGTGAGCCCCGGATGATCACCCCGGTGATCCGCGAGCTGTCGCTCCAGCCCTTGAGTGGCACGCTGCCGGCCTTTTCCGCTGGCAGCCACGTGCAGGTGCACCTGCCGAACGGCAAGCGCAACGCCTACTCGTTGCTCAGCGACCCGAGCGACACCAGCCACTACCGGATCGCCGTGCGCCAGCAGGCGCAATCACGGGGCGGCTCGCGCTATGTGCATGAACAGTTGCAGACCGGCGATCGGTTGCGGATCTCGCCGCCGGCCAACCTCTTTGCGCTACACAGCACGGCGCGCCTGCACGTGCTGATCGCCGCGGGTATCGGCATCACTCCGTTCCTTGCCTATAGCACCGAACTGCTGCGCCGCGGCGACGCTTTCGAACTGCATTACGCCTACCGCACCGGGGTTAGCGATGCCTACGTGGAGACCCTCCGCGAGCGGCTGGGCAAGCGCCTGCACGTTTACGAAAGCGGCAGCCGACGTCTCGACCTGGGCCAGTTGCTGAGCCATCGCCCGCTCGGCACTCACGTCTACGCCTGCGGCCCGCAATCACTGCTCGATGCCCTGCGCGAACAGAGCCTGGCGCTCGGCTGGCCAGCGGCGCGGGTGCACTGGGAAGCCTTCGCCGCGCCGGAGCCGGGCGTGCCCTTCATGGTGGAACTGGCGCGCAGTGGCCGTCAGGTGGCTGTCGGCGCCGAGCAAAGCCTGCTCGAAGCCTTGGAGGGTGCGGGCGTGGAGCTGCCCAACCTGTGCCGCGGCGGGGTCTGCGGCCAGTGCCAGACGCCCTACCTGAAAGGCGACGTGGAGCACCGCGACCTGTTTCTCGCCACCGCCGAGCGCGCCACCAGCCTGATGCCCTGCGTCTCGCGTGGCTGCGGCAGCCCGATCCTGCTGGATATCTGATACCGGAGACGTGCCATGACCCTGATCTTCAAACCGGCAGAGACCTACCGGGACGACTTCAGCTTCCGCAACAGCCCGGCCGCCATCGCCCGGTTCCCGTTTCCGTTCCCGGAAGACGCCTACATGTACTCGGTGAACATCGAGCCAGCGGTGTCGCGCGATCCGGGCTCGGTGTTCGAGCACTGCTTCGATGTGGACGAACATTACCTGTCGGAGATGGCCGAGCGCGCCCGCGTTCTGGAGCGCGACCCCGAGCGCTGCCTGGTGATGCCGCACATGGCCCAGGCCGCCTGGGATCTGCTGGAAATGCTGATGCAGCAGCTGGCCGCTGACTACCCGCAGCACTTCCAGCTTGACCGCAACGGCACGGCCTGGCGCTGGCGCAACCTGGCCATGGGCATCGATCAGCACTTCACCTTTGGCGCTGCCGACAGCCTGCCGTGCGAGCCGCTGGAATACATCACCCGGCAGATGCAGGGCGATTTCGCGGTGCTCGACCAGCGTGACGGCGACCTGTTCATGGACGCCGGCATGGTCACCTGCCCGGCCGACTGGTCGCTGCGTTTCGACGCCGGCATGAGCTTCAAACAGTGGCACTCGCCCGTACCGATGGCCAACCAGATGGGCATCTTCGAACGCGCCCTGAAGTTTCTGCTGAACATTCAGGTCGGCCACCCGGTGCGCCGACTGAATTGGACGCTGACCATCAACCCACGCCTGGACACCTCGCCGGAGACCTTTCACGAATGGGGCAGCGACCGCGGCTCGGTCACCCCGGACAACGTCGGCCGCCTGGTGCACCTGCGCGTGGAGCTGCAGCTGATGGCCCGCCTGCCGCGCTCCAACGCCGTACTGTTCAGCATCCGCACCTACCTGATCAGCATGGAAGAACTGGTCAGCAACCCGGCCTGGGCGCGCCGCCTGCACCGCGTGCTGCGCGACCTGCCGGATGCCATCGCCGACTACAAGGGCATGACCCGCTACCGCCAGACCCTGGTGGACTGGCTGCGCCAGTTCGACTCCGAAGCCTGACCCGATCACTACACGAGGATTTTCCCATGGCCAACTCATGGCGCATCAGCGCCCTGCGCGAACGCCACCTGGCGCTTGGTTCGAACCTGGAAGACTGGAACGGCATGGGCACCGCCTGGACCTATGCCAGCGATCTGGCCGACCATCATGAGTCGATCCGCACCCGCGCCGGGCTGATGGACGTCTCGGGCCTGAAGAAGGTGCATTACGTCGGCCCCCACGCCGAAAGCCTGCTCGACTACGCCACCACCCGCGACATGGCCAAGCTCTATCCCGGCAAGTCGGTGTACGCCTGCCTGCTCGACGAGGACGGCACCTTCATCGACGACTGCATCGTCTATCGCACCGGCCCCAACGCCTTCATGGTGGTGCACGGCGCCGGTACCGGCTACGAGATGCTGATCCGCTCGGCACAGGGTCGTCAGGTCGCTGTTCTGTTCGACGACGACCTCCACGACCTGTCCCTGCAAGGCCCGGCAGCCGTGGATTTTCTCGCCGAGCACGTACCCGGCATCGGCGAGCTGCCCTACTTCCATCACCTGCAGACCCGGCTGTTCGACCGCCCGGTGATGATCTCGCGCACCGGCTACACCGGCGAGCGCGGTTACGAGATCTTCTGCAAGGCCGCCGATGCGCCGCTGATCTGGGACGGCATCCTGGAAAAAGGCCAGGGCCACGGCATCATCCCCTGCGCCTTCACCGCCCTGGACTGGCTACGCGTGGAGAGCTACCTGCTGTTCTTCCCCTATGACAACTCGCAGATGTATCCCTTCGCCGACCAGAAGGCCGGCGACACGCTGTGGGAGCTGGGCCTGGACTTCACCGTGTCGCCCGGCAAGCGCGACTTCCGGGGTGCCGCCGAGCACTACCGGCGCCAGGGCCAGGAACGCTTCAGGATCTTCGGTGTGCTGCTCGATGGCGAGCAAGCCGCCGAGGGGGGCGACAGCCTCTGGCACGAAGGGCGTCAGGTCGGCCTGATCACCTGCGCCATGTACTCGCGCCTGAGCGGACGCTCCATGGCCATCGCCCGGGTCGAACCCGATATCGCCGAGCAGGGCGTGCCGCTGCAGGTGCGCGGCAGCCTGGAGGTGAGCGCCATCGCCCATACGCTGCCCTTCGACGACCCCGAGAAGAAGAAACGTACCGCCAAGGGCTGATAAACCCGCTCCGGCTCGCTCCCAGGCGTTGCAGGGGAGCACCGAGCATCGCCACGCCTCGCCAACCGGAGAACCGAACATGAACCAACGAGTCGCCATCATCGGCGCCGGCCCGTGCGGCCTGGCCCAGTTGCGAGCCTTCCAGTCCGCCCAGGCCGATGGTGCGCAAATTCCCGAGCTGGTCTGCTTCGAGAAGCAGCCCGACTGGGGCGGCATGTGGAACTACACCTGGCGCACCGGCCTGGACGAGCACGGCGAGCCGGTGCACGGCAGCATGTACCGCTATCTGTGGTCGAACGGGCCGAAGGAGTGCCTGGAGTTCGCCGACTACAGCTTCGACGAGCATTTCGGCCGGCCCATGGGCTCCTACCCACCACGCGAGGTGCTCTGGGACTACATCAAGGGACGCGTCGAGAAAGCCGGCGTGCGGCCTTCCATCCGCTTCGATACCGTGGTGCGCGACGTCACCTTCGACGCCGCCAGCGAGCTGTTCACGGTCACCGCCCACGATCATCTGCATGACCGCACCTACAGCGAAACCTTCGACTACGTGGTGGTCGCCAGCGGCCACTTTTCCACACCCAACGTGCCTGACTTTCCCGGTTTCGAGCGCTTCGCCGGACGCGTTTTGCACGCCCACGACTTTCGCGACGCTCTGGAATTCAAGGGCAAGGACGTGCTCATCGTCGGCGCCAGCTATTCGGCCGAAGACATCGGCTCGCAGTGCTACAAGTACGGTGCCCGTTCCATCACCAGTTGCTACCGCAGCGCGCCGATGGGCTACAAATGGCCGGCCAACTGGGAGGAGCGCCCACTGCTCAGCCACGTGCAGGGCAGCACCGCGTTCTTCGCAGACGGCAGTTGCAAGCACATCGACGCCATCATCCTGTGCACCGGCTATAAGCACCACTTCCCCTTTCTGCCGGAAGCGCTGCGCCTGAAAACAGGCAATCGCTTGTGGCCGCTGAACCTCTACAAGGGTGTGTTCTGGGAGCAGAACCCGCGGCTGATCTACCTCGGCATGCAGGATCAGTGGTACAGCTTCAACATGTTCGACGCCCAGGCCTGGTACGCCCGCGACGTGATTCTCGGGCGCATCGCCCTGCCCGCCGCCGAGGGCATGCACGCTGAAAACCTGGCCTGGCGCCAGGAAGAGGAGACGCTGGAAAGCGCCCAGCAGATGTTCGAATTCCAGGGCGAATACATCCGCCAGTTGATCGCCGCAACCGACTACCCGAGCTTCGACATCGCCGAGGTCAACGCCACCTTCCTGCAGTGGAAGAAAGACAAGTACGACAACATCATGGGCTACCGCGACAAGTGCTATCGCTCACTGATCACCGGCACCCTGGCCACGCCGCATCACACCCCCTGGCTGGAGGCCCTGGATGATTCGCTGAGTGCCTACCTGGCCGACGCACCCACCGACCGCCTGAAGTCCGCCAGCTGAGGCGCTGCCATGAACCTGCCTGTGACAAGCCGCCCACTGGAGCCGGCGCTGTTCGCCCGCGCCGCAGACCTGGAACGCCACCGCGTGGCTCCTGGCGGGCTGACGGTGTTGACCCTGGAG
Source organism: Pseudomonas flavescens (assembly GCF_013408425.1). Taxonomy (NCBI): domain Bacteria; kingdom Pseudomonadati; phylum Pseudomonadota; class Gammaproteobacteria; order Pseudomonadales; family Pseudomonadaceae; genus Phytopseudomonas; species Phytopseudomonas flavescens. The sequence continues at coordinate 4,747,509 of NZ_JACBYV010000001.1, read as the reverse complement.
CCGGGGGATCGCCTGGAAGTGATCGACCTCGAGGGCGACCAGCCTGCCGAACTGCTGGCCTTCACCGAGGATGGCCGCGAAGCGCTGGCGGCACTGGGCCTGCAAGCCAGCGCTGGTGCCGATGCCATCACCCACCTGCTGCACGATGGCAGCCGCGAGTCGATTCACGTCAGCAACGGGCTCACTCGTCGTGGTGTGGACTGTCGCCGCCTGCCGGCCGCCGCCCGGCTGTGGCCCGCCGCCACACCCGCAGGCTTCAGCCGCGAATTATTGGCCAGCGCTGCGCTGTGCGTGATCGTCGCCGCCCCTGGTGGGCGTAGCGCAGTGCACAGCCAGCAACGCGCCAGTGAACTCCGCGTGCTGCTGCATCGCGCCAACCCGCGCAGGCTCTGGGTGCCGCCACTTCCCGCGCCGCTGGGTGAGGTGATCGACGAATTCACCATCCACCCCGGCAGCGCACGCGACTACCTCGTCGCAGCCGGGCAGTTCGTCCAGGTGATCGACGTTGCCGGGCGCCAGTGTTCGGATTTCGTCGCCTTCGACCGCGCCGGCCTGGATGCCGGACGCGAGATCGACCTCGACCCCACCGTCACCCGGACCCTGAACGGCAACGCCTACCCGGGGCCGGGCCTGTTCAGCCGCTTCTACGACCGCGACATGCAAGCCATGCTGGAGGTGGTGCGCGATACCGTCGGCCGCCACGATACCTTCGCGCTGGCCTGTGCGGCGCGCTACTACGAGGCGCACGGCTACTTCGGCCACGCCAACTGCAGCGACAACATCAGCCGCGCCATGGCCGCTCACGGCGTAGACCCGCGCGCCGGCTGGCCGGCGATCAATTTCTTCTACAACACCGCCATCGACGCGCACCAGCACCTGACGCTGGACGAACCCTGGTCGCGCCCTGGCGATTACGTCCTGCTCAAGGCGCTGACCGATCTGGTCTGCGCCAGCAGTTCCTGCCCGGACGACATCGACCCCGCCAATGGCTGGCAGCCCACCGATATCCATATCCGCGTGTATTCCGAGAAGGAGCGTTTCAGTCTCGCCATGGCCACTCGAAAAACAGCAGATGCCGATCCGGTGCTGACCCGCGAAAGCGGCTTTCACGCCGGTACCTCGGCCCTCACCCGGCAGTTCGCCGACTACCGGGGCTTCTGGACACCGACCCGCTTCGATGGCTACGGCGCCACCGAGGAATACCACGGCTGCCGCGAACGCGTGGCGGTGATGGACCTTTCCGCGCTACGCAAATTCGAGGTGCTCGGGCCTGACGCCGAAGCGCTGCTCGACCACTGCCTGACCCGCGACGTGCGCAAGCTGGCGGTCGGTCAGGTGGTGTATTCGGCGATGTGCTTCGAGCACGGCGGCATGCTCGACGACGGCACCCTGCTGCGCCTCGGCGCCGATGCGTTTCGCTGGATCGGTGGCGAGGACTACGCCGGCATCTGGCTGCGTGAACAGGCCGCAAAACTGGGCATGAAGGTGTGGATAAAGAGCGCCTCCGAGCAGATCCACAACGTCGCGGTGCAGGGCCCGCTGAGCCGCCAACTGCTCGCGCAGATGATCTGGACGCCCGGCACCCAGCCAGCGCTGGAAGAGCTGGGCTGGTTCCGCTTTCTGGTCGGCCGCCTGGATGACTACAACGGCCCCCCCGTGATGGTGTCGCGCACCGGCTATACCGGCGAGCTGGGCTATGAAATCTGGTGCCATCCGCACGATGCGCTGCAGGTGTGGCAACGCCTGTGGCAGCTCGGTGAACCCCTGGGCCTGGTACCGCTCGGTCTCGAAGCGCTGGACATGCTGCGTATCGAAGCCGGGCTGATCTTCGCCGGTTACGAATTCGACGACCAGACCGATCCGTTCGAGGCCGGCATTGGCTTCTGTGTGCCACTCAGGAGCAAGGCGGCGGATTTCATCGGCCGCGATGCGCTGGCAAGGCGCAGCGCAGCACCCCGCCACAAGCTGGTCGGCCTGCAGCTGGAAGGCAACGAAACCGCGGCCCACGGCGACGGCGTATACAGCGGCCGGGCCCGTGTCGGCGTGATCACCAGTGCCACGCGCTCACCACTGCTGGGCCGCAACATCGCCCTGTGTCGCCTGGATGTTGGCTACTGCGAGCCGGGTACCGCCGTCGAGATAGGCAAGCTCGATGGCCAGCAGAAGCGCATTCGCGCCCAGGTCGGCGCCAGCACCGTCGCCTACGACCCGGACAAGAGCAGGGTACGGGCATAACCGAACCGCTTGTGGAAAGAGAATTGCTTGGTGATGGCCATTCGATCTCACGGAGGTGGCCCATGTGGTTCAGCAATGCATCCCGAAACCTGGCCGATGAACTCAGCCAGTGGCTCAACCGTCTGTTCGACGGCCAGCCCAGCGCGGCTGCCGCACAGCCTCATCTGCAGCGCGACGCTCGGCTGTTCAGCAGCCTGCAGCGGCTGCAGCGCGACTGGGACGAATTGCAGCGCATTCGCCAGCAGGCCGAATGCCAGGCGCCGCCGCCCTGTAGTGCAGAGGAGTACGCCGCACTCCGGGAAGACCTCGCCGAGGCCCGGGCGCAGATCGACGAACTCCTCCACGCCCGTGACGACAGCCAGCGGCGTCTGCACGAGCTGGAAGCCGAGCGCGCCCATTGGGACGAAGAACGCCAGGTCTGGGAACTGACCAAACGCACCCTGACCGAAGGCAGCTGGGCGATGAACGTGGTGGGCGGCGACCCCGACCATCCGCAGAACCTGATTCGCTGGTCAGAGCAGTTCCGCGAGCTGATCGGCTACAGCGCCCAGGAATTTCCCGATGGCTGGGACAGCTATTTCAAGGTGGTCAACGCCGATGACCTGAAACAGGTCATGCAGGCCTTCAATGCCTCGATGGTCGACACCGGCGGTGATGGCTTCTACGCCGTCGAATACCGCATGCGCCACAAGACCCGTGGCGAGGTGTGGTACCGCGAACGCGGCCGCTGCCTGCGCGATGCCCAGGGCCGCCTGCTGTATGTCACCGGCGCCGTACGCGAGATCAGCGACGAGAAGACCGCCGCCACGCTGCACCAGCGCGAACAAGCCAACATCCAGGCCACCTACACGCAGATCGCTCAGGTCGCCGGGGGGATTCGCAGCATTGCCGAGCAGACCAACCTGCTGGCCCTCAACGCCGCCATCGAAGCGGCACGGGCCGGCGATCAGGGTCGCGGCTTCGCCGTGGTCGCCGACGAAGTGCGCAATCTGGCGCGACGCACCCAGGAATCGGTGCAGCAGATTCAAGGCATGCTGCAGAAGGAGCGCTCGGGCGAACCAACTTCAGGCAACAAGCCATGAACATGAACTGAAAAAGTGCAGAAAAAGAGGCTAACGCCCGCGATAAGCCCAGCCATGGCCATTACTGATGGCACACTCATTGCTTTCTCAAAAAGAAATTTTGTTTATCAAAGATAAAGCTTTCGACTCGACCTGCCTGCGCACCACTTATTCCAATAAACCGCTTTCGAGGATTCAGTGATGGAAGAACAGAAGACCCCGCCTACGCTCGAAGAGCTGCAGGCCCTGATCGAAATGACCAACACCCTGAACATGGAGATGTTCTATTGGTGGTGTACCGCGTTGATGATCTGCATTCACGCAGGCTTTCTGTCTTACGAGATCGGCGCTTCGCGCCTGAAGAACGCCCTGGCGGCGGGCGTGAAGAACATCCTCGCGTTCGGCTTCATCGTGCCCAGCGTGTTCCTGCTCGGCTGGGCGGTCTACAACGCCTTCCCCGATGGCCTGGTACCGCGCATGGACGCCCTGATGGCCGGCATGCCGTGGAGCCAATCCATGGGCCCGAACATCCAGGACAACGCCACCGGTATTTTCTGGGGTGCATTCGCGCTGTTCGCCGCCACCACGGGTTCGATTCTTTCCGGGGCGATCATCGAGCGCGCGCGGATGAGCGCATTCATCATCATGACCATCGTGCTCGGCGGCTTTCTCTGGCTGCTGGCGGCGGCCTGGGGCTGGCACCCGGAAGGCTGGCTGACCGTCAAATGGGGCTACCATGACGTCGGCGCAGCGGGCGTGGTGCACATGATCGCCGGCTTCTTCGCCCTTGGCGTGCTGATCAACCTCGGTGCACGCATCGGCCGCTTCAACCCGGACGGCAGCGCCAACGCCATCGTCGGCCACAGCATGCCGATGAGCGTGGTCGGCCTGATGCTGATCATCGTCGGCTTCTTCGGCTTCCTCGGCGGCTGCATCATCTACAACTCGGGCGCTCAGTGGATCAACATCTACGGCCAGCCGACCAACCTCTCCGCCTTCTCCTTCAATACCCTGATGGGTTTCGCCGGCGGCCTGATCGGTGCCTACCTGACCACCCGCGAACCCTACTGGATGATGTCCGGTGGTCTGGTCGGCATCATCTCGGTGGCGCCCGGCCTGGACCTCTACCACCCCGGGCTGGCCTACCTCATCGGCATGGGCGTTTCCGCCCTGGCGCCGCTGGTCAACAACCTGCTGCTCAAGTTCAAGCTGGACGATGCCGTCGGCGCGTTCGCCGTGCACGGCTTCGGCGGTTTCGCCGGTCTGCTGATCAGCGGCATCTTCCTGGCCGGTTACCCGAACGTGAACGGCATGCCGGAGATCAGTTTCTTCGGCCAGCTCGGCGGCGCACTGGTGATGGCCGCGCTGGGCTTCTTCCCCGGCTACGGCATCTCCTACGCCCTCAACAAGGCCGGCATCCTGCGCGTGCCGGCGCATGCCGAGGAACGTGGCCTCGACCTGACCGAAGTGCCGGCCCAGGCCTATCCGGAGTGGAGCAGCATGTACGGGCAGAGCAGTACGGTGGGTGGCAACGCCGCACAGCCGCCACTGACCGCCGCCCCCGCCAAATGACCCCTGGCCGGCCGCAAGGGCGGCCGGCTCATCCCGAGGAGTATCGCCATGAGCATCACCACCTACGAAGGTGCCAGCGCTGTATTCACCTTCGCCGACAAACCCGCCATCCTGATCTTCATCAGCTTTCTGGTCGCCGCCGTCAGCCTCTACGCGCTGATCGCGACCATCATTCACGAGAAACACAGCTACGCACTGCCTGATGAAGAACTCGACAAGCTGAAATAACCCTTCGACCGGCGGCAACCGCCGCCGGTCATCCCTCGCAGCACGCCCTTGCTCTGCCCACTAAGTAGCAGCCCCACACCTTGCGCACCAGGACAATGCACGGCGCGCACCTCAGGTATTCCGCGGCCCTCAGCCAACATGTAACAAATTGTTTTGAGCTCAGTGGGTTAGCTGAAACAGCTCGGCGCGCAACGATTCTGGCAGGCCTATTGCTTTACCAGAGGGGAAGTTAATTGCCCCACAGGAATATATGTCGGTGCTTCTGCGCTGACCTTCCGCGGGGCAGCAGATCCGGTTCGCCACCGACAGCGGCCGGTTCAATCCCCCGTCGGTTGGAGGCAACAGGCAATGGTTCGGTGTTCACAGATAGGCCGCAGTATGTTGGTTTTTCCTCTGGTGCTCGCCAGCGCCGCCGCTCTCGCCGACGAGGCGGCAGCGCCGATCGACAGCGGCGACACGGCGTTCGTGGCGCTCTGCTCGCTGGTGGTACTGCTGATGACCCTCCCGGGCCTGGCGCTGTTCTATGGCGGTATGGCACGAACCAAGAACGTCCTCTCGGTTCTCATGCAGGTGTTCTGCACCGCATCGCTGATGTCGGTGCTGTTCGCGATCTACGGCTACAGCCTGACCTTCACCAACGGCGGCTCGCTGCACGCGGTGATCGGTGGCCTGGACAAGCTGTTCATGGCCGGCATCACCAAGGACTCGGTAGTCGGCACCATCCCGGAGTATCTGTACTTCCTGTTCATGCTGCTGTTCGCGGCCATTACCCCGGCGATCATCGTCGGCGGGTTCGCCGAGCGCATGAAGTTCGCCGCGGTGATGGTGTTCATGGCCGTGTGGCTGACCATCAACTACATCCCCATGGCACACATGGCCTGGGGCGGTGGCTGGGTGTTCGATCTCGGCGTGCAGGACTTCGCTGGCGGCAATGTGGTGCACCTCAACGTCGGTATCGCCGCACTGGTGGGTGCCTGGCTGCTGGGCCGCCGTCGCGGTTTCGGCACGCCGTCGCTGACGCCGCACAACATGACCATGACCCTTACCGGCGGCTCCTTGCTGTGGGTGGGCTGGCTGGGCTTCTGCGGCGGCTGCGCACTGGCCGCCAACGGCTACGCCATGCTGGTGATGGTCAACACCATGCTCGCCAGTTGCGCAGGCGCATTGGGCTGGATGATCGTGGAATGGCGACACCGTGGCCGGCCGAGCCTGTTCGGCGCGCTGTCCGGGGCCATTGCCGGCCTGGTGGCCGTCACCCCGGCCTGCGGCTTCGTAGGGCCGATGGGCGCCATCCTGCTGGGCTTCATCGCAGGCCCGGTGTGCGTCTGGTCGGTAGAAAAGCTCAAGCCGATGATCGGCCTGGACGATGCCTTCGACGTGTTCGGCGTGCATGGCGTCGCGGGCATCCTCGGCGGCCTGCTGACTCCCGTGTTCGCGCTTGCCGCCATTGGCGGCCAGGGCTTCATCGAAGGCCGCGGCCTGCTCGACCAGCTGCTGGTCAACGGCGGTGCCATCCTGTTCAGCATTGTCTTCTCGGCCATCACCAGCCTGATCGCTTACAAGATTGCCGACGCAGTCTGCGGTGGGCTGCGCGTGGACGAGGAAACCGAGGTTGATGGCCTCGATCTCTCCGCCCATGGCGAAGTCGGCTACAAGTACTCGAACTGAGGGTCACAGCGATGAAACTGATCACCGCGATCATCAAGCCCTTCCTGCTCGACGCCGTGCGTGAAGCGCTCACCGACGTTGGCGTCAACGGCGTCACGGCCACCGAAGCCAGGGGCTACGGCCGACAGAAAGGGCACACGGAGGTCTACCGGGGCGCCGAATACGAGGTGCAACTGCTGCCCAAGATCAAGCTGGAAATGGTGGTGTCGGACGACCTCTGTCAACACGCCGTGGACGTCATCCTGAAAACCGCCCGCACCGGCAAGATCGGCGATGGCAAGGTATTCATCCAGAACCTGGAAAGCATCGTACGGATCAGAACCGGCGAACTGGACGACGCCGCCCTCTGAGCCTGCCAGCCGCACCCGGAGCACGCTCTGGGTCGGCTGACGGCCAGCACCTCTTCGACGAACCTGGGTGCTGAACGACACAACCCGATGGCACACGTGCGCAGCCAATTCGCTCAGGGCTGGCGCCTGGGCGAATCGATCGCCCCGGGCTCAGCCCACCGGACTGAACAGCTTCAGGCCGGCCACTCCACAGATGATCAGCACCAGGCAAACGAGTCGCGCCAGCGTAGCGGGTTCGTTGAGGTAGACGATGCCGTAGATCGCCGTGCCGACCGCACCGATACCGACCCACACGGCATAGGCGGTGCCCATTGGCAGGTAGCGGGCCGAGAGCGCCAGCAGGTACATGCTCAGGGCGATGAAGACGATGCAGTAAAGGCTCGGCCAAAGCCGCGTGAAGCCCTGGGTACGAGGAATGGCGGAGGCGTACATCACTTCGCAGATGCCGGCGGCGAGCAGTGTCATCCAGGCCCAGGATGCAGTCATTCGAATTCCCTTCCACTACGCGAAACAGGCCGTGTGAAAAACCGGCCGGTCGAACGCGGAGTTTTTCACACAGCCTGAGGAAAGCCGGCCCCCCAGAGAGAGGCCGGCCGACGGATGCTATCAGTAACCCTGCCCAGGCACCCAGCTGGTGCCAGCCAGCGGCACCCGTGCCATGGCTGCGGACTCCACGGTCAGCGCCACCAGGTCCTCGGGATCGAGGTTGTGCAGGTGCGACTTGCCACAGGCACGGGCCATGGTCTGGGCTTCCAGCACCAGCACACGCAAGTAATTGGCCAGGCGGCGGCCACCTTCGACCGGATCGAGGCGCTTGGACAATTCCGGATCCTGGGTGGTGATACCGGCCGGGTCGCGGCCGTTCTGCCAGTCATCGTAGAAACCGGCGGCTGAACCGATCTTCTTCAGCTCCTCGTCCAGGCGTGGGTGGTTGTCGCCCAACGCGATCAGCGCTGCCGTCCCGATGGCCACGGCATCGGCGCCCAGTGCCATGGCCTTGGCCACGTCGGCACCGTTGCGGATGCCGCCAGAGACGATCAGTTGAACCTTGCGGTGCATGCCCATTTCCTGCAGCGCCTGCACGGCTTGCGGAATGGCCGGCAGAATCGGGATACCGACGTGCTCGATGAACACTTCCTGAGTCGCTGCGGTGCCCCCCTGCATGCCGTCGAGGACGATCACGTCAGCACCGGCCTTCACCGCCAGCTTGACGTCGTAGTAAGGGCGGCTGGCACCGATCTTCACGTAGATGGGTTTTTCCCAGTCGGTGATTTCACGCAACTCGGCGATCTTGATCGCCAGGTCGTCCGGCCCCGTCCAGTCGGGGTGGCGACAGGCGCTGCGCTGGTCCACGCCAATCGGCAGGGTACGCATGCCCGCCACGCGCTCGGTGACCTTCATGCCGAGCAACATGCCGCCGCCGCCGGGCTTGGCACCCTGGCCGAGGACGATCTCGATGGCGTCGGCCTTGCGCAGGTCGTCGGGGTTCATGCCGTAGCGCGACGGCAGGTACTGATAGACCAGATGCTGGGACTGGCCGCGCTCTTCCGGCGTCATGCCGCCGTCGCCGGTGGTGGTGCTGGTACCGGCGATACTGGCGCCACGGCCCAGGGCTTCCTTGGCATTGGCCGACAGCGCGCCGAAGCTCATGCCGGCGATGGTTACCGGAATCTTCAGGTGCAGCGGCTTCTTGGCGAAACGGTTGCCGAGAATGACGTCGGTGCCGCACTTCTCGCGGTAACCCTCCAGCGGGTAGCGCGACACGCTGGCGCCGAGCAGCAGCAGGTCGTCGAAGTGCGGCAGCTTGCGCTTGGTACCACCACCGCGAATGTCGTAGATACCGGTTTCGGCGGCGCGCTGGATTTCCTGGATGGTCAGACGATCGAAGGTGGCCGACTCGCGCAGCACGGGGGGTTGTTTATCGCTCATGATGAGGCTCCTGATCAGTACGCGCTGGCGTTATCGACTTTGAAGTTGTACAGCTGGCGAGCCGAGCCGTAGCGTTTGAAATCGGCGGCGTTTTCCTTGAAGCCGGCGCGATTGAGCAGCGCTTGCAGCTCTTCCAGGTGCTCCGGGCGCATCTCTTTCTCGATGCAGTCGGAGCCCAGCGATTCCACGCTGCCTTTGACGAAAATCTTGGTCTCGTACAACGAATCGCCCAGCGCATCGCCAGCATCACCACATACGACCAAGCGCCCGGCCTGGCCCATGAAGCAGCTCATGTGGCCAATGCTGCCGCCGACCACGATGTCGATGCCCTTCATGGAAATGCCGCAACGTGCGCCGGCATCGCCCTCGATCACCAGCAGGCCGCCATGAGCCGTCGCACCGGCGGCCTGGGAAGCGCTGCCTTTGACACGTACATAGCCGCTCATCATGTTCTCGGCGCAGCCCACACCGACGTTGCCGTGTACGGTGATCGAGGCTTTCTGGTTCATGCCCGCGCAGTAGTAGCCGGCATGCCCCTGGATATCGATGGACACCGCTTCGTTGACGCCGACGGCGAGGTTATGCGCGCCATTGGCGTGGGTGACCACCCACTCGCGGTCCTGCACATTGTTGACCTGGTCATGCAGCGCCTGGTTGAGGTCACGCACGGTTGCTACGGATAGATCGATGGTTTTCATGCTGCGTGCTCCTTAGGCCGACTCGCGTTCCCAGATGTACATAGTGGCGGGAACCGGTTCCCAGACCCTGGCCTTGTCGATACCCGGCAGGCTGGACAGCGCCTGGTATTCGGAGGCCATGGCGACGTAGTCATCGGTCTCGGCGAGGATCGCCGGCTTGCAGGCGATCGGGTCGCGGATCACCGCAAAGCCGTTGCGGGTGCCGATGGCGAAGGTGAAGAAGCCGTCGAGGGCCTCCAGTGAGTTGTCCAGGGCCTGTTTCAGGGAGTCACCCTGCTGCAGACGCCAGGCCAGGTAACCGGCAGCGACCTCGGTATCGTTCTCGGTTTCGAAATGAATGCCTTCGCGGCGCAGTTCCTGACGCAGGCGGAAGTGGTTGGACAGCGAGCCGTTATGCACCAGGCACAGGTCGGCACCGGTCGAGAACGGGTGGCTGCCCTCCATGGTCACGGCACTTTCGGTGGCCATGCGGGTGTGGCCGATGATGTGGCTGCCCTTCATCGAAGCCAGGCCGAAGCGCTCGGAAATTTCTCTGGGCAAGCCCATGCCCTTGAGGATCTCGATGCTCTGCCCGGCACTCATGATGCGCACGGTCGGCGCCAGCTCGTTCAACACAGCGCGTACGGTGGCTTCTTCGGCCTTGATCTTGAGCACGATGGCGCTGGCGTTCTGAAACCAGTCCAGCTCGGCACCGAGCTTTTCCTTCACGGCGCTCACCAGGGCGGTGAAGTCGTAGCCCTCCGTGGTGGCCTGCAGGGTCAGCTTGACCCAGCCATCGGCCACTTCATCGCCATAGATGGCGAAGCCGGCGCTGTCCGGGCCGCGGTCGGTCATGGCCTCGAGCATCGGTTCGAACAGCTTGCCGAGCTGCGCTTCCAGCTGCGGATTTTTCAGGTAAAGCCCCACGATTCCACACATAGCTAAAAACTCCTGGGCAGAAGGCGCCCTACCCACGGACGGGCGCCGGAAACGGTTGAAGAGAAGGTCGGATCAGAAGAATTCGGTGTAGCGCTTGATCTCCCAGTCGGAGACGTGGCGGCTGTATTCCACCCACTCCATGCGCTTGAGCTTGATGAACTCACCGACGATCTCCTTGCCCATGACTTCGGCAAACAGCGGGTCGGCCTCCAGCGCATCGCAGGCTTCCTTGAGCGACTGCGGCAGGGTCTTGATGCCTCTCGCGGCAATGGCTTCCAGGCCGAGCGAGTAGAGGTTTTCGTTACAGATCTGATCGGGCATCAGTTGCCGGTCGATACCGTCCAGCCCGGCAGCGATGATCGCGGCGCTGACCAGATAAGGATTGCAGCCGGCATCCGGCAGGCGGAATTCCAGGCGACCATAGGGCACACGCACCATCGCCGAGCGGTTGTTGGCACCAAAGGCGATGAAGGCCGGCGCCCAGGTGGCGCCGGACAACGAGTTGCCGACCACCAGACGTTTGTAGGAATTCACCGTCGGCGCGGCGAAGGCGCACAGCGCCGGGCCGTGAGCCAGCAAGCCGGCGGCGAAGTGATAAGCGAGTTTCGACAGGCCCATGCCGTTCTTGTCGCTGGCATCGAAGAACAGGTTCTTGCTCTCGGCACTGGCGATGGAAAGGTGGAAGTGCATGCCGTTGCCCGCGCGCTTCGGATCCGGTTTGGGCATGAACGAGCAGATCATGCCCAGATCGTTGGCGATTTCGCCGGCCGCCATGCGGAAGAAGGTGAAGCGGTCAGCCGACTCCATGGCGTCGCTGTAGGTGTAATTGATCTCGAACTGGCCGTTGGCGTCTTCGTGGTCGATCTGATAGATGTCGAAGCCGACCGGCTGCAGCGCCTCCGTCAGCTTTTCCAGAAACTCGCGAGAGCGCGACAAGCCTTTGTAGTCGTAGCATGGCTTGTCGAGGTTATCGCTGGCGTCGACCAACTGCAGGGTGCCGTTGGCGTCACGGCGCATCAGGTTGAACTCGGGTTCCAGGCCGGTATTGAGCGTCCAGCCGCGCGCCTCGAGGCGCTCCACCTGCTGCTGCAGAACATAGCGGCTGTCGTAAGGCCAGGGCTCGCCATCGACGTGCCCGATGCACACCACCCGGCCGTAACCCGGCTGCCACGGCACGGGAATCAAGGTCGACAGGTCGCCTTTGGCCATGAAGTCAGGCCCATGGGGCTCCATACCCATGCCGCAGATGGCGAAGCCAGCGAACCCTGCCCCAGCTTCCGCCACCGCTTCGAGGCCCGACACCGGCACCGACTTGGTCTTGGCCGAGCCGTGGATATCCACGAACTGGGCAAGCACATACTTGATCGCATGTTTCTCGATGATCTGCTGGGTTTCACTTGGCAACATCATGTGCCTCCTGTCGACTCTATGATTATTCCGATTAGGAAATTAACTTTCCCAATAAGAATGCAATCAACTTGCCAATCTTGAGCACATCACGCGCGACCCAGCTGCCGTGCGGGTTTTCTTCTATCCACAGAGGAAAAATGCTTTCATAGCAGGAATCTCACACCGCCCGGCGTGCACCGTTGCGAAGCAGCCTGATCATTCCTGGTGCGAATTTATTATTCATAATTAGAAAATGGCCCTGCATGAGCAAATCAACAGAAACGCCGCCCCGTCTGAAACTGGAGCAATACCTCGGCATGCAGATCCGCCGTCAGCGCCAGGCTCAGGAACTGAAGATCGCCGAAGTCGCGCGCATCGCCGGCATCAGCCAGGGCATGCTCAGCAAGATCGAGAACGCTCAGGTATCCACCAGCCTCGATACCCTGAGTCGACTGTGCGATGTGCTGGGCATGCCGATGTCCAAACTGTTCAGCCAATACGACCAGCAGGGCAGCGGCGCGCTGCTGGTGAAGGCCGACGAAGGCCTGGAAGTAGTGCGTCGTGGTACCGAGAAAGGTCACACCTACCACCTGCTGAACCATACCCGCGGGCCGAAGAAGAGCTTCGAGGCCTATATGGTCAGCATGGACGATGCCAGCGAGGAGTTTCCCACCTTCTCTCACCCGGGCACCGAGTTCCTGCACCTGCTCGAAGGTGAACTGGTCTATCGCCACGGCAACCAGCTCTACCCCATGCAGGCCGGCGACAGCCTGACCTTCGACGCTGAAGTTCCCCACGGCCCGGAACAGCTGGTGCAGGTGCCGATCCGCCTGCTGTCGATCATGAACTACGGCAAGGAGTGAAGGCCGGGTTCATTCGGCGGCTATGTGGCGATAGCAGCCTTTCGTAGTCGGGGGACAATTGGTGGGCTAAAGCCCACCCTACGGCTAGATGCGCGGCTGTAGGGTGGGCTTCAGCCCACCAAACCGAAGGTCCGCTATCGCCTTTAAACAGCTCACGTCGCACTCAACGCCCTTCTTACAGCGCGCCCTCCAGGTCGAACAGAGCTGGCTGGTGGCGTCATACCTCTTTCCGTTTTCTCGCCTCAGAGACGAACCCGCGACCTGGCTGCGGACTGCCGCCGGGAACGGCGATGACGTCCTCGCCATTATCCTCGCGACCACATCCTATAAATTCCTGTGGGGATAAATAAATTCCCCACAGGCATGGACACGAACAAAACATTCGCTTATAAAAATCACCATCAAGAAAATTAGATTCGTCACAAGAAAATATTTTCACAGACGAACCGCGCATTCACCCATGAAGAATTCCCTGCCGCCGCCCCTTCAGAGGATCCGACATGCAGCACGCCCAGAATCAGTACGTGATCAAGATCAGTTGCCCGGCCACGTCGGGCATCGTCGCCGCGGTGGCGTCCTTTCTCGCCGAACATCAGTGCTACATCAGCGAGATGTCGCAATTCGACGACGAGGTCAGCAGCACCTTCTTCATGCGCGCGGTATTCCGTTTCAACACCGGCGTGACCGATGACCTGGCGAAGATCGAGGAAGGCTTTGCCGCGGTGGCGGGCGCCTTCGACATGACCTGGGGTCTGTTCAGCACCCGCAAACCCATGCGCGTGCTGCTGATGGTCAGCAAGTTCGATCATTGCCTGGCCGACCTGCTCTATCGCCACCAGAAGGGCGAGCTGAACATGGAGATCACCGCCATCGTCTCCAACCACCTCGACCTGCGTCCCATGGCCGAGCGCGAGGGCATCCGCTTCATCTACCTGCCGGTGACCAAGGACACCAAGACCGGGCAGGAAGCCGAGCTGATGAAGATCGTCGATGAAACCGGCACCGATCTGGTGGTGCTGGCGCGCTACATGCAGATTCTTTCCAACAATTTGTGCAAGCAGCTGGCTGGCCGGGCGATCAACATCCATCACTCCTTCCTGCCCGGCTTCAAGGGTGCCAAGCCTTACCACCAGGCGTTCGAACGCGGCGTGAAGCTGATCGGCGCCACCGCCCACTACGTCACCTCGGATCTCGACGAGGGCCCGATCATCGAGCAGGAAGTGCAGCGCGTGGATCACGCCCTGAGGCCTGACGACCTGGTCGCCATTGGCCGCGATACGGAAACGGTGGCGCTGTCGCGAGCGGTGAAATATCACATCGAGCACCGCGTGTTCCTCAATGGCGACCGCACGGTGATCTTCCGATGAGCCCGTTGATCGACGGCAAGGCCGCGGCCGCCCGCGTACTCGCCGACGTACAGGCAGAGGTCGAGCAATTGCACGCTCAGGGCATCGAGCCGGCGCTGGCCGTGGTGCTGGTCGGTGACGATCCGGCCAGCCACGTCTACGTGCGCAACAAGGTGCTGCGCGCCGGTGAAGTCGGCATTCGCTCGCTCGAATATCGCCTGCCGGCCGAAGCCAGTGTCGCCGAGGTGCTGGACGTGGTCGGCGCGCTGAACGTCGACCCGGCCGTGCACGGCATTCTGGTGCAGTTGCCACTGCCGACACACATCGACGAAGTGCGCGTGCTGCAAGCCATCGACCCTGGCAAGGATGTCGACGGTTTCCATAGCGAGAACGTTGGCGGCCTGAGCCAGGGCCGACCGGTGCTGACACCCTGCACGCCAGCCGGCTGCATGCGTCTGCTGCGTGACACTCTGGGCGACCTTTCCGGCAAGCACGCCGTGGTGGTCGGCCGCTCGAACATCGTCGGCAAGCCAATGGCCGCGCTGCTGCTGGCGGCCAACTGCAGCGTCAGCGTGGTGCACTCGCGCAGCATCGAGCCGCAGAAGCTGTGCAGCCAGGCCGACATCGTGATCGCCGCCGTCGGCCGCCCGGGAATGATCGGCGCCAGCTGGATAAAGCCCGGAGCCGTGGTGATCGACGTCGGCATCAACCGCATCGAAGAAAACGGCAGAAGCCGCCTGGTCGGGGATGTGGATTTCGCTGCCGTGCAGCCCGTGGCCGCGGCCATCACCCCGGTACCCGGTGGAGTCGGCCCCATGACCATCGCCATGTTGATGCACAACACCGTCCTCGCCGCCCGTCAGCAGACCGGCCAGGCCATTCAGGAGGCTCGCTGATGCCTTTCTCGCTGCTCAAATACGGCCTGTCGTCGGAGTATCCCGTCGAGGTCGACCTGCCCGCACCGAAGGAACTCAAGTCCTCCTACGACGTGGTCATCATCGGCGCCGGCGGGCATGGCCTGGCCACCGCCTACTACCTGTCGCGGTACCACGGCATCAGCAATATCGCGGTGCTGGAGAAAGGCTACCTGGGGGGTGGCAACACCGCGCGCAACACCGCGGTGATCCGCTCCAACTACCTGACCAGCGAGGGTGTGAAGTTCTACATCGAGTCGGTACGGATGTTCGAAAACCTCTCCAACGAGTTCGACTTCAACATCATGTACTCCGGCCGTGGCCAGCTCACTCTGGCCCACACCGACGCCAGCGTGCGGGCGTTCCGCCAGCGCGCCGAAGTGAACAAGCACTTCGGCGGGCGTACCGAGATGATCGATCGCCAGCAGATCCGCGAGCTGGTGCCGAGCCTGAATCTGGATCCCGGCCATATTCCGGTGCTCGCCGGCCTCTGGCACATCGACGGCGGCACCGCGCGCCACGACGCCGTGGCCTGGGGCTACGCCAAGGGCGCAGCCAAGCGTGGGGTGGAAATTCACCAGCTCACCGAGGTACAGGACTTCGTCGTCGAGGCCGGGCGCATTCGCGCGGTGAAGACCAATCGCGGCACCATTCAGTGCGGCTGCGTGGTTCAGGCGGTGGCCGGTACCAGCTCGCTGCTGATGAACAAGCTGAATATCAAGGCGCCGATCCACACCTATCCGCTGCAGGCGATGGTCACGCAGCCGTTCAAGCCGTTCCTCGATCCGCTGGTGAGCTCCTCGGCCCTGCATTGCTACGTGCAGCAGACCAGCCGTGGCGAGATCGTCTTTGGCGGAGGTTCCGACCCCTACCCGCTGTACAACACCCGATCGACCCTGGACCTCAAGGAAAGCCTGCTGGCCTCGGCAGTGGAAATGTTCCCCTTCATGGCCAACGCCAAGCTGATGCGCCAGTGGGCCGGCATCACCGACATGACCCCGGACTACAGCCCGATCATGGGCCTGTCGCCCATCGACGGTTACTACCTGGATGCCGGCTGGGGAACCTGGGGGTTCAAGGCCACGCCGATCTGCGGCAAGACCATGGCCGAGCTGGTCGCCAGCGGCGGCAAAGTGCCGGAGCTGATCGCACCGTTCGGCCTGGATCGCTTCAGCCGCTTCCAGCAGGTCAACGAAATGGGCGCCACGGCGGCCAGCCACTGACGGGTTACAGCCAATGAAGATCATGACTTGCCCGCTCAACGGGCCGCGCAACATCAGCGAATTCACCTACGGCGGCGAACTCAAGCACATGCCCGACCCGACGACCTGCAGCGTCGCGCAATGGGCCGACTACGTGTTCAACAGCGAGAACCTGCTCGGTGTGGTCACCGAATGGTGGATGCACACGCCGTCGAGCTACTGGTTCCTGGCCGAGCGCCACACCGGCAGCGACGAGATCCTGCGTACCTTCGACCCTCGTGAACTGTTCGACCAGCGTGTCGATTTCGCCGCACCGGAGGCCGCCCAATGAACCGCCTGCCCGCTCCCATGGGGTTGTTGATCGACCGCAACAGACCACTGACCTTCAGCTTCGACGGCCGCTCGTGCCAGGGCTTTGCCGGCGATACCGTCGCCAGCGCCCTGGCTGGCGATGGCCGCTGGCTGCTGTCGCGCTCGTTCAAGTACCACCGCCCCCGCGGCCCGCTGACCATGGCCGGCCAGGATGCCAACACCCTGGTGCAACTGCCGGACGAACCCAACGTGCTGGCGGACGACTACCCGCTCGCTGCCGGTATCAGCGTCACCCCACAGAACGTCAATGGCAGCCTGGAGAAGGACCGCGACGCGATTCTCGGCAAGTTCTCCAAGTTCATGCCGGTAGGTTTCTACTACCGCGCGTTCTACAAGCCCAAGGGCATGTGGAAGCGCTGGGAACCGCTGATCCGCAAGAAGGCCGGCCTCGGCGTGCTCGACCTCGGGTTCGAGCCGACCTATCACGACAAGGCCTACCTGTTCTGCGACCTGGCAGTGATCGGCTCCGGCCCAGCGGGCCTGTCCGCCGCCCTGCACGCGGCCAACGGCGGTGCCAAGGTACTGCTGATCGAACAGAGCCCGGTACTCGGCGGCTCGCTGACCTACGCCCGCTTCGGCCTCGACGCCAATGCCGCCATGGGCCTGCGCGAAGAACTGGTCAGTGCGGTGAAGGGCCATGCCAATATCCGCGTGCTCGACCACGCCCTGTGCAACGCCTGGTTCGCCGACAACTACCTGCCGGTGATCCAGGGCAACCGCCTGTACAAGGTGCGCGCCAGGCAGTGCATCATCGCCAGCGGCTCCTTCGACCAGCCGGTGATCTTCCGCAACAACGACCTGCCGGGGGTAATGCTGACCAGTGCCGCCCAGCGTCTGATGCGCCTGTACGCGGTGAAACCGGGCAAGCGCGCGGTGGTACTGACCGGCAACGATGACGGCTACCTGGCCGCCCTCGATCTGTTTGACGCGGGTGTGGAGGTCGCCGCGGTGGTCGACATGCGCGAGCGTATCGATACGCCCGGCCTGGTCACTGCGGTGCAAGCCAAGGGCATTCCCTGCCACGCCGGACACACCGTGTATGAAGCGCTCGCCGACAAGCACGCGCGCCACATCAGCGCTGTCGACGTCAGGCGTATCAGCGCTCGAGGCAAGGTGGCCGAGGCCAGCACGCGGATCGATTGCGACCTGTTGTGCATGTCCGCCGGTTACATGCCGGTCTACCAGTTGCTCTGCCAGGCCGGCGGCAGCCTGCGTTACGCCGACGAACATGCGGCGTTCTCGATCCATAACCTGCCGAAGATGCTCCGCGTAGCCGGCTCGGTGAACGGCCGCCACGACCTGCAGCGGGTAATCGCCGACGGTCAGCGCGCCGCCAGCGAAGCCCTCGTCGACCTCGATCTGGGCGGCGCTCCGGGAGACGGCGCGGACAAGGACGACAGCCGGGTCAACTTCCCCTGGCCGATCTTCGCCCACCCCCAGGGCAAGGAATTCGTCGACTTCGACGAAGACCTGCAGATCCGCGATATCGTCAACGCCACCCGTCACGGCTACCGCGACGTGCAACTGGTCAAGCGCTTCTCCACCGTCGGCATGGGGCCGTCCCAGGGACGTCACTCGGCGCTGCCCACGGCGCGCCTGGTCGCCGATGCCACCGGCCGCAGCGTCAGCGAAACCGGCGTGACCACGGCGCGCCCGCCCTTCTCGGCGGAGAAGCTCGCGCACATCGCCGGCCGCGGCTTCGACCCCTATCGCCAGACCGCCATGCACCGCCGTCATGTCGAGCTCGGCGCCAGGCTGATGCCGGCAGGCGTCTGGCAGCGCCCGGCGTTCTACGGCAAGGCCGAAGATCGTGAAGCCTGCATGCAGGCCGAGGCCCGCCATGTGCGTGAGAAGGTCGGCCTGATCGACGTGTCCACCCTGGGCGGCCTCGACATCCGCGGGCCGGATGCCGCCGAGCTGCTGGAACGCATGTATACCTTCGGTTTCAAGAAGCTCGCCGTCGGCCGTACCCGCTACGCGCTGATGACCGCCGAGGATGGCGTGGTGATCGATGACGGGGTGGCCTGCCGCCTGGCCGAGCAGCACTTCTACGTATCGGCGACCACCAGCGGCGTGGATCGCGTCTACCGCAGCATGCTCAAGTGGAATGCGCAGTGGCGCCTGAACGTCGACATCGCCAACGTCAGTGCCGCCTTCGCCGCGGTCAACCTGGCCGGGCCGCTGTCGCGCCAGGTACTGGAAAAGCTCTGCAGCGATGTCGACCTTGGCGCTGAGGGCTTCCCCTATCTCGGCGTGCGTGAGGGCAGCGTTGCCGGGGTGCCGGCGCGGCTGCTGCGGGTCGGTTTCGTCGGCGAGCTGGGTTACGAGATCCACGTGCCGGCGCGCTTCGGCGAGCACCTCTGGGATGCGCTGATGGAGGCCGGCAAGGCCGAGGGCATCCGCCCGTTCGGGGTGGAAACCCAGCGCCTGCTGCGCCTGGAAAAAGGCCACGTGATCATCAGCCAGGACACCGATGGCATGACCCACCCTGCGGAGATCGACATGGGCTGGGCCATCGGCCGCAAGAAGCCCTTCTTCGTTGGCAAACGCAGCATCGAGATCCTCGAAGCGCAGCCCCTCAAACGCAAGCTGGTGGGCTTCACCCTGCCCAGGGGCAGCACCAAACCGCTGGAAGGCCATCTGGTGCTCAAGGGCCCGGACATCAGCGGCAACGTCACCTCGTGCGAATACTCCGAGACCGTCGGCGCGATCATCGGCATGGCCTACGCGGGCGCCGATCAGGCTACGCCCGGCACGCAGATTCCGATTCGCGTGGAAGGCGGTGAAATTGTCCAGGCCGCGGTGGTGCAACTGCCGTTCTTCGACCCTGAAAGCAAACGCCAGGAGCTGTGATCATGAGCCTGACCATTCGCGACCATACCGAACGCAGCCCTCTCTACGACCTGTATGGCAACGCACCGCTGACGCTGCTGGGCGAGCGACTGTTCGTCGCCGGCTCGCAAAGCGACAGCGAACAACTGCAACGCTGCGCACTGATCGACCTGAGCAATCTGCCACGGCTCGGCTTGCGTGGCACCGATAGCGCGGCCTATCTGCAGGGCAAGGGTTATCAACTGCCAGATGCACCCAATCAGGCGCGTCTGCAGAGCAGCGGCGAGCTGGTGCTGCGCCTGTCGCAGACCGAGTATTTCCTGCTCGGCAGCCTGACCGACGGTGGTGCCCGCATCGCCTCCGATGAAGCCGGCTGGCGCTACGACGACGGCCAGGCCAGCTACCTGCTGCCCCGTCAGGACAGCCACGCCTGGCTGGCACTGACCGGTGCGCACCTGCCTGAACTGCTGGCCAAGGTCTGCGGTGTCGATCTAGGCGCCGATGCCTTTTCGATCGGCGCAGTGGCACAGACCTCGGTGGCGCGCCTCAATGCCATCGTGGTCAACGCAGGCACGGAAAAGCTGCCAGTGTTCCAGTTGTTGTGCGACCGCGCTTCGGCGCATTACCTGTGGGGCGCGCTGCTCGATGCCATGCAAGAGTTCGGTGGCAAGCCGGCGGGGATCGAAGCGCTGAAATAAGGCCGATGATCGTTCCCACGCTGCCGCGTGGGAACGCCTGCCAAGGACGCTCCGCGTCCGCTGCTGATCCTGTGACGCACCTGATACTCCCACTCAGGAACGCGGGAGCCATCCATGAAAGAGACTCGCCCATGGCCGCCGATAAAGAAGAGCTGACCGACTACCGCGTCCCGGCGCTGCAACGCGGGCTCGGCATCCTGCAGATGTTCAATGCCAGCGAGCGCAGCCTGAGCAGCAACCTCATCGCCGAGCGCCTGGGCGTCAGCGTCTCGGCCATCTACCGTATTCTGGTCACCCTCACCGACATGGGTTACCTGAACAAGCTGGGCACCAACAACTACGAACTCGGCCCCCAGGTGCTGTGCGACGGCTTCGCCTATCTGGCCAGTCGCGACCTGGTGGATATCGCCATGCCGCACCTCAACACCCTGCGCGACCGTACCTCGATGTCCTGCCATCTGGGCATCCGCGAACACTCCGAGGTGGTCTATCTGTACCGCGCCTTCGCCGCCCAGCGGCTGTCGGTCAACGTGCCGATCGGCACGCGCCTGCCGTGCCACGTCACCGCCCTGGGCCGCGTACTGCTCAGCGAGCTGGATGAAAACGCCCTGGCGGGGCTCTATGCACACGTACGCCTGGACGGCTACCCGGCCCCCGCACCGAAGACGCTGCCAGAACTGCTGCGCATGAGCGACGAGGATCGCGCCCGTGGCTTCGTCCTGCATCGCTCGGACTACTCCACCGCCATCGCCGCCCCGGTACGGGATCACAGCGGGCATATCGTCGCCGCCATCAACCTGTCCGGGCCGGATGCCGTGATGGACGACGAAGCCAATCGCCAAACCCTGCGTGAAACCCTTCTGACCAGTGCCGCCCAGATATCGCGAAGCGCCGGCTACCGGGCGGCCTGAATCACCGGGGTTTCACGTGGAACGCTGATTTCTATCGGTGACGTCGCGTCGATAGCGTGGTCTATGCTGGCACAGCAGCCAATAAGCGAACGGCAATGGAATTCGGCATACAGCATTTCTTCGGCTATCTGATCGCGGCGATTCACGGCCTCGGGGCGATAGCTGCCGTGCACGCGATCCTTACCGTACGTACCGCTCAGGGCGCCATCGCCTGGGCGTTGTCGCTATTCTTCATGCCCTACCTGACGCTGCTGCCCTACGTGGTTTTCGGGCGCAGCCGCTTTTACGCCTACATCGAAGCCCGCCGTCAGGTGGACAAGCAGATGCACAAGGCCATGGCCGCCCTCGACTGGCGTCCCTGGGTCGAGGAAGCCATCGCAGCCGGCGAATCTGAAGCTTACGGCCAGCTACGTGCCCTGCCGCGGCTGGGTCGCATGCCCTGCCTGGCGAACAATCAGGTGAGCCTGCTGATCGATGGCAAGGCGACCTTCGAGGCGATCTTCCAGGCACTGGCCGAGGCGCGCCAGGTGATCCTCATCCAGTTCTTCATCGTCCACGACGACAAGCTTGGTCGTCGCCTGCAGGACGTTCTGCTCGAGCGCGCTGCGGCGGGCGTGCAGGTGCACTTTCTGTTCGATGCGGTGGGCAGCCACGCCCTTCCACGCCGCTATATCAAACGCCTGCGCGAAGGCGGCGTGTTCATGCACGCGTTTCCCACCGGTGGTGGTCTGTTCAATCGCTTCCAGCTGAATTTCCGCAACCACCGCAAGATCGTGGTGGTCGATGGCGAGCGGGGCTTCCTGGGCGGTCATAACGTCGGCGACGAATATCTCGGCGAGAAACCGAGCCTGTCGCCCTGGCGTGACACCCATGTGGAAGTGCACGGTCCGGCCGTGGCCTGCCTGCAGGAGTCCTTCGCCGAGGACTGGTTCTGGGCGACCCGCAAACTACCACCACTGCTGCTACCGGAACGCTACCCGGATGAAGGCATGCTCTGCCAGGTGATCACCAGCGGCCCGGCGGACGCCCAGGAAACCTGTTCGTTGCTGTTCGTGGAAATGCTCAACGCAGCCCGCGAACGCATCTGGCTGACCAGCCCCTACTTCATTCCCGACGAAGCCCTGTTCGCCGCGCTGCGCCTGGCCGTGCTGCGCGGCGTGGACGTGCGCATCCTGCTGCCATCGCGGCCGGATCATCGCATCGTCTATGCGGCGTCCAGCCTGTTCGCCCTGGAAGCACTGCGTGCGGGGGTGAGAATCTTCCGCTACCTGCCGGGCTTCCTGCACCAGAAGGTCGCGCTGATCGATCAGGACATCGGCGTGGTCGGCAGCGCCAACCTCGACAACCGCTCCTTCCGCCTCAACTTCGAGATCACCCTGGTGACGGTCGACACGGCGTTCGCCCGCCAGGTCGAGGCCATGCTGGAAACCGACTTCAGCCAGTCCCGCGAACTGGTCGGCGCCGACCGCCGCGACGTGCATCGCCTCCAGCAACTGGGCATGCGCGTGGCGCGACTGATCTCGCCGATACTCTGAGATCGCGCCCCTGAAGCAAAGCCCAGGCGGAAAGTGAGCGGCATCACAGACCCACCATCCAGCCCGACGAACGGCACCTCCACCCCGCAACTTTTTCCCCAGCCTCCGCTCTGACCAGACGTCCAGCGCAAGCGGAGCGGCACGCATCGCCCTGCACGCTGGTCATTGCCTCACACCGTTATCGTCGGCCTACAGGGATGTGCCATGCAGTCACTCGCTCCGAGTCGCGTTTCGCCTCGCTCAACCTACGCCAGCGCTCGCCGCAGCGTTTTCCCATTGCTGCTCGCCGCCTTGGCGTTGAGCCAGGCCACCCAGGCTGCCACTCCCGAAGAGGAGCTGCTGCGCCAGCGTGAGCGCGACCGTGTACTGCGCGAACAACTGGAAGCCCGGCCGGATGTGCGCCTGGAAGCCCAGCAGCAGGATGAGGGCGAGGCCCGTCTGCCGGAGAACGAAACGCCATGCTTCCGCATCGATAGCATTGAACTGGCAGGCGAGGCTGCCGAGCAATTTCAGTGGGCACTGCATGCAGCCAACCCCGAGGATGATCCGGCGTCAGGCCGCTGCCTGGGTTCGCGCGGCATCAACCTGACGATGAAGCGCATCCAGAACGCGATCATCGCCAATGGTTACGTCACCACCCGTGTGCTGGCGGGCGCACAGGACCTGAACAGCGGCGTCCTGACCCTGACGCTGCTGCCTGGGCGCATCAGCGACATCCGCTTCGACGCAGACACCAGCAACCGCGCCAGTACCTTCAATGCCCTGCCGGCGAGCCCTGGCGACCTGCTCAACCTGCGCGACATCGAGCAGGCCCTGGAAAACTTCAAGCGCGTCCCTACGGTAGAGGCCGATATCCGCATCGTGCCGGCCAGCGCCAGCAATGCCGGCCCCGGCGAAAGCGATGTGGTGATCGCCTGGCGCCAGCGCTTCCCGGCACGCCTGAGCCTGTCCGTGGATAACGGCGGCAGCAAGAGCACCGGCAAGTACCAGGGCAGCGTTGCCCTGTCGCTGGACAACCCGCTGACGCTCAACGACCTGTTCTACGCCAGCTTCAACCATGACCTGGGCGGTGGCGAGGACGGCGACCGCGGCTCGAAGGGCCATACGCTGCATTACTCGGTGCCCTACGGTTATTGGCAGCTGGCTTTTACCAGCAGCGAATACGATTACCACCAGACCGTGGCCGGGGCGAACGAGGACTTCCAGTACCGCGGCGAAAGCCGCAACAACGAGATGCGCCTCTCGCGTCTGGTGTACCGCGACGCGGTGCGCAAGACCACCCTGTGGGGCAGCCTGTGGACGCGCAGCTCGGACAACTTCATCGATGACGCCGAAATCGAGCAACAACGTCGGCGCATGGCCGGCTGGCAGGCGGGCATCGGCCATCGCGAGTTCATCGGCCCGGCCACGCTCGACCTGGGCCTGAGCTACCGCCGCGGCACCGGTGCGCACGATGCCCTGAAGGCGATCGAGGAGCCTTTCGATGACGGCACTTCACGCTCAAAGATCGTCCAGGCCGACGCCCAGTGGCAGGTGCCCTTCAATGCCTACGATCAACGCCTGCGCTACATCGGCGCCTGGCGCGCCCAGTGGAACCGCACGAACCTGGTGCCACAGGACCGTTTCAGCATCGGCGGGCGCTACACGGTACGCGGCTTCGATGGCGAGAACATCCTCTCGGCTGATCGCGGCTGGACGCTAAGCAACGAACTGGGCCTGGCCCTTGGCAGCAGCGGCCAGGAACTCTACGCCGGCGTGGACTACGGCGAGGTCGGCGGCAACTCCGCCGACTACCTGATCGGCCGGCGCCTGGCTGGTGCCGTGGTCGGCCTGCGCGGGTCGTATCGCAATCTTTCCTACGACTGGTCCTGGGGCACACCGCTGAAGAAGCCAGACGGCTTCGAGACCGCCGACTTCACCAGTGCCTTCACCGTCGTACTGTCGTTCTGAGGATCGCCCATGCGCTTCGATACCTTTGACATCACTGCCCCAGCCGTCTTCGACGAACCGTGGAACGAGGCCAGCGTGCTGGGTGCCGCCACCTGGCTGTGGATGCACTCCGAGGCCCACCGCGATGCCCCCCTGCACAGCCTGTCGCGCCTGCTGTTGCCGGCGCTCAAGCATCGCCAATTCGTGCTTGGTAGTGAGAACGGCAGCCCGGTTTTTTATCTGGCCTGGCTGAGCCTGGACGAGACGACCGAACGTCGTTACCTGACCCACTCGCCGATCGAAATGAACGAAGCCGACTGGTGCAGCGGCGACCGTCTGTGGGTCAACGACTGGGTAGCCCCCTTCGGCCATACCGCCGCGCTCAGCCGCCTGCTGCTCAGCCGCGTGTTCCCCAACAGCTGCGCTCGCGCGCTTTACCACCGTGGTGAAACACGCGGCCTGAAGGTCAAGACCTTTCACGGCATCGGCGTGATCCCGGAGCAGGCCAAGGCCTGGTTCGCCGCCCACCCACTGGCTATCGAGGCCTGATTCTCCAACGCTGCCTGCGGTCTGGCACCGCAAAGGGAATTGCACATGAACAAGCATCTGCATCGAGTCATCTTCAACAAAGCACGCGGTCTGCTCATGGTGGTGGCGGAGAACGTCAGCGGCCAGGGCAAGGCCCCTGGCACGCGCGAAACGCGTAGCGCCGGTACGGGCTGCATCGCCACACTCGCGCCCCTGCGCTTTGCCATGATGGGTGCCCTGGGCCTGATCAGCCTCGCGGCCACGCCGACCTGGGCCAACGGTATCGTCGCCGACCCCAATGCCCCCGGCGGCCAGCGGCCTAACGTGATGGAGAGTGCCAACGGCACACCGCAGGTGAACATCGCCGCGCCTAGCGCCGCCGGTGTTTCACGCAACAACTACAGCCAGTTCGACGTGGATGGCCGCGGCGCGATTCTGAACAACTCGGCGACCAGCAGCCAGACCCAGCTAGGCGGCTGGATCGACGGTAACCCGAACCTCAGCGGCAGCGCCCGGGTGATTCTCAACGAGGTCAATGCCAGCAACCCAAGCCAACTGCGTGGCTACGTGGAGGTGGCCGGCGGCCGCGCCGAGGTGGTCATCGCCAACCCGGCCGGTATCACCTGCGATGGCTGCGGCTTCATCAACGCTCATCGCTCGACCCTGACCACCGGCCGCGTGCAGATGGAGGATGGCCGCATCACCGGTTTCAAGGTCGAGGGCGGTACCCTGAACATCACCGGCCGGGGGCTGGACAGCCGCGACAGCGACTACACCGACCTGATCGCGCGCAGCGTGGAGGTCAATGCCGGCATCTGGGCCAAGGACCTCAAGGTCACTGCCGGACGCAATGAGGTCAACGCCGACAATACCCAAGTCACCAAGCTCGCGGATGACGGCAGCGCCAAGCCCGAGGTGGCCATCGACGTCGCCCAGCTGGGCGGCATGTACGCCGGCAAGATCAAACTGGTGGGTACCGAGGCAGGAGTTGGCGTACGCAATGCCGGGCAGATCGGTGCCATGGCCGGCGACGTGGTGATCGGCGCAGATGGCAAGCTGCAGAACCTGGGCGCCATCAGCAGCAGCGGTGACACCCAGTTGGCCAGCACCCAAGCCATCGATAACGCTGGCAGCCTCTACGCCAAGGGCGATATGACCCTGACCAGCCAGGCCGACATCGACAATACAGGCGTGGTCGCTGCCCAGGGCGACACCCGCCTGCAGGCGGACCGTGTACGCAGCGGGCGCGACTCGCTGCTCGCCGCCGGTATCGATGCCCAAGGCAATTCCAGCGGCGCCGCCAAGCTGGAAATCGAGGCACGCCAGGTGGCGGCCAATGGTCAGAACCATGCCAGCGGCAAGCTCGTCGTCCAGGGTGACAACCTCGACCTCAGCCACAGCCGTACCCGCGCCGCCGACCTGAGCCTGAATGCCGGCAACGGCGACCTCGACCTGAGCAACAGCCAGGTCGACAGCACCGGCAGCCTGCAGGCGAGTGCCAGCGGCACCCTACGCAGCGATGCCGCCAAGGTCAGCGCCGAGCACCTGGCAATAAGCGCCAGCCAGCTGTCCAACGTCGAGGGTGAACTGCTGCAAACCGGCACAACGACCAGCACGCTGGCGGTTTCCGAAAACCTCGACAACAGCGGGGGGCGTATCGCCAGCAACGCCGATACGGTCACCCTGAAGGCAAAGACGCTGAACAACAGGGACGGCAAGGTAGAGCATGCCGGTGAAGATCGCCTGGAGTTGAACGCACAACGAGTCGACAGCACGGGCGGCACGCTGCTTAGCAATGGCGAACTGTACCTGACCGCACAGCAGGCGGTACTCGATAACGGCCATACCCAGGGTCGCCAGGTACTGGTCGATAGCCGTGAACTGGATAACCGTAACGGCACCCTCCTCGCCACCGACGGGGGTGTGCTGGAAGTGCGCAATGCCCAGCGCCTCGACAATAGCGGTGGCACCATCGCCACCAACGGCGAGGCCAGACTGACGGCACAGGAGCTGATCAACGACGGCGGCGAGCTGGTCGCCGGGCGCCTGCTCTCGCTCAATACTGCCTACCTGCGCGGCAACGGTCGCGCACTGAGCCTGGGTGATCTGCTCCTGCGCCAGCAAGGCGACGTGAGCCTCGCCGGCCGGTTGCAGGCCAACGGCAAGCTGGACATCGAAGCCGGCGGCACCCTGAACAACGCAGGCCAATTACAGGCTGGGCAATCCCTGCTGCTGCGCAGCGCCGCGCTGAACAATTCCAGCGGCGCTGAGTTGAGCGCCACTGAGGTGGATCTGCGTGTCGACGGCCAGTTGCTCAACCGCGGCCTGATCGATGGCCAACAGGTTCGTCTACAGGCCGATGAAGTGCACAACCTGGGCACCGGCCAGCTCTATGGAGATCGCCTGGCCATCTCCAGTCGCCTGCTGTCCAACCGTGACGAGGGTGATAGCGCCGCCACGCTGGCCGCTCGCGAACGGCTGGACATCGGCAGCCAGACACTGGAAAACCGCGAGCAGGCGCTGATCTTCAGCGCAGGAGACATGGCCATCGGCGGCGCGCTGGACGCTGACGATCGCGCCAGCGGACGTGCCGACCTGCTGAGCAACGCCAGTGCCACCATCGAGTCGCTCGGTAGCCTGGATCTGGCCGTGCGCGAATTGCGCAACACCAACGAACACTTCAGCACCACCCAGGTCGAGGTGAGCCGCGAGCAACTTCGCGACTATCAGATCAGCGGCTCGCCCAACCGCTACCGCCCCGACGAGATATCCCTGCACAACGATGAGGTCGACTACCTGACCACACCCGATGGCCAGCGCGACAACTTCAACCGCTACGACTACGAGCGCACCGTCACCGAAACCCGCGTACTCACCTCGGCACCCGGACAGATCCTCGCGGGCGGCAACCTGTCGTTCAGCGGTGACCAGCTGCTGAACGACAAGAGCCGCATTATCGCCGGCGGTCTGCTGCAGGTTGGCGCCACCCAGGTGACCAACATCGAGGCGGACGGCCAAAGGGTCACCAGCGACGCCGGCACCGCCACCAACTTCTACCGCATCCAGCGCAAGGGCCGGGATAGCCAGGGCACCAACGTCACCGCTTACACTCCGGCACCGTTGATCCAGGACATCGACATCAGCCCGACAGAGCTGCGTGGACAAACGGCGGTAGATGGCAGCAATACGCAAATCGCCATGCGCCAAGTCAGCCAGGTGGATCCGGGCGTCGAGGTACTGCTCAACAATGGCCAGGGTATCGCCGATCTGGTACGCAGCGGCGGCCTCAACCTGGCCCTGCCGAGCAACAACATCTTCCAGACCAACCCGGAGGGTACCCGCGGCTACCTGATCGAAACCGATCCGCGCTTCGCCAGCTACCGCCAATGGTTGTCGTCGGACTACATGCTGCAACGCCTGAGCGTGGATCCGGCCCTGACCCAGCTGCGTCTGGGCGACGGCTTCTACGAGCAGAAGCTGATTCGCGAGCAGATCGCCCAGCTCACCGGGCGACGCTTCCTCGACGGTTATGCCAGCGACGAAGCGCAATACCGCGCCCTGATCGACAACGCCGTCACCCTGGCCAGCGAGTGGAACCTGATACCCGGCGTGGCCCTGACCGCCGAGCAGATGGCGCAACTGACCAGTGACGTGGTGTGGCTGGTGGAACGCTCCGTGACGCTGGCCGATGGCGAATCGCGCAAGGTACTGGTACCCCAGGTCTACGTGCGGGTGCGCGACGGCGACCTCAACGGCAACGGTGCGCTGATCGCCGGCCAGCAGCTCAAGCTCGACCTCTCTGGCGACCTGCTCAACAGCGGCAGCATCGGTGGGCGCAGCATCGTGGCGATCAATGCGCAGAACATCGACAACCTGGGTGGGCGAATTCAGGCAGACAAACTCGTGGTACAGGCTCGCGAGAACCTGAACAGCATCGGCGGTACGCTGGGTGCAGTGGATTTACTGTCGGTCAATGCCGGAAAAGACGTTCGAATCGCATCGACGACCCAGGACAGCGCCAATGCCCAGGGCAGCCGGACAGACCTGTCTCGTGTCGCGAGCCTGTTCGTCAGCGGTACCAACGGCACGCTGCAGGTAGATGCCGGCAATGACCTGAAGCTGGATGCCGCACAGATCGCCAATGCCGGCCAAGGCGCCACGCTTCTTTCGGCAGGTCGAGACATCAGCCTGGGCACGCTGTCGGAGGCGCACCAGCAATCCATTACCTGGAACAGCAACAACTGGCGTAACGAAGCCAGTCGTACCGAGGTAGGCTCCATCGTCCAGACCACCGGCGAGCTGCAGCTCAGCGCTGGCCAGGACATCAATGCCCGCGGCGCCAGCGTCAACAGTGAAAAAGGCCTGCTGCTGGCGAACGCCGGCCGCGACATCAATCTCACCGAAGCCGAGAACTACCAGTTCGCCGACGAGGCGCACAAGTTCAAGGGCAAGAGCGGGATGTTCTCCAGCACCACCACGACCATACGAGACACGGTCGACCAAACCCTGGCCGAGGGCTCGACCTTCAGCGCCGAGCAGGCCTATCTTCAGGCAGGGCGCGACATCACACTGCGCGGAAGTAACGTCGCGTCGACCGACCAAACCATTCTGCTGGCCGGTAACGACATCAATCTCGAGGCAGCGAGTGATCGCGTCACCGAGCGCCATGACAAGACACAGAAGAAAAGCGGCCTGTTCAGCGGTGGCGGTCTTTCCCTGACCATCGGCACGCAGAAACAGAGCGTGGAAGATGATTCCACACGCCGCACGGCTGTGGGCAGCATGGTCGGATCGACCGAAGGCGACGTGCTGATCCTGGCTGACGGCGATTACCGTCAAGTCGGCAGCCATGTGGTTGCACCAAAAGGGGATGTCGACATCAGCGCCGAGCGTATCGATATCCTCGAAGCACGTAACCTCAGTGAACGAGAGCGCGAAACCAAATTCAAGCAGTCCGGGCTCTCGGTCACCCTCACCAACCCGGTGATCAGCGCCATCCAGACCGCCGACCAGATGAAGCAGGCGTCGAGCAAAACCGATAACACTCGTATGCAGGCCCTGGCGCTGGCCACCACGGCGATGGCCGCCAACAATGCGGCCACGGCCGTTGCCCAGAACCCGGCCCAGGCGGGTGGCATCAACGTCAGTATTTCTCTGGGCACACAAAAAAGCGCCAACACCGTGGTGCAGCGCAGCGACACGTCCGCCGCGTCCACCGTTGCCACTGGCAACGATGTATCGCTGCAAGCCAGCGGCGCTGGAACCGACAGCCACATCACCGTTCGCGGTAGCCAGATCAAAGCGGGCAACAATGCAGCACTGGCCGCCGGGGGCGACATCAATCTGCTAGCCGCCACCGACAGCATCCAGCAGGAAAGCGATAGCCGTGGTAGCAGTGCGAGCGTCGGCATCGGCTTCTCGCTCGGCAGCCAGAACGGTTTCTCGTTCAACCTCGGGGTGGCGGGCAATCGCGGTGAAAGTGATGGCGAAGACATCACCCATGCCAACACGCGGGTGGATGCAGGCAATGCGCTCCTCCTGCAATCCGGTCGGGACACCAACATCAGGGGAGCCGTCGCCACCGGTAAACAGGTCACTGCTGACGTCGGCCGTAATCTCAACATCGAAAGCCTGCAGGACACCAGCACCTACAAGGTCGACGAGAAGAGCATGAGCGCCGGACTGAGCTTGTGCATCCCGCCCTTCTGCTTCGGCGCCAGCTCCATTTCCGGCAACTTCGGCAAGACCGATATCGACTCCGAATACGCCAGCGTTGTCGAACAATCCGGCATTCGCGCAGGCGATGGCGGCTTCCAGATCATGGTTGGCGGCAATACCGACCTGGCGGGCGCCGTGATTACCAGCACCGACACAGCCATCGCCAATGGCCGCAACACGCTGAGTACCGCGACACTTACCACCCGCGATATCAAGAACGAAGCCCAGTACGAGGGAAGCAGCATCAGCATTGGCGGCGGCTACGGTGCGAACATTGGCAAGGATCAACAAGGCAACGCCCAGGCAGGCAGCGCACAAACCCCAGGCAGTACGCTGCCCAATGAAGGCGGCTTCAGTTCGACGCTACCTGTGGCACTGGGCGCCAAGGACGACGCGAGCAGCGTAACCCGCAGCGGTATCAGCGCGGCCACCATCGAGATCCGCGACGATATCGGCCAGCAGGCGCTCACGGGCTCGACCGCCGAGCAGACCGTAGCTTCGCTCAATCGCGACGTATCGACTGATCGCGATACTTCGAATGCGCTCAAACCGATCTTCGATGAAGAGGAGATGCGGGCAGGCTTCGAGATCGCAGGCGCCTTTACTCGAGAGGTAGGGACGTTCCTCGACAACAAGGCCAAGGAGTCCACCGCAGCCCAGCAAGAGCTAGACCAAGAGCGCCAAAAGCCGGTTGATCAACAGAATCCTGCGCTTATTCAGCACCTCACGCAGACGCTGAAAGACAACCAGGCCTGGGAGTTTGGTGGCACAAATCGAGCCGTGTTGATGGCCTTGACCGCTGCAGCAGGCGGGAACATATCCGGTAGTGGTGTCGATATGCTCCAGGCAGCGACTGTCAATTACATGCAGGGATTGGCGACGCAAGAGGTCAAGATAATTGCTGACCGACTCGACTCTGAAGTCGCACGTACTGCGCTGCATGCTGTAGTGGCATGTGCTGGAGCCGCGGCACAGCGCGCCGATTGTGGAAGCGGCGCATTGGGCGCGGCCTCCAGCGTCGTCATCAACAACCTGGTGGAGCAGATAACCAATCAGGCTGGAGGGTCACTGACGCCAGCGGAAAAAGAAGCCCGCAAAAATATCGTCAGCTCTCTGATTACAGGCGTGACCGCCGCATCGGGTGGCGAAGCTGGCATCGCAAATACTGCGGCGCAAATTGAAGCAGAAAATAATGCGTTTTGGGTTCCCGTCATCATTGGTGCTGCCTGGCTGATCGATAAAGGCATGACCGCCTATGAAGCCTACCAGGATATCCAGGCACTTCGTTCTGGGGAGAAGACGCTGGAGGCGTTGATCGCCGAGAAATCAGAGGACTACGTGACACAAGTCCTCGTCGGCAATGCTGGTAAGTACGGTTTGAAGATCGTTCGCCATGGCGGCGATTGGGTCGTGAAGAAGCTCGGCGACAAGGTCGAAGCTCCCACAGCCATCGGTAGCAGCAATCCTTACAACTCCAGAGACATACGAGCCGAGCTGGAAAGCAAGCACGGCACCGACAACGTCGTGTCGACCACAGTGCCGCCGCTGGACAAGCCAAATGTCAAGTTGGCTGGGCAGCACAAGGTCGTAGAACTTCCTGATGGCTCGACAGTACGTGTGGTGTTTGACCAAAAGGGTTTTCCTATCTTCGACGATGTATCCAAGTTCGACACCCGCTTAGACATTGAGGCCTTCCGCGGTGCCAGCTATGAACGCCAGTTGCGGATGGCTACACGAGACCTGAGGACGCAGATCGATGCGGGTAACGTGAGCGCTGGCCAGTTCAGCAGCGAGCAAGCCAAGGCGATTCGTGGAGGTATGGGCAAGATTCCGGGTTATACGTGGCACCATCATCAGGATACAGGCAGGATGCAGCTGGTACCTGAAGCCATTCATGACGGCGCACGGCATGTCGGCTGGGAATCCATGAGCAAGGGGCAATGAAATGAGCACATCGGTCGAGTTCGACTCTTACTACGGTGACGGTAATTCCGCTGCTATCGCTGCAGTCGAACAGCAGTTGGGCAGACCTTTTCCTAACAGCTACAAGGACGTCGTCAAGCGTTTCAATGGTGCCTTTATCGTCGATAGACCCTATTTCAGGTACTTCAGTCGCCTGCACGGAGAAGAGGTGGAATCCGGAACGGGTATGTTCCTGGCTTTTGGCGATATCGAGGGCTGCACGGAGACGATGGAGATCAAGCTACGATTCCCACCCGAGGGGTTAGTGCCGGGCCTGGTGATTTTTTCGGCGCTGGGCAACGGTGATGCGCTGTGCTTTGACTATCGAGAGTGTCCACCCAGTGAAGAACCGCCGGTTGTGATTTGGCACCACGAGGGAGTGCCCGGTAGCGAGGAAGAGGTCTCACCTGTTGCCTCCACGTTCGCGGCACTGCTTGATCGGTTGTATGAAGACTGAGCAATACATACACGTCCTGCATACTGCATATTCAGGAGAAGGCCGATTAGGTTTTCTCGAATGGCCGCGGTCTTTCCCTGAGAAATCCCTTACCAGAGCGTTCCAATTCACCTGCTGCGTGTTCATTACAGGGATAGGCTGTGTGGTACCCGGTCAAACGCATAGTGACATCCTTCACCCTCTGCCCGGCGCTGGTGGGCGTGTTCATATTTGGGTATTTCTGCACGCTTGAATTGATGGCCCGAACCACCAGCATGAGCGTCGTGGAAACCGTGGTGGGTACGTTCTGGTTCGGCATTCTTTCAGCCGTAACGAGCCTGTTTTTCTATGGAATCCCAGCGTTCGGCCTGGCAATGCTTTACGCATACTTCCAGCTTCACCGATGCGTTCTGCACATGCTGATCGTTTGCCTGGCTGGTGGTACGGGCGCACTCGTATGGGGTGAGGTGCTGCCGATGGAAACCCATCATGTCGGCAACTTCTGCCTGGGCGCAGTGACGTCGTTTCTGATGGCGCTCTATGCGCTGCCGAGACAGAAGCCAGGCACATGACCGCGCCCTAGCGAGCCGCTTCCTCATCCTGCTGGCGAACACCGGCTGAGCAGCAACTTCGGCCAAGCCCAGGCCAGAGGGAGCGCCCTCGAGCATGGCACTCAGAGCCGATCCACATCGACGGCAGGCTGATGCAACCTCAAGGCTGACGCGGCTTCAGCGCACCACAATCGGCCGACACCCAGCGGGCGTCAGACTCCATGCTGCCCTGCTGACGACCGGCACCGCTGTCGAACTGGCCGCTGACTTTGGAGCTGAAGGACTTGTCGTCGAGGAAATGCGCCTCGCCCTGCCCCTGGCCCTGCGGACAGGTGAAGTTGAACACCCAGCGATCGTTGTCGCGCGAGGTGATCTGCTGGCGGCAGTTGGGATCCTGCAGAGGGATGTTCTGGGCATCGATCTGCGCCTGGCTGATGCAGTACTGCACACCCTTGTCGCCCAACTGGATACCCTGCTGGGCCATCGCCCGCTCCATCATCTCGCGCTGCGCCTGGGGCAGGTTCTTGAACTGCTGCAGCATCACGTCGCTGCTCGGCAGCGCTTTGCCACCCAGTTGCATGTTCTTCGAGGTGATTTCCCAGAGGCCGGGCTGAATCTGCTGCTGGGCTGTCGCCATGAGCGGCAGCGCCAGCAGGCAGAGTGGCAGGAACTTCAAACTAGGCATCGGCATGTAAGACTCCGTTCAGTGACCGCGACTTGGCTCGCTCCAACTAGGACAGCAGCCCCGGCGAGATGTCGCCGCTGATTGTCGCATTACGTCAGCGCTTCAGCGCCCTGCACGCAAGAAGTCGCTCCACCGCCGCACCAGATAGTTGTGCTCGTCCATGACCGCGTTCCATACGCCGATATGGCCCATGCGCTGAGCGTAGGTGCCGCCTTCACGCACTTCGCCGGGCTCGATCAATGGCAGCCCGTCACTGCCCAGAAGCTGCTCTGCGGCAGGCTTGCCGTCGTACCAGTAGTCCCATTCGGCAGCGGACATATGGTCACGGGCACGGGGCGGATTGGAGATGTAGAACCCCTGCCTGGCCATCAGCGCGCCAGGCCAGCCGGCCAACCACCAGTTGAGGTAGGCGTAGGCAGCGTCCTTGACCTTGCCCTCGACGCAACGCGACAGCGAGAGGCCGCCGAACCAGGCGCGATAGCCCTCCTTGGGCGCAGCCAGACGGTACTGCACGCCGGCGCGATGCAATTGCATCAGGGTCGGCGACCACAGGCTCTGCACATGCACGTTGGGGCCGAGCATCAGTTCGCTGGCCTCACGATCATCCGACCAGAACGCCGCGAAGTGGCCGTGACGCTGCTTCTCGATCAGCCGCTCGGCGAGGCGGTCGATTTCGCCGAGGCGCAGGTTGCCGATATTGTCGAAGTGCGCCAGGCCTCCGGCCTGAAGCGCCAGTGCCGCATCGAGGGCACCGATGGCGGCATCGTTCTGCAAGGCGATGTGCCCGCACCAGCCTTCGTCGACCAGCCAGGCCCAGCTCTCCTCGTTGCCAGCCAGGGCCTTGGGCAGGTGCGCGGGCAGATAGGCGAAACTGTCGGCGTTGTGGGTCAGCGGCAACATGCTGATGTGGTCGGTCGGCGCACTGCCCAGGTTGCCGTCGGGCTGCACGAACAGTCGGTCGCACGGCAGGCTGCCGCTGGCCAGCCGATCGTCCGGGTGCAGGCGACCTTTCTTCGCCAGGTCGTTGATCTCTTCCCAGAGCGCCACCCGCCGCGTGTCGATAGGCTGAATTGCCCGCGCAGGCCACACGAAGTCGACGTTGTGAAACCACTGGTCATAGAGGTCGTAGCTCTCCGGCTGCATCACCGCGATGCGTTGCACGGTCTGGGTGTCGTGCAACTGATATTCCAGGCGAATGCCAAGCTCCTGCTCGGCGCGCTGCCGGATCGGTTCGAGCAAGGTCACGGAGGTGCCGAGTACGCGCAGGGTGATCATGCGGCGCGCCCGAGCCGGGCGAGGAAGGCATTGAACGAACGGCGCAGCGTCAGGGTGTCCAGCTCGCGGACGATGAACACCAGGCGCGAGCGGCGCACACCACCTGGCCAGGCGTTGAGATGGACCGGCGCATGCAGACAATGCTGCACGCCATGGATGACGATGGGCTGCGGAGAATCGATCACGTCGAGGATGCCTTTGACTCGGAGTATGCGTTCGCCGTGGCATCTTAGCAGCATGGACAGCCAGACCCCGAAGGCGATCCAGTCCAGCGCGCCATCGAACTCCAGGCAGCACACCTCGGCGCTACCGTGGCGGCTGCTGCCGAGCGGTGCGAACAGTTGCCAGCGCGCCACCTCGGCATCCGGGTCGCGCCCCTTGAGCCCCTCGCCGAGCAGCAGTTCGTCACCACTGACGATGTCAGCGGTCAGGGCCAGGGATGCTGATGGATTGAGCGCCAGCAGTCTGCAGCGCAGCGGGTCGACGACCTCTGCTGCAACCAGATCGGTCTTGCTCAGCAGCAGGCGGTCGGCAGCGGTGACCTGACCAAGCCACTCGGGGTGCAGGCGCTCCTGCAGCTCGGCATGCTGCGCATCGACCACCGTTACCAGCAGACCGAGATGGAAGCGGCCACGCATTTGCGGATCACGTTGCAGGGTGGCCAGGATCGGCGCCGGGTCGGCCAGCCCGGTGGTTTCCAGCAGCACCCGGCGAAAGGCCGGAACCTCGCCACGACTGCGTTTGCCGTGCAGATCCAGTAGCGCCTGCTTGAGATCGCCACGTACCGAACAACAGACACAGCCGCTGGGTAGCAACACGGTTCCCGGGGCGACCTCCTCGACCAGCAGATTATCGATACCGACTTCGCCGAACTCGTTGATCAGCAGCGCAGTGTCACCGAGTTCCTCGTCGGCCAACAGGCGCTTGAGCAACGTGGTCTTGCCGCTGCCGAGAAAGCCGGTGACGACGTTGATTGGCAGGCTCATGGCTGTGCCTCCAGATGATCGAGCACCCGTGGGTCGAGCGGATCCAGTGGTCGGCCGAGGATCGCTTCGGCCTGCAGCCAGAGCTGGTCGAGGCCGCTGGCCAGTTCCTGGCGGCCGGTCGCCCCCTGCACCAGATAGGATGCACCCTGTACGTCGCTGACGGTGAGGCGGAATGGCGCCAGCACCTGATTGATCGCCGCGATCCGACGCAGCCGCTCGCGGCGCCGAGGCAGGGTATCGCCGAGCGGATCGCTCCAGTGCAGCTCTTCGCCGAGCAGGCCGCAGAGTCCGCACATGTCAGGGCATCACATCGCCGGAGTTCGGCCCGAGGGTCTGGCCGACGAACAGGTTGCCACCCGGCTCCGAAGCCAGCAGCACGGCGACAGGCGCAACCTCACTGGCCTTGCCGAAACGGCCAAGGGGCAATTCTCTGGCCTTGGCCGTCT
This sequence comes from Pseudomonas flavescens, assembly GCF_013408425.1. Classification (NCBI taxonomy): domain Bacteria; kingdom Pseudomonadati; phylum Pseudomonadota; class Gammaproteobacteria; order Pseudomonadales; family Pseudomonadaceae; genus Phytopseudomonas; species Phytopseudomonas flavescens. The sequence continues at coordinate 4,710,272 of NZ_JACBYV010000001.1, read as the reverse complement.
TCCAGTCCTGACTGATGCCATCGACCAGTGGCGTCTCGATGGGGCCGGGAGCGATGGCATTGACCAGCACGTTGTCCTTGCTGACCTCGAGGGCCAGGGACTTGCTGAAGCCGATCACACCGGCCTTGGCTGCGGCGTAATGGGTCAACTCGGCGCCGCCCTTGATGCCCAGTTGCGAGGCGACGTTGATGATCCGCCCCCACTGCTGGGCGAGCATGTGCGGCAAAGCGCGCTGGCTGGCAATGAACACGCTGGTGAGGTCGACGCGCAGCATGTCGTCCCACATTTCCTGGGTCAGCTCGACGCAGGGTGCCTGGGTCAGCATGCCGGCGTTGTTGACCAGAATATCGATACCGGCGAAGGCCTTCACGCAGGCATCGACACCGGCCTGGGCACCTTCGCGGCTGCCGACGTCGGCCACGCTTTGCACCACCTCGGCCCCGCGCTCGCGGCACTCACGGGCGGTGATCGCCAGGCGGGCGGCATCGCGGTCGCAGAGCACCAGGCGGGCGCCTGCATCGGCATAGGCATGGGCAATGGCCGCGCCGATGCCACTGGCGGCGCCGGTGATCACGGCGCGACGGTCTTGTAGCTGTTTCATGGTCTGTCCTTATCGGAGTTCGTTGCCGTCTCGGTGGAATGGGTTGGAGTAAGGCGATAGCGGACCTTCGATTTGGTGGGCTGAAGCCCACGCTACAGCTGAATGGTGGGAGTAGACGCTCGGTCTACATTCTGTGGGAGCGGGCCATGCCCGCGAAAAAGTCGCGGGCATGGCCCGCTCCCACAGGTACTGCACCGATCACCGCTTTCGCCTTATAGCCGTCAATCCGGCCAACGCACCGTCAGGCCGCCGTCGACGATGATGCTCTGCCCGGTGATGTAGCTGGCCTGGGCACTGGTCAGGTAACGCACCAGATCGGCCACTTCACTGGCGCGCCCCACCCGACCCAGCGGGATGGCCTTGGCCGCCTGGGCCAGCCCCTCCGGGCCGAGGGAGTTTTTCGCGTCGAGCGATTGCGGCGTTTCGATCAGCCCGGGAATCACCGCGTTGCAGCGGATACCCTGCGGCGCCAGCTCCACCGCCAGCGAGCGGCACAGGCCGGGTACGCCAGCCTTGGCGGCGGCATAATGGGAGTGATCCTGCCAGCCGTAGACGCCGCCGGCGATGGAGGAAATCGCCACCAGCGCGCCCCCTTCACCGATGTAGCGTGCGGCGCTGCGGAAGGTACGCATGACCCCGGTCAGGTCGACGTCGAGCATCTCGTTCCAGCGCTCGTCGGTCATTTCCAGCAGCGGTGCGCGGCGCAGCAGGCCGGCATTGGCCACCGCATAGTCGAGACGGCCGAACCGCTCGACGGCGGCAGCGGCCAGCGCGTCCAGCGAGGCGCTGTCGGTAACGTCGGCAGCGAGCATGATGCACTCGCCACCTGCGCCCTCGACCAGCCGCAGGGTCTCGGCAGGGTCATGGGGATCGCCGGCGAAATAGCCACCGGCCACACGCACGCCGCTTCTGGCATACGCCACGGCCAGAGCCTGACCGATACCGCTGGCGGCACCGGTAATCATGGCAACGGGTAGAGTCATGGGAAGAGCCTCCTCGGTCATTTGACGCTGTTCGGTTCGACGTGACGCGCGGCCAGCATCACCACACCGGACAGGAAACACGGCAGGGCACCGAACCACAGAGCCGCGCTGTGCCATTCACCGCCGCTGGTCAGTACCCCGGTAATGCCGAGGCCGGCGAGGATCGCGCCAATCGGGCCCATGGCATGAACGATGGCGCCGCCGGTCGCGCGAATGCTGGTGGGGAAGCTCTCACCCATGAAGAACAGCATGGCCGAGTACGGACCGGTCAGGAAGAACAGGCCGAGGCTGTACAACGCGATGACGGTCGCCAGGTCGCTGGGCGCCTGAACCATGGCGAAGAAGGCGACACCACCGCACATCCAGCCCAGCGCCACGGTGTTGCGGCGACCGAAGCGATCACCCAGCCAGCCGTGAAACAGATAGCCGATGAAGCCGACCAGATTGGACAGCACCAGGATCACCAGCGAGTTCTCGAACGACAGTTTGTGCACGCTGACGATCACCGAGGTACCCAGCACGCTGAACACCTGAATCGCCGACCAGTTGAGCAGGATCGCCAGGCTCAGCACCAGGGTCGGGCGCAGCGCGGCACCGCGAAACGCAGCCGCCACCCCAGCCTTGGCATGCTCCTCGTAGTCCACGTCATATTCACGGGCCAGAGCACGGGCATCGGCATCCTGGCCAGCCTTGCGAAGCTGGGAAATACGCTGATGCACCTGAAACTGCGGGCTCTCCTTGAGCTTGTAAGCCAGCACGGCAATGACGAATGCCGGTATCGCGGCAAACACGAAACAACCCTGCCAGCCGATATGCGGCAGCAGCAGGGCGGTGAGTCCGGCAGCGATCAGCGCACCGACCGGCCAGCCGCTTTGCACCAGGCTGTAGATGAAACCACGGCGCTTGATCAGCTTCGGATCAGTGGACGCGGCATACACTTCGGTCAGGTAAGTGGCGTTGACGGCTTCCTCGGCATAACCCAGGCCCGCCACCGAGCGCACCAGAATCAACGGCACCTTGCCCATGCCGGCGCAGACGGCGGTCAGCGCCGAGCAAATCGCCGTTCCGCCAATCGTGACCATGATGCCGCCACGGCGACCGATGCGGTCGACCAGCGGGCCGATGCCGAAAGCGACGATGGCGCCGCCCAGAGCGACCCAGGTGGCTATCTTGGCCTGCTCGGCCTCGCTCCAGTTGAAGTGCCCGCCCATGACCGGCAACAACGTGCCGAACAGGATGAAGTCATAGACTGCGAAAACCCAGGCGAAGAAAGCGATCCAGGTCGAATAGGTGACATCTCTGGACGAGAGCTGCACCGGTTTCCAGGTGCCGGATTCTTTGACGTGGGTCGGTGTTGCGGCATGCGTTGTTGTCATGTCGGCATACTCATCAGGGGCTAGGCGTCAGCGCTTGTGCGGCTGGCGACGCAGGAAGTCATCGGCGATTTCGTCCATGGTCACGAAGTGCACACCTTCATGGCCTTTGATGTGCTCGATAAGGCGCTCGAGCATCAACAGCACCTGCGGACGACCGGACACGTCGGGGTGGATGGTGATCGGGAACACCGCGTAGTCGTGCTCGCGGTAGACCCAGTCGAACTGGTCGCGCCACATCTCCTCGAGATGACGCGGGTTGACGAAGCCATGGCTGTTCGGCGCCTTCTTGATGAACATCATTGGCGGCAGGTCATCGAGGTACCAGTTGGCCGGAATCTCCACCAGGCTGGTTTCCTCACCACGCACCAGCGGCTTCATCCAGGTATCCGGATGCTGGCTGTAGTCGATCTTGGTCCAGCGATCGCCAACCCTCACGTAGTAGGGATGGAAGTCGTTGTGCATCAGGCTATGGTCGTACTTGATGCCTTTCTTGAGCAGCAGCTCGTTGGTCACGTTGCTGAATTCCCACCAGGGCGCGACGTACCCGGTAGGACGCTTGCCGGCCAGTGCCGTGATCAGCTCGATGGACTTGTCGAGAACGATCTCCTCCTGCTCCGCCGTCATGGCGATCGGATTTTCGTGGCTGTAACCGTGGATGCCGATCTCATGGCCTGCATCGGCCACCGCCTTCATCTGCTCGGGAAAGGTTTCGACCGAATGACCGGGAATGAACCAGGTGGTACGCAAACCGTACTTCTCGAACAGTTTGAGCAGGCGCGGTGCCCCCACTTCACCTGCGAACAAGCCACGGGAGATGTCGTCCGGGGAATCCTCACCGCCGTAGGAGCCGAGCCAGCCGGCGACCGCATCCACGTCAACGCCGATGGAGACGAATATTTCTTTTGCCATCGTTGAATCCTCTTGACCCGGATCGGTGAGCGACGTGCAAGCGGGCCGGGCCCCGCTGCTCGCCCAAGCGAATTCAGGGCAGCAAGGCAGCCTCGACAGCCAGCGCCGCACGCAGCAACAGGTCGTCCGCGGCGCTGGGCGCTGCAAGCAGCAGGCTGGTGGGCAAGCCGTGCTCATCGACACCGCTAGGCAAGGCAACCGCGGGCATGTCGAGCAGGCTGCCGGGCATGGTCAGGCGCAGAGTGGCCAGGTTGGTGGCAACGAACAACGCCTCGTCGGCTTCCAGAGGCACCAGCAGCGGGGCCACATGAGCGACGGTCGGCGTGATCACGAAGGCTCCATCCAGCTCATCGACGAGTTGCCTGCGCAGGCTTTCACCCTGTTGGTAAAGGCGTATCTGGTGGCTGGCCGGGATCGAGCGCGCCCCTTCGAGCCGCTTGCGCACGCGCGGGTCGAGACGCTTGGCGTCGGCGCTGTCGAGCAGGCTCTCGTGCAGGGCAAAGGCCTCTGCGGAACCGACCCAGTCGCCGCGCTCGATCATCGCCAGCGCCTCGCGCATGGCCTTGATGGGTTTGCGTTCGACCACGGCACCGGCGCAGGCCAAGCGCTCCAGCGCGCGCTCCAGGTTCTGCCTGACCGCTGGCTGTACGCGCGAATCGTCGACCCAGGCCGGGTCGACGTACACACGCACGCCAAACAATGAACACGCGGTTGAGCGACGCGACACCGGGCCACCACGCAGCAGGCTGTCCACTGCCACGACGTCCTCGACAGTGCGCGCCAGTGGGCCAAGGGCATCCAGAGAGCGAGCCAGGGGAAATACACCGTCGAAGGCGTAACGGCGTCGGCTGCTGCGGTAACCGACCAAGCCGTTGAAAGCCGCCGGGACACGAATCGACCCTGCCGTGTCGGTGCCCATCGCCAGCGGCACCACACCCGCGGCCACGGCAACCGCAGAACCACTCGACGAGCCACCGGGAACACGGGGCTCGTGCCCGCTGAATGGGTTGATCGGCGTACCGAAATGCGGATTGAGGCCGAGCCCGGAATAAGCGAACTCACTGAGGTTGGTCTTGCCCAGATTGACCAGGCCAGCCCTGGTGAGCGCGCCAACCAGGGCAGCGTCAGCGGTGGCTGGCGCCAGCTCGCGGCGGGTCGCCGAGCCGGCGGTGGTCACGCTGCCGGCCACATCGAACAAATCCTTCCAGGCGAAGGGCACACCGTCCAACACCGACAGCGCTTGCCCGGCCCGCCAGCGTGACCGTGACGCCAGCGCTTCGCGACGGCCACGCTCGGCGCTCAGCGAGATGAATGCCGCCGGCAGCTCGGCAGCTTTCGCCAACGCGGCCTCGAGCACCTCGACGGGGTCGGTCGAGCCCGCAGCATAAGCCTGGGCGAGTTCGAGAGCGCGGGATGGACCGGGCATGGAAACCTCAAAACGTACATATACAAAAAAGTACGTTTACAAAAGCAGCCTTCATGCCAATCTTTCAAAAACACTTCAAGAGCCCGTCAAGCGCGGGACCGAAGGTTGCCAAAACAAATAACGGATATAAATTTAAAAGATCCATTTTTGTGCAAAAAAGTAACGCTGGGTTCCAAGATGCTTCCTTTTGGAGCACCGCCATCGAGGTAATCGGGAGGGCTGAACCTGTGAGAGAATCGCCACCTCGTACTCGTCCCCGGAAACCCGGTATGCCCGCAGCAAGCGCCCCTCAGGAAGAATCCCTTGCGGTCTCGCGCTACGAAATGATCCGCGACACCCTGCGCGCCTCCATCACTCAGGGACGTGCAGCCCCTGGCCTGGTGCTGGTCGAAGCCCCGCTGGCGCAGCTGTTCGGCACCAGCCGCGTACCGGTACGGCAGGCGCTTAACCTGCTGCATGACGAAGGCCTGATCTGCCGTTTCGAAGGCCGCGGCTATCTGGTCAACCCGCACGACGCAGCCGTCGAACCACTGCGCACACCGCTGACACGCCAGCTATTGGGCCTGGAAACGGAAGATGAACTGATCGACGTACGACCATTGGGTGAACGTGCTTATGAAGACCTCGCCGCCAGCGTTGGCACCTTCATGGTCTTCGGTCACTACCGGCTGGACGAGCAACTGGCGGCCGAGCACCTGAACGTCAGTCGCAGCGTGGTCCGCGAAGCGCTGATGCGCCTGCGCGACCGTGGCCTGGTGGAAAAGGAACCCTACTCGCAATGGCTGGCCGGCCCGCTCACGGCGCAATCGGTGATCGACGACTACGAACTGCGCGGCCTGCTCGAACCGCAGGCGCTGAGGCAGAGCGCTCCAGGTCTGAGCCAAGATGCACTGCACGGCATGCTCGAGCGCATCGAGCGCGCCCGCCAGGCCAGCAACGGCGCCGAGCGCGCCACCATCGAACGCATCGAACACGACCTGCACGTCGAGTGCCTGGCCGGCCTGCGCAATCAAAAGATGGCTTCGCTGATACGCCAATGCCAGAGCCAGATGAACATCGGCCGCATCCTCCACGGCGCCTTGCGCAGAAGCCTGGACGAAGCGATGCTCGACGAACACCATCAGGTGATCGAGGCGCTGCTGGCCAAGGATATCGACCGCGCCGCCAACGCCCTGCGCCATCACCTGAGCTGCGCCCGCGAGCGCACCCTGCAACGCCTCAAGGTGCTGTCGGTATTACCGGAGCCGGCACTACCGAGTTATCTGATCCGCTTGAGCTGAAACGCCCCTCAGCCTTCGACTTCCTGGCGATACAGCTGCAACCCACGGGCCTGATAGTTGGCCAGGGCGCTGGGGTGATCGAAGGTGCAGGTGTGCACCCAGACTCGCCGGGTACCGGGCCAGGCCCAGGCGGATTGCAGCGCGTGGGTCAGCAGCGGGCCGCCGAAACCCTGACCGAAAAACGCTTCGGCGAGACCGAAATAGAGAATCTCCACCGAGCCGTCGGCGTCACGCTGCAACTCGTAGTAACCGGCGATAGCGCCTTGGTGGTAGGCCACCCAAGTACGATGAGTGTCAGTCTCGACCAGCTCGCGCCACTGCGCATCCGACCAGGACAGCTTGTCCGTCCACTCCCAGGGCCCGCCCACCAACTGGTAGAGAAAGCGGTTGAGCTGGAACTGCTTGATGCGGCACTCGACCACCTGCAGGTCGTCAGGCATGGGCTTGGCGCGCACCTGTTCGGGGCTGTGCATCTCCAGGTAATAGGTGATGTTTTCGACCTGCTCGCTCATACCGTGATCCATCGTGTTGGCCAGGGCCACCCGGCCCGGGCAAAAAGCGCAGGCTAATGATCTTCGATGGATTCGGCAATCCGCTCAGGTTCGGCAGCTCCCGATACCCTGATTCCTATCTGCTGCAGGCGTCTTTCGAAATACCCAGCCAACCGCCCTGGCGAAGCAGTGCGTTTCTACGCTTGGTAAGGATGATGCTCGACCCAGTGCCGGGCGATGTCGACTCGACGCGCCACCCAGACACGATCATGGGCTTCGATATGATCGAGGAAGCGTTGCAACGCCCGGAAACGCCCAGGGCGACCGATCAGCCGTGCGTGCAGACCGATCGACATCATTTTCGGCGCCGTTTCGCCCTCGGCGTAGAGCACGTCGAAAGTATCTCTCAGGTAGGCGAAGAACTGGTCACCACTGTTGAATCCGCCCGGGCTCGAGAAGCGCATGTCATTGGCGTCGAGCGTATAAGGCACGATCAGGTGAGGCTGACGGGTACCGTCGCGAGTTTCTACGGTGCTCCATAGCGGCAGGTCGTCGCCGTAATAATCGCTGTCGTAGAGAAAGCCGCCATGCTCGACCACCAGGCGCCGCGTGTTGGGGCTGTCTCTACCGGTATACCAGCCGAGCGGTGCGGCGCCGGTAAGGCGGGTGATCAGCTCGACCGCGCGCTCGAGGTGTTCGCGCTCCAGATCGGCCGGAGTGTTCTGGTAATGCAACCAACGCCAGCCGTGACTGGCGATTTCGTGGTTGCGTGCGACCAACGCCTGGGTGATGTCCGGGCAACGCTCCAGGGCCATGGCGACGGCAAAGGCGGTAAGCGGCAGTTGGCGGCGTTGGAACTCATCGAGGATGCGCCACACACCGGCACGGGAGCCGTATTCGTACATCGACTCCATGCTCATATGCCGATCGGCAAAGCTCTGCGCACCGACGATCTCGGAAAGAAACGTTTCGCTCTGCGGATCCCCATGCAGCACACAACTTTCACTGCCCTCCTCGATATTGAGGACGAACTGGACGGCGATTCGCGCATTTCCCGGCCATTTTGCCTGAGGCGGGTTGCCTGCGTATCCGCGCAGGTCGCGGGGATAATGTGGAGTCATGTTCTTCCTTAGGCTGCTTTAGAGGTGATAGAAAATGTGCCAGCGGCACAGCCGCTACACCACCTTCTCGCGCGGCCAGGCATAGCTCAGGCTCTTGCTGCTGCCCAGGCGCAACTGCACCAGCGCCTCCACCCATTTCAACGCCACCTGAACCCCATCGACCACCGGCACGCCGAGATCCTCCTGCAGGCGCTGCGCCCACTGGCTCATGCCTGCGCAGCCCATCACCAGACACTCGCTACGGTCATCGCGCAGGATCTGCTGGCCCAGGTCGCGCAGACGCAGGTAATGGGCGGGATCGCGCTCCAGCTCCAGCACCGGAATATCCGCCGCATGGATATTCGCGCAGCGCCGCTGCAGGCCATAGCTGTGCATGTTGCGCTCGATGATGTGGATCGAACGCGGCAGGCTGGTAAGGATCGAGTAGCGCACGCTCAGCATGCTCGCCGCGTGCATGGCCGCTTCGCCGATGCCCAGCACCGGGCCGCTGGCCAATTCGCGAGCGGCATCCAGGCCGGTGTCGTCGAAACAGGCGATCACGAAACCTTGCACGCCCTCTTCCTGGCCCTGACGCATCGCTCCCAGCAGGTGATAAGCCGCGCACACGCCATCGGCAGCGCCCTCGATGCTCGCCACCGAGCCGGGCAGATGGATCACGCTCAACTGCGTATCGGCCGCCTTGATGCCCTGGCAGGTTGCATCCAGCAATTGGGCCATGCCCGCCGAGCCATTGGGATTGATCACGCGAATCTTCATACGGGTTTTCTCATACGCTGGCTCAGATTCATCAACAGCAGCACCAGACCAATCAGCGCCAGGGAAAACAGCGTGGTCAGTGTGCCCAGCGCATAGAGCACCGGGGTGGTGACGTTGGTGGTCATGCCGAAGATTTCCAGAGGCAGGCTATTGAAGCTGCCGGAGACCATCAGGGTGCGGGCGAATTCGTCGTAGGACAGGGTGAAGCCGAACAGCGCCACGCCGAACAGGCTTGGGGCAATCAGCGGCAGAACGATCAGGCGTACCGTTTGCCAGGCGCTCGCGCCGAGGTCGCGGGCCGCCATTTCGTAGGCGCGGTTGAAGCGGTTGAACACGGCGAACATGATCAACAGGCCGAACGGCAAGGTCCAGGTCAGGTGCGCGCCAAAGGCCGAGCTGTACCAGATCGGCTCCCAGCCGAGGCGATCGAACATCAGGCCAATGCCCAGGCTGACCAGAATCGACGGAATGATCAGGCTCGCCAACGTCAGGTAGAACAGTGCCTGACTGCCAGCGAATGGGCGCCGGTAAGCGAACCCGGCGAGCACCGAAAACACCAGTGTGCAGGCCATCACCGCGATACCGAGGAGAATCGAACGGCTGAAGGCACCGGCGAAATCGCCCACCTGCTGGGCCTGGAACAGGTTGTGAAACCAGTGCAGGGACACGCCGTTCATGGGAAAGGTCAACCCGCCGTCCGGCCCCTGGAACGAGAGAATGCCGATGGTCAGGGTCGGCCCGTAAAGGAACAGTACGAACAGGCCAAAGAACAGGCTCAGGCAATAAAAGCTCAACGGCCGTGCCGTGGATTTCATGGTCATAGCTCCTTGCGGATATCCACCAGGCGGAACATCACCACCAGCATCAGCAGCACCGTGGCCAGCAGCACCACGGCACTGGCCGCAGCCGCCGGGTATTGCAGCAAACTGATTTCGTTGTGGATCAGCACGCCGACCGAAGCATGCAGGCCGCCCCCCATGATGCGCACGGTAACGAAGTCGCCCATCACCAGGGTCAGTACGAAAATGCTGCCGATGAGAATGCCCGACTTGCACAGCGGCACGATCACCAGCAGGAGGATCTGCCAGGTCTGCGCTCCGGCGTCCCGCGCGGCCTCGATCAGGCGGCGATCGATGCGCATCATGGTGTTGAAGATCGGCACCACCATGAACAGGGTGTACAGGTGCACATAGGCCAGAACGATGGAGAAGTCGCTGTACAGCAGAAACTCCAGCGGCTGTTCGATCAACCCCGCGCCGATCAGGCCGCTGTTGACCAGACCATTGCGCCCCAACAGTGGTATCCAGGAAATCATGCGGATGATGTTGGAGGTGAAGAACGGGATGGTGCACAGCAGAAACAGCAAGGTTTGCACCTTGTTGCTGCGGATGTGGAAGGCCAGGTAGTAGGCCACGGTAAAGCCCAGCGTCAGGGTGATCAGCCAGGTCAGCAAGGCGTACTTGAAGGTATTCAGGTAAGCCTGCAAGGTCGTCGGCGATGACAGCAGGTACTGGTAGTTGCCGAAGATGAAGTCCGGGATCAACTGGTAGGAGTCGTAGTCCCAGAAGCTCACCACCACGATCACCGTGATGGGGAAGACCAGGAACAGCAGCAGGGTCAGCGCCAGCGGCAGGGCTTGCAGGTGGCTGATGTTGGCGAGTCCGGTGCGCATATCGAGTCCAGTACGCAGAAAGTGAGGTGGCGCAGGCGCGGCGGTGGATGAAACGGCGCCACCCACCGCTACGGCCGGGTCAGGAAACGATGAACTCGTTCCACTTGCGGACCATGTGGCGGTTCTCGTCCATCACCGAGTTCCAGCAAGCCACGCTGCCCATGCGCTGCTCATAGGAGCCGCCATCACGCACCGCGCCGGCCTTTTCCATGACCTTGCCGTCCGGGCTGAGAATGTCGCTCTGGGCGGCCTTGCCCTCCATCCAGAAGCCCCATTCATCGGCGCTCATGTACTGCCTGGAGGTCTCCGGGGCGGCGCTGTAGTAGCCCTGGCGGTTGAGGTAGGCACCGACCCAGCCCGACAGGTACCAGTCGATGTACTCATAGGCCGCATCCAGCTCCAGGCCGCTGAGGTGCTTGGCCAGACCGATACCGCCGCCCCAGGCGCGATAGCCCTCTTCCAGCGGCTGGTAGGTGCAGGCCACACCGCGGCTGCGCACGGCGGCCACGGCCGGTGACCACATGGACTGGATCACCACCTCACCGGAAGCCATCAGGTTCACCGACTCATCGAAGCTCTTCCAGAAGGCGCGGAACTGGCCGTCTTTCTTCGCCTGCATGAGGATGGCGATGGTCTTGTCGATCTCGGCCTGGGTCATGTTGCCCTTGTCGCCATAGGTGATCTCACCCATGGATTCGCAGATCATCGCCGCGTCCATGATGCCGATGGACGGGATGTTGAGGATCGAGGCCTTGCCCTTGAAGGCCGGGTCCATGATGTCGCGCCAGTTCTTGATCGGGCGCCCGACCAGATCCGGGCGAATGCCCAGGGTGTCGGCGTTGTAGATGGTCGGCACCAGCGTCATCCAGCGGGTCGGCTCACTGGCGAACTTCAGCGAATCGGCGCTTTCGACGAAGCCAACGGTGTGCGGCGCAGTACCTTGGGCGATCACCGAATCGGCGTTCAGTTTGCCGTTGATGAACAGCGGCGAGATCTTGTCGAAATTCTTCAGTCGTTGAGTGTCCATGGCCTGCATGGTGCCGGACGGGTACACCTTCTTGCCGATCCAGTACTCGATGTCGGCGATGTCGAAGGAGCGTGGCTGAGTCACTGCCCGCTGCGCCACCGCATCGGAGTCCAGTGCGGTGAGTTGCAGGGTGATCCCCAGATCTTCCTTGGCCTTCATGGCGATGTCGTTGAGGTTGGACACCCCGGTGCCGAACTGACGCAAGGTGATGTTCTTGATGTTCTGCGCCCAGATCATCGGAAAACCGGTGATCGCGCCGGAACCCACGGCCACTGCCGAGGCCACCCCCAGCCCCTTGATCAGGCTGCGCCTGGACAGTCCCTTGGCGGATTCCACCTGCGGGGTTTCGGCGGGGAGTTGCGGGGTGCTGTCATCGTGCTCGCTCATCAGTGAACCTCCTCTGTCGGGTTGGCGTGTTGCGGGGAGAACAGGTTGAGGTGCGCGGCGTCCCAGGCCAGGGTGACCTCTGCACCCACCTCGGGTACCTGGCGCTGGCGGTCGGCCAGGTAAACCATCAGCGGCGTAGCGCTGGCGGTTTGGCATTCGACGTAGATGAAAGCGCCCTGGAACTCGACATCGCAGACCCGCGCAGGCAAGCCAAACTGCCCGGCTGGCGGAGCGCTGCCTGGCGGCAGGATGTCCAGGTGATCGCAGCGCACCGAGAACGCCAGCGGCGTGCCCACCATGGCCTCGGCATAATCGTCGCCCAGTTGCGCCAGACTCAGGCTGCCCTGCCCTGTGCCTTCGACGCTGAGTACCACGCGATCTGCCTCGCGCGCAGTCAGCTCGCCACGCATCAGGCTGTGGCCGCCGATGAATTGCGCGACGAAGGGAGTGGCTGGCCGCTCGAACAATTCCCGTGGCGGCGCTACCTGCTGAATCTTGCCACCGTCCATCACCACCGCCAGATCGGCCAGGGCGAAGGCTTCTTCCTGGGAGTGGGTGACGTGGATGAAGGTCAGCCCCAATTGCTTCTGGATCGCCTTGAGCTCCTTGCGCATGCGAATCCGCAAGAACGGGTCGAGAGCGGACAGCGGCTCGTCGAGCAGCACCACGTCCGGCTGGGTAATCAGGGCACGGGCCAGCGCCACTCGCTGCTGCTGACCACCGGAAAGCTGCTCGGGGTAACTCTCGGCGTAATCCTGCATGTTCACCAGCGCCAGCAGCTCGCGGGCCTTGGCGTGGCGCTCGGCCCTGGCCATGCCGGCGATGCGCAGGCCGAAGGCGACGTTGTCCAGGCAGCTCATGTGCGGGAACAGCGCGTAGTTCTGAAACATCATTGCCGTGCCGCGCTGGGTCGGCGAAAACTCGGTGACGTTGCGGTTATCCATGAGGATGTCGCCCTCGCTCACCTCTTCGTGCCCGGCCAGCATGCGCAAGGTGGTGCTCTTGCCGCAGCCGCTGGGGCCGAGCAGGCAGCAATAGCTGCCACTGGGAATTTTCAGATGGAGATCGGTGACCGCCACCCGCGCACCGTAGGCCTTGTGCACCGCCACCAGCTCGACCTGACCTTTCCCAGACATGCTTGCCGCCCGAAATTGCTAACAATTATAAAACAAGTGTTAGCAACGGATGTGCCAGGCAGCCACTTCTCTGCCCACAACCTGTACCAGACTTCTCCCGCACTGTGTATCCGGCTGAAAAACGGATGGTTTTTCAGTTACGGTGAAAAGACGGCATACGCCCTACATAACGGATTAAATCCTGAAAAATAGCGTGCATTGCACAACAATAGGGCAATGCGACAACGCCATGCACCACCCGGTATAGCCCTCTCCCCCTTTGCCGCTTCATTGTTAACAATTACACTGCCGCCAAGCTTCAGCCGCCCTGGCTCCCACGCAAACGAGCATCACCCATGGCCAGTCACGTCATTCGTGAAGTGCAACGCATCTACAACGCGATCTACGATGCCATCGTCGAGCAGCGTCTGCCGCCCGGTACTCGCCTGACCGAGCTCAACCTGGTGGACGTGTTTCAGGCCAACCGCAACCACATCCGCAGTGCCCTGCGCGACCTGGCTCACCTCAAGCTGGTGCGCCTGGAAATGAACCGTGGCGCCTTTGTCGAAGAACCGACGCCGCAACAGGCCCGCGAAGTGTTCGCCGCACGCCGGGTGATCGAAAAGGCGTTGATCGAAGAAGCCTGCAAGCGCATGCAAGCCCCCGACCGCCGCGCCATCGAAGCGCACCTGAAGGCCGAATTGGCACTTGGGCACGAACCGGCCAAACCCGAATTCATTCGCCTGTCAGGGGACTTCCATCGCCTGCTGGCACGTATCGCCGGCAACAGCACCCTGGGCGAAATGCTCGAAGGCCTGATAGCCCGTAGCTCGCTGATCATCGCCCTGTATGAAAACCATAACGGCATCCAGTGCTCGCACAACGAGCATGAGGCCCTGGCCAAGGCCCTGCTCGACGGTAATGTTCAGCAGGCGACGCAGTGCATGGAGGAGCATCTGCTGAATATCGAACAGCGTCTGCGCCTGGCCCCACCGGAAAGCGAAGAAGTCGATCTGTTCAAGGTGTTTGCCCAGCCGTCATCCGGGTAAATCGGCTCGCAGTCGGAATCGAAATCGCGGCAGGGCGAACACGTCTTTCTCCCCCTTAGGCAGGGTAGCCCCTCTTCGCAGCCACGCGGAGTGCAAGCCCATGCTCGTGGTTTTCAAAACCTGCGGGGCGGCAATTACCCTCGAGATCGGTCTGCTGAAACAATGGGTAACCCGAAATCCCTGCCGAAACGCCGCTTGTGCCTGATCACTGCCAGCCTGAGACCTTAGAATCGTCAGCCTTCTGACCGAACCGGACATCGACTGACGCACGCCCATGAACAGCCCCCTACCTTCCTCGAACGCCACCTGGCGCCTGAAATTGGCCGAGGTGATGGACGGCACCCCCGTGCAGCGCCTGATCACCGTGCTGATCCTGATCAACGCCGCCATCCTCGGCATGCTGACCTCGGCGGAAATCGTCAGCGAGTGGGGCTGGCTGCTGTTGCCTGTGGATATGTTCATCCTCGCGGTGTTCGTGATCGAGCTGGCGCTGCGCTTCGCGGCCCGTGGCATAGGCCTGCTGCGTGATCCGTGGGCGGTGTTCGATTGCATCGTGGTGGGCATCGCGCTGGTGCCGGCCAGCGGGCCGTTCAGCGTATTGCGGGCATTGCGCGTGTTGCGGGTACTGCGCCTGGTGTCGATCAACCCGAGCATGCGCAAGGTGGTGCAGGCGCTGCTCGCGTCGCTGCCCGGCATGGGCAGCATCATCATGCTGATGGGGCTGATCTTCTACGTGTCGGCGGTGATGGCCACGCAACTGTTTGGCGAGCGCTTTCCCGAGTGGTTCGGCTCGTTGACCGCCAGCCTGTATTCGCTGTTCCAGATGATGACCCTGGACAGCTGGTCGAGCGGCACGGTGCGACCGATCATGGAGGTGTACCCGCACGCGTGGATGTTCTTTATCCCTTACGTGCTGATCGCCACGTTCATGATGCTCAACCTGTTCATCGCAGTGATCGTCAACGCCATGCAGGACGCCCAGGGGCCTGATCCCGAAGTAGAAGCGCGGGTGCAGCGCGAGCAGATGATCTTGGATGAGTTGAAGGCGTTGCGGGCGGAGTTGGGGGAGATGCGGCAGGGCCGTTGATCAGTGCGGCAGAGCAAGCAGGCCGTCTGTGGGAGCGGGCCATGCCCGCGATTTCTTTCGCGCGCATGGCGCGCTCCACATGGCTGCAATTACTTGCAGGATCAAGGATCGGTCAGCTCACAACTCCAAAGCTCCACCGCCGGCTGATTGGCCGTCGGTGGCCCGAGCCACTCGCTGAGGGGTTTACAGCCTTGGGCATCGCAGAGTTGATAGTCGCCCGCCTCGGGTGTGCGGCCGAGGCGTAACGGTTGCAGAGGCGGCATTCGACGCTGGTAATGCCAGGCGCCATCACGCAATACGGCGCCGTCAGGAATCTCCATGCCGGCACCGCTGCCGCGCACCCGCGCCTCGCCGAGCAACAACCCCTCGGCACTGACGCGGTAGTCCTCTTCCCAGCGAATCTTCTCGATGCTGTGATTCCAGGCCAGGGTGAAAGCCGGGGTGGGCACTTGCGCCCAGACCACCCCGGCCAACCCCATGCACAGTGCGATCAAGCTGCAGCCAGTGCAGGCTGACGGCGTGCGCGCAGCACGTGCTGGGCAATCACCGCGGCCGCGACCAGAAAACCGATTTCATCGGTGGTCACGCTGTACAGCCCGAGCAGGTCGTAACTGAACACCGAGGCTGGAATCACCAGCGAAGCACCGGCAGCGAAAACCAGTAGCCGCTCCCACGCACGCATCGGCGCCGAGCAATAGCCGACCACCGCCATGCCCCACAACCCGACGGCAAACACCGACTTGATGAACATGTAGAGGATCGCCCCCCAGTCATCACCCTGCATCAGCAGCGCCGGGTCATACACCGCCATGAAGGGGACGACGAAGCCACAGGCGGCGATGCGCACCGACCACAGGCTGATCTTCAGGCCGTTCTCCTTGGCGATCGACCCCGCGGCGAAGCAGGCCAGCGCCACCGGCGGCGTCAGGTCGGCCATCAGGCCGAAATAGAACACGAACATATGCGACACGATCAGCGGCACACCCAACTCCAGCAAAGCTGGCGCGGCAATCGCGCTGGTGATGATGTAGTTGGGGATGGTCGGAATACCCATGCCCAGGATCAGGCACGTGAGCATGGTCAGCAGCAGTGACAGGAACAGGTTGTCCTTGCCAATGGCCATGATGTAACCGGCGAAGGTGGTGGCGATGCCGGTCAGCGAAACCACGCCGATGATCACCCCCACCAGGATGCAGGCGACCGCCACCGGCACCGCATGGCGCGCGCCCTCGGCCAGCGCCCAGACGCAGGCGCGCAGGGTTTCACGCCCGCCCTTGACGTAGAAGCAGCCGGCAACCAACACCGCGATCACGCCGAACACCACGCCAATGCCGAATTTGAGGAAGCCGGAACTGACCAGCCCCAGGGCGATCCAGAAGGCGATCTTCAGCCACAGGTTGCTGGCGCGCATGACGATCGCCGTGCCGAGGATGACGATGGCCGTCAGGGCCAGGCCCACGGTGCCGGAGAACATCGGGGTGAAGCCGGCGAACAGCAGATACACCAGCACACCCAGCGGAATCAGCAGGTACCAGCGCTGCTTGATCGCCGCGAATGGATCCGGGCATTCGTCTTTCGGCAGGCCAACCAGTTTGAGGCGCTGGGCCTCGAGGTGCACGGTCCAGAAAATCGAGCCGAACCACAGCAGGGCCGGGATCAGCGCCGCCTTGGCGATCTCCACGTACGGCACGTTGATGGTCTCGGCCATGATGAAGGCCACGGCCCCCATGATCGGCGGCATGATCTGGCTGCCCATGCTGGCCGAGGCTTCCACCGCGGCGGCGAAGGTGCCCTTGTAACCGAAGCGCTTCATCAGCGGGATGGTGAACTGGCCGGTGGTCACCACGTTGGCTACACCCGAACCGGTGATGGTGCCCATCAGCGCCGAAGAGACCACCGACACCTTGGCCGGGCCGCCGGTCTTGTGACCGAACATGCCCATGGCGAAATCGGTGAACAGCCTGATCATCCCCGCCTGTTCGAGGAAGGCGCCGAACAGGATGAACAGGAAGATATAGGTGCCCGACACGTAGGTCGGCGTGCCGTAGAAACCCTCGGTACCGAACGACAGCTGGTTGATGATCTGGTCGAAGTCATAACCACGGTGCGCCAGGTCGCCCGGCAGGTGCTCGCCAAACAGGCCGTACGCCAGGAAGCAGCCGCAGATGATCGGCAAGGCCAGCCCCATGACCCGTCGCGCCGCCTCGAATACCAGCACCAGCAAGGTCACCCCGATCACCATGTCGAAGGGGGTGAGGTCGCCCGAACGCTGGATCAGGTCGGCCTCGAAATACCACTGGTAAATCGCCGTGCTCAGGCCAGCCAGGCCCAGGGCCCAGGCCACCGGAGTCCATGGCCGGCCCTGGCCCCGCAACGGGAAACACAGGTACACCATCAGCAACACGAAGCCGACGTGCCCGGCGCGCAGCACCTGGCTGGAGAAAGGATGGAACGCAGCCCCGATGATCTGATAGACCGAAAACAGGATCGCGACGTAGAACACGGCCTTGGGCCACTGACTGGGATTGCCGGTCAGACCTGGATGATCGCTCATGGATAGATTCTCGATACAGCTGGGATAACGGTACGCCGACACCATCAGGGCATGGGCGAACGCTGACTCGATGAACGAGGGCGCCGGACACGGGTCCCGGCCCCTCTTCCATCGGTGTTACTCGAGAACGCCGGCTTCCTTGTAGAAGCGCTCGGCGCCCGGATGCAACGGGATCGGCAGGCCTTCCGTGGCCTTCTCCAGGCTCATGTCGTTGGACGCAGAATGCGCGGTGCGCAGGCGGGCAAGGTTGTCGAACATCAGCTTGGTCATCTGATAGGCGACGTCGTCGGACACGCCTTCATGGCTGACCAGCAGGTTGATGATCGCCGCAGTCGGCACATCCTCGGTCTGGCCGTCATAGGTGTTGGCCGGGATCACCATCGGCTGGTAGGCGCTGCTGCCGATCTTGGTGACGACCTCCTCGGGAATCGCCACGAAGGTGAGCGGCACCATCGACGCCAGATCGCGGATCGCCGCCATGCCCAAACCGGAAGACTGCAGCGTGGCGTCCAACTGGCGGTTCTTGATCAACTCGACCGACTCGGCATAGGGCATGAATTCGACCCGGCCCATGTCCTTGTAACTCAGGCCAGCGGCCTTGAAGATGGCCCGGGCATTGAGCTCGGTGCCGGACTTCGGCGCGCCGACCGAGATGCGCTTGCCCTTGAGGTCTTCCAGGGTCTTGATCCCGGATTCCTTGCTGGCCACGATCTGGATGTAGTTCGGGTAGGTGGCGGCGATGGCGCGGATCTTGGTCAGCGGCGCCTTGAAGCCAGCGTCCTCGACTCCCTTCCAGGCATCGTCCACCGAATCGCCAAGCGCGAAGGCCAGTTCACCACGGCCTGCCTGCAGCAGATTGAGGTTTTCCACCGAGGCCTTGGTCGCCTGCACGGAAGTCTTGGCACCCTCGATACCGTTGCCGTAAAGCTGCGAAAGGGCCACGCCAATCGGGTAATACACCCCGCTGGTACCGCCGGTAAGCACGTTGATGAAGGTGGGTGCGGCGAGTGCGGCGGTGCTGGCAGTGAAGGCCGCAGCGGCGGCGAAGAGGCTGAAGCGCTTGGTCAGTCGCATGGTGTTTCTCCGTGATTATTCTTGTCAGAGAGCCGGTGCGGGATCGATGACCAGAGAGAACGGAGAGCGGCGAACAGAGAGCAAAATCACGCTGCCGCTGACGACCTGTTGTCTTTGTTATGGTCACCGACTCGAATGCCGGTTGCCCAAGCGACATTGCAGATGCCATGCCAGCGCCCAGAATGCCCGTGCCAGAGCGGTAGAGGGTTTTCGCAGCGACTGAAACCAGCGAAAGCCCGCCTATTCGCGGACCGGCGACCGGCAAGATTCCGCCCAGAAAGACCGACGCTTCTCAGAAGCGGACGCAGAGCGTCCAGGCGGCGTTGTTCCCACGCAGAGCGTGGGAACGATCTGGCAACTCCACTATTGGTGGGCTGAAGCCCACCCTACACGGGGAGCGCGCAGACGTCGGTTGGGCCGGGCAGCAATCCGCCTCAGACGTAGGGTGGGCTTCAGCCCACCAGCAAGGGTGAACGGCCCATCAGGTGCTGCTCAATCCTCGTCGCCGCTTCCGGCGGGGCGATAGGTGCTGCGTTGCAAACCATGGCGCTGCATCTTTTCGTTGAGGGTACGGCGGGGTACCTGCAGCAGTTCCATGGTCTGCAGGATGCTGCCGCGACAGCGCAGCAGCGCGTTGTGCAGGCACTGCGCCTCGAAGGTTTCCATCTGCCCGGCGAGGGACTGGCCGGCCTGTTCCTGCGCCGCACCGCTCAGCCCCAGGGCGTGGCGCTCGGCGGCGTTGACCAGCTCGCGTACGTTGCCCGGCCACTCATGCCCGAGCAACGCGGCCAGCTCGGCGGGTGTCAGTGGTTCGAGGCTGCGACCGTGGCGTTGTGCGGCCTCTTCGGCGAAATGCTCGAAGAGCAGCGAGATGTCTTCACGACGCTCGCGCAACGCCGGAATCTGCAAGGTGGCGACATTCAGCCGATAGAGCAGATCCTCGCGGAAACGCCCGGCTCTCACTTCATCGAGCAGGTCCGGCTTCACCGCGCTGATCACCCGCAGGTCGACGTGGATGCTGCGGTTGGACCCCAACCGTTCCAGGGTTTTCTCTTGCAGCACGCGCAACAGCTTGACCTGCTGCGCCAGCGGCAGGCTTTCCACCTCGTCGAGGAACAGGGTGCCGCCGTCGGCATGTTCGATACGGCCGATGCGTTTGCTCTGGGCACCAGTGAAGGCGCCGCTCTCGTGGCCGAACAGCTCGCTCTCGAACAGATGCTCGGGAATCGCGGCGCAGTTGAGGGCCACGAAGGGCTTGTCGGCACGTTCGCTGAAGTCGTGCAGGCAGCGCGCCACGCGCTCCTTGCCGGAACCGGTCTCACCGCGGATCAGCACGTTCACGGAGGTGCCGGCCAGGTCGAGGATCTGTCGACGCAAGCGCTCCATGGGCCGCGACACGCCGAGCAATTGCGCGGCGATACCGTCCTTGAGGGCGAACTGCTGGCGCAGGCCGCGGTTCTCGCAGACCAGGCGACGTTTTTCCAGAGCTCGGCGCACGGTGTCGAGCAGGCGATCGGGGGTGAAGGGCTTTTCGATGAAGTCATAGGCGCCCTGCTTGAGCGCCTGCACGGCCATGGGCACATCGCCGTGCCCGGTGATCATGATGACCGGCAGATCGCGGTCGCAGGCGACCACCTTGTCCAGCAGTTGCAGGCCATCGGTGCCGGGCATGCGCACATCGCTGATCAGCACGCCGGGAAAATCCACGTCGATCAGGGCCAGCGCCTGGGCGGCGTTGGCGCAGGTACGCACGCTGAAACCGGACAGCTCCAGCCATTGCTGCGCCGCTTCGCGGATCGCTGCCTCATCGTCGACGACGATTACCTGACCACCCATATCACCTCCTTATTCTTGGATCGCGCAGTGTAGCGCCCGGTCATCGGCCCGCCAGCCACGGCGTCGTTACACGAAATGCCAAACCCGCCCGGTTCACCCCGCGCGCGGCAGGCGCAGGATGAAGATGGCGCCGTCAGGACCGTTGCGCGCCTCCAGGCTGCCGCCCAGATCACGCACGATGCCGTAGGAAATCGCCAGGCCGAGTCCGAGGCCCTCGCCCACCGGCTTGGTGGTGAAGAACGGCTCGAAGACGTTACCCAGATGCTCTTCGGGAATGCCGCCGCCCACATCGCTGACCTCCAGCGCACAGCTGTCGCCAAGCAACTCGATGGTCACCCCGAGGATACGCCGCGGGCTGTCGACCATGGCGTCCAGAGCATTGTTGAGCAGGTTGAGCACCACCTGCTCCAGGCGAATGGCATCGCCGGAAACCCGGGCCTCGCTGCGAATTTCGCGGCGCAACTCCACCTGCTCGCTGCGCAGGCGTGGCGCCAGCAGCAACAGCGCCTGCTCCAGCACATCGCTGAGCAACAGACGCTCGTTGAGCCCCGCCGGGCTCTTGCGGGCGAAGGTCTTCAGATGGCCGGTCAGACTGGCCATGCGCTGCAACAGACCATCGATGCGGATCAGGCCTTCGCGCACCTCGCGCTCGCGGCCGTTGTCGAGCAGCAGGCCGAGGCTGCCCAGATGCATCTGGATGGCCGTCAGCGGCTGATTGATCTCATGGGCCATGGCCGCCGACATCTGCCCCAGCGCCGCCATCTTGGCGGCATGTACCAGGCCTTCCTGGGCCTCTCGCAATTCGGCGGTACGCAGGGTCACCTCACGTTCGAGGTTCTCGCGGATGCTCGCCTGCAGGCGCTGGTTCTTGTGACGCTGGACCAGAAACAGCACCAGGAATACCAGGGTCAGCCATACACCGGCCGCGGCCAGACGATAGCTGCGCGCGGTGTCGCCCAGGCTGTTTTCCTCGATCAGCAGGTGCAGCGTCCAGGCTTCGCTGGTCAACTCCTGGCGCTGCCACAGGTAACTCTGCCGGCCATCCGGACCATCGATGTTCATCCAGTCCGCATTGCCCTCGAAGTACGGGCCGGGCTCCGTGGACAGCACCTCCAGGGGGCGCTCGGCGTACTTGCGCACCTCCACCAGCTCGGCGTGATCGAGTTCGTCGAGCTCATCCAGGGCACGGAAACGCCAGGCCGGCCGGCTGCTGAGAATCACCACGCCGTAGCTGTCGGCCACCAGCAGCACGCCGGGCTGGCCCACCCACTCGCGCTGCAGTTCCTCCAGCTCCAGCTTGACCACCAGCACGCCGATCACCGCGCCGTTATCGTCGTACACCGCATGGGAGAGAAAGTAGCCGGGCACGCCAGTGGTCACCCCGACCGCGAAATAGCGACCTGCGGTGCGGTGCAGCGCATCCTGGAAGTAGGGGCGGAAGCCATAGTTGCTGCCGACGAAGCTGCTCCACTCGTTCCAGTTGCTGGCCGCCAGGGTGAGGCCCTGGCGGTCGATCAGGTAGAGCACGCTGGCGCCAGCGGCGGCGTTGAGCATTTCGAAGCGACGGTTGAGCTTGTCGCGTAACTGCGGATCGTCCGGTGCCTGCAGCAGTGCCTGAATATCACCGTCCATGGACAGCAACTCCGGCACCGAACGGAAGCGGTCGACCAGGGTCTGGATCGATTGCGCATACAGCTGCAACTGGCCGTGTGCCTCGCTGCTGCGATCCTCCCAGGCCCGCTGCTCGGCATAGCGGCTGGCCAGCCACAGGCTGACGGCCAGGCCAAGGATCACCAACAGCACGATGGCAACGATGCGATAACGCAGAAACAGGGCGGTCATGCACGACTCGAATTTTTATGATGCCGGCATGTTAGCCCGAAATCACTTCAGGTCGAGTAGGGGATGCAGCCGCCGATGTAGCCTGGATTAGCCGAAGGAGTAACCCGGGGCAGCAGGTTCGGGCTGCTCAAGAGACCCGGGTCTCGCTACGCTCAACCCGAGCTCCAGGCGATACCGGTCAGGGGCGCGCCATCATCAGTTCGGGCACCGCACGGCCAGCGACCAGTTGCTCGTCGACCAGGCGCACCACGTCTTCCTCGCTATGCACCTGATACCAATGACCCGGCGGGTAGACCGTCAGCGTCGGGCCCTGATCGCAGGGAAACTGGCACTGGGTACGGGTGATATGCACGCCACCCTCGCACTCCAGACGGCCAGCAGCCTTGACCTTCTCCCGCAGCATTTTCCACAGCGGCAGAGCGCCACGGCGGGTGCAGCGCGGGCCGTTGCACAGCAGCACACGGTACTGGTGAGCGGGAATCTTCGACCAGGCGTGGCTGCCGGGCAGCGCTGGCACATCGAGGCAACTCAGGTGCAGCTCCGGGCGTTCGAGCAATGCACAGGCGGCCCCGGCTGCATCGGCATCGAGCTGGCCGAACAGGCTGGTGACAGACACCCGTGCAGGCTCGGTCAGGCGCGCCAGCTCGCTGCGCAGCCAGTCGACATGCTGGCTGCTGCTCTGCGCCTCCAGGTCGATCACCAGCAGCCTGCCGCTGCCCTCCTGCACGCGCTGCCAGAGGCCGTCATAACCGGCACCGGTATCGACGATTTCGGCCAGCGCAGGCTCGCCACGCAGCTCGACCAGGCGGGCACGAAACAGCTCGGCAAAGGAGCCGTCGAGCAGATCCGGACCAGCGAACAGCACCTGAGCGTAGGGCGTGGTAGTCATGGGTAGGCTCCGGGAAAAGGGCGGCAGTCTAGCAGTGAGCTAGACACCGTTGGTCAGCAACGCCTGCCAGAGCACTTCGGCTTCGGCGAACTCGCGATCCACAGCGGGCAAAATCGGCCGCTGCAACACCAGCACCGGCACACCACGCTCACGGGCCACCTGCAACTTGTGCTCGGTGGCAGCGCTGCCACTGTTCTTGCTCACCAGCACATCGCAATCGAGGCGCTCGAACAGCGCGCGCTCATCGTCCAGGCTGAACGGCCCTCGGGCGCCGATCACTTCGGCGCGGGGCGTGGCAGGCTGGCTCTGCAGGCAGCGCACGGTCCAGTGCTGGTGGGCGGGAATCTCGTGCAGATGCTCCAGTGGCTCGCGGCCAAGGGTGAACAGCGGGCGCTGAAAGTCGCCAAGCGCGGCGATCAGGCTGGGCCAGTCGAACACCTCGCGCCAGTCATCCTCGGAAGAGGCCTGCCAGCCCGGACGACGCAGCGCCCAGCAGGCGATCCCGGCCTGTCGCGCGGCATGGGCGGCGTTGTGGCTGATCTGCGCGGCGTAGGGATGGGTGGCGTCGACCAGCAGGTCGATACCCTGCTCGCGGATGAAGGCAGCCAGACCATCGGCCCCTCCAAAACCGCCGACGCGCACCTGGCAAGCGAGGTCATCCGGCACCTTGCCCAACCCGGCCAGGCTGTAGACATGCGCCGGGCCGAGGCGCCGGGCGAGGTTCAGCGCTTCGCCGATCCCGCCCAGTAGCAGGATGCGGCTCATAACGGCTTGCTGACCTGCAGCAGGGTGATCGGCAACGCGGCGCGCCAGGT
Source organism: Pseudomonas flavescens (assembly GCF_013408425.1). NCBI lineage: Bacteria > Pseudomonadati > Pseudomonadota > Gammaproteobacteria > Pseudomonadales > Pseudomonadaceae > Phytopseudomonas > Phytopseudomonas flavescens. The sequence goes on along the minus strand of NZ_JACBYV010000001.1, from coordinate 4,685,982 downwards.
GTCGAAACCGCCGAGCGGGCGCGCCTGGGCCACTTCGATACGGGTCAGCTCGCCGCCCTTTTCGCCACGAAAGGCGATCAACGCCGCCTCGCTCTGCAGGGTCACGGCGTTGGCCACCAGCCGACCGCCGGGCTTGAGCGCGCGCCAGCAGCTTTGCAGCACGCCGGGCGCGGTCACCCCGCCGCCGATGAAGATGGCGTCTGGCGCCGCCAGCCCGGCCAGCGCCTCGGGTGCACGCCCGGCCACCAGTTGCAGGCCCGGCACGCCAAGGGCATCGCGGTTGTGGGCGATATGGCCCTGGCGGCCTTCGTCGGCCTCGATGGCGATGGCCCGACAAGCGGGGTGGGTACGCAGCCACTCGATGCCGATGGAGCCGCAGCCGGCTCCCACGTCCCAAAGCAGTTCGCCGGGCAGCGGCGCCAAGCGCGCCAGGGTGATGGCGCGCACGTCGCGTTTGGTGAGTTGCCCGTCGTGGCGATAGGCATCGTCCGGCAGGCCCGGCGTGAGCGGCAAGCGCATGGCGTCATCACCGGCCACGCAGTCGATCGCCACCAGATTCAGATCAGCGGAGCGAGCCAGCGACCAGCCATCAGCCAGGCCATCGATACGCCGCTCGCGCTCACCGCCCAGGTGTTCGAAGACGCTCAGCCGACTGGGGCCGAAACCACGCTCGCGCAACAATCCGGCGATGGCCGCCGGGCTCTCGCCATCGTTGCTCAGGACCAGCAGGCGCACGCCGGGATGGATCTGCGTATTGAGCGCCGCCAGCGGGCGGCCAACCAGCGACACCAGAGGCGTGCTCTGCAACGGCCAGCCCAGGCGAGCCGCCGCCAGCGAGCAGGAAGAAGGCGCCGGCAGAATGTGCAGTTCCTCGCTCGGCAGCTCACGGGCCAGGCTGGCACCGACACCAAAGAACATCGGGTCACCGCTGGCCAGCACGCAAACCGGCGTGCCGCGGCGCTCGAGTACCGGGGCCAGGGAAAACGGCTTCGGCCAGGGCAGGCGTGTGGCACGGATACAGTGCGGCAACAGTGCCAGTTGGCGCTCGCTACCGAACACCTGCTCGGCGGCCAGCAACGCATGCCGCGCCGCCTTGCCGAGGCCGGGGTAGCCGTCTTCGCCAATGCCCACGACGGTCAGCCAGGGTGTCATGCGTTTTTCCTCATCCTAGAAACAGCCATAAGCTGCAAGCCTCAAGCGACAAGCCAACGAGTCGTCAGCAACCTGTTTCCGGCTTGGCGCTTGCCGCTGATCCACACGGCTTTTCATCCGGGTGGGCAAAGCGGGCATAATAGCGCCTTCGTCGGTGTCCGTCGGCTGCGTGGTACGTAGGCGCGGGCCTAAGAGGGAACACGATATAAAACGTGTTCAATATCTAGCGAGCTAGAGCCATGCAAGGCAGAAAGGGGCGAGAAAGCGGAGTTTACGACTGTAAATGAGCATTTCGAGTCGCTTTCTAACGCAGCAGGGCCGACGCGCAGCAGATATTGAGCAGGTTTTCAGCCGTGGCTGCCCCCGCAACTGTTGCAGCGAGCGCCTGTGCCAATCGCCACTGGGAAACCGGGAAGGCCGGCCACGCGCCATGACCTGCGAGCCAGGAGACCTGCCGACGGATTCAGTCGCATGTGCCCACACCGGGCGGGGTGTCCCGGTGATAGAAGCTCGTCCTTCTCTGGCCTATCCTCGAACGGATGCCCATGTGACCCGACCCCGGTGATCCGTTGAAACAGGCTTTTTGCATTCCATCCCCTGCTGTTCGCCCCTCGGCCTGTCCGGGGTTGCTGCGTATCGTGCAGGCGAAGGACGGCGGCATCTGCCGGATCAAGCTGGCCTGCGGGCGCCTCGATGCCACCGGAGCTGAGCGCATCGCCAGGGCCGCACAACGCCATGCAGGCGGCGTGATCGAAGCCACCAACCGCGCCAACCTGCAGATCCGCGGCATCCACGCCGGCAGTGAAGACGCGTTGATCGGCGAGTTGCTGGCCGCCGGCCTCGGCCCGCGCTCACCCGCTGCCGACGATGTGCGCAACCTGATGGTCAGCCCGGCCGCAGGCGTGGATCCGCAAGCGCTTGTGGATATCTCGCCACTGGCCATGCAGTTGCTGGCGACGCTGGAAAACACAGCGCATCTGCATGCCCTGTCGCCGAAGTTCGCCCTGCTGCTCGACGGCGGCGAACGCCTCGCGATGCTCGAACACCCCCACGATATATGGCTCAGCGCGCTGCCGCTGAACGGCGGTATCGGCTATGCATTCGGGCTGGCCGGCTGCCCGCCCTTCGCAGAAGAAGATGCAGCCGCGTTGGCTGTCGTGCCGCAAGCCTCTGCTCACGAACTGATCATCGCCTTGCTCGACCTGTTCCTGGAGCTGGCCACGCCAGAGCAGACGCGCATGCGGCATCTGCTGGAAAACCATTCTCCTGCCGATCTGCTGCAGCGTCTGCAGATACGGTTGGGAGATGTGCTGCTGCCTGCAGGCAACTGGCGCCGCACCCCGGCGCAAGACAATGCCCATCTCGGTATCCATGAGCAGCGTCAGCCGGGTCTCGTGCATATCGGCGCCGCCGCTGTGCTCGGTCGGTTGGATGCCGAACAGTTACTCGGCCTGGCAGATCTCGCCCGCCGTTACGGTGATGGCAGCATGCGTCTGACGCCCTGGCAAAGCGTATTGCTGACCAATATCCCCGAGACGGCTGCCGATGCAGTCATGCACAGCCTGCACGCACTCGGCCTGCTGACCGATGCCAGCGCGCCGCTGACCCGTATCATCGCCTGCACCGGCGCCAGCGGCTGTGCCAAAGGCCAGGCCGACACCAAGGCCGATGCCCTGCGCCTGGCCGACCGGCTACCCGCTGGCAGCGGGCAGCCGGGCATTCACCTCACGGGATGCAGCCGCTCCTGCGCCGCCGCCCATCGCACACCCTTCACCTTATTGGCTGTGGCCGAGGGTCGTTACGACCTGTTCGCCCGCCAACCGCTCGGCACCGGCTTCGGCCAATTGCTGGGCCACCACCTGACACCTGACGAAGCCGCCGAATTGCTGGCCTCGCTCACCGCTACCCGGAGTTTCACCCGATGACCGATTACATCCGCGATGGTCAGGAGATCTATCGCCATTCCTTCTCCATCATCCGCGCCGAGGCCGACCTGAGCGCCATTCCGGCGGATCTCGAGAAGCTCGCGGTGCGGGTCATCCACGCCTGCGGCATGGTCGATGTGGTGCAGGATCTACGCTTCTGCGCGGGTGCCGGTGCGGCCGGCCGCCAGGCCCTGGCCAATGGCGCGGCGATTCTCTGCGACGCGCGCATGGTTGCCGAAGGGGTGACGCGCACGCGCCTGCAGGCCGGCAATCCGGTGATCTGCACCCTCAACGATGCCGGCGTACCGGAGCTGGCCAAGAAGCTCGGCAATACCCGCTCGGCGGTAGCCCTGGAGCATTGGCGCGAGCATCTCGAAGGCTCGGTGGTGGTGATCGGCAACGCCCCCACCGCGCTGTTCTATCTGCTCGACATGCTCGCTGCAGGCGCCCCCAAACCAGCGCTGATTCTCGGCTTCCCGGTGGGCTTCGTGGGCGCTGCTGAGTCCAAGGACCTGCTCGCCAGCACCTTCGCCGAGCATGGCGTGCCCTACGTGATCGTGCAGGGCCGTCGGGGCGGTAGCGCCATGGCCGCCGCCGCGGTCAACGCCCTGGCCACGGAGGTCGAATGATGACCGGCATGGACCGCCCCGGCAAAGGCCGCCTGCTGGGCCTGGGCGTTGGCCCGGGCGACCCCGAGCTGATCACCCTCAAGGCCCTGCGCCTGCTCAAGTCGTCACCCGTGGTCGGCTACTTCGTGGCCAAGGCCAAGGCCAATATCGGCCAGGGTGGCAACGCCTTCGGCATCATCGAAGGTCACCTGGACGACAGTCAGCAGCGCCTGCCACTGGTCTACCCGGTGACCACCGAAAAGCTCGAGCCGCCGCTGTCCTACGAGGACGTGATCAGCGACTTCTACGACACCTGCGCCGCCCAGGTCGCCGAGCACCTCGACGCGGGCCGCGACGTGGCGGTGATCTGCGAAGGCGACCCGTTCTTCTACGGCTCCTACATGTACCTGCATGACCGCCTGGCCGAGCGCTACGAGGCTCAGGTGATCCCCGGCGTGTGCTCGATGCTCGGTAGCGCGGCGGTGCTCGGCGTTCCCCTGGTGTACCGCAACCAGAGCCTGTCGGTGCTTTCCGGTGTGCTGCCCGAAGACGAGCTGCGCGAGCGCCTGCGTGATGCCGAAGCCGCCGTGGTGATGAAGCTCGGCCGCAACTTCGAGAAGGTCCGCCGGGTGCTGCAGGACCTCGGCCTGCACGACCGTGCTCACTACGTGGAGCGGGCGACCATGGCCAACCAGCGCATCGTGCCGCTGGATGAAGTCGAACCCATGGCCTCGCCGTATTTTTCGATGATCGTGGTGCCCGGTGAGAAATGGCGGGGTTGAACCGAAACAGCTGTCTCGCAATAGGCACCTTTTCCGTAGGAGCCAGCTTGCTGGCGATATCGATGGCCAAATCGATAGCTGTGTTGCGGTTCGGATCGCTTCGCCGGCAAGCCAGCTCCTACATGATTGCAGCGAACTCGCCTGCCTGTTCCTGACAGTGGATAAACCATGACCTCTTCACCCGCCATCGTCATCCTCGGCCCCTCTGCGCTGGCCACTGCGCGGCGCATGCAGACACTTTATCCACAGGCCGTGATCCATGGTCTGCGCGGGCGGGTCGAGGCCGACCAGGCCTACGAAGACTTCGGCGACACCCTGCGCAGCCTGTATCGCAGCGGCACGCCGATCATCGCCCTGTGCGCCGCCGGTATCGTCATTCGCAGCCTGGCACCGCTGCTCGCCAGCAAGGGCGCCGAGCCACCGGTGCTGGCCGTAGCCGAAGACGGCAGCGCCGTGGTGCCGCTGCTCGGCGGCCTGGGCGGCGTCAACCGCATGGCCAGGGAGATCGCCACGGCACTGGATACCCGCGCGGCCATCACCACCAGCGGCGAACTGCGCTTTGGCACCTGCCTGCTCGATCCGCCGAGCGGCTATGCCCTCGCCGACCTGGAGCAGGGCAAGCGCTTCGTCTCCGACCTGCTGGGCGGCGAAAGCCTGCGCATCGATGGCACCGCGCCGTGGCTGAACGATGCCAGCCTGCCGCTGGCCGAAGATGCCGGCCGTACCGTACGGATCACCACCGAACAGCGCCCGACGCAGCCTGACGAACTGCTGATCCATCCACGCACGCTGCTCGTTCTGGTCGACAAGGCAGATGACCTTGCCGCGGCCATCCGCCAGGCATTCGAACAGTCGCGCCTGGCGCCGAAATCCCTGGCGGCTCTGCTCGCCCCCCAGGCACTGATCAGCGACAAGCGCCTGGCCCAGGTCGCCAGCGAGCTCGCCGTACCACTGCGCTTCGTCCGCGCTGACGATGGACTGCCACCTCGGGTGCACCGCAGCGAAAACCTGCAGGTGCTGCAGGCCGACTCGCCCGAAGCGGCGCAATCCATGGGCCGCCCCCGCGGTCGCCTGAGCGTGATCGGCCTGGGCCCCGGCGCCGCCGAACACATGACCCCCGCCGTTCGCCGCGCGCTGGACGAAGCCGAAGATCTGCTCGGCTACGAAACCTACGTGAAAATGGCCGAGCCGTTGCGCCCGGAACAGGTGCGCCACTGCAGCGACAACCGTGAAGAGCTGCAACGGGCCCGCCATGCCTTCGAACTGGCGGCCAGCGGCCGCCGCGTGGTGGTGATTTCCTCCGGCGACCCCGGCGTATTCGCCATGGCAGCGGCGGTGCTGGAGGCGTTGGAAGAAGCGGGCGCACCGATCGACTGGAACAGCGTCGAGCTGGAAATTCTGCCCGGTGTCTCCGCTGCCCTGGCCACCGCCGCCAAGGTCGGTGCGCCGCTGGGTCACGACTTCTGCCTGATCTCCCTGTCGGACAATCTCAAACCCTGGGCGGTGATCGAAAACCGCCTCGACCATGCCGGCGCGGCGGACCTGGCGATGGCCTTCTACAACCCGATTTCCAAAGCTCGCCCCTGGCAACTCGGCCGCGCCCTGGAAATCGTCCGCCAGCACCGTACGCCCGACACCGTGGTGGTGCTCGGCCGCGACATCGGCCGCCCCGCCGAAGCCCTGCGCGTGCTCGACCTCGGCGAGCTGACCCCGGACATGGTCGACATGCGCACCCTGGTGATCATCGGCTCCAGCCAGACCCGGCGCTTCCCCCGAGGCGATGGCGGTGAGTGGGTGTACACGCCGCGCAGTTATCCACAGTCCTAGCCTGCCTATGACCAACATTCTGTTCATCTGCAGCCGCAACCAGTGGCGCAGCCCCACCGCCGAAACAGTATGGAGCAAGCATCCAGGGCTCAGCGTGCGCTCCGCAGGCACCAGCCCGAGGGCACGGAGGACGGTGAGCGCAAGCGATATCCAATGGGCCGACGTGGTGTTCGTCATGGAGCACAAGCACAAGAGCCGATTGCTGGCCGACTTCGCTCGGCTGCTGAGCCATAAACGGCTGCACGTTCTGGATATTCCGGACGAGTATCAGTACATGGACGCTGAGCTGGTGCAGATTTTCGAGGAAAGCGTCGCCGCCTACCTGGGCCTCGACTGACGATAGGCCGGTTCAGGCCTCCTTTACACCAGCTTTACATCTGCCTGACGTCACCTTGCACAGGCCTCCCGATAATCGATCCTGCCCAACCGTCTGGTCGGGCTGTCGATTCTCTGGAGCCCATGATGAAAGCAAGTCTCCCCCGTACCGCCGTCGCCGCACTGTTGCTGGCGACGCTTTCCCTGAACGCGGTGGCTGGTCCCGGCGGGCCGGGTGGTGGCCCTGGGGGTCCGGGCGGATATCACGGGCATGGCGGCCCGGGACCAGGCTGGGGTGGCCCGGGGCCGCGGCATGGCCATGGCCTGCCGGACTACGCTCGTGAGCTGTGGATCGGCAGTGCGCTGTACTTCGTCGCGGCCGGCACCTACTACATGTGGAACGCCGATCGCAGGCAGTACATCGTGGTCGAGGCGCCGCCGGTAGCAGTGGCGGCCCCTGCGGCCAATTACAACGTGATCGCCTATCCGGCCCGCGGTCAGAACGCGGACTTGCAGGCCCGCGATCGCTACGAGTGCCACAGCTGGGCGGTCGGCCAGAGCGGTTTCGACCCGGCTACCGCCGTCAGTGCACCCGCCGCCAGCGCCACCGACTACTACCGGCGCGCCTTGGGTGCTTGCCTGAGCGGGCGCGGTTACAGCATCAATTGAGCAGCGCCTTGAGGTCGTCGTAGAGCGCCTGGGGAATCTGTACACCGTCGATGAGGCTGCGTGCGCGGGCATCGTAGCGGCGCTGCGAGGGCAGGCGCGCGCCCTGCCCCTCGATGCCGTCGAACAGCGCCTCGGCCCTTGCCAGATGCTGATCGGCAGCCGCACTGAGAAAGCGCTGCGGGTCGAGGGCGATGATCAGTTCGCCGTGATAGGGCGACGATTTGCTGCCGGCGTCGTAGGCCAGGGACTCGGCGCTGGTCAGGTCACCGATCAGCGGCCCGGCGATCAGCTCCACCATGGCCGCCAGCGCCGAGCCCTTGTGCCCGCCAAAGGTCAGCATGGCGCCGTTCATGACCGCCTCGGCGTCGGTACTCGGCTGGCCGCCGGCATCGATGCCCCAGCCCTCCGGGATGGCCTTGCCGGCACGACGGTGCAACTCGATGTCGCCACGGGCGATGGCGCTGGTGGCGAAGTCGAAGATGAACGGATGCTTGCCGGCGCGCGGCCAGCCAAAGGCGATGGGGTTGGTGCCGAAGATCGGCTTGCTGCCACCGGCCGGTGCTACCCAGGCATGGCTGGGATTGCACGCCAGGGCCACCAGCCCGGCTTCGGTGAGCGCCTCGATCTCTACCCACAATGCGGAAAAATGCACACAGCGGTTGATCGCCAGCGCGGCGATGCCGTTGGCCCTGGTTTTCTCTTCGAGCACCGGCAACCCTGCCTGGAAAGCCAGCTGCGAGAAGCCGCCGCGGGCATCCACGCGGACGATCGAGGGTGCCTGGTCGATCACCTCGGGCTCGGCATCGGCCACCACCTTGCCAGCCTTCAGCGAACTGACGCAGCCCAGCACGCGGTACAGGCCGTGGGAGGCGCAGCCGTCGCGCTCGCCGGCCAGCACGGTGGCGGTCACTGCCCGCGCCTGGGCTTCGCTGAAGCCATTGTGGCGCATGATCGAGAGCGCCAGCTCTTCGGCTTCGTCCAGGGTCAGTCGAATCATCTTGAGCTCCTTGTTCGAGGCGGCCGCAGGGCCAGATTGACGTTATACAGTGAGACCTGAAGCAGTCGCTGGCTTGATGCCTTTGCTCCCGGCAGATGACGAATTCAGCATAGTCCGATCAGCGCTTGCAACGTCCCGGAACCTGGCGTTGAGCGCAGCGATAGCCAGGAAGCGCTGCAGCCGCACCCTTGTTTGTACGAGTGCATAATTACACTGATAGAATGCGACGAATTCTCATTCCCACCGAACCTATCCCGTGCATTCCACTCCACCGGCACCTCACCACCCGCACCAGGCCATCGATCAGCTCTACAGCCACCACCACAGCTGGCTGCAAGGCTGGCTGCGCAAGCGCCTGGGCAATGCCGCCGATGCGGCGGACCTGGCCCAGGACACCTTCGTGCGCCTGCTCAGCAATGCCCCGGGCGAGCCACTGAACCTCACGACGCCCCGCGCCTACCTGGCCACCATCGCCAACCGCCTGACCATCAACCTCTACCGCCGCCGCTCGCTGGAGCACGCCTACCTGGCCGCGCTGGCGGAAATACCGGAAGAGCTGGCGCCATCGCTGGAGCATCAGGCTCTGGTGCTCGAAGCGCTCGACGAGGTCGATCAGGTACTTGCCGCACTGCCCGCCAAGGCCCGGCAAGCGTTCCTGATGGCGCAGCTGGAGGGTTATACACAGGAGGAAATCGCCAGCCGACTCGGCCTTAGCGTGCGCTCGGTGCAGCGCCACCTCGCACGGGCCTTCGAGGAATGCATCGTGCTCGCCAGCCAGGGCGCGAGGCATGAGTGAGTCGCCCATCGACCGGCGGATCGCCCGTGAGGCGGCCGGCTGGTTCGTGCGTTTACAGAACAGTGGGGGCAGCGCCGCCGAGCATGCTGCCTGTGCCGAATGGCGGGCCCGACATGCCGATCACGAGCGAGCCTGGCAACTGGCCGAGCGTTTCAGCGCTCATGCCCAACAGCTTGCCGGAGGCGCCGGACGGGCGGCCCTGGAGCGCCCACGCAATCTGCAACGGCGACAAGTGCTCAAAACCCTTGCCCTGTTGATCGCCGCCGCCCCGCTCGGCCTTGCCGCACACCGCAGCCTGCCCTGGCGTGAATGGCAGGCGGACGAGCGCACCGCCACCGGTGAGCAGCGCACCCTGCACCTGCCGGATGGCGGACAGCTTCGCCTGAACACCGGCAGCGCAGTCGATATCGCCTACGACGACAGCGTTCGTCGCGTACGCCTGATCGCCGGCGAGCTGCTCATCGAGGTGCCCGGTGAGCAGGCCAGGCGGCCCTTCATCGTCGATACCGCCGACGCGCAAATCGTCCTGCTGGGCAGCCGCGCTCTGGTGCGCCAATACCCGCAAAGTACCTACCTCGCTGCGCTGGAGGGTGCTGTCGAAGTGCGTCCGCGGCTGTCACGAGGCGATGACGGCCTGCTGCGTCTGGCGACCGGCCAGCAGACCTACGTCAACGCTCGCACTGCAGAGCCTGCGGTGGCACTGGCACAGCATCGTCTCGACTGGCTAAGCGGCGTGCTGCGTGCAGAAAAGATGCGCCTGGATGACTTCATCGCCGAGCTGGATCGCTATCGCCCGGGTCTGCTGCGTTGCGATCCGGCGGTGGCCGGGCTGCTGATCTCCGGTGCCTTCCAGCTGCGCGATACCGACCAGATTCTCCGCGCCCTGAGCCAGACCCTGCCGGTGAGCGTCCACTACCGCACGGCCTATTGGGTCACCGTCACCGCGCGTGCCACCGCGTAAGAACCTGTTCACGAGCTAGCGCACTGCAGGGCCAGGCGCCCCCGCAAAAACAAGCGAAGAAGCGGACTGGGCTCGTACGCGTGTTTACGAGTTGTACATGAGCATTGCGACGGGAACGCCTGGTTCGGGCTGGCAATCCAGCTTGTTTTGACGCCGCAGGGCCGAAGCGCAGCAGATCGTGAGCTGGTTCTGAGAATCATTGTCGTGTTTTCTTCTGGCTGCGTGTCCCTCCCGTAACCACATCATTCTCACTGGGCGGGGACGGCAACATGGCGACGACGCAGGGCATGCAACCATTGGCACGGGCGGTATACGCTGCCGCACTGGGGCTGATCATCGCGGGCGGCAGCCTCACTGCGGCCCAGCTGCAGGCCGCCGAGCAGGCAACCGAGCAGAGTCGTGCCTATCAGGTACCGGGCGGTAACCTGAGCAGCGCCCTGTCCGACTTCGCCAGTCAGGCAGGCATCACCTTGCCCATCGAGCCAGCCCTGGTGGAAGGTTTGCGCAGCCCCGGCCTGAACGCCGCCACCAGCGTGGAAGGCGGGCTGCGGCAACTGCTGCAAGGCACCGGTCTGCAAGCTGCACCGCAAGGCAATGGCCTGTATCTGCTGACACCGCAGGAAGCGGGCGCGGGCTTGGAGCTGGGCGCCACCAGCATCACCGGCCAGGGCCTGACGGCGACGACCGAGAACAGTGACTCCTACACCACCGGCACCATGCAGACCGCCACCAAGCTGCCCCTGAGCCTGCGCGAAACACCGCAGTCGGTCAGTGTGGTCACCCGCAAGCGCATGGACGACAAGGCCATGACCAGCATCAGTGACGTGGTACAGAGCACACCCGGCGTTTTCCTGAACAATTCGGGAGGTGTCGGCAGGCCGTCTTTCAGCGCCCGCGGCTTCGATGTCGACAACGTCATGTACGACGGCTTCCCCACCAGCCTGCTGACCTACCTGCCCAGCGGCGAAGCCAACCTGGCCATGTACGACCGTGTGGAAATCGTCCGCGGCGCCACGGGCCTGGCCCAGGGCGCCGGCAGCCCATCCGGCGCCATCAACCTGGTGCGCAAGCGCCCGACCCATGAATTTCAAGGCACGCTTACCGGCAGCGCCGGCAGTTGGGACAACTACACCGGCACCCTGGATGTCGGCGGCCCGCTCAATGAAAACGGCACCCTGCGCGCCCGGACCGTGATCTCCCGGCAGGACGCCAAGAGTTTCCGCGATTCGGTCGAACACGATCACGACCTGTTCTACGGCGTGGTCGACGCCGATCTCAGCGAAAGCACCACCCTGACCCTCGGCGCCTACCGGCAGAAGAACTACAGCAACTACATCTGGGGCGGATTGCCCATGGCCCGTGGCGGCGGTCATCTGGGACTGCCCCGCGACACCTTCCTGGGGCATGACTGGGAGTATTCGGACAACCGCACCACCGGCTACTTCGCCACCCTGGAGCACGGTTTCGCCAACGACTGGACGCTGCGCCTGGCAGCGATGCAGGCGAAAACCGATACCGAGGTGCTGGCTTCTTCGATCTGGGCATACGACCGCCACTACCTGTGGACACAGGCCATGGAGCAGAAGGAAGTCGGCTACGACCTGGCGCTCAGCGGGCCCTTCCAGCTGTTCGGTCTGGAGCACGACCTGACCGTGGGCGCCAGCAAGCGTGAGCTGACTTACCGCACGGGTGACAGCTGGAGCGACTTCATCGATGACGACGTCGACCTCTTCGCCTGGAATCCCCGTGGTCACGCGAAACCGAACATCGTGGTCGACCCCTCCTGGACGGGTGAGCTGACCACCCAGGACAGCGTCTACGCCACGACCCGCCTGCGCCTGAGCGAACCGTTGTCGCTGATCCTCGGCGGTCGCGTCGACTGGTACGAATACGATGATCGCGAAAGCAGCGAAAGCGATTACAAGGTCACTCGCAACCTGACCCGCTATGCCGGTGTGGTCTATGACCTGGATACGAACCACTCGGTCTACGTCAGCTACACCGATATCTTCAAACCCCAGAACGATCGCGGCCTGGACAGAAAACCGCTGGAGCCGATGGTTGGTGAGAACTACGAAGTCGGTATCAAGGGCGAATACTACGGCGGTGCCTTGAATGCCAGCCTGGCACTGTTCCAGATCGACCAGAAAAATCGTGCCCAGACCCTGACGGGCCAACTCGGCTGTGGTTCCACGCCTGACAGCTCCTGCTACGAGGCCGCCGGGCTGGTGCGCAGCCGCGGCATCGACCTGGAAATCCAGGGCGCCTTGAGCGACCACTGGCAGGTCGCTGCGGGTTACACCTACACCCAAACCAAGTATGTCAGCGACGCCAACGCAGCCCGCGAAGGCGAGGACTTCGACCGCAAGAAACCGCGCCAGCTGTTCAAACTGTCGACGCTCTACACCTTGCCCGGGGAGCTGCAGCGCTGGCGCATAGGGGGTGATGTCTACCAGCAGAGCCGCATCCGCACGTCAGGTGGTACCGGTGCCACCGCCTGGAAGAACCAGCAGGGTTCCTACACCGTGGTTGGCCTGGTGGCCGGGTACAAGGCCAGCGAGCAGCTGGATCTGCAGCTCAACGTCAACAACCTGTTCGACCGCACCTACTACACCAGCGTGGCCAACGGCGAGTGGTACCCCTACGACATCTACGGCGACCCACGCAATTTCAAAGTGACGGCCCGCTACAGCTTCTGAGAAAGCGGCCCGCAGCCCGACCCAGGACCGGGGCCACCCTACCGGGGTTACCGGCGGCGAGGCGTGCTGCCTGTAGAGTGGGCTTCAGCCCACCAATCGCCGGCCGTTACGGTTGGCGGCAACCTCACGAGCATAAGGGCGGGATAACGCGCTGGTGGGCTGAAGCCCACCCTACCGGGGTTACCGGCGGCGAGGCGTGCTGCCTGTAGGGTGGGCTTCAGCCCACAATCGACTGGCCGTTACGGTTGGCGGCAACCTCACAGAGCGTAAGGGCGGGATACCGCGCTGGTGGGCTGAAGCCCACCCTACCGGGGTTACCGGCGGCGAGGCGTGCTGCCTGTAGATACCGTCTTGCCCATTACCTCGCAAGCGCTAATTCGGCATCAAAAGGCATCCCCGATTTCAGCACGCCATAGGCGATGCACAGCAACTTGCGCATCGCCGCGCAGACGATCTGTTTGCCGGTTTTGCCTTTGGCCCTCATGCGTTCGGCCATTGCCCGTATCGCCGTGTTGTGCGTGATGGACACCACGCCAGGCATGTACAGCCCCGCCCGCAAGGTGGCCGAGCCGGTGCGAGATATCCGTGTTTGGCCTTTGAATTTCCCGGACTCTTGAAGCCTGGGATTGAGTCCTGCATAAGCCGTTACAGCTCGGCTGCCATCAAAACTGTCCAGATCGCCCAGTTCGGCCAGCAGCAGCGCTGCCGTCTTGTCCGCCACGCCGTCGATGCTCATCAACAGGTCTCGCTTGCCCCTGAGGTCGTCGTTGTCGTCGAAGTGTTTCTTGATCGCCTCGAGCGTTTCTTTGATCTGCTGGCGGGTGTGCTCAAGCACCGATCTGATTGACTCCACTACTCGTGCATCGCTCGTGACATCCAGGCGGTTCTGCTCCATTTGCTCGAGCTCCTGAAGATCCTTCAAGCGACGTACCAGGGCCTTGAGGCGGCGAAGCGACGGCGGATCAGGCTTCCAGATACGCAGCTCGTCCTGATGCTTGTCGCCGTAGCTGGCAATCAGCTTCGCATCGACCTTGTCGGTCTTCACCCGCTGTAACTGGCTGCGCGCGTAGTAGGCAATCTGCGCAGGATTGAGCACGCTGACGCGGTAGTTTCTCTCGTAAAGCCACTCGGCTAGCGCCTCGTGGTACACACCGGTCGCTTCCATCACGATCCAGGCCTGTGGATCGGCGTGTTTGAGCAGCCACTGCTGCAGGGCCTCGAACCCTGCCGGATCATTGGCGAGCTTGCCCTTGGTGCGGTGCTTGCCGTTTGCCTGCACCGTGGCAATGTCGAATGAGTATTTGGCGATGTCGATTCCGACTACAGACATGGTCTTCTCCTCTTCTGTCTGATCGTCACTGCATCCGTCCAACCTTGTTGATGCGAGCTCGAAGCTCTGGATACCGTTCGGACTTATCAGGATGAGTGTGGAACCATGCAGCGCAATCTACGAAACAGGCTCTAGGCCTTAGGGTGGGCTCGACTTGCATGGCTCCCCCGATGATCAGTCGGGAACTATCGCCTCTCGTGAGGCTGTAGTCGAGATACAAGGGTGGGCTTCAGCCCACCAATCGCCTGGCCGTTACGGTTGGCGTCAACCTCACAGAGGGTAAGGGCGGGATACCGCACTGGTGGGCTGAAGCCCACCCTACCGGGTTACCGGCCGCTAGGCAGCCAGTTGGCGACGGAGTTCGGCCAGGACCGGTGCGCTGTCCGGGCGTACGCCGCGCCACAGGTGGAAGGCTTCCACGGCCTGCTCGACCAGCATGCCGAGGCCGTCGAGGGTGCGTGCAGCACCCTGCTCCGCAGCCCAGCGATTGAAGGCGGTGGGGCCGGCGCCGTACATCATGTCGTAGCTGCAGGTGTGGCCCGGCTGGATAAGGCTGGCGGCGATCGGCGGCAGCGCGCCGGACAGGCTGGCGGAGGTGCCGTTGATGATCAGATCCACCGGCGCATCGATCCAGTCGAAACCACTGGCCACCACGGGACCAAGATCGCTGAACTGCCGGGCCAGGCGCTCGGCCTTTTCCACGGTGCGGTTGGCGATCACCAGAATCTGCGGCTGTTGTGCCAGGAACGGTTCGAGAATGCCGCGTACCGCGCCACCGGCACCGAGCAGCAGAATGCGCTTGCCGCGCAGGTCGATGCCGGCATTCACGGTCAGATCACGCACCAGACCGGCACCGTCGGTATTGTCACCGAGCAGACTGCCGTCATCGAGCTTCTTCAGGGTATTCACCGCACCGGCGCGGCGCGCGCGCTCGGTCAGGCTGTCGGCCAGGGCATAGGCCTGCTCCTTGAACGGCACGGTCACGTTACCGCCATGGCCTTCGGCGAAGAAGGCCCGGGCATAACCATCGAAATCCTCCAGCGGCGCCAGCAGCGTTTCGTAGCTCAACACCTGGCCAGTCTGCTCAGCGAACAGGCGGTGGATCAGCGGCGACTTGCTGTGGCCGATTGGGTTGCCGAATACACCGTAGCGATCCATGAAATTTCCGTTCGCAAAAGCCAAAGGCGGCAAGCCTGAAGCTTTTTGCGCAGACCTTCAAGCCTGGTTCTGGACGTTCAGCCAATCGCGGTCAGTCAGGAAATATTCGGTCAGGCGTGCTTCCTCGCTGCCCGGTTGCGCTTTCCAGTCATACCCCCAGCGCACCTGCGGTGGCAGCGACATGAGAATCGACTCGGTACGCCCGCCCGACTGCAAACCGAACAGGGTGCCGCGGTCGTAGACCAGATTGAACTCCACGTAGCGGCCGCGACGATACTCCTGAAACTCACGCTGTGCCGGGGTGAAGGGCATGGCCTTGCGGCGCTGCACGATGGGCAGGTAAGCCTCGATGTAGGCGTCGCCGATGGCGCGGATGAACGCGAAACAGGTGTCGAAATCCCACTCGTTGAGGTCATCGAAGAACAGCCCGCCGATGCCACGTGGTTCACCGCGGTGCTTGAGGTGGAAGTAGCGATCGCACCAGGCCTTGTAGCGCGGATAGACATCGGCGCCGAAAGGCGCACAGGCCTGCTCGGCAACCCGGTGCCAGTGCACGCAGTCCTCTTCGTTGCCGTAATAGGGGGTCAGGTCGAAACCACCGCCGAACCACCAGACCGGCTCTTCGCCTTCCTTCTCGGCGCTGAAGAAACGCACGTTGGCGTGGGAAGTCGGCACATGGGGATTGTGCGGGTGGATCACCAGAGACACGCCAAGGGCCTGGAAGCCGCGCCCTGCCAACTCCGGGCGATGGGCACTGGCCGACGGCGGCAGGCTGTCGCCGAACACGTGGGAGAAATTCACCCCACCCTTCTCGATCACCGCGCCGTCGCCGATCACCCGCGTACGCCCGCCGCCGCCGCCCGGACGCTGCCAGGCGTCTTCGATGAAGTGGCCCTGGCCATCCTCGGCTTGCAGGGCAGCACAGATACGGTCTTGCAGGTCGAGCAGGTAGGCTTTGACGGCCTCGGTCTGGTTACTCACGGGGGCACCTTGTGTCACGTACGTCGGGTGAAATCGGCGGCCAGCATATCACCGGGTGTCGGCGCTCTGCAGTTGACGCGGGTCAACGGCAGATGCGACGTTCGACCGCTGAAGAAAAAACCGTTCAACGCCCCGGTGGATTCGGGGTCTATTGCACTCACCTTCATGCAGGAGCAAGACGATGGCCAAACGCATCCAGTTCAGTCGCCACGGTGGCCCCGAGGTACTCGAATACGTCGACTACCAGCCGGCCGCCCCTGGCCCCCACGAGGTGCGTGTGCACAACCAGGCCATCGGCCTGAACTTCATCGATACCTACTTCCGCAATGGCCTGTATGCGCCCCCTTCGCTGCCGTCCAGCCTGGGTACCGAGGGTGCCGGTTTCGTCGACGCGATCGGTTCCGAGGTGAAGGACTTCCAGGTGGGCGACCGCGTGGCCTACGCCACCGGCCCACTGGGCGGCTACAGCGAGCTGCATGTGCTGCCAGCGGAAAAGCTGGTCAAGCTGCCCGACGCCATCAGCTTCGAGCAAGCTGCAGCGGTGATGCTCAAGGGGCTGACCGTGCAGTACCTGCTGCGCCAGACCGCCGAACTGAAGAGCGGCGACATCGTTCTGTTCCACGCTGCCGCAGGGGGCGTCGGCTCGTTCGCCTGCCAATGGGCCAAGGCCCTGGGCGTCAAGCTGATCGGTACCGTGAGTTCGGCAAAGAAGGCCGAGCGTGCAATGCAACAGGGCGCCTGGGCGACCATCGACTACAGCCATGAAAACGTTGCCCAGCGCGTGCTGGAACTGACCGATGGCAAGAAATGCCCGGTGGTCTACGATGGCGTCGGCAAGGACACCTGGGAAACCTCTCTGGACTGCGTGGCGCCACGCGGCCTGCTGGTCAGCTTCGGCAATGCGTCCGGTGCGGTGACGGGAGTCAACCTGGGCATCCTCTCGCAGAAGGGCTCGCTGTACGTCACCCGCCCGACCCTGGCCAGCTACGCGGATACGCCGGAGCGCCTGCAAAAGATGGCTGACGAACTGTTCGGCATGATCGCCAAGGGCAAACTCGACGCCGAGATCGGCCAGCGTTATCCACTGAGCGAAGCGGCCACCGCACAGACCCTGCTGAGCGACCGGCAGACCACCGGCTCGACCATTCTGTTGCCCTGAGCGCCTGGCCATGGGATCCGTAGGGGTGGCATTGAATCGCTCCCTGCGCTCAGCTTCAGGGGCGCTCTGCGTCCCCTCGAGCGAGCGCTGATCGAGCCATCGGTGGGCTGAAGCGGATCGCCGCCCGGCCCACCCTACAGGGCATGTGGGCGTGGCATAGGGTGGGCTTCAGCCCACCAAATCCGACGGCCGACAGTATGGGAGCGAGCACGGCCGGTGGCTTTTAATCAGGCTGGCCTGCGCACGTCGCCGGTCACCAGGTCACGAATCACGCTGGGATTACGGCGCCCGCCCAGGGCGCCGCCCAGCACGGCGTCCAATTGCCTTGGAAAGTACTGCTCGACCCGTAGCCGCGAGCGCGCGGCAGGGCGGCCGGCGGGATTGGCGGAGGTCGACACCAGTGGTCCGGTCAGAGCACACAACTCGCGTACCCGCGGGTGGTCGCTGACGCGCAGGGCAACGCTGTCGTGCTCACCGGTGATCCACTCCGGCAGGCGATCCTGGTGTGGCACCAGCCAGGTATTCGGGCCGGGCCATGTGCTGGCCAGGCGGTCCTGCCAGATCTCGGGCAGATCCTCGAGCAGAAAGTCGAACTGGCGGATGTTGTCGGCCACCAGAATCAGCCCCTTGCGCACGGGCCGTTCCTTCAGCGCCAGCAGACGGTCCACCGCCATTTCATCCCAGGGATCGCAGCCAAGCCCCCAGACCGCTTCGGTCGGATAGGCGATGACGCCGCCGGCGCGTACCACACGCGCTGCCTGCTGAACCTGCCAACTGGTGATCATGGATATCTCCCCCGGAAAACACTGGCCGCAGTGTATTACGCCTTGCAGCCCACCCAAAGCCCGGCTTCGCAGGCAACCCGCCCATCCAGCTCGAGCTCGGTCAATGCGGCCAGTACTTCTGGCAGTGGCCAGCCGCTGGAGTGGGCAAGCGCTTCACTGCTGTGGGGCGCCGCATGCAACAGCGCTAACAGTGGATGGGCTGGCGCCTGCGGAGCCGTTTCGGTAACCACCGCATGCTCGGCAGCGGGCGCCTGCCAGCCGCGCAGGGCTTCGAGGATGTGGTCGATGCTTTCTACCAGCGTGGCACCGTCACGAATCAGCTGATGGCAGCCCTTGGCACCCGGATGATGAATGGAGCCGGGAATCGCATACACCTCGCGCCCCTGCTCCGCCGCGATACGTGCGGTGATCAGCGAGCCACTCGACGGGCTGGCCTCGACCACCAGCACGCCCAGGGACAGGCCACTGATGATTCGATTGCGGCGTGGAAAATTGCTCGCCTGGGGTGGCGAATCCAGCGGTAGTTCGGAGACCAGTGCCCCGCCACCGTCGATGATGTCCCGGGCCAGGCGTTTGTGGCGTGCCGGATACAGACACTGCAAACCCGTACCGAGCACAGCGACGGTGTGCCCGCCCACATCCAGCGCACCCTGATGCGCCGCCCCGTCGATGCCCAGCGCCAGCCCGCTGGTGATCACGAAACCACCGCGGGCCAGGCTGCGAGCGAAACGGTGCGCGGTATCCAGGCCCGGCTTAGACGCCCGGCGGCTGCCGACCATGGCCAATTGCGGGCGCTCGAGCAATGCCGGGTCACCGGCAACGAACAGTAGCGGTGGTGCGTCGGGGATTTCTGCCAGCAAAGCGGGATAGCGCGGGTCATCCCACATCAGCAGTTGCTGATCGGGCACCTGTAACCACTCCAGGCTAAGCCGCGCCCGCTCACGCACTTGAGCACTGCGCCGCGCGTCTGCACAGGCCAGCGGCAAGCCAAGAGAGCGCCAGGCACTGGCCGGCGCGCTGAGGGCGGCAGAGGCACTGTCGAAAGCACTGAGCAATTTGTGAAAACGCTTCGGCCCCAGCTCCGGCAGACAATGCAGGCGCAGGCGGGCTTCAAGTTCGGCGGGAGACAGCGAGAGCGACATGGCGGATCATCCTTGATCGTGGGCCTTATCGAATAGCACAAGCCCCGCGTTGGCGGGGCTTGTAGGTGTTACGGATTGCGTACCTTGTCCATCACCGCCAACTGCCGCGAGGCGTTGAGGATCAGTCCGTAGCTGAGCTTGTCGTAGGTGCGGAACACCATGAGCAGGCCGGCACGTTCATCAGGAATCTTCACCGACTCGCCGGTGACGCGATCACGCACGGTCTCGCCCGTCTTGTAGACGGCCAGTACGTTACCGATCTCCAGACCGTCACGGGCGCCCTTGTTCAGGGTGACCACGTCGAACTGGCCGATCTGGCTGACGCCACGCGGAACGTCGAGAATCAGGCCCTTGATTTCGGTAGTCGGCTCGCTGGGCATGAACGTCGAGTTGATCGCCCGTTCCTCGGTGGGGAACAGGCGGTCGCCGTTGCGAACTTCCTGAGTGGTACGGGTCAGGTTGAGGGTACCCACGCCCTCTTCCTCGGCGACGATTTCACCGCCACCGATATCGTCGGCGTTGATGCCGAGAAATTCCTTGGTGTCCGGATCGGTGTAGGTCTTGCCCTGACGGAAGATGCCATACACCGGCTCGGCCGGGTCGAAGCTGCCACGGGCGTAGACGCGGTCACCCGCACCACTGACCACGCGCTCGGCATTGCCGGCGACGATGTAGGGTGCGCCCTGGAACTGTTCCGGGCTATCGACGATGCGGTTCTTGAGCAGGAAGCTGTTGATCGCTTCCAGCGGAATGGTCGGAATGGCTTCGGCCATCGGCGTGCTGCGAACCTTCGGCGACAGCTTGATGGTGCCGCGCGAATCGCCCCGGCCCAACATCAGGCGTGGTTGGCCGTCGATGTAGACCAGGCTCAACAGATCACCCGGGTAGATCAGGTGAGGGTTTTCCACCTGTGGGTTGGCGTGCCAGATTTCCGGCCATTTCCAGGGCTGTCGCAGGAACTTGCCGGAAATATCCCAGAGGGTATCGCCCTTCACGACCGTGTAACGATCGGGGTGGCCTTCCTTGAGTTGCACCTCGGCGACTGCCAGACCGCTCGCGGCGACCAGCAGCAGGGCGAGTAGTGATTTCCTCATGCGGTGAATCCCTTTATTATGTGGCTTCGCGTGAAGCGCCCTAGCGCCGCGACAGAACCCAGTAAAACCGCGGCGTGAAGCCGTTTTTTCGATGCTGCCGTCATCTTAGCAGCGGATTTTGAATTTATTCCACAAGTGCATCACAAACGCATATGGCGATTTTAAACATCCTCGAATTTCCCGATCCGCGCCTGCGTACCATCGCCAAACCGGTGGACGTGGTCGATGACGGCCTGCGTCAATTGATCGATGACATGTTCGAAACCATGTATGACGCCCCCGGTATCGGCCTCGCCGCGACCCAGGTGAATGTGCACAAGCGCGTGGTGGTCATGGACCTGTCCGAGGACAAGAGCGAGCCGCTGGTGTTCATCAACCCGGCCTTCGAATCGCTCACCGAGGAAATGGATCAGTACCAGGAAGGCTGCCTGTCGGTGCCCGGCTTCTACGAGAACGTCGACCGTCCGCAGAAGGTCAAGATCAACGCCCTGGACCGTGACGGCAAGCCGTTCGAGATGATCGCCGAAGGTCTGTTGGCCGTGTGCATCCAGCACGAATGCGATCACCTCAACGGCAAGCTGTTCGTCGACTACCTGTCTACGCTCAAGCGCGACCGCATCAAGAAGAAGCTGGAAAAGCAGCACCGCCAGCAGGTGTGACGCCACCCTCTGCAAAGGCTTGCCACGGCAAGCCTTTTCTTTTTCAGCTGCAGCGCCCAGCGCTCCCGAGCAACAGCGAGACACCATGACCGAAGCTCTGCGTATCGTATTCGCCGGCACCCCGGAATTCGCCGCCGCCCACCTCAAGGCGCTGCTCGACACGCCGCACCAGATCATCGCGGTGTACACCCAGCCGGATCGTCCGGCGGGCCGCGGACAGAAACTCATGCCCAGCCCGGTCAAGCAGCTTGCCCTGGAACACGACATTGCCGTGCTGCAGCCGCCGAGCCTGCGTGACGCCGCGGCGCAGGCGGAGCTCGCCGCGCTGGCGCCGGACCTGCTGGTGGTGGTCGCCTACGGGCTGATCCTGCCTCAGGTGGTGCTCGACATCCCACGCTTCGGCTGCATCAACAGCCATGCGTCCCTGCTGCCACGCTGGCGGGGTGCCGCGCCGATCCAGCGTGCGGTACAGGCTGGCGACGCAGAAAGTGGCGTCACCGTGATGCAGATGGAAGCGGGTCTGGATACCGGGCCGATGCTCCTCAAGGTGCGTACGCCAATCACTGCCGACGACACCGGCGGCAGCCTGCATGACCGGCTGGCCGAGCTCGGCCCGCCGGCAGTGGTCGACGCCATCGCCGGTCTGGCCAGTGGCACGCTGATGGGCGAAGTACAGGACGACGCCCAGGCCAACTACGCCCACAAGCTCAACAAGGACGAAGCGCGCCTCGACTGGAGCCGCCCGGCCGATGAGCTGGAGCGACTGATCCGCGCCTTCAACCCCTGGCCGATCTGCCACAGCACCCTGAACGACGCGCCGCTCAAGGTGCTGGCCGCCCGCCTCGCTGACGGTCAGGGCCAGCCCGGCGAGATCCTCGCCGCCAGCAAGGACGGCCTGACCGTCGCCTGCGGCGCAAGCGCCCTGCTGCTTACCCGCCTGCAGCTGCCTGGCGGCAAGGCGCTGAACTTCGCTGACCTGTACAACAGCCGCCGTGAGCAGTTCGCCGTCGGCACGGTGCTGGTATGAACCCCAGGCTGGCAGCCGCCCGCGCCCTGGCGGCGGTACTCGAAGGCAAGGCGTCGCTGGGTAGCAGCCTGCCGCCGCTGCTCGACAAGGTCGAGGCACGCGACCGTGGCCTCGCTCAGGACCTGGCCTTCGGCGCCGCGCGCTGGCAGCCACGTCTGGCGCTGATCGCCGACAAGTTGCTGCGCAAGCCTTTCAAGGATGGCGACCGCGACCTCGAAGCCCTGCTGCTGATTGGCCTCTACCAACTGTTCTACACACGCATTCCCGCCCACGCGGCCATCGGCGAGACGGTTGGCTGCGTCGACAAGCTGAAGAAGACCTCGGCCAAGGGCCTGCTCAATGCCGTGCTGCGCAACGCCCAGCGCGACAGCGAGAGCCTGATCAAAGAACTGGATCGCGACCCGGTGCTGCACACCGCTCATCCGCGCTGGCTGCAAAAACAGCTCAAGGCATTCTGGCCCGAACACTGGCAGGCGATCTGCGCAGCCAATAACGCCCACCCGCCGCTGATCCTGCGGGTCAACCGTCGCCACGGCAGCCGCGATGACTATCTCGCTCGGCTGCGCCAGGTCGGTTTCGAAGCAGAGCCCTGCACCTTCAGTCGCGATGGCATCCGCTTGCTGCAAGCCTGCGACGTGACCCTGCTGCCAGGGTTCGCCGAGGGGCATGTCAGCGTGCAGGACGAAGCCGCGCAGCTGGCTGCCGATCTGCTGCAACTGGCGCCCGGGCAACGCGTGCTGGACGCCTGCGCCGCCCCCGGTGGCAAAACCTGCCACCTGCTCGAAGCCGAGCCCGGGCTGCAACAGGTGGTCGCCGTGGACCTGGAAGCCAAACGCCTGCTGCGCGTGCGCGAGAACCTCGATCGCCTGCAGCTCGATGCCACCCTGATCGCCGCCGATGGCCGCGATACCGCTGCCTGGTGGGACGGCAAGGCGTTCCAGCGCATTCTCCTCGATGCGCCCTGCTCGGCCACCGGGGTGATCCGTCGCCACCCCGACATCAAGCTGACCCGTCAGCCCGACGACATTCCGGCGCTGGCCAACCTGCAGGGCGAACTGCTCGACGCACTGTGGCCCACGCTGGAAGTCGGCGGCATGCTGCTCTACGCCACCTGCTCGACCCTGCCGACGGAAAATACCGAGGTGATCGGCGCGTTCCTGGAACGTACGCCAGGTGCCCGCGAACTCGACATCGCCGGCCCCTTCGGCCTGCAACAGCCCCATGGCCGGCAACTGCTCGCCCAGCAGGACGGCCACGACGGCTTCTACTATGCCAAGCTGATCAAGATCGCAGCTGCTGGAGCACCCCGATGAAGATCATCATTCTCGGCGCAGGCCAAGTGGGCGGAACGCTGGCCGAGCACCTGGCCAGCGAAGCCAATGACATCACCGTGGTGGACACCGACGGTGACCGCCTGCGCGACCTCGGCGACCGCCTCGACATCCGTACCGTCCAGGGCAAGGGCTCGTTCCCGACCGTACTGCGTCAGGCCGGTGCCGACGATGCCGACATGCTGGTGGCGGTGACCAACAGCGATGAAGTCAACATGGTCGCCTGCCAGGTCGCCTATACCCTGTTCCACACGCCGACGCGCATCGCCCGCGTCCGCGAAGCGGCCTACCTGACCCGCGAAGCGCTGTTCGACAACGAGGCGATTCCGGTCGACGTGCTGATCAGCCCCGAGCAGGTGGTGACCAACTACATCAAGCGCCTGATCGAATACCCCGGCGCCCTGCAGGTCATCGACTTCGCCGACGGCAAGGCGCAACTGGTGGCGGTCAAGGCCTACTACGGCGGCCCGCTGGTCGGCCAGCAACTGCGCCAGCTGCGCGAGCACATGCCCAAGGTCGATACCCGGGTGGCGGCGATCTTCCGTCGCGACCGGGCGATCATGCCCCAGGGCGATACGGTGATCGAGGCCGATGACGAAGTGTTCTTCATCGCCGCCAAGGCCGACATTCGCGCGGTGATGAGCGAGATGCGTCGCCTCGAGGAAAGCTACAAGCGCGTGGTGATCGCCGGTGGCGGGCACATCGGCGAGCGCCTGGCCGAAGCCATCGAAAGCCGCTATCAGGTCAAGATCATCGAGATGAACCCGGCGCGCTGCCGCTACCTCTCGGAGAACCTGGAAAGCACCATCGTGCTGCAAGGCAGCTCCTCCGATCGCGACCTGCTGGTGGAAGAGAACATCAAGGATGCCGACATCTTCCTGGCCCTGACCAACGACGATGAAGCCAACATCATGTCCTCGCTGCTGGCCAAGCGCCTGGGCGCGCGCAAGGTGATGACGCTGATCAACAACCCGGCCTACGTCGACCTGATTCAGGGCGGCGAGATCGACATCGCGATCAGCCCGCAATTGGCGACCATCGGCAGCCTGCTGACCCACGTGCGTCGTGGCGATATCGAGAGCGTGCACTCGCTGCGCCGCGGCGCAGCCGAAGCCATCGAAGTCATCGCCCACGGTGACGCGCGCTCGAGCAAGGTGGTCGGCAAGGCCATCAAGGAAATCTCGCTGCCGCCTGGCACCACCATCGGCGCGATCATCCGCGACGAAGAAGTGCTGATCGCCCATGACGTGACGGTGATCGAGTCCGGCGACCACGTGATCCTGTTCCTGATGGACAAGAAGCACATTCGCGACGTGGAACGGCTGTTCCAGGTCGGACTGACGTTTTTTTGAGTGGCCAGCCTCGAGCGCTTTACATGCCGCGTGAGGCTTGCCGCTTGAAGCTGCCGACGAAGGAGGCGCCATGAGCACCGAAGCACTGGAAAAGATGCTCGCCAAGGGTGTGGATAACTCGCTACTGCGCTTCGGCCTGGGCAAGGGATATCTGGATGCCGGCGAGGCCGCGAAGGCCGCCGAACACCTGCAGCGCTGCGTCGAACACGACCCGCAGTACTCGGCCGCATGGAAATTGCTCGGCAAAGCCCACCAGGCCGCCGGCAACCCGGACGCCGCCCGCAGCGCCTGGCAAAGCGGCCTGCAAGCCGCACAAGCCAAGGGCGACAAGCAGGCGGAAAAGGAAATGAGCGTGTTCCTGCGCAAGCTGGACAAGAACGCCAGCGCTTGAGCCGCGGCGCAGTGCGCAGCCTCCAGCCCGTAGCCTGGGTTGAGGGCAGCGATACCCAGGTACTCGTTCCCGGATGCCGCGGCGCTCTACCCGGGCTACCGAAAGCCATTGAGCCCCATCTATTTGCGCGCCTGCACTTCCCGAGTCAGCAGATCGATAAAGGCCTGCGCCAGCGGCGAGCGTTCCTGGCGCCGCTTGACCAGCCATACCGCGGTGGTGGCATCGGCATCCATCAGGGTGCGGAACACCACGCCGTCGATGCGGATGCGCCGGAACGAGGCCGGTAGCACGGACACCCCGAGGCCCGCGGCCACCAGGCCGATGATGGTCAGCGCTTCGTGAGCCTCCTGAGTGACCCGCGGGGTGAAGCCGGCCTGCCGGGCCAGGTTGAAGAACTGGCCATACAGACCTGAGCCGTAATTGCGTGGAAAGTACACGAAAGGCTCATCAGCCAGTTCGGCCAGGGCCAGCCCCCGATCCTGCTCGCCGGCCAGCGGATGGCCAGCATGCAGCAGCGCCACCAGCGGCTCGCTGAGCAGCTCCACGGCGTCCAGCTCGGCGGGCAGCTCCAGCGGGCGAATCATGCCGATCTGCAGTTTCTTTTCCAGCAGCGCCTGGCTGACCTGGCGGCTGGTCATTTCCTGCAGGTTGAGGTGCACCGCCGGAAACGCCTGGCGAAAGGCGAACACCGCCCGCGGGATGATCGACACGAACGGCGCCGATGCGGTGAAGCCGATCTGCAACTCGCCGATCTCGCCCTGTTCGGCGCGGCGCACCACATCCACCGACTTGCTGACCTGGGCCAGGGTCTGCCGGGTCTCCTCGAGGAACAGTCGCCCAGCATCGGTGAGCGCCACATGGCGGTTGCTGCGCTCGAACAGACGCACCCCGAGTTCCTGTTCCAGCGCCTGTATCTGCTGGCTCAGCGGTGGCTGGGAAATGCCCAGCAGCTCGGCGGCGCGGCCGAAATGCAGCTCTTCGGCGACGGCCACGAAGTAACGCAGATGGCGCAGCTCCATGAATTCTCCATAGGTCGTAAAACATATCGATCGTGTCGAATATTATATTGGAAAGAACTTGCTCGCCTATTTATCCTTGTGACCATTCCCAATTACAAAAAACCAAGCCATGCCGGCATCCGCCAGTGCATACGGCAGCGTTTCGCCTGGGAATCGAGTTTTCAAGAGGTCGTAATGAGTCAGCCCGTTCCACACGCACCCAACGAGTGCGTGCCCGCCAGCAGTGAGCAGCCTGCCCGCCGCAGCCTCGCCGCAGAGCCTGTTTATATCCAGAAAGGCACCCGCGCCTTCCTGCGCACCATTCTCGCCATGTGCTCCGGTGGTTTCGCCACCTTCGCCCTGCTCTATTGCGTGCAGCCGATGATGCCGATGCTGGCGCAGCAGTTCGAGCTCAGCGCCGCGCAAAGCAGCCTGATCCTGTCGGTTTCCACCATCACCCTGGCCGTCGGCCTGTTGATAACCGGGCCACTGTCCGACGCACTCGGGCGCAAGCCGGTGATGGTCGTCTCGCTGCTCGCCGCTGCCGTGTTCACCGTCGGCAGCGCGCTGATGCCGACCTGGGAAGGCGTGCTGGTGATGCGCGCACTGGTCGGCCTGGCCCTCAGCGGCCTGGCCGCCGTGGCCATGAGCTACCTGAGCGAGGAAATCGACCCGCTGCACCTGGGCCTGGCCATGGGCGTATATATCGGCGGCAACGCCATCGGCGGCATGAGTGGCCGTCTGCTCAGCGGCGTACTGGTCGACTTCATGTCCTGGCACGCGGTGCTGGGCACGCTCGGCGGCCTGGGCCTGCTGGCCGGTGCGCTGTTCTGGCGCCTGCTGCCCGAATCCCGCAACTTCCGCCCCCGCTCGCTGCGCCCACGCAGCCTGCTGCAGGGCTACACCCTGCAATTCCGCGATGCCGGCCTGCCGTGGCTGTTCCTGCAGGGTTTCCTGCTGATGGGCGCCTTCGTGACCATGTTCAACTACATCGGTTACCGCCTGATCGAAGCACCCTTCAAACTCGACCAGACCAGTATCGGCCTGCTCTCGGTGGTTTATCTATCGGGTATCTACAGCTCCGCGCAGATCGGCGCTCTGGCCGACAAACTGGGCCGTCGCAAGGTGCTCTGGGCGGTGATCGGCCTGATGCTGGCGGGTCTGGTGCTGACCCTGTTCGATGTGTTGCCGGTCATCCTGGTCGGCATGCTGCTGTTCACCTTCGGCTTCTTCGGCGCCCACTCGGTGTCGAGCAGCTGGATCGGCCGCCGCGCCACCCAGGCCAAGGGCCAGGCCTCATCGCTGTACCTGTTCTGCTACTACCTGGGTTCCAGCGTCGCCGGCACCCTGGGCGGCGTGTTCTGGCAGGCTGGCGGCTGGGACGGCCTGGGCCTGTTCATCGGCTCGCTGCTGCTGGTGTCCCTGGCCGTGGCCCTGCATCTGTCGCGCCTGCAGGCGTTGCCGGTGGCCATGCCTACGCGCTAAGTCATCAACGTCGCAACGAAAAACGCCGGACACCCTGAGGGGCTCCGGCGTTTTCGTCTGATGATGGTTCAGTTCACCACGGTACGCTGCGGCAGCCTCTTCACGATGGCGCCAAGCAGCACGCCATACAGCGGCACGAACAGGATCAGGCTGACCGCCAGCTTGATCACGTAGTCGACCACGGCGATCTCCACCCAGTTGGCCGCCATGAAGGGGTCACTGCTCTGCCAGAAGGCGATGGAGAAGAACGCCAGGGTATCCATGGCCTGGCCGAACACGCTGGAGGCTGCCGGAGCGACCCACCAGTGCTTCAGCCTGCGCAGGCGGTCGAACACCTGAATATCGAGCAGTTGCCCAAGCACGTAGGCCAGGAAGCTGGCCAGGGCGATGCGGAACACGAACAGGTTGAATTCGCCGAGGGCCGCCACGCCACCGAATGCACCCTCGTGGAACAGCACCGATACGATGTAGGACGCGACCAGTGCCGGCACCATCACCCGGGCGATCACCACCCGCGCGGCGTGCTTGCCGATCAGCCTGACGGTCAGGTCGGTCGCCAGGAAGATGAATGGAAAGCTGAACGCGCCCCAGGTGGTGTGCCAGCCGAAAAGGGTGATCGGCAGCTGCACCAGGTAGTTGCTGGCGATGATGATGAGGATGTGAAACGCGATCAGCGCAGCCAATACGGCGCGGCTGACCGATGCGGGAAGCAGGGTCATGGCATGTCCTTTTTCGTGGAATGGGGTTAGGGAACCCATTGCTGCGACCGACATGGCCACGAGCGGCGCGCAGTGTACCGCCTGCACCGGCACCAGGACAGCCCGCCCGGCGGATGGCATACGGCTTCATCGGTGGCGACTTGAAGGCGATAGCGGTCATCGGTGCAGTACCTGTGGGAGCGGGCCATGCCCGCGATTTTTTCGCGGGCATGGCCCGCTCCCACAGAATGTAGACCGAGCTTCTACTCCCACCATTAAGCTGCAGGGTGGGCTTCAGCCCACCAAACCGAACGGCTGCTTTCGCCTTACAACTGTCGTTTCGCCGACTCCGTCAACCGTTGCTGGCCAGCTGGGTTTCTTCCGGCATCACCCGGCGAGCCAGCTGGAAATGCTTTTTCCAGTAGCCGTCGCTGAGTTTGTCGATCCGCACGTTGCTGCCACGACGCGGGGCGTGAATGAAGCGGTCGTTGCCCAGGTAGATGGCCACGTGGTCGACGCTGCGCCCGCGAATGCGGAAGAACAGCAGGTCCCCAGGCTCCAGATCGCCCTTGGCCACCTTGGGGCCATCGACCCGGGACAGGGCGCGGGAGGTCCGGGGCAGCTCGAGGTCATCGACCTTCTTGAACGCATAGTTGACCAGGCCGCTGCAGTCGAAACCACGCTCCGGGCTGGTACCGCCCCAGCGGTAAGGCGTGCCCAAGGTGCTCATGGCTCGCTTGACCACGCTTTGCGCCGGCGTGTGCTCGACCTTGGTCGGTGGCACCACGCGGCTGCTGCCGTCCTGCAGGTGAACGCGAAAACTGGCGGAGGCATTACCGACGGCGGCGCAGCACAGGGCACCACCGAGAAACAGAGACAGGAAAAATTTATTCAACGTGATGACCTTGAAGATACCCAAGCCGCCGTGAATCCTTTCCTGAAATCAGCCACTTGTAACATTGATGAAATAGAGAGGGGGCACTCCGCTCGTCCCGCAGGACGGACAAGCGAAATCGACGGCAAGTTCAATCTTTTCGTCGATCCCTCGACCAGCGGTCGTGCTGTTTATCAGTATGCACGGAACCTGCTGTCCAGCTGCTGAATGAACCCGGAGGATCGATACAGCCTTGCCGATTTTCAGCGCCAATTGCCTTGCGCTGCCGTGCTGACAGCCCTAGGGTTAGGGCTCCCTATGCAAAAGGACGATGCCGATGAAGCCCCTGAAGACCGTGATCGCCGTCAGCCTGCTGGCCATGAGCGCCAGCTTCCACAGCATGGCGGAAGACGCCAAGTGCGCCACCGTCAGCCTTGCCGATCCGGGCTGGAGCGACATCGCGGTTACCAACGGCATCGCCAGCCTGCTGCTCGACGGCCTTGGCTACAAGCCGCAGACCCGTACCCTGGCGGTGCCGATCATCTTCGCCGGATTGCAGAAGGGGCAGGTCGATGTATTCCTCGGCAACTGGATGCCGGCCGGGCAGCACGACTACGAGCGCTACGTCACCAGCGGCCAGGTCGACAAGGTGGTGGAGAACCTCGGTGGCACCGAGTACACCCTGGCGGTACCGACCTATGCCTACGAAGAGGGCGTGCAGGACTTCAAGGACCTGAACAAATTCGCCGCGCGCTTCGGCAAGAAAATCTACGGCATCGGCTCGGGCTCACCGGCCAACGACTACATCCGCCAGATGATCGCCAACAACGAGTTCGATCTTGGCGACTGGGAACTGGTCGAGTCGAGCGAGCAGGCCATGCTGGTGCAGGTCGGCAGGGCCGAGAAGCGTGGCCAGTTCGTGGTCTTTCTCGGCTGGACACCGCACCCGATGAACATCCAGTACGACATGCAGTACCTCAAGGGCGGCGAGAAATTCTTCGGCAGCACCGGCTCGGTCAACACCCTGGCGCGCAAGGGCTACGTGGCCGAGTGCCCGAACGTCGGCAAGCTGCTGACCAACCTGAAGTTCACCCAGGACATGGAGAACACCATCATGGACCAGGTGCTGAACGGGAAGGTCGCCAACGCCACGGCCATCAAGACCTGGATCAAGGCCAACCCTGAAGTGCTCGATGGCTGGCTCGACGGTGTAACCACCCGAGACGGTGGCGATGCGCTGCAAGCGGTCAAAGCCAAGCTCTAGCCCAGCCTCGCTGCTGCCTGCCACCGTTGCGCTGCAGGCAGCAGCGCAACCTTAGTGGCGCGGGACCTCGAACGACAGGGTCGCCACGTGTACCACGCTGTCGTAGCGCTTGCCGTCGACGGTGGCGGCGCCGTTGACCTGGGCGGTCACTTCCAGCACGTAGCGAGCGGGGAAGGAGGGGTCGAGGGTCACGATGCCCTCGGCATTGGGCTTGAGGGTTCGCGTCCATTGCTCGGACGTGTACACATTGACCTGCGAGGCCGACACCACGGTGCCTTTCCAATGCAGTTCGAAGGCGTTGCCGTTGGGCTCGGTCGGCACCAGTTCCAGGTCATTGACCGCCTTGGTTTCGCTGCGCCCGGCCTTGGCTTCGTAGATAACCAGCTTGTCGCCTTCCGGCAGCTTGGCACTGACGCGCAGATCCCCCTGGCCGTCGTCGACGATCGGGTAAGCATCGCCACTGGCATGCAGCGCGGCGGCCTTGCCGTCGGCCTGACGGGTACTCGCTTCCAGCAGCTTGCCGAGGCTCAGTTGCTCCGTTGGCTGGAAATCACTCAGATAAGCCTTGGCTTGCGGAGCAGGGCCACGCTCGATCCACAGGTACTCGGCCTGGGCGAAGGGCAGGGCCAGGCTGCAGCCCACCAGCAGGGCCAGGGAAGCCGCATGGCGGCAACGGATCGGGGTCATGGGAACTCCTTTTCACGGAATTGAACGAGAGGCCCGGCACCAGCGCCGGGCAAAAAAAGTGGTGGTTCATCTACAAAGACGGATAACTCGGGGAAAACCCGCACTCCGCGATGAAAAAACGCCACGACTCATTCGACAGCCATGAAAAGCAGCGTGCCCACGCAAAGGTGGGCACGCCAGGAAGTTGCAGCAGCCAAGCTGTCAGTCGCGGATGAAGCGCAGCCCGACCCCATCGGGATCGACGCGCATCACTTCCATTTCCAGGATCGGTGCTTCGAAGGGCATGTCCTGCACCTGGCCGGTCACTCGTGTACCCAGCTCCAGAGCTGCCAGGTCCTCATGCCGGACGTACACGCCACCATCGGAAAGATCGCGGGTCTGAGCAACCCGTTCACCGAAGCTCGGATGGCAGATCTTGATGCGGCACTTCATCGGTGTACGGGGATACTGGCGCTGGTTGGCGGACATGTCCTGAACAGCCTCGTGCGAAAAGATTTGCCCTGTTAATAACTCAATTTTCCGCTTACGCCCAGCCCACCGGCGCCTCGTTGCGAGGCGCCGTGGATTTCAGTACCAGCGCTCCTCACCTTCGGGGCGCTTCTTGAAGCGTTTCATGCTCCACATGTACTGGCTCGGGTAGGCACGCACGTATTTCTCTACCACGGCGCTCATGGCCGCCACGGCGGTGTAGGTGTCTTCGCTGTACATGCCTTCCGGCGCGGCTTCCAGGATCACCTTGTAACCGGAGCCGTCTTCCAGACGCAGCGCATGCAGGAACACGCCTACCGCTTTGCCACCGGCGAGCATGCCCGGCACGAACTTGCTGGTCAGCGCCACGGTGCCGCAGAAGGGCACGAACATGCCGGACGACAGGCTCGGCTCGGGGTCCGCGGGGATGCCCACGGCACCGCCCTTGCGCACTTCCTTGATGACGCTGAGGATGCCTTCCTTGGTCGACGGTGCCACGCGGTTGCCCAGCTGCACGCGCTGCTCACGGAGCAGATCATCCACGGCCTTGAGCTTTGGCGGACGGTAGAAAATGATCGGTTTGCACTGCGAACAGTAGAAGTGGTTGAGCACTTCCCAATTGCCCAGATGGCTGGTGATGCCAACCACGCCCTTGCCGGAGGCGAGGGCGGCTTCGAGCACTTCCAGGCCTTCGACCTCACGCACGCGGGCCAGCGACTTGTGCGCCGGCCAGACCCAGGCGCAGGCGCTTTCGGTCAGTGTGCGACCAATGTCCATCAGGCTGCGGCCGACCAGCTTGTCGTGCTCGGCGGCACTCAGTTCAGGAAAACACTTGGCCAGGTTGATGCGCACCACATCGCGCGAGCCCGAAGGCAGCTTCCACATCAACCAGCCGATCATCGCGCCGAGCGACTGCACGGCTCGCCATGGCAACAGGGCGAACAAGCGCAGGGAACCGACCACCAGAGCGCCTTTGAGCTTTTCCACAAGCTGCTCCCATCCAAAAAGGGAGCGCATTGTAACCGGCTGAGGGTCGCGTGACTGTTACATACACGTGCAGAAACGAGGAAACGTTCAGTAGAGCATGGTTTTCAGGCGTTCCTGCAACTCGCGCTCATAGGACTGCGCATCAAATTGCGGGTCCATGACCGCCTTGAGGATGTCGCCCGCCGACGGCAGGCTGGAGCGCTCGACATGGCGCTCGGCATCCCACAGCCCGGAGCGCACCGCCGCCTTGGAACACTGGAAATAACAGGTGTCGACGCTGATACGCAGCACGCTGCGCGGCAGCTTGCCCTGTGCGCTGCAACGTTCCAGCAGGGCGGGATCGACGGAAATGCTGGCACGGCCATTGACCCGGAAGCTCTCGCCAACCCCGGGAATCAGGAACAGCAGCGCCACGTGGGGGTCGTGGACGATATTGCGCAGACTGTCGATGCGGTTGTTGCCCGGGCGATCCGGCAGCAGCAGGGTGCGCTCATCGACGACCCGCACGAAGCCCGGCGCATCGCCACGGGGCGAGCAATCCAGCCCATCCGGGCCGTGGGTACCAAGCACCACGAAGGGCGACGCAGCGACCAGTGCCTGATAGGGCTCGCTGAGGTAGGGGATTTCCTTGCGCAACGACCGCTCGTGGGCTTGGCCGTAGAGCGCCTGCAGTTGTTCCAGGGTGTCGATGGTGGTACTCAAGGGCGTGCCTCCTGTTGCAGCTCTGCGTAGCGATCACAATCGCGGGTGTGGTCCATGACCATGCCGGTGGCCTGCATGAAGGCATAGCAGATGGTCGGGCCGACGAAAGTGAAGCCGGCCTTTTTCAGCGCCTTGCTCATGGCCTCGGCTTCGGGGGTGACCGCCGGCACGTCGCCGCGGCCGTCGAAGTGATTGATTTTCGGCTGGCCGCCGACGAACGACCAGAGCAGCGTCACCGGATCGTCGAGGCGCAGCCAGGCCTGGGCGTTCTTGCGCGCGGCCTGCAGCTTGAGACGATTGCGGATGATGCCGGGATCCTGCATCAGGGTTTCGATATGGGCGTCGCTCATCGCCGCCAGCCGTTCGGCATCGAAACCGAACAGGACTTCGCGGTAGCGCTCGCGCTTCTTCAGCACGGTGATCCACGACAATCCGGCCTGGGCGCCTTCGAGCAGCAGCATCTCGAACAGGTGCTGTGGGTCGCGGGACGGCACGCCCCATTCTCTGTCGTGATAAGCCTGATAGAGCGGGTCGTCGTTACACCAGAAACAGCGGGGCATGGCAATCGGCTCGGCGATGGGCGAGCGCAGACTATAACCGGGGATCGATTACGAGTGAGCCAGCGCCGACTCTCGTAGCCTGGGTAGAGCGCAGCGAAACCCGGGAAGCAGTTGATCGTTCCCACGCTCTGCGTGGTAATGCATTGGCAGGACGCTCTGCGTCCGTACATCGTTATCCGAGTTCGCAAATCGTGGCGCGAGCGCCACAGGATGAATGCCCACGCAGAGCGTGGGAACTATAGGCCCCTGCACATCCGTCACTCAGGATTCGCGTTCGAGAAACGCCGCCAGCTCGGGCGACACTTTGTCGATATCCACCGCCGCGTGATGCACGCTGCCGTCCTTGCCTTCCACGGTCAGCCACAGCTGATCGCTGAGTGTGGCCTTGGCGGGAATCTGGATTTCCACCCAACGATCCCAGCGGTTGCCAGAGAACACCAGGCCCGCGGCACGCAGTGAACGTGGCTTGCGGATCTTCAGATAGGCCGCGCGTATCTGGTCATCGCAGGTTTCGCAAAAGCGTACTTCGAAGGCCTTGAATGGCGTACCCAGTACCCGATGCGGCGCCTTGCGCTGCGCCTCGGCCAGGGTGAACGCCCAGGGGCCGACCTGGCCGTGCACGGCATCGTCGCTGTGCAGCGGCTTTGGCGAAGCGGTCAGTAACAGGCCAAGCACCGCCAGGGGCACCAGCAGCAACACGCCGGTGGCTCCACGACGCATCCAGTGCAGGCGCTCGACCGGCTGCGCCACGAGGTTCTCGACCAGCGCAGGTTTCTTCTCGCGACGCGGCGCGGCCTTACCCGGCGAGGGCTGCCAGGGCCACTTCGGCAGGTAGAAAACCAGCACGATCCCGGCGACCGACAACCAGCCCAGCCAGGCCGCCGCACCGACACTCACGCCCCACCGACTGAGGCTCAGGGCCAATGCCAGGGCCAGCAGCGACCAGCCTGCGATACGCAAAGCACGCAACCAAAACGGCGACAGTACCCGGCGCAGCAGGTGCTTGCAGTGCTTGTCCATGGCCAGCGCCAGGGCGATGAACCCACCCAGGCTGGCGAGCAGAATGGAGAGGTTCAGGGTCATGCCGGACCTCCCGATTGCAGCACCCAGCACAGCAGCGCGATCACCGCGGTGGGGATCAGCATGCCCAGCCAGGCGCGGGTCACGCTGCGCACGCTGAACACCCAGATCACCGCACCGGCATACAGGGTAAAGCTGAGCATCGTGGCGGCCAGCACGGCCTGGCTTTTCGGCAGCGGCCAGACGAGCGACAACAAGACGGTCAGCGCGGAGGTCAGGGCATAGCCACCCAGTGCAGCAGCCAACACGCGCGAGGCGACCAGCCAGCGATAACGCGCCATCGAACCTTCTTTCATGCCAGCGCCTCCTTGCCCGACAACGCAGCTGCCGCATCGGCCTTCAGCCAGCGACGACGAATCTTCATGGCGCCATAGGCGAACAGCGCCGCCAGGCCGAACATGCTCAGATCGAACCCGGCCAGCACCCAGTCACCCTCGACGAGGGTCACGCCCAGATGGCGGTCGGTGGTCAGGCCGTTGATCACGGGAACCAGCCCGTAGGCCGCCACGGCCATCCAGGCCATCTCCAGCCAGGCCTTCTTCAGCGGCCGCAGCGAAGCATAGAGGAACAGCCAGCCCCAGGTCAGGAACAGGCAGTGCATCTCCCAGTCCGCACGATCCCCCATGCCCACCGGCAACAGCCGGTTGGCCCAGAAGTAGGCGGCCACCGCCACCGGCAGGCCGACCAGGGTACCGGCATTGAGCACTTCCACGACGCGCAGGCCATAGGCGTCGAACAGTGCCGCAGCATCATTGCGCTTGAGGTGCTGATTACGCCGCTTGACCGTCCACAGCACCAGCCCGGTACCGATCATCCCGCAGCCGAGCAGGCCGGCGATCAGGTACAGCCAGCGCAGCCACCAGTCGGCGAACAACCCCTCGTGCAGGCCGATCAGCATGCGGTGGGTCTTGCCGGCGCCGTGGGTCTTGTCCGGGTAGAGCGTAGGCTGGCCATCGGCAGCGGCGAAGCTCAGCATCACCGGGTCGTAAACGTTGACCGAATCGCCGATGATCCGCTGCACGTCGACACGCGCCGGCTCGCCCTTCACCTGGCTGATGGTCAGGCTCGACACGCCGCGCTCGGGCCATTGCGCTTCGGCGCGCTGCACCAGTTCTTCGAGCGAGGCTTGCGGCCGACTGGCGGGCAGATGCTCGCGCTTGTCACGGGCAAAGAGGTCATCGAACAGCGCGCGCTGCTGCAGGTTGCCGGTGCCATATACCGCCGCGACCCCTGCCGGCATGTAGTTGAAGACGAAGAAGACCAGGCCGCTGTAGGTGATCATCAGGAAGAACGGCAGCGCCATCACGCTGATCACGTTGTGCGCGTCCAGCCAGGAGCGCTGCCCCTTGCCAGGGCGGAAGGTGAAGAAGTCCTTGAAGATCTTCTTGTGGGTGATGACTCCGGTGAGAATCGCCAGCAGCATCAGCATGGTGCACACGCCGACGATGGTGATGCCCACGTTGTAGGGCATGTAATGCAGTATGTAGTGCATCTCGTAGAGGGCGGCACCGCCACCGGTGGCGCGCGGCTCGACTTCCTGGCGCGGCAGGCCGGTTTCGGCGTTCAGCTCTTCACGGCCGCGGCGGCCGAAATCGTGGCCACGCTCGGGCAGGTCTTCCCAGGCGATCGCCAGGCCCTGCTCGCCACGCGGACGCAGCGAAGTATGCGGCAGGGTGATGGTCCAGCTCTTGGCGTTGCTGGCGACCTGCTCCAGGCGCTTGAGGCCGCGCTCGAGCATTGCGCTGCGTTCCACGCCTTCGACGCGTACCTGCAGCGGCCGCTCGGGCTCCATCCAGCGGGTGATTTCATCGTCCACGTAACCGGCGGTGCCGGTCACGAACACGAAAAACAGCACCCAGCCCACCACCAGCCCCGTCCAGGTATGCAGCCAGGCCATGGACTGGCGAAATCCCTCTTTCATCGACACACCCTGTTTATTGTCATGAACACGGTCGGCTCTGCGTGCGACGCAGGCCTGACACCGTGGCTGTCCGTAGATAAACGATGCCGCTCTGCAAGACGATTCGAGCATCTGCATGCGAGTAGGCGGAGCTCATCCCCATCTCCATAAAGACGGACGAGCGCAGAAAAACCGGCATTTTAACGCGAGTGATTATTATTGACAGGATATTTCATGGGGTCGTAGCCGATGTGGCCAACGCACCACCGTCGCGCACGCAAGTCGGTCAGTAGAGACGGCGCAGCATGCGGGCTGCGCCTTGCTTCGGGTATACTCTCCGGCTTTCTGTCGCAGCCCCAACAGGTGAATTTTTCGTGAGCCAGACAACGCCTGCCGTGCGCACCTTCCAGGACTTGATCCTCGCCCTGCAACAATACTGGGCCGAGCAAGGCTGTGTGGTATTGCAACCCTACGATATGGAAGTGGGCGCCGGTACCTTCCACACTGCCACCTTTCTGCGTGCCATCGGCCCGGAAACCTGGAATGCCGCTTACGTGCAGCCATCGCGCCGCCCGGCCGACGGTCGTTATGGGGAGAACCCAAACCGTCTGCAGCACTACTACCAGTTCCAGGTGGTGCTCAAGCCGAACCCGGAGAACTTCCAGGAGCTGTACCTGGGCTCGCTGAAGGCCATCGGCATCGATCCGCTGGTGCACGACATCCGTTTCGTCGAAGACAACTGGGAATCGCCGACCCTGGGCGCCTGGGGTCTGGGCTGGGAAATCTGGCTCAACGGCATGGAAGTCACCCAGTTCACCTATTTCCAGCAGGTTGGTGGCATCGAGTGCTACCCGGTCACGGGTGAGATCACCTACGGGCTCGAGCGCCTGGCCATGTACCTGCAGGGCGTCGACTCGGTCTACGATCTGGTGTGGACGGACGGCCAGTTCGGCAAGGTGACCTACGGCGACGTGTTCCACCAGAACGAAGTGGAACAGTCGACCTACAACTTCGAACACGCCAACGTCGAGAAGCTGTTCGAGCTGTTCGATTTCTACGAGAGCGAAGCCAATCGCCTGATCGCACTGGAGCTGCCACTGCCGACCTACGAGATGGTGCTCAAGGCCTCCCATACCTTCAACCTGCTCGACGCCCGCCGCGCCATTTCGGTGACCGCGCGCCAGCAGTACATCCTGCGCGTGCGCACCCTGGCCCGCGCCGTGGCGCAGAGTTATCTGCAGGCCCGACGCCGCCTGGGCTTCCCGCTCGCCGCCCCCGATCTGCGTGATGAAGTACTGGCCAAGCTGGAGGCAGCAGAATGAGTGCGCTCGATTTTCTCGTTGAACTGGGCACCGAAGAGCTGCCACCCAAAGCCCTGAAGAACCTCGGCGATGCCTTTCTTGCCGGCGTTGAAAAGGGCCTCAAGGCCGCTGGCCTGAGCTACAACAGCGCGCGCATGTATGCCGCGCCGCGCCGCCTCGCGGTGCTGGTCGAACAGCTTGCCACCCAGCAGCCGGATCGCACCGTCAATCTCGACGGCCCGCCGCTGCAGGCCGCCTTCGACGCCGACGGTAACCCGACCCAGGCCGCCCTCGGCTTCGCCAAGAAGTGTGGCGTCGAGCTGGACGCCATCGATCAGAGCGGGCCGAAGCTGAAGTTCAGCCAGCACATCCCGGGGCAGGGCGCCGCCGGGCTGCTGCCGGGCATCGTGGAAAACTCGCTGAACGAACTGCCGATTCCCAAGCGCATGCGCTGGGGCGCGCGCAAGACCGAATTCGTCCGCCCGAGCCAGTGGCTGGTGATGCTGTTCGGTGACCAGGTGATCGATTGCGAAATCCTCGCCCAGAAGGCTGGGCGCGTGTCCCGCGGGCATCGCTTCCATGCCAACCACGAGGTGCGTATCTCGGCCCCGGCCATGTACGCCCAGGAACTGCGTGCCGCCTATGTGATCGCCGATGCCAGCGAGCGTCGTCAGCTGATCGCCAAGCGCGTCGACCAGTTGGCTGCCGAGCAGCAGGGCACGGCCATCGTGCCACCAGCACTGCTCGAGGAAGTCAGTGCGCTGGTCGAGTGGCCGGTACCGCTGGTCTGCTCTTTCGAAGAGCGTTTCCTTGAAGTACCGCAGGAAGCCCTGATCACCACCATGCAGGACAACCAGAAGTACTTCTGCCTGCTGGACGCCAACGGCAAGCTGCTGCCGCGCTTCATCACCGTGGCCAACGTCGAAAGCAAGGATCCGGCGCAGATCATCTCCGGCAACGAGAAGGTGGTGCGCCCGCGTCTCACCGATGCCGAGTTCTTCTTCAAGCAGGACAAGAAACAGAAGCTGGAAAGCTTCAACACGCGTCTCGCCAACGTGGTCTTCCAGGCCCAGCTCGGCACCGTCTATGACAAGGCCCAGCGTGTCTCGGCCCTGGCCGGCTTCATCGCCGAGCGCATCGGTGGCGACGCCCGCCGTGGTGCCCGCGCCGGTTTGCTGAGCAAGTGCGACCTGGCCAGTGAAATGGTCGGCGAGTTCCCGGAGATGCAGGGTATCGCCGGTTACTACTACGCGCTGAACGACGGCGAGCCACAGGACGTTGCCCTGGCGCTGAACGAGCAGTACATGCCGCGCGGTGCCGGTGCCGAACTGCCGAGCACGCTGACCGGTGCCGCCGTGGCGCTGGCGGACAAGCTGGACACGCTGGTCGGTATCTTCGGTATCGGCATGCTGCCCACCGGCAGCAAGGACCCCTACGCCCTGCGCCGGGCGGCACTGGGCGTGCTGCGCATTCTCATCGAGAAGGGTCTCGATCTGGATCTGGGTGCCACCGTCGACTTCGCCATCCGCCAGTTTGGCGGCAAGGTCAAGGCACAGGGCCTGGCGCCACAGGTGCTGGACTTCATCTTCGACCGCCTGCGTGCGCGTTATGAAGACGAAGGCGTGGATGTCTCCGTGTACCAGGCCGTTCGTGCGGTGAACCCTAAGTCGCCGTTGGACTTCGATCAGCGCGTGCAGGCCGTTCAGGCCTTCCGCCAGCTGCCGGAGGCCGAGGCCCTGGCCGCGGCCAACAAGCGTGTGTCGAACCTGCTGAGCAAGGCCGACGGGCAGATCGCCAAGAGCATCGAGGCGCATTACTTCGATACGCCAGCCGAGTTCACCCTCAACGCGGCCATTCAGCAGGCCGACAACGCTGTGCAGCCACTGGCGCGAGAGCGCCAGTATCGCGAAGCACTGGCGCAGCTGGCGTCGCTGCGCAAGCCGGTGGACAGCTTCTTCGAAGCGGTGCTGGTCAACGCCGAAGACCCCAAGGTACGTGCCAATCGCTATGCGCTGCTGGCGCGTCTGCGCGGGCTGTTCCTGGGTGTCGCCGATATCTCCGTGCTGGGCTAGAGCAGCCGCAAGCTGCAAGCCACAAGCTGCACGTAGCGGCTTTGGCCTGCAGCTTGAGGCTTGGAGCTTGCAGCTATGAAGCTGATCATTCTCGACCGCGACGGCGTCATCAATCATGACTCCGATGCGTATATCAAAAGCCTCGACGAGTGGATCCCGATAGCGGGCTCCATCGAGGCCATCGCTCGCCTGAGCAAAGCGGGCTGGACGGTGGCGGTGGCGACCAACCAATCCGGTATCGCCCGCGGTTACTACCCGCTGGCCGTGCTGGAGGCCATGCACACGCGGCTGCGCGAGCTGGTGGCGGAGCAGGGCGGTGAAGTCGGCCTGATCGTGCAGTGCCCGCATGGTCCGGATGATGGCTGCGATTGCCGCAAGCCGAAGCCCGGCATGCTGCGCCAGATCGCCGAGCACTATGGCGTACCACTGAGCGGAATCTGGTTCGTCGGCGACAGCGGCAGTGACCTGCAAACGGCACTGGCCGTCGATTGTCAGCCCGTGCTGGTGAAAACCGGCAAGGGTCAACGCACCCTGGCCAAAGCATTGCCAGCGGGAACCCTGGTATTCGATGATCTGGCAGCGGTCGCTGCTCAGCTTCTCACTTGATAGCGCAGGCCAGGCCTGCAACGGTAATTGCTCACATGTCGACAGTGCAGTTCTTCAGAACCTTCCTCTTCTATCTGTTGCTGTCCTCCAGCTCGTTCGTCTGGTGCATCATCAGCGTGTTCGTCGCACCCTTCCTGCCGTTTCGGGCACGCTACCGGTTCGTGGTGCAGAACTGGTGCCGCTGCGCCGTATGGCTGGCCAAGGTGGTCGCCGGCATTCGCTACGAGATCAAGGGCCAGGAGAACATTCCCGACCAACCCTGCGTGATCCTTGCCAAGCACCAGAGCACCTGGGAAACCTTTTTCCTGTGCGCCTACTTCGAGCCACTGAGCCAGGTGGTCAAGCGCGAGTTGCTGTACGTGCCGTTCTTCGGCTGGGCGATGGCCATGCTCAAGCCAATCGCCATCGACCGCAGCAACCCCAAGGCGGCCCTCAAACAGCTCGCCAGCCAGGGTCGCGCACGTCTGGAGCAGGGCGCCTGGGTGCTGGTCTTCCCTGAAGGCACACGGATTCCGGACGGCCAGATCGGCAAGTTTTCCCGAGGTGGTACGGCGCTGGCGGTTAACAGCAAGCTACCGGTGCTGCCCGTCGCCCACAACGCTGGCCAGTTTTGGCCGAAAGAGGGCTGGGGCAAGAAGCCGGGTACGGTGCAGGTGGTATTCGGCCCGCCGCTGTTTGCCGAGGGCGAAGGCCCGCGAGCGATCGCCAACCTCAACGACCGCGCTTTCGCATGGGTCAGCCAGGCGCAACAGGAACTCGGTGCTCTCGATCCACAGAGCACTGCCGTAGAGACGGCCAACGATCTCGCCTGAGTCGTCACGATCTGTGGATAACCTGTTGAACGTTTTACCGTAAAATCTAAATAGTCCTCTCAAGGTACTGATAAAAATGGACTTTTATCGGTACCTGAAATGTCGATAAATTGGGCATAAGTTTTCATGCGGCAACATGACAATGATCACGTTGGCGTATCGCTTGTGGGTGCCCGACCGGCTAAGCTGGCGTTCGGCCACATACAGAAAGATGGCGGAAGGGAGTTCCAAACATGCTTTCGATTTATCAGCTCAAACCTCGCTTCCAGAACCTGCTGCGCCCATTGGTTCAGCGCCTCTTCGACCGTGGCGTGACAGCCAATCAGGTCACGTTGAGCGCTGCCGCCGTGTCGGTGCTGATAGGTCTGCTGCTCGCCTTTTTTCCCGACCACCTCTGGCTGTTCGCGCTGATCCCGCT
The DNA here is from genome assembly GCF_013408425.1 of Pseudomonas flavescens. NCBI lineage: Bacteria > Pseudomonadati > Pseudomonadota > Gammaproteobacteria > Pseudomonadales > Pseudomonadaceae > Phytopseudomonas > Phytopseudomonas flavescens. The sequence continues at coordinate 4,643,930 of NZ_JACBYV010000001.1, read as the reverse complement.
GTGGATGCTGCTGCGGATGGCGCTCAATGCGGTGGACGGCATGCTGGCCCGTGAGTTCGGCCAGCAATCCACACTCGGCGCTTACCTCAACGAACTCTGCGACGTGATCGCCGATGCCGCGCTGTTCCTGCCTTTCGCGCTATTGCCCGGCGTGTCTCCCGTGCTGGTGGTGCTGTTGGTCATCGCCGCGCTGATCAGCGAGTACGCCGGCGTCATGGGGCCCATGGTGGGCGCTTCACGGCGCTACGACGGGCCGATGGGCAAAAGCGACCGCGCCTTCTGCTTTGGCGTGCTCGGCGCTGGTGTAGCTACCGCGCTGCTGCCGCTGAGCTGGATAAACCCGATTCTCGCGATCATCACCGCGCTGCTGCTGTACACGCTCTACAACCGCGTACGCCAAGGTCTGGCGCAAGCGGCTTCCCCCACTGTGGAATAGGGATGCTCCAATGAATGAAGTCCGCTCCAATACCTTCACGACCCATGACGGCGTCAGCCTGTTCTACCGTCACTGGCCTGCTGCAGATGCACAGCCCGACACGCCCCGTCGTGCTGTCGTCATGTTCCACCGCGGCCACGAACATGGCGGGCGCATGGCCCACCTGGTCGAGGAGCTGGGCCTGCAGGGTTTCGATTTCTTCGCCTGGGACGCTCGCGGTCACGGTGAATCACCGGGTGCACGGGGCGATAGCCCAAGCTTCGCCACCAGCGTGCGCGACGTGCAGACCTTCATCGATCACATCGCCAGCGCTCACGGCATCGATACCGCGGACATGGTGGTACTGGCGCAAAGCGTCGGTGCGGTGATCATCGCCACCTGGGCGCATGACTACGCACCGAAGATCCGCGCACTGGTGCTCGCCTCACCCGCCTTCAAGGTCAAGCTGTACGTACCGTTCGCACGGCCCGGGTTGAAGCTCATGCGCGCCTGGCGTGGCAATTTTTTCGTCAACAGCTACGTGAAGGCCAAGTACCTCAGCCACGATCCGCAGCGCATAGCGTCCTTCGAACAGGACCCGCTGATCAGCCGGCCGATCTCGGTGAACATGCTGCTGGGCCTGTACGAGGCTGCCGAGCGCGTGGTCGCCGACGCTCAGGCGATCCAGATCCCCACCCAGTTGCTGATCTCCGGCAGCGATTTCGTGGTGCACCGCAAGCCCCAGGAGCAGTTCTTCGAGCGCCTGGGCAGCCTGGACAAAGAAATGCACAGCCTGCCCGGGTTCTTCCATGACACCCTGGGCGAGCGTGACCGTGCCCACGCACTGACCCGCATTCGCCGCTTCGTACTGAAAGCCTTCGAGCAGCCGCTGCAGCGACCCTCACTGCTGGACGCCGACCGCCTCGGCTGGAGCTGCGCCGAGGCGGAAGAACTGGCTGCACCGCTGCCGAAGAACTCACTGCGCGATCTCTACTGGCGCGCCACGCGGGCCAGCATGCGGCTTGGCAGCAGTGTTTCTGCGGGCGTGAAGCTGGGTTTCGACACCGGCTTCGATTCCGGCAGTACCCTGGATTACGTTTACCGCAATACGCCCACCGGCAGCTCGCCAGTGGGCCGACTGATCGATCGCAACTACCTGAACTCCATCGGCTGGCGGGGTATCCGTCAACGCAAGGTGCACGCCGAAGAACTGCTGCGCCTGGCCATGGGCAAATTGCGTGAGCAAGCGCGCCAGGTACGCATCGTCGATATCGCTGCAGGCCACGGCCGCTACATCCTTGAAGCGCTGGAGCAGGGTACCGACAAGCCCGACTCGATCCTGCTGCGCGACTACAGCGACATCAACGTGCGCGACGGTGCCGCGCTGATCGAGCAGAAGGGCCTGGGCAGCATCGCCCGCTTCGTCAAAGGCGATGCTTTCGACAAAGCCGACCTGGCTGCGCTGGATCCGAAGCCGACACTGGCAGTGGTCTCCGGCCTCTATGAGTTGTTCGGCAGCAACCAGATGGTCGGCGACTCGCTGGCGGGTCTGGCGGCAGCCGTGGAAGAGGGCGGCTACCTGATCTATACCGGTCAGCCGTGGCACCCGCAACTGGAGCTGATCGCTCGCGCGCTGACCAGCCACCGTGGCGGCGAGGCGTGGGTGATGCGTCGGCGCAGCCAGGCGGAAATGGATCAGTTGGTCGAAGCGGCAGGCTTTCGCAAGCTGACTCAACGTGTCGACGAGTGGGGCATCTTCAGCGTGTCCCTGGCGCAGCGGGTGTCTTGATGACGCCCGCCGCGGTCATCCGCGAAAGCGGGTTATGGAAGCGCGGCGTCCTCTGGCTGCTACTGCTCGCGCCACTGTTCTTCGGCACCTATGGCTTCGCCAACTGGTTCACCGGGCAGCGCGATGACGTCGGCAGCCTGGTATTCGCCTGGGAGCGGCAGATTCCCCTGTGGCCCTGGACGATCATTCCCTACTGGTCGATCGATCTGCTCTACGGCCTGGCCTTCCTGCTACCGGCCACCCGTGGTGCAGTGGACAGGCTCGGCTTGCGTTTGCTGACCGCGCAAGTGATCTGCATCACCTGCTTCCTGCTCTGGCCGCTGCGCTTCACCTTCGACCGTCCGGCGCTGGATGGCCTGTTCGGGCTGATGTTCGACGTACTGATGGGCTTCGACAAACCCTTCAATCAGGCACCCTCGCTGCACATCACCCTGCTGGTGGTGCTCTGGGCCTGCTTTGCCCATTCGGCGGCTGGTGTATGGCGTGTCGTGCTGCACGTCTGGTTCTCTCTGATCGGTTTGTCGGTACTGACCACCTGGCAGCATCATTTCATCGACGTGCCGACCGGCATGCTCGCCGGCTTCCTGTGCCTGTGGCTATGGCCCAGCGAGGGGCGCAGCCCACTGTTCGCCTGGCGCCTGGCTCGCGATCCGAAGCGCTGGCGGCTGGCCTTGCGCTACGCCTTCGGTGCAGCGCTGTGCAGTGCGCTGGCGATCCACTTCGGCGGCTTCGCTCTGTGGTTGCTGTGGCCGGCGGTTTCGTTGCTGATGGTGGCGCTGAACTATGCACTGTTCGATGCACAGGGTTTTCAGAAGCGTGCCGACGGCCGCCTCAGCGCTGCCAGCACCTGGTTGTTGGCGCCTTATCTGCTGGGTGCCTGGATCAACTCTCGGGCCTGGACGCGCAAGCATCCGCAACCCGATGAAGTGGCCGACGGCGTCTGGTTGGGTCGCATTCCAGCCAAGGGAGAAGGGCAGGCCTTCAGCGCTATCGCCGACCTGTGTGCCGAACTGCCGTGCCGGGTTGAAGGCAAGGTCTACCGCGAACTGGCTTGCCTCGATCTGATCGCCCCGAGCACCGCGCACTGCCTGCAGGCGGCGGTGGCCATCGACGATCTGCGCGAGCACGGGCCGGTGCTGGTGTGCTGCGCGCTTGGCTACTCGCGCAGCGCCACCGCTATCGCTGCCTGGCTGCTGCACAGCGGCCGCTGCAGGAGCGTCGCAGAGGCGGTTTCAGTGCTTCGCCAGGCTCGCCCCCAGGTTGTGCTTGGAAACGCTCATTTACAGGCGCTGGAGGGCATCTTGAGCCAACCGGCCGCCACAGCTGGAGGCGCCTTGCATGACCGATGAAATGCACCTGCAACTGATCGCCGGGCTGTTGCGCCGCGGCAAAGCACTCGACCGTTTCTCCAGCGCCCTGACCCTGATCGCTCTGGTTATCGGCCTGGGACCGCTGCTCGGTTTCATGGCGCTCACTACCGGCGGTGCAGTGTGCGTACTTCTGCTGGTCTGCGGCCTGCTGCAGAAGTACTACGCGCTGCGCGTGGCGCTGGATGCCGAGCTGTTCACGCACGTGTCGGGCGACCCGACGCAACTCGCCCGCCGCACCGCCGAGCTCGATCAGGCGCTGGTCATGCTTGGCCATAAGGCCGATCAGCGTTCTCGCTCCTGGGATCAACGCGGCCAGGGCGCGCTGCGTCTGCTGCGACTTCAGGGCCTGTGGCTCGGCCTGCAGGTATTCATCGCCCTGGCGGCCATCGTCTTGATGCCCTGGCTTTCACACATTCGATTCGGATAAGGAGCTGTCCATGCTTGCGTCACTGGTCGCCTTTCTCATCACCTCCGGTGCGCGTCTGCTCACGGGAGCCCGCGCCTTGTGGCTGGGCAGCACCGCGCAACCGGTACAGCGCATCTACTACGCCAACCACAGCAGCCACGGTGACTTCGTGCTGCTGTGGGCATCGCTACCTGCCGAATTGCGCAAACGCACCCGCCCGGTAGCCGGGTCGGATTACTGGATGAGGGGCTCATTGCGCAGCTTCCTGATCCAGCGGGTTTTCAATGGTGTGCTGGTGGACCGTCAACGCAGTGACCCAAATGCCAACCCACTGCAGTCGATGCTCGACGCATTGGCAGAGGGCGACTCGTTGATCGTCTTCCCGGAAGGCACACGCAACCTCGAGGACGGCCTGCTGCCCTTCAAGGCAGGTCTCTATCACCTGGCCAAGACGCGGCCGGACGTGGAAGTGATCCCGGTGTGGATCGCCAACCTCAATCGGGTGATGCCCAAGGGCCGAGCCCTGCCATTACCGCTGCTGTGCACCCTGAATTTTGGCGCACCACTGGGCTTGGGCGAGGAAGAGGGCAAAGACGCTTTCCTCGAACGCGCCCGCGACGCTCTGCTGGCCCTGGCTCCCGAGGAGGTTTGAGATGGATCGCAATACCTTGCTGTTGTTCGCCGGCATTGGCGCCCTGCTGCTGCTCGCCAGCCTGATCGGCTGGCTGCTGAAATTTCGTGCCGGCCCCGGTCCACATCCGGTCATCGACAACCTCAATGCGCGCATCAATGCCTGGTGGGCGATGGTGCTGGTGATCGGCTTCGCCTTCCTGTTCGGCAATATCGGCGTGGTGGTGCTGTTCTACTGCGTGTCGTTCTATGCCCTGCGCGAGTTCATGACCCTGACGCCGACCCGGCGCAGCGACTATCCGGCACTGGTCGCGGCGTTCTACTTCGCGCTGCCGATGCAGTACCTGCTGATCGGCATTGGCTGGTACGGTCTGTTCGCCATCTTCATTCCGGTCTACCTGTTCCTGCTGCTGCCGATCCTTTCCTCCCTGGGCGGCGACACCACACGCTTCCTGGAGCGCACGTCCAAGGTGCAGTGGGGGCTGATGATCGCCGTGTACTGCATCTCCACCGTGCCGGCGCTGCTGACCCTGCAGATCGCCGGTTACGAGGGCCGCAACCTGCTGCTGATCGCCTGGCTGGTGATCGTGGTGCAGATATCCGACGTGCTGCAGTACGTCTGCGGCAAGCTGGCGGGCAAACGCAAGATCGCCCCCAACCTGTCGCCGTCGAAGACCGTGGAGGGCTTCTTCGGTGGCGTGGCCCTGGCGACCCTGATCGGCGCGTCGCTGTACTGGATCACCCCGTTCGCCTTCTGGCAGGCCGGCCTGTTCGCCTTGCTGGTGTGCCTGCTCGGCTTCGCCGGCGGCTTGGTGATGTCGGCGATCAAGCGCGATCGCGGCGTGAAGGACTGGGGCCACATGATCGAAGGCCACGGCGGCATGCTCGACCGCCTCGATTCGGTGTGCTTCGCGGCCCCGGTGTTCTTCCATATGGTGCGGTACTGGTGGGCTTGAAGCTCAAGTATCGATAACTAGCTGATTAACAATAAAAAACCCGGCTTTAAGCCGGGTTTTTTGTGCGTCGCAAATGCAATTCTCAGACGTCGAGGTTGGACACCGCCAGGGCGTTGGTCTCGATGAAGTCGCGGCGTGGTTCCACTTCGTCACCCATCAGGGTGTTGAAGATCTGATCCGCAGCGATGGCATCTTCGATACGCACCTTGAGCATGCGACGAACTTCCGGGTCCATGGTGGTTTCCCAGAGCTGATCCGGGTTCATCTCACCGAGACCTTTGTATCGCTGAATGCTGTGACGCTTGGTGCTTTCGGTCATCAGCCAAGTCAGGCCTTCCTTGAAGGTGGTGACCGGCTTCTTGCGTTCGCCGCGCTGCACGTAGGCACCTTCTTCGAGCAGGCTGTTCAACTGGTCACCCAGAGTGGTGACGGTCTTGTAATCGTTGCTGGTGAAGAAATCACGGTTGAAGGTGATGTAGCTGGAGTTGCCGTGGGAGATCAGCTCCACCACCGGCAGCCACAGGTGGCGCTCGGTGTCTTCGCGCAGACTGGTCTTGTAGGCCAGGCCGGACTTTTCCATGGTTTTCAGGCGAGCGTCGAACAGGGTCAGCCAACTTTCCATCGCAGCCTTGTCGGCCATCAATTCGCTGGTGACACCCGACAGGTAGACGAAATGCTCGGTGAGCTCCATGGGATACAGGCGCGAAAGGCGCTTGAGGGTCTTCATCACCAGGCGGTAGTCGTTCACCAGGCGCTCAAGCGCTTCACCGGACAGGCCAGGCGCACTTTCGTTGACATGCAGGCTGGCGTCTTCAAGGGCCGACTGGGTCATGTATTCCTCCATGGCCTCGTCGTCCTTGATGTACTGCTCCTGTTTGCCCTTCTTGACCTTGTACAGCGGCGGCTGCGCGATGTAGATGTAGCCGCGCTCTACCAGCTCCGGCAGCTGACGGAAGAAGAAGGTCAGCAGCAGGGTACGGATGTGCGAACCGTCGACGTCAGCATCGGTCATGATGATGATGTTGTGGTAACGCAGCTTGTCGATGTTGTATTCCTCACGGCCGATGCCGCAACCCAGAGCGGTGATCAGCGTGCCGACCTCCTGGGAGGAAATCATCTTGTCGAAGCGTGCTTTCTCGACGTTGAGGATCTTGCCCTTGAGCGGCAGGATCGCCTGGGTCTTGCGGTTACGGCCCTGCTTGGCAGAACCGCCCGCGGAGTCACCCTCCACAATGTACAGTTCGGAAAGGGCAGGGTCCTTCTCCTGGCAGTCGGCCAGTTTGCCTGGCAAGCCGGCAATATCCAGCGCGCCTTTACGGCGAGTCATTTCACGAGCTTTACGCGCCGCTTCACGGGCACGAGCAGCGTCGATCATCTTGCCGACAACGGCCTTGGCTTCGTTGGGGTTTTCCAGCAAGAAGTCAGAAAAGTACTTGCCCATTTCCTGCTCGACCGCGGTTTTCACTTCGGAAGAGACCAATTTGTCCTTGGTCTGCGAACTGAATTTCGGATCTGGCACCTTGACCGAAATGATCGCGGTCAAACCTTCACGGGCGTCATCACCCGTGGTGGCGATCTTGTGCTTTTTGGCCAGGCCTTCCTGCTCGATGTAGTTGTTCAGGTTACGCGTCAGCGCAGAACGGAAGCCAGCCAGGTGGGTACCGCCGTCACGCTGAGGAATGTTGTTGGTGAAGCACAGCAGGTTTTCGTTGAAGCTGTCGTTCCACTGCAGGGCCACTTCCACACCGACACCGTCATCTCGTTGCACGGAGAAGTGAAACACCTGGTTCACGGCTGTCTTGTTGACGTTCAAGTACTCAACGAATGCACGCAGGCCACCCTCGTACTTGAACAGCTCTTCCTTGGCGGTACGCTCATCCTTCAGAAGAATGCCGACACCAGAGTTCAAGAACGACAGTTCGCGCAGGCGCTTGGCCAGAATGTCCCAACTGAAATGAATGTTGGCGAAGGTGTCAGCCGACGGCTTGAAGTGGATCTGCGTACCCGTGGTATCGCTGTCACCAACCGCTGCGATTGGGGCTTGTGGCACGCCATGCACGTAGGTCTGTTCCCAGATCTTGCCGCTGCGGCGGATGGTCAACACCAGCTCCTTGGAGAGCGCGTTGACTACCGAAACACCAACACCGTGCAGGCCGCCAGAAACCTTGTAGCTGTTGTCGTCGAACTTACCACCGGCGTGCAGCACGGTCATGATGACCTCAGCAGCAGAAACGCCTTCTTCCTTGTGAATGTCGACCGGAATACCACGACCATTGTCACGCACACTGATCGACTCATCCGGGTGGATGGTGATGGTGATGTCACTGCAATGACCGGCCAGGGCCTCGTCGATGGAGTTATCGACCACCTCGAAGACCATATGGTGCAGACCGCTGCCGTCATCGGTGTCGCCGATGTACATGCCAGGCCGCTTGCGTACGGCATCCAGGCCCTTGAGGACCTTAATGTTATTGGAGTCGTACGTTTGGTTTTCGCTCATGCTTCACTCCCGGTGGTCGAGGTCTGGGTGATACGTCCATGTTCCACGTGGAACATGGAAACCGGCGTATCCGTTTGCCAGCCATCGCTCAACAATTCATGGTCTACACAGGTGATGAATACCTGGCAGTTCAAATCTTCCAATAAACGGCACAATGCGCGGCGGTGCTGTTCATCCAGTTCTGACGGCAAGTCATCCACCAGATAGATACATTGGCCACGCTTGGCCTGATCAACCAAATGCCCTTGGGCAATCCGCAAGGCGCACACCACCAGCTTCTGCTGGCCCCGGGACAAGATGTCCGCTGCATTGTGCGCACCAAGCCTCAACCTGAGGTCTGCTCGCTGCGGGCCGGATTGAGTATGCCCAATCTGCTGGTCACGCAACAAAGAAGACGTCAGCACTTCATTCAGGGGGCGGTCTTTGTCCCACCCCCGGTAGTAGCTCAGCGTAAGCCCTTGGAGCTCAACCAGCTCGCTGAGGGTACGCTCGAAGACAGGCTTCAGTTGCTGTATGTAGGATCGCCGATAACTGTCGATTTCATCGCTGGCCAGGCACAACTCGCGATCCCAGGCCGCTTGAGAAACGGCATCAAGTGTACCACGGCGAAGCCACGAGTTCCGCTGCTTGAGGGCCTTCTGCAGGCGTTGCCAGGCGGGGAGAAACCGAGGTTCCACGTGGAACACTCCCCAGTCGAGGAACTGCCGGCGAATTTTCGGAGAGCCCTCCAGTAAACGGAAGCTGTCCGGATTGATCAGTTGCAGGGGCAGGGTTTCGGCAAGTTGCGCAGCACTGCGCGCGTTCTGACCGTCGATGCGGATCTGGAACTCGCCCTGGCGATCGCGCGAAACGCCAAGATTGCTCTGCCGACCGTCCGCCAGACTTACTTGCCCGAACAGGGTGCAGACCTGTTGCTCGTACTGGATGACGGGCAAGAGACGGGCACTGCGAAACGAACGCGCGAGTCCCAGCAGGTGAATACCTTCGAGAACGCTGGTTTTACCGCTGCCATTAGCGCCGTACAAAATATTGATGCGCGGGGAGGGAGCCAACGTCGACGGTTCGAGGTTGCGCACTGCGGTCAGGTTAATACGGATCAGGGACATCAAGCGGACCGTGGAGGAGGGGAGCAAACAATTGAGGGACCAGAAACGAAATCAGCTTTGGATGTAGCGGATCAGTATCTGATCCGAACATGCCAAAGCTGATTTCAATAACGCCTGGAGTGCCGCTAGCGGCAGCGACAATTACAGGCGCATCGGCATGACGACATAAGCCGAGTCGTCGTTATCGGCTTCCTGCACCAGTGCACTGCTGTTGGAGTCGGACAGAATCAGACGCACCTTCTCGGTGGTCATTACACCCAGGACATCGAGCAGATAGCTGACGTTGAAACCGATCTCCAACGCACCACCGTTGTACTCGACGGCAATTTCTTCTTCGGCTTCTTCCTGCTCCGGGTTGTTGGCCTGAATTTTCAGAAGGCCGGACGCCAGTTGCAGGCGAATGCCGCGGTACTTTTCGTTCGACAGAATCGCGGTGCGGCTGAAGGCTTCACGCAGGCCCTGGCGATCAGCGACGACCAGCTTGTCACCGCCACGCGGCAATACGCGCTCGTAATCCGGGAACTTGCCGTCTACCAGTTTGGAGGTGAAGGTGAATTCACCCGTGGTCGCGCGGATGTGGTGCTGGCCCAGGACGATGCTGACACTGCCATCCTGCTCGGTAAGCAGACGAGCCAGTTCCAGGATACCTTTGCGCGGCACGATCACCTGATGACGCTCGACCTGCTCGATGCTGGCTTCCATGGAACACATCGCCAGGCGATGGCCGTCGGTAGCGACAGCGCGCAGAACACCCGTCTGCACCTCGAGCAACATGCCGTTGAGGTAGTAACGTACGTCCTGCTGGGCCATGGCGAAGCTGGTACGTTCGATCAGACGACGCAGCTTGCTCTGCACCAGATCGAAGGTCAGCGAACCTGGGCCTTCCTCAACGGTAGGAAAATCGTTCGCAGGCAGGGTGGACAGCGTGAAGCGACTGCGACCGGCCTTGACCAGCAGCTTCTGCTCGTCGACACGAATGTCGATCAGCGCATCAGACGGCAGGCTTTTGCAGATGTCCATCAGCTTACGCGCCGGCACGGTGATCTCACCCGGCTCGGCAGCATCTTCAAGCGCCACACGCCCGACCAGTTCGACCTCCAGGTCAGTGCCGGTCAGCGACAGCTGCTGGCCTTCGACGACCAGCAGAACGTTGGACAGAACCGGCAAGGTCTGGCGGCGTTCCACGACGCCGGCGACCAGTTGCAGGGGTTTCAACAGGGCTTCGCGTTGAATGGTGAAGTGCATGGTCTAGTCCCTTGCCTCGTGCATGGAATTGCGCATCACGTTGTCAGTGTACGCAGCAGGTTCTTGTAATCCTCGCGGATATCCGCGTCGGATCCTCTAAGTTCAGCAATCTTACGACAGGCGTGCAATACAGTGGTGTGATCGCGACCGCCGAAGGCCACACCTATTTCAGGCAGGCTGTGGTTGGTCAATTCCTTCGACAACGCCATGGCCACCTGACGCGGCCGCGCGATCGACCGCGAACGGCGTTTGGACAACAGATCGGTAATCTTGATCTTGTAGTACTCCGCCGTGGTGCGCTGGATGTTGTCGATACTGACCAGCTTGTCCTGAAGGGCCAGCAGATCCTTCAACGACTCGCGAATCAGCTCGATGGTGATATCGCGGCCCATGAAGTGCGAATGCGCGATCACACGCTTCAGCGCACCTTCAAGCTCACGTACGTTGGAACGAATACGCTGGGCGATGAAGAATGCGGCGTCGTGTGGCAGATCGACCCTGGCCTGGTCGGCCTTTTTCATCAGGATCGCTACACGTGTTTCCAGCTCGGGTGGCTCGACCGCAACGGTCAGCCCCCAGCCGAAGCGCGACTTGAGGCGCTCTTCCAGGCCTTCGATTTCCTTCGGGTAGCGGTCGCTGGTGAGGATCACCTGCTGGCCGCCTTCGAGCAAGGCATTGAAGGTATGGAAAAACTCTTCCTGCGAACGCTCCTTCTTGGCGAAGAACTGGATGTCATCGATGAGCAGCGCATCCACCGAGCGATAGAAGCGTTTGAACTCGTTGATGGCATTGAGCTGCAGCGCCTTGACCATGTCGGCCACGAAACGCTCGGAGTGCAGATACACCACCTTGGCATTCGGATTCTTGGCCAGCAGGTGATTACCCACCGCATGCATCAAGTGAGTCTTGCCGAGGCCGACGCCACCATAAAGGAAGAGCGGGTTGTAACCGTGCTTGGGATTGTCCGCGACCTGCCAGGCAGCGGCACGAGCCAGCTGGTTCGACTTGCCTTCGACGAAGTTGTCGAAGGTGAACGTGCGGTTGAGGTAGCTGGTGTGCTTGAGGCCACCTTCTACTTGTACGTTACGCTCACCACGAGCCGGCGCGACACTGGACGCAGCACCCGCCATGGAATCGAAACTGGCCCGCGACGGCTCGGCTTGCACAGGCGGTTTGGGCGGCGGTGCGCTGACCTGCGGTGCAGGCGCGGACGGGCTGCTGTAGTTGGACACCGAGGGCGAGGGCGTCAGCACTGCACGAGGCGTGGAGCTGCGGCGGCTGCCTATCAACAGCGATATCGCCGGTACCAGGCCCGTGGCACGCTCACCGAGCAGCTCGAGCATACGACCCATGTACTTTTCATTGACCCAGTCGAGCACGAAACGATTGGGTGCGTAGACACGCAGCTCGTCGCCTTCGGCTTCTACCTGTAGTGGACGGATCCAGGTGTTGAATTGCTGGGCAGGCAGTTCGTCGCGTAGGAGTTCTACGCACTGCTGCCAAAGTTCCACGGACACGGACATCCCCTGATCAAAAGCGCTGAGGCAAAAACAGCCGCTATTGTAGCCTCCACGGCCAGAGTTATCCACATAGGAAAGGTGATCAGTACATGACAAATCAAGGTGTTATAAAAACACCGCACGTCGGCTGAACAACTTTGAACCCTGTGGATAACAGCCCATGAGGCCGGTGTGAAAGCAGGGGGAAAACCGAGTGGATAATCGGCCTGTGGGTAAACAGGCGTTTCTTCCCCAGCTTATGCCCGCTGATCCAACAGGCGCAGCACCGCTTTCTGACAGGGTTTCGGATTCTCGTAGCCCCCGAAAGCAGAGACGCCAAGCTACTTATCCACAGAAACCGAATTGGCTAATTATAAAAAACATAACAAGCCTTTCTAAAAAGATTCTTTCCTTTATATTTCTCTATATGGAAAACACCTGGTTGGAAATTGACCTGGCCTGCGGCTTTCTCTAGAATCGCCGGTCTCTTAAAACGGGGACCATTCCGGTCCGTTGTCGACAACCAGGTAACCGCATCATGAAACGCACTTTCCAACCCAGCACCATCAAACGCGCTCGTACCCACGGTTTCCGTGCTCGCATGGCTACCAAGAACGGCCGTGCCGTCCTGTCGCGTCGTCGCGCCAAGGGCCGTGCTCGTCTCGCAGTCTGATTTTCCAGTCTTGTGGTGAGTCGAGGCTTCGGCCGGGAGAAGCGCCTGCTAACTCCCCGGCAATTCAAGGCAGTCTTCGACTCTCCCAGTGGCAAAGCGCCGGGCAAGAGTGTCCTGCTGCTTGCGCGCAACAATGAGCTTGATCATTCACGCCTAGGTCTGGTGATCGGCAAGAAGAGCGTCAAGCTCTCCGTTGAGCGCAACCGCCTGAAACGCCAGATCCGCGAATCGTTCCGCCTCAACCAAGACAACCTGGTGGGCTGGGACATCGTGGTGGTCGCGCGTAAAGGCCTTGGTGATCTGCAGAACGCCGAACTGGCTCAACAGTTCGGCAAGCTGTGGAAACGCCTCGCCCGCAGCAAGCCTGCCCAACAGCCCGATGCCCAGACCGGGGTGAACGACAATCCCCATGCGTAAACTGGTCCAAGCTCCAATCCGGTTTTACCAGTACGCCATCAGTCCATTGATGGCCAGTCATTGTCGTTTCTACCCCTCTTGTTCCTGCTACGCGCTTGAAGCCATCGAAACCCATGGCGTCCTGCGTGGTGGCTGGCTGACCGTTCGTCGTCTGGGACGCTGTCACCCCTGGCATCCCGGAGGCTACGATCCGGTGCCCCTCGCGAAACACTCCCGATCCTCTTCGATGGCCGAATAATCATGGATATCAAACGCTCGATCCTGATCGTCGCCCTGGCAGTCGTGTCCTACATGATGGTTCTCCAATGGAACCAGGACTACGGCCAGGCCGCTCTGCCGAATCAGACAGCTTCCACCGGCAAGGCCACCCCAGGCTTGCCGGAAACCGCCTCCGTTGCCAGCAATGACGATGTCCCGACGGCAAACGCCGAAGGCACCGATCCAAGCCCGGTGGAGGCCGTCGCTGTCAGCGATGAGCTGATCCAGGTTAAAACCGACGTTCTGGATCTGGCCATCGATCCACGCGGTGGTGATGTGGTGCGCCTGCAACTGCCCCACTACCCGCGTCGTCAGGACCGTCCCGATGTTCCGTTCCAGCTGTTCGACAATGGCAGCGAGCACCTGTACCTGGCGCAAAGCGGCCTGACCGGTGCAAACGGCCCTGACGCCCGCGCCAATGGTCGCCCGCTGTACAACAGCGAGCAGCGCGTCTATCAACTGGCTGATGGTCAGGACCAACTGGTCGTCGACCTGAGCTTCAGCGAAGCCGGCGTCAACTACATCAAGCGTTTCACCTTCAACCGTGGCCTCGATACCAGTTGCTCGGCCAAGGAAGTGGAGCAGAAGAAAGCTGGCTGCATCAGTGGCAATGGTTATCAGATCGGCGTGACCTACCTGATCAACAACCAGAGTGCCACACCGTGGACCGGTAACCTGTTCGCCCAGCTCAAGCGTGACAACAGCGGTGACCCGTCTTCCAGCACCGCCACCGGCACTGCCACCTATCTGGGTGCAGCGCTGTGGACCGCCGAGAAGCCGTACACCAAGGTGTCGATGAAAGACATCGACAAGCAAGGCCTCAAGGAAACCGTGCAGGGCGGCTGGGTTGCCTGGTTGCAGCACTATTTCGTGACCGCGTGGATTCCTTCGAAAGACGATACCAACTTGGTGCAGACCCGCAAGGACAGCCAGGGTAACTACATCATCGGCTACACCGGCCCGGCTCTGAACATCCCTGCCGGCGCCGAAGCCCAGGCCAGCACCACCCTGTATGCCGGTCCGAAGATCCAGAAGGATCTCGCGGCGCTGTCGCCGGGCCTGGACAAGACCGTCGACTACGGCATCCTGTGGTTCCTTGCCGAACCGATCTTCTGGTTGCTGGAACATATCCACAACCTGCTCGGCAACTGGGGCTTCTCGATCATCGTGCTGACGCTGATCATCAAGCTGGCCTTCTTCCCGCTGTCGGCCGCCAGCTACCGTTCCATGGCGCGCATGCGTGCCGTCTCGCCGCGCCTGCAGGCGCTGAAGGAACAGTTCGGTGACGATCGCCAGAAGATGTCCCAGGCGATGATGGAGCTGTACAAGAAAGAGAAGATCAACCCGCTGGGCGGCTGCTTGCCGATCCTCGTGCAGATGCCGGTGTTCCTGGCCCTGTACTGGACCCTGCTGGAATCCGTCGAGATGCGTCAGGCACCGTGGATCCTGTGGATCACCGACCTGTCGATCAAGGACCCGTTCTTCATCCTGCCGATCATCATGGGCGCTACCATGTTCATCCAGCAGCAGTTGAACCCGACGCCGCCGGACCCCATGCAGGCTCGTGTGATGAAAATGATGCCGATCATTTTCACCTTCTTCTTCCTGTGGTTCCCGGCTGGTCTGGTGCTGTACTGGGTGGTCAACAACGTCCTGTCCATCGCCCAGCAGTGGTACATTACCCGCAAGATCGAAGCGCAGACCAAGGCTTCCGCAGCCTGATCTACTAAGCTTCGCCGGCTACACAGAACGCCCCCTCGTGGGGCGTTTTGCTATCCAGCGTTTGGAGAGTTTTATGTCCACATCCCGTGAAACCATCGCCGCCGTCGCCACTGCCCAGGGTCGTGGCGGTGTGGGCATCGTGCGAGTCTCCGGGCCCCGTGCACGGATGATCGCCATTACCCTGAGCGGTATCGAGCCGACACCACGGCATGCGCACTACGGTGCCTGGCATGACGATTCCGGCGAGGTGATCGACGAAGGCCTGCTGCTGTTCTTCCCCGGACCCAACTCCTTTACCGGGGAGGACGTGCTCGAGCTCCAGGGCCATGGCGGTCCCGTGGTTCTGGACATGCTGCTGCAACGCAGCATGGAACTGGGCGCACGCCAGGCCCGCCCTGGTGAGTTCAGCGAACGGGCATTCCTCAATGACAAGCTCGACCTGGCTCAGGCGGAAGCGATCGCCGACCTGATCGAAGCCAGTTCCGCCCAGGCGGCGCGCAATGCCGTGCGCTCGTTGCAAGGCGAATTCTCCCGTCGAGTGCATGAGCTGACTGAGCGACTGATCAGCCTGCGTATCTACGTCGAAGCCGCCATCGACTTCCCAGAAGAGGAAATCGACTTTCTGGCCGATGGCCACGTACTGAGCCTGCTCGAAGCTGTACGCACACAGTTATCCACAGTGTTGCGTGAGGCGGGCCAGGGCGCATTGTTGCGCGATGGCATGAACGTGGTGATCGCCGGCCGGCCGAATGCCGGAAAATCCAGCCTGCTCAATGCGCTGGCCGGGCGCGAAGCCGCCATCGTCACCGACATCGCCGGTACCACCCGGGATGTGCTGCGCGAACATATCCACATCGATGGCATGCCACTGCATGTGGTGGATACCGCAGGGCTGCGCGATACCGACGATCAGGTCGAGCGCATTGGCGTGGAGCGTGCGCTGAAGGCAATCGGCGAAGCGGACCGCGTGCTGCTGGTGGTCGATTCCACTGCACCCGAGGCCAATGATCCCTTCGCGCTGTGGCCGGAGTTTCTCGAGCGGCGCCCGGACCCTGCTCGTGTCACCCTGATCCGCAACAAGGCAGACCTTTCCGCCGAACCTGTCGGCCTGCAACTCAGCGACGATGGCCATGCCACGCTGGTGCTATCGGCCAAATCCAGCGAAGGCCTGGACCTGCTGCGTGAACACCTGAAAGCCTGCATGGGCTTCCAGCAGACCGCTGAAAGCGGCTTCAGCGCGCGCCGCCGCCACCTCGATGCCTTGCACCAGGCACAGAGCCACCTCGACCACGGCCACGCCCAACTGACGCTCGCAGGCGCCGGGGAACTGCTCGCCGAGGACCTGCGGCAGGCTCAGCAGGCGCTCGGTGAGATCACCGGTGCCTTCAGCTCGGACGATCTGCTGGGGCGCATCTTTTCGAGCTTCTGCATCGGTAAATGAACATGTCGGGGCTCTGTAGCTTCGCGCAAAGCCCTGCTTGCTCTCCCGCCTGCTGACCGATCTGCACTTATCCCCAGGGGCCACAGGCGTTCCGCACGCCCTGTCGGCCGACCGCCGCGGTGAATGGCAGTCCTGCCAAATTTTGCAGCATCACGCCATCTCATCGCCCACAAGGGGGTTCCTACAGGTTGCGGCTTGCTCCATTCAGCCAGCCATCTCCCTCATACAAAAGCCTCTCCCCTGTCTGCAATTTCTCTCACTTGCAGGCCCCGCATTCTGACCAGGACCTGCCAGCCGCACCCTGTCTCGTAGCTCATTACCTGCCTATCGAGGATTTCAACAGCCCAAATAAACCCTGTGGAAAACCGCCACTGAGCTATGCCCATAACCCGGTGACAAAGCTAGGGATAACCCACCCTGTGCATAAGTACCCGTTTTACACACAGGCTGATAACCGCTACCTAACACCCTCAGCCCAGGTTAATCCCGCTTTCATACATCGCTGTACATCACGTGGTTAAAGGCCTGTAGCAATGTATCCACAGAAATGCCCGCCACCATTTATAAACATAAAAACAAGCCTTTTAAAAAAATCATTCTTTTTTCTTTTATTTACCTCCAGACCATCTGACCTGCAGGAGCGATGAGCGGACAAGGTGAAGCGCATCGGGACATCGGACGATTTCCCTGACACCCGATTGGCTATTTTTTGTGCAAAAGGCTTCTTTCAACCTGCCTAAGTCCCTATACTTGCCGCCCTTTCTCGCTTTCAAACCAAAAAGCTCCCTTACTCAACAGGCACGAGGTGCGTGGTGGATTTCCCTTCCCGTTTTCAGGTGATCGTCATCGGCGGCGGCCATGCCGGTACCGAGGCTGCGCTTGCAGCGGCGCGCATGGGTGTAAAAACCCTTCTGCTGACCCACAACGTGGAAACCCTCGGGCAGATGAGCTGCAACCCGGCCATCGGCGGGATCGGCAAAAGCCATCTGGTCAAGGAAATCGACGCCCTGGGTGGTGCCATGGCGATCGCCACCGACAAGGGTGGCATCCAGTTCCGCGTACTCAACAGCCGCAAGGGCCCGGCAGTACGTGCGACCCGTGCTCAGGCTGACCGTATCCTGTACAAGGCAGCGGTACGCGAGATCCTGGAAAACCAGCCCAACCTGTGGATCTTCCAGCAGGCTGCGGACGACCTGATCGTCGAGCAGGACGAAGTCAAGGGCGTGGTCACTCAGATGGGCCTGCGTTTCTTCGCCGATTCCGTGGTGCTGACCACCGGGACCTTTCTCGGTGGACTTATCCACATCGGCCTGCAGAACTATTCCGGCGGCCGCGCCGGTGATCCGCCCTCGAATGCCCTCGCCAAACGCATGCGTGAACTGCCGCTGCGCGTCGGTCGCCTGAAAACCGGTACGCCACCACGCATCGATGGTCGCTCGGTGGACTTCTCGGCGATGACCGAGCAGCCAGGCGATACGCCGATTCCGGTGATGTCGTTCATGGGCAGCAAGGAACAGCATCCTCGCCAGGTGAGCTGCTGGATCACTCACACCAATGCGCGTACCCACGAAATCATCGCTGCCAACCTCGACCGTTCGCCGATGTATTCCGGGGTCATCGAGGGTGTCGGGCCGCGTTACTGCCCGTCCATCGAGGACAAGATCCATCGCTTCGCCGACAAGGACAGTCACCAGGTGTTCATCGAGCCGGAAGGCCTGACCACCCATGAGCTGTACCCCAACGGAATCTCCACCTCGCTGCCGTTCGACGTGCAGTTGCAGATCGTGCAAAGCATCCGCGGGATGGAGAATGCCCACATCGTGCGTCCGGGCTACGCCATCGAGTACGACTACTTCGACCCGCGCGACCTGAAGTACAGCCTGGAGACCAAGGTCATCGGCGGGCTGTTCTTCGCCGGTCAGATCAACGGCACCACCGGCTACGAAGAAGCCGGTGCACAGGGCCTGCTGGCCGGTGCCAATGCCGCGTTGCGTGCCCAGGGCAAGGACAGCTGGTGCCCGCGTCGCGATGAGGCCTACATCGGCGTGCTGGTCGACGACCTGATCACCCTGGGTACCCAGGAGCCTTACCGCATGTTCACCTCGCGGGCCGAGTACCGGCTGATCCTGCGCGAAGACAACGCCGATCTGCGCCTGACCGAAAAAGGTCGCGAGCTCGGCCTGGTCGACGACGATCGTTGGGCAGCCTTCGAGGCCAAGCGTGAAGGTATCTTCCGTGAAGAGCAGCGCCTGAAAGGTACCTGGGTGCGCCCGAACACGCCTCAGGGCGATGCGCTCGTCGAGCGTTTCGGCACGCCGCTGACCCACGAGTACAACCTGCTCAACCTGTTGGCGCGCCCGGAGATCGACTACGCCGGCCTGGTCCAGGTGACCGGTGAAGGCGCCGAGGATCCGCAGGTCGCCGAGCAGGTCGAGATCAAGACCAAGTACGCGGGTTACATCGAGCGTCAGCAGGACGAGATCGCTCGCTTGCGCGCCAGTGAAGAAACCGCGCTGCCTGTGGATATCGACTACGCAACGATTTCCGGTCTGTCCAAGGAAATCCAGCACAAGCTCGGCAATGCCCGACCACAGACCCTGGGCCAGGCATCGCGGATTCCGGGTGTCACCCCGGCCGCGATCTCCCTGTTGCTGATCCACCTGAAGAAACGTGGCGCCGCTCGCCAGATGGAGCAGACCGCCTGATGTCCGTGACCTCTCGCCACGCCGAAGAATTGCAACAAGGCGCCCTCGAACTGGGTGTCACCCTGTCCGAGCAGCAACACCAGCAATTGCTCGCCTACCTGGCCTTGCTGATCAAGTGGAACAAGGCCTACAACCTGACCGCTGTACGCGACCCCGACGAGATGGTCTCGCGTCATCTGCTCGACAGCCTCAGCGTGGTGCCCTTCGTCGCGGAGGCTGGGGATAACTGGCTGGATGTCGGCAGTGGCGGCGGCATGCCGGGTATTCCGCTGGCTATCCTGTTTCCGGAGCGGCGCTTCACACTGCTCGATTCCAACGGCAAGAAAACCCGCTTCCTGACCCAGGTGAAACTCGAGCTGAAGCTGGCCAACCTGGAAGTTATCCACAGCCGTGTGGAAGGCTTCACGCCTGAGCGGCCGTTCGGCGGTATCTGTTCACGGGCTTTCAGCTCTCTGGAGGATTTTTCCAACTGGACGCGCCACCTTGGCGATACCCAGACCCAGTGGCTGGCAATGAAAGGCGTGCATCCGGACGATGAGTTGCAGGCATTGCCAGCGGACTTCCGTCTCACTGCAACCCACGTGCTCAAGGTTCCCGGTTGCCAAGGTCAGCGCCATCTGTTGATACTGCGTCGCTCGGTTTAGGGGGAACGGCAACATGGCTAAAGTATTCGCAATCGCCAACCAGAAAGGCGGGGTGGGCAAGACCACCACCTGCATCAACCTGGCGGCTTCCCTGGTTGCGACCAAACGCCGTGTGCTGCTCATCGACCTCGACCCGCAGGGCAACGCCACCACTGGCAGCGGTGTGGACAAGCAGGCGCTGGAGCACTCGATCTACGACGTACTGGTCGGCGAGTGCAATCTGGTCGAGGCCATGCAGTTTTCCGAGCATGGTGGCTACCAGCTGCTGCCCGCCAACCGCGACCTGACCGCCGCGGAAGTGTCCCTGCTGGAAATGAAGATGAAGGAAAGCCGCCTGCGTTATGCGCTGGCGCCGATCCGCGAAAATTACGATTACATCCTCATCGACTGCCCACCGGCGCTGTCCATGCTGACGGTCAATGCCCTGGTCGCCGCCGATGGAGTGATCATCCCCATGCAGTGCGAGTACTACGCACTCGAGGGGCTGAGCGATCTGGTCAACAGCATCCAGCGCATCGGCAAGCTGCTCAATCCGTCGCTGAAGATCGAAGGCCTATTGCGCACCATGTACGACCCGCGCATCAGCCTGACCAACGATGTATCGGCGCAGCTCAAGGAACATTTCCCCGAGACGCTCTATCAAACCGTGATCCCGCGTAACGTGCGACTGGCCGAAGCGCCGAGCTTCGGCATGCCGGCGCTGGTCTACGACAAGCAATCCCGTGGTGCGATCGCCTATCTGGCGCTGGCTGGCGAACTGGTTCGCCGGCAGCGCGCGAACGCCCACACCGCAACCGTATAAGGAATCTGTGCATGGCCGCCAAGAAACGTGGGCTGGGACGAGGCCTGGACGCCCTGTTGGGGGGCACCAGCGTCGACGCCCTTGAGGAAGAAGCGGTCAAGGCCGATACCAGTGAGTTGCAGCACCTGCCTCTGGATCTGATCCAGCGCGGCAAGTACCAGCCGCGCCGCGACATGGACGCCACCGCCCTCGAAGAACTGGCCCACTCGATCAAGACCCACGGCGTGATGCAGCCCATCGTGGTGCGTCCGGTCGGTGATGGCCGTTACGAAATCGTCGCGGGTGAACGTCGCTGGCGGGCCACTCAGCAGGCCGGCCTGGACCGCATCCCGGCGCTGGTCCGCGAACTGCCGGACGAAGCCGCCATCGCCATGGCGCTGATCGAGAACATCCAGCGTGAAGACCTCAACCCGATCGAAGAAGCCATGGCCCTGCAGCGCTTGCAGCAGGAGTTCCAGCTGACGCAGCAACAGGTCGCCGAAGCCGTCGGCAAGTCGCGGGTGACCATCACCAACCTGCTGCGCTTGATCGCTCTGCCCGAAGAGGTGAAAACCCTGCTTTCCCACGGTGACCTGGAAATGGGTCACGCTCGCGCCCTGCTGGGCCTGCCTGCCGAACAGCAGACTGAAGGAGCGCGACACGTTGTCGCACGGGGCCTGACCGTCCGTCAGACCGAGGCGCTGGTGCGGCAATGGCTGAACACCCAGGAGAAGCCCGTAGCCGCCACCAAGACCGATCCGGATATCAGTCGGCTCGAACAGCGCCTGGCTGAGCGCCTGGGCTCTCCAGTGCAGATCAAGCACGGTCAGAAGGGTAAAGGCCAACTGGTCATTCGCTACAATTCCCTCGATGAGCTCCAGGGCGTCCTAGCCCACATCCGCTGAAACAATTGCCCGCGCAGCACTAGTGCGAAAAGACTTTCGGGCAGTTGAACGGGGTGGGAACCACCCCTATACTCTGCGCGCATTTCGACGGCACAAAATGTGCCAAGTTATTGATTAGCTTGGTAACGAAGTCTGAGTACGATTTACCGGGAAAAATGATGGATATACGCACGCCAAAACGCCTGCCATTCCATCGACTGCCGGTGTTTCCTGTTCTGGTAGCTCAACTGATCGTGGCATTGGTTCTTGCCGCTGCCTGCTGGCACTGGCGGGGCTCGATCGGCGGATATTCGGGCTTGTGTGGCGGGCTGATTGCCTTGCTGCCGAATGTGTACTTCGCCCACAAGGCATTCCGGTTTTCCGGAGCGCGGGCAGCCCAGGCCATCGTTCGGTCGTTCTACGCCGGCGAAGCTGGGAAACTGGTTCTGACAGCGGTGCTTTTTGCGCTGGTGTTTGCAGGTGTGAAGCCTTTGGATGCGCTGGCGTTGTTCGGCGTGTTCCTGCTGACCCAATTGGTCAACTGGTTCGCACCCTTGCTGATGAAGAGATAACTTTTAAAGCCTTAGAGCGTTTGAGGGATTTATGGCAGCTGCAGAAACCGCTTCGGGTTATATCCAGCATCACTTGCAGAACCTGACCTATGGTCAGCATCCGGTGAATGGCTGGGGTTTCGCCCACTCCGCTGAAGAAGCCAAAGAAATGGGCTTCTGGGCGTTCCACCTCGACACCCTGGGTATCTCCGTGGTGCTGGGCCTGATCTTCATTCTGCTGTTCAAGGCTGCCGCAAGCCGCGCAACCTCGGGCCAGCCTGGCGGTCTGCAGAACTTCGTCGAAGTGCTGGTCGAGTTCGTCGACGGCAGCGTCAAGGACACCTTCCACGGTCGTAACGCACTGATCGCTCCGTTGGCCCTGACCATCTTCGTCTGGATCTTCCTGATGAACCTGATGGACCTGGTGCCGGTGGACTGGATTCCAGTAGCTGCCGCCAAGATCGCCGGCGACGAGCACCTGTTCTTCCGCGCCGTTCCGACCACTGACCCGAACGCGACCCTGGGCATGGCCCTGTCGGTGTTCGCGCTGATCATTTTCTACAGCATCAAGGTCAAGGGCATCGGCGGCTTCCTCGGCGAACTGACCCTGCACCCGTTCAGCGCCAAGAACATCTTCGTGAAAATCCTGCTGATCCCGGTCAACCTCCTGCTGGAGTTCGTGACCCTGATCGCCAAGCCGATTTCCCTGGCGCTGCGTCTGTTCGGCAACCTGTATGCCGGCGAGCTGATCTTCATCCTCATCGCGGTCATGTTCGGCGGCGGCATTCTGTTGGCAGCACTGGCAGGCGTACTGCAGTGGGCCTGGGCAGTGTTCCACCTGATCATCATCACGCTGCAGGCATTCATCTTCATGATGCTGACCATCGTCTACCTGTCGATGGCGCACGAAGACAGCCATTGATGGCGTGACGCGCATCCACTGCCCTGGCGGGATGCGCGGCGTTTTCGATGGATTCCAGTTTCGGCTGGATCGCCCGCAAGGGCACTGGAAGCAACGATTTTGCTTTACCGCTTTACCCTTAGAAAAACCTTAACCAATACGACGTAAAAAGTCGGGAGGAAAGATGGAAACTGTAGTTGGTCTGACCGCGATCGCTGTTGCTCTGCTGATTGGCCTGGGCGCTCTGGGTACCGCCATCGGCTTCGGCCTGCTGGGCGGCAAGTTCCTGGAAGGCGCTGCGCGTCAGCCGGAAATGGTCCCAATGCTGCAAGTGAAAATGTTCATCGTCGCCGGCCTGCTCGACGCCGTGACCATGATCGGTGTTGGTATCGCACTGTTCTTCACCTTCGCGAACCCCTTCGTTGGTCAAATCGCTGGCTAATCACTCGAATTTTCGAGCTGATTGGTGTGATGGACAACGAACGAGCGAGGTGTTGGCGTGAACATTAATGCAACCCTGATTGGCCAGTCCGTTGCCTTCTTTATCTTCGTGCTGTTCTGCATGAAGTTCGTGTGGCCTCCGGTCATTGCGGCTTTGCAAGAACGTCAGAAGAAGATTGCAGAAGGTCTGGATGCAGCCAGTCGTGCGGCTCGTGATCTGGAGTTGGCCCAAGAGAAAGCGGGTCAACAACTGCGCGAAGCCAAGACACAGGCTGCTGAGATCATTGAGCAAGCCAAGAAACGCGGTACCCAAATCGTCGATGAAGCCCGTGAACAGGCTCGTGTCGAGGCGGATCGCGTGAAGGCACAGGCTCAGGCCGAGATCGAACAGGAAATCAACAGCATCAAAGACGCGCTGCGTGCCCAAGTGGGTGCTCTGGCCGTTGGCGGTGCCGAGAAGATCCTGGGCGCATCTATCGACCAAAACGCGCATGCGGAGCTGGTTTCCAAACTGGCCGCCGAAATTTAAGCGAGGGCGCGATCATGGCAGAACTGACCACGTTGGCCCGACCTTACGCCAAGGCGGCCTTCGAATACGCCCAGGCTCACCAGCAGCTGGCCTCTTGGTCAGCCATGCTCGGCCTGGCAGCGGCGGTGTCGCAAGACGCCACCCTGCAGCGCGTGTTCAAGGCCCCGCGTTTGACGAGTACAGACAAGGCCACCACCTTCGTCGAGGTGTGTGGTGACAAGTTCGACGCCCAGGTACGCAATTTCATCCACGTTGTCGCAGAGAACGATCGTCTGGCCCTGTTGCCGGAAATCTACTCGCTGTTCGAGCTCTACAAGGCCGAACAGGAGAAGTCGATCGACGTGGATGTCACCAGTGCCTTCGCATTGAGCGATGAACAGCAAGACAAACTCGCCAAGGTTCTCAGTGCACGGCTCGGCCGGGAAGTGCGCCTGCATGCTGCGGAGGATGCCGCCTTGATTGGTGGTGTCGTAATCCGCGCCGGCGACCTGGTTATCGATGGCTCAGTTCGCGGCAAAATCGCGAAGCTGGCCGAAGCATTGAAATCTTGAGTTTGAAGGGGCAGCAGAGCTATGCAGCAACTCAATCCTTCCGAAATTAGTGAAATCATCAAGGGACGTATCGAGAAACTCGACGTCTCTTCCCAAGCCCGTAACGAAGGCACTGTCGTCAGCGTGTCTGACGGTATCGTGCGCATTCACGGTCTCGCCGACGTCATGTACGGCGAAATGATCGAGTTCCCGGGCAGCGTCTACGGTATGGCACTGAACCTGGAGCAAGACTCCGTAGGTGCCGTAATCCTGGGTGCGTACACCACCCTGGCCGAAGGCATGAGCGCCAAGTGCACGGGCCGCATCCTGGAAGTTCCGGTTGGTCCGGAACTGCTGGGCCGCGTTGTCGACGCACTGGGCAACCCGATCGATGGCAAAGGCCCGATCAATGCTCAAGCCACCGACGCCGTCGAGAAAGTCGCACCTGGCGTAATCTGGCGTAAGTCGGTCGACCAGCCGGTGCAGACCGGTTACAAGTCGGTCGATGCCATGATCCCGGTAGGCCGTGGCCAGCGTGAGCTGATCATCGGTGACCGTCAGATCGGCAAGACTGCTCTGGCCGTCGACGCCATCATCAACCAGAAGAAAAGCGGCATCTTCTGCGTCTACGTAGCCATCGGTCAGAAGCAATCGACCATCGCCAACGTGGTTCGCAAACTGGAAGAGTCCGGTGCTCTGGCCAACACCATCGTGGTGGCTGCCTCGGCTTCCGAATCCGCTGCGCTGCAGTTCCTGGCTCCTTACGCCGGCTGCACCATGGGCGAATACTTCCGTGACCGCGGTGAAGATGCCCTGATCGTGTACGACGACCTCTCCAAGCAGGCCGTTGCTTACCGTCAGATCTCCCTGCTGCTGCGCCGTCCGCCAGGCCGTGAAGCCTACCCGGGCGACGTGTTCTATCTCCACAGCCGTCTGCTGGAGCGTGCATCGCGCGTTTCCGAAGAGTACGTCGAGAAGTTCACCAATGGCGCCGTGACTGGCAAGACCGGTTCCCTGACCGCTCTGCCGATCATCGAAACCCAGGCTGGCGACGTTTCCGCGTTCGTTCCGACCAACGTGATTTCGATCACCGACGGTCAGATCTTCCTGGAATCGGCCATGTTCAACTCGGGTATCCGTCCGGCCGTCAACGCCGGTATCTCGGTATCCCGTGTGGGTGGTGCTGCGCAGACCAAGATCATCAAGAAGCTCTCCGGTGGTATCCGTACCGCTCTGGCTCAGTACCGTGAACTGGCGGCATTCGCCCAGTTCGCTTCTGACCTGGACGAAGCCACCCGCAAGCAGCTTGAGCACGGCCAGCGCGTTACCGAGCTGATGAAGCAGAAGCAATACGCTCCGATGTCCATCGCGGACATGGCGCTGTCGCTGTATGCCGCAGAGCGTGGTTTCCTGACCGACATCGAAGTCGCCAAGATCATCAGCTTCGAGCAGGCTCTGATCGCCTTCTTCAACCGTGATTACGCCGCTCTGATGGCGAAGATCAACGAGAAGGGTGACTTCAATGACGACATCGATGGCCAGCTGAAAGCCGGTATCGAGAAGTTCAAAGCCACCCAAACCTGGTAAGCCGCAGCGGGCGCCCAACGGCGCCCGCCTGCTAACCCGATAGGTGTGAAATGGCAGGCGCAAAAGAGATTCGCAGCAAGATTGCGAGCATCAAAAGCACGCAGAAGATCACCAGCGCCATGGAAAAGGTGGCGGTCAGCAAGATGCGCAAGGCACAACAGCGCATGGCAGCTAGCCGTCCCTACGCGGAGCGTATCCGCCAGGTAATTGGTCATTTGGCCAACGCCAACCCGGAATACCGTCATCCCTTCATGATCGAACGCGAAGTAAAGCGCGTCGGTTACGTGGTGGTGAGTTCGGACCGTGGTCTGTGCGGTGGCTTGAATACCAACCTGTTCAAGGCCCTGGTCAAGGACATGTCGGCAAACCGCGAGCGCGGCGTGGAGATCGATCTCTGCGTGGTTGGCAGCAAGGGCGCGGCATTCTTCCGCAACTTTGGTGGCAACGTCGTCGCTGCGATCAGCCACCTCGGCGAAGAGCCGTCGATCAATGATCTGATCGGCAGCGTCAAGGTGATGCTCGATGCTTACCTGGAAGGGCGCATCGACCGTTTGTCCGTGGTTTCCAACAAGTTCATCAATACCATGACCCAGAAGCCGACCGTGGAGCAGTTGATTCCACTGGTGGCCGATCCGGATCAGGAACTGAAGCACCACTGGGACTACCTGTACGAACCCGACGCCAAGCAACTGCTTGACGGGCTGATGGTGCGCTACGTGGAGTCGCAGGTGTATCAGGCAGTGGTCGAGAACAACGCAGCCGAACAGGCCGCGCGGATGATTGCGATGAAGAATGCCACCGACAACGCTGGCGACATCATCAAAGACCTGCAGTTGGTTTACAACAAGGCACGTCAGGCAGCGATCACCCAGGAAATTTCGGAAATCGTCGGCGGCGCTGCCGCGGTTTAACGGTTCAAATATTCAGAGGAACCAAAGATGAGTAGCGGACGTATCGTTCAAATCATCGGCGCCGTCATCGACGTGGAATTCCCGCGTGACAAGGTGCCGAGTGTTTATGAAGCGCTGAAAGTAGTCGGCGCCGAAACCACTCTGGAAGTTCAGCAGCAGCTGGGCGACGGCGTGGTGCGTACCATTGCGATGGGTTCGACCGAAGGCCTGAAACGTGGCCTGGACGTCGACAGCACTGGCGCAGGCATCCAGGTACCGGTCGGGGTGAAAACCCTGGGCCGTATCATGGACGTACTGGGCAACCCGATCGACGAAGCTGGCCCGATTGGCGAAGAAGAGCGTTGGGGCATTCACCGTCCTGCGCCGACCTACGCCGAGCAAGCTGGCTCCAACGAGCTGCTGGAAACCGGCATCAAGGTCATCGACCTGGTCTGCCCGTTCGCCAAGGGCGGTAAAGTCGGTCTGTTCGGTGGTGCCGGTGTCGGCAAGACCGTGAACATGATGGAACTGATCCGTAACATCGCCATCGAGCACAGCGGTTATTCCGTGTTCGCCGGTGTGGGTGAGCGTACTCGTGAGGGTAACGACTTCTACCACGAGATGAAGGACTCCAACGTTCTCGACAAGGTAGCCCTGGTCTACGGTCAGATGAACGAGCCACCAGGCAACCGTCTGCGCGTAGCACTGACCGGCCTGACCATGGCCGAGAAGTTCCGTGACGAAGGCCGTGATGTTCTGTTCTTCGTGGACAACATCTACCGCTACACCCTGGCCGGTACCGAAGTATCCGCACTGCTCGGCCGTATGCCGTCTGCAGTGGGTTATCAGCCGACCCTGGCCGAAGAAATGGGCGTTCTGCAAGAGCGCATCACGTCGACCAAGACCGGTTCGATCACCTCGATCCAGGCCGTATACGTCCCTGCGGACGACTTGACCGACCCGAGCCCGGCGACCACCTTCGCCCACTTGGACGCCACCGTCGTACTGTCCCGTGACATCGCTTCCCTGGGTATCTACCCAGCGGTCGATCCACTCGACTCGACTTCGCGCCAGCTGGACCCGAACGTGATCGGCCAGGAGCACTACGACACCGCTCGCGGCGTTCAGTACGTGCTGCAGCGCTACAAAGAGCTGAAGGACATCATCGCGATCCTCGGCATGGACGAACTGTCGGAAGAAGACAAGCAGCTGGTATCCCGTGCTCGTAAGATCCAGCGCTTCCTGTCCCAGCCGTTCTTCGTGGCCGAAGTCTTCACCGGTTCGCCAGGCAAGTACGTTTCCCTGAAGGACACCATCGCTGGTTTCAGCGGCATCCTCAAAGGTGAGTACGATCACCTGCCGGAGCAGGCGTTCTACATGGTCGGCGGCATCGAAGAAGCCATCGAGAAAGCGAAAAAACTGTAATCACCCGTGCGCCCGGCAACGGGCGCTTACGTGAGGCTAGATATGGCTATGACAGTCCATTGCGACATCGTCAGCGCAGAAGGCGAGATCTTCTCCGGTCTGGTCGAAATGGTGATCGCCCACGGCAACCTGGGTGATCTGGGGATTTCCCCGGGCCACGCACCGCTGATCACCGACCTCAAGCCGGGCCCGATTCGTCTGGTCAAGCAGGGTGGCGAAACCGAGGTGTTCTACATCTCCGGTGGCTTCCTCGAAGTGCAGCCGAGCATGGTCAAGGTACTTGCCGATACCGTGCAACGTGCTGCCGACCTGGACGAAGCCTCTGCTCAGGAAGCCGTCAAGGCTGCCGAGAAAGCGCTGAGCGAGCAGGGTGCCGAGTTCGACTACGGTTCTGCCGCTACGCGTCTGGCCGAGGCCGCAGCCCAGCTGCGCACCGTCCAGCAACTGCGCAAGAAGTTCGGCGGTAGCTGATACCTGCGGGCTTCATCGTTGCTTGGTAAAAGGGTAGCCTTGGCTACCCTTTTGCTTTTCTATCGTTTTTGTTTCGCAGCCGACCCGTGCGGCTGCGATTGCCAAGGAACCGCTCGCCATGTCCCTCGATATCGTCATCCTCGCCGCCGGCCAAGGCACCCGCATGCGCTCCGCTCTGCCCAAGGTCCTGCACCCGGTGGCCCACAAGCCCATGCTCGCCCACGTCGTCGACACCGCCCGCAGCCTGCAGCCACAGAGCATTCAGGTGGTGATCGGGCATGGCGCCGAGAAGGTGCGTGAGCGGCTGGCAGCGGACGACCTGAATTTCGTCATCCAGGCCGAGCAGCTCGGTACCGGCCACGCCGTGGCTCAGGCGCTGCCGCAGCTCAGTGCCGATACCGTATTGATCCTCTACGGTGACGTGCCGCTGATCGAGACCGCGACCCTGCAGCGCCTGCTGGCTCTGGTCAATGACGACCAGCTTGGCCTGCTCACCGTCGAGCTCGCCGATCCGACCGGCTACGGCCGCATCGTGCGGGACGATCAGGGCGTGGTGCAGGCCATCGTCGAGCACAAGGATGCCAGCGCAGCGCAGCGGCAGATCCGTGAAGGCAATACCGGCATTCTCGCGGTGCCGGGCAAGCGCCTGGCCGACTGGCTGGGGCGGCTGTCGAACAGCAATGCCCAGGGCGAGTACTACCTGACCGATGTGATCGCCATGGCAGTGGCCGACGGCCTGGTGGTGGCCACCGAACGGGCCGCCGACGAGATGGAAGTGCTCGGTGCCAACGACCGCATCCAGCTCTCGCAGCTGGAGTGTCATTACCAGCAGCGCATCGCCCGCCGCCTGATGGCGCAGGGCGTCACCCTGCGTGACCCGCATCGTTTCGATGTGCGCGGCGATGTCACCGTGGGCCGCGATGTGACCATCGACATCAACGTGATCCTCGAAGGCCGGGTAGTCATCGAAGACGACGTGCAGATCGGCCCCAATTGCGTGATCAAGGACAGCGCCCTGCGCAAGGGCGCCATCGTCAAGGCCAACAGCCATCTGGAAGGTGCCGAAGTGGGTGAGGGTGCCGATTGCGGCCCGTTCGCCCGTCTGCGCCCGGGCAGCGTGCTGGGTGCCAAGGCCCATGTGGGTAACTTCGTGGAACTGAAGAATGCCGTGCTGGGGGAGGGCGTGAAGGCGGGTCACCTGACGTACCTGGGTGACACGGTCATTGGTGCGCGCACCAACATTGGCGCTGGCACCATCACCGTCAACTATGACGGCGCCAACAAGCATCAGACGGTGATCGGAGAGGATGTATTCATCGGCTCCAACAACGCGTTGATTGCACCTGTGGATATCGGTGATGGCTCCAACACCGCTGCCGGCTCGACCATTACCAACGACGTGCCCCCCAGGAACCTGGCCGTGGCCCGTGGCCGCCAGCGCAATATCGAAGGCTGGCAGCGCCCGACCAAAAAGCAGAAGTAAGCTCCATCTGTGGATAACTTGATCTTCCGGCTGCAGTCCGGGACGAGTCAGCTTATCCACAGGGCTTGAGCGTCTTGACAGAGAAGCTTCGTTAGGTTTTGATTCGCTCCATTATCTTTCGAATCGAAACTTAAGCATGTCGAAGCGCAACACACCGCAGCGCCGCCACACCATTCTCACCTTGCTCGCCGAGCAGGGTGAGGTGAGCGTGGATGCCTTGGCCAAGCGTTTCGCGACGTCCGAAGTGACCATCCGCAAGGACCTCGCCGCTCTGGAAACCAACGGCCTGCTGCTACGCCGCTATGGCGGTGCCGTGCCGTTGCCCCAGGAACTGATCGTCGAGAGCAGTCAGCCGGTTTCCCGCTACAAGCAGGCCATCGCCCGTGCCGGCGTGGCGCGGATTCGCGAGCATGCGCGGATCATCATCGACAGCGGTACCACCACGGCGGCGATGATTCCCGAACTGGGCCACAAGCCCGGCCTGGTGGTCATGACCAATTCACTGAGCGTGGCCAACGCCCTGAGCGACATCGAGCACGAGCCGGTGCTGTTGATGACCGGCGGAACCTGGGATCCGCACTCGGACTCCTTCCAGGGGCAGGTCGCCGAGCAGGTGCTGCGCTCCTATGATTTCGACCAGTTGTTCATCGGTGCCGACGGCATCGATCTGCAGCGCGGTACCACCACCTTCAACGAACTGCTGGGTCTTTCACGGGTGATGGCCGAGGTGGCCCGTGAAGTGATCGTGATGGTCGAGAGCGACAAGATCGGCCGCCGCATCCCCAACCTCGAGCTGCCCTGGAGCAGCGTGCACACCCTGATTACCGACGAGCGTCTCGCTGATGAGGCGCGTGAACAACTCTCGGCCCGCGGGATCCAGTTGATCTGCGCGGTAGCTGACGCTTCCTGAGGAGAACGCTATGTGTGGCATCGTAGGCGCCATCGCCGAACGTAACATCACCGCTGTGCTGGTCGAGGGCCTCAAGCGCCTCGAGTACCGTGGCTACGACAGCGCCGGTGTGGCACTGGTCGATGATCTGGGCGCCTTGCAGCGTCGTCGTCGCGTTGGCAAGGTCAGCGAACTGGAAAGCGCGCTGAGCAGCGAGCCGCTGCCGGGCCGTCTGGGTATCGCCCACACCCGCTGGGCTACCCACGGTGTGCCGACCGAGCACAATGCCCACCCGCATTTCTCCGGTGATCAGCTGGCCGTCGTGCACAACGGCATCATCGAAAACCACGGTCCGCTGCGCGAGCGCCTCCAGGGCCTGGGTTATACCTTCAGCTCCGATACCGATACCGAAGTCATCGTGCACTTGCTCGATCACACCCTGAAAACGCAGAGCGACCTCGCTGACGCCCTGAAGGCGGTGGTCAAGCAGCTCCAGGGTGCTTACGGTCTGGCCGTGATCAGCGCCGCTCGCCCTGATCGTCTGCTCGCCGCGCGCAGTGGCAGCCCGCTGGTCGTTGGCCTGGGCCTGGGTGAGAATTTCCTCGCCTCCGACCAGCTCGCCCTGCGCCAGGTCACTGATCGCTTCATGTATCTCGAAGAAGGCGACATCGCCGAGATCCAGCGCGACAGCGTGCAGATCTGGGACACCAACGGCACTGTTGTGCAGCGTGAAGTGGTGCAGTACCACGAAGGCGCCGATGCGGCCGACAAGGGCGCGTTCCGCCACTTCATGCTCAAGGAAATCCACGAACAGCCCACCGTCGTGCAGCGTACGCTGGAAGGCCGTCTGGGCAGCGATCATGTACTGGTGCAGGCTTTCGGCCCTCAGGCTGCCGAACTGTTCGCCAAGGTGCGCAACGTGCAGATCGTCGCCTGCGGCACCAGCTACCATGCCGGCATGGTCGCCCGTTACTGGCTCGAAGGGCTGGCGGGCATTCCCTGCCAGGTCGAAGTGGCCAGCGAGTTCCGTTATCGCCGCGTGGCGGTGCAGCCGGACACCCTGTTCGTCAGCATCTCCCAGTCCGGCGAGACGGCCGACACCCTGGCCGCCCTGCGCAACGCCAAGGCCGATGGCGGCTACCTGGCCAGCCTGGCCATCTGCAACGTCGGCATCAGCTCGCTGGTGCGTGAATCCGACCTGACCCTGCTGACCCACGCCGGCCCCGAGATCGGCGTCGCCTCGACCAAGGCCTTCACCACTCAACTGGTCGGCCTGATGCTGCTGACCCTGGCCGTCGGCCAGGTCAAGGGCTCCCTGCAAGCCGGTGTGGCTGCCGAACTCGTCGAAGAGCTGCGTCGCCTGCCGGCCCGCCTGGACGAAGCGCTGGCCATGGACAAGATCGTCGAGAAGGTCTCCGAGCTGTTCGCCGAGAAGCACCACACCCTGTTCCTGGGGCGCGGCGCTCAGTACCCGGTGGCGATGGAGGGCGCGCTCAAACTCAAGGAGATCTCCTACATCCACGCCGAAGCCTACCCGGCCGGTGAGCTGAAACACGGCCCCCTGGCCCTGGTGGATGCGGACATGCCGGTGGTCACCGTTGCACCGAACAACGAGCTGCTCGACAAGCTCAAGTCCAACCTGCAGGTGGTACGCGCCCGTGGCGGCGAGCTGCTGGTGTTCGCCGACGAGCAGGCCGGCATGAGCAACGGCGAGGGCACCCACGTGGTGAACATGCCGCACATCCACGACGCCCTGGCGCCGATCCTCTACACCCTGCCGCTGCAGTTGCTGTCCTACCACGTGGCCGTGCTGCGCGGCACCGACGTCGACCAGCCGCGTAACTTGGCCAAAAGCGTAACGGTGGAGTAATGGGCAACAGAGCTACGCTCGCCCAGCTTGGCCCAATCGAGCAGTTGCGCGCAGGCAAGCTGATGCGCCGCCTCGTGCAACTGATGGTCGGCCTGACCTTCTTCGGAATTTCCATGGCGCTGATGATTCGCGGCAATCTCGGCCTGTCGCCATGGGATTCGCTGCATGTCGGCCTGGCCAAACTGCTGCCTGTCAGTTTTGGCTGGATCGTGGTTGGTGTTTCGTTCCTGGTGCTGCTGTTGTGGATCCCACTGCGGGAGATACCTGGCATCGGTACCATTGCCAACGCAGTGGTCATTGGCGTTGTGGCTGACATCAGCTTGCGATTACTGGCTGCACCGGACGCGTTCGTCTGGCGCCTGCTGTTCACCATTGGCGGGGTACTGCTGTGCGGGCTGGGTTCGGCCCTTTACATCGGTGCCCAGCTCGGTCGTGGCCCGCGGGACGGGCTGATGACCGGGCTCAACCGGGTCACCGGCTACTCGCTGCGTTCCATGCGCACCGCCATAGAATTGAGCGTGCTCCTGGTGGGGTTCCTGCTCGCCGGTTCGACTGTCCTGGGCGTAGGCACCCTGTTGTTCGCGTTGGGCATCGGGCCGCTGACACAGTTGATGCTGCCCTGGGTGATGATCACGCTCGAGACGGCTGGATAACAACAGCAGGGCTGTGCTCGAGCGTCAGTGTTGCGGCGTCTCGTCTGGCCTTAGCGTGAGCACCTGTACACCATCTCTAGTGACCGCCACCGTGTGTTCGAACTGCGCCGACAGGGCGCCGTCACGGGTTACCACCGTCCAGCCGTCACGCAGGGTGCGTACGCCAGGCTGGCCCTGATTGATCATCGGCTCGATGGTAAAGGTCATTCCTTCGCGAAGCGTCAGCCCAGTCTTCGCCTTGCCCCAATGCAGCACTTCCGGTGCCTCATGCATTTCCTTGCCGATACCGTGGCCGCAATACTCGCGAACCACCGAGTAGCCGTGGGCCCGGGCGTGCTTTTCTATGGCGTGACCGATATCGCCCAGGCGGCCGCCGGGGCGCACGGCTCCGATGCCTTTCCACATCGCCTCATAGGTCACTGCGGCGAGTTGCCGGGCCTGTGGAGAAACCTCGCCAATCAGGTAGGTCTTGCTGGAGTCGGCGATGTAGCCGTTCTTCTCCAGGGTGATGTCGAAGTTCACCAGGTCACCGCTTTGCAAAATCTCGCCGGCGCTGGGCACGCCGTGGCACACCACCTCGTTGCGGGAGGCATTCAGCGCATAGGCATAACCGTACTGCCCCTTGCTGGCAGGGCGGGCCTGGAGCTGCTGGACGATAAAGTTATCCACAAGGTCGTTGACCTGCAGGGTCGACATGCCCTGCAGGCTGAGCCCATCGAGATGGCTGAATACCGATGCCAGCAGCCTGCCGGATTCCGCCATCAGGGCGATCTCTTCCGGCTTCTTGATCATACCGCTGCCTCTACACGGCGCGGGGGGACTACACCGGCAGCGCGCATTTCCTCGGCGATCACCTCGTTGAAGCTCAGGTTCGGGTTCATCTCGCACAGCATGCCGATGCGGATCCAGAAGCTGGCCTGGGCGTTGATCGAGCGACACGACACGCTGCTGGCCTTGCGAATCTGGTCGTGCAGTTCATCTTCGATATTGACGATGCCCATGGTAGCTCCTGATATACGAAATATATATGAATCATATATCGGCACTTGCATTTCTGTCATCACAGGGTGCAGGTGATGCCATTTATCGACCCTGCCCGTCGGCTGAACCACGTCAGTGGTTGTAATAAGAACGATTCGCGAATAATGTTCGCGGTCGCCAGCTTATCCACGCTGTTCTTCGCGCTTGTCGGCCTCGGAGGGCGTCCATGTCGCTACCTGAAACGGATTCCATCGTTCCTCTCGATGTGCTCTACGGCACGCACCACGGCTGGCTGAATGGCTGGCTGCGGCGTTCGCTCGGCTGTTCGCAGCAGGCGGCGGATCTGGCTCAGGACACCTTCGTGCGGCTGCTGATGCGTAACAAGCCGATCAGCGATCGTGCACCGCGTGCCTTGCTGGTTCGTATCGCCCGCGGCCTGGTGATCGATCACTGGCGCCGTGACGCGCTGGAGCGTGCCTACCTCGACGCATTGGCACAGTTGCCCGAAGCCAGTCACCCGTCGCCGGACGTACGCCACGAGGCGCTGGAGTGCCTGGAGCGAATCGCCTGCTTGCTCGACGGCCTCAAGCCAGCCATACGCGAGGCCTTCCTGCTCTATCAGCTCGGCGGCCTGACCCATCAGCAGATTGCCGAGCAACTGGGTATTTCCAGCCGTACCGTCGAGCGGCATGTGGCGAGTGCGCTGTTGCACTGTTACCGCGGCTGCTTCGAGGCAGCGCTGTGAGTGCAGCCGCGGAGCGTTTGCCGGAGGCCATCGTTTGCGCGGCCATCGAGTGGCAGATGCGTCTGCGCGACGATAGCGCCGGTGCCCATGTGCCGGAGCAGTTACAGGACTGGCTGGAGCGCGATGCGCGTCATCGACTGGCCTGGCAGCGCCTGCAGCAGATGGGTGGTCTTTTCCAGGCCAGTCAGTTGCCGGATGCCGCACAAACCATCCCCGTGTTGCGCCGCGCCGAAGCCGATCTGGGCCGGCGACGCACACTGAAGTTGCTCGGTTTCGGCCTCGTGGCGGGCGGCACCACGCTGGTGGTGACGCAGACCTCGCCCACCTGGCGGGCCGACTTCGCCACTGCGACGGGTGAGCGCCGCCGCATCAGCCTGGATGCGGCTGCCGAGGTGATGCTCAACACCGGCAGCGCCCTGGATGTCGAGGGGCATCAGGTGATCCTGCGTGCTGGTGAGGCGCTGGTGGAGGGCGCGCAGTGGCAGGCACGCTGCCGTTTCGCCACCTGCCAGGGCCGCAACGCCAGCGTGCTGCTGCGCGAGCATGACGATTACAGCGAGATCCGCGTTCAGCGTGGCGAAGCGCTGGTGTCCACTGCAGCCGGCCAATTGCGGCTACGGGGCGGCGAGGGGATCGGTGTGTCGGCAGTCGGCACGACCACCCTCGGCAAGGGGCCTATCGATCCTTTCGCCTGGGCACGTGGCCTGCTGGTGGTCAGCGACATTCGCCTGACCGACTTCCTGGCCGAAGCAGGGCGTTATCGCAAGGGCTGGCTGGGCTGCGATGCCGCCGTTGCCGACCTGCGCCTTTCCGGGGTTTTCCGCCTGGACGAGCCGGAGGTGATGGTGAGCAACATCACCCACCTGCTGCCGGTGAGGATCGTCGAGCGTACGCGCTGGTGGGTACGGGTGATGCCGTTGGCCTGAGGCGGGCGTTCGATGTGGTGGGCTGAAGCCCACCCTACGTCTGCGATGCCGCCGTTGCCGACCTGCGCCTTTCCGGGGTTTTCCGCCTGGATGAGCCGGAGGTGATGGTGAGCAACATCACCCACCTGCTGCCGGTAAGGATCGTGGAGCGTACGCGCTGGTGGGTACGGGTGATGCCGTTGGCCTGAGGCGGGCGTTCGATGTGGTGGGCTGAAGCCCACCCTACGTCTGCGATGCCGCCGTTGCCGACCTGCGCCTTTCCGGGGTTTTCCGCCTGGACGAGCCGGAGGTGATGGTGAGCAACATCACCCACCTGCTGCCGGTGAGGATCGTCGAGCGTACGCGCTGGTGGGGTCGGGTGATGCCGTTGGCCTGAGGCGGGTGTTCGATGTGGTGGGCTGAAGCCCACCCTACGCCCAGTGCCCTGAAGTAATCGGACGGTATCTCGCGGGCCCTCGGCTGTAGGGTGGGCTTCAGCCCACCAATAGGGTTTTCCCCAAAGCAACAGCCGCTTGCGCCTCGAGCATTCGATGCAGGCCCGTCTTTCCAATCGTCTGTCGGACTTTTTCGATTCATCCGGTTAGAGGGGATCACTCTCTCAATGGATACCCTCATGCGTTCTGCCAGCCCCCTGCCGTTTCAGCTTCAGCCTCGTACGTTGTCAGGTGCCATCTGTCTGGCGCTGGCCTTGCTCGGTGGCACGGCGGGCCTGACGGTGCAGGCGGCCCCGGCCGATGCCGCTGCCCCGCGCATCGCCGCCGGGTCGCTGGAGCAGGCGCTGAGCGCCTTCGCCGAACGTGCGGGCATTACCCTGTCGTATTCCCCCGATGTGGTCCGCGGCCTGAGTAGCCCGGGCCTGGCCGGTGGCGGCTCGCTGGAGGAAGGGTTGGCGACGCTGCTCCGCGGCAGTGGGCTGGTCGCCCGCAAGACCACATCGGGTTACGTGGTGCTGCCGGGCAAGGCCGAGGCCAGTGTGCAGCTCGACGCCACCAGCATCGAGGCCACGGCGACGCAGAGTGCCTTCGCACCGGCGGGCGGTTACTTCGCCAGCAATGCCAGCAGTGCGACCAAGAGCGACCGGCCGATCCTGGAAACTGCCCAGAGCATCAGCGTGGTAACGGCCGAGCAGATCGCCGATCGCAAGGTCAACGCGGTCGAGGATGCGGTCGCTTACACCGCTGGTGTGCGCACCGGCGGTTCGGGGCTGGATCCGCGCTTCGACACCATCAGCGTGCGCGGCTTCGATACCACCATGACCGCAGACTTTCTCGACGGCCTGCGTCAGCCCTACAACAGCTGGCTCTCCATCTATGGCACCGAGGCTTACGCCCTGGAACGCATCGAGGTGCTCAAGGGGCCGGCTTCGGTGCTCTACGGGCAGATCAGCCCGGGCGGTATGGTCAACCGGGTGAGCAAGCGTCCGAGCCTGCTGGCCAGGAACCAGGTGGAAATACAGGCCGGCAACCACAATCACCAACAGGCGCAATTCGACCTGGGTGGTCAGCTGGACGAAGAGGGCGACGTGCTGTTTCGCACCGTCGGCCTCTACCGCGATGCGGAAAACTACATCGAACAGCTGAACAACGATGTACGCATGATTGCACCTTCGCTGAGTTGGCAGATCGACCCCGACACCAGCCTGACCGTCCTGGCCCAGTATCAGGAACGCGAAACCGCGGCGTCGCCGATGCTCTATCAGGACGGAGGTCGCCTGAGCGACTTCTGGCAGGGCGACGAGTACTTCGACAAGCTCCAGCAGCGCCAGTGGACGCTAGGGTATGAGTTCGAACACGCCTTCAACGACACCTTCAGCCTGCAGCAGAACCTGCGTTACGGCGAACTGGATACCACCAACCAGTACCTGCAGCCCACCGGCACCATTACCAACGGTGTGATGGAACGCGGCGCTGTCGGGGTGTACGAAGATATGCAGTCGGTGACCACCGATACCCGTCTGGTCAGCCGTTTCGCCACTGGGCCCGTGCAACACACCCTGCTCAGCGGGGTGGATTACGCCTGGTTCGACGGCTCGGTGTTGTATGCCAGTGGCCCCGGGCCGTCCATCGACATGAATGCCCCTGACTACCATCAGCCCGTCAGCAAGCCAGGCAATGTGCTCACCGATCAGGACAACATGAGCCAGCGCACCGGCCTGTACCTTCAGGACCAGTTGGAGATCGACCGCTGGCGCCTGTCGGCTGGCGTGCGCCGTGACCGCGCGCGCATGCGCGTCAGCGACAACCTCACGGGTGGCAACAGCACGCGTACCGATGCGGCCACGACCTTTCAGCTCGGCGCTCTGTACCTGTTCGACAATGGCGTGGCGCCGTATGCCAGCTATGCCGAGTCGTTCCAGCCGCAAAGCGGAAGCAACGCCAATGGGCCACTGAAGCCGACCGAGGGCAGGCAGTATGAGGTGGGCCTCAAGTACCAGCCGCCAGGCACCAATACCTTGCTGACTGCCTCGCTCTACCACCTTACGCAAGAAAATGTCGTGACCCGCGATCTGCTCGATCCACTCAATAGCGTACAGACCGGCGAACAGGTTTCTCGCGGCCTGGAACTGGAGGCCGTCACCGATCTCAGCGATCGCCTGCACCTGACCGCCAGCTACAGCTACAACGACCCCGAGGTGACCAAGAGCAACGACGGTAACGAAGGCAAGGATCCCAAAGACGTACCGCGCCACCTGGCTTCCCTGTGGCTGGACTACAAACTGCCGTTCGGCCTGGGCTTCGGGGCTGGCGCTCGCTACACCGGTAGCGTCTACGGCGACAACCTGAACACGGTCAAGAATGACGACTACACCCTGATCGATGCCGGTGTGCACTACGACTTCGGCGGTGGCCTGGATGGCGTACGCCTGGCCCTCAATGCGCGCAACCTGACCGACAAGCAGTACGTCAATTGCCAGGACGGCTTCTGCTACCGCGGCGAAGCGCGCAGCATGGTCACCAGCCTGAGTTATAACTGGTGATCGCGATTGGCTGGTGGCGTGGGTTGCTGAGCGCGCTGCTGCTGGGCAGCCTGGCGGTTGCCCAGGCCGAGCCGGTGGTGCTGGACGGTACCGAGCAATGGATGATGAAGAGCGCCGAAGGGCGCGAGTACCGCATCATGATCAGCCTGCCGGAGGGCGACGTGCCCTACACCGGCGGCTACCCGGTGATCTACCTGCTCGACGGCAATGCCTACTTCCCGGCCTTCCACGCTGCCAAGCGTGCTCAGGAGCGGCTGCGCGGGGCGATTCTGGTGGCCATCGGTTACCCGAGCGACACGCCCCTGGACTTCGAGCGCCGTGCGTTCGATCTCTCGCCGCCGCAACCCGCCGAGCGCAATACACCACCCCAGGGTGGGCAGGATCTGTTTCTCGACTTCATCGAGAAACGCCTGATGCCGAGGGTCGCCGAACGCTTCCAGGTCGATCAGGATCAGCGCAGCCTGGTCGGCCATTCCTTTGGTGGGATGTTCGGCATCTACACGCTGTTCACTCGCCCTGCGCTGTTCCAGCATGTGGTGGCGATCAGCCCGAGCCTGTGGTGGCGTGATCGCTACCTGCTGGAGCATGAACGGGCTTTCTTCGAGCGTGCCCACGCCGGTCAGCTGGATCTTATCCACAGCAGCCTCACGCTGTTGATAGGTGACCGTGAGGCCCCGCAGGGAATTCAGGACGCCCGCGCTCTGCAACTGCGCCTGGAGGATCTGTCGCAGTACGGGCTGCGCAGTGATTTCCAGATAGAAACAGGCGAAGACCACACGTCGGTGTTGTTCAGAGTGGCTTCCCGGGTACTGGAAGAGCTGACGAGTACGCGGCGTTTTTGACCCGAAACATGCCGGTTCGCGCTGTCTGTGCAGTGTTCAAAAAATATCCAGAGTGCTGAAGGCCCCGAAATACGTGGCACCTGAAGCTTTATCCACAGGTACTCATGGATTTTATCCAGAGTCCCTGTGAGTAAATCATGCTTACTGATCAGATTCTGTACACTCTCCTGTAGCGCCCGTGGTGTATGGCCTGTAGCAGAGAGCTACCAGGTTATCCACAGAGTGGACCACCGTATTTGTGAACAGTACACAGCCTGTCGATAACGTCGCTACGGCCTGACACGCGCTGCAAACAACTGTCATCCAACCGTCATGTCATTGACATAGCGTCCCTGCCAATCAGAACAAAGCAGGAGCGCCGTGATGCATGACGATCAATTGACTGACCTCGAACGCCTGACCCTTTCCCGCCGTCGCTTCATCGGCGCAGGTGCGCTGACCGGTGCGGCACTGTTTCTCGGCGGTGGCCTGCTGGGGCGCAGCGTATTGGCCGATTCGATCAGTGCCGCTGCCGGCAGCTCTCTGCTTGGCTTCGCCAACATCGCTGCTGCAACGGCCGACACCATCACCCTGCCGCCCGGCTATTCGTTCAGTACCTTGATCAGTTGGGGTCAGCCGCTGCACGCTGGTGGCCCGGCGTTCAAGGGCGATGGCAGCAACACGGCCGCCGAACAGCTGCAGCAGTTCGGTGACAATACCGATGGCATGAGTTTCTTCCCCTGGCCGGGTGACGCGGATCGTGCGCTGATGGCCATCAACAATGAATACGTCAATTACCGCTATCTGTTGGCTCACGGTGGTTTGCCGAAATCCGCCGAGGACGTGCGCAAAGCGCAGAATGCCGAGGGTGTGACGGTGATCGAAGTGCGTCGTGGCGCCAGTGGCTGGGCGTTCGTGCAGGGCTCGCCCTACAACCGCCGTGTACATGGCAACCTGCCGATGGACGTCAGTGGCCCGGCACGTGGCCACGAGTTGCTCAAGACTGCCGCCGACCCGGCTGGCATCGAGGTGCTCGGTACCTTCCAGAACTGTTCCAGCGGCCAGACGCCCTGGGGCACCTACCTGACCTGTGAAGAGAACTTCAGCGACTGCTTCGGCAGCAGCGATGCCAGCCTGCCGTTCAGCGCCGATCAGAAGCGCTTCAGCGTGTTGCACGCCAGCGCGGAAAACGAGTGGCACCACTTCGATCCGCGTTTCGATCTGGCGAAAACACCCAACGAACTGAATCGTCACGGCTGGATCGTCGAAATCGATCCGTTCGATCCTCAGGCCAAGCCAATCAAGCGCACCGCCCTCGGGCGGTTCAAGCACGAGAACGCCGCCCTGACCACGACCCGCGATGGCCGCGTGGTGGTCTACATGGGCGATGACGAACGCGGCGAGTTCATCTACAAGTTCATCACCCGTGACCGCCTCGATCGCGGTGATGCCAAGGCCAATCGTCATCTGCTCGACCATGGCACCCTGTATGTGGCGCGTTTCGACGAGGGTGACGGCAATGCCGATCATCCCAAGGGGCGTGGCCGCTGGATCGAGCTGACCGCAGGCAAGAACGGCCTCGATGCCGAGAAGGGTTTCGCCAGCCAGGGCGACGTGGTGATTCGGGCGCGTCAGGCGGGCACTCAGGTCGGCGCCACGCGGATGGATCGCCCCGAGTGGATCACCGTCAGCCCGCTGGACGGTCAGGTCTACTGCACCCTCACCAACAACAGCAAGCGGGGTGAGGAAGGTCAGCCGGTGGGCGGGCCGAACCCACGTGCCAACAACCTGTACGGGCAGATCCTGCGCTGGCGCGAAGGCGGCGATGACGCGGCTGCGGAGGATTTCGAATGGGATCTGTTCGTGGTCGCCGGCAACCCCGTTGTGCATGCCGGTACGCCTCAGGCCGGCAGCCACGCGATCAATGCCCACAACATGTTCAACAGCCCGGATGGTGTCGGCTTCGACGGTGGCGGCCGCCTGTGGATCCAGACAGACGGCAAGTACAACAACAAGGGCGACTACGCCGGCATGGGCAACAACCAGATGCTCTGCGCCGACCCGAAAACCGGCGAGATTCGCCGTTTCATGGTTGGCCCGGTGGGCTGCGAAGTGACCGGGCTGGCCTTTTCACCGGACTACAAAACCCTGTTCGTGGGCATTCAGCATCCCGGTGAGGAGGGTGGCTCGACCTTCCCGGATCACCGCCCCGGTGTCCATCCACGCTCTTCGGTGATGGTCATCAGCCGTGACGATGGCGGTGTGATCGGCGCCTGAGGGCGCCTCTAAAAACGGGAGGTTTTGTTAGAGGGTCACCGTGGTTGCCCCCCGTATGACCACATTGCCGCCTTCCTCCGGAAGGCTCGGAATGCTGATGCCGAGCAGCCTCAGGGTCGGCACGATGGCCCTCTGGTCGCTGGCGCCCTCGCGGTTGTAGAGGCGTTGCAGGCACACGTGCAGCACGTAGCGCGGGGCATCGGGGTCACGGGCATCAAGGGCGATGTTGCCGTAGGAGGGGTGGCCATTCTGGCCGGGCAGGCTGGTCCAGCTGAAGCCGGCGGCATCCTGCTCCGGTGGTGGGCAGTTGCCGCCCAGCCAGCTGTCCGGCAGCCAGCTGCGCTCCACCACGCGGGTGATTTCCCGGCTGAGCAACTGGGTGTAGGCGGCGTTGCCGGGGTCGACCTGCAGGGTGGCGCGGGCCGCGTCGGCGCTGACCTGCTTGAAGGTCAGCATCAGCAGCATGGGAATGCTGTAGGCGATGATTGCGTACACCACCACGAAGAACACGCCGAACAGCACGGCGAATTCGATGGCCACCGCACCTCGCTGTGAATCTCTCGCCGCGCGCTTCACATCACACCTCATCGAATCAGCTGGGGGATGCCGCAGCTGATGCTGTGGACCTTGATTTCGCTTTTGCCCAGTTCCAGACCGAGGCTGGTGAGCAGGCTACTGACGGCCGTGCCCACGGAGTTGAGCAGCGGTTTGATCAGATCGATTACCGGATTGAGGATGGTGAGCAGCAAGGGC
Organism: Pseudomonas flavescens; assembly: GCF_013408425.1. Taxonomy (NCBI): domain Bacteria; kingdom Pseudomonadati; phylum Pseudomonadota; class Gammaproteobacteria; order Pseudomonadales; family Pseudomonadaceae; genus Phytopseudomonas; species Phytopseudomonas flavescens. The sequence goes on along the minus strand of NZ_JACBYV010000001.1, from coordinate 4,600,789 downwards.
TGGGCGTTGCTACCCAGGCCAAGCGAGCTGGCCAGGCCGGTCAGCACGCTGTTCAGCAGCCCGCCCTGGGGTTTTGTCTGCAATGAAGTGATCAGCTCATCGCGGCAGCGCACCTTGTTGGTGGAGCAATTCACCAGACTCAGCTTGCTGTGCCATTCATCGGGCATGGTCGTATCCAGCAACAACAGCACGGGTCTGGGCCAGGTAAGGCCATCCTTTTTCATGGCGTCTCGAATGGCATCCTTGCTGCTGTGAGCCGCGAGGTACTTATCGGCGATCTGCGCAGCCTGGGCGGGAGTGAAGCCCGGAGAACCGTCCGCTCCCTTCGGCACCCCGAGCCCTAGCATTCTGGTGACCTGCGAGAGCAGGTTGGCGATCGAGTCGCCAATCTTCAACTGATTGACCTGGGTGATCTCCGATTCGTCCTCGGCGAGCGTCACCTCATCGCGAACTGGATTGGTACCGGTGCCAATCAGCGGCACTGCAGCCTTGCCCTTGATCAGGTCGACGTTCAGCAGCCGGAGAATGCTGGCGTCCTGCAGGTTGGATTCGGTGCAGCTGGCACGGGTCGACCACAGCGTGCCGTTGGGCATATCGCCAATACAGATATTGCCGACCGTGGACTCGACGTCGATGGTCGCCTCCGGTTCTGCCCGAGAACAGTCGATATCCGTCACTTCGCCTTTGGCACTCACCAGATCGATGATGATGGGCAGCTTGATCGAGGTGCCCAATATATTGAGCAGCGAGTTGGCCAGAGGCACACCGGAGCTGTCGATATCGATGTGCATGCGAGTCTGGGCGTTGAACGCTGTCGTTCCAACGGGGCCGATACCGATGGCTGGCGGCTCCACGACGCCAAGCTGCACCTTCACCAGGCCGAGAAGGTTCAGTTGATCCACCAGCAGGCCGCGTCCCTGAACGGCAGTCATCAGGCCTGTGGATAACACGTCGCCAAGCGCCAGCTTGGCATCCAGTGCCGAGCCGACGGCCTGGCCCGGGCCGCTGACGAGCTTCAACAGGCCGGGGCGGTCGTCGGTCGCCAGCAGGTTTACCGTGGCGTTCTGCAACTGCGAGTTCGCCAGGGTGCTGCCCAGGGCTCTGATATCGGCGGCCAGCGCCTGGTTGTGGTCGACCAGCTTCGCCGATACATCGACCAGTTTCTGAATACCGATCACCCCGATCTGGGTATCCACCAGGTCTACCAGCCCCTCGGAGGTCAGTGCCCTCAGTTGGTTTATCCCCAGGTTCACGCCAAGTGCCTGCAGCAAGCTGGCTGGGGTCACCTGAGCATTCGCCAGCCCGTCGGCGTCGAGCAGGGTCAGGCCGCTGAGGTTCACTCCGGCGGCCTTGAGCAGCCTCGGCACCACGCCGTTGCCGTTGAGGTCGAGCAGTTGCGAGCCGACGCTGAATACCGTCAGCGGGTCACTGTCTTTCTCGGCCACCGCAACGGCTTGCAGGCTCACGGTGGCATTGCCGGGAAGGCCGAACAGGCCGCCGGTACGCACGATGATGCTGGCGGGCACCCGGCTGCTGGTGACCACCCTGACGGCCCTGCCACCGGCATCGATGGTCGGTACCCGGAGGCCATCGACGATCGTGATGCTTGCGCAGGAGGAGGCCAGCGACTGCAGGTCGCTGCCGGGGAAACCGTAAGAGGTAGCGTTTTCCAGGGCGTAGAGCTGTGCGTTGACGGTGTCCAGCGCGCAGTTTCCGGCCGCGAGTCGGGAGATCGATTCCAGGGCTGCGGTGTCGGCGAGTTTCTGCAGCTTGCGCTGTTCCAGATACAGGCGCCCGGTGTCCACCACCAGAGAGAGAAACAGGATGGCCATGACCAGGGTCGCGGCGCTGAGAATGCTGAACGCACCGCGCTGGCGCTGCAGGTCGGATCGAATGCGCTCCATGCTCAGCTCCCCGACCCGGCGTTGTACAAGCGAATGGTCGCCTCACCGCGTATCTCGCTGGGCAACTGTGGCACCTTCCAACCGAAGATGGAGAATGGCGGCATGATGCTTTCGGGGTTGTCGTGGCGTACGCAGACGCTCCACTGCGCACCGGTTTTCAGGAAGCCGTCGTAGCCCGCGCAGGGTTGCATCCAGGCTTCCGGCAACCAGGAATTACGCATCGTCTGCAACACGCGCTGCTGATAGAGCGCTTGCTGTTCCGGCGTGGGCGCGCGGGTATCGGGCGAGCGAATGGCATCGCGCAGGGCTTCGGTGGCCAGCTCCTGATAGGTGGCGCTGAGCAGGAACGGAATGCTGTAACCCACCAGGCCGTAGAAGATCAGGAAGAAAATGATGAAGGCGATGGAAAATTCGACGGCGACGGCACCGCGCTGCTTGTGAGCCGAAGGCATTTCTGAAGAGTGAGGCACTTCCCTGATCCCCATGCCGTTGCAGTCGCTCGATGCGGCGAACGCGCAGCAGCCTTCGTCGAGCGGCTGGTTGCGCAGGGCACGGCCACCTGTACATGGCGTCGGCAGGGATGATGCCGATGACGCACAGAGGTCTTGCCAGTAGATACTTAATAGCAAGCGGCCATGCGCCACGCCATAGCACTTTGTGACTAACACCAGGCGGGAACACCGGCCTGTCGGCGTGTCGCCCGCGGCAGTCGACGACTGGGCGTCTCGAACAGCGAAGATGCCTGCTGCGCCCTGTCGGGTTTCATTACAACTGCGCCTTCAGCAGCGGCCTGAGCAGGTAGTTGAGCACCGTGCGCTTGCCGCTGAGGATATCCACCTCGGCCACCATGCCCGGAATGATCGGCAGGATTTCGTCGCGCCGCTTGAGCTGGCTGCCGTCGGTCTTGATCAGCACCTCGTAGTAGAACTCCTTGCCCTGTGCCGTCTCCTCCTCGATGGTGTCGGCGCTGATCTGTTCCAGGGTGCCGGTCAGGTAACCGTAGATGCTGTAGTCATAGGCGGTGATCTTCACCTTGGTGGGCATGCCGGGCACCAGGAAGGCCACGTCGCGGGGTTTGATCCTCGCTTCGATCAGCAGCCGATCCTCCACCGGGATCACCTCCATGATCGGCTCGCCAGGCTGGATCACCCCGCCGCGGGTATTGATCAGCACGGTGTTCACCCGGCCGCGTACGGGTGAAAGGATTTCGGTGCGGCGCAACTGATCCTCGCGCTGCTGGACGATGGGCTCCAGGGCGCTGAGTTCGGCCTTCTTGCTTTGCCGCTCGGTGTAGGCATCCTGGAAGTAGCTGCTGCGCAGTTCGGTGAGTTTGCCGTTGAGCGTCGCGATCTCCTGGCTCAGCTTGAGTGCTTCCATCTGGCTCACGGCACGTTTGGCCACCAACGGCTCGACCAGGTCGAGTTGCTGTTGCGAGAGGCGGATCTGCCGGTTGATGGCACTGACACCATCCTGCAGTTTGTCGCGCCGCGACTTGAACAGCTCCTGCTCGGAGCGGGCCAGGGGGCTGGCGGGGTCGATGTCCTCGGGAAATGCGATGCGGTCCTTGCCGAGCACTTCGGCATCCAGGCGGGCGATGGTGGCGCGCATGGCCGCCGACTGGTTGGCCGATTCCTGGAACGAGGTACGAAAGCGCGTTTCGTCCAACCGCACCAGGGGTTGCCCGACCTCCACCAGATCGCCTTCGCCGACCAGCAGACGATCGAGAATGCCACCCTCCAGGCTCTGGATCTTCTGAATACGGGTGAACGGCACCACCCGGCCATCACCGCGCGTCACTTCATCGAGCTCGGCCCAGGCAGCCCACGCGATGGCCAGCAGTACGGTAGCCAGAATCGTCCACAGCAGGGGTCGGAACAGCGGGTGGGTGGCGCTGAGCAAGGGGTCTTCGAGCTGTCGGCGCAGCCGGTCATTGGACGGCATGATTGCCTCCTCGGCTTTCCGCTGGCGCGTTCACCACGTTGTCCTGCACCACCTGATCCAGCGCGCCATCCATGATCACCCGGCCCTGGCGCATCACCACGGCGCGCTCCACCAGCGAGAGCATGACCTTCTTGTGGGTAACCAGAATCAGGGTGCGCCCGCTGATCCACTGCTGCAGGTACTCGACCACCTGCCTTTCGCTGGTCTGGTCGAACGAGGACGTCGGTTCGTCGAGCAGTACGATGGGCGGATCCTGCACCAGCACGCGCACCAGCCCGACCGCCTGGCGCTGGCCGCCGGACAGGCTGGCATTGCCCTGAATGGGCATGTCCAGACCCAGCGGATGGCTGCGCACCCAGGCGCCCAGACCGACGCCGTCGAGTGCCTCGAACAGCTCCTCGTCGCTGACCGCGGCACCCTCCAGATTGAGGTTGTCGCGCAGCGTGCCGTAGAACAGGGCGATGTCCTGAGGCAGGTAACCGATATGCCGGCGGCGATCCGCTGGATCGATCTGGGTCAGGCTGATGTCGTCGACCATCACCCGCCCGGTGCTCGGGTCGAGAAGCCCGGCGAGCAGGCGCAACAGGGTGGATTTGCCGGCGCCGTTGCCGCCCAGCAGGGCGATCCGCTCACCGGCACGAATGCTCAAGGCGTTGACGTCGACAATGGGCGGCGCATCATCGTGGCTGAGGCGCAGCTGCTCGAGTCGATAATCACCTGCCAGGTTTTCCTTGCGTACGAAGCGCTGGCCGGCGGGGCGCTCCACCGGGCCGGTCATCAGTTGGTCGAGGCCTTCGAGGGCGACCTTGGTGTGCTGCCAGCGGCCGAGAATGCCGGCTATCTGCGACAGCGGCGCAATGGTCCGCGCGGAAAGAATCGAGCAGGCCACCAGCGCCCCCATGCTCAGGTAGCCATCGCTGATGCGGTACACGCCGAACACCACCACGCCGACGTAGCAGAGCTGCTGCACCGTGCTCACCCCGTAGCTGAGTGCCGAGGTCAGGCTTTGGGTCTTCATCGCGCTGCCGGCGAGCTGCGCCGTGAGGGTTTCCCACAGGTGCATGCAGCGGCCCTCGGCACGGCTGGCCTTGACCGTTTCCAGGTGCTCGATGGATTCGAGCAGGATGCCGTTCTTCACCGCCCCCTCGCGCAGATTCTGCCGTGACAGCCGCGCCAGACGCCCCTGGGCGAGCAGCCCGGGCAACACCATCAGCACCGCCGCGACCGCAGGCACCCAGACCACATGGCCACCGATCAGGGCGATGATCAGCAGGAAGATGAGCACGAAGGGCAGGTCGCTGATCACCGCCGCGCTCGACGAGGTGAAGAACTCGCGCACCGACTCGAACTCGCGGATCTGCGTGCTGAAGGCGCCGACCGAGGCGGGCTTGGCGCCCAGCCGGGTATTGAGCACCCGCTCGAACAGCAACGACGACAGCTGCAGGTCCAGGCGTTTGCCCAGGGTCGTCAGCAGGTGCGCGCGCAGCCCGCGCAACAGGCTTTCCAGGACGATGGCCAGGGCCACGCCACTGGCCAGTACCCACAGGGTGTCGAAGGCGGCGTTGGGCACCACGCGGTCATAGACCTGCATGGCGAACAGCGCAGCGGCAATGGCCAGCAGGTTGGCGATGAAGGCCGCCACGGCGACCTCGACATAGGAGCGGCGCAGGCGCTTGAGGGCCCCGTAGAACCAGTGCTCGCGAGTTGGGCTGGCGAACTCTTCGGCACGCCCATCGGGGCGGTAGCGGCATTTGGCGAACACCGCCATGCCGCTGTAGAGGCTTTGCAGGTCGGCGATGGCCAGACGCTGTACGCCGCCATCGCTGTGGGGCACGAGAATATCGGCCTGTTCGTCGTGTTGGCTGACCAGCACCACACAGCGTCCGTCTTCGAGCAGCAGCAAGGCGGGCAGCAGGTAATCGTCGATCCGCCTGAGCGGCTCCTCGGCGACCCGTGCGACGATATCCGCACGGCGCAGGGCCCGGGCGACCATGCGCAGGGGCAGGCGGCCCTGCTCCAGGGCGATGCCATCGGCCAGTTCGGCCCCCGTCAGCGGTCTGCCGAGCTGGCGGCAGAGCAGCACCAGGCCCTGACGCAGTGGGTCCTGATCGCCTCCCTTGCCGGCTGCTGCCAGGTTGTCAGGATCCATTCAGGCTGTTCTCCAACAGGGGGCCGAGCAGACCGATCTGCGCGGCGGCACGGTACTCGAGGCGCAAGCGTTCGACCTGCAGCACGATCAACTGGCGCTCGGCCTCGAAACGTTCACGTTGTACGGTAAGCAGGTCGATCACATCGCGGCGACCGACCTCGAACTGTTCACGGTAAAGACCGCCGACCTGTTCCGAATCCCTCACCTGCACGGCGAGGGCATGTTCGCGCCAGAGCAGGGAATCGCCGATATCGAACAGGCTCTGCAACTGGCGGCGGATGTCGCGCAGGATGGCGTCCTGGCCCCAGCTGGCCGACTCCAGGCGTTGCGCGGCGGCAGTGGGGCGCTGGAAGTTGGAAAGCCCCTGGAGGGTGTCCATGCGCAGGCGCAGGTTGACCATCGAATCGTTCTGCAGGCGCCCGCCAATTTCCCGGCGTGTCGCCGAAGCCTCCAGATTCAGCTGTGGCAGCAACGCTGCCTTGGTGCCTCTGAGCTCCGCCTCGGCCAGGCTGGTGTCTTCCATGGCACGCAGGTACAGCGGCGAGCTGCTGATGATGCGCGGCAGGTCGCGAGTCGCCAGGTAGCGCTGCATGGAGGGCGGCCGTGGTTCGGCCAGGCCCTCGGGGGGCGCTCCGGTGAGCAGCGCGAGCTGGTTGCCGGCATCGAGCAGGGCGCCTTTTTCCAGCGCCAGCTGCTCCTGGGCGCGGGAGATTTCCAGGCCGGCGCGATCCTGCTCGCTACGGTCCGAATAACCATCCGCACCGCGCGCCTCGGTCATTGCCCGGATGTCGTCGAGCAGACGAATATGGCGGCGTACGGCATCGATGCGGCGCTGCGCGACCAGCACGTCCAGGTACGTCTCGACGATATCCAGGGCAGCATCTTCGCGGGTGACTTCTGCGCTGGCCGAAAGCTGGCGCTGGGTCGCCTTGGCGGTATCCACCTGGCTGTCCACGCGGCCCCAGTCGTAAAGCATCTGCGAGACGGTGACGTCGTAGACCGCCTCGCCGATATCGAACTCCTGCGGGCCGCCGGACAGCGACAGCGACGGGTAGTAGCCACCCTTGGCGATCTTCACCTCGGTTTCCGCCCGTGCGGCCTCGGAGAGCGCCGCACGCACCTGCGGATGAATCGCCAGGCCGTTGCGTACCGCCTGGTCCAGTGGCATGGCCTGCACGGACACGGGCAGGCACAAGGCGATTGCAACGCGAATGACCCAGTCACGACGACGCGTATCCATACTGCGCAACGGCTTCCCTATCAACTGACCACGACCTGTACCGTATTCTCTTCCACCAGCAGCGTGGTGCTTCCGTAGGTATAGACGTCGTAGGTGATGCCGTCGATCTGCTGCGCCCCGGTTTTCAGCGCGCTGGCCGTGAGGTTGAGCACGTCATTGCTTTCGCCGGTGATCTGCAGGGTGTTTCTCGAATCGGTCATGGCGTCGACGGCGGCTGCGGTGAGGGTCAGCGTGCTGCCCGAATCACCGGTACCGAGATCGATGCGCTCGATGTTGCTGAAGGTGCCGATTCCCGCGGCCCCGTAGTTGATGTCGATCCCGCCATCGAAGACCACCGTGTCGAAACCGGTCCCGCCATCGACGTTGCCGAAGTTGGTGGCCTTGATCTGAATGGTGTCGTTGCCTGCGCCTGCGTCCACCCGGTCGCCGGAGCCGACATTGAGGATCAGGTCATTGCCGAGCCCGGCGAAGATCCGCTCGCCGGCGATGGTCGCGTTACCGGAGAGGATGTCGTCCGCTGCCGTGCCATCGACCCGCACGCTGCCGATGGTCAGGCCGAGCAGGCCCAGTGGGTCGAGGTCGACGGTGTACACGCCGCTGGTCTTGCCCGCGGAAGTGGCGGTGATGCGCAGCGCCAGATCGCCGCCGAGGTTGAGGATGTTGGTGAGCGACAGACCGAGCTGGCTGAGCACCGTGGGGCTGAGCAAGTTGAGCGAGAAATTGCCATTGGCGTCGGCAGCCAGCGGGGCGACGCCGATGTAGCCGACCGGGGTCAGCACTTCGACGGCCAGTGCGGCACCCGCCACGGTCTTGCCGCTGACGCCCAGCCGGGCAGCGGGAAGATTGAGCAGATTGAGATTGGCGTCCACGGCCAGGTTGCCCAGGGTGATGGGTTGCTGCTGCAGGCTGGTACCCAGGCCCAGGGTCGCGACGTTGCTCTGGTTGCCCGCCTGATCCCTGGCGGACACCGAAACCTGGGCGCTGAGCAGTTGGTCGTAGCTCAGGCCGATGTTCAGCCCGGTGAGCAGATTCACCGAGGCCAGGCCCGCGTTGTTGGCGGTGACCGTGGCGGTGGCCACCGTACCGCCCAGGTCGATACGGACCGTCAGTTCACTGTTCGGCTCACCGGAAATGGTCAGCAGGTTACCGACCAGACCGAGCACCGGAGAGGACGGCGCGATTGTATCGACGGTGAAGTTCGCCGCCTGGGAGTTGGCGCCATTGTTGACATGCGCCGTCACCGAAGCCGCCCCTTGGGGGAAGCTGCCAGCGGGTGGCACGACCGACACCACGGCGCTGCCTGCCAGAGCCTCGGCGGCGGTCACGGTATGGGCCTGATTGAACTGGTAACCACCCGTGCCGGTGTAGGTGACGGTGACCACGTCACCGGCGCGCACGCCGGTGGCCAGGCCAACGCGCACCTGGATGCCATCCGCCGCTTCGGCAGCATTGATGTAAGTATCGGCCGCCTCGGCAACGCTGATGGTCGGCGCTGACAGGTTGGGCGCGTTGGTGCCCGCCGATGCGCTGACGTTACCCGCCGCGTCGATGGCCGTCACGCCGATGGGCTGGCCGGCCACCAGTGCCGGGATCAGTATGGCGGCGAAGGTACCCGCTGCGGTGGCCGTCACCGTGATCGGATTGGCGACGTTGCCATTGACCACGATACGCACCTGGCTGCCGGCCTCGGCGTTGCCGGTGAGCAGCGTGCCGTCCGCGGTAACGAACAGGTTGCTTGGCGCGTTGGGTGCCTGGCTGTCGATGTTGGTGGTCGCTGCAGTGCTGGTATTGCCCGCTGCATCCCTCGCAACCACGGTCACCGTGGTGCCGTTGGCCAGCGGCGCTGCGGGTGTGAAGCTCCAGGCGCCGCCGGCATTGGCGGTGGTTTGACCGAGCGCGGCGCCGCCCGGGCCGGTGAGGATCACGGTACTGCCTGCTTCGGCAGTACCGGTCAGCAGGGTGCCCTTGCTGGGTTGAATGGTTGGCGCTACGGGTGCGACGCCATCGATGGTGGTGCTGATCGAGCCGCTGGTATTGCCAGCGGCGTCGCGGGCCACCGCCTTGACCACGGTGCCATTGCTCAGCGTACTACCCGGCGCGAAGCTCCAGTTGCCGCTGGCGTTGGTGAGCGCCGTGCCGATCGGTGCACCTCCTGCGCCAGTCAGTAGCACCGTGCTGCCGGCTTCCGCCGTGCCGCTGAGCAGGGCACCATTGCTCGGCTGAATGGTCGGCGCTACCGGTGCCACGGCATCGATGGTGGTACTGACCGAGCCGCTGTTGTTGCCGGCGGCATCTCTGGCTATCGCCGTTACCACCACGCCGTTGGCCAGCGCCGGGCTGGGCGAGAACGACCAGGCGCCGCTGCCATTGGCAGTGGTGGTGCCGATCTGCACGCCGCCCGGGCCGGTGAGAATGACCGTGCTGTTCACCTCTGCGCTACCGCTCAGCAGCGTGCCGTTGCTGGCCAGGATGGTCGGGGCCGCAGGCGCTACCGCATCGACGGTGACGCTGGCCGATGGGCTGGTGTTGTTGGCTGCATCCCGGGCGACCACGGTCACCTGGGTGCCATTGGCCAGCGGTGTACCGGGGTTGAGGCTCCAACTGCCGCTGGCAGTGGCGGTGGTGATACCGATTGGCACACCCCCGGGACCGGTGAGGATCACCGTACTGCCCGCTTCGGCCGTGCCGGTCAGCAGGGTGCCATTGCTGGCCTGGATGGTTGGCACCGCTGGCGGCACGCTGTCGATGACGATGATCGCCGGCGCGCTGACATTGTTGGTGGCATCGGTGGCGGTGACGCTGACCGAGGTGCCATTGGCGATGGCCGGTGAAACCGGCAGCACCCAGTTTCCGGTGATCGGATCGGCGATGGTCTGGCCGAGTTGCTGGCCGCCGACACTGACGGTGATGGTGCTGCCCGGTTCAGCGCTACCGCTGAGCAGGCTGCCGTTGCTGGGCTCGACGACGGGCAGGTCCGGTCCGGAGTCGTCCACCGTCACGCTAGCCGAGCCACTCGTGTTACCTGCGGCGTCTACGGCGATCGCGGTGACCAGCGTGTTGTCCGGCAGCGCCAGGGGCGGGGTGAAATGCCAGTTGCCGTTGGCATCGGCGATGACCTGGGCGATCTGTACGCCCCCTACGCTCAACCGCACCGTGCTGCCCGCCTCTGCGGTACCACTCAGATCGACACCATTGCTGGCGGCGATGAAGGGCGTCTGAGGCGCGATGGCGTCGACACTGGTGCTGGCCGAGGCGCTGAGGTTGCCTGCCGCATCCCGCGACACAACGGTTACCAGGGTGCCGTGGCCCAGTGCCGTGCCCGGCGTCAGGCTCCAGGCGCCATTGGCATCGGCGGTGAGCGTCGCGAGGGGGCTGCCATTGGCGGTGGTGAGGATGACGGTACTGCCAGCCTCTGCGGTACCCCGCAGCAAGACGCCATTGGTGGCGTCGATGGTTGGTGCAACAGGTGCCACGGCGTCGATGCTGACGCTGGCGGACGCTCCCGTGTTGCCTGCCGCATCCCGGGCGCTGACGCTGATCTGGGCGCCGTGCTGCAGCGGCGTTTGTGGGCTGAAGCTCCAGGCCCCGCCTGGCCCCGCGATGGTCTGACCGATGACCACCCCACCAGGGCCGGTGAGGATCACGGTACTGCCGGCCTCGGCAGTACCGGTCAGCGACACGCCATTGCTCGGTTGCACGGTCGGCACGACGGGCGCCACGGTATCGATCACCAGGCTCGCGGATGGCCCGGTGTTGCCCGCCGCATCGCGCGCCACCACGGTGACCTGGGTGGTGTTGGTGAGTGCCACGGGGGGGATGAACGACCAGTTGCCCGCAGCGTCGACCTGCGCCTGACCAATGGCGACGCCGCCAGCGCCGGTGATGATCACCGTACTGCCGGCCTCTGCCGTCCCGCTCAGGATGACGCCGTTGCTGGCACCGATGGTTGGCGCTCCGGGTGCCTGTGCATCGACCGTCGCAGTGGCGGCGGTGCTGACGTTGCCTGCCACGTCGGTGGCCGTGGCACTGATCTGCGTGGCATTGCTCAGCGCCGTGCCCGGGGTCAGTGACCAGTTGCCGTTGGCGTCCGCCAGAGCGGTACCGATGCTGTTGCCGGCCACCCGTACGGTCACCGTGCTACCGGCTTCGGCGCTGCCGCTGATGACCAGACCATTGCTTGGACTGATCAGAGGCGCGGAGGGCGCGATGCTGTCGATCAGCGTGCTGGCTGGGGCGCTCTGGTTGCCCAGTGCGTCGCGGGCCACCACAGTGACCAACGTGCCGTTGGCCAGCGCCGAGGCGGGCGTGAAGCTCCAGTTGCCACTGGCATTGGCCGTGGTGGTGCCGATTGCGGCGCCGCCCGGGCCGGTGATGATCACCGTGCTGTTGGCTTCGGCAGTACCGCTCAGCAGCACGCCATTGCTCGGATTCACGGTGGGGTGATCCGGCACCTGCGAGTCGATGACCGTGCTCGCCGATGGGCTGGTATTGCCCGCCGCATCCCGGGACACCACGCTGACCTGAGTGCCGTTCGGCACCGCCGTCGTGGGTGTGAAACTCCAGGTGCCGCCCGCGTTCGCCGAGGTCTGGCCGATGATGCTGCCGCCCGGGCCGGTGATGATCACCGTGCTGCCGGCTTCCGCGGTGCCACTGAGCTCGATGCCGTTGCTGGGCGAAATGGTGGGTGCAACCGGGGCGACACTGTCGATGGTGGTGCTGACTGCGGCGCTGGTATTGCCCACGGCATCCCGGGCGACTGCGCTGATCAGCGCGCCATTGGGCAGTGCAGGCGAGGGCGTGAGTGTCCAGGTTCCATCGGCCGTTGCGGTGGCCTGGCCGATGATGCGCCCGTTGGCATCCGTGACCACCACCGTGCTGCCTGCTTCGGCGCTACCGCCAAGCTGCGTGCCATTGCTGGCATCGATCGTCGGTGTGGCCGGTGCCAGCGCATCGATGATGGTGGCTGCCTGACCGCTGGTATTGCCGGCGGCATCGCGAGCCACCGCCGTGACCACGGTGCCGTTGGCCAATGCACTGCCCGGCGTGAACGCCCAGTTGCCGTTGGCGTCGGCAATGACCTGGCCGATGGCGACGCCACCCGAGCCAGTGAGAATCACCGTGGCTCCCGCTTCGGCGGTGCCACTCAGCTGCGTGCCGTTGCTGGCGCCGATGGTGGGGGGATTGGGCGCGACCGCGTCGATGGTGCTGGTGATCGCCCCGCTGGTATTGCCGGCGGCGTCCCGGGCGACCACGGTCACCACTGTGCCGTTGGCGATTGCCGTGGGCGGCGTGAATGTCCAGTTGCCCTGGGCGTCGGCAACGACCTGGCCGATGACGGCACCAGCGGCACCGGTGATGATGACCGTGCTGCCAGCCTCGGCGCTGCCACTGAACGTAATGCCATTGCTCGATTGCAGGGTTGGGACGCCGGGTGCCACGGCATCCACGGCCGTGCTGGCCGGGGCGCTGATGTTGCCGGCGACGTCACGGGCCACCACCGTGACCACGCTGGCATTGGCCAGCGCCGGGGAAGGGCTCAGGGACCAGTTGCCATTCGCATCGGCGGTGGTCTGGCCGATCACCCGACCGTTGGCATCGGTGACAATCAGGCTGATACCGGCCTGCGCGGTACCCGAGAGCAGGGTTCCATTGCTCGGATCGAGGGTAGGCGCATCGGGGGCGACGTTGTCGATGGTGGTGCTGGCCGAAGCGCTGGTGTTGCCAGCGGCGTCGCGGGCTACGGCGGTCACCAGGGTGCCGTTGCTCAGCGCCGCGCCCGGCGTGAATGTCCAGTTTCCATTCGCATCGGCGATGACCTGGCCAATGCCGATACCGCCACTGCCGCTGAGGATCACGGTACTGCCGGCTTCGGCGGTGCCGCTGAGCAGGCTGCCATTGCTCGGGTCGATCGTCGGCGCTGCCGGGGCGATGCTATCGATGATGCTCGTGGCAGGCGCGCTGTCGTTCACGCCATCGTTGGCGACTGCGGTGACCACGGCGCCGTTGGGCAGCGCCGCGGGGGGAGTGAAGCTCCATTCACCTTGAGCGTTCACGCTGGCCTGGCCGATGGAGGTGCCATCGGCAGCGGTGAGTATTACCGTGGTGCCCAGTGGGGCCGTTCCGCTCAGTTGCAGGCCGTTACTCGGATCGATGGTAGGCCGTGCTGGCAGGTCGGCTTCCACGCTGATCGTTGCAGGACCGCTCTGGTTGCCTGCCGCATCGGTGGCGATGACCGAAACCGAGGTGTTGTCGGGCAGTGGCGTGCCCAGCGGGATCGTCCAGTTGCCATTGGCGTCGACCGTCGCTTGCAGATTGAGATCCGCCGGGCTGGTTACGGTGATCGTGGTGCCGGGTTCGCCCGTACCGCTCAGTTCCAGCCCGTTGCTTGGATACAGATCAGGAGCATCGGGCGCCAGGTTGTCGATGGTGGTGGATGCTGCCGGACCGGTATTGCCGGCTGCATCGCGAGCGCTCACGGTGATGGTGATGCCATTACCCAGCGCAGGATTCAGTGCATAGGACCAGTTGCCGCCTTGGTCTACGGGTATTTCAATCGCGGCAGCCCCTCCGATGCCGAGCAGCAGCGTGCTGCCCGGCTCGGCGGTGCCGCTGAGGGTGGTCCTGCCGTCGCTGGGAGAAATCGTCGGTGCGCCCGGCGCGATGGCATCGACGGTGACGGTTGCCGATGGGCTGGTGTTACCGCTGGCATCACGGGCGACCACGGTGACTGGCGTGCCATCGAGAAGCGGATTGGCCGGGCTGAACGTCCAGCCGCCGTCGACGTCCGCGGTGGCCTGGCCGATGAGCACACCGCCGGGGCCGGTGATGATGACGATGCTGCCGGCTTCGGCGATACCACTGAAGCTACTGCCATTGCTGGCGTCGATGCTGGGTTGCAGGGGCGCATTGGTATCGATGGTGACGATGGCGGAGGGCTGGCTGATGTTGCCTGCTGCATCGGTCGCCGTGACCTGAATCTGGTTTCCGTCGATCAGGGTGTTGGGCGGTGTGGGCGAGAACGACCAGTTGCCTTGGGCATCGGCCACCACGCTGCCGATTTCGGTCTGCTGGCCGTTGACCAGCAGCTTGATGCTGACCGTGCTGCCGGCTTCGGCAGTGCCGCTCAGCAACGTGCTGGTACCCACCACGATCACCGGTGAACCGGGTGCCGCGGCATCGATCTCGATGGTTGCTACAGGGCTGAAATTGCCGGAAGCATCGCGAGCCACCGCGCGAACGGGGGTCAGGTCTGCCAGCGGGGCGCTCAGGGGATAGGTCCAGACGCCGTTCGAGTCGACACCGACTTCAATCGCTGGCGCGGTGCCGATGGTGAGCAACAGTGTGGTTCCGGGTTCGGCAGTACCGCTGAGCAGGGTCTTGCCATCGCTCGGGGCCAGGGTGGGTGTTGCCGGGACGACCGCATCGACGATCACGGCAGCAGGAGCGCTGGTGTTGCCGGCACTGTCACGGGCGACCACGGTGACCTGAGTGCCGTCGAGCAACGGGTTGGTTGGCGTGAATGCCCAAGTATTGTTGCCGTCTGCGATGGTCTGGCCGATGACGACGCCACCCGGCCCGGTGATGAGGACGGTACTGCCCGCTTCAGCGCTACCGCTGAGGAAGCTGCCGTTGCTGGGTTGAATCACCGGGGTGGCGGGGGTCAGAGCATCGATTGTGACACCCACCGAGGCGCTCTGGTTGCCGGTGGCATCCCGCGCGACGATGCTGATCGCGGTGCCATCGGGCAATGCAGCGGGCGGCGTGAAGCTCCAGGTGCCGTCAGCGGCGACCAGGGTCTGACCGATGACGGCGCCGCCGACGCTGATGATCAGAAGGGTCCCCGCTTCGCCGGTGCCGCTGAGCAGTGTGCCGTTGCTGGGCCCCACGCTCGGTGCGTTCGGTGCCTGGCTGTCGATGGTGACGCTGCTGGCCGCACTGGTGTTGCCGGCGGCATCGCGGGCGACCACGCTGACCTGGGTGCCATTGCCGATTGCGCCGGTGGGTATGAAGGTCCAGTTGCCATTGGCGTCTGCAGTGACCTGGCCGATGCTGGCGCCGCCAGCTCCGGTGAGGATCACGGTACTTCCCGGCTCGGCGCTGCCGCTGATTTCACTGCCATTGCTCAGGGCGACGGTGGGGGCTGCGGGGGCGACGCTATCGATCGTCAGCGACGCGGCCGGGCTGGCGTTGCCGCTGGCGTCCGTGGCGATGACCCGGATCTGCGCGGCGTTGGGTATCGGCGTGGCGAGGGGGATGCTCCAGGTGCCATTTGCGCCCACCACCGTTTCGGCTATCAGGTTGCCGGCCAGATCCCTGATGGTCAGGGTGCTGCCTGGCTCTGCGCTACCGCTCAGTACACGGCCATTGCTTGGATCGAGAAGCGGAGCGGCGGGTGCGCTCGCATCGATGATCACGCTTGCCGATGGACTGGTATTGCCGGCCGCATCGCGCGCGACCACGCTGATCTGCGCGTTGTCGGCCAACGCGGGGGACGGCGCCAGAGTCCAGTTGCCATTCGCATCGGCGGTGGCTCGACCAATGACCCGACCATTGGCGTCGCTGACGATCAGCGTACTGCCTGCTTCCGCGGTTCCGCTCAACAGGGTGCCGCTGCTGGGCAACAGGGTGGGCGTCTGCGGGGCGACGCCATCGGTGGTGGTCGTGGCTGCTGCGCTCTGGTTACCGGCGGCATCACGAGCGACAACGCTCACCAGCGTGCCGTTGGCCAGTGCCGTACCCGGTTGGAATGTCCACACGCCCTGATCATTGGCAGTGGCCTGGCCGATGCTGGTGCCACCCGGGCCGGTCAGAATCAGCGTGCTACCGGCTTCGGCGGTTCCGGTCAGCAGGCTGCCGTCGCTTGGCTGGATGGTCGGCGTGGCCGGCGCGATGCTGTCGATCACGGTGATCGCCGGTGCGCTGCTCACGCCATTGGCGTTGACCGTAGCGCTGACGCTGGTGCCGTTGGCCAGTGGCGCGGCCGGGCTGAAGTTCCAGACCCCGTTCGCATCGGCGCTGGTCTGGCCGATGGCGACACCGCCTGCGCCAGTCAGCACCACGGTCGCCCCGGCCGTTGCGGTACCGCTGAGCGCGCTGCCGTTGCTGGGGGCGATGGTTGGGCGTGCCGGCAGCGCGATATCGATGATGGTTCCGCCAGCGGTGCTCTGATTGCCCGCCGCATCGGTGGCGGTCACTGCCACCGATGCGCCATTGGGCAATGGGCTGGTCGGGGTGACCGTCCAGTTGCCATTGGCATCGGTTGTCGCCGTCTGCTCGGGGTTGCCTGGGGTGGTGACGGTCACGGTGCTGCCCGGCTCGGCGGTGCCGCTCAGAATGTCGCCGTTGCTGGGGTGCACCACGGGCGCTGCCGGAGGCTGGCTGTCGACACTGCCACTGACCGGTGTACTGCTATTGCCGCTGGGGTCCTGTGCCACCACCGTGACCGGGGTGCCATTGGCAATGGGTTGGCCTGGCAGGTAAGTCCAGTTTCCATCGTTGCCCACGCTCACCTGCACGGCGGGCTCGTTGCCGATGGTGATGATGACCGTACTGCCGGGTTCGGCGGTGCCACTCAGTGCGTTGCCTCGCGAAGGTGCGAGCGTGGGCGCTTGTGGCGCTTCTGCGTCCACCACGCCGGTGGCCGGTACGCTGACGTTGCCGGCCTGGTCACGGGCGCTCACGCTGATCGGGGTGTCATGGCCGAGGGGTTGGGTTGGCGTGATGCTCCAGTTGCCGTTGGCGTCGGCGATGGTTGCTCCGATGATCACCCCGCCCGGGCCGCTGACGGTCACCGTGCTGCCGGCTTCGGCGGAGCCGCTGATAGTGATGCCATCGGTTGCATCGAGCGTCGGAATGGTCGGCGGATCGCGGTCGATGACCACGGTGGCTGGAAGGCTGGTATTGCCGACGGCGTCACGCGCCGTCACCTCGATGCTGGTCCCGTCGCTCAGTGGCGTGGTGGGGATGAAACTCCAGTTACCGTCCGCATCGGCAGAGGTCTGCCCGATCAGTTGGCCATTGCTGTAGATCAGGATGATCTTTGCGCCGGCTTCGGCCGTCCCCGTCAGCACTTCGCCGTTGCTGGGCTGCACCACGGGCGCTTGGGGCGGCGCGGCATCGACGGCGATGGTGGTGCTGGCGCTGTCGCCCTGGGCGTTCTGGGCGATGGCGTTGATCACCGAGCCATTGGCCAGAGGCACCGCTGGCGTGATCGACCAGGCGCCGCTGCCATTGGCTGTGGTCTGGCCGATAAGGCCGCCATTGGCGTCTCTGACGATGATGATGCTGCCGGCATCAGCGGTGCCGGCAATGACCGTACCGTTGCTCGCGGTGATGACCGGGGCATTGGGCAGTGCGTCGTCGACGGTCACCGAGTCGGCAGGGCCGGTATTGCCTGCGGCATCGCGTGCCGCAGCGCTGACCAGGATGCCATTGGCGACAGGTGGGCTGGCGGTGAAGCTCCAGTTGCCGTTGGCGTCTACCAGGGTCTGGCCAATCACGGCGCCAGCGGCGCTCAGTATCAGGGTGCTGCCGGCCTCGGCCGTGCCGCTGAAAACCACGCCGTTGCTGTTGCCGATCTGTGGCGCCAGCGGCGGGCTGGCATCGATGGTCAGGGCGGTGGGCGGGCTGCTGTTGCCAGCCCGGTCGGTTGCGACCACGCTGACTAGCGTTCCATCGGCCAGCGCCACAGCCGGGCTGTAGTACCAGAGCCCACTGGCGTCGGTGGTGACCGTTACCGCTGGGTTGCTGCCGATGGTCAGGGTGATGGTGCTGTTGGCTTCCGCCGTGCCGCTCAGCAAGGTGCCATTGCTGACCTCTACGGTGGGCGCGTCGGGAGGGCTCCGATCGATCACGATACGGATGATCGGTGAGCGAATGCCCTGCACGTTGATCACCGACATGTCGACTAGGGCACCGTCCGCCCAGGGGACGTTCGGAGTGAACGTCCAGTTGCCATTGGCATCGGCAGTGGTCTGGCCGAGCAACGAGCCATCTGGGTTGGTGAACTCCACTGTCGCGTCCGGCGGCGCGGTGCCTGTCAGTTGAGCACCATTGCTTGGCTCGACCGTCGGGGCTTCAGGTGCCAGCACGTTCGGCGCGGCGATGGTCGCCGTCTGGCCCTGATTGCCCGCGCCATCGATGACCCATACCGCGATGGTCTCGCCAGCTACCAGCGGTGGGTTCAGGGTGAACGTGAAGCGCCCGTCGGGCCCGGCGATGGCGAAGCTGTCGGCGATGCCGTCACCATTCAGATCGATCTCGACGCGCGCGCCAGGCTCGGCGAGCCCAGTCAGCACATCCCCTTCGGCAGACACCTGCAACTGGCTGGCCGGGTCCGGTGCGCTGATGTCGGGTGCGGCCACCTGCGCTGCGGGGCTGGTAGCGCCCGCCGCATTGACCACCACCACGCTGACCGCCTCGCCGTTGGTCAGCGGCGGTACGAACGACACCACGAAGCGCCCGTCGTTATCCACCGTGGCGGTGTAGTCGACGTTGCCATCGCCGTTCACATCCACTCGCACGGTCGTGCCAGCTTCGGCGCTGCCGGTCAGCAGGCGGCCGTCCGCACTGACCTGCAGGCTGCTCGCAGCGGATGGGGCGACCGGGGTTGCGCCGCCGTTGTCGTTGTTGCTGTCTCTGCTGCTGATCTCATCGGCCACCACCACACCACCGGCGATCGCCACGCCACCGATGAGCGCAGCGGTGCCCAGACCCAGGGCGCCGCCGGTGGTTGCCGCCGCGGACGTCAGCGAGGTGAATCCGGACAGGGTGGTTTCCGATGCATAGGACGCGGCGAGGATGCCGTCGGAGGCGGCTTGCGAGAGGTCTACCGCGATCAGTTGCTCTTCCTCACCCACCAGGAACAGCTGGCTTGGCTGTTCGACGGGTGAATAGAAATTACTGATCCGCAGTACTTCCCCATCCTGCATCTGCACGACCAGATCCATGCCTTCACGGCTGTAACTGGCGACGGATTCCGGAGCGATATTCAGTGCGACGTTGCTGCTCTGACTTAGCGGTAACGTGTTGCTGACAGTGCGCTCGGTTGCTTGAGCGACTTGCTGGTCAATAGGGGCGACCTTAGCCTGTACAGCCATGAAGATTTCTCCCAATCCTTAACTTTCGACTTCCATCGAATTCCTGACTTCACTTCGGGAGTAACCCGTACTTCAGTTGCACCAGATAAGACGACCGCTACTTAAACCTAGCGGTCGAATCGCAAGCATGTAGAGAGAAGTGATACTTTTTTGGAATAGTGTTCCGGTATTTTTAGGCCCTAAAGCTATTTAATACCAACGGATTAATGCCAGATTTTTATAATGAAAATCCCAAGTATATGTTTTGGTTGTTTATTTTTTAAATTTCTATTGGCGAAATTTTTAGTCGAGAAATGAATATGCAGTTTTCTTTTGAAAAAGAGTCATTTCTGAACTATGCCGCTGCAACAGCGGCATTTATATAAGGTTCAATTGTTTTGATCGGGGATGGACTGAGACGGCGCAATATAATGGCCAATGGCTTACAGGCAGTATCGGTATTCGGAGTTACAACTTTGCTTACCAACGGTTAATGAATGATCGATAACTGGCCGTTCTCGATCATTCGATCCATTCGCGGCCATGCCGCTCCAGCAAGTGCTGCAATTGTTCTGGCCCGTTACTGCCGGCAGGATAAGGGCGTGGGCTCTGATAATGCTGATTCCAGCCCTTGATGATCGGATCGATCCATTGCCAGGCGGCTTCCACTTCGTCACGGCGCATGAACAGCGTCGAATCACCTTCGATGACATCCAGCAACAGGCGCTCGTACGCATCCCAGCGTCGTTGTTTGTTGAAGGCATCGGCCAGGTTGAGGTCCAGCTCGACCGGTTTCAGGTGCATGCCCTTGCCGGGGTTCTTGGCCATCAGCTGCAGGCTGATGCGTTCCTCGGGCTGCAGGCGGATCAGCAACTGGTTGGCTTCGCCATTACCGAACAACTGGTGGGGGACCGGCTTGAACTGGATGAGGATTTCCGACGTCTTGCGCGCCAGCCGCTTGCCGGTGCGCAGGTAGAAGGGCACGCCTGCCCAGCGCCAGTTGTTGATCTCGGCCTGCACGGCGACGAAGGTTTCGGTGTCGCTGTCGTTGTCGACGTTCTTCTCGAAGTAATAGGCAGGCACTTCCTGGCCGCCGATCCTGCCGGCGGCGTACTGGCCGCGTACGGTCTTGTCGCGCACGTCGAGGCCGGTGATGGGCTTCAATGCTTCGAGAATCTTCACCTTCTCGTTGCGCACCGACTCGGCGTCGAAGCGCACCGGGGCTTCCATGGCCACCAGGCAAAGCAGCTGCAGCAGATGGTTCTGCACCATGTCGCGCATCGCCCCGGCCTGGTCGTAATAGGCGCCGCGGTTTTCCACGCCCAGGGTCTCGCAGACGCTGATCTGCACGTGGTCGATGTGCCCGGCGCGCCACACGGGCTCGAACAGGGCGTTGGCGAAGCGCAGCGCCATCAGGTTCTGCACGGTTTCCTTGCCCAGGTAGTGGTCGATGCGAAACACCTGGGGTTCGTCGAAAACCGCCCCGATTCCCGTGTTGATCTCCAGGGCCGATTGCAGTGAATGGCCGATGGGCTTTTCCAGCACGATGCGTGCGCGGGGGCCGGCCAGGCCTGCAACCTTGAGGTGCGAGGCGATGTCTTCGAACAGATTGGGCGCGGTGGCCAGGTAGTAGACCCTCACCCGTTCCCGATCATTGCCCAGGTACTTGGCCAGGCGGCCGAAGTCGGCGCTTTGCGAGGCGTCCATGACGAAGTAGTCGAGACGCTCGGCGAACGCTTGCCAGGTTTGCTCATCGAAGTCGGCGCGTGCCACCTGTACGCGGCAGTGGCGCTCGGCGAGGGCCTGGTAGGCCGCGCGCGCGTGATTGCTGCGGGCCAGGGCGAGAATACGGGTGTCGCGATGCAGGCGACCGTCGCGATGCAGGTAATAAAGCGCAGGCAGCAGTTTGTGCAGGGCCAGATCGCCAGTGCCGCCGAAAACCAGCATGTCACAGGAATTGCTCAGCATGGGAACTCCGAATCGGTTTGTCCGTGCGAGGGCGTCAGCCTTGTAGTATAACTACAAGCACACTACACCCCCGGCGCATCTCGATCATAACCGAGTCGTGACACCTCTAAAGTCCAGCCGGCGTCTTCATCACTTTTCAGTCGAGTCTCTGCCAGTGAATTTGTTGCAGCACATTGCCCAGTCACGCCACCTCCTGCGCAAGTCGGAACTCAAGGTGGCCGATCATGTGCTACTCGATCCTGCGGCGGTGATGCACAGTTCCATGGCGGAGCTGGCGCATTCCGTGGGCATCAGCGAACCAACCATCGTGCGCTTCTGCCGCGCCATCGGCTGCAGCGGTTTTCAGGATCTCAAGCTCAAGCTGGCGCAGAGCCTGGCGGCTGGTGCGAGTTTCGGTCAGTTCGCCATCCATGAAGACGATTCGGTCGCCGACTTCAGCATGAAGATCTTCGACACCACGCTGCATACCCTGATCGAGGTGCGCGAGAAGCTCGATCCGGTGGCACTGGAGAAGGCCATCGGGCTGTGCTCCCAGGCGCAGCGCATCGAGTTCTACGGTTTTGGCGCGTCCGGTGCCGTGGCGGCCGATGCCCAGCATAAGTTCTTCCGCCTGTTGCTCAATGCGGCGGCGTACTCCGACCCGCATATGCAGGCGATGTCGGCGATTACCCTCAAGCCGTCGGATGTCGCGGTGTGCATCTCCCAGTCCGGGCGCTCCAAGGATCTGCTGACCACTGCCAACGTGGTGCGTGAAGCCGGTGCCTCGCTGATCGCCCTGTGCCCGGGGCAGACGCCGCTGGCTGATCTGGCTACCGTGAACCTGGCCATCGATGTGCAGGAAGACACCGAGATCTACACGCCGCTGGCCTCGCGCATCGCCCATCTGGTGGTGATCGACGTGCTCGCCATGGGCGTGGCCATGGCCCGCGGTCCGAGCCTGGTCAACCACCTCAAGAGCGTCAAGCGCAGCCTGCGCAGTCTGCGGCTGTCGGCGAAGTCGATAAAGAATCACGAAGAAGGCGCCTGAGTTCACCTCAGCGTCACCGCATTGCCCTCAAACTGTCATGGCACTGGCTGAATCTGGTCTCCCGTTATTCAACCTGGAGACCTGCCATGGCTCGCCATGTGGATGAAGCGCAACAGCATGAACAGAGTGTGGTGAAAGCCCGGCGCAAGCTGCTCGACGAGCAGCGCATGCGCTACCGCCGCGCCATCGAGGCGTATGGCGAGAACCGTCGGCTGCAGTCCGAGATCGCCAGTTTCCACGACCCGTTCTCCGGTGAATCGCACCGCTTGCACTGAGTGAGCTGAACAGCCGCGTCGTGTGCCGCACATCTTGTTGATCAGGCTCCTATAATGGCGCCCTTGTCCTGATCGCCCACCGCCAGGGATGTGCCATGCGTCGTCGTCTGCTCGTTCTGCTGCTCCTGTTCTTCCCGCTGTTCGCCGTCGCGCAAAGTGCGCAGCCCAAGGTCGGCCTGGTGCTGTCCGGTGGTGCCGCGCGCGGGCTGGCCCATATCGGTGTGCTCAAGGCGCTGGAAGAGCAGGGCGTGCAGATCGATGCCATCGCCGGCACCAGCATGGGCGCGGTGATCGGTGGGTTGTACGCGTCGGGCTACAGCATCGCCGAGCTGGAAGACGTGGCGCTGAACATGGATTGGCGGCAGGTGCTGTCCGACGATCCGCCGCGCACCGATATGCCCTTCCGCCGCAAGCAGGACGACCGCGACTTTCTCATCAAGCAGCGTCTCAGCTTCCGTGACGACGGCAGCCTGGGCCTGCCGCTGGGCGTCATCCAGGGCCAGAACCTGGCGCTGCTGCTCGAGCGCCTGCTGGTGCGCAGCAGCGACGTGCGCGACTTTGATCGCCTGCCCATTCCCTTTCGTGCCGTGGCCACCGACATCGCCAACGACCAGAAGGTGGTCTTTCGCAGCGGTCACCTGCCCCAGGTGATCCGCGCCAGCATGTCGATCCCGGCGGTCTTCGCGCCGGTCGAGCTGGACGGTCGCCTGCTGGTCGACGGCGGCATGGTCGACAACATTCCCGTGGACGTGGCCCGCGACATGGGCGTGGATCGGGTCATCGTGGTGGACATCGGCACCCCGCTGAAGCCGCGTAAAGAGCTGCTCACCGTGGTCGACGTGCTCAACCAGTCGATCACCATGATGACCCGGCGCAATTCCGAAGAGCAGTTGGCGACGCTGCAGGCCACCGACGTTCTGGTGCAGCCGAACATGGCGCCCTTCGGGGTGACCGATTTCGGCCGCGGCGAGGAACTGATCGAAGCCGGCTACCAGGCTGCAAAGGCGTTGCAGCCACGCCTGACACCGCTGGTGCGACGCAGTGGCGGCAACCCGGCCCTTACGCTGGCGCGCAGTGCCGAGCGGCGCACCCCGGTGATCAACGCGATCCAGGTGGATAACGATTCCAAGGTCGGCGACGAGGTGATCCGCAACTACATCCGCCAGCCCCTCGGCGAGCCTCTGGACATGGCCGGGCTGCAGCGTGACATGGGCACGCTGTACGGTCTCGATTACTTCGAGCGGGTGCAGTACCGGGTGGTCAGCCACGAGGGAGAAAACACCCTGGTGATCGATGCGCGGGAGAAACGCACTGGCACCGATTACCTGCGCCTGGGCCTGAATCTCTCCGACGACTTCAATGGCGACAGCGTCTTCAATCTGGGCGCCAGCTTCCGCAAGAACGGCATCAACCGGCTGGGTGCCGAATGGCTGACCCGGGTGCAACTGGGCGATCGCCAGGAGCTTTACAGCGAGTTCTACCAACCGCTGGACGTCGGTTCGCGCTGGTTCGTGGCGCCCAACCTGTATGCCGAAGCGTGGAACGTCGACGCCGTGCTCGACAATGACCCGATCGCCGAATACCGGGTGCAACGCTACGGCTACGGGCTCAATGTGGGCCGGCAGATCGCCAACAACGGCGAGATCCGTTTCGGTATCGGCCAGGCCTGGGGGGAAGCGGAGGTACGTATCGGCGAGCGCGATCAGCCGGAGTTCAGCTTCACCGAGGGCTACTACGAAATGCAGTACTCCTTCGACACCCTCGACAACGTCGACTTCCCCCACGACGGCGAAGAGATCGGCCTGCACCTGCGCCAGTACGATGCCAGCCTCGGTGCCGACGACCGCTATCGGCAATGGGAGTTGAAACTGGACAAGGCCTTCAGCCAGGGGCCACATAGCCTGCTGCTTGGTGGCCGCTACGGGCGCACGCTGGACGACGCCGAGGTGGTCACCTCGAGCTTTCAGCTGGGCGGCGCCCAGCAGTTGTCCGGTTTCCGTCAGGATGCCCTGGCGGGGCAGAACATCAGCCTGGCACGGGCGGTGTACTACCGGCGCATGACGCCGCGCTCGTTCCTGCCGCTGGACTTCCCGATCTACCTCGGTGCCTCCCTGGAGCGCGGCCGGGTGTGGAACAACGACAATGCCTTCGACAGCGGCTACATCAATGCGGCAAGCGTTTTCCTCGGCTACGAAACGCCGCTGGGGCCGCTCAACTTCAGCTACGGGCTGAATGACCAGAACGAAAAGGCGCTGTACCTGAATCTGGGCAGCAGCTTCTGATTCCGCCTAGAGGCGCTGCAACAGCGCCTGCAGGGCCAGCTCCGGTTCCTGGCGCCACAGGCCATAGCTCAGTGGCACGATTTCCAGGCCTGCGCGCGCCAGCACACGGTAGCGCTCGAGCTCGAGGAAGCCCTCGCCTTCGCCCGGAAAGCCGATCAGGTCGATGGCCAGGCACTTGTCGCCGCGCTGGCAGAATACGTCGAGAAGCAGGCCGGCCAGGGGATAACGCGTCCAGGTGGAGACGCCCTGCGCCTGCAGCGCCGTGCACAGGGCGCGTTGGAAGTCGTCCTGGTCGGGCTGGCCATGCGGCGCCACCGCCTGATCGGCCAGGCTTTCCAGATAGCGGCGCAGCAGGTGTTCGCTCGGTAACTGACGCTCGTCGCCGCTGAACAGCAGCACCTGGCGCTCCCGGGCACGGGTGATGGCGACGTTGAACATGTCCTGGCGGTTCAGATAGGCCGCGGCCTGGCTGGAGCTGGCATCGATGGCGAAGCTGATGATCATCAGGTCGCGTTCCTCGCCCTGAAAACCGTAGGGCGTATCCACCAGCAGGCGAAAGTCGCGCAGGCGCTGCAGGTCGAGGCCGGCGATACCCTGACGGATCGCCTCGACCTGATCGCGAAACGGCGACAGTACGCCAATCGCCGGTTTGACCGGGCTGTCGGCGTAGCGGCTCATGTGTTCGTCGATCAGTTGCAGCACGCGCTGCACTTCCTGTTCGTTGACGCCGTTGTGCCCGCGTTCGCCAGGCAGGCGCTGCAGTTGCAGACTGTCGCAGTGGCTCAGCCCCGGGCGCTCCTTCATCACCCGCAGGCGGCTGTCGTAGAAGCGCTGGTTGCTGAACCGGATCAGTGCCGGGCGACTGCGGAAGTGCTCGTCGAGAAAGGTCAGCGCGGCCTGCTCGGGGAGGTGCAGGCCAACCAGATCCAGCACACTGTTGTCGCGGTAGCTCCAGCGCTCGCGCTGGTCGACCGGCAACCCGCAGCGCTGCAGCAGTTGCGTTTCACGATTGCGCGAGAGGAACGACAGGTGCCGCAACTGCCTGGCGTCCCCGGTGATCACCGCTCGACGGCAGCGCTGGAAGGCCGGCAGCGCCGAGGCGATATCGCACTGGGTGGCTTCGTCCATGACCATCACGTCGAACAGGCCGGCCTTCAGGGGCAGCAGGCGGTGCAATTCATCCAGCGTCACCACCCAGATAGGGAAGGCAGCCAGCAGCCGCTGTGGATCGATGTCCTCGAACAGCGCCAGCTGGCGTTGCGACTGGCGTGCGCGAATCGCCTGGTTGTACTGCACGAACAACTGCCGATCGGTTGCCAGCAGACGCTGCAGGCGCGAGGTGCGGCGGGTATTGAGGTAATCGCGGCTGAGGCGCTCGCGGCGCTGCTGACATTCGCGCAGTTCATCGAGCAGTAGCCAGGGCCGTACGCTGTCACGCACGCGCCGACGCACCCAGGGCAACAGCAGGTGGCGACGCCAGAACCCCAGGGCGCCGCGATCGGCACGCAGAATCAGCCGGCTCCAGCGCAGCGCCTGGTCACCACGCTTGCCGAGCGCCGCTGCCAGACGGCGTTCTTCGTCGATCAGGCGCCGCAGCGCCTGCTCCTGTTGGCGTTCCGCATCCTGATCGATTGGCGTCAGTTCGCCCTGCAAAAGGCTGCTCAGACGCTCGCGCAGGTTTTGCTGAAGGCTGCGGCCATCGCCCTCGAGTACCGCATCACGCAGGCCGAAGTCTTCACGCAGCTTCTGCCCGATGACCCGCACCGCCTGCTCGCTGCGACTGACCAGCAATACCGTTTCACCGTGCAGATAACGATCCAGGGCCAGTGCAGCCAGGGTGTAACTCTTGCCGGTTCCGGGTGGGCCGGATACCTGGCTCAGCGGATAGCGAGCCGCGTTGGCCAGGGCCTGGCTCTGTGCGTTGCTGAGCTGGGCCGGCAATGCGTAAGGGCTGCTGGCGCCCTGGCTTGCGCTGGGCACCGGTGCCCCGAGCAGTTGGCGCAATGGCGCAGACCAGTCCTTGCCCTCCTGCAATTGCTGCAACTCGTGGACGATGCCACGGCTGCCGCTGCCCCGCGGGACCAGCGCGACCATGGCCGCCGAGCGCAGTGACAGGCTGCGACGACGCAGCGCCTTGTCCACCGCCTGCTGGTCCTCCAGGGCTGGAAAGCCACTGGCGGCGAGCACATCGGCAACCCGGGTGCGGCGGCTGATCCAGCCGAGCAGATCGCCGAGCCCGTGAGCATCGAGTGGTGCATCGGCCAGTGGCAGGTCATCGAGCGAGCCGCTGTCGTCGTCGGCCAGCAGCTGGCGCAGCAGCCGCCAGTTCGCCAGAGGCTGCGCGGTATCGATGGCCAGCAGGTGCGCATCGCCTTCGCTGCCGTTGCTCAGGTTGGCCTCGTAGTACACCAGCGGAGCGCAGAACGCGGTGGCCGGCCCTGTGCCCGTGCTCAGCCGACCGCATACCGGCAGTACGCCGTAGATCAGTTGCAGCTCGCGCTGATAAAGCTGCTGCTGACGCTCCAGCTCGGCGCCGATACCCGGCGGCAGTGCCAGCAGCGGCAGGGCGCCGCTGGCCAGCTCTTCGCGGCCGTCCAGCCAGGCACGGCGCTCGGCGGGCAGAGCGACCAGATTGTCGAGGTTCAGGTCACGGCTGTCGGCCAGGTAGGCGCTGCGATAGAAGGTCAGCAGTTGGGCGATCCGTACGTCGTGTTCCTGCATCGTGTTTCCGTCGCGGCCGGTATGGTCAGGCGGCGACTCTACAGCCGTGGCCGCGCTGGTGTCACCGATGCGCATGCAGGCGCTGTAACTCGCGGTTATGTAAATTCGGCAAGCGATAGGGATATTGCCGGAGAAATCCGTTAAAACGTTTGATCCTGAGCGGATCTGCCTGTGCCGCCGGCTCCCCGCTCCCTGACTGTGAAGAAACGGCATGCTCCTGTCCCGAACATCGTTGCTCGTGGTTTCCGTCCTGCTGCTGGGCGCCCTGATCGGGTGGTGGCTGCGCCCGACCACGGCCATTACCGATCAGGCCCCCGGCGCAGTGCCGGTGGTGGTCCACGAAGTGACCCCGGCCGACATCCCGGTGCTGCTGCGAACGCTGGGCCGTGTGCGGGCGCTGAACAGCGTGGAAATTCGTGCCCAGGTCGATGCCACCCTGGTCGAACTGCCGGTTGCCGAAGGGCAGCAGGTGCGCAGGGGCGAGCTGCTGGCGCGCCTCGATGATCGCAGCCTGCGCGCCGCCTTGCAGCAGGCGGAGGCCGAGCGCGGGGTGACCCGTGCGGAGCTGGATATCGCCCGTCTCGATCTGCAGCGCTACCAGAATCTGGTTCGCGAGCGTGCCTCGCCAGCGCAGACCCTGGATCAGCAGAAGGCTCTGGTCGCGCGCCTGCAGGCCACGCTGGCGACCCGCGAGGCGGCGGTGACTGCCGCTCAGGTGCAGCTTTCCTATACACGCATCCAGTCGCCCATCGATGGTCGCCTGGGCATCCGCAACGTGGATGTCGGCAGCCTGCTCAGGGCCAATGACACAGCCAGCCTGTTCTCGGTGGTGCAGACCAACCCCATCGATATCGAGGCGACCCTGCCGCAGCGGCGCCTGCCGGAGCTGCAGCGCCTGCTCGCCGCGGCGGACAGAACCCCGGTTCAGGCATTTCGCGAGGAGGGCGGCACGCTGCTCGGTACCGGCCAACTGGCGCTGATCGACAACCGTGTCGCGCTGGATACCGGCACGCTGCGCTTCAAGGCCCGCTTCGATAACGCCAGTGAGCAGCTGTGGCCGGATCAGTCTGTGGTGGTCACCCTGCAGACCGATCTGCTCGCCCAGGCGTTGTCGGTCCCGCTGGAGGCGATCCGTCAGCGTACCGAGGGCACCTTCGTGTGGCGTTTGCAGGGTGACAAGGTGCAACCGGCAGCGGTGAAGGTGCTGCACGAAGACGAGCAGCGCGCGGTGGTCGAAGGACTGGCTGCAGGTGATCGGATCGTCACCGATGGCCAGTCGCGGCTGCGCCCGGGCGTTACCGTCAGGCGCGTCGAGCCGGCGCCTGTCGCGTCTGGAGATGTACCTTGATGCAGCCGCGCGGGTTCTACGCGCTGTGCATCGCTCATCCGGTCGGCATGATTCTGCTGTCCCTGGCGCTGATTCTCGGTGGCATCATCGCCTTCGTTCGCCTGCCCCTGGCGCCACTGCCGGAGGTGGATGCGCCGACCATCGAGATCTCCGCGCAGATGCCCGGTGCCAGCGCTGAAACCATGGCTTCCTCGGTGGCCACGCCACTGGAAGTGCAGCTCAGCGCCATCCCTGGCGTCGACGACATGACCTCGACCAGCTCGCTGGGCCGTGTCGAGCTGATCCTGCAGTTCAATCTCGACAAGGACATCGACGCCGCTGCCCAGGAGGTCCAGGCCGCGATCAACGCCGCTTCGTCACGCTTGCCCAGCCAACTGCCGGAGTTACCGGTGTGGCGCAAGATCAACCCGGCAGACACGCCGATCCTGATCCTTTCGGTCACCTCCGATACGCTCTCGCCCTACGAAGTCAGCGATCTGGCCGAGTCGGCCATCGCCCGCCAACTGAGCCAGATCGAAGGTGTGGGGATGATCCGCCTCAACGGCCTGCAGCGTCCTGCGATCCGCATCCAGGCACGGCCGGAGCGGCTGGTGGCGGCCGGCGTCACCCTGGCCGACATACGCGCGGCGGTGCAGCGTGCCAGCGGCAATCGGCCTACCGGGGCGCTGGTCGGCGAACATCGGTTGTCGACCCTGGACAGCAATGGCCAGTTGTTCGAGGCCGGCGATTACGCCGAGCTGATCGTCGCCTACCGCAACGGCGCCGCGGTGCGCCTGGGCGATGTGGCGAGCGTGGTAGCCGGCGCGGAAAACGCCTACACCCAGGCCTCGCCGGATGGCAAACCAGGTGTCGCGGTGGTCGTGCGCCGTCAGCCGGGTGCCAACATCGTCGCCACCGCCGATGCGGTGACGGCAGCGCTACCGGAGCTGACTGCCGGCCTGCCGGCGGATCTCGAGGTCAAGGTGCTCAACGATCGCACCCGAACCATCCGTGCGTCGCTGCACGAGGCCGAGCTGACCTTGTTGATCGCCGTGGCCCTGGTGATCGGCATCATGGCGCTGTTCCTGCGCCAGTGGTCGGCGACCCTGGTGGTGTTCGCCGTGCTGGCGACCTCGGTGATCGGCTCCTGCGCGGCCATGCTGGCGTTCGGGTTGTCGCTGAACAACCTGACGCTGGTGGCGATCATCGTCGCCGTGGGTTTCATCGTCGATGACGCCATCGTCGTGGTGGAGAACATCCACCGGCATCTGGAGCGCGGCGTCGGCCGGGTCCAGGCGGCCCTCGACGGGGTGCGCGAGATCGGCTTCACCGTGGTGTCCATCAGCCTGTCGCTGGTGGCGGTGTTCATTCCGCTGTTCTTCATGAGTGGCTATGTGGGCCGGCTGTTTCGCGAATTCGCCCTGGCGGCCACCTCGGCGATCATGATTTCCGTGGTCATCTGCCTGACCCTGGCGCCCGCCCTGGCCGCGTTGTGCATGCGCCCGCTGGCCAACCATGGCGGCCCGGGGCCGACCATGCGCCGCGTGCTCGGCGGTTACGAGCGCGTGCTGGTCTGGGCACTGGATCACCCGCGCAGCATCCTCACGGTGTTCTTCGCCTGCATCGCCATCAGCGTGGGTGGTTTCGCGCTGATGCCCAAGGGCTTCTTTCCGCTGCAGGACACCGGCTTCATGAATGGCACGGTGCAGGCTTCGGCGGACATTTCCTACGAGGCGATGCGTACCAAGAACCGGCAACTGGTGGACATCCTGCGCAACGACCCCGACATCGTCGCCTTCAATACCGATATCGGTAACGACGGCAGCTACAGCGTCGGCGGCCTCGCCGTGGTGCTCAGCGACCCGGACGACCGTGACGTCAGTGTCGAACAGATCATCGACCGGCTGCGTCCGCAGTTCGCCGCCATCCCCGATCTGCGCGTGACCCTGCGCGCCGCTCAGGACATCAACCTCGGTTCGCGGGCATCGCGGGCCCAGTATCAGTACGTGTTGCGCAGCCGCTCGCTGGAGGAGCTGGCCACCTGGACGCCACGCCTGACCGAAAGGCTGCAGGGCCATGCGCTGTTTCGCGACGTCAACAACGACCTGCAGTTCGACGCCTCGGTAACGCCGGTGCAGATCGACCGCGAGGCGGCCTCGCGCTATGGCTTCTCGGCAGCGGATGTCGATGAAGCGCTGTACGACGCGTTCGGGCAGCGCCGAATCAACGAGATCCAGACCGCGTCCAACCAGTATCAGGTGGTGCTTGAGCTGAGCAGCAGCCAGCGCCAGCGGGTGCAGAGCCTGGAGCTGTTCCAGCTGCGTTCGCCGGCAACCGGGCAACTGGTGCCGCTGAGCACCTTCGTGCGGATATTGCCGGCCAAGCCGGCGCCGGTGAGCATCAACCACAGCGGCATGCTGCCGTCGGCCAACCTGTCGTTCAACCTGGCGCCCGGCGTGGCCTTGGGCGACGCGGTGGCGGTATTGCGTCAGATCGAGCAGGACATCGGCATGCCGGCCAGCATCGGCGGGCGCTTCAGCGGTGCCGCCCAGGCATTCCAGCAGACCCTGGCCTCGCAGCCCTGGCTGATCCTCGCGGCGCTGATCGCGGTGTACATCATCCTCGGGGTGCTCTACGAGAGCCTGGTGCACCCCTTGACCATCCTGTCGACCATTCCTTCAGCGGGCATCGGTGCCTTGTTGCTGCTCTGGTTGTGGGGCCTGGATTTTTCCATCATGGCGCTGATCGGCCTGATTCTGCTGATCGGTATCGTCAAGAAGAACGGCATCCTGCTGGTCGATTTCGCACTCCAGGCCCAGCGTCAGGGCATGGCGCCGCGGGAGGCGATCCATCAGGCCTGCATGACGCGCTTCCGGCCCATCCTGATGACCACCCTGGCCGCCATGTTCGGAGCGGTGCCGCTGATGCTGGCGTTCGGCACCGGTGCCGAGTTGCGTGAACCGCTGGGCGTTGCCGTGGTGGGTGGCCTGCTGTTCAGCCAGGTGCTGACGCTGCTGACCACGCCAGTGGTTTACCTGATGATGGATCGCCACCTGGCCAGACGCCGTGGGCCGGTTGCCCGACATCAGGAGCTCGCGCCATGAAGCCGCTGCTGCTGATCCTCGTCTGTTTCTCACTGCTGGCCTGTAGCAGCCGCGAGCCGTTGCCGCCTGCGCAATTGCCGGCGCAGGCCGTGGCAGCCCTGCCGCAAGCCTGGTGGCAAAGCCTGCAGGACCCTGCCCTCGATCAACTGATCGCACTGGCGCTGCGCGACAACCTGGATCTGGCGACCGCAACACAGCGTATCCGCGAGCAGCGTGCGCTGCGTCGTCAGGCGACCGGCAACCGTTATCCGAACCTGAGCATCACCGGCAGCCACGAAAAGGGTCGCAGTGCCAGCGATGGCCATGACGAGGACTATTTCTACGGTCTCGACCTGAGCTGGGAGGCCGACCTGTTCGGGCGCCTGAGCGCCTTGCAACGGGCTGCCGATGCCAATCTGCAGGCGGCGGCTGCAGACTATCAGGCGCTGCGCGTCAGCCTGATTGCCGAGGTGGCAGGTACTTATTTGAACTATCGCCTGGCCGAGCGTGAGGCAGAGATCGCTGGGCGTGCCGCCGACAGCCAGGCGCAGATCGCCCGTATCACCCGGGTACGCTTCGATCAGGGCACAGCCAGTGGTTTCGATGTCGAGCGCCTCGATACCCAGCTCGCGGTAACCCGGGCGGCCATCCCCGAAGCGCGGCAGCGTGCTGACGCGGCGCGCTACTCGCTGGCCTATCTGCTCAACGCCGAGCAACCGCGCATCGACGCGCTGCTGGCCGAACAGGCGACTGCGCAGGCGCCCCGTGACGAGCGCCTGCTGCCGCTGCTCGAACTACCCGCCAGCAGCCTGCGTGCTCGCGCTGACGTGCGCGCCGCCGAACTGCGCCTGCTGGCCGCCGACAGCAGTCTGGATGCGGCCAAGGCGTTGCGTTATCCACAGCTGACCCTGGGTGCCCTGGTGGGTTTCGAGCAGGGGATCGGCGTGCCCGCCTGGACCCTCAGCGGGCAGGCATTGCAACCGCTGTTCGACTTCGGCCGGATTACCGCCGGTATCGAAGCCGGCGACGCGCTGCGCGAGCAGGCCTGGCTGGGCTATCAGGCGAGCCTGATTCAGGCGCTGCGAGAAACCCGCAGTGCGATCAGTGCCTATGTGCAGGGGCTCGATCGTCAGCGTCTGCTGGACAATGCCGGTCGCTCCGCTGCCAACGCCACGGCGCTGGCGCAACGGCAATACGACGCCGGTACCGTGTCCCTCATCGAGGTGCTGGATGCCGAGCGTACCCAGTTCGACACCCAGCTCGAACAGCAGCGTGCCTTCACCGATGTGGCGTTGCGATGGGTGGAGATCTATCGAACGCTGGGGCTGGCACCCGCAGAGCCGGCAGATTCGTCAGGCGAGTCGCTACGGACGCGGGAGTGAGCGGTGCCACCGAGAAGAGGCGATAGGGCGGGGCATGGTTGCTGAAAGCTAAAGATCTTTCTGTGGCGCTCAGGAATTGACGGCCTGGGAGACCGGGAAACGCTGATTGAGCACTTCGATCAAGCGCTCCTGATAGATGGGTTTGGGCAGGAAGTCGACCACCTGCAGTGGCAGCAGGCCAATCACATCGTTCATGTCGGCATGGCCCGACATGACGATCACCGGCAAGGTCGCATAGTGCGGATTGGCACGCAGATTCTGGATCAGACGCAGGCCGCTTTCCTCGGGCATGCGCAGATCGGTGATCACCAGTGCGATGGCGGGCCAGGTGGCCAGGCACAGCATCGCGGCGCTGACGCTGTTGGCGCAATGACAGTGGAAACCCTCACCCTCGAGCAACTCACCGAGTTCTTCGAGGGCTTCGGTCTCATCATCTACGAGTAAAATATGTTGGCGCATATCGGCTACTCACAATGAATGATGAATATTAGCCGCCACCACCAGCAGCGGCACCGCCACCCGTGCCGGTCCCCGTTGCACCCGGCAAGGTATTCGCTATCGATGTAAACACCGCATTTATATCGGTGCCCAGCGCTGTAGCACCGCTGACGATAACTACCGCGATCAAGGCCGCAATGATCGAATATTCAATAGCCGACGCGCCGTCTTCGTTAGCGAAGAACTCGCGGACTCTTTCACGAAGGATAATGAGTTTTAACATGTTGGTACTTCCTCTGTAGCCATGCAGGCAGGGACGCCTGTTCATGGGGCTTGCAAGGGGAAGTGTAGAAATGGCGTGCGGCAGTTCGCAAACTCACCTTGGTATTATATAGAAAGTATTAATTACAAGTATAAGTCCTAATGAATTCAAGGCTTAAGATCATAGTCATGAAGCGCTATTGTATAAGCGTCAGTGCTCTGACTACTATGCAGCGACGAACGGCATGATCTATTGATAGTTGGGTTCGCTATAAGTTTCCGGAAAATCTTATTAAAGTGGAAAGCCGAGTTGCCGATATTCAACACGGTTCGATTTCCCCGCCTATCGTTATCCAGCATGAACATCGCGTTGTGCCGAGGTCTTGCAGTTCTATGGCTACAAGGAGTGTGCTGTCATGAATAGCCGATTGACGCTGGTGCTGGCCGGCGTGCTGCTGGTCGGTGCCGTAATCACCGGGTATTGGGGGCTGAGCCTGAGCCGAGGCCCCGTGCAGCCAGCGCCCGCGCCAGAGGCTTCAACCGCGCCCGTTCCGACCGAGGTCAGGAGCCAACTGCAGACCCAGGTCGACGATCAGCAGCGCAGCAGCGTCGTGGTGCTGGCTCGTGATGTACAGCCAATGACCCCGATCACCCGCGACGATCTCGCCGTGGAACGTCTGCGCATCGCGCCGCCGGGAAGTTTCGCCAAGCCGGAGGCGTTGCTGGGGCGTACGTTGTGGCGACACACCACGGCCGGTACGGTCTTGAATCAGGCCACGTTCGAGATGGGCGGGCCGCTGGCCCGCATGATTCGCCCTCAGGAACGGGCCATTGCCGTGGCGGTGGATGAAGTCATCGGTGGCGGTGGGCATCTGAGCCCCGGCGATTACGTGGACGTGCTGCTGTATCTGCGCCAGGACGAGAACAATCAGGACCAGACCGCTCAGGTGCTGATCCCGGCGCTGCGGCTGCTTAGCGTAGGGGGCGTACTGGGGGCCACCAATCAGGGGGAGGCGGCGCAACCGCCGGTGGACGACGATGAAGAGCGCCGCCGGCGTCGTTCACCCACCACCGCCGTTCTGGCCGTTCCCGAGGCGCTGCTGACACGCTTCATGCTGGCCACTCAGGTCGGCAGCCTGCGCCTGGCCGTGCGCAGCGCGGATGAAAAACTGCTCGCCGGTTACTACGCGGGTGATGAGCCGAAGGCGGCAATCGCCGAGGCGCAACGGCAACTGTTCCAGTTCGAGAAACTGGCGCTACGTGGCACGACGCCTCAACCGCAGCCTGGGGTGGCGGTACAGCGTGCCTCCGCGCCTGCCGGCATTCCGGTGTATCGCGGCAATGATGCCACTCGGCAAACTCCCTGACGGGCAAGGACTCGACCCATGAACGATGCCAACCGTAGTCCGTGCCGCTCGCACCTGGCGTTATGCCTGGTGGGCGCGCTGCTGGGCCTGCCATCCGGGGCATTCGCTTCCTGTGCGGGCCTCGAGCCGGTGCCGGCGGTGCTCGAGGTGACACAGGGCATGCAGCGCGAGCTGCGCTTTGCGGTCCCGATCACGCGCCTGGCCATCGCCGATCCGGAGGTCGCCGATGTGAGCCTCAATGGCAAGGACAGCTTTCTGCTACTGGGCAAGCGTGGCGGCACTACCAGCCTGATGGTATGGACACGTTGCGACCTCGAACCCAGGCAGAGCATGGTGGCCGTGCAGGGCGCGGCGACCGCTGCGGTCGCCGAGCCGGTTGTGCGTCACGATGACGACATGGTGCCGAGCCAGGTGCAGACCGATATCCGCTTCGTCGAGGTCAGGCGCAGCAAGCTGCGTGAAGTCGGGCTGCGTATCTTTGGCACGGCCTCGAACAACTTTCTGATCGGCGCCCCCGGTACCGGGCCGGCGACGGTGCCCGTAGGTGGGGTTGGTGGAGTGGGGCCTGGGGCTGCTTTCCCGCTCTCGCGCGATGGCTTCAATATCGTTTGGGGCGGTGGCAGCAGCAAATTTCTGCTGGGGTTGGATGCGTTGGAGAACAGCGGCTTCGCTTACACCCTGGCTCGCCCGAGCCTGGTGTCTCTCAATGGCCAGAGCGCGAGTTTTCTCGCTGGCGGCGAATTTCCCATACCGGTGCCCAGCAGCGGCAGCGATTCGCTCTCCATCGAGTACAAGGAGTTCGGCGTACGCCTGACGCTCACGCCGACCGTGGTCGGCCGCAACCGTATCAGCCTCAAGGTCGCCCCCGAAGTCAGCGAACTGGACTTCACCGCCGGCATTACCATCGCCGGTACGCAGGTGCCTGCGCTGAACGTACGGCGCACCGACACCAGCGTTTCCCTGGCCGATGGCGAGAGCTTCATCATCAGCGGGCTGATCTCCACCAACAGTTCCTCGACTGTGGATAAGTTGCCTTTCCTTGGTGACGTGCCAGTGCTCGGCGCGTTCTTTCGCTCCTCGCGAATCGAGCGCGAGGAGCGTGAATTGCTGATGGTGGTCACGCCGCGTCTGGTGCAACCGATGGCGGCCGACGCCGAGCTACCGGAATTGCCGGGCGAGCAATTGCGTAACTACGACCCGGGCGTGTTCCGGCAACTGTTCCTCGAGAACGGCGACTTTCACCGGGCTGACGGCTTGTCGCGTTAGGGAGTGGGCATGGAACAGATTTTTCTCGCACAGACCCGCCGCAAGCAGGACCTCGAATGGCTGCAGGCCGCCCTGGCTGGTCAGGGGCAGGTGCTCAATGTCGGCGAGACGCTCGACGAAGTGCTCGGGTTGATGGACATGACCGGCAGTTGCCTGGTGTTCGTCGGCCTCAGTCGTGAAGGGCAGACGGCCCAGAGCGCGCTGATCGAATCGCTGCTCGACGCGCGGCCGATGGTCGTGGTGGTGGCCCTGGGCGATGGTCTGGACAACCAGCTGGTACTCAACGCCATGCGAGCCGGAGCCCGGGATTTCATCGCCTACGGTTCACGCAGCAGTGAAGTGCTGGGGCTGGTTCGCCGTCTGACGCAGCGCCTGCCGCAATTGCCGCCGTCCCGCGACCAGGGCGAACTGACGCTGTTGTGTGGCCTGCAACCGGATGCCGACGCCGCGCTGCTGGCCGTGCACCTGGCGCTACAGGTTCAGGCTCGCGGCCAGCGCACGTTGTTCATCGACCTCGGGGTGCCGAGAGGAGAGAGCCTGGAGCTGTTCGGGCTGGAATCATCGTTCTGTTTTGGCGATGCGCTGCGCAATATTCGTCGTCTCGATTCGAACCTGATCGAAAGCGCCTTCGCCCGGCATCCCGATGGCCTGCGCGTGCTGCCCCACGGGCCGGATGACGATGCGCTGGAGCGGTTCAGCCTTGGCGAGCTGTTCCTGCTGCTGGGCAGTTTGCGTCAGCATTTCCAGCACGTGGTAGTGAACCTCTGCGGTCAGCCGGACTGCGATGGCCTGCGCTCCTTCGCCACCCACGCCCAGCGCCTGTTCTGGTGCATCGATCAGAGCGTGCCCAACTGCCGCCGCAACCTGGCTCTGCTGGCGCTCTGGCGTGGCAAGGGCATCAAGCTCGACCATGCACGGCTGCTGGTCGACCGCTATCAACCAAGCGTGGCGCCTGGCCTGCAGGAGTTGAGCAGAACCTTTGCGCTGCCCCTGGAAGCTGGCCTGCCGTTGAGCCCGGTCACTCGCCTCAAGGCCAAGAATCAGGGCGTGCCCCTGTACGAGTTCGCCCCCCGTGATGGCCTCACCCAGGGGCTGCTGGCGCTCGCCAACGGCGTGGTCGAGCACAAGCAGGGTGGCTCCGGGCGCTGGTGGCAACGCATGTTGAGGGTCGGCTCATGACGATTGGTCCGTTCGGTGGCGATGGTGCGCGAATCGGTGTGCAGGATCTCAAGCCGGTGCTGCACCGTTACCTGATCGACGCCCTGGAAGAGAAGGGCGAAAACCTTCTGGAGGGTACCCGCACCTCGCTGGCGAGCTTCGTCAGCGAGCAGGTCAGCGACTATGTCAGTCGTCGGCAGATCGCCATCTCCCGCTATGAGGTGGATCGTCTCGCCGAGGAGCTGGTGGACGAACTGACCGGTTTCGGCCCGCTGGAGATCCTCCTCAAGGACGAAGGCGTGACCGAGATTCTGGTCAACGGGCCACACCGGGTGTTCATCGAGCGCGGCGGTGTGCTGCAGCTCAGTGACCTGCGTTTCATCGACGATCAGCACGTGCTGCGGGTAATCCAGCGCATCCTGGCCCCGGTGGGCAGGCGGCTCGACGAATCCTCGCCGATGGTCGATGCGCGCATGCCAGATGGCAGCCGTATCAACGCGATCATCCCGCCGGTGGCCCTGGACGGCCCCTGCATCTCGGTGCGCAAGTTCCGCAAGGACATGCTGCGCAGCGCCGACCTGCTGGCCAGCAACTCGCTGGATCAGGCCATGCTCAGTTGCCTGGAGCTGATGGTCAGGCGCCGCTGCAACATCATGGTCAGCGGCGGCACCGGTACCGGCAAGACCACCTTGCTGAACATGCTCAGCCAGATGATCGACCCACGCGAGCGGATCGTCACCATCGAAGACACCGCCGAGCTGGGGCTCAATCATGACCACGTGGTGCGTCTGGAAACCCGGCCGCCGAATGCCGAGGGTTACGGTGAGGTGGGCGCCCGGGAGCTGGTGCGCAACGCCCTGCGCATGCGCCCGGATCGCATCGTGCTCGGCGAGATTCGCGGCGTCGAAGTGCTCGACGTGCTGACCGCGATGAACACCGGTCACGATGGTTCGATGAGCACCGTGCACGCCAACAATGCTCAGGATGCCCTGCTGCGTCTGGAGACCCTGGTGGGTTTCTCCGGTGCCACGATGGCCGAGCGCACCCTGCGGCAGATGATCTGCGCGGCGCTGGACGTGGTGATCCAGCTGACCCGTCTGCCGGATGGCCGTCGTTGCGTCAGTGAGGTGGTCGAGGTGCTCGGCCTGCGCGAGGATCAGTACGTCACCAACACCCTGTTCCGGCTCGATCGCAGTGGTACCGGCACGTTCTGCCGGGATGCGCCGAACCCGGCTGGGCACAAGATGCGCCGCGACTGAGCGGGCGGCCCAGGTGCCAAGGAGAGCTTGAATGAACGCATCGATGCTGCTGGGGGTGATCTGCCTGATCTTGCTCGGGGCAGGCCTGCTGATGCTGCGCAGAAGCCGTGAGCAGGCCGCCTCCGAGCAGGTAATCCAGCGCTTGCTGATGGATCAGCCGGAGCCGCTGGGGATGGTGTCCATCGGGCATGTGGATAAGTTGTTCCTGCGTGCCGGTTTCAGCAAGCCGCGTCAGGGTCTTGGTCTCTGGTTGTTCATCTGGCTGCTTGGCGCGCTGATGGGCCTTATCGTCGGTCATTGGCTCGGCCTGCTGATCATGTTGCTGTTACCGCTGCTGCTGGGGCGTCTGTTCATCGCCTTGCGGTATCGCCGTCGGCTGTTGCGCATGATCGAGCAACTGCCGGTCTTTCTCGACCATGTGATCCGCAGCCTGAAGTCCGGGCGTGCGCTGGGTGACGCGCTGATGCTGGCCATGGAGACCGCCCCCGAGCCACTGCGTGGGGCGATGGCGCGCACTCGCCGTAACGTGCTGCGCGGTATGGGCCTGGGCGATGCCCTGCAGGATTTCGCCGACCTCTACGAGCGTGAAGAATTCCAGGTGCTGGCGCTCGGGGTCAGGGTCAATCAGCGTTATGGCGGCAACAGCACCGAGCTGCTGAACAACCT
Source organism: Pseudomonas flavescens (assembly GCF_013408425.1). NCBI lineage: Bacteria > Pseudomonadati > Pseudomonadota > Gammaproteobacteria > Pseudomonadales > Pseudomonadaceae > Phytopseudomonas > Phytopseudomonas flavescens. The sequence goes on along the minus strand of NZ_JACBYV010000001.1, from coordinate 4,560,998 downwards.
GATCCGGCTGATCCGCGAGCGCGAACAGAGCGCTCGCAAACTGCGCGCGCTGACCGGCGAAACCCGCATCAGCGCCTATGTGATGGGCGGCCTGCCGCTGGCGCTGGCCTGCTATATCTTCGTCACCAACCCGCAATTCATGCTGGGCATGTGGCAGGAGTCCACGGGGCGTATGGTGCTGCTGCTGGCGTTCGTGCTGCAGGCCCTCGGCAGCTTCTCGCTGTGGCGCATGCTGAGGAGTTTGTGATGGGTGGTCTTCTCCTGCTCAGCGCATTGCTGCAACTGCTGCTCGCAGTGCTGTTCATCTACCTGGCCTATGGCGATCTGCGTGCCCGCCGGCAATTCAGCCAGCGCATGGGCACAGTCTCGCGGGTGTCCGGTGGCGGCGTGATGCGCGGCATCGGCGGCAGTTCCCTGGGGCGGCGTACCCTGAGCATGGATAGCGAAACGGTGCAGTTGCTCAATCGCCTGGGCTGGCGCAAGCGCAATCAGCAATCGATGTTCTCGGCCATCCAGTTGGGCACGCCCATCGTATTGTTGCTATTGGTGGTGATCGTCGAGCTACTCTTGAACAAGGCACCGCAACCGATCTGGCTGGCGCCGGTGTTCGCGCTCGGTATCGGTTACCTGATCCCCAAGCGCTGGCTGGCCATGGCGGCCAGGCGTCGGCAGGAACAATTGGCCGAAGAGGTGACCACGTTCATTCCCCTGCTGCGCATCCTGTTCGATGTCGGCATGACCGTGGAGCAGGGGCTGCGGGTGCTCGCCAAGGAGTCCGAGGGCATCCTGCCGAACCTCAGTGCAGAGCTGCGTCAGGTGCTGGCGCGGGTCGATGCAGGGCTCGAACTGGGCCGCGAATTACGTGACATGGCGGCCCTGCTGGAAGTCTACGAGGTCACCGATTGCGTAGTGATCCTTGAACAGCTTATCGTCCAGGGCGGCGGGGCCATGGCCTCGCTGCTGCGGCTCAAGGAGCTGATCGATGATCGGCATCATACGGCTCTCGAAGAAAGAGTTTCCAAATTGTCCGGGAAGATGTCCGTGATCATGATGATCTTCCTGTTCCCGGCATTGTTGATCGTATTGGCAGGGCCCGGATTTATCGCGATCGTCGGGGCTCTTGGGGAGTTGAAATGAAGCGTGTAGTGACCGTGGTTGGGGTGGTGGGATTGTTGGCTGGTTGCGCGAGCAGCCCGGCCCAGTCCCCCTGGTTGATGAGCAGGGGCGCGGCGATCCCGATGACCTGTGCGCCGTTGTCCCAGGACCAGGAGCTGGCCCTCAATCTGGCTCAGAAAACCGCCGATGAAGGGCGGCTGCACGCTGCATTGGCCAATCTGGAGCGCCTGCCCGGCGGACTGCCCCAGGCGAACCTGTACAAGGCGCGCATTCTGCGCTCGCTGAACCGCCCGGAAGCCCAGGCGCTTTATACCAGCCTGCTCGGTACCTGCCTCAAGGCTCAGGGTGAACACGGCCTCGGCCAGCTCGCCAGCGCTCAGGGCCGTTACCAGGAAGCGCTCGAGCATCTGCGCCTGGCGGCCAATCTGGACCCGACCAGCGATACCATCCGCAACGACCTGGGTGTGGTGTACATGAACCTCGGTCGCATGGATGAAGCGCGCTTCGAGCTGCTGACCGCACTGGAGCTCAATGAGACGGAGAAACAGCCGGCACTCAACCTGCTGACCCTGCTGATCTTCCAGGGCAACCTGCCGCAGGCCAGTGCGCTGGCCCAACGCATGGGCTTCTCCGCCAGTGAGTTTCGCACGGCGGAGCAGCGTGCCCAGACATTGCGCAGCCAGATCGGTGTAGCCGGTGCCGCTGCGGCAAAGCCCGGCACCCCGACGCCAGCCAGCGGCGCTCAGCAGCGATCGCCTGCTGCCGAGACCCCGGCACCTAAGCCCGCCGAGACGCGGCCCGCACCGGCGCAACAGGCGGTGGCCCCTGTCGTTGCCGCACCTGTCGCGAAACCTGCCGATAAGCCGGTAGCGCCACAGCCGGTTGCTCAGCCCGCGGTGGCTCGTGCGGCAGAGAGCCCGGCGCGTCCCGCTCCAGCTGTTCCGGCACCGCAACTGTCCAATTTCCGTCCGGCCCCGGTCGTGCCGCTTTCCGTTGCCAGCGCCGCGAGGCCGCCAGCAGCCCCAGCGCCAGCCGTTGCTCCGGTGGTCGTGGCCGCTGCGCCGGCCCCTGCCGTCACGCGTACCGCCGTGGCTAGCGTAGCGCCGAGCCGCCAGGTAGCCGCTGCTCCGGTAGCGGTCAACCAGCCGGCAGCGCCTGCTGTAGCCGCCCCTGCGCCGGCCGCTGCCCCTGCGACCGTGGCCCAGGCGCCAGCCGCGAGTGTGGCGCCGACCCCGGTGGCGACACCTCGGATTGCCGCTCCGGCGGTAGTCCAGCCAGCGGCGCCTGCAGTGGCTGCCGCGCCAGCGGTGCCGGCTCCGGTGGCGTCTGTCGCCTCGGCTGCGCCGGCGAGCAGGAGCATCGCGTCTGCGCCAGGCTCCATACCAGCCGCCACGCCTGCCAGTCAGGCGCGGGCAAAGATCGAAATGCGCCCTGGCCGTCTGATCGTGCCTGACGATGGCGGCTTCATCCGCGTCGAGCCCGTTGGCGATCTGCAGGGCAATGCGGTGGCCAATCAGCGCTGATTGGACGGCGCAGCAGCTATAGAAGGAGAGCACACCATGAAGGGGATGATCGTTGGCGTTGCGCTGCTGGCCTGCCTGCCGCTGGTTGGCCAGGCGGCGGGCGAGGGTGGTTCGGGTGGCCTGGTTGGCGGCGAGGTGGAGACGCAGACGGGCCATTGGCTGCGCCTGCAGCGCGAGGGACGCCTGGCGTCGTCTCATCCTCAGACATCGACACCCGCAGAACGGGAGTTGGCGCTGCAGCGTTGGCTGGATAGCCACAAGCATCCCATCCCGGAATTCTTCGAGCAGGATGCGGGTGGGAAACTGGGCGAGTAAAGGATATTGGCCGAATAGTGTATCGACGGCGTGTTACGGACTTATTATCCGTATAAATAAACGTCACACGTGACGCGTCTGTATAAGTTTCAACGCAATGCTATACCGCGCTTTTACAAAATTTACCCGTGTGAAGGATATGACAACGCCAATTGTGTACGGTTGTGCACCCGCGTCAGTCTCAATATCTGGGACACATAAAGTTTCACGGTATTTTCGGTAATACCCAATTCACAGGATATCTGGTAATTGGTCATCCCTTTGGCGATCAACTGAGCGACTGCCAATTGCCTTCTCGACAGCTTGTCGAAGGGCTCGGGAATGATATCCACCGAAGCGGTCATTTGCGCGACGTTCTTTATCGGTGTGGCAGGTAGCAGGTCGCTGTGCATCTCGTGCAGCGATGCCGCCAGATCCTGAATGCGCTGACGAATCTGCTGTTCCTTGGTTCGCTGTTCGACGCGCTCGTACAAACGCGTCACGCTGGCCTGCAACTCCTGCAGGTCCACCGGCTTCTGGTAGTAGTCGGAAACGCCCGCCCGCAAGGCCAGGATGACGTCCTGCTTGTCCGTGCTGCCGGTGAATATAGCGGTTTCGTAGAGTCGACCCGGGCGGGCGATACGTGCCAGTTCGCCGACCAGCTGAACCCCGGTGAGCCCTGGCATGTGCATGTCGCTGAGCACGATGCCAATCTGCTCGTCCTGCTGGAATGCCAGCAATGCATCCTCTGCACAATGGCATGCCGTAACGCCGTAACCGAGTTGCTCGAGAAACTCCGCGAGTTCCTCGACAATGATCGGTTCGTCGTCGACTATCATTATCCGCAAAGGGATTTCCATGCCAAGACTCTATGGGGAGACGGTTGATATTGAAAAACGAGAATAGCTATGCCTTAAGTTATAGTCAAAGTTATGCAGTCGAGCAGCGTGTGATTAGAAGGGGTTATCAGTTGTTGTGTTGCCATGGGCAGATCGGTATTTGTCTTTAGGTTCGACTATAAGTTGCCAGTTTTATGGCACCTGTTATTTGGCTATGAACCACAAGGTTGTAAGTGCGAATCCCAAGCACAGAAAGGGTGCATAGGGCGGCGCTTTGGCACTGGTCGTTCTAAGCGCCACCAGGCGTTGTGGAAGGGCCTGACGGATGCCAGGCCAGATGCGCACCAGCGTGACCCATGTGATCTGTACGAGCGCGGCAGCAATCACGCTGAACAGGAGATGTGCGGCATCGCTGGAAGCACCGAGGGCCACGAGCAGTTTCACGTCGGCCGAACCCATTTGCCGGCTCAGGTAGCCGGGCAGCGACAACAGGCATGCGATAGCGATCGCCAGTGCCACCGCTGGCGGGCTGGCGCCGGTCAGGCTGTTGCCTGACCACAGCAAGTAGGCCAGGGCGACGCAGAGGCCGCCCAGGGTCAGCAGGTTGGCGATCTTGCGGTGCTGAGCGTCCTGGAATGCGCAGGCGCCGAGCCAGCAGAGCAATACGATATAGGCCATGGATGCGCTGGGTGTCCGGGTTCAGGAAGGGCGATGCAGCCCGATCATGTCGACAGATATTTCGATCCGTCTGCGGCGCTAATCATGGTAGGTGGGCCGGACAATGCAAGTGTTCAAGGATTGGTTCAAGCGTGACCCCGAAGCGCAGGCGGCGCCGGAGGCGACAGTTGCACCCGTAGCGGTTTCCGCCAACAGCCCGTGTCTGAATCTTTCCATCGACGCCCTCGGGCGGGTGTTCGAGGTGTCCGGCAGCCTTTCGTACCGCCTGCCGATCGCGGTTTCCCAGGTGCTGCCGCTGGAGCAGTTGCTGCACGGCCAGAGCCGCTATCTGGTGACGGATCTGGCGGCCTTCGTGCAGCAGATGCTCGATCTTTCCTTCGTCACCCGTGACGGCAGCATCCTGCATACCCGCGGCTGGTTGAAGGCCGAAGTGCAGGGCTGGTCCCTGCAGGCCTTCGAGATCGGCGACTTTCTGGCCCGCTTGCAGGCCTGCGAACAGCGCCTGCAGGTGTTCTCGCAAATCAGCGCCGTGGCGCAGAGCATACGGGGGGCCGACCGGGTCGAGTTTCCGCGGCATGCCCACGAGTGGCTGGGCGCGATGGCCCAGGCGTTGCGACTGGCCTGCACGGCGCTGGCCCTGCCGGATGCGCAGCGGGGCGGCTGGCAGATCGTCGGTCATTACCGCGACGCGCTGACGCCGGTGTTCTGGGACGATGGCCAGCACCTGCCCCGTGAGCTGCAGCAGTACGCTGGGGACCAGCCCGTCCAGTGGTTGCGCGGTGGTGCGGATGTCACCGAATGGCACGCCGCGGACTCCGTCTGGCTGGTGCCCTATGCCGATCACCAGGGGATCCGGGCCTGGCTGCTGTGCTCGCCCTACATCGCCCACCAGAGCATGCCCGAGCTCAACACCCGTGACTGGCTGGACCTCTTTGCCCATGTCGCAGCGCCCCTGCTGCAACGCCTCGACGAGCAGGGTCGCCGGGTGCATGGCGAGCGTGTGGATATCCTGCAGAATCTGCTCGGCACCGGCTGGTGGGAATACATGCCGCGCAGTGGCGCGTTTCTCCTGGCCCCCAGCCTGATGCAGCGCTTCGGTTTCGACCCACGCGCAGCGGTGGCCCTGGCCGACTGGCTGGAGCTGCTCAACCCGGCGGACCGCGACGAGTTCCGCATCCGCCTGGGGGATGCCGAGATGAGCGGTCGCGCCTTCGAACAGGTGGTGCGTCTGCGTGACGCCGCCGGGGAGCTGTGCTGGTTCCGCATCCATACGCGGATTCTCAATGCCAACGGCCAGCGGCGCATCGTCGGCGCGGTGCTGGACATCAACGACATGAAACTCAAGGAGGTGGAGGCGGATGCGGCGACCACTCGCCTGAAGAGTCTGGTCGCCAGCGCGCCAGCGCTGATCTACGTGAATCGCTACGAAGAGGGCGTCTTCGTGCCGGTGTTCTGCAGCGATAGCAGCAGCGCGTTGCTGGGCTGGACACTGGAGGATTTCGTGCAGCGCAGCATGGCCGACTTCATCCACCCCGATGACCGGGACATCTATTTCGCCCACACCCGCACGCTGCTCAGCCAGGGCGCCGCCAGCTCTCGCTATCGGCTGATCGACCGCGATGGCCGCTACCACTGGCTGCAGGACGAAGCCAAACTGCTGCGTGATGAGCGCGGTATTCCCGTGGAAGCGGTCGGCCTCTGCCTGGACGTGACCGAGGCTGCCCAGGCCGCCGAGCGGATTCGCGAGAGCGAGGAGCGCTATCGAATCCTGGTGGAAGACTCGCCGGCGATCATCTGCCGCTACCGACCCGATCTCACCCTGGTCTACGCCAACCGACCGTTGGCGCAGTATCTGGGCATCCGCCAGGAAAACCTGCCGGGCACCAGCCTGGCGACCTATCTGTCGGCCCAGGAACTGACCCAGTTTCGCGAGCGCCATCGGCAGCTGACGCCCGCCGAGCCGGTTTCCACGGCACTGGTGCGCATGGATTTGCCGGGGCGCGAACATATCTGGTGGGTGCTGGCCGAGCGTGCCGTGTTCGACGAGCACGGCAAGCTGCTCGAGGTGCAGGCTGTCGGGCGTGACGACACGGAACTGCAGAAGGCCCGGCAGATGCTCAATCAGAGCGCCAAGATGGCGGTGCTGGGCGAGATGGCCACCGGGCTGGCCCACGAGATCAACCAGCCGCTGAACGTCATGCGCATCGCCCTGACCAACACCCTGAAGGGTGTGGAAAACGGTTCGGCCAACCCTGATTACCTGAAGAACAAACTGGGGCGTATCGAACAGCAGATCACCCGGGCGGCGAAGATCGTCAACCACATGCGCATCTTCGGGCGGCGCTCCGAGGTCGAGGACGATCTGTTCAGCCCCGACGAGGCCATCGAGGGCGCCCTGACGCTGATTCGCGAAGGCGAAATCGCACGCGATATCGACCTGACCCTCGACCTCTGCGGTTCTCCACAAGTGCGTGGTCATGCCGACCAGCTCGAGCAGGTCATCATCAACCTGCTGGTCAACGCCAAGGATGCGCTGCTCAGCGCACGGGAAAAGCAGCCCGAACTGGAGCCGCGCATCCTCCTGCGCAGCGAGCTCAGCGAGGACAAGGTGGTCGTGCAGGTTCAGGACAATGCGGGCGGTATCGACCCACTGCTGCTGGATCGGGTCTTCGATCCGTTCTTCACCACCAAGCCAGTGGGCAAGGGCACCGGGCTGGGGCTGTCGGTCAGCTACGGGCTGGTCAACCAGATGGGTGGCAAGCTCAGCGTGAGCAACCAGGAGGGTGGTGCCTGCTTCCGTATCGAGCTGCCGGTGGTCGTCACCTGACATGAGTGACTGGGTGGATGCGTTGTATCGCTGTTGCGACGGCGTGCTGAGTGGCGATCAGGCGCTGATCGGGCAACTGCGCGACGCCGGCTTCGACTGCCGGGAGGGCTGCTGGAGTTTCCGTCTGCCCGCGCTGCATGCCTGGCTGATCGATCAAACGGCCACCCGTAACGAGCCTGATTACCCGAGCTTCCTGCAGCGCCTGTACGCCAGCGATCTCAACGCTCGTCTCGCCCGCCAGGGCGCGCAGATCGTCATCGCCGACAATCGCGGCAAGGTCAGCGAGAGTCTGTATCGTCTGCAACGCCAGCCCTGAACAGGTGGCGATGGCGCTCGTTGTACAGCGCCGAGTCGGCGAAGTCGTCGGCGCCCAGCACCCTGCCGACCAGAATCAGCGCGGTGCGACGAAAGCCCTTGGCGCTGACCTTGGCCTCGATATCGGCGAGGGTGCCGAGCACCCAGTCCTGATCCGGCCAGCTGGCGCGATGCACCACCGCGATCGGGCAACTGGCCCCATAGTGAGGCAACAGGTCGCCGACGATCTTCGGCAGATGCTGAACACCCAGGTGGATCGCCATGGTCGCACCGTGCCGCGCCAGATCGTGCAACTGCTCGCCTTCGGGCATTGGTGATTTGCTGGCATAGCGGGTGAGGATCACCGTCTGGGAAACGGCCGGCAGCGTCAGCTCGCTTTCCAGCAGCGCGGCGCAGGCTGCCGTGGCCGTGACGCCGGGGATGATCTCGAAGGGAATGCTCAGGGCGCGCAGGTGACGAATCTGCTCACCGATGGCGCCGTACAGCGATGGGTCTCCCGAATGCACCCGTGCCACGTCTTCGCCGCGTGCATGGGCCGCCTGCAGCAGGGCGACGATTTCATCGAGATGCAATTCGGCGGTGTTCACCACCAGGCTGGCCTGATGGCCGTCGAGCAACGCTTCCGGCACCAGGGAACCGGCGTAGAGAATTACCGGGCAGGAGCGAATCAGGCGCTGGCCCTTCACGGTGATCAGTTCGGGGTCGCCGGGGCCGGCGCCGATGAAGTAGACGGTCATGCGAATCCTGGGTGTAGGGTGGAAGACGCTTTTCTCTTCCACCGTGTTGTTCGGCTTATCCGGTCATTCGGCGGGGGATCGCCATCCGGCGGATCGAGAAAGCGTGGACTACGCGTCCCGATCCACCCTACGGATCGCTGCGGGCAACGGCCAGTGTGGCGTTGGCGCTCTTGCGCTTGGTTATCCACAGGCGAGCGGGGCGATTGCTCAAGCGCTCGACCAAGGCCAGGGCGCTGGCTTCGGCAACGCTCGGGCTGCCAGTGACATGCAGGGCGATGGCCGAGGTCTGGCTCAGGCGCTCATGGTAACCCGTCAGCGCATCGGTGGGCAGGAAGCTGATGGGCAGGCCCAGATGCTCGGCCAACTGCAGCAACCCGGGCTCGTCAGCCTTGTGGTCGCTGCTGGCCAGCGCCGTCAGCTCGGCAGTGCTCGAGCCATGCTCGGCCAGCGTATCGTCGAGCAAGGCCAGCAGCTCGCTCAGCGAACACCCGCGCCGGCAACCCAGGCCGGCGACGAGGGTCGAGCGCTCGTTCATTCTGCGTGTCGAGTGCGGCCATGGAACCAGGCGGCAGCCAGCCCCAGAGCAGCCCAGAACGCAGCGTTGGTGAGCAGCGAGGCAAGGATGAATTCGTGCTCCAGCGCTTCGGGTGCCAGGCTTTCATGCACCTCAGGCTGCGGTGCGCCGATCACATGGGGCAGCGCCAGAATCACCAGGCCAAGTATGCGCAGCAGCCAGTTGCCGCCAAATGCCAGCAGCGCCAGGCCTGCAGCGGTCGAAGCTGCGGTACCGATCCACCAGTACTGGCGCAGCAGCAATTCGGCCGCAGCGGTACCTGGCAGCTCCGGCGGCAAGCCGCTCGAGGGCGCGAGCACGAAAGTGGCGAAACCGGCCAGGCCCCAGAGCAGGCCCTGCCAGGTTCTCTCGGGGGCGCGCAGGGTGAACAGGCCGGCGAGCATCAGCGCGAAGCCCACACCTACCACCAGGTTGCTCAAGCCTGTGGATAACAGCCGTTGCCAGCCATCTTCCGGTGCCCATGCTTCACCGTCATGGCTGTGAGCGCCAGCGGCGCCATGATCGTGAGCGGCGCTTGCGGTGTCGTGGTTGTGTTCGATGCTGGCCGCGGGCTCGACGACTTCGAACGTCTCGGCATGCAGGATCAGCGGGGTTATCCACAGGCTCTGCAGCAAGGTCAGCACGATGGCAGCGAGCAGGCCGGCGAAGCCTGCGGTCTGGGCGATGCGCTTGATCATCCTGGCGTCCTCAGTGGCACGGGAACGCGGCGCTATGCCGGGTATCGTGGGCCGCATTGTGCAAGGCTTCGACGTGGGAGAAGCCGGCGAAGAAGATCAGCACGGCGCCCAGCACGCAGCTGCCAACGGCAAGCAGAATACGCTGTGACAGGGGAAGTGCAGGTGCGCTGGAGTGCGAGATGGCGCTGCTGGACATGGTCGTGAACCTTCACTATGAGGTGAACGGCACAGCAGGGACGCAGCGAGCCCGCCCGCATAACGGGCAGCTATCGGCGCGTGCCCGCCCACCGCGGGTTGCCAAACAGAGGATTCAGGCCGGTCTCCGGGCTCACGATGATCACTGGGCAGTGATAAGGATCGGCCTTCCCATGCTTTCGCACAGTGGCCACGACGATCCTGACATTCGCTTACCGTTGCGGGGGCAGCGCCGGACTCGAACCGGCTTCCCGTTTCACCTCACGCACGGCGGCGTGAGACACCTGAAACAACCGCGCAAGAACACCACGAAGCGGCAAGTGCGTCAATATGTTGCAGATTCAGGCTCTGTGGACGTTTCAGCACGACCGCGTTGAAACGTCCACGGACCCTAGCGATTGACCGTGTCGCAGGCTCTGCGTAGCCTTGTGCTCTTCGAGGTTCTCCATCGATAGGTATGGAGCTAAGAGGGAACACGGCAAGCCGTGGCTGCCCCCGCAACTGTAAGCAGCGAGCGCATCGCCAATCGCCACTGGGAAACCGGGAAGGCCGGCTACGCGCCATGACCTGTGAGCCAGGAGACCTGCCTCGATAACGCTTTCGACAACCGGGCGGGGTGATCCGGTGATGCCTTCGCCAGCCTCGGCTGGCGCCTGCCATCCTATTGCCCGCTCGCCGTTCATTCAGACGCAGGGCCAATCATGAAAACGCTCGCCAAACTACCCGTCACCATCGTCACCGGCTTTCTCGGTGCTGGTAAGACCACCTTGCTGCGGCACATGCTTGAAAACGCCGAGGGCCGTCGCATTGCGGTGATCGTCAACGAGTTCGGTGAACTGGGTATCGACGGTGAGATCCTCAAGCAATGCACCATCGGCTGCACCGAGGAAGAAGCCAACGGTCGGGTTTTCGAACTGGCCAACGGCTGTCTGTGCTGCACCGTGCAGGAAGAGTTCTTCCCGGTGATGCGCGAACTGGTGGAGCGTCGCGGCGACCTCGACCATATCCTGATCGAAACCAGCGGCCTGGCCCTGCCCAAGCCGCTGGTCCAGGCCTTCAACTGGCCGGAAATCCGCAACGCCTGCACCGTCGATGCGGTGATCACCGTGGTCGACAGCCCGGCGGTGGCTGCCGGCACCTTCGCTGCCTTCCCCGATCAGGTCGATGCCCAGCGTAAGCTCGATCCCAACCTCGATCATGAGTCGCCCCTGCACGAACTGTTCGCCGACCAGCTGGCGAGCGCCGATCTGGTGATCCTCAACAAGGCCGATCTGCTCGATGCCGAGACCCTGGCAGCGGTGCGCGCCGAAGTCGGCGAAGAGCTGCCGCCAGCGGTCAAGGTGGTGGAGGCCCATGGCGGCTCGTTGCCGCTCAATGTGCTGCTGGGCCTGAACAGCGAGACCGAGTTGCATATCGAAGGTCGTCGCACCCACCATGACGATGAAGGCGACGACCACGATCACGACGAGTTCGACTCGTTCCACGTGGAACTACCGGAAGCCGATGAAGCCCGCCTGCTGGCCGCGCTGAAGGATGTGGTCGGCAAACACGGCATCCTGCGCATCAAGGGTTTCGTCGCCGTGCCGAACAAACCCATGCGTCTGCTTCTGCAAGGGGTCGGCCTGCGTTTCGACAAGCATTTCGACCGCGCCTGGAAGGCCGATGAAGCGCGGGTTACCCGCCTGATCGTGATCGGCCAGGAGCTCGACCACACGGCCATCGCGGCTGAGCTGAAAGCTGCGCTGGTATAACCATGATCGCCCGCAAGGGGCTCCTGCGGTTCGCGTAGGAGCCCGCTTGCGGGCGATGCCTTAGGCGAGAATATGCACCTCCTGCGCACCCAGCCCGGCCAGTCGCTGCCGGCCGACAGCATCGCCGACCTCGGCCAGACCCCCGCCGAGCTGGTGGTGCTGTGCACCGGTGATTCGCACCTGTCGCTGCTGGCCGAGGTCGCCCGTCATCTGCCCGAGGATTACCCCAGCCTGCGCCTGGCCAGCCCGGCGCAGCTGAGTAACAACGCCTCGGTGGACTTCTACGTCGAGAAGGTCCTGCAGCATGCCAAGGTCATTCTGATTTCCGTGCACGGCGGTGTCAGTTACTGGCGCTATGGCATCCAGCGGCTGGTGGAGCTGGCGGGGCAGGGCAAGACGCTGATTCTCGTGCCTGGCGACGACAGCCCCGATCCGGAATTGACCGGCTTGGGCAATGTCGCCGGCGAAGACGCCGAGCGGCTCTGGCAATACCTGCGTCAGGGTGGTGTGGATAACGCGCGGCAGTTTTTCCATTGCATCGCTGATCGCTATCTTGGCGGGCATTACGGCAGCCAGCCTCCTCGAGCGCTACCGCGGGTCGGCCTGTATCACCCGCACCTGGGCAATGCGTCGCTGCAGGATTGGCGTGCCAGCTGGCAGCCGGATGCGCCCGTTGCCGCGCTGCTGTTCTACCGCACCCATGTGCAGGCCGCCAACACCGCCTTCGTCGACACCTTCTGCCAGCGGCTGCAGGCCCAGGGCCTCAATCCATTGCCCATCGCCGTGGCCAGCCTCAAGGAGGCTGCCTGCCTGGCGCAGGTCGAGGATTGGCTGGACGAAGCTGGCGTGAGCGTGATCCTCAACACCACCGGTTTCGCACAATCCAACCCGGAATCGCCCCAGGCGCGGCCGTTCCGCCGTGATGTGCCGGTGCTGCAGGCGCTTTGCGCGCTGGACAGCGAAGAGCAGTGGCAAGGTAACGCTCAGGGCCTTGGCCCCCGTGACCTGGCCATGCATATCGCGCTGCCGGAGCTGGACGGCCGACTGATCACCCGGCCGATCAGTTTCAAGGGCCTGGCCTGGCGCAGCGATCGCAGCCAGAGCGATGTGGTCTGCTACCGCGCGCACTTGCCTGGCATGGATTTCGTCGCCGAACTGGCGCGGCGCTGGTGCGAGTTGCAGCGCACGCCGGCTGCGCACAAGCGTGTCGCCCTGGTGCTGGCCAACTACCCAACCCGCGACGGGCGCATCGGCAACGGCGTCGGCCTGGATACCCCGGCGGCGGCCCTGAATATCCTCCAGGCCTTGCAGCAGCGGGGGTACCCGGTAGAGTCCTTGCCGGACAGCGGCACCGCGCTGATCCATCAGTTGCTCGGTGGCGTGACCAACGATCTCGACAACCTCGACCTGCGGCCCTGTGCGCAAAGCCTGGCCCTGGACGCCTACCAGACGTTCTTCGCAGCCTTGCCCGAGGCCAATCGCCAGGCGGTGCTGGAGCGCTGGGGCGCACCGGAAAACGACCCGATGTTCCGCGAGGGTCGGCTGATGATCGCCGGCCTGCGCTTCGGCCTGACCTTCGTCGGCATCCAGCCGGCGCGGGGTTATCAGGTGGATGCGGCGGCGGTTTATCACGACCCCGATCTTGTGCCACCGCATGGCTACCTGGCCTTCTATTGCTGGATGCGCCAGGTGTTCGCCGCCCAGGCGGTGATCCATGTCGGCAAGCACGGCAACCTGGAGTGGCTGCCGGGCAAGAGCGTCGGCCTGTCCGAAAGCTGCTGGCCGACGGCGATCCTCGGTGCCCTGCCGAACATCTACCCCTTCATCGTCAACGATCCTGGCGAAGGTGCCCAGGCCAAGCGCCGCACACAGGCGGTGATCATCGACCACCTGATGCCGCCGTTGACGCGCGCCGAGAGTTACGGTCCGCTGCGCGATCTGGAGCGTCTGGCCGATGAGTACTACGACGCCAGCCAGCTCGATCTGCGCCGCGCCGGTGAGCTGCGCGGCGAGATTCTGCAGAAGGTCCGCGAGGCCAGCCTCGATCGTGAGCTGGGCTTGCAGCTCAATGACGACCCCGCCAGCTGGTTGCCGCAGCTCGACGCCTACCTGTGCGACCTCAAGGAGTCGCAGATTCGCGATGGCCTGCATGTGTTCGGCGAATCACCGGCCGGCACGCTGCGCCGCGACACCCTGCTGGCCCTGCTGCGCATCCCTCGCGGCGATGGCCAGGGCGGCAATGCCAGCCTGCTGCGTGCCCTGGCCCATGACCTGGCGCTGGACTTCGACCCCCTCGATTGCGACATGGCCGCGCCGTGGACGGGCCCGCGCCCGAAAATTTTGGCTGATCTGAGCGATGAGCCCTGGCGCACTCTGGGCGATACCCGGGAGCGCCTGGAGCTGCTGGGGTTACGGCTGATCGAGGGTGAGCGGTCCGCTGGCCCGAGCAGTGACGCAGTGCTGCACACCCTGCGCAGCCATATCGCGCCGCTGCTGGACGCCTGTGGCGATGCCGAGATGCATGGCCTGCTCGATGCCCTCGATGGCCGCTTCGTGCCCTCCGGCCCCAGCGGCGCGCCGAGTCGTGGGCGCCTCGACGTGCTACCCACCGGGCGTAATTTCTATTCCGTGGACGTGCGCAACCTGCCTACGCCCACGGCCTGGCGCCTCGGTGTGCAGGCAGCCGACCGCCTGCTCGAACGTCACCTGCAGGACGAAGGCGACCACTTGCGCCAGCTCGGCCTGTCGGTGTGGGGCACCGCGACCATGCGTACCGGTGGCGATGATATCGCCCAGGCCATGGCCCTGATGGGCGTGCGCCCGGTATGGCAGGCGGGTAGCCAGCGGGTCGAGCGCTTCGACGTGCTGCCCCTCGAGCAGCTCGGGCGTCCGCGTGTCGACGTGACCCTGAGGGTCTCCGGCTTCTTCCGTGATGCCTTCGCCAACCTGATCCGCCTGTTCGATGACGCCGTGCAGGCGGTCGCCGATCTGGACGAGTCGCCGGACATGAACCCGCTGTCAGCGCGGGTCTGGCAGGAAGCCCTGGCGCTGCAGGATGGTGGGCTGGACGAGCTCGAGGCACGGCGTCAGGCCGGCTGGCGGATCTTCGGCTCCAAGCCCGGCGCCTATGGTGCTGGCGTGCAGAACGCCATCGAAGAGCGCCTCTGGGAGAGCCGCGCGGATCTTGCCGAGGTGTACCTGAACTGGGGCGGCTACGCCTACGGCAAAGGCAGCGAAGGTACGCCCGCACGGGGCCAGTTCGCCGAGCGCCTGGAGCATCTGCAGGCGGTGCTGCACAACCAGGACAACCGCGAGCACGACATCCTCGACTCCAACGACTATTACCAGTTTCAGGGCGGCATGCTGGCGGCGGTGGAAACCCTGCGGGGGGCCAAGGTAGCCAGCTACCACGGCGACAACAGCCAGCCCGATACGCCGCGCATCCGCACCCTCAAGCAGGAGCTGGCCCGCGTGGTGCGCGCCCGTGCGGCCAACCCGAAGTGGATCGAAGGCATGAAGCGCCACGGCTACAAAGGTGCGTTCGAGCTGGCCGCGACCATCGACTACCTGTTCGCCTTCGACGCCACCAGCGAGCTGGTCGATGACCATCAGTACGCCCTGCTCACCGACGCCTACCTGATGGACAGAGACACCCGCGACTTCATCCAGCAGCACAACCCCGGTGCCCTGCAGGACATCATCGAACGTCTGCTCGAAGCCCAGCAGCGCGGCATGTGGCAGGAGCCGGGCGACTATCGCGAAGCCCTCGAAAACCTGCTCCTCGACAGTGAAGAACGCTGAGGTTTTTGGCGCGTTGGCTGAAAAGTGGCGAAAGCGGACCTTCGATTTGGTGGGCTAAAGCCCACCCTACGGCTAGATGCGCGGCTGTAGGGTGGGCTTTAGCCCACCAATTGGCCCCCGACTACGAACGGCTGCTATCGCCTCGAAGCTGCCTTCAGGCGTAGGGTGGACGACGCTTCACCTACGCAGCCCGATCCGTCCACCGCTTCACGATCGCAAGGGTGGACGACGCAGGGCTGGGCGTTTCAGAGGGCCTGATCGATGAGCCGTCATTCGCTCGGGTCGAGTGCAGCGACACCCGGGAGAGTGTCCTGGGTATCGCTGCGCCTGGCGTTAGACCAGATGACGCATGCGCACGGCGGCGTCGATCAGCATGCGCTCGGTGCCGGTCCAGCCGAGGCAGCCGTCGGTGATCGATACACCGTAGCGCAGCTCGCCACCGAGGCTCTGAGCGCCATCGAGCAGGTGGCTTTCGATCATCACCGCACGCAGGGCGCCGTCGCCGGCCAGGCGCTGGTCGAGCACGCTGCGCAGCACGTCGGGCTGGCGCAGCGGGTTCTTGCCGCTGTTGGCGTGGCTGCAGTCGACCATGATCCGTGGCGCGATGCCCTGGCGCTCCAGCTCGGCGCGGGCAATGGCGATGCTGGCAGCGTCGTAGTTCGGCGCGCCGTGGCCGCCGCGCAGCACCAGATGGGTGTCCGGGTTGCCGTGGGTCTGCACCAGCGCTGGCCGGCCGTGGCCATCGACGCCGAAGTGCTGGTGCGCATGGGCCGCCGAGCGCATGGCGTCGCAGGCGATGCCGAGGCTGCCGTCGGTGCCGTTCTTGAAGCCCACCGGCATCTCCAGACCGCTGACCAGCTCGCGGTGCACCTGGGATTCACTGGTGCGTGCGCCAATCGCCGCCCAGCCGAGCAGGTCGTCGAAGTACCCAGCCACCAGCGGCTGCAGAATCTCGCTGGCCAGTGGCAGGCCAAGCTCGAGCATGCGCAGCATCAATTTTCGCGAGCGGCGCAGGCCTTCGGCCATGTCGCCGCTGCCATCCAGCGCCGGGTCGTAGACCAGCCCCTTCCAGCCCACCGTGGTGCGCGGTTTTTCGACGTAGGCGCGCATCACCAGTAGCAGACGATCACCCACTCGTTGGCTGAGGGCGGCCAAGCGCTCGGCGTATTCGAGTACGGCGGCGTCGTCGTGCAGGGAGCAGGGGCCGACCACTACCAGCAGACGTGGGTCGTGACCATCGAGGATGGCGCGGATCGAGTGGCGCTGTTGCTGCACCTGGCGCGCGAGCGCAGCGCAGAGTGGCAGCTCTTCGCGCAACTGGGTGGCGCTGGGCAACGGCGAGGTCTGGCGGCGGGTCTTGGTGTCGACCAGATGCAGATCGGCGGGTTTGGCGGTGGAGCGGGAATTGACGGCTACGGACATGGTGGTTTCCTCGGCCGGCGCGGACGTTACCGCGCGCGGCGCACTATCTGGCTCGATGGGATGTTCGATTGAGTGGTTGAGCGGCGTGAGCGCCGGTAAATCGCCAGCTGTAGCGGTAATCGTTTTGGTAGGTGGTGTAGGCGGTCATGGTGAAATCCTCTGTGAACAATCGATGTGCCGGAAAAAACAAAACCCCCGGTCGGGAGGCCGACCGGGGGTTTCGAGAAACTGTCTGGTGGCGACCCTGAGTTGCTAGGGCGCCTGTGGGGTATCAGGCGCGCCTGTGGCTAAACCAATACCCATAAAAATACGAGGCCGCTGCGACCACGGATGCCTGGGCACGCGCGATCACGATGCAGGCTGCATCGAGGCGGGTGGCGTTCAGAATCGGGGAAGTGGACATGTGCGGCTCCGTTGAATGGGCTCGACGTTAATTCATCGCGGTGGTCGATTGCAAGCGCCGTTCGCTGAGCGCGGGCAATGCACGGCGGGTCGCCACGGTCAGCGGCTCGGGCAGACTGTCCAGTGCGAACCAGCCGATGTCGTCGTGTTTGTCGGGCTCTACGTTGCGTACGTCACCCTCGAAGGTATCGGCCAGATAGACCGGCGCCAGCCAGTGTTCGCCGCGCTGCGCATCGATCTGATCGACCACGCAGAGCAGCCTCAGTGACGTCAGGCGGATGGCGAGTTCTTCCTCGATCTCGCGGCGTACCGCCTGCTCGACCGGCTCCAGCCAGTCCACCTTGCCGCCGGGCAACCCCCAGCAGCCGGCCTCCGGCTCACGCAGGCGGCGCACCAGCAGCAGGCGCCCGTCCTGCACGATGGCCGCCCCACAACCCAGGCGTGGTTGCTCGTTCATCAGGTTTCCTGCCGGCCGATCCATTTGCCCACCTGCGGCGCTTCATAGCCGTTGATCGCCTTCAGCAGTGCGTCGATGTCCTGTTCGACGATCAGCATCTCGCGGTGCGGCGCCTTGACGAAGGCTTCGTCGACCATGTGGTCGAGGAAGGCGCTGAGGCGGTCGTAGTAGCCATTGATGTTGAGCAGTGCGCAGGGTTTGCGGTGGTGGCCCAGTTGTGCCCAGGTCCATACCTCGAACAGTTCTTCGAGGGTGCCGACGCCGCCCGGCAGGGCGATGAAACCATCGGACAATTCGGCCATCAGCGCTTTGCGCTGATGCATGGAGTCGACGATTCGCAGGTCATCGAGGCCGGTGTGGGCCACTTCCTTTTCCCACAGCGAACGCGGAATCACGCCGATCACCTCGCCACCGGCCTCCAGCGCCGCGTCGGCCACGGCGCCCATCAGACCGACGGACGCGCCGCCATACACCAGGCCGATGCCGGCTTTGGCCAGCGTTTGGCCGAGGCGGGTAGCCGCCTCGATATAGACGGGATTGGTGCCCGCATTGGAACCGCAGAAAATGCACAGGCGCATCTGAGTCTCCCTGGATAAATCGCACGCGACAGCATCGCGAAACCGCCGACCATAGCAGAACAGCGGGGTGGGATTCGACCGCCCGCTGCTACAATGGCGGCTTTGCTCAGCCGGATTGCGCCATGACCGATAACGCCCACTTCCCCCTTGCCGCCGTGGTCGGTGCCGACTCGCTGAAGTTGGCGCTGTGCCTGGTGGCGGTCGATCCGGCAATCGGCGGGGTGCTGATCGAAGGCCCGCGGGGCATGGCCAAATCGACCCTGGCCCGCGGCCTGGCCGAGCTGCTGGAGAGCGGCG
This sequence comes from Pseudomonas flavescens, assembly GCF_013408425.1. Taxonomy (NCBI): domain Bacteria; kingdom Pseudomonadati; phylum Pseudomonadota; class Gammaproteobacteria; order Pseudomonadales; family Pseudomonadaceae; genus Phytopseudomonas; species Phytopseudomonas flavescens. The sequence continues at coordinate 4,542,515 of NZ_JACBYV010000001.1, read as the reverse complement.
TGTTCGTTACCCTGCCGCTGGGTGCCAGCGAGGAGCGCATTGTCGGTACGCTCGATCTGGACGCTGCCCTTGGCGAAAGCCGCGCGCAGTTCTCGCCCGGCCTGCTGAGCAAGGCCGATGGTGGGGTGCTGTATGTGGATGAAGTCAATCTGCTGCCCGATCATCTGGTCGATCTGCTGCTCGATGCGGCAGCCAGTGGCGTCAATCATGTCGAGCGTGACGGTATCTCTCATCGCCACAGTGCGCGCTTCATCCTGATCGGCACCATGAACGCCGAAGAGGGCGAGCTGCGCCCGCAACTGCTCGACCGCTTCGGCCTCAACCTGGCGCTGGATGGCCAGCCGCAACCGGGGGCGCGGGCCGACATCGTCCGCCGCCGCCTGGCTTTCGATGCCGACCCCCAGGCGTTCATCGCGCAGTGGGCCGAGCAGCAGGCGGCACTGGCCGAGCGGTGTGAACAGGCCCGTGCTCAGGTAGCGCGCATCGCGCTCGACGATCAGGCATTGGAGGCGATCACCGAGCGCTGTTTCGAGGCCGGTGTCGATGGCTTGCGTGCCGATCTGGTCTGGTTGCGCGCGGCCCGTGCCCATGCGGCCTGGCGTGGCGCGACGGGTATCGAGCCTGTGGATATCGATGCGGTCGAGGACTTCGTGCTGCGCCATCGCCGTCGGCACACGCCCCCCCGGCAGCAGGCTCAGCCGCCGGCCAGCCCTCCCGCCCAGGCGCCGAGCGAGCAGCCCGCAGCGGGCGACGGTCAGTGGGGCGAGTTGCCGCCGCAAGCGCAGACCGCCGGCGAGCGCCGTGAACCGCCGCGCTGGGCAAAAAAGCCCTAGGCATCCCCCCGCGTGCCAGAGCGGGGATGGATGCGAAGCCGGCCCCCGGCAAACAGGCACAGGGCCGCCGTGGTGCCAGGCAGCGTGGTGCCAGCGGCGCCATCGACTGGCTTGCCACCTTGTTGCAAGGCAAGCCGAAGCGTCGTGCGGATTTGCAGCATTGGTCCCGAAGCAGCGCACCGACACAGCTATGGCTGATTGTCGTCGATGCTTCGGCCTCGACCCGGCGTCACGGTGCGCTGGGCAAGGCTAAGGGGTTGCTCGCCGAAGTCTTCGAGCGGGCCTACCGCGAGCGTGCGCGGATCGCCGTGCTGGACGCCCAGGGAACACGACCGCAATGGCACTGGCAGGGCCAGAAGGCGTGCGGCGCTCTGCAACAATGGCTGGTGGAGCTCGGGGCCGGTGGCGGCAGCCCGTTGATCCCGGCATTGCAGGACGCCCATGGCTGGCTGCAGCGGCGTCAGCGTCTCAAGCCGGGTGAGGAGCAACGCCTGCTGGTGGTCACCGACGGGCGCTTGCGGGAATGGCCAGCCCTGCCGCCCAGCCCCTGTCCGGCGACACTGGTGGATATCGAATGCGCGCCGATCCGTCTGGGCCGCGCTGCGCAACTGGCAGATGAGCTGGGCGCCGAGTACCGGCACATCGACTCGTTAGGGCCTGTTAACGCTACCGCGCAAGCCGCGTTGCTGCGCAAAATCTCGCCAGGCTAGGCGGAGGACGCAGGGAATGGTTGTTCCCTTGCCAAGTCCTCCAACAACGCATGGCGAGATTTTTCGCGCAACCCACAGGGCCGGGCCCGTTTTGCCGCGATACGGCGTTTCTCGCCGGCTCATTTAGCCCGCTAAACTTCGCGGCTCGTGCCTTGCCTCGCGGCAAAACGGGCTCCGGCGCGGTCGTGCGGTAGTGTTAACAGGCCCTAGGCCCGTGATACGGCGCTGACCCCGCCGCTGACCTGTCGCGATGCATGCCTTTGGACAACTGTTCGGCAAACGGGAAATTTTTCTTCTGGGCACTGGGTGGCCAAGGGCCATGATCGCTTAGAATGGCAGGCTCCTTCCTGCCCGAGCCTGCGCCAGCATGCATACCCTCGATCAATTGCGTGCCGGCCAGCTCCATGGCATCACCCGTCTCGACCTGTGCGCCGCGCTGGAGCGGTTTCCCGAGGAAATCTACACGCTGGCCGACAGCCTCGAAGTGCTCAACCTGAGCGGCAACCTGCTGAGCGATTTGCCCCACGACCTGCACCGGCTGCATCGTCTGCAGGTGTTGTTCTGCTCCAACAATCGCTTCGAGCATGTGCCGGAGTCGGTGGGTCGCTGCCTGTCGTTGCGCATGGTGGGTTTCAAGTCCAACCGTATTCGTGAGTTGTCCGAGAAGGCCCTACCTCCGCACCTGCGCTGGCTGATCCTGACCGACAACTGCCTGGAGAGTCTGCCTGAAGCCCTCGGCGACTGCGTCGAACTGCAGAAACTGATGCTCGCCGGCAATCGCCTGAGTGCATTGCCCGCCAGCCTGGCGCGCCTGGAGAAGCTGGAGTTGCTGCGCATCGCCGCCAATCGACTACCCGGCTTGCCGGATGCGCTGCTGGATCTGCCCCGCCTGGCCTGGCTGGCCTACGCCGGTAATCCTTTCGACAGCAGTGCGGCATTCGAGTCCCTGGCACCCGAGGTGCCGTGGCAGGAGTTGCAGGTGGGTGAGGTGCTGGGTCAGGGCGCGTCCGGCATCATTCACCATGCCCGCTGGCAGCGGCCGGATGGCGCGTGCGAGGCTGTGGCGCTCAAACTGTTCAAGGGCCAGATGACCAGCGACGGTACCCCGGACAGCGAAATGCGCGCCTGCCTCGCCGCCGGGCGCCACCCGAATCTGATCGACGTACTCGGGCGTCTCGCTGCGGCACCCGAAGGCGAGCAGGGGCTGCTACTGGGCCTCGTCGATCCGCGGTTCAGCACCCTGGCCGGGCCGCCGAGCCTGGAGAGCTGCAGCCGTGACACCTATCCGTCAGCCTGGCGGGCGCCCTTCGCTCAGGCGTTGCGAGTGGTCTGCGGCATCGCCTCGGCGTTGCGTCACCTGCATGCGCAGGGCATTTCCCACGGCGACCTCTACGGCCACAACATCCTGCTCGATGACGCTGGCGAGGTGCTGCTCGGTGACTTCGGTGCCGCGTCGTTCCAGCCCCCGGCGGCCCCCTGGCAACACGCAGCCGTGCAGCGCATCGAGGTGCGCGCCTTTGGCATTCTGCTCGAAGAGTTGCTCACCCGAAGCGAAGTGCCCGCGCTCTACGCGGCGCTGCTGGAAGAGCTGGTGATGCGTTGCCAGCAACCGCAGGTCAGTGCCCGACCCGACTTCATCGAAATCGATACGACGCTGGCGCGTCTGTTGGCCATGCAATCGGGCAACCGCGATGAGTCGAGCGCTGGCGTCGAGACGGATCTGCTGCCGATCTGATTTCACCCGGTCATTCGGTGTAGCGCAGCACCAGCAGCTCGCGGTTCTCGATACTGTCCGCGAACAGTGCCCGAACCTGCGCCCCATTGTCCTCGCGGGCATACAGGCGGCTCAGCAGATCGAGCAGGCTGGCGGTCTGCGCCTGATCCAGGGCCCGTGAGCGACGAAAGGCGATGAGGCTGGCGCCGATGCCGAACAGGGCATAGCCGTAGTGGTTTTCCAGATGCTCGGCCAGGCGGAAATTCTCCTGAGGCGACAGGTCGCTGGAAAAGTAGCCATTGGCGAAGCCGTAGATGGCCTCGCAGGCGCGCTGTACGGGAATCCGCAGCAGATAGCATTCATCATCAAGCACCGAGACCAGGTCGGTATTGGCAGCCACCAGGTCGGCGAGGCTGTCTTCATCCACACGCAGATCCTTGGCGAACAGGTCGTCGAAGGAGGTTTCCTGCATCGTGCGTTCAAACCCCTGGCGACGGATGTGCAGTCGCTGCTGCAGCGACAGGTCGTCCCGTGGATAGCCATCTTCCAGCCAGCTCGCGGCGATCCCCGCCTCCTGCAGCCAGTCGCCGCTGTCCAGATCATGGCGGTTGCTCGCATGCATCGCGGTGTAGAGCGCTTGACCCAGGTCATCCAGGGTGAACAGATGGCGATGTCCGTCGGGCACATCGTCATAGGCGCTCAGTAGCTCTTCCAGCGAGGCCGGCTGGTGCAGCCGGAAGCATTGGCCGAGCAGGCGGCCGTCGGGTTCATGTACGGGATCGAGTCGCATGGGGGCACCCATTGGAACGAGGAGGGCGCCCATCATAACGCTGCCTTACGACATCGGGTCTTCCAGCGAACGCTTCGACGACTCCGGTAGCGACAGGCCGCCTACCAGAGCCAGCAGGGCGATGGCGATCAGGTAGAAGGCCGGCGACATGCGGTTGCCGGTCACCTCGATCAGCCAGGTGGCGACCAGTGGTGCGGTGCCGCCGAACACCGTGTAGGCCAGGTTGTAGGTGAAGGCCGAGGCGGTGTAACGCACGCGGGTGGGGAATTGTTCGGAGAGCAGCACGGCGGTTACCACCCCGCAGATCACCGCGCCGACGGCCAGCAGCATGGCGCCGAGGGCCGAGGCCAGCAGGCTGCCCGAGGCAGCCAGGGTGAAGGCCGGATAGACCGCGACGATCAATGCCACGCCAGCGGTGAGGATGGTTCGGCGGCGGCCCACGCGATCCGAATAGCGGCCCACGAAGGGGCACAGCAAGGTGGCGAACAGCAGTGCCATGAGGCTGGCGAGCAGTGCCGTGGGCCTCGCCGCGCCGCCGACCACCTGCATGTAGGTGGTCAGGTAGGTGGTGAACATGTAGAACGACAGCGCCGTGGCGGAGATGAAGGCTGACAGGCACAGCACGGTGGCGCCGTGCTCACGCAAGGTTTCGCGCAGTGGCGAGTGCTCCGGGTGCGCTTGCGCGGCCAGGGCCTGGAATGCGGGCGATTCATCCAGGCGCAGGCGCATGTACAAACCCACCAGGCCCAGCGGTGCGGCGATCAGGAAGGGTACGCGCCAGCCCCAGGCCTGCATCTGCGTTTCGTCCAGCCACAGGCCCAGGCCGAACACCAGGCCCGCCGCACAGGCGAAGGCCGCGAAGGTGGAGACGGGTACGAAGCTGCCATAACGGGCCTTCTGTTCGGTTGGCGCGTGCTCCATGACGAAGGCGCAGGCGCCCGCGTACTCGCCGCCCGCAGAGAAGCCCTGCAGGCAGCGCGCCAGGGCCAGCAGCAGCGGCGCGACCAGGCCGATGCTGGCATAGGTGGGCAGTAGGCCGATCAGGGTGGTGGCGCCGGCCATCAGCAGCACGGTGATCGACAGCACGCGCTTGCGGCCGATGCGGTCTCCCAGGATGCCGAACACGATGCCGCCCAGCGGGCGCAGTGCGAACGACACGGCGAATACCGCGAAGGTCTGCAGCAACGCCAGGGCCGGATCACCCTGAGGGAAGAACAGCGCGGCGATGGTGACGGCCAGGAAGCCGTAGACGGCGAAGTCGAACCATTCGACGAAGTTGCCGATGGCCGAGGCGGCGATCACCTTGCGCAGAATGCCAAGATCGACGTGCGTCGCCTGTTGTGGATAAGTGGTCACGCTCATGGCTGCCTCCGCGCAGTTGCTCCAACATGCGAACGCGCCTGGCCCGGGCCTTTGCGTCCATCTGTGGATAACTTACGTGGCTCGCCCGCCGTGGCGGGATTCGAGTGCGACCTGGGGGTAGTCGTGAGCGACAGGGTTTTCGCGCAAGCGCCTCGAGGCTGGCAGTTGACTGCGCGCACGGCGCGATCGCTGGTGGATAAGCTTCGCGTTATCCACCCTACGAGTTGATCGGTGCGCATCGCACGTTCGTGGGAGCGGGCCATGCCCGCTCCCACAGTAGATCCGCGCAAATGCCCTCTGCCATAGCCCGGTTCGAGCGCGGCGGCACACGGGTACAACGCCAATCCACCATCCACAAAAAAGCCGACCCTGAGGTCGGCTTTCTCTTTACGGCGCAGAGCGGGCCGGCGCCGGAGCGCCGAGCCGTTTCTTACAGCGCGTCGCGGCTGCTGGCGCCATCGACCAGACGGGCGATGCCCAGCGGGTTGGTGTTCTTCAGGGCGTCGGGCAGCAGCGCATCCGGGCAGTTCTGGTAGCAAACCGGGCGCAGGAAGCGATCGATGGCCAGGGTGCCGACCGACGTACCACGGGCGTCGGAAGTCGCCGGGTACGGGCCGCCGTGGACCATGGAGTCGCAGACTTCCACGCCAGTCGGGTAGCCGTTGAACAGCACGCGGCCGACTTTCTGCTCGAGCAGCGCGAACAGCTCTTCGCTACCGGCCAGATCGCCCGGCTCGGTGAGCAGGGTGGCGGTCAGCTGACCATGCAGGCCATTGATGGCCGCCAGCAGCTCGGCTTTGTCAGCCACTTCGACGACGATGGTGGTCGGACCGAAGACTTCTTCCTGCAGCAGCTCGTCGCCGTTCAGCAGCAGGCTGACGTCGGCCTTGAACAGTTGCGGGCGAGCCTGGTTGCCTTCCTGCTTGGCACCGGTCAGGTGCGTGATGCCGGAATGTGCGTTGAGCGCTTCCAGGCCTTTCACGTAGCTCTTCAGGGTGCCGGCGTTGAGCATGGTCTGCGGCTGCTGCTCGGCCATCTTGGCGGTGAAGCTTTCCAGGAAGGCGCTGAACTCAGGCGAACGAACACCGATCACCAGGCCAGGGTTGGTGCAGAACTGACCGCAGCCCATGACCACCGAACCTGCCAGCTCGCCAGCGATCTTCTCGCCACGGGCCTTGATGGCTTCCGGCAGCAGGATGACCGGGTTGATGCTGCTCATCTCGGCGAACACCGGGATCGGTTGCGGGCGCGCTGCAGCCATGTCGCACAGGGCGCGACCGCCTTTCAGCGAACCGGTGAAGCCAACGGCCTGGATGGCCGGGTGCTTGACCAGAGTCTCACCGACGCCGCTGCCGTAGATCATGTTGAACACGCCCTTCGGCGCGCCGGTTTTCTCGGCAGCGCGCAGGATGGCTTCGCCCACGAATGCAGCGGTAGCCATGTGGCCGCTGTGGGCCTTGAATACCACCGGGCAGCCAGCGGCCAGCGCGGAAGCGGTGTCACCGCCAGCGGTGGAGAAGGCCAGCGGGAAGTTGCTGGCGCCGAACACGGCAACCGGGCCGAGGCCGATGCGGTACTGGCGCAGATCCGGGCGCGGTAGCGGCTGGCGATCCGGCAGGGCGCGGTCGATACGCGCGCCGTAGAAATCGCCGCGACGCAGCACTTTGGCGAACAGGCGCATCTGGCCGCTGGTACGGCCACGCTCGCCCTGGATCCGGGCGGTCGGCAGGGCGGTTTCGCGGGTAACGGTGGCAACGAAGTCGTCACCCAGGGCATCCAGCTCGTCGGCGATGGCGTCGAGGAAATCGGCGCGCTTGGCCGCGGACAGGCTGCGGTAAGCGGGGTAGGCGGCAGCGGCGGCTTTGGCAGCGGCATCGACTTCTTCAGGAGTGGCCTGGATGAAGTCGTAGGAAAGGGCTTCGCCAGTGGTGGCGTCGTGACTCTTGTGGACTACGGAGCCGGCTGCGCTGTACGCGCCGCCGATGATGTTGTGGCCGATGGTAGCGGGCATTGTTAGCTCCTGTTGGTGACGTATGAACACGTACGGAAAGGCTTTGATTGTACGATGTCTGATAAGTTGCGCAAGTCTGCCATGTCTGTGCACTGCACCGAGTCGCTCAATTCCGGTATCGCGATCGGAGGCGCAGGCGTTGGCAGGGCGTCAAACTCGGCAGTGTCAGGGCCTGACCGGTGAACGGTAAAGACGCGCGAACGGGATAGCGGCTGCCGGCAGGCAAACGAATCTGTTCGGCGAAATCGGCAAGCGGTCGATGGACACGAGCCCGCTCGGCCGGATGCGCTGGAGGCACCCGGCCGACTTGCAGCGATCAGGCGGCGTTGTTTTCGGCCGACCAGTTGGCGTACCACTGGCGGAACAGCCTGTACTGCGTCTCCGCATAGTTACGCTGGGCGTCGCTGAGGGCATCGGTTTCGTAGAAGTGCAGGGCGTATTCCTGGTCGCCGCCCAGTACCATCAGGTGCTTGTAGTAGAGAACCAGGTCGGTGCCTTCGTCGAAGGACGACAGCACGTTCAGCGCCTCGGACAGCTCCAGGGCAAGGCGGCGGGCAACGGCGTCGCCCTTGGCGGCCTTCTTGCTCAGCTCGACCAGTTGCAGCACTTCGCGCGGCAGGGCGTTGCCGATACCGGTGATGGCGCCAGTCGCGCCGCAATTGACGAAGCCGTGCACCACCTGGGTGTCGACGCCGGCCATGAGAATCACGTCCTCATCCTGCGAGGTGATGTGCTCGGCGGCGTAGCGCATGTCGGCGGCGCCGCCGAATTCCTTGAAGCCGATCAGGTTGGCGTACCTGCGACGCAGCTTGAAGAACAGCTCGGCGCGGGTCGCGAAGCCGTAGTACGGGCTGTTGTAGATCACCGCCGGAAGCTCTGGCGCGGCTTCGAGAATGGCGGCGAAGTGCGCTTCCTGAGCGGCCGGTGAAGCGCCACGGGACAACACGCGCGGGATGACCATCAGGCCGTGGGCGCCAACCTTGGCGGCGTGGGCGGCGTGGGAAACCGCCTCGCGGCTGTTCACCGCACCGGTGCCGACGATGGTCGGGATGCCGGCAGCGACCAGGCGTGCCACCCCTTCCTGGCGCTGGGCTTCGGTGAGCAACGGCCAGTCGCCCATGGAACCGCAGTAGACCACCGCGCTCATGCCGGTCTCGATCAGCTGCTTGCCCTTGCGCACCAGGGCGTCGAAGTCCGGCTTGCGGTCGGCGGTGCAGGGGGTCATCAGGGCGGGAATGGTGCCGGTGAAGATGTTGCTGCTCATGGTGTTGCCTCCTGGGCAGGGTAAAAGTATTTCGTATACGAAAGCAGATGGCCGTAGCAGGCCGTCCGTTTTCCGTTGTTGGGCATGGCGCCCGGTTCGTTGCGCCGGCGAACCGGCAGTTTCAAGTTTTCAACAGGTCTTGGAGCCTGTTCACGATCTTTGTTTACCTGAAGCGGCAGCTACAAGGCAGAAGCGTCCTTCGCTGGTCCATTGTGGGAACGGGCCATGCCCGTGATTTTTCGCGGGCATGGCCCGCTCCCACAGATACTGCGCCGATGGACGCTTTCGCCACTGAGCTGCCAAAATCGACGAGCCTGGGCTGAAAAAATCATGAACAGGTTCTCATGAACGGGTCCTTACAGCTTCAGCTCCACCGGCCAGGTATCCGACAGGCGATAGCCCGTTGGCCAGGGATCGCTCGGGTCGAGCAGGTGCTGGTGAGTGCCGGTGATCCACGCCCGGCCGGATAGGCAGGGGTAGATCGCCGCACGGCCGGCCACGTCGGTCAGCGAGTCGATGCGGCAGTGAAATTCGGAACCGATGATCGAGCGACCGATGAAGCGTTCGCCCACCGCCAGCTGACCTTTGGCATGCAGCACCGCCATGCGTGCCGAGCACCCGGTGCCGCAGGGTGAGCGGTCGATCTTGCCGGGGCGGATGACCACCGCATTGGCGCCCGTGGCGATGCCGTTCTCGTGAACCACCGGAGCGGCGATCTGGCAGAAGGAGATATGGCTCCAGTCCGGGTTCAGCGGATGCTGGAAGCCGAGCTGCTCGTTGGCGGCCTTGGTGATGCGCAGGCCCACGGCGACCAGATCGGCTGCTTCATCGGCCTGGATGGCAAACCCCAGGTGGCGCGCATCGGCGATGACGAAGCTGTCGCCGCCGTAGGCGGTATCGACCTGCAGCGAACCCAGGCCTTCGACCTCGATCCAGGCGTCGAGCTTGTCGGCGAACGAGGGTACGTTCTTCACTTCGACCCGCTCGGCCTTGCCGTCGCGACAGTCGGCGATCACTTCCACCAGGCCGCCTGGCGCTTCCAGGGTCAAGAAGGTCTGCGGCTCGGTCATCGGCAGGATGCCGCTGTCGAGCAGCACGGTGGCCACGCACAGCGAGTTGGAGCCGGACATCGGCGGCACATCGGCCGGCTCCATGATGATCCAGCCCATCTGCGCCTTGGGGTTCTTCGCCGGCACCAGCAGGTTGACGTGACGGAACACGCCACCGCGCGGTTCGTTGAGCACGAAGTTACGCAGGAAGTCGTCCTGTTCGATCCAGCGCGACTGCTGCCACAGGGTATCGCCAGGTGGTGGCGCGACGCCGCCGACGATGACGTCGCCGACCTCACCTTCGGCATGGCAGCTGACCACATGAATGACTTTGCTGGAGCGCACGGGGCAGTCCTCTTTAGTGAACCGACTTGAGGAAGTCGGCGGTTTCCGGTCGTTGCGGGTTGCCGAGCACCTGCTCGGGCGCGCCGATCTCGTGCACCAGGCCGTTGCGGAAGAACGCCACACGGTCGGACACGTCTCGGGCGAAGCGAATCTCGTGGGTCACCAGCACCATGGTCATGCCGTCTTCGGCGAGCATGCGCATGGTGTCGAGCACTTCACCGACCAGCTGCGGGTCGAGGGCGCTGGTGGCCTCGTCGAACAGCATGTAGTCGGGGCTCATGGCCAGGGCGCGGGCGATCGCCATGCGCTGCTGCTGGCCGCCGGACAGTTTGCCGGGGAACACCTTGAGCTTCTCGCCCAGGCCCACGTGGGTCAGTTGCTGCACGGCGATGGCCTCGGCTTCCTGCTTGCTCAGGCCGAGTACCTTGCGCGGCGCCAGCATGACGTTTTCCAGCACCGTGAGGTGCGGGAAGGCGTTCCACTGCTGGAACACGATGCCGATCTTCTGCCGCAGCTTGTTGATGTCGGTGCCCGGGGCGTGCACTTCGGTGCCGTCGACGCGGATGCTGCCGCTCTTGATCGACTCCAGGCCGTTGATGCACATCAGCAGGGTCGATTTGCCGGAGCCGGAGCCGCCGATGATCGATACCACTTCACCCTTGTTCACGGTCAGGCTGACGCCCTTGATCACTTCGAGGTCGCCGAAGGATTTGTATACGTTGTCGATCTCAATCATTTTCCTGCCACCTTCTTTCCAGACGGGCGCCCAGTTGGGCGACCACCAGGCTCATGACGTAGTAGATGAGGCCGGCGATGCACAGCACCAGCAGCGGCTCCTGAATGCGTGTAACGATGGTTTGCGAAGCGCGCAGCAGCTCGACGATGCCGATCCACATGACCAGCGCGGTGTCCTTCATCACGCTGAGCACCAGGTTCAGCCAGCCGGGGAAGGCCACCCGCGTGGCCATCGGCAGGACGATGTAGCGCAGGTCCTGCACATAGCTCATGCCCAGCGAGCGGCTGGCGCGGCGCAGGGTGAACGGCACCGACAGCACACCGGCCCGCACGATCTCGGTGAAGTAGGCGGCGGCGTAGATGCCCAGCACGATGCAGCCCACCGCGAAGGCACTGATATCGATGCCGGCGATGCTCTTGAACGAGTTGAACAGCACGAACTGGATGAGCAGTGGCACGCTGCGAAACACGTCGAGTACCCAGGCCAGCGGCAGGGTGGCGCGGGGCAGCAGGGCACGCAACAGACCGAACAGCAGGCCGGCGAAGGAGCCCAGCAGGATGGCCCAGAAGGTCAGCTGCAGGGTGACCCAGGCACCGTCGAGCAGGTAGAGGAAATCGTTCCAGGTGAAGCTGGTATCGAACATGTGCGTGCTTCCTCAGTAACGGAACAGGCGCCAGGCCAGCAGCCGGGCAACCGCTACGATCGCCTTGGCGATCAGGTAATACAGCACCGCCGCGATGGCGAAGAACTCGAAGGTGCGGAAGGTCTTGACGTTGTAGTCCTGGGTGACGCCGGTAAGGTCGTTGTTGAGGCCGACGATCACCCCCAGCGAGGTCATCAGCACGGCCCAGACCATCTGGTTGGTCAGTGGGTAGAAGACGATGCGCAGCAGCTGCGGCACGACGATCATCCGATAGGCCTGAAAGGCGCTCATGCCCAGCGAGCGGGCAGCACGCACCTGAGTGTCGGGTACCGCCTTGAGGCCACCACGGAAGTTTTCCGCCAGGTAGCCGGCGTTGTTGAAGGTGATGCCGGCCAGCAGGGCGACCCAGGAGCTGACGTGCCAGCCCATCGAGCCCAGGCCGAAGTACAGGATGTAGATCTGGAACAGCGACGGCGTGTTGCGCGCGATGGATACCCAGCCATTGGCGAAGCCGCGGGCCACGGGGTTCTTCAGCTCACGCATCACCGTCAGGGCGAGGGCGATGAACACGCCGAAGATCATCGACAGGGCGGCCGTTTCGAAGGTCACCCAGGCGCCGGCGAGCATGTCGGGCAGAGCCTTGAATGCCTGGCGCCAATGGAAGGTGTAATCAAACATGCGTGGGGTTCTCCACAGGGGAAGCCGGTTGCAGCCAGCGCGGCAGACGGCCGCTGGCCTGGCCCGAACAGGCGGCGTCGACGCACTCGGCCAAGCTGGCGAAGTGCACCGAACGGCCGACCAGCCCGGGCGCGTAATGGGCGTATTTGCCCGAGTTGGTCATCAGGGTGCGGCAACGGGTCGGCACCACCGGCTCGCCGAGCATGCACCAGCAGGTGTCGGTCACCAGCGTCGCACCGAATGCTTCCAGCACGCTCAGGTAGCCGGCCGCGCGGGCCTGCTCAAGAATCGCTCGACCGCAGGTGATCACCAGGCTTACCTGAGCACTCTTGCTGCGGCCCGCGCACAGGTGCGCGAGGTGGGCGAATTCGCTGAGCGAGAAGTGCGGATTACCGAGCGCGATCAGGCCTACCTCGGCTTCATCAGCGCTGTTGAGTTCGTCCCAGCTGCGCCGTAGATCGGCGAGGGTGACCGGCTCGGTGGGCGTCGATTCGGCGCTGTGGATAACGTTCTCCGGGTGCCTGGCTTCCGGCGTCACCCCGGCGATATGGAACAGTGGTGCTGCCGAGCTGGTGGCGAAGGCGGCGCCAAAGGCCTTGAGATCGTCCAGGCTCGGCTGAGCCTGTTCCAGGCCGCGTACCAGCGGAATGCCGCTGCCGCAGAGCAGGCCGACGTGGTAGCCGAGCAGCGGGTAGAAGGCATCGTCCAGCTCGGCGAGCTCTGGCAGTTGTATCTGCAGGCTGGCCATGCGGTGCTCGTCGAGGTGACAGCCGACCCTGGGCGCACGGCCGGTGAGGGCGATGCAGATATCCAGGTAATCGGGATATTTGAGGGTGCGTGCCCCAAGCACGCTGTTGGCGTAGACCACCGCATTGGATTCCGCCCAGACGATCTGCTCGCCTCTGGCGGGTGCGCTGTCCAGCAGGTAGGGCGCACAGGTGAAACTGAGCTGGGCGCCCATGGCCATGTAGGCGTCACCGAGTGCACTGGCTGGTTCGCCGAATGCGGCGTCGATGCCCAGTGCACGCCAGCGACGCTGGTCCACGGAGATTGAATTGAGGGTGGTGGGAACCCTTACCTTGGCCTCCCAGGCCACCAGTTGCTCGGCGAAGCGCAGGCTGGCCGGGCCGGTATAGATGCAACCGTCGATATGCGCCTGGGTGACATCCAGCAATTCGCTGGCGCCCTGCAGTTCGGCCATGCGCAGCACCAACTGCATGGCCACCTGTGCCGCCTTGCCATGGCTGCCATCTAGCAGGGCACGGTCGCTTTCGCTCAATTGCAGGGCGCTGGCGAACAGCGGCTGCTGATGTATCGAAGCCACACCTGTCGGCCGCGCATCGGCAGGGGGTTGTGGATAAAGGTGCAGCCGTTCTCCATCGAGTCGGGCGTAAGCCTGGCCGCGCAAGCGGGTGAAGGCTTCATGGCCGATGCACAGCACGGCGATGGAGCGCTGGAACAGCAGTTCGGCCACCAGCACACCCAGGGTAAGGATCTCGTCGGCCTCGGCCAGCACCAGCGCGGTAGGGGCATGCTCGCCACTGAGCAGCTCCATCATCACGCTGCTGCCGGTGCAGGAGCCGCGACCACTGGGAATCGCCAGTACGCGGCCCGCCAGGTTCTCGCCACTGAGCGGGTGGTGACGGTCGATCACCTCGCCCGTGAACGGGTCGACGCCGCCCCAGAAACTCAGGCCCATCTCGGCGAACAGCAACTCACCCTCGGCGCACCCGGCGACCAGGCTGCGGCCCTGAATGGCGCAGGCTGGCATGTGGGGCGAGGGATGGTCAGCGACTGTTGGCATCGATGGCTCCAGGCGTGAATGAAAAGCCCGGCGCCATGGGGCGCGCGAGCATGAAATCGTGGGTGTTGCTGGTCGGGTGGGGCGGGCCGCGCGGGTCAGGCGCTGCGCCTCGACCCACCCTAGGAATGGCCGTTGATCAGTAGTACACGCCCGGCACGGTCAGGTTGGCCGGCTTGATTTCGTCGCCGACCCACTTCTTCCACAGCTCGTCGTAACGGCCGCTGCGCACCTGCTGGTTGACGAACAGGTTGAGGTAGTTGATCAGGCCGTACTCGTCACGCTTGGCCGCCAGGGACACGTAGTCGACGACGTAGGGCGCATCGCCGACCACTTTCAGGCCCTTGTACTTGCCGGACTTGAGGGTGGCGGCGGCCACGGTGTTGGTCACTACGGTGGCAGCGATATGGCCCTGGGCGACGGCGAGGATGGTGTCGTTCTGCGACTGGTAGGCGCGGAATGTACCGTCGCCCCACGCCTTCACGTCCTTCTCGAGAGCGATGGCTTCGTAGGTGCCGCTGGTGTTACCCACAGGCTTGCCCTTGAGGTCGGCATAGCTGTTGATGCCGGTGTCGTCGCGGGTCAGCACGACCATCTGGAAGGCGAAGTAGGGCACGGTCAGGCCAACGGTCTTGGCACGCTCCAGGGTGTCGGAGGTGGAGGCTACGATCACGTCGGCGCGGCCGGAAACCAGCGCCGGGATGCGATCCGGGAACGGTGTCTCCACCACTTCGGCATCGACGCCGAGCACTTTCGCCAGGTCATTGCAGTAGTCGACGTCGAAGCCGACCGGCTGGTTCTTGTCGTCACGCGAGCCCATGGGTGGGAAATCCAGGGTCACCGCGCAGCGCAGCTTGCCGGATTCGATGATCGAGTCGAGCTTGTCGGCGTGTGCGGTGCCGATCAGTGTGGTGCTGAGTACTGCGCTGAGGGCTACGGCAAAAGCGGGGTTCTTCATAGGGGCCTCGAAACTGTGCAGACGCTGGTTATAGGAAATTTCGTATACGATATTTGATATGCAATGGCTGTGCCTGTTCTTTGGCTCGTCGCTGAGCGGCCCACGGGCCGAGGGATTGGCGGAAAATAGAGGGGAGGGTGCGGCGTTCAGTGCAGGCGGGGTGTTACATAAGGGAGCGATGTGTAGCGTCGAGCGCCCCGTTTCGGAACAGCGCCGGTATCAGTCCCTGTGCGAGTCCCGGAACTGGCTGGGTGTCAGCCCGGTCAGCGACCTGAACTGGCGGCTGAAGGCGCTGTGATCGGTGTAACCGCAGCGCAGGGCGATCTCGGTGATCGGCAGGTCCTGCAGCAGCAGGCGGCTGGCCTCACCGAGGCGTGCCTTGTGGATCATCTGCCGCGGAGTGAGCTGGAAGATGCGCTTGCAGTGGCGCTCCAGCTGCGCCACCGACAGGCCTGCCAGGCCGGTGAGCTCGGCCAGGCTGATCGGCCGGGCGAAATGCTCGCGGATATGGGCGTCCACCGCCGCCAGTTTCGGGTAGGCCGGGTGGCTCGATTGCGGCAGTTGCACATCCCGGGAAATACCCGCCACGCCGATGATCTCGCCCGCGTGGTTACGCAGTGCCAGTTTGTGGGTAAGGCACCAGACGGGCTGATTGCCGTAATAGAGATGCAGCTCCAACTGGTCGGCGAGTTGGCTGCCGTCCTTGAGTACCCGGCGATCCTGCGCCGTGTAGGAGGGGCCGAAGCTGGCCGGGAACACCTGTTCGGCGGTCATCCCGAGCAGCCTGGCCTTGCTCTTGAAGCCCAGCCGCTGCGTCAGCGTCTGGTTCACCAGCGCGTAGCGGGCTTGGCTGTCCTTGATGAAAAACACCACCTCGGGCAGGGCGTCGAGCAGCGGCTCGATCTGCCGCAGGCTGGTGATCAGCGCAGGCAAATCTTGATGTAGGGCGGTGGGCAGCAGAGTTTGCATGGCGGGTGGCGGCTGATCAGGTGGCGCTGAGCCTACCGCGTCGGATTGACGCAGGAAAATGTACCGTTTGGTTAATTTTCGGGTGCGACGCGTCCCGTTTCGGTGCACACTGGTACGCATACCAATTATTACAAACAGTATTGGCGACTATCCTCAGGGGTGGTGGCGTCGATGCTGTGTTTCTGTGTTCGTGACAAAACAGGATAAAACGATGAATGAGGGTAAAGGTGCCCAGCGCGGCACGCGTGCACTATTGCTGATCGTCGGCGTCTTGATCGCCCTGGTCGGCCTTGCCTTGCTGGGCGGTGGTGGTTATCTGGCCAGTCTCGGCGGCAGCTTGTACTTCCTGAGCATGGGCCTGGCCGTGCTGGCCAGTGGTGTGCTGATCGCCGCTCGCAAGCCCACCGGCGCCTGGCTGTTCGCCCTGGCGCTGCTCGGTACCGTGATCTGGGCGCTGGTCGATGTCGGCCTGGTGTTCTGGCCATTGTTCTCTCGCCTGTTCACCTTTGGCGTGATGGGCCTGGTCGTCGCGCTGATCTACCCGACCCTGAAGAAAGCGGCAGGCGCACGCGGCGGGCGTGGTGCCTACGGGTTGGCAGCCGTACTGGCGGTGGCGCTGATCGCCAGCTTCAGCGGTACCTTCCTGGCTCACCCCACCGTCGCGGCGAACGGCGATGGCCCGGCCGTGAAGCCGGTCGACCCGACCCAGGCCCAGAAGAACTGGGAACACTACGGCAACACCGCTGGCGGTAGCCGTTTCGCCGCCCTGGATCAGATCACCCGTGCCAACGTGAAGGACCTGCAGGTCGCCTGGACGTATCACACCGGTGACGTGGCGGAGAGCAATGGTAATGGCGCCGAGGATCAGCTCACTCCGCTGCAGGTGGGTGACAAGGTGTTCATCTGCACCCCACACAACAACATCATCGCCCTCGACGCCGATACCGGCAGCGAGCTGTGGCGTAACGACATCAACGCTCAGGCTTCGGTCTGGCAGCGTTGCCGTGGCCTGGCCTACTTCGACGCCGATGCACCGCTGCAGCAGCCTGATGCTGCGGGTGCCGTCGCGGTGCCGACCGTGGCTATCGCCGAAGGCGCCAATTGCCGTCGTCGTCTGCTGACCAACACCATCGACGCCCGCCTGATCGCCGTAGACGCCGACACCGGCGCGCTCTGCGAAGGCTTCGGCGAGAATGGCCAGGTCGACCTCAAGGCCGGTCTGGGTGCTGCGCCGGATCCCCACTACCAGCTCACCTCGCCGCCACTGCTGGCCGGTACCACCGTCGTGGTGGGCGGGCGTGTGGCCGACAACGTGCAGACCGACATGCCTGGCGGTGTGATTCGTGGCTTCGATGTGGTCACTGGCGCCATGCGCTGGGCGTTCGATCCGGGCAATCCTGAGGAGCGTCAGGCCCCGGCCGACGGCCAGACCTACGTGCGCAGCACGCCGAACTCCTGGGCGCCGATGTCCTACGATCCGGCCATGAACACCGTATTCCTGCCCATGGGCAGCCCGTCCACCGACCTGTACGGTGCCGAGCGTACCGAGCTGAACCACAAGTACGGCGCCTCGATCCTCGCCCTGGACGCCACCACCGGTGCGGAAAAGTGGGTCTACCAGACCGTGCACAACGATCTCTGGGATTTCGACCTGCCGATGCAGCCCAGCCTGATCGATTTCCCCAAGGCTGATGGCAGCAAGGTGCCTGCGGTGGTGATCGGTACCAAGGCCGGGCAGATATTCGTGCTCGATCGTGCTACCGGTCAGCCGCTGACCGAAGTGGCGGAAGTGGCGGTCAAGGCGGCAGACATCAAAGGGGAGCAATACGCGCTCAAACAACCCCTGTCGGTGGGCATGCCGCAGATCGGCGCGCAGACCCTGACCGAGTCGGATATGTGGGGCGCCACACCGTTCGACCAGATGCTCTGCCGCATCGCCTTCAAGCAGATGCGCTACGAGGGGTTGTACACCGCACCGGGCACCGACGTGTCGCTGAGCTTTCCCGGCTCACTGGGTGGGATGAACTGGGGTGGCCTGTCCACCGACCCGGTCAATGACTACATCTTCGTCAACGACATGCGTCTTGGCCTGTGGGTGCAGATGATTCCGGCGCAGAATCGCGGTCCGGCCTCGTCCGGTGGCGAAGCCGTCAATACCGGTATGGGCGCGGTGCCGCTCAAGGGCACGCCTTATGCGGTCAACAAGAACCGCTTCCTGTCGCTGGCTGGCATTCCCTGCCAGGCGCCGCCGTTCGGCACGCTGACCGCCATCGACATGAAGACCCAGCAGATCGCCTGGCAGGTACCGGTCGGTACCGTGGAAGACACCGGTCCGCTGGGCATCAAGATGCGCCTGCCGATGCCGGTGGGCATGCCGACCCTGGGCGGTTCCCTGGCCACGCAGTCTGGCCTGGTGTTCTTCGCCGGTACGCAGGACTACTACCTGCGCGCGTTCGATAGCGGCACTGGCAAGGAAGTCTGGAAACAGCGCCTGCCGGTAGGCAGCCAGGGCACGCCGATGACCTACGTGTCGCCGAAGACCGGCAAGCAGTTCATCGTGGTAACGGCCGGTGGCGCCCGTCAGTCGCCGGACCGCGGTGACTACGTGATCGCCTACGCGCTGCCGTAAGCTCACCTGCACGCTAACGAAGGCCGCATCGCCCGGAAGGGGATGCGGCCTTTTTCATGCCTGTGATTCGAGTGACCGAAAGCCTGAGGCATTCGCCTCAAAGCAGGGACATGAGAGTTACCCACATTGCTTGGTGCCCCGCCTCCCTGCAATGCGATGGCGGCTCCCAATAGAATCGCGTGAGTACTCCGCAATCTGTAGGAGCCCGCTTGCGGGCGATGCTGTGGTGGCCATAAGTAGATGCGCGTTATGGCCATCAATCGCTGGCAAGGGCTAGGCGCCCCGGCTCCTACGATAAGACCTGAGTTATCCACAAGACGCAGAGATGCGGCCCAGCGGCAATTCCTGGGGTACTTGGATTAGGAAAGGGAACTGGCCATAGCATGGAAGGGAAACAAGGCTGAGCGCCAGAAAGCAGAAAGGGGAGCCGAGGCTCCCCTAAATCTTGTTCGAATCATCGTTCTTATTAGTGCTACCGGCCTTTTGTTCTTGTTTTTAGCCGCGGCCCCCAATGGGGGCCAAGAGCGAACGGATTTGTTTGGACGCTGATGTTGCCGTGATCCTGAGATCCAACCCGTCTGTCGCTGCCTTGCAAAGCAGTTTTATTGTTCTCGACCCGGTTGCGGTACAAGCCCGAGGGCGGTCCTCTCCAAAGAAATCAGTTAGCTGCGTCTCTGCGATTTTGTCTTTCTTATGCTAGAGCCGTTGTCTTGTTCTTGTTATCAGATGTGTCTTGTTATTTTTGTTGTGCGGAACATAGAGCATATCCTGTGCCAATTTTAGAATATCTATATTTTTCAATTACTTAGTGTTTTCAGGTTTTTTCGGCTCGGGTTTTCGCTACAGAAAGCGTTACCGCACTACCCGGTTTGTTACCGTTTGATGGAGCGCTGGAACACCTTTTCGAAAATGAGATTCATTGCCACTATTGGTGGCTCTGGAATGGGCCTTCCAGCTGCATCAGCGTATCGATTCGGGTCGGTCCGAACGGTGGGCGGGGCGCCCCTGGCTGCCAGCCGAACAGGTATTGCGTGGCTGCACCGCATACCCGGCCCTGGCAGGCCCCCATTCCGCAGCGGGTCGCCAGTTTCGCTTCGCGCCAGTTGCCGTGCCTGGCGACGGCGGCGTAGGGCACGTCCTCGCAGCGGCACAGCAGGGTATCCGGCTCGGCCAGGCGTTTTAGTGCCGGGTCGAGGGCGAATCGCGTGTTCAGCTCATCGGCAAAGCGCTGCCAGCGTGCGCGCCCTTTCCAGAGGCGTTGCGCTGCCCCGCGGTTACCGGCGGCGGCATGGCCGGCGATGCGGCCTTCGACCAAGGCCAGTTCGCTGCCGCCGAAGCCGGTGCATTCCCCCGCGGCATAGATGCCGGCCACATCGGTGGCCTGCCAGGCATCCACCTTGATGGCGTGGTTATCCAGCGTGCAGCCAAGGGCCTGCCCCAATTGCCCATTGGGAATCAGGCCGAAACCGCAGGCCAGGCGCTCGCACTCCAGCTCTTCGATCTTGTCGCCGCGCTGCAGGCGTACGCCTTCCAGGCGATGCTGGCCCAACGCGGCGACGATCCGAGTGCCAGAGCGGTAACCGCCGTCGAACAGGCTGAAGGATTGCAACAGCTTTCGCGGCCAGCGCGGCAGTTGTAGGGCGAAGGCGGCGACCGAGCCGGCTGATGCCTGCTCGGCGATGCGCAGCACCCGGGCACCGTTGTGTTTCGCCGTACCCGCGCTGGCCAGCAACAGCGGGCCGCTGCCGGCGATCACGATGCGTTCATCGGCTACTGGCAAGCCGCCCTTGATCAGCGCCTGCAGGCCACCGGCACCGGTAACACCGGGCAATGTCCAGCCGGGAAACGGCAGTAACAACTCTCGCGCCCCGGTACACAGGATCAGCTTGCGGTAGGCGATCACCCAGCCGCGCTGGGAGTCTTCTACCAGCAGCCCATGGCTGCCTGACCGTGCCACCACACGAGTGGCGGCGTGGCGCTGGATATTGCTGTGCGTATCCACCGCATCGCGCAGGCGGCGTGCCTGGATTGGGATGCTTGCCTGAGCGCCGTCCCGCCAGATCTGTCCGCCCGGCAACGGGTTGTCGTCGAGCAGCACCACCTGGGCGCCATCGTTGGCCGCGGCCAGCGCTGCGGACATGCCCGCCGGGCCAGCGCCGATGATCAGTACGTCAGTCTGTTCGCTCATGGCCGCGTCTCCACGTGCATGCCATCGCGGCACAGGGTCTGGCAGGCCAGTCGGCGCAGGCCGTCGATGGTTACCCGACATTCCTGGCAGACGCCCATGCCGCAGAGGGGAGCGCGGCGCTGGCCGCTGACCGAGGTGCGCGTGCTGCCATCACCGGCCAGCGCCAGGGCTGCGGCGACCGTGGTGCCCGGCGCTACGCTGAGCGGGCGGCCATCGAGATGCAGGTCAGGCATGCGCGGGGTCTCCAGCTTGGCTCAGGTAACGTCGCGGCGAATATGCCGCGGCAGGGATTGGCTCGGCCTCGTTGAACAGCAGTGCAGCGAGCAGATCGGCGGTACCCGGCGCGGCGGTAACACCCAGCCCTTCGTGGCCGACCGCCAGCCACAGGCCGGGCTGTGCAGGGTGTTCGCCAATCAGCGGCATGCCGTCCGGGGTGGCGGCACGAAAGCCCGCCCAGGCGCGAATGCCATTGAGTTGCGCCAGGCCTGGCGCATAGCTCGCGGCATGCTTGAGCATGCGGGCCAGCAACCAGCCCTCGACCTCGGGGTCCAGCGTATCGAACTGCCTGGAGGTGCCGATGAACAGCTGGCCCGTCGGCCGCGGCTGGATGTTGCAGGCCACCGAGGCGCCGCTGCTGTTGTGCACGCTGGTCAGGTAGCTCAGCTCGGTGATGGTGTGAGTGACCGGATGCGGGTAGCGATCGGTGATCAGCAGATGGCCTTTCTTCGGCGCGATGGGCAACTCCGGGCACAATTCCACGGCCTGTATGCCATTGGCGAGCACCACGGCATCGGCGCTCAGCCAGCTGCCGTCTTCGAGGCGTACACGGTTGCCGTCCAGCTCCGTGACCTTGGCGCGGCGTTGTGTGATACCGGGAGCGTCGAGCATCCAGCGGGCGGTGTTCGGTGCATAGAGAATACCGTCGTCGGGTAGGCGCAGGGCGCCGTGCAGACCGTCGCGCAGGATCGGCTCCATCCCCTGCAGGGCGTGGCCGGGCACCATTTCGCAGCGTATTCCCTCGGCACGCAGGTTGACGCTCTTGGTTTCCGCCGCCGCCAGCTCCTGTTCGTTGGCGGCCAGCCACAGCGTGCCGTTGTTGCGATAGGCGCAGTCGTCCGGCAACTGGGGACCGAGCTCGCGCCAGCGGCGCACCGAGTAGCGGCTGATGTCGAGTTCGGCCTGGTTGTCGTCGAGTACCAGCAAGTGCCCCATGCCCGCGGCGGTGGCTCCATGCAGACCGGCATCGATCACCAGCACCTGCTGGCCGCGGCGGGCCAGTTCGCGGGCGCAGGCGGCGCCGATGATGCCAGCGCCGATGACGATCACATCAGCGACCCGCGTCGGGTTCACGGGCGGATGCCCCAGGCGAACGGGTCGTCCTGTTCGAGCAGCAGGGTCGCCTCGGCGCTGATATTGGCGCGACCACGAATGGTCGGAATCACTTTGTCGCCCTGCCATTCGAACGAGCCATCGAACAGGCTGCCGATCACGCTGGCCTGGCGCCAGATCTCGCCGGGTTGCAGCTTGCCATCGGCGGCCAGGCAGGCCAGCTTGGCACTGGTGCCGGTGCCGCAGGGCGAGCGGTCGTAAGCCTTGCCAGGGCAGAGCACGAAATTCCTGCTGTCGGCTCGCAGCGAAGCTGCTGCGCTCGATGATGCTGCGTTGGGAACTGGCGAAAAATGCTCATTTACAGCCAGTAAACTGCGCTTTTTCGCCAGCTCCCGCCTTGCCTCCTCATCGCTCGCGACGCTTGGCTGCGAGCCTTCGGCTTGTTCATCTTCTGCAAACAACTCGATGTGGTCGATAAGGCCGCCGTCCTCGCCACGAACGCCCTGGTCCTCGAGCGCCTTCTGCACCGCGTAGGTATACGCGGTCAGGGCTTCGACGTTGTCTCCCGCGATGCGCTGGCCGTGGTCGGCGATCAGGAAGAACCAGTTACCGCCCCAGGCGATATCGCCCTGCACCGAGCCATAGCCCGGCACCTGCAGTTCGACGGCCTGACGGTAACGGTAGGACGGCACGTTGCGCACGCTGACCGAGCGATCTTCATGCAGGGTCGCCTCGACCGTGCCCACCGGGGTTTCGATCTTGTGCACGCCGGCGCCGATGCGCCCCATGTGCGCCAGCGATACCACCAGGCCGATGGTGCCGTGCCCGCACATGCCGAGGTAGCCGGTGTTGTTGAAGAAGATCACTCCGGCACAGGCGCTAGGGTCGACCGGCTCGCAGAGCAGGGCGCCGACCAGCACGTCATTGCCGCGTGGCTCGAGAATGCAGGCGGCACGCCAGGCATCGTGCTCGCTGGCCAGCAGCTGTTTGCGCTCGGCCATGCTGCCCTTGCCGAGATCAGGAAAGCCGCTGACCACCAGACGGGTCGGCTCGCCGCCGGTATGGGAGTCGATCACTTCGATGCGTTTCATGGGAGCTGCGCCTGTATGCCGATTGAATGGTTACAGGGTGACGCGAGGCGGGCTGCCCGGCTTGAAGGATTTGCGCGGGCGTGATGACGAAATCGGCATAGTGGTCCAGGCCGTTCCTGACGCCCTGCATGGCACCCACCAATCGACCGCGTATCAGCCCTCTTTGGCGCTGACGATGCTCGCGACCAGGCCGGGCTTGCAATTGATGAACGCCGACGACTGCAACCAGCGCTTATCCGGGTAGTACGAAAACATGAATTGGCCGCCCTTGAGGCTGTCTACCACCATGCGGGCGACTTCCGGGCGCACGGCAGGGCAGCCCTGGCTGCGGCCGATTCGGCCCTGGGTCTTGATCCAGGCTGGGTTCACGTAATCCGCCGGGTGTATGACGATGGCGCGCTGGCGGGCAAGATCATTGAAGCCTGGTTCCAGGCCGTCCATGCGCAGCGAGTAGCCGTGCTTGCCGGTATAACTTTCCTGGGTGCGGAACAAGCCGATGCTGGACTGATGGCTGCCTTCGGTATTGGAGAACCGGGTGGCGAAATTTTCACCGGACTGCTGGCCATGGGCGACCAGATCGTGCAGCAGCAAGCGTTTGCTGGTCAGGTCGAAGATCCACAGGCGGCGTTCGCTGGAGGGCTTGGAAAAATCGATGACCGCCAGTCGTTGAGCGGGTACGGCGCCATTATTGATGGCGCAACGCATGGCGTCGATGGCATGGTTGAGTACCTTGCGATTCAATGCCGGTGCTTTGGCAGACAGGCTTTCCAGCAGGGGATCGGGAGCCAGTGTGGCGGCCATCAGGGACGGAACGGGCAATGCCAGGCAAAGAAAGGCTAAGCAAATTCGCTGAATCGTGGTCATCATTTCAAGTCTCTGAGTTTCGGCCATCGATATGTCGAGCCTTCGCCAGGCGATGCGGGCACAACAAAGCCCGCGATTCTAGCAGCCGAAATCTTCTGACCCGCGGGCCAATCCGACGGGCTGTCATTCACTTTGTCGTAAATTGGAGCGGCGCTTTGTTTTCTCCCACTTCATCCGCCGCCTGGGCGTTGGTCCTCACCGCTCCTCTGGCCGTGGCCGATGCCATGCCACCCAGCCCTCTCGAACAGCAGCTCGCCGAACCCAGCCTGACCTGCGTATCGCCGGCCCTGAACCTTACCGCCAAGGATCGCGAATGGCTGGAGCCTTTCTATCTGCTGCGTGGTTCGCAGCCGGTGTGGAGTGAGCAGAACCTGCCCACCTTGCTCGCGCAGTTGGATACGCTGGTCGACGACGGCCTCGAGCCTCGCGCTTACCATCTTGAGCCGCTGCGTGAGCTGGCCGCGGTGGAAAGCCCGTCGCCACGTCTTTCCGCCTGTGTCGAGGTGCTCGCCACCACGGCTTATCTGCAGGCATTGCGTGACCTGGCCTATGGGCGTCTGGAGCAGTCTCAGGTCGAGCCGCTCTGGGAGCCCGAAAGCATGGCCATGGAGCAGAGCCAGGCACCGCTGCTGGCCATCGCCCAGGCGGGGTTGAGCGATCCGGCGCAAGCCTTCGAGCAGGCCCGTCCGGATTTCGGCCCCTACCGGGAGCTGCGTCAGCGCTATGCCGATCTGCGTCGTCAGGCGCTGCCGCAATGGCTGGCGATTCCGGGCGGAACTCTGTTGCGTCCTGGCGCGGTGGACGGGCGCGTGCCCCTGCTCGAGCAGCGCCTGCAACTGCATGGCGATCTTTCCCAGGGCGCCCCGGCATTGGTCGCCGAGGAAACATCGGTGTACTCCACTGCGCTGGTGGAGGCCGTCAAGGCCTTCCAGCGCAACCACCTGCTCAAGCCCGATGGTGTGGTCGGCCCGGGCACGCTGGCCGAGCTGAACCGCTCGGCCAGCGAGCGCATGGATCAGATCCGCATCAACCTGGAGCGCCTGCGCTGGCTGTCCCACGAGATCGAGCCGACCAGCGTACTGATCGACGTGGCTGGCGCCGAAGTGATCTTCCTGCGTGACCATGCGATCGCCTGGCAGGCACGCACTCAGGTTGGCCGCCCGGCCCGGCCGACGCCGTTGCTGCGTTCGCGGATCACTCACCTGACCCTGAACCCGACCTGGACGATTCCACCCACCATCCTGCGCGAGGACAAACTGCCGGAGCTGCGCCGCGACGCCGCCGGCTATCTGGCCGCCAACCATATGCAGGTGATCGATTACGAAGGCAATCCGGTGGATCCGCGTGGCGTCGACTGGGAGCGCCCTGGCCGCGTGATGATTCGTCAGTCTGCTGGCGCTCACAGCCCATTGGGCAAAGTGGCGATCCGCTTCCCAAATCCGTTCTCGGTGTACCTGCACGACACACCGAGCCAGCGCCTGTTCGACAACCTGCCGCGGCTGTTCAGCTCAGGTTGCGTGCGCATCGAGCGGGTGACCGAGCTGGTCGATCAGTTGCTCGCCGAAGCCACTCCAACCGACCGCGCGCGGATCGCCAGGCAGTGGGACAGTGGTCGCACGCTGCGTGCCGATCTGCCGCGCCCGGTACCGATCCTGATGGCGTACTGGACAGCCCAGGTCGGCGCCGACGGGCAGGTGCAGTTCCGCCCCGATATCTACGGCCACGACGCTCGCCTGCTCAAGGCGCTGGATGCGTCGAACCGGATCTAGGGCGTCGCGGTTCGAGGAACCTTTGCAAGGCAGTAGCAAGTGTCCATCGGTTCAGTGTGGGAGCGGGCCACGCCCGCGATCTCGTGAGCCGCAGGTATTTTGCTGAACGGCCGCTTCCGTATGTTTAAGCCTGCCGATTCAACGGTGCTCGGGCAGGTGCTCGAACAGGCTGCGGCAGACGCCGATGATGTGCTGGTCGAGCAGGGTGACCGCCAGTTCGACGTCACGGGCGCGGCAGGCGGCGATGATCTCGCGGTGTTCGCGGTCGGCGCGATCCTTGCCCTCGGAAAGGCTCATCTGCATGCGCAGGTAGCGCTCCAATTTGTCGTGGATGGAGCGGATCAGGCTGACCAGGAACGGACGCTGCGCCGGCTCGTAGAGGCAGGCGTGCAGCTCCCAGTTGAGTTCGGCCCAGCGGCCGATGTCTTCCTCGCCGATGAACTCCTCGCAGATGCGCTCGGCGCGGGCGAAGGTCTCTTCGCTCATGTTGGGAATCGCCAGGCGCAGTACCTTGTCTTCGAGGAGAATGCGCACCTCGAACATCTGCGCCAGCTCCGGCTCGGAGATGCGCGTGACCACCGCTCCCTTGTTGCGCTGGAACACCACCAGCCCTTCGGCTTCCAGGCGCTTGAGCGCCTCGCGCACGGGAATCTTGCTGACGTTGAACAGCTTGGCGATGTCGTCCTGACGCACCGGCTCGTCTTCGGCGAAATGGCCGGAGACGATGGCATCGCGCAGGTGCTTGGTGATCACCTCGGAAGCGGACGGGGTGATGCCCAGATTCGGGGCGTTCAGGGGAGGTAATGGCACGCTGAGGCACCCGCTAGGTGAGGGTTTTGGATATCATATACGAAATCCCTACAGCGAATTGCTCGCGCCGCTGAATTGCTCGGCCAGAGCGCCAATCTGCGTGCGCTCGTTACGCACGAAATTGAAGAACGCCTGGGCGACAGGCGACAGGTATTTGCCCCGCGGATGCACCACGCACCAGCTGCGCAACAACGGCAGTTCGGCTACCGGTAACTCGCGCAGCACGCCCAGTTGCAGTTCGCGACGCACGGCATGGCGCGGTATCAGGGCCAGGCCCAGCCCGGCGATCACCCCCTCGCGCTGCCCCTCCATGGAGCCCACCTCTTGCAACTGGGCGAAATGTGCACGCTTCTGGTGACAGTACTCTTCACAGGCTCGCCGGGTGCCCGAGCCAGGTTCGCGCACCAGCAATGGCCAGGCACACAGGTCCTGTAACTGCAACGATCGTGCCTGGCTCAGCGGGTGATCAGCGGGCGCCACGGCGATGATCGGGTTGTTCAGGAAGGGCAGAAACTCCAGGGACATGTCCGCCGGCACCTGGGACATGATCAGCAGGTCGTCCCGGTTGGCGCTCAGTCGCCTGACCGCCTGGGCGTGATTGACCACGGTCAGTTGCAGGCTGACTTCCGGATGCTCGCGGCGAAAGGCGGCGAACAGATGCGGCATGAAGTACTTGGCGCTGGACTCGATGGCCAGGCTCAGTTGGCCCTGCAGCGAGCCCTTGAGATCGGCCAGCTGCATGTCCAGGCTTTCCAGGCGGCCGAAAATGTCTTCGCTGGCGCGCTGCAGGGCTTCGGCTGCCTCGGTCAGGTACAGCCTCTTGCCGACGTAATCGAACAGCGGCTGATCGAGCAGCTCCTCGAGCTGGCGGATCTGCAGACTCACTGCTGGCTGGGTCAGGGCCATTTCTTCAGCGGCGCGGCTGTACGAGCGGTTGTCGCACACCGACCGAAACACCTGAAGTTGACGAAAGGTCATACGTAACAATGACTTGCGAATTTTATTCACCACTCCAGTGGATTCTTGTTCGCCCAGCATAAGTTTTTACTTATGCATGACCCAATAAATATTGATTTTGGTTAATTGTTACAGCCGAGTAGGGTTAAGACTGAAGCCGGGGTGGAGTTATCCGGTCATATCTCGACCCTTAAAGGGTTGCCTGTTCACGTGATCGAGGATGCTGGCTCGTGATCAAGAAAATCCTGATAGCCAACCGTGGCGAGATCGCGGTCCGTATCGTGCGGGCCTGCGCCGAAATGAACATTCGGTCGGTGGCCATCTATTCGGATGCCGACCGCCAGGCCTTGCACGTCAAGCGTGCCGACGAGGCCTATGGCATTGGCGACGACCCTTTGGCGGGTTACCTGAACCCGCGCAAGCTGGTGAACCTCGCCGTGGAAACCGGCTGCGACGCGCTGCACCCCGGCTACGGCTTTCTCTCCGAGAACGCCGAGCTGGCAGAAATCTGCGCCTCACGCGGCATCAGGTTCATCGGCCCGAGCGCCGAGGTCATCCGCCGCATGGGCGACAAGACCGAGGCCCGGCGCAGCATGATCAAGGCCGGCGTGCCGGTGACGCCGGGCACCGAGGGCAACGTGGCGGATATCGCCGAGGCGCTGCGCGAAGGTGATCGCATCGGCTACCCGGTGATGCTCAAGGCCACCTCCGGTGGCGGTGGGCGGGGCATACGTCGCTGCAACAGCCGCGAGGAACTGGAGCAGGCGTTCCCGCGGGTGATCTCCGAGGCCACCAAGGCGTTTGGCTCGGCCGAGGTGTTTCTCGAGAAGTGCATCGTCAACCCGAAGCACATCGAGGCGCAGATTCTCGGCGACAGCTTCGGCAACGTGGTGCACCTGTTCGAGCGCGATTGCTCGATCCAGCGGCGCAACCAGAAGCTCATCGAAATCGCCCCCAGCCCGCAACTGACCCCGGAGCAGCGCGCCTACATCGGTGACCTCGCCGTGCGCGCCGCCCAGGCGGTGGGCTACGAGAACGCCGGTACCGTGGAGTTCCTGCTCGCCGAGGGCGAGGTGTACTTCATGGAGATGAATACCCGGGTGCAGGTGGAACACACCATCACCGAGGAAATCACCGGCATCGACATCGTTCGCGAGCAGATCCGCATCGCCTCCGGCCTGCCGCTTTCCATCAAGCAGGAAGACATCCAGTACCGCGGCTTCGCCCTGCAATTCCGGATCAACGCCGAGGACCCGCGCAACAACTTCCTGCCGTCGTTCGGCAAGATCACCCGCTACTACGCGCCTGGCGGCCCGGGCGTGCGCACCGACACGGCGATCTACACCGGCTACACCATCCCGCCGTATTACGACTCCATGTGCCTGAAACTGATCGTCTGGGCGCTGACCTGGGAAGAGGCCCTGGCCCGTGGCTCCCGTGCACTGGACGACATGCGCGTGCAGGGCGTGAAGACCACCGCCACCTACTACCAGCAGATTCTCGCCAACGACGAATTTCGCAGTGGGCGCTTCAACACCAGCTTCGTCGACAACCATCCCGAGCTGCTGAACTACTCGATCAAACGCAAGCCGGGCGAACTGGCCCTGGCCATCGCCGCCGCCATCGCCGCCCATGCCGGCCTGTGAGGAACACACCATGACAAGAAAGATCACGGTCACCGACACCATCCTGCGCGACGCCCACCAGTCCCTGCTGGCCACCCGCATGCGCACCGAAGACATGCTGCCGATCTGCGACAAGCTCGACAAGGTCGGCTACTGGTCGCTGGAAGTCTGGGGCGGCGCGACGTTCGACGCCTGCGTGCGCTTCCTCAAGGAGGACCCGTGGGAGCGCCTGCGCGAGCTGCGTGCGGCACTGCCCAATACCCGCCTGCAGATGCTCCTGCGCGGGCAGAACCTGCTCGGTTATCGCCATTACAGCGATGACGTGGTCAGCGCCTTCGTTGCCAAGGCGGCGGAGAACGGCATCGACGTGTTCCGCATCTTCGATGCCATGAACGATGTGCGTAACCTGCGCGTTGCCATCGAAGCGGTGAAGACCGCCGGCAAGCACGCCCAGGGCACCATCGCCTACACCACCAGCCCGGTGCACACCGTCGATGCCTTCGTCGCCCAGGGCAAGGCCATGCAGGCCATGGGCATCGACTCCATCGCCATCAAGGACATGGCCGGTCTGCTCACGCCTTACGCCACGGCCGATCTGGTCAAAGCGCTGAAAGCCGAGATCGATCTGCCGGTATTTATCCACAGCCACGACACCGCGGGCCTGGGTTCGATGTGCCAGCTCAAGGCCATCGAGGCGGGCGCCGATCATATCGACACGGCCATTTCCAGCTTCGCCTGGGGCACCAGCCATCCCGGTACCGAGTCCATGGTCGCCGCGCTCAAGGGCAGCGAATACGACACCGGCCTGGACCTCTCGCTGATCCAGGAAATCGGCATGTACTTCCACGCGGTGCGCAAGAAGTACCACCAGTTCGAGAGCGAATTCACGGCGGTCGACACCCGGGTGCAGGTCAATCAGGTGCCGGGCGGAATGATTTCCAACCTGGCCAACCAGCTCAAGGAGCAGGGCGCGCTGAACCGCATGAACGAAGTGCTGGCGGAGATTCCGCGGGTGCGTGAAGACCTCGGCTTTCCGCCTCTGGTCACGCCCACTTCGCAGATCGTCGGCACCCAGGCGTTCTTCAACGTGCTCGCCGGCGAGCGCTACAAGACCATCACCAACGAGGTGAAGCTCTACCTGCAGGGCGGCTACGGCCAGGCGCCGGGCAAGGTCAACGAAACGCTGCGCAAGCAGGCCATCGGCAGTGAAGAAGTGATCGACGTGCGCCCGGCCGATCTGCTCAAGCCGGAGATGGACAAGCTGCGCGGGCAGATCGGCGACCTGGCCAAGTCCGAGGAGGACGTGCTGACCTTCGCCATGTTCCCGGATATCGGCCGCAAGTTTCTCGAGGAGCGCGAAGCCGGCAGCCTGCAACCCGAGGCGCTGCTGCCGATTCCCGATGGCAGCGGCGTGGCGGCAGCCGGCGGGGCTGGCGTACCGACCGAATTCATCATCGACGTGCACGGCGAAAGTTACCGCGTGGATATCACCGGCGTCGGTGTGAAGGGCGAGGGCAAGCGGCACTTCTACCTGTCCATCGACGGCATGCCCGAAGAGGTGGTGTTCGAAGCGCTCAACGACTACGTCGCCGGCGGCACCGGCAGCAAGCGCCGCACCGCCAGTGCGCCGGGTGACGTGAGCACCAGCATGCCGGGCAATATCGTCGACGTACTGGTCAAGGAGGGCGACACCGTGAAGGCGGGACAGGCCGTGCTGATCACCGAAGCGATGAAGATGGAAACCGAAGTGCAGGCGCCGATCGCCGGCACCGTCAAGGCCGTGCACGTGGCCAAGGGCGACCGGGTCAACCCGGGCGAGGTGCTGATCGAAGTCGAGGCCTGACTGCCCACCGTTTTACCTCTGGGGGCCGAACCAGGCTGTGTGAAAACTACTGCGCTCGTTCATGCGGCGTCAAAAGCCGGCTCAAAATGCTCGTTTACACCTCGTAAACTGCACTTTTCGCCGATTTTTGCCTTGCCTGACCTTCGCTCGCTACGTTTTCACATGGCCTGGAACGGCCCCTTTTTTTGCTTGGTGTGATCTGCGGCGGTGCATTGACCAGCCGCTTATAGCGCGACGAAATGGGCACTGCATGAGTCGGTCTAACCAATGACTGCCATGGCGCTTGGGAAAGGCTAAAATAACCGACCGTTTCAATTGGTTATTCGAAGGTCTATATGAGTTTGTCCATTCCTG
Organism: Pseudomonas flavescens; assembly: GCF_013408425.1. Classification (NCBI taxonomy): domain Bacteria; kingdom Pseudomonadati; phylum Pseudomonadota; class Gammaproteobacteria; order Pseudomonadales; family Pseudomonadaceae; genus Phytopseudomonas; species Phytopseudomonas flavescens. Next base: position 4,511,193 of record NZ_JACBYV010000001.1, on the reverse strand, counting down.
CCACCGCGCCGGCCAATCGTCCAGGCACGCCGCTGGTCGCCATCGCGCTGCTGCTGGCTGGCGCCCTGGCCCTCACCTTCGCGGTGAGTGGCCGTCAGGCGCTGCTGTTCATCGTCGGTGGTGCTCTGGGCCTTGTGCTCTATCACGCGGCATTCGGTTTCACCTCGGCCTGGCGCGTGCTGCTCAACGAGCGCCGCGGCGCCGGCCTGCGCGCGCAGATGGTGATGCTGGCGATTGCCGTGCTGCTGTTCTTCCCGGCGCTGTCTGTGGGCACGCTGTTCGGTGAGCCGGTCAAGGGACTGGTAGCGCCGGCAGGTACTTCGGTGATCGTCGGTGCTTTCATCTTCGGCATCGGCATGCAGTTGGGCGGTGGGTGTGCGTCCGGCACGCTGTTCACCGTGGGCGGTGGCAATGCGCGGATGCTGGTGACGCTGCTGTTCTTCATCATCGGTGGCGTTAGCGCGACTCATCATCTGGAGTGGTGGTCGGCCCTGCCAAGCCTGCCGCCGACCTCCATCGTCACTAGCCTGGGTCTGGTGCCCGCGCTGCTGGTCAGCCTCGCGTTATTCGCTGCCATCGCGGCAATCAGCGCCCGTCTGGAGCTGCGCCGGCATGGCAGCCTGGAGCGTGCGGCTCCGAGTGAGCAGCAGGGCTGGCAACGTTTCCTGCGTGGCCCCTGGCCGCTGATCTGGGGCGCGGTGCTGCTGGCGCTGCTCAACTTCGCCACCCTGGCGCTGGCCGGTCGCCCATGGGGCATCACGTCGGCATTCGCGCTGTGGGGCGCCAAGGTGCTGCAGGGCTCCGGTATCGACGTTTCCGCCTGGGCGTTCTGGCAGCAACCGGGCAATGCGCAGGCGCTTGCCGCACCGCTTTGGGAGGACATCACCACGGTGATGGATATCGGTATCGTCATCGGCGCACTGCTGGCCGCTGGCCTGGCCGGGCGCTTCGCACCGAACCTGAATATTCCGCTGCGTTCGCTGATCGCGGCGGTGATCGGTGGCCTGCTGCTCGGCTACGGCTCGCGTCTGGCCTATGGGTGCAATATCGGCGCCTACTTCAGCGGTATCGCCTCCGGCAGCCTGCACGGCTGGCTCTGGCTGGTGGCAGCGTTCATCGGCAATGGCGTGGGCGTGCGTCTGCGGCCATTGTTCTTTCCCGACGAGCGCCGTGAGGAGAAGCTGACGGGATGCTGATGGCCAGCCGCGCGAGCTCGGGCGCGCTGCTTCTTGGCGTATTGCTGAGCGTTGCATTGAGCGGCTGCCAATCCCCGCTGCAACAGCTCGACGAGTTGGCGGGCAAGCAGGATCAACGCCTGCAAACCCTCGACAGCACGCCCTTTCCGTTGCTCCTGAGCGCGCCAGGCAGAGCGCTGTCCACCTCGCGGATTCGGGTGTATCTGGAAGGCGATGGTCAGGCCTGGGCGACCCGTTCGCAGCCCAGCCTCGACCCTTCTCCCCGTGACCTGCTGGTGGCTCGTCTGGCGTTCGCCGATCCCACACCGAGCCTGTACCTGGCGCGGCCCTGTCAGTTCGTGCGCAGCGATGCCTGCGACACCGCGCTGTGGACGGATCGGCGCTTTGGCAGCGAGGTGCTGGCCAGCCTCGACGGTGCCCTCAATCTCATCAAGACGCGCTACGGCAACCGTGACTTCGAACTGGTCGGCTACTCCGGTGGCGCGGCCCTGGCCCTGTTGCTCGCCGCCCGCCGTGATGATGTCGCCAGCGTGCAGACGCTCGCGGGCAACCTGAGCCCGCGTCGTTGGGTGCAGGTGCGCCAGTTGAGCCCGTTGACCGGCTCGCTGGAGCCGCTGGATTACCGTGAGCGGCTGACGCATGTGGCGCAACGTCACCTGGTGGGCGACGATGATCGCGTGGTACCGGCCGAAGTCCTGCGCGAGTACCTCGATGGCCTTGGCGAGGCGCGGTGCGTGGAGGCCGTCAGCCTTGCGCAGGTGTCGCACCGCGACGGCTGGGAGGCCGCCTGGGCACAGTGGCGGCAGCTGCCGTTGCAGTGCGCTCAATGACCTCTGGCGAAACCCGGGTGGGCGAGGCGAACGCCTGATTCGGTGCGCCGCTGCAGCTAAATTCCCCGTTTTTTCGGCCCCTCTCGCGGGCAAGTTGTTATAGCCTTGCCCTCCTGGCAACAATCGGCCCCGTCGCAATCGATTGATTCGCCTAACATTTCGTTACGTTCCCAGGGTTCGTAACGCTGCCGCCCAAGGCTGCACGGACGCATCTGCGTTCATCCCTCGACATCCCGTGCTACCAGCCCGGGTGCCGTTCCTGCCGGCCACGAGCCGCACCGGATAGAACAAGAAGGATATCCTCGATGGAACAATTTCTCGCTGTACTCTCGGCCATCAGTGGTTTTATCTGGGGCCCGTTTCTGCTCATCCCCCTGCTGCTGCTCACGGGTCTGTACCTGACCATTCGCCTGCGTGGCATCCAGTTCCGCGTGCTCGGCCACGCCTTCTGGCTGGCTTTCGTCAAACGCAAGGAAAAGGGTGACGTACCCGGTGACGTTTCTCACTATCAGGCTCTGGCCACCGCGCTGGCGGCGACCATCGGCGTCGGCAATATCGCCGGGGTGGCGACTGCCATCGGCATCGGTGGCCCGGGCGCGCTGTTCTGGATGTGGATGACCGGCCTGGTCGGCATGGCCACCAAGTACTCCGAAGCCTTGTTGGGCGTGAAGTACCGGGTCACCGATGCCAGGGGCGAGCAGAGTGGCGGGCCGATGTACTACCTGACCCGTGGTGTCGGCGGCACCCTGGGCAAGAGCCTGGGCATCGCCTTCGCGATTTTCGGCGCGATTGCCTCGTTCGGGATCGGCAACATGGTGCAGGCCAACACCGCCGCCCATCAGCTTCATGACACCTGGGGCATTTCGCCGACCGCCACCGGCTTGGTGATGGCCATTGCGACTGCCGTGGTGATCATCGGCGGGATCAAGAGCATCGGGCGTTTCGCCGCGGGCGTGGTGCCGGTGATGATCGTCCTCTACATCATCAGCAACGTCGCCGTGCTGGTGGTGTTCGCCGACCGTCTGCCGGACGCCATCGTGCTGGTCTTCACCGATGCGTTCAGTGGCAGCGCGGCGGCCGGTGGTTTCCTTGGCTCCAGCATTATCCTGGCCGTGCAGATGGGCGTGGCGCGGGGCATCTTTTCCAACGAGTCGGGCCTGGGGACCGGTGCCATCGCCGCGGCAGCGGCGAAAACCGACAAGCCGGTGCGCCAGGCCATGGTCTCGATGACCCAGACCTTTCTCGACACCCTGGTAATGGTGACCTTCACCGCCTTTGCGATCATCGTCACCGGCGCCTGGACCCAGGAGGGTCTCAAGGGCGCGCCGATGACCGCCTGGGCGCTGGAGCAGGGCCTCGGCGGCGGTTGGGGTATCTATACGGTGACCATCGGTGTGCTGGTCTATGCCTACACCACCATCCTCGGCTGGTCGTATTACGGCGAGCGCTGCATGGAACGGCTGATGGGCCGCGTCGCGGTGATGCCGTACCGGCTGATCTTCTCGGTGGTGGTGTTCGTCGGAGCGGTAACTTCGCTGGAGGTGGTGTGGACCTTCTCCGACATCGCCAACGGCCTGATGGCGCTGCCCAACCTGATCGGCCTGTTGCTGCTCTCCGGCATCGTGGTCAAGGAAACCCGCGATTACATGAGCCGCAAGAACTGGAAGACCGAGGACTGATTCTCTCCTGTAGGCGCCGGCGGCGTTGACGTTCACGCTGGCGTCGAGGGTGAGAGCGCTTCGCTGGCAAGCCAGCTCCTACGGGGTACCGGTATGTGGCAAGGACCTATTGCCAATGCGGGCTGTGTAGGAGCCGGCTCACCGGCGCTGGCGGCGGTGGAATTCACGCTGACGTCGAGGGTGAGACCGCTTTGCTGGCAAGCCAGCTCCTACGGGGTACCGGTATGCGGCAAGGACCGCTTGCCAATGCGGGCTGTGTAGGAGCCGGCGCATCGGCGCTGGCGGCGGTGGAATCCACGCTGACGTCGAGGGTGAGAGCGCTTCGCTGGCAAGCCAGCTCCTACGGGGTACCGGTATGCGGCAAGGACCGCTTGCCAATGCGGGTTGTGTAAGAGCCGGCGCACCGGCGCTGGCGGCGGTGGAATTCACGCTGACGTCGAGGGTGAGAGCGCTTCGCTGGCAAGCCAGCTCCTACGGGGTACTGGTATGCGGCAAGGACCGCTTGCCAATACGGGCTGTGTAGGAACCGGCTTGCCGGCGATTGCCGTCGCCTTTTCCGCCAGCTTGCTTCGTTAAGGCTGATCGGTGAACCTTGGCCCGCTCCGCTGAGGGGCGGACTCGAGCGGCTTGTCCAAGGGAGATGAAATGGCTTTGCGGATCATGGTGATTGGCGCCTACGGGAATTTTGGCAGCATCATCAGCGACCATCTGAGTCGCATGCCCGGCGTGGAGATGGTCATCACGGGCCGCGATGCGCAGAAGCTGCAGGCGCGGCTCGCGGTATTGAATGCTCAGGCACCGTCGCCCGCGCGCAGCTGGTGTGGCGATGCCATGGCGGCGGGCTTTGCAGAGGCGCTGCAGGATCTGGGCATCGATTGGGTGATTCATACCGGTGGGCCGTTTCAGGGGCAGCCCTATAGCGTCGCCGAGGCGTGTATCGGAGCGGGTGTCAACTACTGCGATCTCGCCGACTGTCGCGCCTTCGTCAACGGTATCGCCAGGCTCGACGAGCGGGCCCGGCAGGCCGGTGTGGCGATTCTCAGTGGATGCAGCTCGGTGCCCAGTCTGTCGTCGGCGATCATCGATGAACACCGCGCGGGTTTCGCCCGTATCGACCGCATCGCGCACGGCATCTCCTCGTCGGCCAAGATGCCTGGCCTGTCCACTGTAGAAGGCGTGCTGGCCTATGCCGGTCGGCCCATTCGCCAGCTCAGCAATGGCCGTATTCATGAAGTCACGGGTTGGCAGGACCTGTCCTTGCGCACCATGCCGCATCTGGGCACGCGCCTGCTGGCCAATGTGGATGTGCCGGACATGGACATCTTCGCGCAGCGCTATGGCGCTCATACGCTGTCGTTCAAGGCGGGGCTGGGTCTCAAGCTGGGCGGTGTGGCCAATGCCCTGCTGGCCCAGATGGTGAAGATCGGTCTGGTGCGTGACACCCTGCCATGGGCCAGGCGTTTGCACCGCTGGGGCACGTGGTTCGAGCGCTTCGGTGATGGCATGAGCGCCATGTATGTCGACGTGCAGGGCGTCGATCACCAGGCCCGGCCTCTGACCCTGACCGCCCAGCTCACCGCCCGCAATGACAAGGGGCCGGAGATCCCCAGTTGCGCCGCGGTCGCTCTCGCCGCCAAGGTCGCCAGTGGTTACCGACCAGCTCCCGGTGCACGGCCCTGCGTTGGAGAAATCACCGTCGCCGAATACCTGGCGGCCATTGACGAGCCGGATAACGTGCAACTGGCCGTCGACTTCTCTCACGCGGTGGTTTGAGCATGGACTACCTGCAGCTCAAGTACCTGCACGTCATCGCCGCAGTGTTCCTGTTCGGCTTCGGCATGGGCTCGTACCTGTACATGATCGCCGCCAGCCGAACCGGCGATGCCCGGGTCATCGCCCAGGTGGTGAAGATGGTGGTGCGTTTCGACACCTGGATCACCACCCCGGCCGGCGTGCTGCAAGTGCTCACCGGTTACGCCATGACCCGAGTGGCCGGCATGCCGCTGTCCAGCGACTGGCTGCTGAGCTCCATACTGATCATGGTCTGCGTTGGCGCGCTGTGGTTGCCGGTGCTGGTGCTGCAGCATCGCCTGCAGCGCCTGGCTGCCGACTCTGCCGAGCGTGGCGAAGCGCTGGGTGAACGCTACCGGGCGCTCTACCGCGCCTGGTTCTGGATGGGGGTGGCGGGTTTTTCGGGAATGTTCGTGATCGTGTGGATCATGGTGACCAAGAGCACGCCCTGGCATTGGCTGGCTATCTAGCTGGCCAGCCTGCGGATGAGGTCATCGGCTATCCGCGGGCCATGCTCTGCGATGCGCGGCGAAGTGGCCGATACTCGATCAGCTCACTCCGCATTGCATGGCTTCAGTTACCTGCCGGTCACGCCCTGAGCAGCCGTTTCCTTTTTGATCCCTTCGGATACGTAATGCCAGTACAGGGCCTCCGGGTTGGCTCTGCATTGCTCGATGATCCACGGCAGCGCGCGCGTGAAGGCTTTGTCGACCCCGGCTGCCGACGAGCTCTTCTGCTGACGCAACTCGGTGAGAAACAGCAGCGCCGAAGTCTGCTGAAAGGTGGCCAGGTCACTGGACGGCTTGCCGGGTGAGGTGTGCTCGAACTGCTGCAACTCGCTCATGACCTGTGCGCAGCTTTGCTCCTGGGTGCTCAGGATGGATTGCGGCCTGAGCACGAAGCTGTGGCTCACCGGTTGTGTTGATGGGGCCTGTGGGCTGGCGGTCCAGGGCTGATAGCGCCATTTCTGCACGGCAGTTTCAACCACGGAGAGAACCAGGTCCGGCGCTTCACCGCTGGCCTTCACATCGCTGACCGAACCATCGGCGTGCACCTGGAACGTCGCCGTTACCCTCGTGCGCTGTTGCAGGCTTGCCGGTGCTACCGGCATGGGCATCTGCAGCGGCTTGAGTGGCGTCACGGCGAACAGGGCCGCATCGGCCTGGGCGCGGGCGACGAAGTTGTCGATGATGAGGCGGACATTGTCGCCGCGGCCGTCCGGGTGGACGAACAGGCCGTTGTAATGCGAGGTCGTGTTGTCGATGCGGTAGGTCGCGACTTCCTGGTGGCCGCGGGTTACCCGAAACGTCAGCTCCAAGTCCCAGGAAATGGGCGCCGGGATGATGAACAGGCTGAAGGCGCTGAGGAACTGAATGGGGACGTTGCTGAGGCCATAATAGTCGCCAACCGACAGCACCTGAATGTTGTACCCACCCGGATCGAAACCTTCGCGTACCTGTTCGAAGGCACCCAGGCTGCGCATGTGATTACGGATCAGCGTGCCGGGGACCGATCCCAGGGTCTGCACGCTCACCTGCGGTAGCGTCAGGTCGTGGTCCAGCGTCGGTGTGCTGAGGGTGTGGTTGACCTGGCAGCCGCCCAGGAACATCAGCAGGCCAATGCCAAGTATGCGTAGCTTGCCGTTCATCTGAGCTGCCCCGAAAGAACCGATTTGAAGATTGCGGCATTCTCGGTGTCGCTATCGAACATGGCGGGATAGGCGCCATCCATGTGCTTCAGCTCGAGTACTTGCAGCGGTGGCAATTCGGGGTGCTTGCTGGTGACCAGGGCCTGATCACGCTCGGCGTGGTAGCTGTGGATAAACGAGCACCTGGCGTTGAGGTCAATGCAGGCGGCACGGAAGTCGCCTATGTAGTAAGCCTTGCCGGGCTCCAGCTGGAGTGGGATGGAGAAGTCTTCGCGCTTCCATCCGGTACCGTCGCCGCGACGAAACAGCACGTTGTACAGTTCGTAGCGACCGGGTTTGAGTGGCATCACGAACAGCGTACCGATGCCGCGGCGGCCATCGCGGATATCCCGCGTGGTACGCAGATGAACGTTGTTGCGCAGACGTGCGGAGGCTGAACCGCCGCCGCCCTTCTGGCGTAGCAGGATGCTTTGTTCGTGGGGCGAGTACTTGGCATCCGGCCAGACGCCGACCACGCCGACCAGATAGCTGGTGGCACCGCCTTCGGCAGGGCGAAGGCTCTTGTCGATATCGATGGGCGACAGGCTGTAGCAGCCAACCAGGTTGAGCAGCAGCATAGAGCTGCAGAGATTGCGGAGCAGGGACATCAGTACACTCGCGTGCAGGGCAGCGCCATCGGGTCTGACTGACCGACGGGGCCTGTAATGAACACAAGGTGTGAAGCGAGGGCGTAGCACACCAATCCTTGGCGACATCATTCCAATGTAGCTGGGTGCGATTATAACCAGGCGCCGCTGTCGATTGGCCAGGAAGGCTTCAGATCATGAACGGTTTGGCAGTTGAGCGTGCTGCGCATCATCTGCGTATTGAATCGTGCACCTGATCGTCGATCCGCCGCTCACGGGGTGGATTTCAGTCGCGCCGTGATCGCCACGCGCAGGCAACCCCAGGCGATCGTGCCGATGATCAGCACCTCGGCGAAACCCACCAGCAGGTTGAACGAGAAGACGAATGGCTGTTCGGCCCAGTAGAAGGTATGCGATCCCGTTCGAAAACCGCTGGCGCGCAGGCGTCCGTTGAATAGCGCAGGCACCAGCACGATGATGTGATTGAGTTCGAACACGGTCAGGAAGGCGCCCAGCAGAGCGCAGAAGCCGCGGGCGGGCGTGCTGAAGGTCTCGTGCTTGTCTGCCGGTGGCGTTGACCCCTTGGCAGCCCTGGCACCTTTGCTGGTTGGCGCCGGTGTCGGCTCGTAGATGGTCCGCGCTTTGACTGTCGCAGGATCGATGACGTCGGTCGGTACTGCCAGCTGCAGGTACTCGGCCAATTCGCGCAGCCATAGTTCAGTGCGTTCGCTGCCCGGTATGACAGGCACGTTGTTGGTCGTCAGCCGGTGCTCGGTGCCGTCGCGCATCACCAGCCACAGTTGCGTATGGGCAGGCTCCGCGCCTTCGCGGCGGCGTAGTTCGAGGCGTTTGGCGGCGTCGATCCGGAAAGCATCGTGCACCCGCTCGCGGCGGCCGAAGAAATTTCGCGTGCGGCGTTTGCCTTCACCGTCGAGTCGCGACAGCAGCAAGCTCTCTCGCATGCCGGTGTAGACCGTGACGACCAGGCCGAGGGCAGGCAACAGCAACAGCCCGAGCACTATCAGCAATGCCGACAGTGGATCCATGCTCGACAAGGGCGAAGAGTCACTGGTAACTGCGAACGCCACGAATGCCACTGGCGCCGCGAATGCGATCGCTCCCATGAGCGGGACTGCGGTATTCATCACCAGATTGCGCGAGTGGATGTGCAGATCGCCCCTCGGGGTGCGTTCGTAGCGATGGCCAATCAGCATGCCGACTTCCTTGTGCGCCACTGTCAGATCGTTCGCAGGGCGGGGCGAGTTGCAAGCAGCGCACAATACCCCAAGCCGCATCTTGTGGTGCTCGCCCTTCAGCCATTCATGCCGGTCTCTGCAGGAACCCTAGCCCCTGCCAACCACCTTCGGCGCGAACAGGGTACGAATCGCTTCCCGGTACTCGCTGCTGCCGGTGCGGAGGCTGTTGTTGTGGTTGCCACCGTCGATCAGCAGCAGGCGCTTGGGTTCGTTGGCGGCCTGATAGAGGCTTTCGCTGAACCGCTGTGGGATATAGCGATCATTGGTGCCGTGGGCGATGAGTACGGGCACCTTGATGTCGCCGATCTTGCTCAGCGAATCGAATTTCTGCGACAGCAGCCAGTGCACCGGTAGCGATGTGTACTCGGCGGCTACTTCGGTCGCCGCGTCGGCCAGGTTGGTGAAGGTCGACTCGATGATCAGCCCGGCCAGCGGCGGTGTGTGGCGATCGCGGCCCAGGGATTCGGTGAGGTTGACCGCTACGGCGCCGCCCAGGGAGTGGCCGTAGACGAAGCGTTTGGCAGGATCAGGCTGCAGTTCGGTGAGACGCTGCCAGGCGATCTCGGCGTCTTCGTAAATGGTGCGCTCGGAGGGCAGTTCGCCGAGGCTCTCGCCAAAACCACGGTAGTCGATGGCCAGTACCGAGAAACCCATGGCGTGCAGCTGCTCGATGCGGAACATCTGGCCGGTGAGGTTCCAGCGCGAGCCGTGCAGGTACAGCAGTGTGGGGGCGTCAGCCTTCTGCGCGGGCCACCACCAGGCGTGAATGTTCTGCTTGTCCCCGAACTGCGGCGCGCTGAGGGTCATTTCCTCGACACCAGCGGGCAGGCCGCTGAACCAGCTGGCGGTGCCCGGTTCGATGCGGAACACCAGTTCGCGCTCCTTCTGTTCCAGCTTGGCGCAGCCGACCGGCAGGCCGACGGCCAGACACAGCAGCAGGCTCAGGCTGAACCAGCGGCGGCGCAGGGTGTGGATAAGTGATGTGGCCATGGATCTCCGCACTGCTCGAAAACGTGACGCCGCGGCCCCTGCACAGGGGCGGCAGCGTGGCGTGAAAGGGTGATAGGCGAGTAGACAGGAGCGCAGCGGCGATGTTCGTCTGGCGCGCGCTTTTCGGGTATCGAGTTGTTACCGGATCATGACATGGCTGCTGCCGCTTTCAAGCCTGCGCTATGCTGCGCCGCTCACATGCTGCGGACTCGTTCATGTCGTCCACGTCTTCCGATCTGCGCCGCCCGGCGGGTGCCACGCTGGTGCTGCTGGCGTCGTTGTACTGCGCTCAGGGTTTACCATCCGGGCTGATCGCCCATGCGCTGCCGGTGCTGCTACGTCAGCACGGCGTGGATCTGGCGCTGATCGGCCTGCTCAAGCTGCTGGCATTGCCCTGGTTGCTCAAGGTGCTGTGGGCGCCCTGGGTGGATCGTCTGTCGTCGCGCCGCCTGGGCCATCATCGTGGCTGGATCCTGCCGCTGCAGAGCGGCGTGCTGCTGATTCTGCTGGCGTTGGCGCTGCTCTCGCCCGATGCCCTGTTCGGCGCCCATCTGCCGCTGCTGCTCGGCCTGCTGGTGCTGGTCAATCTGGCGGCGGCGACCCAGGACATCGCCACCGACGGCCTGACCGTGCGCCTGCTGCCGGAGCGCTGGCGCGGGCTCGGCAACAGCCTGCAGGTCGGTGGCTACAAGGTGGGGATGATCATCAGCGGCAGCGGCCTGTTGCTGGTCATCGACCGCGTCGGCTGGAACCTGTCGCTGCTCTGGCTGGCGGCTCTGCTGGCGTTGACGCTGGTGCCGATCTGGCGCTTCGCTGAAGCGCGCCATCTGCCTCCTCGGGTTGCCGGGGTCGAACCGGTTGGGCCGAGCCTGTTGCTGCACCATTATCGTGGGCTGCTGGCGCTACCGGGCATGGCGTTGTGGCTGGCGGTGGTGCTGACCTTCAAGCTCGGTGACGCACTGGGGTCGCCGATGATCAAACCGATGCTGGTGGATCAGGGCTGGAGCAACGCGGAACTGGGGCAATTGACACTGATCAGCAGCCTGGTCGGCATCGGCGGCGCGCTGCTGGGTGGGCTGCTGTATGCGCGTCTGGGCGTGCTGCGTGCGTTGCTGATCTTCGGCGCGCTGCAGGCGCTGAGCCTTGCCACGTTGGCGCTGCTGGTGAGCCGTGGCGGTGATGCAGCCCTGGTGTACGCGTTGACGCTGTTCGAGCAGGCAGCCGATGGTTTGTCCACGGTGGCCCTGTTTGCCGCGATGATGCGCCAGTGCCGCGCCGGTCACGAGGGTGCCGATTTCACCCTGCAGGCCTCCACGCAGATTCTGCTCGGCGGCTTCGTCGGTGCCGCCAGCGGCGTGCTCGCCAAGGCCCTGGGCTACGACGGTTTGTTCATCTGTGCCGGGGCCCTGGGGCTGGCGGCGCTGGTGTTGGTGTGGCGTTATTTTCGCCGCCACGGCTGGCGTTAGGAGCCCTCGCCTTCCGTAGCCCTGTAGGAGCCGGCTTGCGGTTGATCGCCGGCAAGCCGGCTCCTACAGGATCGTTGGTACTAGGCGAGCCTGGGGTGAGGTCAATTATCGCTTCCTGGGTATCACTGCGCTCGATGCCAGCGATGGCATTGGCCTTGTTCAATCTTCGAATTGCACGGGACAGGTGGGGCCTTCGAGTTTCTGGATTTCTTCGATCACGTGAGGGCGAGCGTGGCGCAGGACCAGTTGGCGGTTCTGGGTGTGCAGGCGGCGGGCTTCCAGGTGGAGCATTTCCACGCCGGCGTAATCGATGAAGTTGATGTGCCTGGCATCGACCACCACCCGCTCCCCACGGCTCAGTTGCAGCACCTGCTGCACGTAGTGGCAGGCACCGAAAAAGATCGAGCCCTCCAGGCGCAGCTGTTCGTCATCACCGTCGCGGGTGTATTTGAAGCGCGGTTGCGAGGTGCGTTTGAGGTAGAAGAACAGCGAGGCCAGCACGCCCGCGTAGATCGCCGTTTGCAGCTCCAGCAGCAGCGTGGCCAGCAGGGTCAGCAGCATCACCACGAACTCTGAACGGCTGACGCGCAGCAGCGCGCGGACCCCGGCGACATCCACCAGCCCCCAGCAGATCAGCAGAATCGCCGCCGCCATGCTGGGCAAGGCGATGTGGGCGATCAGCGCGGCGCAGAACAGCGCGAACGCCCCCACCAGCAGTGCAGAGAACACCCCGGCCAGTGGCGAAGTGGCGCCGCCTTGCAGGTTCAGCGCCGAGCGGGTGAAGGAACCAGCCGACATCGAGCCGGAGAACCAGGGACCGATCAGGTTGGACAGGCCCTGGGCACGCACCTCCTGATTGGCGTCCAGCACCTGCTGGGATTTGCTCGCCAGGGAGCGGGCGATGGACAGGCTGGTGACCAGCCCGAGCATGCCGCAGGCGATGGCGGCGGGCAGCAGTTGCAACAGGCTGTTGATCTCGACGTGCAGGGTGGTGAGCGGCGGCAGTTTGCCTTCGAAAGCGTTGACCAGGGTGATGCTGGCGAAGAACCCCGGCAGCGCGGCAACCAGCAGGCTACCGGCGATCACGCCGATCAGCAGCGCCGGCAAGCGCGGCCACAGGCGCCGGCACAGCAGGCTCACCGCCAGGGTGAAGATTGCCACCAGCACGGCGTGCCAGTCGGCCTGGTCGAGGTGCTGGAAGAGGTTGAGCAGCGTCGCCACGGCAGTGCGCTGGCTGTCGACCTGCAGGCCCAGCAGGTTGGGTAGCTGACCGAGCGCGATCACCACGGCGGCGCCGAGGGTGAAGCCAAGTACCACCGAGGGCGAGACGAAGTTGACCAGATTGCCGAAGCGCAGCAGCCCCAGCAGCCATTGGAAAAGCCCGGCGAGAAAGGTCAGTACCAGCACCAGCGCGACGAACTCCTCGCTGCCGGGCCTGGCCATGGGGCTGACGCTGGTGAACAGGACGATGGAAATGGCCGCAGTCGGCCCGCCGATCAGGTGCCACGACGAGCCCCACAGGCAGGCGATGATCACCGGCACGATGGCTGCGTACAGCCCGTACTCTGCTGGCAACCCGGCGATCAGTGCGTAGGCGATCGATTGCGGCAAGGCCAGAATGGCACCGCTGAGCCCGACCAGCAGATCCGTACCCAGGGTGCGCCGGGTGACACTCGGCCACCAGAGCAGGAAGGGCAACAGGCTGTAACGGCTGGGTAAGCGCATGCGTTCGCTCGGAGGCGGGTGATCAGGTGGCAAGCAGAGTAACAGAGGCTTTACTCATGATTTCCCGGATTGTTCGAGTGCATCGCGTGTATGGCTTTGGAAAGGCGAAAGCAGCCGTTCGTAGTCGGGGGCCAATTGGTGGGCTTTAGCCCACCAAATCGAAGGTCCGCTATCGCCTTTTAACTGCCTTACAGCTTGGCCTTCACCGCCGCGACCGCATCGCCGCCATCGCGGGTGGTGACGCCCTGCAACCAGCCGTCGATCACCTCGGGGTTGGCCTTGAGCCAGTCCTTCACGGCCTGGTCGTTGCTGGCCTGTTTGCTCAATACCTTGTCCATGATGGCGTTCTCCATGTCCTGGGTGAAGGTCAGGTTGCTCAGCAGCTTGCCCACGTTCGGGCACTGCGCCGCGTAGCCCTTGCGGGCCAAGGTGTTGACGCTGCCGCTCTCGCCAAAGTACTTCTCGCCGCCCTTGAGGTACTTCATGTCGTACTGCACGTTCATCGGGTGTGGCGTCCAACCGAGGAAGGCGACGAACTCGTCACGTCGCACGGCGCGGCCGACCTGCACCAGCATGGCCTGTTCGCTGGACTCGACCAGGGTCCAGTCCTTGAGGCCGAACTCGTTGGCGGCGATGATTTGCTTGATCGATTCGTTGGCCGGTGCGCCGGACGCGATGCCGTAGATCTTGCGGCCGAACTTGTCGGCGTGCTTTTCCAGGTCGGCGAAGGTTTTCACCCCGGCGTCATAGGCGTAGGTCGGCACGGCCAGGGTGTACTCGGTGCCATTGAGGTTTTGCGCGACCTTGTCCACCTTGCCGTTGGCGACGAACTTGTCGTAGTTGGCCTGCTGAGCTGGCATCCAGTTGCCGAGGAACACGTCGACCTGGCCCTTCTGCAGGCCGGCGAAAATGATCGGTACGCCGAGGGTCTGGGTCTGCACCTTGTAACCCAGGCCGTCGAGCACCAGGCTGGCGATGCCGTTGGTCACGGCGATGTCGCTCCAGCCCGGGTCGCCGAGCTTCACCGTGGCACAGCTGGCATCTTCGGCGTGGGCCTGGGAGGCGAGGGCGGCCGCCATGAACAGGCTGCTGGCGAAAGCCGTCTTGAATGTCTTCATGCCTATTTCCTTATGTTGATTTCTAGGTTGGCAGGCTATGCGACGCAGGCCTGCGCGCCGGGTTCCCGCGGTTTTCCGCTGGGTCACCCGACGCGCTGCATCACGGTTGGGGGAAGCGAGCGCGGCGCTCCAGATCGTCGAGGTCGATGTGGTTGCGCATGTACTGCTCGCTGGCGTCGACGATCGGCTGGTGATCCCAGCTTTTCAGCGCACCTTGGGTAAGGGCTTCGGCGACCAGGCGCCGCCGCCGCTGACTGGCCAGGGTCGCCCGGTGGATGGCGGGAATGTCCCAACGACCGCGTGCCTCGTCGAGGAACGACTCGACCTGCTGGCGATGGTCCCACGACTGGGCGAGGTTCTCGCGCTCCTGCGGATCGTTCGCCACGTTGAACAGCAGCAACGGGTCGTCTTCGGAGTAGATGAATTTCCACTCGCCGCGGCGAATCATCATCAGCGGGCTGGTGGTGCCCTCGGCCATGTACTCGCCGAGCACTTCGTCGTGGCCGCCAGTGCCCAGCAGGTGCGGCAGCAGCGAGCGGCCGTCGAGCGCCAGGCCCGGTTCGACCTGGCCGCCCGCCAGCTCCACCAGGGTCGGCAGCAGGTCGACGGTGGACACCGACTGGCTGACCCGGTGCGCGGCGAATCGCGCCGGTGCGTGGACCAGCAGCGGTACCCGGGCAGCCATCTCGAACCAGTGCATCTTGTACCAGAGGCCGCGCTCGCCAAGCATGTCGCCATGATCGCCGGAGAACACGATGATGGTGTCGTCGGCCAGCTTGCAGTCCTTGAGGGTCTTGAGCAGCTTGCCGATGTTGTCGTCGATGTAGCTGCAGGCACCGAAGTAGGCGCGCCGCGCGTCGCGGATCTTGTGCTCGGGCAGCGGCTTGTCCCACAGGTCGATGACCTTGAGCAGGCGCTGGGAATGAGGATCCTGCTCGGCCTGGTCGATCACCTGGCGGGGCAGGGGGATGTCGTCATCGTCGTAGCGATCCCAGTATTCCTCGGGGATGGTGTACGGGTCGTGCGGATGGGTCATCGATACGGTCAGGCAAAACGGCTGATCCGGCGTTACCCGCACGTGGTCGTAGAGGTATTGCTGCGCCTTGAACACCACCTCTTCGTCGAAGTCGAGCTGGTTGGTGCGCACGCAAGGGCCGGCCTGCAGCACCGAAGACATGTTGTGGTACCAGCTGGCGCGTACTTCTGGCTCATCCCAGTTCACGGCCCAGCCGTAGTCGGCGGGGTAGATGTCGCTGGTCAGGCGCTCTTCGTAACCGTGCAACTGATCGGGGCCGCAGAAGTGCATCTTGCCGGACAGCGCCGTGCGGTAGCCGAGGCGGCGCAGATAGTGAGCGTAGGTGGGGATGTCGGCAGGAAAATCGGCGGCGTTGTCGTAGGCACCGATCTGGCTGGGCAACTGGCCGCTGACCAGGGTGAAGCGCGATGGCGCGCACAGCGGGCTGTTGCAGTAGGCGGAATCGAACAACACGCCCTCGGCGGCCAGACGCTGCAGGTTGGGCACCTTGATCGGCGAAGCCGGGTCGTGCAGTGGCAACAGTGGCGCGGCCATCTGATCGGCCATGATGAAAAGGATGTTCGGGCGTTTCATGGCGGTTGGTGTTCCATATATTTGTTTTATGCGAGAGTGCTATTTCGATCATCCAGCCTCGCCAGGCATGGGTAAACCCGGATCAGGTACATGACTAGGATAAGCACAGCTTATGCTTAAGGCGCTCGAGGGAGTCTCTCTGGATGTGCTGCGGGTATTCGAGTCCGCAGCGCGACACTTGAGTTTCACTGCCGCGGCGGCTGAGCTCGGCAGCAGCCAACCGGCCATCAGCCAGCAGATCAAGCGGCTGGAAGAACGGTTGGCGACCCGTCTGTTCGACCGCGTGTACCGTGGCATCGTGCTGACCGAGGCGGGCGAAACCCTGCTGGGCCCGGTACAGGAGGGGTTGGCGGCCCTGGGTGCCGGTCTGGAGGCAGTGGTTGGTCGACAGCAGCATGAGGTGCTGCAGGTGGCCACCGACTTCGCCTTCGCCGCCTATTGGCTGATGCCACGGCTGCAGCGTTTTCATCAGCTGTATCCGGAGGTCGATGTCAGCCTGGTCACCAGCGAGCGTGACATGACCAGCCTGCCAGCGGAGATCGATGTGGCCATTTCCTTCGGGGACGGGCGTCTGAAGAACGGCCAGGTACACCTGTTGTTCAAGGAGGAGGTGTTTGCGGTGTGCAGTCCGCATCTGCTCAGCGGCCAGGGCGCCTGCGCCAATCAATTGCTGGCGCGTCTGCCGCTGCTGCATCTGCGCCCGGAGAGCCGCTCGCGCTGGTTCGACTGGAACGGCCTGTTCCGCGCCCTGGGAATCGCCGAAACGCCCAGCCCCGGCAGCCTGCGCTTCGACAACTACACCCTGCTGATCCAGGCCGCCATCGCCGGCCAGGGGGTCGCCATCGGCTGGCGGCATCTGGTCGACGAGCTACTGGCCCAGGGGTTGCTCAGCCGCGTTGACGGACGCACGGTAACCTCCGAGCTCGGCTATTACGTGGTGCTGCCCGAGCGCAAGCGGCGGGTGCGCCTGGTGCAGAACTTCGTCGACTGGTTGCAGGACGAACTGCTGCGCGAGACGCTACCGCCACCGCAGAGCCCTATCGATCCACGGGGAATCGCCATATGACCGATGTCCGTATTCGCGGCTATCACGCCCATGTGTACTTCGATGCCGGTAGCCTCGAGCAGGCGCGCGTGCTGTGCGAATCAGCGGCGGCACGCTTTGCCGTGAAGATGGGGCGCCTGCATCAGAAGGCGGTCGGGCCTCATCCCGACTGGAGTTGCCAGTTGGCCTTTCGCGCCGAGCTGTTCGGCGAAGTGATTCCCTGGCTGATGCTCAATCGCGGCGAGCTGGTGATCTTCATCCACCCGATCACCGGCAACGACCTGATCGACCACCGTGACCGCGCCCTGTGGATGGGCGCGGTACGGCCGCTGGATCTTTCCGGGCTGGCGGACGGCAGGCCGCTGACCTTCGAGCTCTGACGTAGGGCTTGCGGCGCGGTATGATCCGCGCCTGATTTTTCAAGAGCCCGCGCCATGCCTTACCTGCTCGCCGTCACCGTCCTCTGGGCGTTTTCCTTCAGCCTGATCGGCGAATACCTGGCGGGGCGGGTGGACAGCGATTTCGCCGTGCTGGCGCGGGTGGCCGTCGCGGCGCTGGTGTTCCTGCCGTTCACGCTCTGGCGTGGCTTGCCGCGGCGCTTGCTGGCGGGTTTCTGGCTGGCCGGGGCGTTGCAGTTCGGGGTGACCTACCTGTGTCTGTACCGCAGCTTCCAGGTGCTGACGGTACCCGAGGTGCTGCTGTTCACCGTGCTCACGCCGATCTACGTGACCCTGCTCGATGACGCCTTGGCGCGGCGTTTCAACCCCTGGGCCCTGCTCGCCGCACTGGTCGCGGTGGGCGGCGGCGTGGTGATTCGCTTCGAGCGCCTGGAGGGCGAGTACCTGATCGGTTTCCTGCTCCTGCAACTGGCCAATCTCACTTTCGCTGCCGGCCAGGTGCTGTGTCGCCAGTTGCTGATGCGCTACCCCACCGAGCAGCCGCTGCATCGTTTCTTCGGCCACTTCTTCCTGGGTGCGATGCTGCTGGTGCTGCCGTCGTTCCTGCTCTTCGGCAACCCGGACAAGCTGCCGCAGACCGCGCTGCAGTGGGGCATCCTGCTGTGGATGGGGCTGTTCGCCACGGCTCTGGGGCTGTTCTGGTGGGTCAAGGGCAGCATCAAGGTGGATGCCGGCACCCTAGCGGTGATGAACGAGCTGCATGTGCCTGCTGGTTTGGTGGTGAACCTGCTGATCTGGAACCGCGATGCGGATATTCCGCGCCTGGCTCTGGGTGGCGCGATCATCCTCGCTTCGTTGTGGCTGAACCGTCTCGGCCGTCGACGCACTATCGCCAGCTGATCCATTTATCGGACAATGGGAACCCTGCTTGACGGGTGCTAACATCGCACCTTCAATTGCATACGCAATCAGCTGTTTTTCAAACCCTATTTGCTTAGGCAATAGGTCCACGGATGATGTTCTTTCATCGGCATGGAGCGCCTCTTAGCCATCTCTTGCCCAGTGAATGCCATCGTGAATATTCGTCGCCCCTTCGCCAGTCTCGCTCTGGCCTGCCTGTTCATCGTTTCCCCGCTGGCTGCCAAGGCTGCCGCCCCCGCCAAACAGGAACTCGCTTCCGGTAGCGCGCTGCTGGTCGACCTGACCACCGACAAGGTGCTGTACTCCAGCAACCCCGACATGGTGGTGCCGATCGCCTCGGTCACCAAGCTGATGACCGCCATGGTCACCCTGGATGCCAAGCTGCCACTCAACGAGCAACTGCCGGTGATCATCCGCGACGTGCATGACATGCGTGGTGTGTATTCCCGCGTACGCATCGGCAGTGAGATCAGCCGCCGGGAAATGCTCCTGCTGACCCTGATGTCGTCCGAGAACCGGGCGGCCTCCAGCCTGGCCCATCACTACCCGGGTGGCGTCACCGCCTTCGTCGCCGCCATGAATGCCAAGGCCCGTGCTCTGGGCATGACCCAGACCCGCTATGTCGAGCCGACAGGCCTGTCGGAGCACAACGTTTCCAGCGCCAACGATCTGGTGAAGCTGCTCAAGGCAACGCGCAAGTACCCGCTGATCGGTGAGCTCAGCTCGACCGGGGAAAAGACCGTGGCGTTCCACAAACCCAATTACACCCTGGGCTTCCGCAATACCAACGCACTGACGCGCAAGGCTGGCTGGGACGTGCAACTGACCAAGACCGGCTTCACCAACCGTGCCGGGCACTGCCTGGTGATGCGTACCACCATGGCGGGCAAACCCGTGGCGTTCGTGGTGCTCGACGCGTTCGGCAAGTACACCCACATGGCTGACGCCAGCCGCCTGCGCAAGTGGGTGGAGACTGGCAAGGTCACGCCGGTGGCACCCGCTGCTCTGGCCTACAAGCAGCAGCGTGCCTCGCAGCGCCAGTTGCAGGCTGCCCAGTAAGCTACTGCCAGAGCGGATCGCTGGCCAGGCGCTGGGCGATGAAGTCCAGCAGGGTACGCAGCGCCGGCAGCATCTGTCGGCGTGATGCATAGATTGCATGCACACCCAGGGACTGCGGTTGCCAGTCCGGTAGCAGGCGTACCAGGCGGCCGTCCTCGAGCATGGCTGCGGTCGCGTAAAGCGGCTGCATGCAGATGCCGCCATCGTTGAGGGCCGCCTCCAGCAGCACGGCGGTGTCATTGCTGCTGAGGTTGCCGTCCACCGCCACTTCCTCTTCGCTATCGGCCTGTTCGAAACGCCAGACGCTGCGCCCGAAATAGCTGTAGGTCAGGCAATTGTGCTGTGCCAGATCCTGCGGTCGCTGCGGCAACCCGGCGCGTGCCAGGTAGCCTGGCGACGCGCATACCACGGAATGGCAGGTGCCCAGGTGGCGTGCCACCTGATTGGGCTCCAGCTGATTGGTGATGCGCAGCGCCAGGTCGATGCGCTCCTCCACCAGATTCACCGCCTGGCTGTTGACCAGCAGGTCGATCGAGGTATTGGGGTAGCGCGCCAGGTAGTCGACCAGCATCGGGCTCAGCCATGTCTGGGCGAAGGACTGGCTGCTGGCGATACGCAGGTTGCCGCTGGGCCCGTCAGTGGCCTTTATGCCGGTAGTGCGCATCATCTCGGCGGTGTGCAGCATCTCCCGGCAGTGAGGCAACAGTTCGGTGCCCACCTGGGTCAGGCTCAACTTGCGCGTGGTGCGGTGCAGCAGGCGTGCGCCGACCCACCCCTCCAGTGCCGCCAGGTAGCGCGACACCATGGCCCGGGAGAGATCCAGATGCTCCGCGGCGGCGGTCTGGCTGCCGCGATCCACCACTTCGACGAAAACGCGGGTTGCTGTGAGTCTGTCCATGATTCGCTCGATTCATGCAACTGAGTTGGGTCGATTATGCGGCTTTTCGAGGGTTTTGCAGCGAGTAAGCTCACTGTTCATCCATCGGCAGTGGTACGGAGATGATCCGCTCATTCCAGCTACTTGGTGCTTTATCGCTGCTGGCGCTAGCTGCGTTCGCCGCTGCTGGCAGCGAGCTGGCTGCCGATCGCTCATCAGCCGTCAAATCGGAGAATGCCATGAAGGTCGTCGTACTAGGTGTCAGCGGGCGTGCAGGTTCGCGTCTGCGTCATGAACTGCTGCAGCGTGGCCATCAGGTCACCGGTATCGCCCGTGATGTCAGTGCAGTGCCTGCGCAGGAAGGCCTGACCCTGGCCAGCGCTGACGTGGCCGATGTCCAGCGTCTGGTGCCGTTGCTCAAGGGCCATGACGCCGTCATCAGTTCCACTCGATTCGTCGGCAGCGATGCCGCCAGCCTGATCGAGGCCGTGGAAGCTGCAGGCGTGTCGCGTCTGCTCGTCGTGGGTGGTGCTGGGAGCCTGGAGGTGGCGCCGGGTGTCGCGTTGATCGACACGCCGGAATTCCCTGCGGCCTACAAGGATGAGGCGGGGGCCGGGCGTGATTTCCTCAACGTGCTGCGTGGCGAGAAAGAGCTCGACTGGACCTTCCTGTCGCCGTCGGCGCTGTTCGAGCCAGGCCAGCGCACAGGCAAATTCCGTATCGGCAAGGACAGCCTGCTGGTCGATGCACAAGGCAACAGCTCGATCTCCATGGAAGACTTCGCCATCGCACTGGTCGATGAGCTGGAGCAGCCAGAGCACTCGCGTCAGCGCTTCACCGTCGGCTACTGAGGCCGTTCCGAGCGGCAGGCCGAATAAAAAAACGCGGCTCAAGCACCTCCACATTCGGCAATAGTGGAGGTGACTTGGCCGCGTCGCAGGGCCTTGGCTTCATTCAAGGCAAGTTGCTAGGGAGTCCTGTATCAGGCCAGCAGTTGCATACCCAGCTGGATGGCCACCCAGACCGCCAGGATGGTGGCGGCGCCGAGCGCGATGTTCTCGAACCAGTTGTTGCAGTACTTGCCGAGCAGCTTCTTCTGGTTGGACATGATCAGCAGGCCCAGGGAGATCACTGGCAGGCCGACGATGTTCAAGGCGTTGACCGCAATGGTCAGGGTCACGAAGTCCGGCATGCCCGGCAGCGACCAGACCAGCGGGGTGATCAAGATGAACAGCAGGAACCACTTGTGCAGCGGGTCTTTGTGGAACGTGCTGCCATATTTCTCGCGACGCTTGGGCACGATGTGGTGCAGAGCATCGGTGATCAGCATCGGGAACGCGGTGGTCTTGCCGGCAACGCTGGCGAATAGTGTGGCGAACGCGCCGACGAAGAACAGGTACCAGCCGGTCGGGCCGAAGAACATCTGCAATGCCGTGCCCAGATCACCCAGGGTCTCGACCTGCAGGCCGTTCGGACGCAGAATTTCCGCACCCACCACCCAGATCGCCAGGTTGATGATGATGCCGACGAACACGGCGAACAGCAGATCGTTGCGCTGAATGCGCTTGTGTTCCGGGCCCGTCCAGCCTTTCTCCTTCATCACGTAGGGCAGCACGAAGTTGGCGATGGAGCCGGCTACCGCGCCGATCACCGATACGGCGACGATCAGTGCGCCATGCACACCCTCATCCGGCGGAATGCTGAAGCCGATGGTGCCGGCAGCGATGCCGCCCCAATCCGGGCCGGCCATCAGTGCCAGGGCAATGAATGCCAGGGTCATCAGGCACAGCAGGCCCTTCATCACCCCTTCGATCAACGAGTAGATACTGCGCCCGACCAGCAGCCAGACAGCGATGGCGACGGCAACCGAGCACAGCAGTGGTGCATTCCAGCCGATCAGGGTGGCCAGTGCTTCACCGGCACCCTTGAGCATGTAGGCGTTGGTGAGGTGGCCCATCAGCAGGGCGTAGCCGAACATGAACCAGGCGAAGCTGGGGTGCAGTTGCGCATAACCCCCGAGGATGCTCATTCCCTGGTTATTGCACAGCTGGAAGCGCGCCATGATGTTGACGATGAGGAAGCGTAGGAGAAGGGAGACGGCCAGTACCCACATCATGGCGTAGCCATAGTTGGCGCCTGCCACCGAAGAGGTGATCAGGTCGCCGGCACCTAGCCAGGAGAGTACGGCGATGATGCCGGGGCCGAGCATTTTGAGTAGTTTGCCGAGGGTAGAGCCAGAACTGCTTTCAGCAGTCTTTTCGAGGACTTCAGTGCGGGCCATGCGTGGGCCTCCGATTATTTTTGTTGGAATGACACCAGCTGGGTATTACGACATCACACAACTTGTCCGAGTTCAAGAGTGCCCGAAATTTTTAGTATCATCCTGTTGGTAGCGCTATCTATTTTTTCTTAATTAAAAATCAATGAGTTACGTTTGAATTGTGCAAATGTTACTGAATGTTTTCTGGCGATGGGCGGTCTTCTGACGTTGCCATATTGCGTTAGTCATAATACAACTGGGTGAAATCAAGCCATTCGCCGCACCTGGCCTCGTCGGAAAATTCCGGCTTTCAGGTGCCGCGTCACAGGCTCCAGAGGTCGAAAACGGCGCTCTACACGTTCAGAGGAGATACCGATGACTGCTTCAAATGCGCGTCCACAACTATTGATGATCGGGCCGTTGTTGCCGAGTCTGGTGGAACGAATCGCCGAACAGTACGAGATCCACCGCTACTGGGAATTGGCCGATGCCGATGCCTGGGTTCGTGAGAATGGCGGGCGTATCGACGGTATCGCCACAAGCGGTGTATTCGGCGCCAAGGCCGAGCTGATCGAGGCCCTGCCCAACCTCAAGGCCATCATCAGCTTCGGTGTTGGATATGATTCGATCGCCGTTGAAACGGCAAAGAAAAAAGGGGTAACGGTTACCAACACACCTGGTGTTCTGGATAACTGCGTGGCCGATACCGCGGTATCGATCCTGCTCGCGCTGGGCCGCCGAATCAGCGAGGCGGATCGTTTCGTGCGCAAGGGGGAGTGGGAGAAAGGGCGCTTCCCGCTCTCCGGCAGTATCGGCGGCAAGGTGTGCGGCATCGTCGGTATGGGCAACATCGGCCGGGCGATCGCCAAGCGGGTCGAAGCGTTCGGCATGACAGTGGCCTACCACAATCGCCGTCGCCGCGATGACGTCGACTATGCCTATCACGAGACCCTGGAAGGCCTGCTCGAAGCGGCCGACTACGCCGTGCTGGTGGTACCGGGTGGCAGCTCTACCGATAAGTTGATCGGTGCCGAGCAATTGCGTGCGCTGGGTCCGCAGGGCTATCTGGTGAATATTGCCCGTGGCACCGTGGTGGACGAACAGGCCCTGGTCGAAGCCCTGCAGAACGGCACCATCGCCGGTGCCGCTCTCGACGTGTTCGCCGAAGAACCCAAGGTACCTGCAGAGCTCCTGGCGCTGGACAACGTGGTGCTTACCCCGCATATCGGCAGCGGCACTCACGAGACCCGCCAGGCCATGGCCGACCTGTTCTTCGCCAATCTCGACGGCGTATTCAAGCAGGGCAAGGCCGTTACCGAGGTTTGATCCCTGTCAGGAGGGAGTGACCAGGCGGGCTGAACGCAGTTCTCCTCAGGTAGGGTGGGCTTCAGCCCACCGGTCACCAATCAACCACTTGCCTTTTCATTCTCCGAATCCCCCGTCGAGCTCAGTCCCGCCAGCCCAATCCTGCGGGTGAATGCCCTGCATGACATAGCGGTGAAAACCAGAATAGCCTGGTAGGGTGGGCTTCAGCCCACCACAGCGAATCAAACGGCCAACCTCACTCTCCAAATGCTCCATCCCGATCACCCCCACCTGCCCAATCCGCTGGGAGAATCCCTTGTTCGACATAGCGGTGCAAACTCGAATATGGCCAGTCGCCAACCCTTTTCACCAAGCCGTGCCTGACCGGGTTGTAATGGATGTAATCAACATGCCTTGCCAGATCATCGGCGTCACGAATTCGATGCTCCCAGAATCGACGCTGCCAGATTCCCTTTTCACGTTTCCGTACTTTGCTGGCGCTCACATCAGGAGAAGCCGGCAGGCCTCTTGAAAACCCACTCTTGATCGAACTCCAACGTCGCGCATAGGCGTTATCACCCTCCGGCAACCTCCAGACTGCGTGCAGATGATCTGGAAGCACGCAGATGGCAATGGTCTGGAAAGGCATGTAACTGGCTGTCGTACCGTAAGCACGGCGCAACAGTTGAATGGCATCGGTCAGCACAGTCGATCGGCGATTCGCCAGGGTCACGGTGAAGAAATAGGTGCCGCCCGGCATCCATTCGCGGCGGTAATTGGGCATATGGCAATCCTTTGCCTGATGTTTTGGAGGGTGGAGCTGGTGGGCTGAAGCCCACCCTACGTCAGTACGTCACTGAGATTT
The DNA here is from genome assembly GCF_013408425.1 of Pseudomonas flavescens. Taxonomy (NCBI): domain Bacteria; kingdom Pseudomonadati; phylum Pseudomonadota; class Gammaproteobacteria; order Pseudomonadales; family Pseudomonadaceae; genus Phytopseudomonas; species Phytopseudomonas flavescens. The sequence goes on along the minus strand of NZ_JACBYV010000001.1, from coordinate 4,486,529 downwards.
CATGTTTAGCTGGTGGGCCGCAGCCCACCAGCTAAACGAGACGAAAGCTGATCCTTAGCGGCGTGCGCCGCGTACGCCTTCGGCCAGTTGGCTGCACAGCTCGAGCACGCCGTCGATGGCCTGCTGGTCGTTGTCGGCCTTGGCGATCTGGTCGATCAGTGCCGAGCCGACCACCACGCCGTCGGCCAGACGGGCGATGGTCGCCGCGTGTTCCGGGGTGCGGATGCCGAAGCCGATGCTGATCGGCAGGTCGGTATGACGGCGCAGGCGGGTGACCGCTTCCTGTACGTGCTCCAGGGTCGCCGAGCCAGCACCGGTAACGCCAGCCACGGAGACGTAGTAGACGAAGCCCGAGCTGCCGCTGAGTACCGTGGGCAGGCGCTTGTCGTCGGTGGTCGGGGTGGTCAGGCGGATGAAATCGATACCCGCAGCCTGAGCCGGGTCGCACAGGTCGGCGTTATGTTCCGGTGGCAGATCGACCACGATCAGGCCATCGACGCCGGCTTCCTTGGCATCGACGATGAAACGCGCCACGCCATACTTGTGGATCGGGTTGAAGTAACCCATCAGCACCAGCGGCGTGGCCTGTTCGGTTTCGCGGAATTCACGAACCAGTTGCAGGGTCTTGGCCAGGTTCTGCTTGGCTTCCAGGGCGCGGATGTTGGCGAGCTGGATCGCCGGGCCGTCGGCCATCGGATCGGTGAACGGCATGCCCAGTTCGATCACATCGGCGCCGGCCTTCGGCAAGCCCTTGAGAATCGCCAGGGAAGCATCGTAGTTCGGGTCGCCGGCGGTAACGAAGGTCACCAGGGCGGCGCGGTTCTGTTGTTTCAGCTCGGCGAAGCGCGTCTGCAGGCGGCTCATATGTGTTCTTCCTGTTCGTCGAAGTGGTGCATGACGGTCTGCATGTCTTTGTCGCCGCGGCCCGAAAGGTTGACCACCATCAGGTGATCCTTGGGCAGCGTTGGCGCGCGCTTGAACACTTCAGCCAGGGCGTGGGACGACTCCAGAGCCGGGATGATGCCCTCCAGGCGGCAGCACTGGTGGAAGGCGGCAAGGGCCTCCTTGTCGGTGATCGAGGTGTACTCGACGCGGCCGATGTCGAACAACCAGGCGTGCTCCGGGCCGATGCCCGGGTAGTCGAGGCCGGCGGAAATCGAGTGGGCGTCGATGATCTGGCCATCGTCGTCCTGCAGCAGGAAGGTGCGGTTGCCGTGCAGCACGCCGGGTACGCCGCCATTCAGGCTGGCGGCGTGCTTGCCGGTTTCCACGCCATGACCGGCCGCTTCGACGCCGATGATCTGTACCGACTGATCATCGAGGAAGGGGTGGAACAGGCCCATGGCGTTGGAGCCGCCACCTATGCAGGCGACCAGGCTGTCCGGCAGGCGGCCTTCCTGAGCTTGCAGTTGGTCACGGGTTTCCTTGCCGATGACGGCCTGGAAGTCGCGCACCATCGCCGGGTAAGGGTGTGGGCCGGCCACGGTGCCGATGATGTAGAAGGTGCTGTCGACGTTGGTCACCCAGTCGCGCAGGGCTTCGTTCATCGCATCCTTCAGGGTACCGGTGCCGGCGGTGACCGGAATCACTTCGGCGCCGAGCAGTTTCATGCGGAAGACGTTGGCCTGCTGGCGGTCGATGTCGGTGGTGCCCATGTAGATCACGCACTGCAGGCCGAAGCGCGCAGCCACGGTGGCGGTAGCCACGCCATGCATGCCGGCGCCGGTCTCGGCGATGATGCGCTGCTTGCCCATGCGCTTGGCCAGCAGGATCTGGCCGATGCAGTTGTTGATCTTGTGCGCGCCGGTGTGATTGAGCTCTTCGCGTTTGAGATAGATCTTCGCGCCGCCGCAATGCTCGGTCAGGCGCTCGGCGTAGTACAGCGGGCTCGGGCGGCCGACGTAGTCGCGCTGGAAATAGGCCAGCTCCTTGGCGAACTCGGGATCTTCCTTGGCCTTTTCGTACTCGGCGGCTAGGTCATGGATCAGCGGCATCAGCGTCTCGGCGACGTACTGCCCGCCAAAGCTACCGAACAAGCCGGTGGCGTCTGGGCCGTTGCGTAATGAAGTCATGGGATTCTCCTGTGAATTCGGAGGCCGCGAGCGACCTGCTTGCCAAGCGGTGTTGGCGTCGATGGTGGCCAGACTAACCCTGTGGCGCCGGTCGGAAAAGCGATTAGTTTTAACGGATATGTGATTAAAAATCACCTATCATCAGCTACTTCGTAGCGGGTAGGGCCTGCGAAGCATTGCAACTGTGTAGGCTTGAAAGCCCAACCATTGGCATCCTGAGCGAGTTGGTCGATGATCGTTCAGCTATGAATTTTATGCACAGGTCGGAGGCAGGATGAAAACAGCATGGTTATGGCTGTTCCCAGGTATCGGCGCGCTGCTGCTGGCGGTTGCCATCGGCATTCAGGTCTCGCGCATCAGCGGCGAGGCGCAGATGATGCGCGTCGAAGGCTCCATCGTGGATGTCGAGGACGGCTGCCCGACGGTGTCCTTCACCACGCTCGATGGCACGCTGGGCGAGTATCACAGCAGCACCTGCAGTACGCCGCCGTCGTTCGACATCGGTGAACGCGTGGCGGTGTATTACGACCCGCAGGAGCCTGAGCGCGCGCGTATAGACAGCTTCGAGCAGAACTGGATCGGTAGCCTGATCGTCGGTGGCATCGGCGCGGTCTTTCTGGCGATTGGTCTGTTGTTCGTGCTGCCGCCGCTGTTCGCCAAGCGCCGCGCCGCCGAGTTGCGGGTCAGCGGCACAGCGGTGCAGGCCGAGGTGGTGGATGTCGAGCTCAATGGCTCGCTGAGCATCAACGGCCGCAACCCGTACCGCATCGTCGCCCAGTGGCTGAACCCGCAAACCAACAAGCTGCATGTGTTTCGCAGTGAAAACCTGTGGTTCGATCCGGGCCCCTACATCAGCGAGTCGCTGGTCACCGTGATGCTCGACCCGAGCAACCCCAGGCGCTACAGCATGGACACCCGTTTTCTGCCTGAGCTGGTGGACTGAGATGGCCCAGGATCTGCCGTCGCTCAACGCCCTGCATGCCTTCGAGGCCGCCGCGCGGTTGGGCAGCGTCAGCCGTGCGGCGGTTGAGTTGCACGTCACTCATGGTGCGGTGAGCCGGCAGATCCGCACGCTGGAAGAGCAGCTTGGCGTGGCGCTGTTCACCAAGGACGGGCGGGGCTTGAAGCTGACCGACGCAGGCATACGCCTGCGTGATGTCAGCGGCGAGACGTTCACCCGCCTGCGGCAGGTGTCTGGCGAGCTGCGCCAGCGGGAAGTCGATACACCTTTCGTGCTCGGCTGCCCGGGCAGCCTGCTGGCGCGCTGGTTCATTCCGCGTCTGGACCGGCTCAACGGGGCCTTGCCCGAGCTGCGGCTGCAGCTGTCCACCAGCCAGGGGGAGCTCGACCCGCGCAGCCCTCAGGTGGATGCCACCCTGCTCTACGCCGAGCCACCGTGGCCTGCGGACATGCGCGTATTCGAGCTGGCGCGCGAATCTATCGGACCGGTGATAAGTCCGCGCCACCCACGGTTCTCGGAACTGAGTCAGGCTGCTCCCGAGACGTTGCTGCAGGAGGCGTTGCTGCATACCACCTCGCGCCCCCAGGCTTGGCCGCAGTGGCTGGCGGCGATGAACCTGCAGCCTGCGGACATGCGCCTGGGGCAGGGTTTCGAGCACCTGTATTACCTGCTCGAGGCTGCGTCGGCGGGCCTTGGCGTGGCCATCGCGCCGCTGCAGCTGGTGGCGGACGATCTCGCTGCAGGGCGGCTGGTCGCGCCCTGGGGCTTCGTGCAAACCGAGGCGCAGCTGTCGCTCTGGGTACCGCAACGGCGTAGCGGTCAGCGCGCCGAGAGGCTTGCCGATTGGTTGAGAGCGGCGTTGCAAACCGCGAATTGAGTCGCATGCAGCGGAGAACCTTCTTTCCTGGGCATCTGTCATAGCATCGGCCCTCAGACGTCTTCCGGGCCATCACTGACAGAGAGGGATGTGCCCATGAACAAGACGCTGATGGCAGGTTTGCTGCTGGCCGGCACAGCTACGCTGGCCCAGGCGGAGCCGCTGAATATCGAGGGGATCGGCCTGTCGCGAGACGTATCCTGCAAAGGCCAGGACGTGAACATTACCGGCAATGCTAACGTCATTCACCTGACCGGTGAGTGTGGCGCCGTGCTGGTCTACGGCTCGGAGCACAAGGTCACGCTGGATACGGCCAAGTCGCTTACGGTATCGGGTGCCGAACACAAGGTGATCGCCGAGCGCGTCAATGCATTGAGCGTCGACACCAGCAACAACCAGGTTCGCACGGCGATCATCGCGGGCGAGCAACCGGCAGTGGTCACGGTAGAAGGTGCCGAGCACGAACTGGATCTGCAGTTCGAAGGCCAGGCCAAGCTGAACGTTACTGGCGTCAGTCAGCAGGTGCGCTGGAGCGGTGATGAGCCGGAGGTGCAGTTGGGAGGCATCGACAACAAGGTCGAGCGCAAGTAGGCGGGGCGGCCGCCCCGCCGGTCAACAGCGGGGCGCCACGTCAATCAATCCACTTCGGTGAACTGGATGATTTCCACCCAGTAGCCGTCCGGGTCCTTGATGAAGGCGATGTTGCTCATGCGCCCGTCGGTCAGGCGCTTCTGGAAGTCCACGCTCAGGTCTTCGAAGCGCTGGCAAGCCGCCTTGATATCCGGCACTGCCACGCACAGGTGACCGAAGCCGCGCGGGTCACTGTTGCCGCTGTGGTAGGAAAACTCCGGGTCCTTCTCGGTGCCGTAGTTGTAGGTCAGCTCCAGTACGCCCGGGATGGACTTGCGCCATTGATGGCGTGCTGCCGGGTCGGCCGGGATCTGCGACTTGTCGGCGATCAACGCGAGGAAGTACAGGCTGAACTCGGCATCCGGGAAGTCCTTTTTCTCCAGCAGGGTGAAACCCAGCACACGGGTATAGAAATCCAGGGACTTCTGCAGATCCTTCACGCGGATCATGGTGTGGTTGTAGACGAAATCCGCCGTGGCGACGTCAGGCTTGCCGGTTACGCCGGGAAGGGTGTTGAGTTCATCGAGGGTCATGGGGACTCCATCAAGTGAGTGGACGAATCGAAAAATCTGTATTCATACAGATGGCTTCGAAAGGCGTGTTTTTCAAGGTCGTTGCCTCGGCAGGACGTCTTTGTGGCGATAGCAGCCGTTCGTAGTCGGGGGCCAATTGGTGGGCTAAAGCCCACCCTACGGCTAGATGCGCGGCTGTAGGGTGGGCTTTAGCCCACCAAATCGAAGGTCCGCTATCGCCTTGCATCAGACCTCCAGCGTAATCAGTTCGAACCGCACCGTGTCACCGTCGATATGCAGCAGGGCCACGCTGATCGGCAGCTTGAAGCGTCGTGGGCCGGCGCTGCCCGGGTTCAGGTAGAGCACGCCGTCGCGCTCGTCATGCAGCGGCTTGTGCGAGTGCCCGGCGATCACCACGTCGATACCTTCGGCTTTAGGGTCGATAGCCAGCTTCTTGAGATCATGCAGCACATACAGACTGATCGCGCCGAAGCGCAGGGTCAGGCTTTCCGGGATGGCATCGGCCCAGGCATCGCTGTCGTTGTTGCCGCGCACCACCGACAGCGGCGCGATGCGTTCGAGCTCGGCAAGGATCTGCGGCCCGCCGATATCGCCCGCGTGGATCAGGTGGTCGACGCCTTGCAGCGCTGCCAGTGCCTGGGGTCTCAACAGGCCGTGGGTGTCGGCGATCAGGCCAATCTTCATGCGTCCTCCAGGCTATAACTGTAGGAGCCGGCTTGCTGGCGATCCGTTCCGTGCAAAAACGCCGCCTTGGGTCGAGTGACGCGACAGCCGGGGCGCCACGTGAGGCGTCGCTGTCTGCATCGCCAAAAACGGAAAACCCGGCACAAGGCCGGGTTTCCATGTGCCGCGCGAGGGGATCAGCCGTCCAGCAACGCCTTGTTGCGCACCGCGCCCTTGTCGGCGCTGGTGGCGAGCAGGGCGTAGGCCTTCAGTGCGGTGGTCACCTTGCGGGGACGTTGTTCGACCGGTTTCCAGCCCTTCTTGTCCTGCTCATGACGGCGGTGGGCGATTTCCTCATCGCTGACCAGCAGGTTGATCGAGCGGTTCGGAATGTCGATCAGCACCTTGTCGCCATCGCGTACCAGGCCGATGGCGCCGCCGGCAGCCGCTTCCGGCGAAGCGTGGCCGATGGACAGGCCGGATGTACCGCCGGAGAAGCGGCCATCGGTAAGCAGTGCACACGCCTTGCCCAGACCCTTGGATTTCAGGTACGAGGTCGGGTAGAGCATTTCCTGCATGCCCGGGCCGCCTTTCGGGCCTTCGTAGCGGATGATGACGATGTCGCCAGCCTGCACTTCATCGGCAAGGATGCCGCGCACGGCGCTGTCCTGGCTTTCGAAGATCTTCGCGTTGCCTTCGAAGACGTGGATCGACTCGTCCACACCGGCGGTTTTCACCACGCAGCCGTCCAGGGCGATGTTGCCATACAGCACGGCCAGGCCGCCTTCTTGCGAGTAGGCGTGTTCGACACTGCGGATGCAGCCGTTTTCACGGTCGTCATCGAGGGTTTCCCAGCGGGTCGACTGGCTGAATGCGGTCTGCGTCGGAATACCGGCCGGGCCGGCTTTGAAGAAGTGGTGCACCGCTTCGTCGTCGGTCTGGGTGATGTCCCATTTGGCGATGGCTTCTTCCATGCTGCGGCTGTGCACGGTCGGCAGGTCGGTGTGCAGCAGGCCGCCACGGGCCAGCGAACCGAGGATCGAGAAGATCCCGCCAGCGCGGTGCACGTCTTCCATGTGGTACTTCTGAATGTTCGGCGCGACCTTGCACAGTTGCGGCACGTGACGGGACAGGCGGTCGATATCGCGCAGGTCGAAATCGATCTCGGCTTCCTGGGCCGCGGCCAGCAAATGCAGGATGGTGTTGGTGGAACCGCCCATGGCGATGTCCAGGGTCATGGCGTTCTCGAACGCCTTGAAGTTGGCGATGTTGCGCGGCAGCACCGAGTCGTCGTTCTCGCCGTAGTAGCGTTTGCACAGCTCGACGATGGTACGGCCAGCCTGCAGGAACAGCTGTTCGCGGTCGCTGTGGGTGGCCAGGGTCGAACCGTTGCCCGGCAGGGCCAGGCCCAAGGCCTCGGTCAGGCAGTTCATCGAGTTGGCGGTGAACATGCCGGAGCACGAACCGCAGGTCGGGCAGGCGCTGCGCTCGTACTCGGCGACCTTCTCGTCGGAGGCGCTGGAGTCGGCGGCGATGACCATGGCGTCGACCAGGTCCAGGCCGTGGCTGGCCAGTTTGGTCTTGCCCGCCTCCATGGGACCGCCGGAAACGAAGATCACCGGAACGTTGAGGCGCAGGGCGGCCATCAGCATGCCGGGGGTGATCTTGTCGCAGTTGGAGATGCACACGATGGCGTCGGCGCAGTGAGCGTTGACCATGTACTCCACGGAGTCGGCGATGATCTCGCGGCTCGGCAGCGAATAGAGCATGCCGTCGTGGCCCATGGCGATGCCGTCGTCGACGGCGATGGTGTTGAATTCCTTGGCCACGCCGCCGGCTTTCTCGATCTCGCGGGCGACCAGCTGGCCCAGGTCCTTCAGGTGCACGTGGCCGGGCACGAACTGGGTGAAGGAGTTGGCGATGGCGATGATCGGTTTCTTGAAGTCTTCGTCCTTCATCCCGGTGGCGCGCCACAGTGCACGGGCGCCGGCCATGTTGCGGCCGTGGGTGGAGGTCTTCGAGCGGTAATCAGGCATGACGGATTCCTGCGGCTAATCAGGTAGGCATTGATAGGTGGGTGAGCGGATCAGCGGCAGATGACCGCGACGCAAGGTGGCATGGCGCACGACGGGATCTCCGTCTGCCTGCCTGGGCTCACAGGCCCGCCGAAGGGTGGATGGCGGGAAATGCTCCGATTCTACGCCCCACGGGGCGGGCGAGGAAAGGCTGGTGGCTGCCGACCGTCCCTGCACTAACCGCGCAGGATGGCCGCGGGGATCTGCTCCAGCGCTATCTCGCGGCTCACGGCGCCCAGTTTCATGGCCTCTCGGGGCATGCCGTAGACCACGCAACTGGCTTCGTCCTGGCCAAGGGTGAGGGCACCGGCCTCGTGCATCTCGCGCAGGCCGCGGGCACCGTCGTCACCCATGCCGGTCATGATGATACCGGTGGCGTTGGCGCCTGCTGCACGGGCCGTGGAGCGGAACAGGACGTCCACCGAGGGCTTGTGACGGCTGACCGGTGGGCCATCGACCACTTCCACCTGGTACTGGGCACCGCTGCGCTTGAGCAGCAGGTGGCGGCCACCGGGGGCGATCAGGGCGCGGCCTGGCAGTACCCGATCGCCATGCCGCGCCTCCAGAACCTCCAGTTCGCAGAGGCCATTGAGGCGTTGGGCGAAGGCGGCGGTGAAACGTTCGGGCATGTGCTGGACGATCACCAGTGCGGGACACACCCGCGGCAGGCGCGTGAGGATGTACTCCAGTGCCTGGGTGCCACCGGTGGACGTGCCGATGGCCACGACACGTTCGGTGGTGCGCGCCATGGCGCCCTGGCCCGGCGGCAGGATGACGTCGGCGCTGAGCTTGCCCTGCACGGGCGCGGCGGGTACTGCCTTGTTCTTCGCCAGGCTGCGGACGTTGGCGCGCGCTGCGGCCTTCACCGCATTGACCAGATCGTCGCTGGCATTGACCAGAAACTTGCTGAGGCTGGCCTGGGGTTTGGTGACGATGCTCACCGCGCCGGCGGCGAGCGCCTGCATGGTCGTGGCGGCGCCCTTCTCGGTGAGCGTGGAGCAGATGACGACGGGCGTGGGGCGCTCGCTCATCAGCTTCCTGAGAAAGGTGATGCCGTCCATGCGCGGCATTTCCACGTCCAGCACGATCACGTCGGGCCACTCGCGCTGCATCTTGTCGAGGGCGAACAGCGGATCGGCGGCCGTCCCGATGACCTGGATCGCCGGGTCGCTGGCCAGCACCGAGGACAGCACCTGGCGCACCACGGCGGAGTCGTCGACGATCATGACTTTTATCGGTTTCATGCGTATTGCTCTCCAGAGGGGCGACCGGAGATCGCGGTCGGCGCCGTCTGCTTCAGGGCCAGATGGCCGCTCCAGATGTCGAAGATCAGGTTGCGATGCCCGACTCCGCCTACGTGTTCGCCATGGCAACTGAGCTTCTTCTCGGTGATTAGACGCCTGGCCATGTCAACGTTCTGTAGGCCCACGTGCCGGCGGTTGCCATTCATGAGCGCGGGAAACATATGCCCACCACCGAAGATGCGTGCCTGATAGTCGGCCAGCCGCGTGCCGCTCAGCCCGATGGCGTCGCACAGCAGGCTCATGACTTCGTCGCCGTAACGACCGTCCGGGTGGGCGGTCGGGCGCCCGCGCGTCGGCAGCATGAAATGGCACATGCCGCCCAGGCGCGCATGGGGGTGCCAGAGCACCATCGAGACGCAGGAGCCAAGCAGGGTTCGCACACGGGTATAGGGGCCGCCGAAATGATAGTCGCCGGGCTGCAGGTAGACCTCGGCGATGGAGGGGGTCTTAGTCATCGGGCTTTCGATAGATCGAAGGTTTGACGACCTTGAGCGTGTCGTTGACGCCGTTCAGGCTCTCCGAGTGACTGATGAAGAAGTGACCGCCCGGGCGCAGGTGCTTGACCAGGCGACCGACCACCTGACGTTTGGTGTCGGCGTCGAAGTAGATCATCACGTTGCGCAGGAAGATCACGTCGAACAGCCCCAGGTCCGGTAGTGCGCTGTTCAGGTTGATCTGCTCGAAGCGGATGCGCTGGCGCAGTGACGGGACGATCATCATGCGTCCCTGGTTGTCGTCGACGCCGCGCAGGCAGTACTTCACCAGCAGATGCCGGGGGATGTTCCGGCTGTCCTCGAGGTCGTAAACGCCGCTGCGGGCCTGGGCCAGGATGCGCTGGCTGATATCCGAGGCAAGAATTTCCCAGGGCCTCTCACCGAGCCGTTCGGCCAGCAGCAGCGCTAGCGTGTAAGGCTCTTCGCCGCTGGAGCAGGCGCCACTCCAGACGCGCAGCGGTCGCCCGCTGGGAATGGCACCGGGTTTGTGCAGCAGCTCGCGCAGGAAGTCGAAGTGCTTGGGTTCGCGGAAGAAGTAGGTCTCGTTGGTGGTCAGCAGGTCCACGCAGGTCTGCAGCTCCGCGGCATCCTTGCCCAGACGTTTGAAGTAGTCACCGTAGCTGGCCATGCCGAAGGTGCGCAGGCGCTTGTTGAGGCGCCCGGCTACCAGCGGCTTCTTCGCGTCGGAAAGGTGGATGCCGGCAATCTCGTGGATCAATTGACGGAACTGGCCGAACTCCCGGTCGGAGAGGGCGCTGTGGGTGCTCTCGTGCATGTCAGGCTCGAGCGCCGTCGAGACCATGCCGTTCGGCCTGGTCCAGTGCCACGAGCTCCTGCGCGGAAATGATCCGGCTGATGTCGAGCATCACCACCAGCCGCTCATCCAGCTTGCCCATGCCACGAATGAAATCGGTACGGATGCTGCCTCCGAAGCTGGGCGTCGGTTCGATCTGCTCGGCGCTCAGTTCACGGACCTCGTTGACGGCGTCCACCACCATGCCGATCACCTGGGTGCTGGTCTGGTTGAGTATCTCCAGAATCACGATGCAGGTTCTCGGGCCGATGGCCGTGGCCCGGCCGCCGAAGCGCTGGCCGAGATCCATCACCGGCACCACCGCGCCGCGCAGGTTGATCACGCCAAGAATGCTTGGCGGCATCATCGGCACCGTGGTCAGCCGGCCGTACTCGATGATCTCCCGTACGGCACGGATTTCCACCGCGAACAGTTCCTGAGCCAGGGTGAAGGTCAGGTACTGGCCCGACACTGCGGTAGCGTCGTCGAGCAGCCGGGTATCGGAGCTCATGGCTTACTCCTGAAAGCGCACGTAACCGGCCGGCAGGCCCGTGCCATGGCCTTGCTGGCCCTCGTCTTCACGCAGCTGGCGTGTGCCGCCGTTGCCGCGGTTGGTCTGTGGCCTGTTGCGTGGTGGGTTGACGGTGGTGATGCGCTCGCCACTGCCGCTGAGGCGGAAGAAGTCCATCAGTTGCTGCAGCTGTTCGGCCTGGCCGCTCATTTCCTCGGCGGTGGCGGCGAGCTCCTCGGAGGCCGAGGCATTCTGCTGGGTCAGTTCGCTGAGCTGGTTCATCGCCGTGCTGATCTGGCTGACGCCGCTGCTCTGCTCGTCGGAGGCCGCCGCGATTTCCTGCACCAGGTCGGAGGTCTTGGCGATGGACGGGACGATCTCGTCGAGCAGGGTGCCAGCACGTTCGGCCAGCGCCACGCTGTTCTTGGCGACTTCGCCGATTTCCTGGGCCGCCACCTGGCTGCGCTCGGCCAGCTTGCGTACTTCCGCGGCGACCACCGCGAAGCCCTTGCCGTGTTCGCCGGCCCGGGCCGCCTCGATGGCGGCGTTGAGGGCGAGCAGGTTGGTCTGGTAGGCGATGTCGTCGACGATGCCGATCTTGTCGGCGATGGTCTTCATGGCTCGCACGGTGTCCTTGACCGCCTGGCCGCCTTCGCCCGCTTCGTTGGAGGCTTTGCTGGCCATGCCGTCGGTGACCCGGGCGTTCTCGGTGTTCTGCGAAATGGAGGCGGACATCTGCTCCATCGACGCACTGGTTTCCTCCACCGAAGCCGCCTGTTCGGAAGCCGCCTGGCTCATGCTCTGGGCGGTCGAGGAAATCTCCTCGGAGGCGCTGGACAGCGAGTCGGCGGAGCCGCGTACCTCGGCGATGATCTGCGTGAGCTTCTCGCTCATGTTGCCCATCGACTTCAGCAACTGGCCGGTCTCGTCGCGAGCGGTGCTATCGAGTTTCACGCGCAAGTCGCCTTCGGCCAGCAGGTTGGCGGCTTCCACCGCGCGGCTGAGCGGGCGGGTGATGCTGCGGCTGATCAGCAGGCCGAGCACGACACCGATCAGCAGGCCACCGATGATGACGCCGATCATGATGTCGCGGCTGGCTTCGTAGAGCTCGGTGGTCTGATCGTTGGCATCGCTGGCGTTGGTCTCCTTGATGCGCGAGAGCTCGGAGAAGATGCTGTCGATCTTGTCGCCGTATGCACGTGTCTGGGTCAGCTGCCGCTGCAGTTCGGGGTTCTCCGCGTACAAGGCTTGATTGGCCGCCGTTTGCAACGTCTGATCCATGCTGCTCTGGTAGTCCTTCCAGACCGAGTCGGCCTCTCGGAAAAGCTCCATGGAGCGCTCGCTGGCGAACTGCAGACGGGCCTCATCGATCAGTTTTCGCGCAGTTTCGCTGTAATTGGTGATATCGGCGCGAATCCGATCACGATCCTGTTGGGTGGTCGCGAGAAGGAAGTTAGCGCGGGCTCGGCCAATGTAGATGAGGTTGATGTTGGCATCCTTGATCTTGGAGAGGCCTACCAGTTCCCTGGAGTACATCCTGTCTGCCAGGTCGTTCATGGTCGAGGTGTTGGACAGGCCGACTAGGCCGACTATGGCACTGATTCCCGCGACCAGGACGAACGCGACGATGAGCCGGGTACCGATCTTGAAGTTGCTGAGCATGCTGGAGATCCTTTCGAATGGAGAGTCGCGGGTGAGATCAAGGCCGTACGGTTCTGCCGACGTCGCTGGTGGTGGAGGTGCCAAGTGTTTCCAGATCGAGTACCTGATCGAGTGCCAGGAGCGTGACGAAGCGATCGTCCAGGCGAACGACACCGGTGATGAATTCGCTGCGCAGATGGCTGCCGAAAGCCGGTGCCGGCTGGATCTCGTGCGGGCTGATCTCACGCACTGCGCTGACTGCATCGACCAGCACGCCGAGAGGCTGCGGACGATCCTCGTCGGGTACGTCGAGAATGACGATGCAGGTGCGTTTGCCGAGCGTCGTACGCTCGCCGCTGAAGCGCGCCAGCAGATCGATCACCGGCACCACGGCACCGCGCAGGTTGGTCGCGCCGCGCACCGTGGGCGGCATGCGCGGCACCGGAGTGAAGCGGGTGTACTCGAGGATCTCACGTACGCTCAGGGTATCGACGGCGTAGTGCTCGCCGGCCAGGATGAAGGTCAGGTACTGGTGTGCGGTGGACTCGTGCCCAAGCGTTGCCATGTTCATGCTTCGAGCCTCGCCCGGCGCGGGGCTTCCGGGGTGCTGGTGAGTTGGGTGAGCAGGCTGGGAATGTCGAGGATCAAGGCCACCGCGCCGTCACCGAGAATGGTGAAGCCGCCGAGGCCCGGGCAGCTGGAGAACACCTTGCCCGGTGGCTTGATGACCGTCTGGAATTCACCGAGCAACTGATCGACCACCAGCCCGGCGCGCAGACCTGCCTGTTGCACCACCACCACGCTCTCGCGCCGTGGCGCCGGGCTGTCGTCCTCGAACAGCTCGCGCAGGCGGACGATGGGCAACATCTGCCCGCGCAGTTCGAGATGCCCGCGTTCCAGCAGGGTGTCGGCCTGCAGCTCGATGCATTCCTCCACCAGCTCCAGCGGAATCACGTAGCCGGCCTGGCCGACGCTGACCAGGAAGCCGTCGATGATCGCCAGGGTCAGGGGCAGGCGGATACGGATGCGCGTGCCCTGGCCGAGGCTGCTGTCCAGCTCGATGGTGCCGCGCAGGGCGGCGATGTTGCGCTTGACCACGTCCATGCCGACGCCGCGTCCGGACAGGTTGCTGACCTGCTCGGCGGTGGAGAAGCCGGGCTCGAAGATCAGCGCGAAGATTTCCTTCTCGGTCAGCGTCTGGCCCTCGCCGACCAGGCCGCGTTCACGGGCTTTGGCGAGGATGCGCTGTGAGTCGAGGCCGCCGCCGTCGTCGCTGACCTCGAGGATGATGCTGCCGGCATCGTGGTAGGCGTTCAGCGAGACGTTGCCCTGGGCGGGCTTGCCCCGTGCCAGGCGCGTGTCGACCGGTTCGATGCCATGATCCATGGCGTTGCGTACCAGGTGCGTCAGCGGGTCGGTGATGCGCTCGACCACGGTCTTGTCGAGCTCGGTCTCGCCGCCGCTGATGGACAGGGCGATGTCCTTGCCGAGCTCGCCGGACACGTCGCGCACCACGCGCTGGAAGCGGTTGAAGGTGCTGCCGATCTGCACCATGCGCAGCGGCAGTGCCGAGTCGCGGACTTCTTCCACGAGTCGCGAAAGCAGCTCGGTGGCTTCGAGCATTTCCGGGTGGCCGCAGTTCTGCGCGGTCATGCGCGCGCCGGCACCGGCGATGATCAGTTCACCCACCAGGTCGATCAGGCGATCCAGCTTGCCGGCATCGACGCGGATCAGGCTGTTCTCGTTGCTGCGGTTTTCCTTGATCTGCTGCTGTTTCTGCAGCGCGGCGGCGATCACCGGTGGTTGCACCAGGCTCTCTTCCACCAGCACCCGGCCGATCGGACGCGGCTCGTCGCGCTCCTGGCCCTGCACCTGGGCGTGCAGCACGTCCTGCAGTTCGCTGGCGGTCAGGGTGCCGCAACGCATGAGGATTTCGCCCAGACGCATGTCTTCTTCGGGCAGGGCGCGGATCAGCTCCAGGTACTCGTCCGACTTGCTGTTGGGCGGCAGGATGCGGATCAGGCTGTCTTCACGGACGAACTCGAAGGCACCGTCGATGGTGGCCTTGTCGGCGTCACTGGCGAAGGCGACCTCGAAACCCAGGTAGCAGGTTTCCGGGTCCATCTCGGCGGCTGCGGGGATGCGATCGAGCAGCGGAACGATGCTGATGATGCGGCCGAAGGTATTCAGGTAGCGGAACAGACCCAGCGGGTCCATGCCGTTGCGCAGGGTGTCGGGGCCGAAGCGCAGGGACAGGTGCCAGTGGTCGGCACCAACGCCCGGACCATGGCCGCGTTCGATACGTGTGGCGGCGGCCGGCACGCGTCCGGCGTCCGCTGCGGGGGCCAGGTAATGAGTGAGACGCTCACCCAGTTGCTCGTGCAGCGCCTGGGTATCGGGGTCCATGCACTGCAGGTCGGTGCCGCCGTCGACCAGCGCGACCAGGCGCGCCAGGTGGTCGCCCACCTGCAGGAAGAGGGCGGTCATCTCCTTGTCGAAGTGCAGCTCGCCAGTGCGCACCCGGTCCAGCACGCTTTCGGCGATATGGGTGAAGGCGACGATCACGTCGAGGCCGAACAGCCCTGCCGAACCCTTGATGGTGTGGGCGGCACGAAAGATCGCGTTGATGGTGTCGGCATCGCCCGGGCTGTTTTCCAGCTGCAGCAGGGCTTCTTCCATCTGCTGCAACAGCTCCTGGCTTTCGGCGATGAAGATCTGCAGCACTTCGTCCATGTTCATGGTGACTACTCGCTCGCCGGCTTGATCAGGATGGGGTCGCCGAAAAAGGTGCCGAGCCCGCTCAGCTCGAAGGCTTCGATCACGGCCGGGCTGTGGTTGGTCAGGCGCAGGTCGCAGCTCATCCGCGTGGCTTCCTGCTTGGCCAGAATCAGCAACTGCAGGCCTGCGCAATCGAGTTCATCCACCGCCCCGAGGTCGAGTTCCACTTCGGTACCCGGGGCCAGTACCTGAGTCAGCAGCTCCATGTGCTCGGCCGCGCTGTAGATGGTCAGGCCACCCTCCAGTGGCAGGATGCGGTAGAGGTTCTCTGCCGACGCGGTGTTCATGGCAGGATCAGCTTGGACACGGCAGTGAGCATTTGCGCCGGCTGGAAGGGCTTGACCACCCAGGCCTTGGCACCCGCTGCGCGTCCTTCCTCCTTCTTCGCTTCGCCCGCCTCGGTGGTGAGCATGATCACCGGGGTGAATTTGTAGGCGGGCATCTGCTTGACCTGTTTGACGAAGGTGATGCCGTCCATGTTCGGCATGTTCACGTCACTGATGATCAGGTGCACCTTGCGGCCATCGAGCTTGCTCAGGGCATCCTTGCCGTCACAGCCCTCGATGACCTGATAGCCGGCCCCACGGAGCGTAATGCTGACGACCTGACGGATGGAGGTGGAGTCGTCGACGATGAGTACGGTCTTGCTCATGGGGGAACCTCAGAAAAACGTGATTTCAGAATCGTTGCGCCTGGCGGAGCTGTCGCCGCGATGCACGTCGTGCTGCTCGGGTGTGGTGTAGGTCTGGGCCAGCTCGCGCAGCCAGCGCTCGACATCCAGCGGCGCCGGGCTCAGGCCCTGGCGACGCTGGGCGTTGCGTTCGTGGAGGTAGGCGAGCAGTTTTTCCTGGTCACCGGCGATGTGGCCGAGCATCTGGCTGGTGCGGTCCTGGAATTGCAGCGCCACCAGTACTTCGGCGATGTCCTGGGCGACGGCTT
This sequence comes from Pseudomonas flavescens, assembly GCF_013408425.1. Classification (NCBI taxonomy): domain Bacteria; kingdom Pseudomonadati; phylum Pseudomonadota; class Gammaproteobacteria; order Pseudomonadales; family Pseudomonadaceae; genus Phytopseudomonas; species Phytopseudomonas flavescens. The sequence goes on along the minus strand of NZ_JACBYV010000001.1, from coordinate 4,470,258 downwards.
CGCTCTGTGCGCGCATCGTTTCGTTGTGATTGACGATGTCGGTGGCGTTCTGGTTGAAGCGGTTGATCACCCCGGCAATGACTTCACTGGCCTTGTTCAGGGTGGCGGTGTCGGTCTTGGTGTATTCCTGGGAAATGCTCAGGGTCTTGTGGATGGCGTCGTTGACGATCACCACGGTCTCGCCGATGCGTTGCCCGGTGGCCCCCGACATCGACGAGAGCTTGCGCACTTCGTCGGCGACCACGGCGAAGCCGCGGCCGCTTTCGCCCGCGCGAGCCGCTTCGATGGCTGCGTTGAGGGCCAGCAGGTTGGTCTGTTTGGCGATGTTGGCGACATCCTGCGCCATGTCCTGCAACTGCTCGGTGAAGGTGGAAAGCTGCATGACTTCCTTGAGCAGCGATTCCTTGCTGGCCAGTGCTTCGCGCAGGGCCAGGACGATCATGTCCAACTCGTATTCACAGGTCGACAACAGCGCCACCAGGCGTTTGCCCGCCTCACGCTCCGTGCTGCCGCCAAGGCTGTTCTGGATGCGCGTGGCCAACAGGGCAAAGCGCTCGCTGAGGGCGCTGATGGATTCTTCGGTGTGGCTGCGCGCGGTCTCGATCTGCTGTGACCAGAGCGGCAGGGTCTGCTCGCAGAGGCGATCGAGATTGTCGGCGTGGGCCGCGCTGGGTGCGTCCGGCTCCGCGTCGATGGATTGCAGCGAGGCCTGCGTCGAGGTTTGCTTGCGCAGCACCACAATCGCCACGGTGCCAAGCACGATCAGGCCACACAGCACGGGGAGCGTGCCCAGTATGCCCTGGCCGACCAGCAGTACGGCGGCGATGCCGGCAACCAGAATCAGCGACGGGGCAATCAGGTGAGAGGTTCTATCTTGCACGTCATCGCTCCGCGGTGGACTGGACTCATGTCTCCACGGAACGGGTATCGGGCGGGGGCTTCCTACGCGGTGACCAGTCATTCCTTTGGACGTCCGCAGCATGCATTAAGCATCCAAGCAGGCGGCATCGGGTATTGCTGATTTATCGGTGTGCATAAATACCGATAAAGACTAGGGATATTCTTATCTGTATTCGGATTCGATGAGGCTGGAGGCGAACTTGATCAGGTCGGCATTGCTGGAGAAGCTCATCTTCTCCATCAGATTGATCTTATGAGTACTGACCGTCTTGTTGCTGATCATCAGCTGTTCGGCGATGTGATTCACGCTCAGCCCGCCGGCGAGTAACCGCATGATCTGGAACTCGCGATTGGTCAGGCTGTCGAGCCCGTTGCGGGTGCTTGGCTTGAGGCTGCTGAGGGCGATCGGCTCCATCAGGTCGGGATCGATGTAGCGGGCGCCGCCGCTGACCTTTCTGACCGCATCGATGAGGGCTTCCGGTGACTGGCTCTTGGTCAGGTAGCCAGCTGCCCCGCAGCGCAGCACGCGCATGGCGACGTGCGGGTCGCTGTGCATGCTCAGCACCAGAATCGGCAGGGTCGGGTACTGGTGGTTGATCCGGGCGATCAGCGCCTCTCCGCTCAGGCCGGGCATGCTGATGTCGAGCAGCAGCAGATCCACCGGGGTGACGCGCAGTCGTTCGAGGGCCTGCGGGCCATCGGCCGCTTCTGCGGCGATGTGGATGTCGTTGTAGAGCTCGAACAGGCGTTTCAGCCCTTCGCGCATGATCATGTGGTCGTCGGCGATCATCAGATTGATCATGGAGGGGTCCTTAAGAGCGGGGTTTTACCGGGAAAATCGCCTGCACGATGGTGCCTTGGCCGGGGTGGCTGAAAATGATCACCGGTCCGCCCAGGCGCTTGCCGCGTTCGCGCATGCCGGACAATCCGGTGGAGTCCGGCAAGGTATCGCTGAGGGTGAAGCCGCAGCCGTCGTCGGAAATTTCCAGCACGTAATCGTTGTCGCGCCGTTCGAGACTGACCGCCGCCCAACTGGCATTGGCGTGGCGCAGGATATTGGTCAGCGATTCCTGCACGATGCGGTACAGGTGCGAAGCCTGGTCGGGGGCGAGGTCGATCGGTGTGGAGGGCAGGCTGCAGCGACAGGTGATTCCAGACAGTTGCCGGAACTCCTCGGCGAGGGTCTGCAGGGTGTTTTCGAGGTCCTCTTGCAAGCGTCCGATGGGGCCGCCGAACTGGACGTCGCGTATGGCATCGATGGCACTGTGGGAAATGTTGATCAGGTGAAGAATCTGCTCGCTCAGGTCGGGGCGTTCCCGGCTCAGGTGGATGCGCAGCACGCCGAGCCCATGCTGCAGTGCGGTCAACTGCTGACCCAGCTCGTCATGCAGTTCGCGGGCGATCCGCTTGCGTTCCTGGGCTCTGGCCATGGCATACAGCTTGGCCTGGCGTTTGCGGCGGCGGGCGGCATCGGTGTCCTCGTTCTGCTGTGTCCTGCCTTGGCTGCATCGTTTGGAGAGCATCGTTGCGTCGTTCACGTTGGCTCTTCTCTCTTCTTATGACGGGGTACCGGGTTCTGCCACCGGAGCGTATGCGACGTGGTCGAGTGGAGCGGTAGTGCTGGCAAAAGATGCAGCGAGCGATACACGCAAGAACGAGGTGCGCTTGCCAGCGATCAACCCGTCGTGAGTATTGCTGAGGTGCGACCGCCTCGCTGCGTGAGGTCGGGCCGTACCGGAAGCGGGGATCACTGTCGCCCCCGAGGGCTCGGGGTTGCGCTGGCTCGCTGCTTTGCCTGCCAGTCAGTCAGGGGCCGACTCGTCAGCGGTAGTTGCTGGCGCACCGGTGACCACTGCATGCCGAAGGTGGGGCGAGTGCGGTGACTATCAGGCGCCTGGCGCTGCGCGAAGAGGGGTAGATCATCGGAGTCTGAATTCTGTGCTGATGAGGACTTAGCATATCGTCCACGCCGTTGGTGGTGACAGAAGAAGATGCATCATCATGCGAGGCCCGGGTTTCAGGCCTGCCCAGCAAAGACCGCGCTCGACCCCAAGGGTTCGGCGATGCCCGGCAATCCATCATCGATAATAGGCAATGTGCAACAAATGTCGGCGATAAATCGTTTTCTTGCCGTGTTTGCAGGTGCCTGCCAGCGACCGGCGTCGACTGGCAGGCAACGGCCCGTCAGCTGTTGGGCAGCAACCGGCAGGTGAGGCTCTTGATGTAGCGGGTTTCGCCGATGGCCGGATGCACCGGATGGTCGGGGCCCTGGCCGCCACGTTCGAGCAGCTGGATATTGCGATCGAGGTGGCGTGCACTGGTCAGCAGGATGTTCTGCAGGTTGTCTTCCTCCAGGTGCATCGAGCAACTGGCGCTGACCAGAATGCCGTCCTTGTTGAGCAGGCGCATGGCGGTTTCGTTGAGGCGACGGTAGGCAGCCTCGCCGTTCTTGATGTCCTTCTTGCGCTTGATGAAGGCGGGCGGGTCGGCGATGACCACGTCGAAACGTTCTTCGGCGGACTTGAGTTCGCGCAGCGCAGCGAATACGTCACCCTCCACGCAGGTCATCTTCTCGGCGAAGCCGTTGAGCGTGGCGTTACGCTCGACACCGTCGAGGGCGAAGGCCGAGGCGTCCACGCAGAACACTTCACTGGCGCCGAACGCCGCGGCCTGCACGCCCCAGCCACCGATGTAGCTGAACAGGTCGAGTACCCGCTTGCCCTGCACGTAAGGCGCCAGGCGGGCACGGTTCATGCGGTGGTCGTAGAACCAGCCGGTTTTCTGGCCTTCGATCACCGGTGCTTCGAACTTGACGCCGTTCTCTTCCAGCGCGACCCATTGCGGCACCACACCGAATGCGGTGTCCACATAGCGCTCGAGGCCCTCGGCGTCGCGGGCGGCGGAGTCGTTCTTGAGCAGGATGCCGCTGGGCTTGATCACCTGAATCAGTGCCGCCAGTACGTCATCCTTGTGGCGTTCCATGGTCGCGGAGGCCAGTTGCACCACCAGAATGTCGAAGAAACGGTCGACTACCAGGCCCGGTAACAGGTCGGAGTCGCCGTACACCAGGCGATAGCAGGGTGTGTCGAACAGCCGCTCGCGCAGGCTCAGGGCCACGTTGATGCGATGCACCAACAGGGATTTGTCCAGCACGTGCTTGACGTCACGGGACAGCAGGCGTGCGCAGATCAGGTTGTTCGGGCTGAGAGCGACGATGCCCAGCGGCTTGCCTCCGGCGGCTTCGAGGATCGCCTGATCGCCGGCCTCGAAGGCGTTGAGCGGCGTGACGGCAACATCGATTTCGTTGCTGTAGACCCACAGATGACCGGCGCGCAGGCGTCGGTCGGCGTTGGCTTTCAGGCGCAGGCTGGGCAGGGACATGGTGGGCTCCGTCGAGAAAAACGCGCATTCTAAACGAGCGGCCCGCTGGGCGCTTGGTGACAGTCGAAAAAGCCGGCCGCCGGTCCAATGTCCGTGAGTCCGGCGCTTGGTTCAGCGGCCTGGATTGGACGTGAGGCGATGACCGGTAAATTTACTCTGTAACCGTCGGGTAAAAGTCATCTGCCACAGGGTAAACTGTGCGCTCCATCACCTTTCATGCCCCGCATCCCCCATGGAAAAAGAACTCTCCGCCGAGCAGATCCAGACGTTTCTGCAGGGCATCAGCGTGCCGCCGCAACCGCAGATCATGGTTGACCTGCAGTTCGAGCAATACATGCCCAGCCCGGACCTCAAGGCCATTGCGCGGCTGATCAGCCAGGATCCGGGGCTTTCCGGTGCCTTGCTGAAGATCGTCAATTCGCCGTATTTCGGCCTGGCCAACCGCATCGGCTCGATCCAGCGGGCGGTCAACCTGCTGGGCAGTCGCTCGGTGATCAACATGGTCAACGCGCTGTCGATCCGTGGCGAGATGAGCGACGACACCATCGTCACCCTCAACCGCTTCTGGGACACCGCCCAGGATGTGGCCATGACCTGTCTAACCCTGGCCAAACGCATCGGCTACGAGTCCGTGGACGAGGCCTATACCCTGGGCCTGTTCCACAACTGCGGCATCCCGCTGATGCTCAAGCGCTTTCCCGATTACATGACGGTGCTCGAGGAGTCCTACGCCAGCGCCAGTGCCGAGCGGCGCATCGTCGACACCGAGAACCGCCTGCTCAACACCAATCATGCGGTGGTCGGCTACTACACGGCAAAATCCTGGAACCTGCCCCTTCATCTGTGCGATGCCATCGCCAATCATCACAATGCCCTGGCCATCTTCGCCGATGAAAACGACCGTGACGCGCAACTGAAGAACCTGCTGGCGATCCTCAAGATGGCCGAGCACATCTGCCGCAGTTATCAGGTGTTGGGCAACCAGAGCGAGGATCACGAGTGGCAGAGCATCGAGCCGCTGATCCTCGATTATGTCGGGCTCTCCAACTATGACTTCGAGAGCCTGCGCGAGAGCATTCGCGACCTCGGCGCCGCCTGACCCGCGCCCTCGTCGACGGTTGACGCCACGACCTGGCAGCGCCTAGGGTTGCTGCCTTGCCTCTTGCCGAAGTAGTCGCCATGCCCGAATTGCCAGAAGTCGAAACCACCCGTCGTGGTATCGCGCCCTATCTTGAAGGCCAGCGCGTCAGCCGGGTGATCGTCCGTGAGCGGCGCCTGCGCTGGCCGATCCCCGAAGATCTCGATGTGCGCCTGTCCGGGCAGCGTATCGAGAAGGTGGAGCGTCGTGCCAAGTACCTGTTGATCAAGGCCGAGGTCGGCACGCTGATCAGCCATCTGGGGATGTCCGGCAACCTGCGCCTGGTCGAGGTCGGCTTGCCGGCTGCCAAGCACGAGCACGTCGATATCGAGCTGGAGTCGGGCCTGGCACTGCGTTACACCGACCCGCGTCGCTTCGGCGCGCTGCTGTGGAGTGAGTTGCCGCTGGAACATGAGCTGCTGGCGCGGCTGGGGCCGGAGCCGCTGACCGATCTGTTCGATGGCGAACGCCTGTATCAGCTGTCCCGCGGCAAGGCTGTGGCGATCAAGCCGTTCATCATGGACAACGCCGTGGTGGTCGGGGTGGGCAATATCTATGCGACCGAGGCGTTGTTCGCTGCGGGTATCGATCCACGCCGTGCCGCCGGTACGGTGTCGCGAGCACGCTACGTGCGCCTCGCCCACGAGATCAAGCGCGTGCTGGCCCACGCCATCGAGCGCGGCGGCACTACCCTGCGCGATTTCGTCGGCGGCGACGGCCAGCCTGGCTACTTCCAGCAGGAGCTGTTCGCCTATGGCCGCGGCGGCCAGTTCTGCAAGGTTTGTGGCAGCACGCTACGCGAGGTCAAGTTGGGGCAGCGGGCCAGCGTCTATTGCCCAAAGTGTCAGCGCTAGCCCATTCGTTCCTATGGAATGACCAGTTGCTCAGCGATTGACGGCCATCACGCGACAATCGCCCGCTCACTGATATAG